>NZ_CP045854.1:3505000-3737500 GCF_009650195.1 Agrobacterium sp. MA01
TCCTGGTCGAGCCGCTCGTCGACCTTGCCGTGCTCGCCGCCGCCAAGTCGCTTCGGCAGGCGACGGACAACGGCCTCTTCAACGGTCGCCTGCATCGCGCAGCCGTCTGACCACCTTTGATATAGAAAGCGCATGGGCAAGCCTCATGCGCTTTTTCTTTGAAACCGCCGCCTCTTTCGGGTACCGCGGGACAACGGGCACACCGTCAAACTTGCCACAGCCGACGAGACATCGAGGACATCCATGCGCATCCTTTCCGAAGCCCACTATCCGGAACTGCCGAACTACTATCGCGGCAAGGTGCGTGAGAACTACGACCTTCCAGACGGCAGCCGCATCATCATCTCGACCGATCGTCTGAGCGCCTTCGACAGGATCCTCACCTGCATTCCCTATAAGGGCCAGGTTTTGACCCAGACGGCACGCTACTGGTTCGAAAAGACCAGCGACATCTGCCCGAACCATGTCATCTCCTATCCCGACCCCAACGTGGTGATCGGAAAGCGCCTGGAGATCCTGCCGGTCGAGATCGTGGTCCGTGGCTACCTCGCCGGTACCACCGGGACATCGATCCTCACTCTCTATAAGAAGGGCGAGCGTGAGATGTACGGGATCAGCCTGCCAGACGGCATGCGCGACAACGAAAAGCTCCCGACCCCGATCATCACGCCGACCAGCAAGGAATTCGACGGTGGCCACGACGAACCGCTGACGCCCGACGAGATCGTCGAGAAGAAGCTTTTGACGGCCGAGCAGTGGGAAACGCTGTCAACCTATGCATTGGCACTGTTCGCCCGTGGCCAGAAGCTTGCCGCCGAGCGCGGCCTGATCCTCGTCGACACCAAATATGAATTCGGCACGGACGAAAACGGCACGATCATCCTCGCCGATGAAATCCACACCCCTGACAGCAGCCGCTACTGGATTGCCGACAGTTACCAGGCGAGCTTTGAAAAGGGAGAGCGCCCGCAGAGTTTCGACAAGGATTTCGTCCGCGCCTGGGTTGCCGAACGTTGCGATCCCTATGTCGATGCCATTCCGGAAATCCCGGCATCACTGGTCGAGGAGACATCGAAGGTCTATATTAGGGCATTCGAAGCGATCACGGGGCTGCCGTTCCAGCCTGATGACACAGGCGAAAGCCCCTTCGCCCGTATCCGCCAGAATCTGGCATCGTACTTCCCCTGAGAAAGGTGGCCCCATGGATCAGGACCCTCGCGCACGATCTGGCGCATGCTGCCCCGACAAGGGTGCCGGCGTTCCCGTGCGTCGTCCGCGCAGACCCGCTGAGGAGACGCGCGAAGAGATCCTGAACACCGCCGAGAAGCTTTTCCGGACCCATGGCTATGCCAGCGTCACGATTGCAGACATTGCAGCCGAACTGTCGATGTCACCGGCCAATGTCTTCAAGCATTTTCGAACCAAGACGAGCCTTGTTGATGCGATTGCCACCCGCGCGATCGAGCAGACGCTCCATGCATTGAAGTCCCTGGCCAGCGACAAGCCCGCCCCCGAACGGCTTTACGCCCTCGCCCACCATCTCATGCAGGAGCACCTCTCCGAGCAGAAGGATGCACCCTTCGTGTTCGAAATGATCCTCGTGACGATCACAGAGGAACTCGATTGCGGCGATCGGTACCGCGAGATCGTCGTCGGCATGATCGCGGAAATCATCCATGCCGGCATTCGGGAAGGCGTCTACCATGCAGGCGACGTGCCGCGATTGGCAAACACATCCTTCGATGCACTGGCCTGCGTCATCCACCCTGTCATGACGGGAATGGAGAAGGCTGGCATAATGGCAACACGTTGTCGGGAAGTCGTCGCCCTGATCGATACTGCACTGCGGTCACCACTTGCAAAGTGACGATTGTTCATTTACGTCACTTCGACTGAAGAGAACCGCCTCCCTTGGATGCGCCCTTTCTCGCCGTCTCGCCAGTGCCTGATTTCAGCGGCGCTGGTCCATGACTTGTAATGTTCTGTGACCTTTCTCAGTGGGATTCCTTGATGCGCCCAAGCTTCAGACTTGCCTCCGCCATTCTCGTTTGCACCGCCGTCCTGGCGGGTTGCTCCGATCAGGGAACGGCTGACAACGGCGGCGCCGCAGGGGCTGGCGGCGAACGGCCACCTGCAGCCGTGAGCGTTGTGGTGATGAAGAAGGAACTGCAACCGCTGACAAGTACCCTGCCGGGACGCGCAGCCGCCTTCCAGACCGCAGAAATCCGCCCACGCGTGAGCGGCATCATCAAGGAAATTGCCTTCAAGGAAGGCAGCGAAGTTCAGCCGGGCGATCTGCTCTACAAGATCGAAGACGACACGTACCGCGCCGCCCAGGCCCAGGCCCAGGCCAGTCTGCAGAAGGCTGAAGCCGGCGTGCCGACGGCCCAATCCAACCTTGCGCGTCAGGAACGGCTGGTCGGCAGCGGCGCCACCCAGGTGGAACTCGAAAACGCCCGTGTGACGCTTCTGCAGGCTGAGGCAGATGTCGCTCAGGCAAACGCAGCGCTGCGCTCCGCCGAGATCGAACTCGCTCTCACAGAAATTCGCGCCCCCTTCGAAGGCGTGACCACTGCGTCGCGCTACTCGGTCGGCAACGTCGTCACCGCAAACCAGACCGACAGCCTTATGACCCTGCGCCGTCTTGATCCGATCTACATCGACCTGACGGAATCGAGCGTCAATCTTCTTCGTCTGCGCGAGGCCATCACCGAGGGTCGCATCAACCGCAACGAAAACGGCGCATCCGAAATCCGGCTGACGCTTGAGGACGGCCACGAATACCCAGTTGTCGGAAAGCTCGACATGTCGGAAATGGCGGTCAGTCAGACGACCGGTACCTATTCGATCCGTGCTGTGTTTGACAATCCCGAAGGCCTTATCCTGCCAGGCATGTACGTCCGCGCCACGGTGACCGTCGGCACGGAAGACGGCTTCCTGATCCCCCAGCGGGCAGCCACGCGCAGCGCCAATGGAGAGCTTTCGGCAAAATTCGTCACGGCAGAGAACACGGTCGAGACCCGGATCTTCGACGAAGCGCAGGTTTCCGGCAACAACTGGCTCGTGGCCAGCGGCATCAATGATGGCGACAAGCTCATAGTCGACGGCTTCCAGTGGATTGGCGACGGCGCCCCCGTCCAGCCGGTCGAAGCGCAGATTGATGAGAACGGGATCGTCCAGGAAACTGCGGCGCCGGCTGCCGCCCCTGCCGCACAACCCTGATTGTGCGACAGACAAGGCAATCGAGGCGTAGAGGATAATCCATGGCCCAGTATTTCATTCGACGCCCGATCTTCGCATGGGTGATCGCGATCATCATCATGCTCGGCGGTGCGCTCGCGATTTCGACGCTGTCAATTTCGCAGTACCCGGAAATTGCACCGACAACCGTGCAGATATCGGCAAGCTATAATGGCGCAAGCGCGGAGACGGTGGAGAAGTCAGTCACATCGATCATCGAAGACGGCATGACCGGCCTTGATGACCTGACGTATATGACGTCATCGTCGAGCACCGGCTCGGCCTCCGTATCGCTGACCTTCGGCAACTCGATCGATCCCGAAATTGCCCAGGTTCAGGTCCAGAACAAGCTGCAGCTCGTCCAGTCGCAACTGCCGGATATCGTCCAGTCGGCCGGCATCTCGGTAACGCGCTCGACCTCGAGCATCCTGCTCGTCGGCGCACTGGTGTCCACGGATGGCGCCCGCAGCAATGTCGAGCTTGGCGACATTTTCTCCTCGCAGATCGAGGATCAGATCAAGCGTCTGGAAGGCGTGGGAAGCCTTGAAGTGTTCGGTACCGGCTACGCCATGCGCGTCTGGCTCGACCCGTTCAAACTCAACAAGTTCCAGCTGACACCGACGGACGTAACCTCCGCCATCCAGGCGCAGAACACGCAGGTTTCCGTTGGTGCCCTCGGCAGCCAGCCGGCGCCGGCGGGTCAGCAGCTGACGGTCACCGTGACCGCTCAAAGCCAGCTGCAGTCCGTATCCGACTTCGAATCCATCATCCTGAAGACCGAGACAGACGGCGCCACCGTGCGACTGAGCGATGTCGCGCGCATCGAGGTCGGCCAGGAAAGCTACGCCACCAAGACCCGCTCCAACCGCAATCCGGCGACCGGCTTCGCCATCAATCTGGCGACCGGTGCCAATGCACTGGATACGGCAGAACGCGTGAAGTCGCAGCTTGCAACAATCGCACCATCGCTGCCGGAAAACGTGGTGATCACCTACCCCTACGACACCACGCCCTTCGTGCAGCTGTCGATCGAAAAGGTCGTTCACACCCTGCTCGAAGCCATTGTGTTGGTCTTCGTAGTCCTGCTCGTCTTCCTTCAGAACCTGCGCGCCACCATCATTCCTATGATTGCGGTGCCCGTCGTTCTTCTCGGTACCTTCGGCATCCTCGCGTTGACGGGCTACTCGATCAACACGCTGACCATGTTCGCCATGGTTCTGGCGATCGGTCTGCTTGTCGATGACGCGATCGTCGTGGTTGAAAACGTCGAGCGCATCATGTCCGAGGAAGGACTGTCTCCGCTCGAGGCAACCCAGAAGTCCATGGGCGAGATCACCGGCGCAATCGTCGGCATCGCCCTCGTCCTGACGGCCGTCTTCATTCCGATGGCCTTCTTCGGCGGCTCGACCGGCATCATATACCGCCAGTTCTCCGTGACCATCGTCTCGGCGATGCTGCTTTCTGCTGTCGTTGCTCTTGTTCTAACCCCGGCGCTCTGCGCGACGATGTTGAAGCCGGTCGACCACCACAAGCCGAAGGGCGGTCTTGGTGGCTGGTTCAACCGTAACTTCGATCGCGCGACCGGCGGTTATGTCTCGTCGATCGGCTATCTTCTCAAGCGTCCGCTTCGGGTCATGCTGATGTTCGCGATCGTGATCGCTGGCATGAGCTGGTTCTTCCTGCGCCTGCCTTCCTCCTTCCTCCCGGAAGAGGACCAGGGCGTGCTGATGACGATCGTCCAGCTGCCGAACGGCGCAACTGTCACGCGCACCGAAGAGATCATCAAGAAGATCGAGGACTACTATCTCGATAAGGAAAAGGACGCGATCCAGGACGTCTTCTCCGTCTCCGGCTTCTCCTTTGTCGGTGCCGGCCAGAACTACGCGCTGGTCTTTGCCAAGCTTAAGGACTTCGAACTGCGCGAAGACCCGCAGCTTGCCGCGCCTGCCGTCGTACAGCGCGCCATGGGCTATTTCTTCACGCTTCGTGACGCTATGGTCTTCCCACTGGCGCCGCCTGCGATCCCCGGTCTCGGCACGTCGAGTGGCTTCTCCATGTATCTGGTCGACAGCGGCAATAGAGGCACCGAAGCACTGACGGCCGCATCGCAGCAATTGATGCAGGTGGGCAGTTCCAATCCGAACGTGAGTTCGCTGCGCTCAAACAACCCGCCGGCTGAAACCCAGTTGAAGCTTCTGCTCGACCAGGAAAAGATGGGCGCCATGGGCCTCGACATCGCAACGGTCAACAGCATGCTGTCGACCATCTTTGCGGGCCGTGACGTCAACGACTTTACCCTGAACGGCGAACTGAAGCCGGTCTATGTCCAAGGCGATGCACCCTACCGCATGCAGGAAACCGCGATCAACGACTGGCATGCCCGCAATGCCAACGGCGAGATGGTTCCCTTCTCGTCCTTCATCAGGACGCAGTGGATCAGCGGCGCACCGACGCTCAGCAGATTTAACGGCGTCGGCGCCATCTCGATGGAAGGCGCAGCAGGCGGCGGCGTGAGCTCCGGCACGGCCATGGACACGATGGGAACAGCTGACCGCCGATCTGGGTGGTGGTTATACCGTAGCCTGGCAGGGCATCTCCTATCAGGAGCGCCTGTCTGGTTCGCAGGCCCCCATGCTCTACGCGCTCTCGGTCCTGATCGTCTTCCTCTGCCTCGCAGCCCTCTATGAAAGCTGGTCGATCCCGTTCTCCGTCATCATGGCGGTACCGGTGGGGGTCCTGGGAGCGGTCGCGGCGGCCTATGTCTTCGGCCAGTCCAACGACGTCTATTTCAAGGTCGGACTGCTCACGACAATTGGTCTAGCGGCAAAGAACGCGATTCTGATCGTGGAGTTCGCGAAGGATCGCCAGGCTACCGGAATCAGTGTCATTGATGCAACACTCGAAGCTGCAAAGCTCCGGTTGCGCCCCATCATCATGACCTCGCTCGCCTTCATTCTGGGTGTGGTGCCGCTGGCGATCGCGACCGGTGCGGGCTCTGCAGCACAGAATTCGATTGGTATTGGCGTCCTAGGCGGCATGTTTACGGCTACGGCGCTCGGAATCTTCTTCGTACCGTCGTTTTTCGTCATAATCCGGCAGATTTTCGGCGGTGCAAAACCGAAGGAAGCGCTGTCGTCGTCGTGATTGACAAACTATGTTAACCAACTAATGCGTAGGCTGCTGCGGTAGCCTGCGTGTGTAAGTCGGTCGTTGGCTCGAGGTCATGCTAAACCTCGTCGTGGCAAGACCGGGGGACTTTTACAGGAACACGTGATGCTCAAGATTCGTGCCGCCGCACCACTCGCAATGCTCCTCCTTTCCGGCTGTGTCGTCGGTCCGAACCATGAGGCGCCGCAGACCGCCCTCCCCGTCAAGTTCTCCGAAGGCAGCGCCCGCGCGTCGGCCGACGTGACATTGGCTCCCTGGTGGACCGCCTTCAACGACCGCCGTCTGAACGGCTTGGTTGAAACCGGCCTCGCCCAGAACCTCGATGTACTGCAGGCGATCGAGCGGATTACCTCTGCGGAAGCCAGCTTCGAAGCGGCAGACTCGGCAGCGTTTCCCCAGCTGAACGTATCTACCGATCATCAGGTATCGAAGACGAACGGCAGCGGCGCGCTGAGAACCCGTGATAGCGACACCACGAACACGACGAGCGGCACGCTCGGCGTTTCCTGGCTGATTGATCTCTTCGGCCAGTACCGCCGTTCCAAGGAAAGCGCGAAGGCAACCCTCGATGCGGCCTATGCCGGCGCCGATGTGGCCCGCCTGACCTTCTTGTCCAGTGTCGTCTCGGCCTATGTCGATGCACGCTACTACCAGGAACGGATCGCGATCGCCCGCAAGAACCTGTCCTCGCGTCGTGAAACACTGGAGCTGACACGCCTGCAGCTCGAGGCCGGAGCAGCTTCACGCCTCGACGTCGTCCAGTCTGAAGGTCTCGTCAATTCGACGCTCGCGGAAATTCCGGGCCTTGAGATCTCCTTCCGCCAGTCGGTCCACCGCATTTCACTGCTGCTCGGCCTGCCCGCAACAAGCCTGCTTGCCGACCTCCAGAAGGGTGCAGCCCAGCCTTACGCTCGTCGTGGCGTGAACGCGGGCGTTCCCGCGGACCTGATCCGCAACCGCCCGGACATCCGCGCAGCCGAGCGCAATCTCGCAGCAGCAACCGCCGAAATCGGCGTTGCGGAAGCAGCCCTCTATCCGTCGATCACCCTCAGCGGCTCGATTTCGCCGACACTGGTCGCCACATCGGCAGCGAGCGGTAGCGCGACATCATGGGGCTTCGGTCCGAGCCTGAACCTGCCGATCTTCGATGCCGGCGCACGCCGCGCCAACATCAAGGCACGTGAAGCGGCGGCCCGCGAAGCTTATCTCGCCTGGAAGCAGACGGTCTTGAGCGCCGTCTCCGAAGTCGAGAACGCGCTTGTTGCCGTGAGCCGTACCCGTCAGACGGTGTCGGCCCTGACGGCTACCGTGCGCTCCTACGAGGAAGCCCTGTCGCTTGCTACCGCAAGCTACCGTGACGGCGCCTCCTCGCTGCTCGACGTCCTCGATGCACAGCGCAACGTCGCCAGCGCTCAGGCCAACCTCGCCCAGGCTGTTCAGCAGTTGGCAAATGGTTATGTCCAGCTGAACGTTGCGATCGGCGGCGGCTATGCGTGGGACGGATCGAAGACGGTCGTCGCCAGCAGGTAAGCACCTCCGGCAAACACATCAGAGCCCGGCACCGGAAACGGTTGCCGGGTTTTTCTTTGCCTCACCTCAGAAGGTCGCAGGCGTGTTGATCCAGATGAGGACCGTCTCGCCACTCGAAATGTTCCGCCAGGAATGTGGCCTGCGGCTTTCGAAATAGAAGCTGTCGCCGGCATGCAGTTCAAAGAACTGGTCGCCGTCGAGGATAATCTCGAGGCTTCCGGAGAGCATGTGGATGAACTCTTCTCCCTCGTGCTGATAGGCGCCCTCGCTCGACGCCCCGGGGGCAAGCTGGAAGCGGTTGCACTCCATCATGTTGCGACCCTCCGCCAGAACCTGAACGGCCACACCGGAGGAAGTGGTTGGCCATGACGACCACTTGCCGTCGCGGATCAGGCTTTCGCCGCCCCTGCCCTCCTCTTGGCCGCTGAGCGACGCGAGTGTCGTGCCGAGATGCCGGGCAACCTCATGCAGGGCGGTAAACGACAGTCCTTGCGAGGTCCGCTCGAATGTCGAGAGCTGCGATACCGACACCCCCGTCGCCTGGGCGACGTATTCGAGCGTCTTGCCCGCCTCTCGCCGCAGACGCCGCATTCGCGTGCCTGCGCGGATATCGGAAGTATCATCCTCAGTTTCGACGCTCTCCTCGTCGGCATCAGACGAAAATTCCCGCAGCGTCTCGCGGATCGCCGCCGGATTAAGGCCCTTCTCCGTCCGCAGCCAGGCGATCCGCTTCAGCCGATCCACCAACACCCGATCATAGACGCGCTGGCCGGTCGGTGTCCGGAACGGCTGGATCAGGTCCTGGCTTTCCCAGAGGCGAAGCGTCGACGGCGACACGCCCGCCATGCGCGCTGCCTCTGCAATCTTGAACCGGATATCGTCCACGCTGCCCTCATCAAATGTCGCAGTCTTGCGTGATAATGCCGATAAGGCATATTGCAAGTCTACAGAAAAAATGTAGGAAATATAGCACCGCGCGATTGCAGCCCTCTGCAACGCCGCTGGCAACCCTTCGCACAGGACGAAAACGATGAAGAACGCCGAAATCTCAGCTCGCAAGAATGACGCCATTTCCCGCGGCGTCGGCATGACCACGCAGATCTATGCCGACAAGGCTGAGAACTCGGAGATTTGGGATGTCGAGGGCCGACGCTACATCGATTTCGCCGGTGGCATCGCCGTTCTCAACACCGGCCATCGCCATCCGAAGGTCGTCGAAGCCGTGAAGAACCAGCTCGACCGCTTCACCCACACCTGCCATCAGGTCGTGCCTTACGAAAACTACGTCGCGCTTGCCGAGCGTCTCAACAAGATCGTGCCGGGCAATTTCGAGAAGAAGACGATCTTCGCGACAACCGGCGCCGAAGCCGTAGAAAACGCCATCAAGATCGCCCGTTGCGCCACCGGCCGCTCGGCTGTCATCGCGTTTACCGGCGGCTTCCACGGCCGCACCTTCCTCGGCATGGCGCTGACCGGCAAGGTCGTGCCCTACAAGGTCGGCTTCGGCCCGATGATGGGCGACGTCTTCCACGTGCCCTTCCCGCTCGAAATGCACGGCATCGACGTCGAGACCTCGCTCGACGTGCTCGACAAGCTGTTCAAGGCCGATGTCGACCCGAAGCGCGTCGCAGCCATCATCCTGGAACCCGTCCAGGGCGAAGGCGGCTTCTATGACGTTCCGCGCGCTCTGATGAAGGCGCTGCGCGAACTCTGCGACGAACACGGCATTCTCCTCGTCGCCGACGAAGTCCAGACCGGCTTTGCCCGCACCGGCAAGATGTTTGCCATGGAGCACTACGATGCCGTTCCGGACCTCACGACCATGGCCAAGAGCCTTGCCGGCGGCTTCCCGCTGTCGGCCGTAACCGGCCGCGCCGAACTGATGGATGCCCCCGGCCCCGGCGGCCTCGGCGGCACCTATGCCGGCAACCCGCTGGCGATCGCAGCTGCTCATGCCGTTCTTGACGTGATCGAAGAGGAAAACCTCTGCGACCGCGCCAACCAGCTCGGCAACCGCCTGAAGCAGCGCCTCGAAAGCCTGCGGTCGGACATTCCCCAGATCATGGACATCCGCGGCCTTGGTTTCATGAACGCCGTTGAATTCAAGATCCCGGGAACAGACAAGCCGAATGCGGATTTCACCAATGCGGTGCGTCTGAAGGCGCTGGAGAAGGGCCTGATCCTTCTGACATGCGGCGTCTACAGCAACGTCATCCGCTTCCTCGCCCCGATTACCATTCAGGACGAGGTCTTCAACGAGGCACTCGATCTGATCGAAGCCTCGATCCGCGAAGTTGCAGCAGGAGCCTGACGCATGACCATCTCGAACATTCTGACGGACAAACTCAAGGACCCGACGCTGGCGACCGACAAGTCACTGGTCGGCAATGAGTGGCTGGCCGCCAGCCAGTCGGGCAAGACTTTCGAAGTGACCAATCCGGCCACCGGCGACGTGATCGCCGTGCTCCCGGATCTGAGCAAGGCAGACGTCGAAAAGGCGATCGATGCGGCTTATACCGCCCAGAAAGCCTGGGCCAAAAAGACCGGCAAGGAGCGTGCGGCCATTCTGCGCAAGCTGAACGATCTGATGGTCGCCCATGCCGACGACCTGGCCACGATCCTGACGATGGAAATGGGCAAGCCCTGGCCGGAGGCCCGCGGCGAAATCCTCTACGGCGCATCTTACGTCGAGTGGTTCGCCGAGGAAGCCAAGCGTGTCTATGGCGACACGATCCCGGGGCACCAGGCTGACAAGCGGATCATGGTCATCAAGCAGCCCGTCGGCGTCGTCGGAGCCATCACGCCGTGGAACTTCCCGAACGCCATGCTCGCCCGCAAGGTGGCACCGGCGCTTGCCGTCGGCTGCGCGATGGTATCGAAGCCGGCCGCCCAGACCCCGCTCTCGGCACTGGCTCTTGCCGTTCTCGCCGAGCGCGCCGGTCTGCCTGCCGGTCTCTTTTCGGTCCTGACCTCCACCGATGCGGCGATGGTCGGCGAGGAAATGTGCGCCAATGACAAGGTCCGCAAGCTCACCTTCACCGGTTCGACAAATGTCGGTCGCATCCTGATGCGTCAGGGGGCCGATCAGATCATGAAGCTCGGCCTGGAGCTTGGTGGCAACGCGCCCTTCATCGTCTTCGACGATGCGGACCTCGATGCTGCCGTCGAAGGCGCGATGATCTCGAAGTACCGCAATGCCGGCCAGACCTGTGTCTGCGCCAACCGCCTCTATGTCCAGTCGGGCATCTATGACGCCTTCGCCACGAAGCTGGCCGAGAAGGTCGGCCAGTTGAAGGTCGGCGATGGCTTCGCTGATGGCGTTACCACGGGCCCGCTTATCGACGCCAAGGCGGTCGAGAAGGTCAAGGAGCATGTGGCGGATGCCGTGTCCAAGGGTGCCCAGGTTGCCCTCGGCGGCAAGCCGTCTGCGGCCGGCGCCCTCTTCTTCGAACCGACGATCCTGATCGGCGTCACCACCGCGATGAAGGTAGCAACCGAAGAGACCTTCGGGCCGGTTGCGCCGCTCTTCAAGTTCGAGACGGAAGAAGAGGTGATTGAGCTGGCCAATGCCACCGAATTCGGTCTTGCTTCCTACTTCTACTCGAAGGACATCGCCAAGGTGTTCCGCGTCGCGGAAGCGCTCGAATATGGCATGGTCGGCGTCAACACGGGCCTCATCTCCACGGAAGTAGCGCCCTTCGGTGGCATCAAGCAGTCGGGCCTCGGCCGCGAAGGCTCGAAATACGGCGTGGATGACTATACCGAGATCAAGTATATCTGCCTCGGCGGCATCGCCTGAACCATCTGAAATCCCCGGCACTGCCGGGGATTTTCATTTGACGTCCCCGGACCGGAATATCCGTTCAGCCACCGTCCTGCCGAGACCGGCCAGGGCCTCGAAGTGACCGCCCCGCGCCGATGACCGTCGCCAGAAGAAGCCGATGTCGCGAATCCCCTGCCAGTCTTCGATCGTCAGAAGCTTGATCCCATCCTCCTTGCCGAACTCGGAGCGGACATAGAGTTCGGGAAACAGGGACAGTCCCATTTCGATGGAGACCATCTGACGGATAGCATCGAGACTCGATCCTTCATACTCTTCGGCGAGAATGGCACCGGACATGTCCGCTAAGCGCCGTACCTCGTCCATCAGTCGGTGCCCCGGTCCGAGCGTTAGCAGCTTCTCGCCCTTGAGTTCCTGCGAGGTAATTGTATCGAATGCGGCCAGCCGATGGGCCTTGGGCACGCCAAGCAGGATGCGCTCCCGGCATATCTGGAACGCCACCAGGCCTTCTTCGTTGGAAGGCAGCGGTCCGAGCCCGCATTCCGTCTCGCCCTGCAACACGGCCCTCTCCAACTGGCGGGGCCTGTCTTCCCGGATATAGACCTTGAGCTCCGGATACGTCTGGTGAAGCGGCGGCAGAAGATAGGGCATGAAATAGGGCCCGAAGGACGGCGCCACACCCAGCCGGATAGCTCCTCCCAGATTGGCCTTTGATCCCATGGCAAGCGCCCTGATCTCATCAAGCCCATTGAGAATGACCTTCGCCGCCGCAATGATCTCGGCGCCAACAGGCGTCGGCATCACCTGACCGGGCATCCGGTCGATGAGCGTCACGCCAAGCTGTTTCTCGAGTAGCGAAACCTGCACGGAAAGCGTCGGCTGGGAGACGTTGCACCTCTTGGCCGCCTCGCCGAAATGCCCGGTTTCGCCAAGCATGACCAGATATTCCAACTGCCGATGACTGGGGCGAAATGGCATGTCGACCTCGATAGATAGAATCTATCGAAATCATACAATCAATCAATTGGAACAATCAACTCGGAAGACTCATATTGTCGACGTACGAAAGGAGATCGCCATGAAGCAACTGCTCAAAGCCCTCAGAGCCCGCCATTCGATCGTCGCCGCCAAGATTGACGAGGAACAGCGCCGTCCGCAGCCTGATGGCATCAGGGTCCGCGCCTTGAAGAAGATCAAGCTGCACTTGAAGGAGCAGATCATGTTGCTCGAGCGGGGCGATGCCATGAAGGCAAACGCCGCCCGCCCCAAGGCATCGAACTTCGGCAGTCCCATTCTCGCCGGACGCTGATCACGCGGGCGCTCCGTGATGGCGCAAGCGTGACCGGTGAGAACGGCCGGCGGGGCACCCTGCGCCCCGCCGGCATTAGGGGAAATGACGAGCAAATAAAAAAGCCCGGCGTGATCCACGCCGGGCTTTTCGATATCGGTCGAGCTACAGCTCTTAGTTCTTGGCGCGCTCGACGTAGGAATTGTCTTCGGTCGCGATGACGACGCGGATGCCGGCGTCGACATGCGGCGGAACCATGGTCCGGATGCCGTTCGACAGGATCGCCGGCTTGTAAGACGACGAGGCCGTCTGGCCCTTGACGACCGGTTCCGTCTCGACGATCTCGAGCGTTACGTGGCGCGGCAGCTGGATGGCAAGCGCGACGCCTTCGTGCATGGACAGGATGCAGACCATGCCTTCCTGCAGATAGGCCTTCTGGTCGCCCATGGTTTCGACGTCAACGACAACCTGGTCGTAGTTCTCAGGGTTCATGAAGTGGAAGCCTTCGCCGTCCTCGTAGAGGAACTGGTGATTGACGTCTTCAACGAACGCGCGCTCGACCTGCTCGGTCGTGCGCCAGCGCTCGGAAACCTTCACGCCGTCAACGATGCGGCGCATGTTGACCTGAGTGACAGGCGTGCCCTTGCCCGGGTGGAAGTTTTCAGCCGTCAGGACGACGTAGAGCTTGCCGTCGACGTCGATCACGTTGCCCTTGCGCACCGACGAGGCGATAATCTTGACCATTGGAATTCCTTGTATCTGCGTAAGACCCGTCGTAAAGGACGGCCGTCCCGACTGACCTCTTTGAATTTCTCGGGCGCAACTAACCCAAATCCGGTAAAATAGCCAGCCCGTGTTGAGAAATGGACCGAGATTCCGGCATGACTGACAGCCGCCAATCATCCCCTTCTTGGTGGCGCAGGTCCGTACATGCGGACCGCCGTCCCTTCCTGATGGGCCGAAACCGGATCCAGGCGGCTTTTCGCGCGCATTTCACCGAGCATGACTTCGTCGAGGTTGATACCGCGACCCTGCAGGTCTCTCCAGGCAACGAGGCCCATCTGCACGCCTTCCGGACAGATGCCATCGGCCACGATGGAACGGCAGCGCCGCTCTACCTGCACACCTCGCCGGAATTCGCCTGCAAGAAACTGCTCGCCGCCGGTGAAGCCAGGATCGCCTGCTTCGCGCATGTCTATCGAAACCGCGAGCGCGGACCGCTGCACCACCCGGAATTCACCATGCTGGAATGGTATCGGGTCGGCGAGGGATACGAGCAACTTATGCGCGACTGCGTCGATCTGATCGCCTTGGCCGCACGCACGGTCGGAACGCGGCAATTCGCATTCGCTGGCAAGAGCGTCGACCCATTCGCCGAGCCAGAGCGGATCTCTGTCGCAGACGCTTTCGCGCAACACGCCGGCATCGATCTATTGGCCACGATCGCAACGGATGGCACGACGGATCGCAATGCACTGGCCGGGCAACTCGCGGACGCTGGCATTCGCACGGCAGATGACGACACCTGGGCCGACCTCTTCAGCCGGGTCATCGTCGAAAAGGTGGAACCCAGGCTCGGCAACGGCCGCGTGACCATCCTGGATCGCTACCCGGTGGCAGAAGCAGCGCTTGCGCGCCCGTGCCCCGACGATCCCCGTGTCGCGGAACGTTTCGAGGTCTATGCCTGTGGCGTTGAACTCGCCAATGCCTTCGGCGAGCTGACGGACCCTGCCGAACAGCGCCGGCGCTTCGAAGCTGAAATGCAAGAGAAGAGCCGCGTCTATGGCGAGACCTATCCACTCGATGAGGACTTCCTCGAAGCCCTCGCAGAAATGCCGGACGCATCGGGCATCGCGCTCGGCTTTGACCGTCTGGTGATGCTGGCGACAGGCGCGCTGAGGATCGACCAGGTTATCTGGGCGCCGGTGGCGGAGACGCATTTTGGCTGAGACGACCCTGCGCTCCGTGGCCGACCTCGTGGCACAAGGGCTCATCCGTGAGGAGGAGACCACGATGCTCGACGCCGTGGCGGAGCGTTACGCGATAGCGCTCACTCCCACGGTACGCGCCCTCATCGACCCGACAGATCCGCACGATCCCATAGCCGCCCAGTATATTCCCTCGGCTGCCGAGCTGATCGATCATCCGGCAGAGCGCCTCGATCCGATCGGCGACCATCCGCATTCCCCTGTCGAGGGTATCGTTCACCGCTATCCTGACCGGGTTCTCCTGAAGCTCGTGCATGTCTGTCCGGTCTATTGCCGCTTCTGCTTCCGCCGCGAAATGGTCGGCCCGCAGGGCGACGGCAACCTTGCGGGTGAGCGCCTGAAAAACGCGCTCGACTATATCGCGGCAAATACGGGCATCTGGGAGGTCATCCTGACGGGCGGTGATCCACTGATCCTGTCTCCACGACGCCTGCGGGAAGTGTCCGAGCGTCTGGTTGCCATGGATCACGTGAGGGTCCTGCGGATCCACACCCGCGTGCCGGCTGTCGATCCCGAGCGCATTACGACCGAGATGGTCGAGGCGCTGACGCTGAGCGGCAAAAGCGTGATCCTTGCGCTGCACGCCAACCATCCCCGTGAACTGACGCCGGAGGTGCGCGCTGCTTGTCGGCGGCTGATCGCCGGCGGCGTCCAGTTGGTCAGCCAGAGCGTGCTCCTCAAGGGTGTGAATGATGACGCCGAGACACTGACATCGCTGATGCGGGCATTCGTCGAGACCGGCATCAAGCCCTACTATCTGCATCACCCCGACATGGCGCCGGGCACCGGCCACTTCCGCCTATCCATCGCCGAAGGGCAGGCTCTCATGCGGGAGCTTCGCACGCGGATATCAGGCGTTTGCATCCCCCACTACATCCTCGACCTGCCCGGCGGGCACGGCAAGGTGGCACTCGGTGAGGACGCGGTCCGCGATCTCGGTGATGGGCGGTACGCTGTGCGCGACCGCAAGGGGCAGGAACATCTCTACCCCTGAGCGACCGCGCCAGCCGACAGACCATGCACGATGATCGGCACCGTTTCCGGCCTGTTAAGCTTTCATGCACACCATGACCCGATTTGTGGCAGAGCATTGACGGACGGGACAATAGCGGTGGTGGATATTTCGGCTTCGAAGACGCGTGATCGAAAAACGATGTCTTATCTTCTATTGTCTCCGATCGCTTGGCTCTGGCTGACGGTAGCCGCGCTTTTCGTCCTGCTCACACTCCCGCTCGCGGTGCCGATCGGCCCGATGTACTGGGACACCTATATCTATCTGGATGCCGCACAGCGCATCCGAATGGGCCAGATCCCAAGCATCGACTTTTCCACGCCTGTGGGCGCGCTGGGTTACTACCTTTTTGCCTGGGGGCTCGACCTCTTCCCGCGGGCGCAGCCGCTTCTTTTGGTCCAATGGTCACAGCTCGCGGTCACCGCACCGCTGATGACGTTGGTGCTGATCGACGCCGACAGGAAAAGCCGCGCCACGGCCTTCCTCCTGCTGATCCCTTTTCTCGTCTTTGCCGCCTTCCCGGCCAATGCCCAGTTCTTCCATTCCTATCCGGGGCTTGATGGCTTCGGCATTTACAACCGGCAGACCTCGCTTCTTCTCTATGTCTTGACCGCAGGCCTCGTTTTCATGCGCGGCGGCCCGCGCTTTGCGCTCTTCTGCGCCCTGGTCATGCTGGCCCTGTTTCTCACCAAGATCACAGGCTTCCTCGTCGGTGGCCTGGTCGGCCTCGGCGCCGTGCTCGCCCGCCGGATTTCACTTGGCAATCTCGTACTTGCCGCGGCCGCCTTTCTGCTTCCACTCGTGATCATCGAACTCGGCACCGGCATGATCTCGGCCTACATCCGGGATATCCTAGACCTGATCGCCATGAACCAGGATGCCTTGCTGCCGCGGTTCCTGACCGTCGCCTCGGGCAAGCTCGACGTCTTGATGCCGGCCGGTCTGCTTCTGCTGGTGATGATCTGGGCGGATCTCAACTATGCATCCGAGCCGAGACGGTTCTTCGACCGATCCTACTGGTGGTTCGGCATCTCCCTGCTCGGCGGAACGATCCTTGAGACCCAGAACACGGGCAGCCAGGAATTCATCTTTATCTGGCCGGTTCTGTTGATGGCCTATGACCGACTGCCGCAATTGGTCGACCGGACGAAGATAGCCTTTCTCGTGCTGGCCGCCTTCTGCACCGTCCCGACACTCAGCAAGGTCGCACACAAGACCCTGAGATCGGTCGCGGTCGCTCCGACCTATGTCCAGCCCGACGTTCCTCTCCTGCGCAACATGCAGCAGGTGTCGATGCGGCCGGATGTACTGGAGCGGGCAGTCATGCTGGAGAACCATTACGCCACCCAGGGAGCGGCATACATTGACCTGGCAAACCAGGGCCAACTACCGAGCTGGCAACTCTACAGCGAGCTCGATTATCAGACCTACTGGGTCATTTCCGCAGACATCCTGGTCAAGGCGCTGCTGCAATTCGAGACGGACAACCAGATCCGCCTGCAAAGTCTGATGACGCTCGATTTCGTCAATCCGTTTCCCTGGATCCTCGACCGCGACGCGACCCGCAAGATCCAGATCGGGGCAGACCCATTCCGAACCGTGAGACAGGTGTCAGCCGACGCACTGGAAGCGGTTCGAGCAACCGACGGGGTGCTTCGCCCGAAATGCCCTGTCACGACCGGGCGGCGGATGCTTGAGGAACGTTATGCGGCAGCGCTCGGCGGACGCCAGGTGGTCGCTCTCGACCCTTGCTGGGATCTCCTGCTACGTCCGGGCATGTTGAAGCCCCAATAAAAAGGCCGGGCTCAGGGCCCGGCCGGTAGGCTTTCATGGTCGTGGGGTTCACTTCACCTGAGCGGTGACGAAATCCTTCACGATCCGGATAATCCCGCGCGACATCACCTCGTCCAGCGCCGCGATGAACTGGTCGACATGTTCCCGCTCGCAGATAAGCGGCGGCTCGAGGCGGATGACGTTGCGGTTATACTCGGTGAACGCCACCAGCACGCCATGATCGCGCAGCAGATGGCTGCCGATGAAGCCCGGCAGCGAGCCCTTCAGCTTGTCGTCGAGCATCGCGATGACCGGACGCAGCACCAGCGGCATGGTCTGCGAGAAGTCGTGGAATTCGAGGCCCACCATCATCCCCTGGCCACGGACTTCCTTGATCAGGCTCGGGTAACGCGCCTGCAGGGTCCGGAGCTGGTCGAGCAGGTAATCGCCGACCTCTGCGGTGCGATCGATCAGGCCCTCGTCGTAGAGAACGTTGAGGGCTTCGATTGAGGTGATGCAGGCTTCGCCGATGCCGCCAAAGGTCGCCATGGCGTGGATCATCGCCGTCTTAGGCGTACCATATGCCTTCATGTAAACCTCGCGTCGCGCGATCATCGCAGCCATCGCGGTCTTGCCCCCGCCGAGTGACTTGGCGAGCGCGGTCACGTCAGGGACGACACCGTAATGCTCGAAGGCGTAGAACTTGCCGGTACGGCCGAGACCGCACTGGACCTCGTCGGCAACCCAGAGAACGCCATACTGGTCGCAGAGCTGGCGCAGCTTCTGCCAGAAGGCCGCATCCGCCTGAATGATGCCCCCACCGCCCTGGACGGTTTCGAGCACGATGACACCAATTTCCGGATCGCTGCGGAAGGCGTTCTCGATCGCTTCGATATCGCCGAACGGCACGCGAACCGTATTGTCGACCAGCTTGAACTGGCCGCGATAAAGCGAACCGTCGGTGATCGACAGGACGCCCTTTGTCTTTCCGTGGAAGGAATTCTCGGCATAGACGACCTTCGGCTTCTGCGGGCCGGCAGCCCGCTCGGCCACCTTGATCGCAGCTTCCATGGCTTCCGAACCGGACGAGCCAAGAAAGACCATGTCGAGATCACCGGGCGAGCAGGCCGCCAGATTGTGCGCAAGCGCCGTCGCATATTGCGACATGAAAGCGATCGCGATCTCGTGGCGCTTCTCGTCCTGGAAGGTCTTGCGCGCCTCGATGATGCGCGGATGATTATGGCCGAAGGCAAGCGACCCGAAGCCGCCGAAGAAGTCGAGGATCTTCCGGCCGTTCTGGTCGTAGTAATACATGCCCTCGGCACGCTCGACCTTGATCTTGTGGAAGCCGAGCAGCTTCATGAAATGCAGCTGGCCGGGATTGAGGTGCTGCGTGAAGAGGTCGGTCATCTGCGGAAGGTCAAGCGCCTTGGCCTGATCGACCGACAGAAGGTTCGGCTTTTCGGTTTTCGCGCGGGGCGCCTTCACCGCATCGAGGGTCGGCTGTTCGTTCAATCTGACTGCAGTATTCATCACTGTCTCCTCACGCAGCCTTTGATGCTGCGGCATGGGGTTCAACACGACCTTCAAGCGATTTCCGGTATTCGCTATAGGCGGCGATCAGCATGTCCTCGTCACGATACTGCGGCACCCAGCCGAGTTCGCGTTCGCCCTTGGACACGTCGAGGATGCACATCTCGTCGGCGATCAGATATTGCTCCGGGTCCATCAGCGGCATGTTGATGAGATCGAGGAAATCGAGCGTGCGCTTGACCGCCCAGGCGGGAGTCGGCACCAGGATCGACTTCGAGCCCGCATGCTTGACCAGATCGCCGAGCAGCTTCTTCACCGGCGGCGGGTTGAGCGAGCCGAGATTGTAGACCTCGTTCGGTACGCCGGCCTTGAAGGCGGCATGCGCCGCCGAGGCGCAGTCGAACACCGAGATGAACTGATAGGGGTTCTTGCCCGAACCGATCATCGGCACCGGCAGATTGTTGTCGATCAGCTTGAAGAGCTTGGCGAGAATGCCGAGACGGCCCGGGCCGATGATCAGGCGCGGGCGAAACAGGCTGATATTCATGCCGCGCTTGCGCCAGTCCGCCGCCAGTTCCTCGGTCTTCAGCTTGGAAAGCCCGTATTCGCCGAGCGGCTTACACGGATGATCCTCCGTCTGCGGCCAGCTATAGGTATGGCCATAGACCATGTCGGTGGTGAAGTGCACCAGCGACTTCGCGCCGGCGGCATCCATCGCCTTGATGATGTTTTCGGTGCCATAAAAATTGACCGGGAAGAAGAAGTCGTGCCGCTTGGCGCGGACCTGGATCGGCGACAGCATCTTGGCGGACAAGTTGTAGACCATGTCGTCGGCGCCGATGCCGAGCTTGCGGATCGAATCCGGATCCGTGACATCCGTCGGGACAAAGCGCGCATCACGGTAATGCGGCAGGTCGCTGTTCACGATATCGGCAACGACGACCTCGTGACCGTCGGCAAGCAGTCTGGGTGCCAGGTAGCGTCCGACGAACCCGTCTCCACCGAAGATGATGTGTCTCATGTTCTAAACCCCGTTTTCTTCTTGGTTTTTTGTCGTGTCAGATTGGTTTGAAGCTCAGGTCTCGACCGCTTTCGCAATCGAGCTGTCTTCCGCTGTTTTGGTGCTGCTACTGCCGCTTTGGGCAATCAGGACGGTGCCGATGCAGATGAAGGCGATGCCGGCAATCTTCAGCCCGCCAAGCTCCTCCTTGAACAGAAGCCAGGCGCAGAGAGCGACGGCGACATAGGCAAGGCTTAGGAAGGGATAGGCGAAGGAAAGGTCGACCTTCGAGAGCACGTAGAGATGCGAAGCCATCGACACCACGAACATGGCAAGGCCGAAGAAGACCCAGGGATTGAACAGGATCTGGAAGATCCGCTGGATCATCGTATCGGCCGAAAAGCTGATCGGACCCAGCGTGATCATGCCGTATTTCAGCATCAGCTGTGCGGCTGCATTGGTCATCACCGTGAACAGGATGAAGGGGATGTATTTCATGATGTCCTCTCGTCGGATGGTCTGTCCGGTCTCGTCATGAGTGCGATGAATTCAGTACAGCGCGTTGCCAGAAGTTCGATGAGAACCCCGGATCGCGCCACGTCTCGAGTTCGGACCAGCTGGGAAAGCCGGCCTTGAAGGTGGCCGGGCTCATCCGCTGGTCCTTGTAGGGATTGACGCGACCGCCGGCCTTGATCGTGAGGCGGTCGAGTGTCTCAAGAAGCGCAAGGGTTGGCGCGCCGCGGTTGGGAAAATCCATGGTCAGGGTGTAGCCCGGTCGCGGGAAAGACAGGAGACCGGGAGAACCGATATCGCCGAAACGCTTCAACACCGTCAGGAAGGAGGCGTGAGCAGCATCCCGGCTCGCCTGAAGCAGCAGCGGGATCGTCTGCCGTGCGGCTTCGAACGGAATGACGCTCTGGTGCTGGAAAAGGCCACGCGGACCGTAGAGCCTGTTCCAGTGACCGACGCCATCGAGCGGATAAAAGAAGCTTCCGTAGCTCGCCCGGTGCACGCCGTGTTTGCGGCTCTTCGCCGCAAAATAGGCTGCGTTGAAAGCCGAAAGGCTGAGGCGGTTGAGGGCCGAGAAAGGGAGATCGAAGGGAACAGCCAAACGGCTGGCCCGCCTCTCGACGTCACGATTGCCGTTTTCGGCATGGTTGCCGGTGATCAGCACGCCGCGTCCTGCGGAACGACCCGCCGCCAGCTGGTCGACCCAGGCCACCGCATATTCGTTGATCCGGTCGGCCTCTTCGGCCCGATCGAAGTAGTCGCCAAGATTGGCGAAGGCGACGACCTCTTCGTCAATATCCAGCGAAGACACGCGCATCAGCTTGAGCCGTGCGCGGGTGATGATCCCGGTCAGTCCCATGCCGCCGATCGTCGCGGCAAACAGAGCTGCATTGCTCGTCGCCGAACAGTGATGGGTTTCGCCATCGGAACGCAGAAGTTCGAAGCTTGCCACATGGCAGCCGAAAGTGCCGCGCAGATGGTGGTTCTTGCCGTGGACATCGTTGGCAATGGCCCCGCCGAGCGTCACATGGCGTGTTCCTGGCGTCACCGGCAGGAAGAAGCCATGCGGTGCCACCAGAGCGATGATGTCTTCCAGCGTTACGCCAGCGGCAGCGTCGAGGAGACCGCTTTCGGGATCGAGCGACATATCGGCCGAGGGCGCACGCATCGGCACCAGCGCGCCGCTGTCGTTATGGCAACTGTCCCCATAGGACCGACCATTGCCGAACGGCAAAAGCGACAAACCAGCGCCATCAGCCGGGGCCCGCAGTCTTGCGAGGGCGTCGGCCACCGGTAGCGCCATGCGCTGCCGCCGTTCGACCCGCCCGAAGCTGTCGAAAGCGCCCAGCATCACACCATCCCGGCGACGATGAGGAGTGCCGCACCGATCGCAATGAAGATCTGGCTGCGCCAGTCCGAGGCGATGAAGACGACCGGATCTTCGTTCATTTCCCGGCGATGGGCGAGAACCCAGACGCGCATGTTGATATAGAGCACGATCGGCACCAGCGGCCAGATCAGCCAGGGCTCGGAATAGAGGTTCCCGACGACGTCGCTGTTGATGTAGAGCGCCAGAACAAGGACGGCGGTGAAACCGGAAGACACGCCGCTCTGACCGACGATGCCGATATCCTCCGGCCGATATCCGCGGCCGGCGATCCGTGACTGCTCCGGGGCTCCGGAATGCTGCAATTCGACATAGCGCTTCAGGAATGCGAGCGAGAGGAAGAAGAACAACGCAAAGGCCATCAGCCAGAAGGACATTGGGATGTCCGCCGCCAGCTTGCCGCCGAGGAGGCGCAGAGTGTACAGTCCGGCCAGGCAAATGACGTCGAGCAGCAGCATCCGCTTGATCGCCAGCGAATAAGCCGTGGTGGTAACGATATAAACAGCGATAATCGCGGCAAACATCGGCGGCAGAAAGAAGCAGATCGCCGCAGCAATCGCCAGAAGAGCCGCAGAACACATGAGGCCAAAGGGGATGGACAGCGCACCGCTGGCAAAGGGCCGATGCCGTTTGCGCGGGTGGACGCGATCGAGCGGCAGATCGATGATGTCGTTGATGATGTAGATCGCCGAGGCCGACGCCGAAAACGCGATAAAGGCCAGCGTCGCCGAAAACATCGTTTCGGCAATCAGGAAATCATGGGCCAGCACCGGCGGAGCGAACACCAGAAGGTTTTTCAGCCACTGATGCACCCGCAACATCTTGAGATATGTCTTGAAATGGGTGCGGGGCGCGTCGAAACGCATGGTGTCATGCGCCTGCTGGAAGCGCGAGGCCGCCCGGTCGGGCGCAACGACGACGGCGTTGCGGGCGCGGTCGAAGATCGCAAGGTCAGCGCGATCATTGCCCGCATAGTCGAACCCGTATTCTCCGTATTCGTCGACCAGCGCCGACGCTTTCGCCTTGCTGGCGAGATTGATCCCGTCGCGTGTGGCAAACACCTTGGAGAATATGCCGAGATGGGCGGCAACCGCCTGCGCCAAGGGCTCCGCCGCTGCGGTCGCGAGAACGATGGTGCGGCCTGAAGCGCGTTCCGCCCTGAGATAGTCGAGGAAGTCCTGACGATATGGCAGCCGCGATGCGTCGAGCGTGACCCGTCGAGCCAGCTCAAGCTTGAGGCGCGCCTTGCCAGCCAGCGCCCAGATCGGAAGCAGAAAGACGATGAGCGGGTTGGTCTTGAGGGCGAGAAAGATCGTCTCCCAAAGAAGATCCGTCGCAATCAGCGTTCCATCCAGATCGACCGCAAGCGGCAGATCCCGGCTCTCTTGTAATCTGGCGTCCATTCTCGCTGCACTCCCAGAACGCAATACCAATCAAAGATGCATGGCAGCAGGACCAACCCGGCATGCAAACAACTGAAACAAGGGAAGCAATGCGCCGTGCTTCCGATCACTTGATGCGCCTTTACCTCGCAAGGCTGGCCACCCGTGACATGTCTGAACAACTTACGCGATCGAGAGGGACGTCTGCCTTCAATAGGCAAAGCCCCGTCACGAACCTGTGAAACGTTAGGTGTCGAGGCATGAATTCGGAGTTAATGGGGTACCGAAGTGGCCAGGTTTAAAGGAATGTTCACGCCCCTAACTGAGAATAAGGTTTAAGAATTGCATCTCGAAAAAGTATCGTGTCTCGCATAGGTGGCGATTTGTCCTTGCATCTGGTCTTCGTCACGTCGCTCGTTGCACAAGCCAATCCCTCAACAGGTTATGAACTTGCCAATGCGGCCCTGCTGGAAGGCTTGGCACGGGCAGGCGTGCGCATCACGGTCATCGGCTGCGCCTGGCCAGGACAGGCCGTCGCACCGGATGCGGAGGCCGCTCTGGGCGAGGTGGAAGTGCGAACCGAAAAGGCTGGCCCCTGGCTCAAGATCAAATGGCTACTCATGTCTCTTGCGACGGGACTGCCGATGTCGAGCGCCAAGCTGCGTGTGATACGAAAGGAAGCTGTGCGAAGCGCAATCACGGCCGCTGGCCCGTTCGACGGCTATGTCTTGAACGGCGTCGCCCTCGCGGGAGCCTTTCCGGATCTCTTCACCGACAAGCCATCGATCTTTGTCGCTCACAATGTCGAGCATCGCTCGTCGGCCGAGAACGCCCGCAATGCCGGCTCCTTGATCAAGCGCATTCTGTTCGTCCGTGATGCGCGACTTCTGAAGACACTTGAGCAAAGGCTCAGGGACCGGTCGACCAGCGTCGTGACCTTCGCTGCCGAGGACGCGGTGGATCTCGGCGTTCCGCCGGAGCGCTCCGTATTCCTCCCCTTAAGTATTCAGAGATCGACGCGGCTCCCGGAGACGAGAAAACTGGCGCATGATCTTGCCCTCTTGGGCACCTGGACATGGCATCCCAATCGGATCGGGCTGGAATGGTTCTTGAACGAGGTGACGCCCAGGCTGCTCGACGATGTGCGCATCAGGGTCGCTGGCAGCACCCCGGCCGATCTTGCCTCTGCCTGGCCCGATGTCGACTTCGTCGGAAGGGTGGAACGCGCGACCGACTTCGTCGCTGAAAGCGCCGTGATCCCGCTGATCAGTCGAGCCGGCACGGGCGTCCAGTTGAAGACGATCGAAACCTTCTCGCTCGGCCTGCCGAGCGTGGCGACGACAAGCTCGGTCCGCGGCATTGCGGCGATCCCCGACAATTGCACCATTGCTGACGATCCCGAAAGTTTCGCTGCAGCGCTCAACGACAAGATACTTCGGGCGCGGGCGGGCAACCTTCAGCGGCTCGATGGCCGGGTCTTTGCCGAAACACAGGCCCAGCTGATGGATGCCGGCATCAGGCAGATGCTCGACATGCTGACCGGGGCCACATCAGGCGCAAAGGAAGCTCTGTCATGAAGACAGCCATTGTCACCGCGAGCTATCACGCGGACTTCGAACGGTTCCGTTTGCTCTGCGAGACGCTGGACACGCATGTCACGGGATACACGAAACATTATGTGCTCGTCGAAGACCGCGATGTTCCGCTGTTCCGGCAACTGCAATCGCCGCGCAGGGTGATCATCGGAGAGAAGGACCTCTTGCCATCCTGGCTGAAGGTCTTTCCCGATCCGCTGACCATGGGCCGACGTCGCATCTGGCTATCGTTCAAGACTAAGCCGCTTCGCGGTTGGCATGTTCAGCAGTTTCGCCGGATAGCCATCGCCGACCTGGTCGAGGACGATGCGTTTCTCTATCTGGATTCCGATGTCGCATTCCTTCGGCCCTATGATTGCAGCCAGCTCTGGCGCGACGAAGCGCTGCGCCTGCTGGTCAGGCCCGGCGCCTTGACGGCAGACTCCATGGACGAACATCGACGCTGGTCCGCCAATGCCGGGGCGTTGTTCGGCCTGCCCGAAACGCAGCGCTCCACGAACGACTATGTCGGCACGATGATCGCCTGGAAACGAAGCAGCATCAGGGACATGTGTGCGCGGATCGAGAGCGTCACGGGCGAGCACTGGATCGCGGCGATGGGCAAGCAGCGCTGTTTCTCGGAATGCATGATGTATGGCCGCTTCGTGGATGACGTCGAGCACGGCGCGGGTCATTTCCACGACCAGACGGAGCTTTGCAAGGTCTTCTGGCTGGCTCCACCGCCCACGGAGGACGAATTCCGTGCCTTCGTGGCGGACATGGCACCTGAACAGGTGGCGCTCGGCATGCAGTCCTTCCTGGGTCTTGAACCCGCAGAAATCCGACGCATCCTCGGCCTATGACTACGATTGGTGAGGTTCGCCGCGAGAACCGTCAGACCCGCTTGGCCGGCAGCCTGAGGCTCGAATAGGTGAAGATGGCCGAGATCACATAGAGACCGGCAAAGACACCATTCAAGGCAACAATCCAGTCCTGGCCCTCATGTGCGAAACTGTTGAGCAGGAGCGCGATCAGCCCGGCCTTGCTCAGTGTCAGAAGTGCAAGACACAACGTGCGCAGCCAGCTTTGCCCACGGGCATACATCAGTTCCCCCTGGTACTCCGCGAGATTGCGAAACCCCGGAACGAGGAGAACAAGCGGCAGCAACTCGGCAACTGGTGCCACGTTGCGGCCGAGCGCATTCGGATAGAGGTGCAGGAGAAAGGCGAGTGTCGCAAGGCCGGCAACGGAGACGATCATCAACCCTGCTTCGATGAGCACCCTGACCTTGAGTGACCTCAACATGTCAGGGCTCTGCATCAGTTTCTGCACCAGGATCGTGTTGAAGGAGCGGATCGGCAGCGCAGTCAGGTCGACGACCCGCATGATGATCGCATAGACACCGGCAACGGCCGGCCCACCGATCCCGAGCACCATCAGCTTGTCGAGCTCCGACTGCAGGTAGAACAGCAGTTCAGCACCCGCGACGGCGAGAGAATCCTGCACCCGCCGAAGATAGAGCCGCATATCGAACCGCAGCCGAACGTGGGGGTAGAAGCAGAGGGCAACGACCAGCGATACGGCATTCGCGCCCATGTACCACCATGCCCAATGCTCGAGGTCCTGGACCGAGGCCTGGCTCCAGAAGAGGCCAGCGGCCGCCGCGCGTGCAGCAGTTCCAAAGATCACCAGGAGAGCAGCGAGCCCGAAACGCTTGAGCCCATTGTTGACGATGATGACGATCTCGGCAGACCGCCAGAGCAAAATCTCGGCGATGATCACCAGGGAAAAGGTGAGCAGACCGACATCGTCGGAAAAGAACAGGAGATAGATCAGCAGCGCTGAGATGATGACGAGCGGCAGGGAGAGAAGAGAAGCGAGCAGATAGCCAACCGTGTAGACGCCGAGTAGCCGCGGCTTGACGACCGCAATGCGATAAAGCGGTGAGCTGAAACCGAGCGCCAGCAGCCGGGAGAGAACGAGCCCGGCGCCCGACGCCGTGGCGAAGATGCCGTAGTCCGCAAGCGGCAGTGTGTTGGCCAGCACGACAAAGTAGGCGAGAGACACGACCAGTCGCCCCGCAGATCCCGATATCACCGAGAAATAGGAGTGTAGGAGCTGCCGGTTTGCAGAAAGGTGCCGAAGGATCGCGTTCACGTGGTGTCCAGAGTTGCTGAAGGCGCAGGTCACATTTCGGACGGCGTCGACACCTGCAGAAGCTACGTCCGAAACGGTTAATTTTCCGATCTTTTAACCATTTGTTTTTGATAAAAAATTAAATTCGCGCCACGCGAACCATTTCCCGAAGCAAGGGCTGACATGTATCTGCGCGATGATCGCACCAGTCACGGAGGCAAAGAGCCCGGCGCCGCAGGCGCAGAGCGCCTATCCGGACACTCCGCAGACACCCGTGTCGGGCGACCTTCCCTGCGGGACATGCTGGAACGCCACGACGACCACCTCGATTTTCTGCGGGCACGCGTATCCATGCTCGAGGGCCAGGTGAACAGCATGGAGGTCGGAGAATCCAGCCCCCCTGCTCCCGCCCCCGTTGTCGTGCCGATCCAGGAGCCTTCGCCTGAAATCTCCACGGACAGTCGTCAGGATGGAAACCGAGACGGCCATGACGTCCGGCGGGATCAGGCCGAATGGAAGCCTCTGATCGACCCCCTCATCGTCATCGACATTCTCAAACGGTCCCATCGCATTCTGATTGCCTCGACGGTGATCGGCGGCCTCTTTGGTGCCGCCTATGCCATGACCCTGCCGAAACTCTGGGTCGCCAGCAGTGACATCCTCGTCGACCCCAGGCAGATCCGCACCGTCGGCGACCAGTTGACCACCGATCAATTGCCCACCGATGCCTCGCTCGCCGTGGTCGAAAGTCAGGCGCGCATCGTCAAGTCGAACAGTGTCCTGTTGAAAGTCATCGAGCAGGCCGATCTCAAGCAGGACCCGGAATTCAACGGCACCCTCCGCCCCTCGGGCCTGAGCGCCCTCTGGTCGCCAGCATCCCAGAGCGACGCCCAGAATGTCGAGTCACGGGTCTTGAACCACCTCCACGAGGTTATCAATGTGAACCGGGATCAGAAGACATTCATCTTTTCGATCTCTGCAGAAACGCGGGATCCGGAGAAGTCCGCGCGTCTGGCCAACATCGTCAGCGACGTCTTTCAGCGCGAACTGGCCTCGATGCAATCCGAAGCTGTTCGCCGCACATCGGACGAACTGTCGAGCCGCCTTACCGACCTGCGCATGAAGCTCGAAGAGGCGGAAAAGGCCGCCGAAAGCTTCCGCAACTCGAATGACCTCGTGAATGTCGACGGCAAACTGATCGTGGACAACGATCTGAAACTGCTGAATGAAAGACTGAGTTCGCTGCGCGTCGAAACCGCCGGCCTGCGCGCCAAGATTACCAGCATCGCGAAGATGGCAGCCTCCAGCGGCGGTGAACTGGCGCTCCCCGAAGACGTGAGTTCCGACACGATCGCGGTCCTGCGCACGCGTTATGCCGATCTGCGCAAGGAACTCGAATCGATCGCGGCCCGCTATGGACCGCAACACCCGAGATATATCGAGGCACAATCGCAGGCCAGTGGGATGCTCAACCAGATCCGTGAGGAACTCAGCCGCATCCGCAGCGCCCTCCAGGTCGAGCTGGATCGCTCCCTCCAGCAGGAAGTGGCACTCACCAGCCGCCTCCGGGAACTCAAGGACACCCAGGCATCGAACAATGATAGCCTCGTCACATTGCGCGAACTCGAGCGCGAGGCGGCGGCACGCCGTTCCGTCTACGAGTCCTTCCTGCTCAGAACCCGCGAAACCGGGGAACAGGAGGCCATTACGCTCGCCAATATTCAGGTCCTGTCGGAGGCCCGCCCACCGCTGGATCCGGTCGGTCCCTCTCGCAAGGTGATCGCCCTTGGCGGCCTGATCGCTGGATTTGGCATCGGCGTTCTGCTCGCCCTTGGCCTCAATTTGACACGCTTGTGGAAACGCCGCGAAGACGCGCAGGCCTGAACGAAAGGCAGCTCAGGCAAGCCTTCGTGGGATGGACACTCTCGCCACGAGCCTGAGGCCGATCACCCCGAAGAAGCAGAGCATCCAGACCGGGTCCATGCGACGGAAGAAGAAGCTCTCCATCATCGCATTCAGCGTCGTGAAGAAGACGATCATCATGAAGAAGTCCGCGAGCAACCTGTTCTCCCGGACCGGCCTGCAGCGCATGTAGTCGATCAACGGAAGCACGATCAGGACCGCCAGCGCGGCGATGAGCGCCGGTATCCCCATGGAGATCGCGATATCGAGATAGCCGTTATGGGCATGCACGATGCCGCGCACATCCCAGTCGAGATAATAGGGATTGGCGGCATAGCGGACCAGATCTGTACTCCAGAAACTCTCATAGCCGAAGCCCGTGAGCGGGCGATCGGCCAGTGCATCGAGCCCGAACTTCCAGATGGAGACACGTCCGGTAAATGTCGGGTCGATCCCGAGCCAGAGAATAAACTGGTGGATCGGTTCGATCAGCACGGAACCGAAGGTCAGGAGAGCAAAGGCAAGCTGGCAGCAGAAGACCGCGATCGGTGTCAGCACGCGAAGCCCGATCGCACTCGGTAGGAGGACAAGGAGAGCGGCAACGGGCACCAGTCCAAGCGTGGTCTTGGAGCCCGTCTGGCTGACAAAGATCAGGGCCGACACCGCGATCACCACGCCGGACCAGCGGTCGCCGCGTCGCCAGAGATAGATGGCCGCAAAGACGAATGCCGCCATGACCGGCCCGGCGATATTTTTGTGCGTGAAGACCCCGCGCCAGAGATAGGAATTCTGAGGCTCCAGCGCGTCGAAGCCATGGGTTGCCAGAGACGGGACCAAGGGGAGCCCGGCATAGCAGATGAAGATCAGGATGCCTGCGACCACGCTCAACATGCGGGCATAGCCATCTCCATCCTGCGGCAGCGCCAGCACGGTCACGATGGTCATCATCACGATCAGGGTGAGAATGATGCCGCGCAAGGTCGCACTCGGATCTGGAGCGGTGAATCCGGACAGCACAAGAAAACCGATCATCAGCAACCAGGCCGGACCGATCAGGGACGGCAGCCTGCGCAGATCGGCCAGCGTCAGCAGCGAGCCGAGCGCAATGAGGCCAAGCATGCCAAAACCCAGCTGATTAACCAGATTGCCGCCTTCTTCCACGCCTTCATGAACCGGCGAGAAAGGCTGGAACGAGATCAGCATGATCGTAAACAGCAGGATGCTCACGACGACGGCCGCCCGGCGCAGCATCTGCGCGGGATAGGCAGGCCTCCGCCCCGCGACGTCGCGGTCAGCGCCCGTCCGTATGTCGATACTGTTCATCGGCATATCCGAAATGTGCGAGCGTCCGACCAAGGCCGACATGGACGTAATAGAGGCTGTTCTGCAGCGATCCGAGGCGGCGGGCGGCCATGATCGCCTTCAGCGGCGAGAGGGTCAGCAGGGCGACACTCTTCAGGAAGACCCGGACAGCCCCCAAGGGCTCGCTGGCGCGCCGTCCTTTTTCGACCAGGCTGGAGATGACACCATCGCGAATGCCGCGCGCGCGCAGCCACGATCGTTCAAGACGGTTTGCAGGCACGGTCTCCAGGACCGGCGCCTCATGACACCAGGCAGTTTTGAAACCTTTGCGCACAGACTGATCAATGAAGTTCGCATCCCCGCCACCGGTGAAGTTGAACCTCTGGTCGAGAAACGGATAGGTATTTGCCTCAAGCAGAACGCGGGAGACCAGGAGATTGCCGGAGGAATAGAGGAGCGGGACAAGCCCAGTCGTCTGATAAGGCGGCGTGAATACCGGATGCCGGGGCACATCGCCGGTTTCAGTCGTCGGGAAGACCGGCACTTGCGGGCCACCGACCAGATCGGCACCAAACATTTCCTTGGTGCGGCTCATGGCCTCGATCCAGTCCGGATCGGCAATCTCGTCATCATCGATAACAAGCAGATGGCTCATGTTGGGGAAGTGCTGAAGCGCCGTCAGCCAGGCGGCATTATAGGCATTACAATTTCCCCTGAGCGTCTCGACAATCAGGATGCCGTTGATCTGCCCCGTTTCGAACAGGGGCCGGGCCGCCACCACACCCTCGCGGTGATCACTGTCATTGTCGACCAGCACGACGGCATAGCGACGGTTTGTCCTTTGGGCCGCCAGACTTTCAAGCGTCTTGAGAAGGTGCACTGGTCGACGAAAGGTCGGTACCGTCACGACAACCGTGACGGCGTCATGCGCCAGATCAGGCGTCTGCGTGACCAGCTCGATGTGATCCGGTAAGGCCAATCGGGAGCTCTTTCGAATGTGCGGAACTTCGCCGAGCAAATACCAAAACTGTTGATACCAGCTTAACCTCTGCGCCGTTTCACACGGCTGGCGGTCTCAGGGACGTTCAAGGCCCGGGCAACCTTCCGCTGCACCAACGAAATCGTTGAGCACGGGTGCGAGACCACGGAGCTGGGGTCGATCGCCGTTCTTGGTCGGCTGGATGTTGAGCTCTTCGGTTTCGGGCCACCAGTCACCAGCCGCCCAATAGGTCCAGCCGATCCACGATGCCTTGTCCTCATCGAGCAGCTTCACCACCTCCGTCAACACCGCCGTGCATTCCGGCGTTCCCGGAACACCGAACTCGCCGAGGAAGCCGCGCTGACCGGTTTCCTTCAACCATTCTCCGACCTCGCGGATCGCATCGACGGCATCAGCGGCACGGCTGCAATTGTTCAAGGTGCCTGAAAAGTCGTCGTCGAAATACTGGTGAATCTCGAAGGCATAGTTATTCGCCGGGTCCTTGATGCTCAAAAGCACCTCGGCATTCGCCCCGCCATACCAGTCGCCGAACCAGCTATGCGCACCCGTCCAGGATGTACCCGGAACCAGAATGAGATTGTCTGCGCCAACGTCGCGAATGCCCGCGATCGCTTCGTTGGCGACATCGCGCCAATCCGTCGACGAGATGTCGAAGGGCTCGTTCATCAGGCCGAAGACCACATGGCGGTCTCCCTCGAACTCCTTGGCCAGCCGCTCCCAGAAATCGACGAAGGCCGAGACCGGAACCTCCTCGGTTCCGATCAGCTTTTCGAAATAGCGCGCATAGTTATGCGGATCGAGGATCACGGTCTGATTGAAGGATCCGATCGTCGCGACGGTTTCCTTGAGACGGCTTAGCTCCGCAGGGTCGAAGTCGCTGTTCAGCTTCGGCTGCAGGCGCTCCCAAAGGAACGGGAGCCGCACGGTATTGAAACCCTTGCCCGCGAAATATGTGATCGTCTCCAACGAAGGGTAGATATAGCCTTCGCCGAACACGCCCTGCAGATTGCCGAATTCCGCCCCCGCGAGGTTTATTCCACGAAAGCAAGCACTGCTTGTGGCAGCAAACGAATTGATGGGCATTGCCATGGCGACAGCAGCGGAAATCAGGCCGAGCATCAAATTCCGTTTCATCGTTTTCAATCCTGTCTTGGCCTGAATATCGCGGACGTTCTAGCCGGTCACCGGCGTAATGTCATTCTGGTTCTGCCAGCAGTATTCATGCGTGTGGTCTACACCGCGCCTCAAATCACACTTTGAGGAGCGGCACCGGGAAGGCATTCCCGATCCTTCATGCGCAAGTCACCGCGAACGGCGCTTACAGGCCGGAATATTCCACCCCCATCAAGAGACGAACGGCGAAGATGCGCCCTGGAAAGACGCAATGGGAACGGGGTTTTGCATTTCCTGCCCTAATCTCTGGCCATCGCAAAGGAGCGGAAACCGCAGGCGCGCGTGCCGACTTCCTTTGAAAGACGATGAGGATCAGCAACACGGCACGCTTCCGATCGTGTCGGACATGCGATAGAGACACGGCGCCTGCGCCATGCCGAGGAGATAAGAGAACCGATGACGAGCTATGTATTGACCGTATCCTGCCAGTCGACCCGCGGCATTGTCGCGGCGATTTCGGGTTATCTCGCCGAGCAGGGCTGCAACATCGTCGACAGCTCTCAGTTCGACGACCTCCACACCGGCCAGTTCTTCATGCGCGTCTCCTTCATCTCGGAAGAAGGCGCCAATGAAGCCAAGCTCGAAAAGGGTTTTTTGCCCGTCGCCGAAAAATTCGGCATGAACTGGAACCTGCATGACGCCGCCAAGCGCATGAAGGTCCTCCTGATGGTCTCGCGCTTCGGCCACTGCCTGAACGACCTTCTCTATCGCTGGAAGATCGGCGCGCTGCCGATCGAGATCGTTGGCGTCGTCTCCAACCACTTCGACTACCAGAAGGTCGTCGTGAACCACGACATTCCCTTCCACCACATCAAGGTGACCAAGGAGAACAAGCCGGAAGCCGAAGCCCGGATCATGGATCTCGTCGAGCAAACCGGTACCGAACTGATTGTGCTCGCCCGCTACATGCAGGTCCTCTCCGACGACATGTGCAAGAAGATGTCGGGCAAGATCATCAATATCCACCATTCCTTCCTGCCGAGCTTCAAGGGCGCAAACCCCTACAAGCAGGCCTTCGAACGCGGTGTGAAGCTGATCGGTGCCACGGCCCATTACGTCACCGCCGATCTCGACGAAGGTCCGATCATCGAGCAGGACGTCGCCCGTATCACCCATGCCCAGTCGGCAGACGATTACGTCTCGATCGGCCGCGACGTCGAAAGCCAGGTCCTGGCGCGTGCCATCCACGCCCATATCCACCACCGGACCTTTATCAACGGCAACCGGACGGTCGTCTTCCCGGCGAGCCCGGGCTCCTATGCCTCCGAGCGCATGGGCTGAGCATGAAAAGGGCGTCGGAAACGACGCCCTTCGTCTTTTGCTGCCATGGCTCTGCGGGATAGACGCGACACAAGGCTCTGCTAATCTCCCGACATGATTCCCGTGGGAGGAAACGTATGGCCGACTCGGCTCTGCTCCAGCGCACCGAACTGCCGCGCCCGAACGTCACGTTGGCAGATGCCAGGGTCATTTTTAACGAATTCTACGGCTTCAGCGGGACGATCCGGGAACTCGGCAGCCAGCAGGACCGCAATTTCCTGATCGACACCGGCGAAGAGCGGCTCGTTCTCAAGGTCACACGGGCGGAATATCCCCAGCCGGAACTGGATGCCCAGAACAGGGCCATGGAGCACCTGCGCAATCTTGATCTCGGTCTGCGCATACCCGAACCGATCCCGGCCCTGACAGGGGAATACATCCCCCAGATCGAAGTTGGCGGGCACTACTACTGGGTCAGGCTCTTGTCCTATCTGGATGGCGAGCCCCTGACGCGCCAGAAATATCTTGCTCCTGAGGTTGTCGCCTCGTTCGGTGACGTGGTCGCCCGGATTGCAGGCGGGCTCAAGGACTTCCGTCACAGCGGGCTGGAACGGGAACTGCAATGGGATCTCCGCCGCGCAGGCCCGGTTGCCTTGCATCTCCTGAAATCAGTCGCGGACCAGAAACAGCGGGACCGGATTGCCAAGGCGATGATCATGGCGGTGAAGCGCCTGCAGCCACTGGCTTCAGAACTGCGCATTCAATGCATTCATCACGACATCACCGACGACAACGTGGTGGCCACACCGAACGCAACCGGCCGTCTGATGCCCGATGGCGTCATCGACTTCGGTGATGTTCTCTATGGATGGCTGGTGGCCGACCTCGCGGTGACCTGCGCCGCACTCCTGCACCACGCCGATGGAGACCCTTGCTTCATCCTGCCGGCCGTCAAGGCCTTCCACGCACGCTATCCACTCAACGAGGCGGAGTTGAAGGCGCTCTGGCCGCTGATCGTCGCCCGCGCCGGGGTGCTGGTCGCCAGCAGCGAGCAGCAGCTGTCGATCGACCCTGACAACGACTATGTGCTTGGCAATATCGAGCACGAGCGGACCATTTTCGAGGTGGCGACCTCGGTGCCCTACCCGCTGATGGAAGCGGCCATCCTGGACGCCGCCGGCATGCTTCCGGACGAACCGGAGCTGACGAAGTCGCATCCACTTCTTCCCTCGCTCGCACCCGCAGACTTCCGCCTGACAGACCTGTCGGTGACGAGCCAGGACCTGCCGCGCGACACCTGGAGCGACCAGGAGATCGACTGGAAGCTTCTGGCCCGAGCGGCCATGGAGACAGGCGTTGCCTCGACCCGCTATGGCGAATTCCGCCTGTCCTACACCAAGCCTCTGTCCCAGACGCCGCCGGCAACCTTCGCACTGCATATCGATGTCTGCCTGCCAGGAGCGACCGAAGCCTTCGCTCCCTTCGACGGAACCATTATACTCGACGGCCACCACCTGATCCTGTCATCGCCTGAGCTGTCGCTTCATCTGGATGGCATCGACTGCAGCCTCGAAGAGGGCACGACCGTAAAGGCGGGTGACGCAATCGGTGCGGTGGCCGGCGCAGCCGGTGGCGTCGGCGGCTTGCGCATCCAGCTTTGCCGCGATCCGGATCTCGTCCCGCCACTCTTTGCCAAGCCGCAGCAAAGCGCAGTCTGGCGCCGCATATGTCCCTCGCCTTCGACGCTGCTCGGCGTCGGCGTTGATGCACCGGCACCGGAGAGCCATGCGCTTCTGGAACGCCGCAAGAACAGCTTCGCCAAGCCGCAGAAGAACTACTATGCCGACCCACCACAGATCGAACGGGGCTGGCGAGAGCATCTCTTCGACGTGAACGGCCGCGCCTATCTCGACATGGTCAACAATGTCACGATCCTCGGCCACGGCAATCCACGTTTGGCCGAGGCGGTCGGCAGACAATGGGCCATGCTCAACACGAACTCGCGCTTTCACTACGCCGCCGTCGCCGAATTCTCGGATCGCCTCGCCTCACTCGCGCCAGAGGGGCTAGACACGGTCTTCCTCGTGAATTCGGGCTCCGAAGCCGTGGACCTTGCGCTGCGGCTCGCCTGGGCCCATAGAGGCCACCGTCACATCCTGAGCCTCCTGGAGGCCTATCACGGCTGGACAGTCGCAAGCGACGCGGTCTCGACATCGCTCGCCGACAATCCGCGCGCCCTGGAAACGCGCCCGGACTGGGTGCACCCGGTGCTCTCCCCCAACACCTACCGCGGCAAATACCGCGGTGACGGTTCGACAGATGGCTATGTTCAGGCCGTGATCGAGAAGATCGCCGAGATCGAAAATGCGGGCGGTCAACTGGGCGGCTTCATCGCAGAGAGCGTGTATGGCAATGCCGGTGGCATTCCGCTCCCGCCGGGTTATCTCCGGGACGTCTATGCACTCGTTCGCGAGCGTGGAGGTCTCTGCGTCGCCGATGAAGTTCAGGTCGGATACGGCCGCCTCGGTCATCATTTCTGGGGCTTCGAACAGCAGGGCGTCGTCCCGGACATCATCACTGTCGCCAAGGGCATGGGCAACGGCCAGCCGCTCGGCGCCGTGATCACCAGGCGCGAGATCGCCGACAGCCTCGAAAAAGAGGGCTATTTCTTCTCATCCTCCGGCGGCAGCCCCGTGAGCTGTGTCGTCGGGATGACCGTTCTCGACATCATGCGGGACGAAAAACTGCAGCAAAATGCCCGAGACACCGGTGACCATCTGAAAGCACGGCTTGAAGCTTTGGGTCAGCGTTTCCCGATCGTCGGCGCCGTCCACGGAATGGGCCTCTATCTCGGGCTGGAATTCGTGCGTGATCGCGAGACGCTGGAACCTGCAACGGAAGAGACTGCAGCCCTATGCGACCGCCTGCTAGAACTCGGCGTCATCATGCAACCAACGGGCGATCATCTTAACGTTTTGAAAATAAAGCCGCCGCTCTGCCTTGGCAAAGAGAGCGCCGATTTCTTCGCGGACATGCTGGAAAAGGTGCTTTCCGACGGATGGTGATGACGGACGCAATCACTACTATCCTCCTAATTCCGTGCTCCGAAACACGATAGCTGCGTAAAGGAAACGCAAAGCCCAAATCTGGGTACACTAAATGGCAGCTTCACAGCGTTTTGGAGAGTGGTCTATCTTCGGACAGAACATACAGCCGAAGGAATATTCATGCCCACCATCCCGGAGCAAATCGCCAGTGATCTTTTGATCTGGGCCGTCGCTCTGTTCGTCATCAAGCATCTCCTAGCCGATTTTCTGCTTCAGACCGGTTGGATGGCAACAGGCAAGGAGCGGCTTAAAGGGTGGATAGCTCCCTTGTTCGCGCATGTTGCCGTCCATGCCTTGGGAACGCTGTTGATCTGCCTCACGATGGCACCGCAACTCGCCTGGCTTGCGGTTGTCGATCTTGTCGTTCACGCACTGATCGATAGAAGCAAGGCGCTGGTCCAGCAGCGTTACCACTTCAAGGTGGACCAGGCGGCCTATTGGTGGCTTTTCGGCACCGACCAGACCCTGCACCATCTCACCCATCTCGCCTTCGCCGTCTGGATTGCGGCTGCGGCGAGTTGACTGTGACCAGAAGCTGCTAGCGCTGCGCAAGTTCCTTGACGATCCACTCCCGGAAAGCGACGAGCGGCGGATAGGCCGCCCGCTCCCGCGGAAAGGCGAGATAATATCGTTGCGCGCTCTGCATCGGGCGATCGACTGCGGCCACCAACTCGCCCCGTGCGAGCTCGTCCTGGATGAGGAAGGTCGGAAGCAGCGCCACGCCGAGACCGCCGATCGCCGCCTGCGATGCAGTGGCGAACTGGTCGAAGAGCATTCCATGCAGGTTCTCGAACACGACACCGGTTTCCGTGAACCAACGTTCCCATGCATCCGGCCGGGTCGTGAGATGCAGCAAAGGCACGTGCAGAAGATCGGATGGCGCATCGATCGCATGCGCCTGTTTGAAGTCCGGGCTGCATGCGGGGATCGTCTCCTCCCGCATCAAGAGCGTCAGTTCCGCGCCCGGCCAGACGGCATCGCCGAAATGGATCGCCGCATCGATCGAATCCAGTCGGAAGTCGAATGGCGACAGTCGCGTCACCAGATTGATCGTGATCCCGGGATTGCCGGCGAGAAATTGCCCCAGCCGCGGGGCGAGCCAACGGGCACCGAATGTCGGCAGGATTGCAAGATTGAGCGTGCCGCCATGCGGATTGGCACGCAGGTTCAGGGACGCGCTGGAGATGCGGCGAAGCGCTTCCCGTATCTCGCGGGCATAGCTGTCACCGGCGACTGTCAGCCGGATCGTCTGGCGCTCGCGTAAAAACAGCTCGACACCAAGCTGGTTCTCCAATGCCTTGATCTGTCGGCTGACCGCACTCTGCGTCAGATCGAGCTCCCGTGCCGCCGCCGTGATGCTCCCCGTCCGGGCTGCGGCCTCGAATGCAGTGAGCAGCGACAGCGATGGAAGGAAGCGGCGGGCAGGCAGCATGGTCATGCCTTTTTGGAATGATCTCTTGAGAATTTATCGCTGGAATGGCGTAGAACGCTCTTCTAGAAATCACAAGACTGTACGGGGCGGAATGACATGGGACACGGAGTGATCTCGTGCGGCCAGCCCCGGCACATTGCAGATCTCGGGGCCACACCATGCTGAACGATCCTCGCTCCCACGGACTTTGGGAAAAGACGGCCCCTGCCGCGCCCCAGACCGCGCCCCTGCGCGGCGCCGCGACTGCGGATGTCGTGATCGTCGGCGGCGGTTATACCGGGCTTTCTGCAGCCCTGCACCTCGCCGAAGCAGGCACCAGCGTGATCCTGCTTGAAGCGAAGGAAATCGGCTTCGGCGGCGCGGGCCGCAATGTCGGCCTGATCAATGCCGGCATGTGGGTCATGCCAGACGATCTTCCGAGCGAACTCGGCCCAGTCTATGGCGAGCGGCTGCTGGACCTTCTCGGCAACGGACCGCGCACCGTGATGGAGCTGATCGATCGCCACGGCATCGAATGCGAACTCGAGCGCTCTGGCACGCTACACTGCGCAGTCGGCAGCGCCGGCCAGAAGGAAATCGAGGCGCGCGCCGAGCAATGGCAGCGCCGGGGCGCCCCCGTCGACCTGCTGGACAAGGCAGAAACGGAATCCAAGATCAGCACCCGTGCTTACCAAGGTTCCCTCCTCGACCGCCGCGCGGGCACGCTGCAGCCGCTCGCTTACGCCCGGGGCCTTGCTCATGCGGCACAAAAGGCCGGAGCGGTTCTGCATACGGCAAGCCCGGTTGAAGCCTATGGCAAGACAGCCGATCGCTGGAGGGTCACCACGGCAGAAGGCACTGTCGATGCCCAATGGATCGTCGTCGCAACCGATGCCTATAGCCACGGCCCCTTTGCCGCCGTGCGCGAGGAGCAGGTCCACCTGCCCTATTTCAACTTCGCCACTGTACCCCTCAGCGACAACTTGCGTAAGTCGATACTGACGGAGCGCCAGGGTTGCTGGGACACGAAAGAAGTTCTCTCCTCCTTCCGCATGGACAAGGCCGGCCGCATGGTCTTCGGCAGCGTCGGTGCCCTACGCGGCACCGGGCTCTCGATCCATCGGTCCTGGACTCGCCGCGCGCTGAAGGCGATCTTCCCGCAGATCGGGGACATCGAATTCGAAAGCGAATGGTATGGTCAGATCGGTATGACCACGAATGCGCTTCCGCGCTTCCACAAGTTTGCGCCCGGCGTCATCGGCTTCTCCGGCTATAACGGTCGAGGCATCTCGCCGGGCACGGTCTTCGGCAAGACCATCGCAAGCCACATCCTCGGCCAGATGTCAGAGGAAGAACTGCCCCTGCCACTCACCGATCCACAAGCACCGGCCTTCCGCACCCTGAAGGAAGCATGGTACGAGGCCGGCGCCCAGGTGGCGCATCTGGCCGGCGCACGATTTTGAACGAACAAGAACCAGGTAGACCTGACGGAAGGACCACCATGACCCTCGCCACTCTCAATTTTTCTGCCGAAACGGCATCGCTGATGGCAAGCTTCGGCGTCGACGCCAAGGCTCTGACCGGCGGCACGATGTCTGTCCGCTCGCCGATCAACGGCGAAACCATCGCAGCCGTTGCCGAAATCTCTGGCGACGACACCCGCAAGGCCATTGATGCAGCCCACAAGGCCTTCCTCGAATGGCGCCTCGTGCCGGCACCTCAGCGTGGTGAGCTGATCCGTCTGCTCGGCGAGGAACTGCGCGCCGCCAAGACCGAACTCGGTCGCCTCGTTTCCATCGAAGTCGGCAAGATCACCTCCGAAGGCCTCGGCGAAGTCCAGGAAATGATCGACATCTGCGATTTCGCCGTCGGCCTGTCGCGCCAGCTCTACGGTCTCACCATCGCGACCGAGCGCGCCGAACACCGCATGATGGAAACCTGGCACCCGCTCGGCGTCACCGGCATCATCTCGGCCTTCAACTTCCCTGTGGCCGTCTGGTCCTGGAATGCAGCACTCGCCCTCGTCTGCGGCAACTCGACGATCTGGAAGCCGTCGGAAAAGACCCCGCTGACTGCCATCGCCACCCAGGCGATCTTCGAAAAGGCCGTGAAGCGTTACAACGCACAGGGCTGCAAGGCGCCGGCCAATCTGTCGACGCTCCTCATTGGCGGTCGTGACATCGGCGAAATCCTCGTCGACAACCCCAAGGTCCCGCTGATCTCGGCAACCGGTTCGACCGCCATGGGCCGCGCCGTCGGCCCGCGTGTCGCTGCCCGTTTCGGCCGCTCGATCCTCGAGCTCGGCGGCAACAATGCTGCCATCGTCGGCCCGACCGCCGATCTTGATCTGACGCTGCGCGGCGTTGCTTTCTCCGCCATGGGCACCGCCGGCCAGCGCTGCACCACACTGCGTCGCCTCTTCGTCCACGAAAGCGTCTACGACACGCTCGTGCCGCGCCTGGTCAAGGCCTATGGCTCCGTCACCATCGGCAACCCACTGGAAGCCGGCAATCTGATCGGACCGCTGATCGACAAGGGCTCCTACGAGCGCATGCAGCACGCCCTGGAAGCTGCCAAGGCCAATGGCGGCAAGGTGCATGGCGGTGACCGCGTTCGCTCTGACGAAGCAGCTGACGCCTTCTACGTTCGCCCGGCCCTCGTTGAAATGCCGGAGCAGTGCGGCCCGGTCGTCGAGGAAACCTTCGCCCCCATCCTCTACGTCATCAAGTATGCCGACTTCGATGACGCCCTCGCCCTCAACAACGACGTACCGCAGGGCCTTTCCTCGTCGATCTTCACCAACGACATCCGCGAAGCCGAAGCCTTCGTCTCCGATCGCGGTTCGGATTGCGGCATCGCAAACGTCAACATCGGCCCGTCGGGTGCGGAAATCGGTGGCGCCTTCGGTGGGGAGAAGGAAACCGGCGGCGGCCGCGAATCCGGTTCGGACAGCTGGAAGGCCTATATGCGTCGCCAGACCAATACGGTGAACTACGGCCGCACTCTGCCACTCGCCCAGGGCGTTAAGTTCGACATCGAGTAAAGCTATGAAGGGGTCGGCGGCCAACCGTCGGCCCTTCTTTCCTGCGACAAAGGTCCATGCGCCAGACGCTGGCCTTTGATCAACGGATGAGTGAGACTGAAGCAGCCGTCAGACGTGAGGGATGCATGCCAGTTGAGGACCAGTCCGCCGCCATCGCCTTTCTCCGCGATCCCGGGAGCCATGGCATCACCTCGCCTGTCGAGTTGATCGAAACCCACATCTCCCTCATCTTCCTGGCCGGCGACAAGGCCTACAAGCTGAAGCGCGCGGTGAAGCTGCCCTATGCCGACTTCTCGACGCTCGATCTCAGAAAACGATACTGCCATAGAGAAGTAGAGCTGAACTGCCGAACCGCGCCGGAGATCTACTCCGGTGTGAGGTCCATCGGCCGAGACGCAAACGGCGATGTCGCCTTCGACGCTGAAGCGTCACCTATCGACTACGTGGTCGAGATGCACCGCTTCTCGCAGGACAAGCTGTTCGACAGGATGGCGGAAACGGGCAGCTTGCCGAAGACCTTGATGGAAGAAACGGCCGAGCGCATTGCAGACTTTCACGGGATGGCGGAGGTGCTGCATACGGGTAGCGGTGAAGCCAACCTCGCCGCTGTTCTCGATATCAACCATGCAGCTTTTTCCGCCGTGCCGCTCTTCTCAGCCGACGAGACAAACCGTCTGAACAGGCTCTTCCGGGATGCCCTCGACCGCCATGCTTCATTGCTGAACGAGCGTGAGCAGGATGGCATGATCCGTCACTGCCACGGCGACCTTCATCTGCATAACATCTTCCTCGGGCCCGAGGGTCCGCGCATGTTCGACTGCATAGACTTCAACGAAGGCCTTGCGACCTCCGACATCCTCTATGATCTTGCCTTTCTGTTGATGGATCTCTGGCATCGAAACCTGCCGGAGTATGCCAACGCCGTGGTCAATCGCTATCTCGATCGAACGGGCGATGACGCAGGCTTTGGGCTCCTGCCCTTCCTCCTGGGGCTGAGGGCCGCGATCCGCGCTCATGTCGGCGCGACACTGGTGCGCAACCTCGGAGATCGCACCGGCCATGGCGCAGAGGAAGCGATCGCCTACCGAGATCTGGCGCTCGAACTGCTGCAGCGGAAGGAACCGATGCTGGTTGCCATCGGCGGGCTAAGCGGCTCTGGCAAATCCACCCTCGCCGAAGCCATGGCGCCCCGTCTGGGGCTTGCTCCCGGCGCGCGCCTGCTCGAGAGCGACCGCCTGCGCCGCGCAATGCTCGGCCATGCGCGAGGTCATCCCATGCCACAGCACGCCTACAAGCCGGAAATATCAGCACGCGTCTATGCGACCCTCGCCGAAAAGGCTGGCATGGTTCTGAGGTCCGACGGCTGCGTCGTCGCCAATGCCGTCTTCGCCCATGCTGACGAAAGAATAGCCATTGAGGAGGTCGCGCGGGCGAACCATGTGCCGTTCGTCGGACTGTGGCTGGAGGCGGACCCGGCTGTTCTCAGAGCCCGCGTCGAGGCCCGACCGGTTGTCGACTCGGACGCCACGGTGGGCGTGCTCGACAAGCAATTGCAGAGCGGTACGGGTCCCATCGACTGGCATCGCATCAATGCGGCGGAACCCGCCGCATCCGTTGCGCAGGACGCGCTTGATTTGGTTGCCGTCCGCAAACTCAGCGAAGATTGAAGCGGACGGGTGCCGTGATCGTCTTGTTGACCCCGACAGGGGGGGCCGGCACCGGCGAAGCAGCGCGCACCATGTCGAGAACCGCGTTGTCGAGCGTCGGAAAGCCCGACGAGCGCGAAAGCGAGACGGACAACACATTGCCGGAATCGTCGATCCGGAACCGGACATAGACGGTGCCTTCTTCCCGGTTGCTGCGGGCAGCACTCGGGTAACGCTTGCGACGTTCGAGATGGGACATCAGACGCGACTGCCATCTCGCCGGCGAAACACTCCGACCGGCACCGCTGGCGGTTGCCGCAGCCGCATTGCGGGTCGATTGGGCGACCTCGGCCTTGGCCGTGCGGGCCGCCTGCGACGCGGGAGGCTGGGCCTGCTTCTTGACCACTTTCTTCGGCGCCGGTTCTTTCTTCTTCTCGATTTCCGGTTTCGGCGCGGGCGGCCGCAGCATCGGGATCGGAACCTCGACATTCTCCAGTTCCGCCATCACCATCTGTTCGATCGGATCGATCTCCGGCAGCGGCTCGGGCTCGATCAGCGGCGGCACTTCGGGCTGAAGTTCTGTGACCTCGGGTTCTGGTTCTGGCTCAGGCTCTGGAGGCGGCGGCTCCGGGAGAGGCTGCTCCACAGGCTCCGGGATGGGTTCCGGCAGCGGCTCGCTGGTTGCGGTCTTGACCTCTTCTGCATCGACCTGTTCGGTCGAGATCTCGGTCTCGTCTGTGATGACGGCCTCAGGTTCCGGCGCAAGCTCGATCATGATCGCTGGCGGCGGCCCGCTATCGGCCATCACCATGTCCGGTTCGCGCAACAGAACAGCCACCGCACCCGCATGGGCCGTGGCGATCAGGACCCCGGCCGTTGTCCACAACAGCCCTTCACCAAGGATCCGTTTCGTGGAGCGAGGCTCGATCATGGTGCCGGTCCTACGGGCTCTGTCGCTGCAGCAGCATCAGGCGCCGGCGCGGCGGCAACCGCTTCCAGCCCAACGAGGGCGATCTTAAGGTATCCCGCATCCCGCAAGAGGTTCATGACCTCCATGAACTGACCATAGTCGACCGTCTTGTCGGCACGCAGGAAGATGCGCGCGTCCTTGTTGCCTTCGGTCATCCGGTCGAGCGACGTGCCGAGCGTCTCGCGTGCGACGGTATCGTTTCCAAGTGCCAGGCTCATGTCTTCCTTCAGAGTGACATAAACGGGCTCATCGGGACGTTCGGCCGGCTTCGCCGTGGAAGCGGGCAGATCGACATTCACATCGACCGTCGACAAGGGCGCAGCGACCATGAAGATGATCAACAGCACAAGCATGACGTCGATAAACGGCGTCACGTTGATCTCGTGGTTCTCGGCCAGATCGTCGCCGGAACTGTTTTCTCTGATGCCACCGGCCATTGGTTCACTCCGCCGCCATCGCCATGGCCTTGGTCGCCTGAGCGATGCGGGCACTCTTTCGGAAGTCGAGATCACGGCTGACCAGCCGCTCGATGCCAGCCCCGGCATCGGCAAGAAGCTGGCGGTAGCCCGTCACGGAGCGTGCAAAGACATTGTAGATGATAACAGCCGGAATGGCCGCGACGAGACCGATGGCCGTTGCCAGAAGCGCCTCGGCGATACCCGGCGCGACGACGGCAAGATTGGTGGTCTGCGTCTCGGCAATGCCGATGAACGAATTCATGATACCCCAGACCGTACCGAACAGACCGACGAATGGCGCAGTCGAGCCGATGCTGGCGAGAACACCCGTGCCCTTCGCCATGCCGCGTCCTGCCCCGGCTTCGATCCGGGCCAGCGCCGAGCCGACGCGCTCTTTGACGCCTTCGCCACCGACCTGGTCAATTGCCGCGTCGGAAAGACTGACCTCATGCTGGGCGGCACGAACCATGGTCGCCACCACACCGCCGCGATTTTCGAGGGCTTGAAGGGCATCACGCAATTGGCGGGCATTCGTGACGGCCTTGAGGCCGCGCTTGGCGCGTGCCCGCGCACCGAAAAGCTGCAAGGATTTCGCTAGCCACACGGTCCAGGTCAGAACCGAAGCCACAGCCAGCGAAATCATCACTGATTTGACCACCCAATCGGCAGCCATGAACATGCCCTCGGGCGAGAGATCATGCGGCATGGCCTTCATCGGCGGCACGTCCGTAACCGTGTCGGCGGGCACCGCATCGACCACGGAGGCAAGCGGATCCGTCGGAGATTGCGCGGCTTCACCGCCGGTGGCAGCGGCATCTGCCGGCTGCACGGCAGAAGGAAGGTTGGCAGCGTCGGAGACTGGGGCCTGCGCGCTGGGAGCAGCCACGGCCTCTGGTGCTGGTGGAGAAGCCTCACTGTTGGGGTTGGCAGGCGAAACGGGAGCGGCCGTCGCTGCCGGAGGCGCGGAAGCATCGGGCTGTGTCACGACGCGAGGCGAAGTTGCAGAGCTTTCACTTGCAGTCGGCGCGGTCGTCGCGCCAGCCTGAGGCGCGACGACGGGTGTTTCCGTGGCCGCCGGAGCCGGCTGCTGCGCCTGCACCAGTGATGCAGATAGAAGAAAAGTAAGAAGAATGCCAAATCGCTTCAGCGAAGGTCCCGAATGGTTGAGCGGCATTGGGAGCTCCTTATGAACTTGTGATACAAAACAGGCGCTCATCGCCGCCCGTCACGCTGCCTTCCCCATATAAAACTTGATAATCTGTGACAAGTAATAAAACAACCAAAGCGCGGTTTTCCCGCGGACGCAATCGCTCGGATAACGATCAACTGGCTCTTTGCCGCTCGCGCTCGTAGAGATCGACGACGTCCTTCTGGCGGCAGAGTTCCGTGCCCGATGTCATGACCGTTGCAGCACCAGCCGCCTGACCAAAACGAAAGGCGTCGCCGACTGTGTAGCCTTGGGCAAGTGACCAAACCATGCCTGCGACAAAGCTGTCGCCGGCCCCGGTCGCAGAATTGACCGGCACATCGATTGCCGGCAGTCGAATGATCTCATCGGCAGAGGCGAGGATCGCACCGTCGCCCCCCAGGGTGACGGCAATATGTTCGGCAGCGCCCGTTCGAACATGCGCTTGTGCCGCAGGTCCCACCTCGGCATGCGCCAGCTTGCGCCCCAGGAAGGCTTCGAACTCACCGTGGCTCGGCTTCACGAGGAACATGCGCGATCGCGACAACGCCTGCGCAAGCGGATTTCCCGATGTATCGAGGACAAACTTGCCGCCCCGCGCCGCGACGAGATCCGCGAGACGGACATAGGTGTCATCCGGTAGGCCCCTTGGCAGGCTGCCACTTGCAACGACATATTCGGCATCACTGGCTTCGACGGCGTCGAATACGGGCTTAAGCTCCTCCTCCGTCACTAGAGGCCCTTCCGGCACGAAACGATATTCGAGATTGGTCGAGGTCTCGTGCACCGCAAAAGCCACACGGACGGGATCGTGAATCCGGAATGTTCGCTCCATGATCGGCAGGGGTTTCAACATGGCCTCGAGCAATTCGCCCGTGGCCCCACCCGACAGGAACATCAACTCGCATGTCCCGCCGAGGGTGACGATGACGCGGGCGACATTGATCCCGCCACCACCTGGAAATTGCTGCTGATTATAGGTCCGGGTCTTGTGGGTGTGACGCACCACCTCCGCATCGCTGGAGATGTCGATCGCCGGATTGAGTGCGAGGCAAAGGATTTTGGTCATAGAAGGGGCCACCATGGAAAAGTCAGAATGCCAGACTGCAACAAAGATACGACAGATCTAGGACGGGCAAGGTCCCGTCCGCAACCCGGTCGAAAGCCGCACTTGCTCAACCGACTTTGGACCGCCTCGTTCCCGTTTGCATGGATGGTGAACACTGCGGTATCGCCGCAGGGCATTGTCTTTGGCGCCTGAGACATTACCTTCCCAACGCATTTACCGAGGAAAGCACCATGTATACCGGCATCGTCCAGACAGTCGCCCCGATCAAGTCCGTCATCCGCCATGACGGCTACACGACGTTCTACGTCGAACTCCCCGAGCGGCTGATGGTGGATCTGCAACTGGGTGCAAGTGTTTCGGTCGAAGGCGTATGCCTTTCCGTGACCTCGATGGACGGCACAATCGTCACCTTCGACGCCATGGATGCGACGCTGGAGCGCACCAATCTGGGCATGCTGCAAGCCGGAGACCGGGTGAATATCGAGCGCTCGGCAAAGCCGACCGACGAAAATGGCGGTCACAACATTGCCGGACACATCGCGACGACGGCAGAACTGGTCGCGGCAAAGATGGAAATGCCGGGTGCGTTCATCCGCTTCCGCGTGCCCGAGGAGTGGGCGAAGTATGTCTTCAAGCGGGGCTATCTTGCCGTGAATGGTGCAAGCCTCACGGTGGCGGAGGCCGAGGACGACACGTTTACGATCAACCTCATCCCGGAGACGCTGCGCCAAACCACGTTTCCACGTTACAAAGCTGGTGATGCGTTGAACATTGAGGTCGATCATCAGACCATGGTGATGGTTGACGTGGTTGAGCGCACACTTGAACGTCTGATGTCCAAGCGCGCCTGACGCGATATTAGTGCTGACCACCCGGTCGCTGCGGCAGCACGTCGTTCAGAATGGAAACCAGGACCTTCCCGTAGTCTGCAGGCTTCGGTGCGCAAAGCTCCGGCGGTATGCCGTTCTCCTCGATCTCCCGGATGGCTGATCCCGAGACGATGCGAAACGGTATCCCGCTGCGGCGCAACCGCTGAACGATCGGCGTCACGTCCCCATCACGAACCTTGAAGTCAAGGATCGCCCCTGAAATATGCTCGTTTTCGAGAATTTCGAGCGCGTCTCGGACCGTTTCGGTCGTGATGACATTGACCCCAGCGCGGGCGACCGCGTCGGCGGCATCCATGGAAATGAAGACATCGTCTTCGACAATGAGGATCGTATCGATGGCAAGGGGCTGTCCTGGTCTCATCTTCGTTCTCCTTTTGCCACCACAACGCCCACAACCGCTGTTTGTTCAGATTTTCATAAATTGCTAAACAATATGGTAAACATAGACTTAACAGCTCAAGCAGGAGACATGTTGCTCGCATAAATAGAACATGCCGTCCGATGGAACATCCCTGCGAAGCCACGCGTTTCCCATGCCGGAAACCACGGGAGTTCATCCATGCAGATCATCGAAACAGAAGTCATTGAAGGCCACGACACAAAAGGTGGCTTCGTCGTCGAATTCCTCGGAGACGGCGGCGAGAAGGTATCGGTTCACATGGCACAGTCTGAAAACGGCAGCCTGAACCGGGACAACGCCCTGCAAAAGGCGCAGGTCCTGCTCGTGCAGGCGAGCCGCTTCGGTGCAACCGCCGAAAGCGGAAACGATGAAAAGAGTGAAGCTGTCGAGAGCCTGCGTCAGGAGCAGCAGGAGACAGCCGACAATCCGAACAGCAACTCCGCCCTGCAGGAAGGACTGGAAGACACCTTCCCCGCCAGTGACCCGGTCTCGGCGTCCTACACCTCCACTATCGCCATTGACCGGAAGCATTGATCTCGTAAGGGAACGGTACCGTCAGGGATTTGGGACATGCCTTCTGAACTGAACAGCTTCGGCACCGCGACCACTCTGGAACTGTCGGCCATCGTCATCAGGCTACTGATCGCGATGGTCTGCGGCGCCTGTATCGGCGTGGAGCGCGAATGGCGCAGCCACGCTGCCGGCTTGCGCACCCACATCCTCGTCTGCCTGTCGGCGGCGATTGTTGCAATCCTGACCATCGAAATCGCTCATCACGGCGCCTTCGACCGAGACGAGATCCGTCTGGACCCCATCCGCCTGATTGAAGCCGTAACGGCAGGTGTTGCATTCCTCGCGGCAGGAATGATCGTCTTCAACAAGGGAGAGGTGAAAGGCCTGACGACGGGCGCCGGCCTCTGGTTTGCCGGGTCTATCGGCCTTGCCTGCGGGCTCGGCTTTTGGCAGATCGGCCTCATTGCAAGCGGCTTTGCGCTGAGCGTGCTGTGGCTGTTGCGGCTGCTTGAACACCGGCTGCCCCTACCTCCCGAGCGCGACTGAAGCCGCGCTCGGCAAGACGATCCTACCTCAACAGGCTCTGGCCACCATCGACCCAGATCGGCGTTCCGGTCACATGGCGCGATGCATCAGACGTGAGAAAACCGATCACATCGGCCACCTCCTCTATCGTGCCGGGTTCCCCACCCGTCAAAGGAATGTCGCCGTCAGGGAAGGTCACCGGTACCTCGGTCTGATCCTTCTTGCGAATATGCGTGTTGTCGTCGATTTCGGTCTCGATCGCGCCCGGGCAAACTGCATTGATCCGGATGCCATGGCGGCCGAGCTCGAGCGCCAATTGCTGCACCATGGCAAGTTGGGCGGCCTTGGTCGCCGAATAGGCTGTTGCACCCGGTGAGGTGAACGTCCGGGTTCCGTTGATCGAGGAGATCACCACGATCGAGCCGCCATTTTTCTTCATATGCGGCACAGCATGATGCAGCGTGAGATAGGTGCCGCGCAGGTTGATCGCGATCGTCTTGTCGAATTCCTCGGGCTTGAGGTCATCGATCGGCGCCCAGGTGCCGTTGATCCCGGCATTCGCAATGACAATGTCCAGCCGCTTTCGTTCGTCGGTCAGTCGCGTCAACGCCTGCTCCATCTCATGATGATCGCTCACATCGGCGACCAGGACCATCCCGTCGCCCCCGGCTGCGCGGATCTCCGCGAGCGTCTCGTCCAACTCCTCTCGTGTCCGCCCCAGCAGACCGACAAAGGCACCACCCTTTGCCAGATTGAGAGAAGCGCCCTTGCCGATCCCGGAGCCCGCTCCGGTCACCACGGCGGTTCTCCCGTCGAGTTCGCCGCGCCTCATGACTTGCCCTCGACATGTTCGGGCTTGCCCTGACGCTTCGTTGAGGCGAGCTCTTCGAGCTCCTTCTTGCTCATGCTATGTTCCATGCTGCGCGACGCGCCCTTGAGATCGGACACCTTAGCCTCACCCCGCTTGGCGGCCAGTGCAGCACCAGCCGCCTTCTGCTGCGCCTTCGATTTCGCCGGCATCTGCACACCTCCTGTTTCATCCGATTTCGATGCGAGGCAAACCGGCAAAGGGGCTGAAAGTTCCAGCCGGAGAGGGGCTTGGAACAAAGCTTCGCGTTCGGGAATTAAGCTGCGCAACTCCAGACATCAGAGGATCAGATGGACGCCAAGAGCACGCATTTTCATGTCACGCCGGGCGAATGGCACAGTCTCGGCGCGTGCTTCGATGGAGAGGGCACGAACTTCGCTCTCTTTTCAGCCCATGCGGAACGTGTCGAGCTCTGCCTCTTTGACGACAGCGGCAGCGTCGAAATCGCCCGGCTTGAGCTTCCAGAATACACAAACGAAGTCTGGCATGGTTATGTCCCGGGCGTGCGCCCCGGACAGCTTTACGGCTACCGTGTCCACGGGCCCTATGAGCCGGAGAACGGTCATCGCTTCAATCCGAACAAACTACTCCTTGACCCCTATGCGCGCGAAATCGTCGGCGATTTCGCCTGGTCGAAGGCTCATTTCGGCTACGACCTGGATGCGGAAGAGAAGGACCTCACCTTCAACACGCTCGACAGCGCGTCATGCTCGCCGAAATGCCGGGTGATCGATCCGAATGAGAACCGCATGTCAAACGGCTTCGCCCGCATCCCCTGGTCCGACACGATCGTCTACGAGACCCATGTCAAAGGCTTCACCAAGCTGCATCCCGCGATCCCTGACAATCTCAGAGGCACATTCGACGGCCTCGGCCACAAGGCGGCCGTCGACTATGTAAAGAGCCTCGGCATCACCTCGATCGAACTTCTGCCCGTGCATGCCTTCCCGGACGATAGCCACCTGATGGACAAGGGGCTTCATAACTTCTGGGGTTACAACACGATCGGCTTCTTCTCGCCCGCGAGCCGCTACTACGGTCCCAAAGGTCTGGTGGGCTTTCGCGACATGGTCCGCGCGTTCCACGATGCCGGCATCGAGGTTATCCTTGACGTCGTCTACAACCATACGGCCGAAGGCAACGAACTCGGCCCGACGCTCTCCTTCAAGGGCATCGACAATTTCTCCTACTACCGGACGATGCCGGACAATCACCGCTACTACATCAACGACACGGGCACGGGAAATACGGTGAATACGTCCCACCCGCGCGTCCTGCAGATGGTGATGGACAGCCTGCGCTACTGGGCTGAGGAGATGCATGTCGACGGTTTCCGCTTCGATCTGGGTACGATCCTCGGCCGGGAACCGGAAGGCTTCGATCAGCGCGGCGGCTTCTTCGACGCCGTCAGCCAGGATCCCGTTCTCTCCAAGGTCAAGCTGATCGGCGAGCCCTGGGACATCGGCCCCGGCGGTTACCACGTCGGCGGCTTCCCGCCGGGCTGGGCCGAATGGAACGACAAGTATCGCGACTCGACCCGTGAATACTGGTTGAACGCCGACAACACCTCTCAGGACTTTGCCGCCCGCCTGCTAGGCTCAGGCGACATCTACGACCTGCGCGGCCGTCGCCCCTGGGCGAGCGTGAACTTCATCACCGCCCATGACGGCTTCACCCTGAACGACCTCGTGTCCTACGACCAGAAGCACAACGAAGCCAATGGCGAGGACAACAACGACGGCCACGACCATAATCGCAGCCACAACTACGGTCACGAAGGTCCGACGGACGATGCCGAGATCAATGCGATCCGCGACCGTCAGAAGCGCAATCTCCTGGCAACACTGTTTTTCTCGCACGGCACACCCATGCTGCTCGCGGGCGACGAATTTGGCCGCTCGCAGATGGGCAACAACAACGGCTATTGCCAGGACAGCGAGATCAGCTGGCTGCACTGGGAAGACCTGCCGCAGTCCTGCGAGGATCTGCGGGAATTCACCCGCCGGCTGATAGCTCTTCGCAAGGCGCAACCTCTTCTGCGTCGCTCGAACTGGCGCGATGGGATGCTTATCGACTGGTACCATGTCGAAGGCGGCCATCAGGAGCCCGAACACTGGTTCGATGGAAACCCGCTGGCGCTGAGGCTCCGGCGACCTGATCTGGAGGCGGAAGAGGGTGTTTGGCCGGAGGCGCTCCTGCTCTTCAATCCGGTCGCCGAGGACATTGATTTCGTCCTACCTGAAACCGGCGGCGGGAACTGGCAACTCGAGCTGACGACCTTCGATGTGGAGCGGCACGGCGATATCGCGGAAGAAGGCAAGGCGTTCAGGCTGCAGGCACGATCGCTTGCGCTGCTCAGACGCGCCTGATCCTTGCCGTCAATCCCGCGAGGCGCGCTGCAGCACCTCGAAATCGTAAAGCTGTCCGGCGACCGAAATGCGCCGGGCAGAAATCATGACGGGGACCATATTGCCGGCTGCGTCATGGATTTCACCTCGCATGCCTGCATAGCCACCGTCACGGTCCAGCAGCATCAGACGCTCGGCACGCGCTTCACTCCCCGACACGATGCCAGAAGCCATCATTTCGTTTCCACCGATATCATCCCAGCTTTTGCCGACGAGATCGAGATAGGCCTGATTGACCCGGATATAGCGCGAGCTCTTCTGGCCGATACTCGAAATGGAGAAGGCCACCGGCGACAATTCGAAAAGCGCCTGAATGACCGGCCCGGATAGCGCCGTTGACTCGGCCTGCTCGATGACGTCCCTCAACATCAGCTCATCGTCTCGGCCGGCAGTGATTTCATAGTCGGCAGGCATTGCAAGCTCGTCCCGGAGAACGGCAACGAAACGCCAGAGGTCGATCTCCAGAAACTGCGGTTTGTGGCTGTCGTCTACCTTTTCGAGACGCTCCGGAAGCGCGTTGATCGCATCGGTGAGACGCTGTGTCTCACGCGGGCTTCGAGCGGAGTCCAACAGGCTGCGGAGCTTGCCCTGGGCGATATCCTGCAGGATGGCATAGGCGTTTTGCAGCTTGGCTGCCCGCTCCGCCTCCACCACTTCGACGGGACGAGAGCCGTCGGCAACGGGCAGCTCTTCGAGGAGTGCCCAGATATGACGCTCTTCTGGAGATTCCTCGTGCTTCGCGGCCCCTTGCGGCGCATAGCGGATCAGACTGAGTACGGTATCGACACCAAACGTGTCGACATCGGCTTCCGCGGTCTGGCCATTGGGCCCTACCTTGAGAGCCGTCAGCCGGGTCGGTCCGCCATTGTCGTCGAAGTATATGCAGACCTCTAAGATCGCATCAGGGAATTCCAGCCAGGGGTGTTCACTCCGGAACACTGCAAGCGCAGAGTGGTCGAGCACTGTTAGAGCATACATGACGCGTCCTCCACAACCGGCCGTAGCATACAGCAAAGGCCATCCTGCCTGATAGATCAGGAATCGCCAAATATCAGCATAAAGCAAACATCGCGGCTTCTGAATGTGTTTCTAGCCGCCGACAAGTATATGAATGTTTAAGCTGAAATCTTTGAGTTCTGGGAGCGACGCAAGAATGCGACAGTCCGGCGCCCAAACCCATAAATAGTCAGGGACGCCGGACTGCTTGAGTTCGAAAGAGCGATCAGAAGAAGGCCTGGATGCCGGTCTGGGCGCGGCCAAGGATCAGGGCATGCACGTCATGCGTGCCTTCATAGGTGTTCACGGTTTCCAGGTTCTGCGCATGGCGCATCACATGGTACTCGATCTGGATACCGTTGCCGCCATGCATGTCGCGGGCCATGCGGGCGATGTCGAGCGCCTTGCCGCAATTGTTGCGCTTGATGATCGAGATCATCTCCGGCGCGAACTGGTGTTCGTCCATCAGACGGCCGACGCGGAGTGACGCAAGCAGACCAAGCGAGATTTCGGTCTGCATGTCGGCCAGCTTCTTCTGGAAGAGCTGCGTGCCGGCAAGCGGCTTGCCGAACTGCTTGCGATCAAGGCCATACTGCCGAGCGCGATGCCAGCAATCCTCCGCCGCACCGAGAACGCCCCAGGAAATGCCGTAGCGAGCACGGTTGAGGCAGCCGAAGGGACCCTTGAGACCCGACACGTTGGGCATCAGCGCATCTTCGCCGACTTCGACGCCATCCATGACGATCTCGCCAGTGACCGAAGCGCGCAGCGAAAGCTTGCCGCCGATCTTTGGTGCGGAGAGGCCCTTCATGCCCTTCTCAAGAATGAAACCGCGGATCTCGCCACCATGCGCTTCCGACTTCGCCCAGACGACGAAGACGTCGGCGATCGGCGCATTGGAGATCCACATCTTGGAGCCACGCAGACGATAACCGCCCTCGATCTTTTCGGCGCGCGTCTTCATGCCACCCGGATCGGAGCCGGCATCCGGCTCGGTCAGGCCGAAGCAGCCAATCAGTTCGCCGGAGACGAGACCCGGCAGATACTTGTCCTTCTGCTCCTCCGAGCCATAGGCATAGATCGGATAGATGACGAGCGAGGACTGGACGCTCATCATCGAGCGATAGCCCGAGTCGATGCGCTCGATCTCACGTGCGACGAGGCCATAGGAAACATAGTTCGCGTCAGCAGCGCCGTATTTTTCAGGCAGGGTGACACCAAGCAGGCCAGCCTTGCCCATCAGCCGGAAGAGTTCCGGCTCGACCGTTTCGCCGAGATAGGCGTCGGCGACCCGCGGCGCGAGCTCGGCTTCTGCAAAGGCCGCTGCCGCATCCTGGATCATCCGCTCATCCTCGCTCAGGATCTCGGACATCAGGAAGGGGTCACTCCAGGAAAAGGGTCGCATCTCGCTCATCGGTCTCATCCATTTGTTTCGTTATCCCAGATTGCTCATGTCGGAGTGCAATTCAACCCATGTTTACTCATGTTGCTATTAGGTCTATTCATATCGCATGCTCACACATCAACGCCGCTTCCTGCCATCGACGAGTGCTCTCGCCGCCTTCGATTCCGTCGCCAAGCTCGGTAGCTTCTCGGCCGCCGCCAACGAGCTGGCGCTGACACAAGGCGCGATCAGCCGTCAGATCGGCCTTCTCGAAGACCAACTCGGCGTCAAGCTTTTCGAGCGGACCAATCGCGGCGTCGCGTTGACCACCATCGGCCGCACCTATGCCAAGGGCATCGGCGACGCGCTTGCCACGATCCGCACGCTGTCGCTGGAGGCCATGGCAACCCGCGATGACACCCATCTGCGCCTCGCCATCCTGCCGACCTTCGGCACCCGTTGGCTTATGCCGCGCATGCCGGACTTCCTCGCGAAGAATCCGGCCATCATCATGGACTTCGCCACCCGCATCGGCCAGTTCGATTTCGAGGGCTCCGGTCTCGATGCCGCGATCCATATCGGTGAACCGAACTGGCCAGGCACCGATTGCCAGTTTCTGATGCATGAATTGGTGGTGCCGGTCTGCAGTCCGGCCTTTCTCGATGCCAACCCGGTGAACCGGCCGGAAGACCTTCTGTCCAAGCCGCTGTTCGACATGGCGTCCCGCCCACGGGCCTGGGAACAATGGTTTTCCAGCCTCGGCATCAGCGAGGGCCGCGGAGGCGGCATGCGCTTCGAGCAATTCTCCAACGTCGTCCAGGCCTGTCACGCGGGCCTGGGGATCGCGCTCGTCCCGACATTCCTGATCGAGCCGGAGCTGGCGAGTGGCCAGCTGGTCCGCGCCTGGGATCATAAGGTGAAAAGCGCAAGCGCCTACTACCTCGTCCGCCCGCTGTCGAAGATGGCCTATGGGCCGGCCAGCACCTTTGCCACCTGGATCATCGAACAGGCAAGAAGCTTCAGCGAGCGACGCCCCGCGAGTGCTTGAAGACCACCAAGAAATGACTCGTAGGGTGTGTCCTGTGCCGATTGACAAGCCTCCGTCATGAGCAAAGACTAACCTCCGAAGCCATGATCAGGCTTGGAGGGGACCATGTTTACGAACCGTTTTTCGGCGTTGCTCACAGTCGCGCTGGCTCTATTGCCATTATCCCCTTCAGCTTACGCGCAGGATATCAGGACAATCGAACGCATTGACGATGCGGACTATTTCGGATTCGACCTGCGAACCGAAAAGAACGTCTCCATCGATGAATGCGAGGCGAGCTGCATCGGCGACGCCTCCTGCCGCGCCTTCACTTTTAATCCGAAGGTCAACTGGTGCTTCCTGAAGTCCGATTATGACCAGCTGAACAGCTTCCCGGGCGCGATCGCGGGCCGCATCGTGGTTCAGACGGCGGAAGAGGACATCGGCGCTCCGCCGGCGCTGACCTTCGTCTCCGACTACCTGAAATCGGAAGCCCGCAATCAGCGCAGCAATCTTGTCATTGCAGCCGAACAGCAGGGCCTGGGACGGGACTCGCTGATTGAAATAGGGCGCGCCTCCTTTGCAAGTGGCAACATCGACTACGCCATTCTGTCCCTGAAGGGTGCGCTGGCGATCGATGCAGACGACGAATCACTCTGGCTCGAAATGGCCCGGATGGCCAATACCGTCATCAACAACTACGGCATGGCCAACGAAGGCGCGATGGCGTCGATCAACGGCTACCTCTTGACCCGTGGCGCCTCCACCCGCGCCGACGCGCTCGCCACGCTGGCAAAGTCCCTTGAGAACAGCGAGAACTGGCGTCCAGCCCTCAGCGCCTACAAGGCAAGCCTCGAACTCGCGTCGAATGCGCAAGTACGCGCCGCCTTCGAAGACCTGCGCTCCCGCCAGGGTTTCCGCGTCGTCAACAACACTGTTGATTCCGACAGCGCTTCGCCGCGCGCCTGCGTCGAGTTCTCCGAACCTCTGGTCAAGCGCGGCGTCGACTACTCGTCCTTCGTCACGCTTGACGGCAAGACGCCGAAGGCGCTGGAAGCAAAAAACAACCAGATCTGCGTCGAGGGCCTGGAGCATGGCGGGCGCTATCGCCTCGCAATCCGCGCCGGCCTCCCCTCCTCGGTCGACGAAAACCTGGATGCTCCGGTCGAACTCGAGCTCTATGTCCGTGACCGCACATCGACCGTACGCTTTACCGGCGACAGTTTCGTTCTCCCATCATCCGCGCGCCAGGGCATTCCGCTCGTCTCGATCAACAGCGAAAGCGCCAATCTCGAACTCTACCGGATCGGCGACCGCAACATCGCCCCGCTTCTCGCCGCCTCGCAGTTTCTCACCCAGATGGACGGCTACACCGCCGGCCGCGTGAAGGACGAGATCGGCGAACTTGTCTGGCAGGGTTCGGTCGAGATTGCCAACGAGCAGAACAGGGAGGTCGTTACCAGCATTCCGCTGCAGGAGGCCCTGCCGACCCGCAAGCCCGGCATCTATGTGATGACTGCGGTCTCCCCGACTGGTGTGAACGAGAGCTGGGACAGCCGCGCGACGCAGTGGTTCGTCGTCTCCGATATCGGCCTTTCGACCTTTGCCGGCACCGATGGGCTGCATGTCTTTGCACGCTCGCTGGCATCGGCCAGCCCACTTGCCAATATCGAGCTGCAGCTGATCGCAAAGAACAACGAGATCCTGGCGACCGCCACAACTGACGCCGAAGGCCGGGCCCGTTTTGACGCCGGCCTCGTGCGCGGTGGCGCAGCGCTGGCTCCGGCCGTGATTGCGGCCCGCAGCGATGCTGACGACAACGTCTTCCTCGACATGACCCGTGCCGGCTTCGACCTCTCCGACCGCGGCGTCACCGGTCGCCCGGCACCGGGCCCGGTCGATATCCTCGCCTGGACCGAACGCGGCATCTACCGCCCCGGCGAGACCGTGCATGCCGTAGCGCTGGCCCGCGACACCAATGCCGACGCCATTTCCGGCCTGCCGCTCACCTTCCTCTTTTCGCGACCCGACGGGGTCGAGTTCCGCCGTTTCGCGGTGTCAAGCGAAACGCTGGGCGGTTATGCCGTCGACCTGCCGATCCTTGCCAATGCGATGCGTGGCACCTGGACAGTCGCCATCCACACCGATCCGAAAAAACCGGCCATCGCTCGGTCGACATTCCTGGTCGACGATTTCGTGCCCGACCGTCTCGACCTGAAGCTTTCGAGCCAAGCCGGGGCAATCTCTATAGACGAAGCCGTTACCGTGTCGGCCGATGGCCGTTATCTCTATGGCGCGCCGGCAGCCGGCCTGACGCTCGAAGGCGAGGTGGTGATCCGCCCGACGACCAGCCATCCCGATTTTCCCCGTTACAGCTTCGGCCTTTCGGACGAGGAGGGCATCGAAGACATGCGTCTGCCGCTCGAAGGGCTGGACGCGCTGGATGACGATGGCCTCGCCGAAATCGAGGTTGCCCTGACCGATCTGCCCTCGACGACACGCCTCCTGAACGCGGATATTGTCCTGCGTCTGCGCGAAAGTGGAGGCCGCGCGGTCGAGCGCAAGCTAACCCTTCCCGTCACGCCGGAAGGACCCGTCATCGGCATCAAGCCGGAATTCGAAGGCGAGGTCTCCGAGAACTCGAATGCCGCCTTCAACCTGATCGCGCTCGGCTCTGATGGCGAGCGCCAGGCCCTAGCCGGCGCGAGCTGGAAGCTGATCAAGCTGGAGCGGAACTACCAGTGGTATCGCGATGGTTCCTCCTGGCGCTATGAGCCGATCACCACGACCAAGCTCGTGGCCGACGGCACCGTCGATATCGCAGCGGAAGGCACACCACTTTCAACACCGGTGACCTGGGGCGCCCATCGTCTGGAAGTCGAGCAGGGCGGCGCCGTCACCAGCGTCGACTTCGATGCCGGCTGGTTTGTCACAGCAAGCTCTACCGAAACGCCAGACGCACTCGAGATTGGCCTTGACAAGCCGGCTTACAAGGTCGGCGATACCGCAAAGCTGAAGATCTCGCCGCGTTTCGCAGGCCAGGTTATCGTTACCTCGGGCACCGATGCCCTGATTTCGACGCAGGTTGCCGAAGTCCCGGCCACCGGCACGGAAATCGAAATTCCAGTTACTGCGGATTTCGGCGCCGGGGCCTATGTGACCGCGACCCTTTTCCGCCCCGGTGATGCCGAGGAAAGCCGCATGCCGGCGCGTGCAATCGGCATTGCCTGGCTCGCCGTCGATCCGGGCGCCGACAAGCTTGCCATCAAGCTTTCGCCACCGGAAAAGACCTTGCCCCGCCAGCCCCTGGAAATCCCGGTGGAAGTGACCGGCGCTGGCATCGGCGAGGAGGCCTATGTGATGGTCGCCGCCGTCGATGTAGGCATTCTCAACCTCACCCGCTATGAGACACCCGATCCGGAAAGCTACTACTTCGGCCAGCGCCGCCTCGGTCTCGAACTGCGCGACCTCTATGGCCGTCTGATCGATGGCTCGCTGGGCGCAACCGGACGCCTGCGCACCGGTGGTGACGGCGGCCAAGTTGCCCTGCAGGGCAATCCACCGCGCGAAAAGCTTGTGGCGTTCTTCTCAGGTCCGGTGAAGCTCGATGCCGAAGGCAAGGCGATGATCTCCTTCGACATCCCGCAGTTCAATGGCACGGCGCGTATCATGGCCTGGGCCTGGTCGAAGACCGGCGTCGGTCACAGCGAGGCGGACGTGATCATACGAGATCCGATCGTCGTGACGTCGAGTTTGCCCAAATTCCTCGCCCCTGAGGACGAAAGCAGTCTTCGTCTGGACATCGCCGCGACGGACGCTCCATCCGGCACCTACACGCTGGCCGTCACCGGCAACGGTCCCGTCAGTATCGGAGGATCGGAAAGCCAGGAGGTCACGCTGACGGCGGGTGAAACCACCACCGTAACCCTGCCGCTCACTGCCAACACACCCGGCGACGGCGCGATTGACATCGCGCTCACAGGTACAGACGGCATAGCCATTTCCCAGTCTCTCGATCTTCCCGTACGCCCAGCAACGCTGCCGATCACCGAGCGTCAGGTCATTGCGCTCGCACCCGGCAAGAGCCTGACCGTCGACGGCGACCTGCTCGCAGACAGCCTCTTGCAGGGAGCCTCCGTCAGCCTCAATGTCGCTCGCGCCGATGGCTTGGACATTCCGGGCCTGTTGATGGCCCTTGACCGCTATCCCTATGGCTGCGCCGAACAGACGACCAGCCGCGCGCTGCCGCTTCTATACTTTGATGAACTGGCCAAGCTTTCCGGCCTGCCGGAGGACGAGTCAATCAACAAGCGCGTCCAGGACGGCATCCTGCGCGTGCTGGCCTATCAATCGTCGAGTGGCTCCTTTGGCCTCTGGGCACCGGGTTCCGAAAGCCTCTGGCTCGACGCCTATGTCACCGACTTCCTGACCCGCGCCCGCGAACAGACCTTCGACGTGCCGGAGGAAGCTCTCGTCCAGGCCTTGCAGAACCTGCAGAACCGCATCGCCTATGACAACGACATCCGCACGCGCGGCAACGAGATCGCCTATGCTCTCTACGTGCTGTCACGCAGCCGCAAGGCCTCGCTGAGTGACCTTCGCTACTACGCGGACACGATGCTAGGCGACTTCCCGACGCCCCTGTCGAAAGCGCATCTGGCAGCGGCATTGTCGCTCTACGGTGATAGCGAGCGAGCCAACGCCGTTTTCCTTGATGCAGCCGGCATGAGCGAACAGGCCCGTATGACGCCGGTCAGCTTCTCCCGTTCCGACTATGGCTCGGCGCTTCGCGATGCCGCTGGTGTTCTGGCCCTTGCCGCCGAAAGCCGTCCGGTTCCGCCTGTCGTCCCGATCCTGGCAAAGGTCGTGGCCGACGAGTGGAAGGCCAAGCAGACGCTCAGCACCCAGGAACAGACCTGGATGCTGCTAGCCGCCCGCGCACTCCAGCAGGATGACGAGGGGCTGAAGCTTGAGGTCAATGGTACCGAAAAGACTGGCGCCTATGCGGCCACGATCCCGGGCGACGCACTCCTAGAGGCGCCGCTGACGCTGACCAACACCGGCCTTGATCCCGTTAGCGCTGCGGTCACCACGGTCGCAGCCCCGGCCCTGCCACCGGCAGCCGGCGGGGAAGGCTTCGAGATCAACAAGACCTACTACAGCCTGACCGGCGAAGAGGCCAACATCACAGAGGTCATCCAGAACGAACGCTATGTCGTGGTGCTGGAAGTGACGGAAGCGGATGACTGGCCGGCCCAGTTGCTGGTGACCGATCAGCTTCCGGCGGGCTTCGAGATCGACAATCCGAGCCTGGTCGACAGCGCAGCGCTCGCCAACTTCGACTGGATCGGCCAGACGGAGACCGCGCATCTCGAATTCCGCAGCGATCGCTTCGTGGCTGCCGTCAATCGCGGCGAGGGCGAAAACGGGACCATCACGCTGGCTTACGTCGTCCGCGCCGTCACGCCTGGTACCTACGACCTGCCGGCCGCGAACGTCGAAGACATGTATCGTCCGCAGCTGTCGGCGCGCACGGCAGCCGGTGCGATGACGGTCTCGACGGCACCCTGATGGGCCGCCTGAGGCGCATCAGTATAAGCTTGGGGGTGGCTGCCATCACGGCCACCGCCTCGCTCGCTGCGCTGGATTGGGCAGACAGAAACTACCCTCCCCCGCTGGAGGAAGCGCGCGCAGTCTCGACCGAAATTCTCGATCGCGACGGCCAGCTCTTGCGTGCCTTTGCCACGAAAGAAGGCCTCTGGCGCTTGGAAACAACAGTCGATGACGTCGACCCTGCTCTCATCCGCATGCTGATCGCCTATGAGGACAAGCGCTACGCGGACCATCACGGCGTTGACCTCATGGCGCTGGGACGTGCCGCCTGGCAACTGGCCGCCAACGGCCGCATCGTTTCGGGCGCATCCACCCTGTCCATGCAGGTCGCCCGCCTGATCGAGCCTCGTCGCGAGCGATCGCTGACCGCCAAACTCATCCAGATCGCCCGCGCGATCCAGTTGGAGCGGCGTCTGTCGAAGACCGAGATCCTCAATCTCTACCTGACCCATGCCCCCTATGGCGGCAATCTGGAAGGCGTGCGCGCAGCAAGCCTCGCCTGGTTTGGCAAGGAGCCGAAGCGGCTCTCGACTGCCGAGGCCGCTCTGTTGGTCGCCCTGCCGCAACTGCCGGAAAAGCGCCGCCCCGACCGCTACCGCCACAACGCACACGAAGCGCGCAAGCGGGTTCTGGAACGCGCTCGCGAAGCCGAAGTCGTCGACAAGACGGAGGTCGAGCTCGCGCTGAACGCATCCCTCCCCTCTATGCGCAGGCAGTTGCCGGCGCTTGCCCCACATCTCGCCGAAGCCGCACGGCGCAAGGCACCCGAGATCAGCACCCACCAGACCACCATCCTGCGACCGGTACAGGAGACCCTGGAAAAAGTGGCGCTCGAAGCGGGCCGCAAGCTCGATCCCAAGGTCTCGCTCGCCTTGCTGATGGCCGATGCCACCACCGGCGAGATTGTCGCAGAAGTTGGAGCTGCCGATTACTTCGATGCCTCCCGCTCCGGCTGGATCGACATGACGCGCGCCGAGCGTTCGCCGGGCTCGGCGCTGAAACCCTTCATTTACGGCCTCGCCTTCGAGCAGGGTCTGGTGGCTCAGGAAACCATTGTCGAGGATCGCCCGGCCGACTTCTTCGGCTACCGCCCGAAGAATTTCGACATGCAGTATCAGGGCGATGTCAGCATCCGACAGGCTCTGCAGCTGTCGCTCAACGTGCCGGCCGTGCGTCTTCTTGATGCCGTCGGTCCGTCTCGCCTGATGGTTCGCCTCCGACGCGGCGGGGTCACCCTGAAACTGCCCCCCAACGAAGCGCCAGGCCTCGCGATTGCGCTTGGCGGTGCCGGCATCACGCTGAAAGACCTTGTGCAGCTTTATGCCGGTCTCGCAAACCGCGAACAGCCGGTCCGGCTCGGCGACGGCATCCGCGACAAGGCCGAACTTGTTGACGAAGAGTCGCTTTTCGAACCCGCAGCCGCCTGGACGGTGGCAGACGTCCTCGGCGACGTCCTGCCTCCAAGCGGCAGCCCGCCCGCCGGCATCGCCTACAAGACCGGCACCAGCTACGGGTACCGCGACGCATGGTCGGTCGGCTATGACGGTCGTTATGTGCTCGGCGTCTGGATCGGTCGCCCAGACAATGCCGCCGTCCCCGGCATATCGGGCTATCAGACGGCAGCCCCGATCCTCTTCGAAGCCTTTGCCAAATCCGGCCTTGCCGGAACGCCCCTGCCCCGCGCCCCGACAGGTGCAAACCGAATCGCCGCATCGGACCTGCCGCAATCGCTTCGCCGCTTTTCCTTGGAATCCAATGGCCTGGTCGCGGTTTCCGCGCGCGAGCGGCCACCACGGATCGTTTATCCCCTGGAAGGTTCGGTTCTCGAACGCGGCAAGGGCGCGGATGGCGAGGCTTTGCCTGTCGTCATGAAGATGCAAGCCGGACGCGCGCCCTTTCGGTGGCTCGTCGATGGCAAACCGATGCGTGAATCCACGCGCCGCAGAACCGGCGAGTGGCATCCCGAAGGCATAGGGCAATCGACTCTGACCGTGATCGATGCGGAAGGGCGAGCCGCTTCAGTCAATGTCTTCGTCCGGAATTGACACGCCTGTTGCTGGCAGCCGTGATCCACCGCAAGACGGCTCGCGTAGACGATCCCGTTAACCCATTTGAACGGGAGATCTTCGTTATGACCAGCAGCATGCGTGCCGGACTGATCACGCTCCTGACGATCGCGTTCATCGCCCCGGCAGCGATGGCGAACGAGCGCTTTACCGCCTCTACCATCAAGGAAGAAATCATCGGCAAGCGCATCTACCTCGCCGTGCCCTTTGGTGGGGAATTTCCGCTGAACTATCGTCCGAACGGTCAGGTGGATGGGTCGGGCGAAGCCCTAGGTCTCGGCCGCTTCGCCAAGCCGAATGACAAAGGCAAATGGTGGATCAACGGTGACCGCCTCTGTCAGCAATTTACCAGCTGGTACAAGGGGGCGCCGATGTGCTTCGAACTGATCCGCACCGGTGACAAGCGCCTGAAATGGATCCGCGACAACGGCGAAACCGGCACGGCGCGCATAGGCAACAGCATCTGACACAGCTTGTCGCGCCATGCATCGATCCCTATTCTGAACCATAAAGCAGAATGGGGATTGGAATGGCAGATCTGAGGAGCCGCCCGATCGGCGCGACAGCCATATTGGGGCGACGGGGCTATCCCGTTATCAGATCCGCGACCGGCGGTGAGCTTGAAATCGTGACCGGGCCGACCCAGGCCGGCTTCAACCCCCTCGACCTGCTATTGGCATCGCTTGCCGCCTGCATGAGCATGAGCGCGCGGATCGCCGCCCGCGAACTGGGCCTCACCGATGAGTTCGAGGGGCTGCAGGTCGGGGTGACAGGGGAAAAGGCCTCGGACGAGCCCTCGCGTTTCGCCTCGATCACCGTGACACTGGCTTTCGAGGGCACTCTCGATCCGCATGATCAGTCGAGGATTGCGCACCGCGCCGAGGAAATCTGCACCGTCAGCAACAGCCTCTCGATTCGCCCCATATTACTGATCAGCTCCGCCTAACCGGCGAGACGCTGCAACGTGATTGCGTCAGGCTCTCCGCCACAGAACACGTCGAGAGCCTCGCGGAAGATCGCAGTGTCTTCGGGATCGGCAGCAGCCGCAAACAGCGTCATGGATGATCGGAACTTCATGTCGTCGGGTTGACCGAAAATCTCCACAAGGCTTCGGTCCTGATGCGCCAATACGGCCCGGGTGACCGTACGCAGGCGCTCTCCGAGGATAGCATGCGCCAGATACGCACGCGCCTCATCAAGCGACCTCAAGGCAAATCGCTGGGCAGTGGGCGATCGGCCCAACCCCTCCAGTTGCGGAAAGATGAACCACATCCAGTGACTGCGCTTCAGGCCGCCCTGCAATTCCCGAAGCGCCTGTGCGTAAGTTTCCCGCTGCGCTTCGACGAAGCGCTCGAGGTCGACGAGAGAATGATCTTCAGCCATTTGAGCCTTGCTCCTCTTGCCTCAACGCTGGTCGGGCAGGCCATCGCCAATGCCTGATACGATCAACTAATCCGCCCTATCCGCCTTAATTCTTGACGTCGGACCAATGTTCGTTAACAAGAATGTGAGGCGCCGTGATTTCAGCATCACCGCGCCCAAACCTGGTGCCGGGCCCCTCTGGCGAGAGTTTACGGCGCTCTCGTGATGTCGGTACCGCCAGCAATTTCAGCCGGCGGATTCTAGAAAAATGAACACTTGGATCATGCTTCATGCGAAGGCGTGCAGGGCGCTTCGCATCTCCCCTAATCTCGTCTCCTCCAGCCTGGAGGACCGCACGTGAGCACTGCAGCAGCAACGGGTGGCATTTCCACTCTCGGTTACTTCCGCTGGGCCTTCATCGTCACGGCGATCGGCCTGCTTCTCGGCGCCGTTCTCGGATGGCAGATGAGCGGCACAATCTCCGGCATGGCGACCATCTTCTTCATCTGCTCGGTCCTGGCCGTGCTTGAAATCTCCCTGTCCTTCGACAACGCCATTGTCAACGCCAACAAGCTCAAGGACATGACGCCCGTCTGGCAACGGCGCTTCCTGACCTGGGGCATCCTCATCGCCGTCTTCGGCATGCGCATCATTTTCCCGCTGTTGATCGTGGTGATCGCGGCGCAGATCGGCCCGATCGAAGCCGTGATCCTCGCCGCCCGCGAGCCCGCGGAATATGCGCGCATCATGAACGATGCGCATCTGCCGATCGCGGCCTTCGGTGGAACCTTCCTGATGATGGTCGGCCTCACCTACTTCTTCAACCAGGAGAAGGACATCCACTGGATCGAGTGGCTCGAAAGTCATATGGCGCGCTCCGCCTCGATCAAGGGTATCGAGATTGCGCTCGTGCTGCTCCTGATCCTGCTGTTCTCCAATCTTCTTGAGGGCGAAGAGGCGACGACCTTCGTCTATTCGGCGATCTATGGTCTCGTGACCTTCCTCGCCGTCGAAGTTCTCGGCGGTCTGCTCGACGCCTCGCAGCGTGCCATGAGCGAAGCGGCCAAGGGTGGCCTCGGCGCCTTCATCTATCTTGAAGTGCTGGACGCCAGCTTCTCTTTCGACGGCGTCATCGGCGCCTTTGCACTGACGCAGAACCTCTTCATTATCGCGATCGGCCTTGGCATCGGCGCCATGTATGTGCGCTCGATGACCATCATGCTCGTCGAAAAGGGCACGCTCGCCGAATATCGATACCTCGAACACGGCGCCTTCTACGCCATCCTGATCCTGTCGGTGATCATGTATGTGCAGACACTGTTCCACATCCCGGAAGTGATCACCGGTCTTGGCGGTGCGGCACTCATCGGCATCTCGCTGTGGTCCTCGATCAAGTACAATCGGGAAGAGCGGGAAGAAGAAGAACGTCTCGCCGGCGAAAGCGTAGCCGAGAATATCTGACTGAGAGCGTTTGAGAAAAGTGAGAAAGGCCGGCCTTCGCGCCGGCCTTTGTCGTTTCGGATGCGCGAAGTGTCACTCCGGGCCGAGATCCGTCTTTTGCGATCCGATCTCCGGCAGCGATCCCGTGCCCGGCGTCTTCATCGGATCCTGCAGCTCCTTCTTGTCGTGAGGACCGGCCGCCGGCATGTCTTCCGCGTGAGACTTGCCCTCTTCGACTTGCCGCTTGCGCGAATGTTCGATCTCTTCAGTCATGGATGTCTCCTTTGCTGGGACATTGGAAACCTGCAAACAAGCGCCGAGGTTCCGCCCATTCGACACGACCGCGCCGGAACCGACGATGGACGACGACGTTCGATATGCATGTGAAGTGGAGGAGAGCCCGCATGACCACCGCAAAGACCACCGAAGCGCACGGCCATCAGACGCCACGCGAGGAGCACGACACCAGGAGCGATCGCCTGGAACTGTCCGAACGAGACGAAAAGGCCGACCTTGAGGACGAACCAACCGAACAGGGCATAGATCTCGATTCCAAGCGTCGGATAGATTGAAGGCAATCACCATGAACACAGCCAATCCTCAGCTTGAAGGTCTCTATCTCGCGATTTCTGCTCTTGTCCGCCGCATGATCGACAAGGGCCTGCTCGACCCGGATGACCTTCATCAAGCGATGGCAGAGGCCCGGCAAGCGGCGGAACAGGATCTGCAAACGTCCTCGCTCTCCGACGCCAACCGGAAGGCAGTCCTCTTTCCGATCGACCTCCTCGACAAGGCGGACGGCGACGTCGAAAGCTTCCGCGCTCTGGTCCGGCTAATCGCGGCGCGCCAGTAGCCGACCAAATGCGGGCAGGCGATCTTGCGTCGACCAAAAGCTCTCCTACATCTTGGCGGTTACAGGAGAGCCAAACCCATGACCATAATCGCGCCGCTAGACAGCACCACTGCTGAGGGCGGGGTGGCATCCAGACGATTGGCCAGGCTTCGAGGCCATGTCGCCGAAGCGGGTTCAGTAACCCTGGATGAGTTGATGTCGGCCATGGGCCGCAGCAGCATCGCCTTTGCAATCCTGATCCTCTCTCTTCCGGCGCTCACTCCCATCCCCGGTCCGTTTGGCCTCGTCTTCGGGAGTTGCCTCGCGATCATCTCGCTCCAGATCATCGCGGGTTTCAGACGCATCTGGTTGCCGCAATTTCTGGGACGACGGCAGGTTTCCGGCGGAACGATCGAACTCATGGTTCGCTACACGGCGCCCCTCGTGGCGCGCGTGGAAACTCTCCTGCGCAAAAACCGCCTGCGGCACTTCGCCGGACCACGTGCTCAGGCATTTCTTGGCCTACCCGTTCTTTTGCTTGCCATCGCCGTCGCGCTACCGATCCCTTTCGGCAACATGCTTCCCGTGGCGGCCCTCGTGATGATCGCGCTTGGCCTCATGGAGCGGGACGGTCTGGTGACGATCCTGGGTTTGGGCATGGGCGTGATCGCACTTGGGACGACCGGCGGCCTCGTCTATGCTGCGGCCTGGGGACTGGGCTCGATTGTCGGCCCGTGAAAAAAATCTTTTCGGCGATGGAATAGGATCGCTGTCGGCTCCGTATACTGGGGCATGACGACGAACTCGAACCCGTTCAATGTGATTGGCCAGCTCGCAGCCCTGCGACGCTACGCCCGTTCGCTCGTCAGAAATCCGGACGAGGCGGAAGACCTCGTTCATGATGCACTTATCCGGGCCCTGGAGCGCAGGTCGACCTTCAAGAGCGGGGGCAGCATCCGCAACTGGCTGATGTCCATCCTGCACAATACGCATATCGACCGCCTTCGCCGGGACCGCGCCGCCAGTCGGCGCCAGGATGCGACACTGGAGCTGACCGATATGGTGGCGCCTGCGGGTCAGGAGCATTCGGTACGGCTTGCACAGGTACGCGACGCCTTCCTGTCTCTTCCGGAAGACCAGCGCGAAGCGCTCCATCTCGTGGCCATCGAGGAGCTTTCCTATCAGGAAGCGGCCGATGTCCTGAATATCCCCGTGGGCACGCTGATGTCCCGCGTTTCCCGCGCCCGCGCCCGGCTAAGGGCGATGGAAAGCGGCGAGGACGCGAACCTCGTGCCCCACCTCAGAATCGTTGGAGGAAACCCCGATGACCAGCAATGATCCTGTAATCGAGGCCGACCTGCACGCCTATGTCGACGACCAGCTGGATGTTGGTCGCCGTATCGAGGTCGAGGCCTATCTGTCGGAAAATCCTGCGATCGCCGCCAAGGTCATGGCCGATCTGCGTGTGCGCGACGAATTGCGGCTGGCGCTTGCGGGCATGCCAGCAGTCGTGCGTCAGGAAACGCGCGATGCGGCACGGGTGCTGGAAAGCGCCTTCAACCGTCCGCGCACGATCGACGTCATTCGGCGTGCGGCGGCAGTCGTGCTTCTCGTGGGCGCCGGCTGGATCGCCCATGGTTGGATCGCCCCCGGCAGCATCGGCGAAGTTGTGGCCTCAGTGCCGCCGCCGCAGTTCGTCGAGGAGGCCGTGCGCGCGCATCAGACGGCGGAGCTGCGGGAAAAGATGAGCTCGCAGTCCGAAACGAGCCGCTTCGATCCGGCCGAGATCCGTTCCGCCACGGCCATCGTTCTGCCGGCCATGCCGGATGACTGGACCGTGCGGGACGCCCAGATTTTCCCCTCGACCTACGGACCGAGCGTCGAGCTCGAGGTCGAGCCCCAATTCGGCGAGAGGTTGTCCCTCTTCGCCGTCAGGCCTGGCAATTTTGCCGTTCAGCAGGTGCTGCTGAAGCAGGAGGGTCAGACCAACGCAGCCTATTGGCAGATCGGCGAGGTTGCTTACGCGCTGATCTCCGAAACCCAAAACCCGGACAGGCTGGCCGAACAGGCCCGCAAGCTTGCCCGGACCCTTTACTGATCCATTCAAGGAGGTAACTGACTATGGATCCCATCCAGAACCGCTTCGGCTACGGTGCTCAGGCCCAGTCCGCAGCACTTTTCGACGAAGGTCTGCGCAAGCACATGCTGCGTGTCTACAACTACATGGGCCTCGGGCTGGTCATCACCGGCATCGTCGCCTTCGTCGTGAGCCAGACCCCGGCGCTCTACGTGCCGATCTTCTCGACCCCCTTGAAGTGGGTCGTGATGCTGGCCCCGCTCGCCTTCGTCTTCTTCTTCTCGTTCCGCATCCACGCGATGTCGGCCGCGACCGCGCAGATGGCCTTCTGGGCCTTCGCGGCCGTGATGGGTCTGTCGCTGTCGTCGGTCTTCCTGGTCTTCACCGGAACCTCGATCGCCCGCACGTTCTTCATCACCGCGACCATGTTTGGCGCAATGAGCCTCTACGGCTACACCACCAAGCGTGACCTGTCGCAGTTCGGCTCGTTCCTGATGATGGGTCTGATCGGTGTCGTCATCGCCTCGATCGTCAACATCTTCCTCGGCTCGAGCGCCCTGCAGTTCGCGATCTCGGTGATCGGCGTCGTCGTCTTCGTCGGCCTGACCGCCTGGGATACCCAGAATATCAAGCAGCAGTATGCCGAGAACTTCGACCAGGAGAGCCAGCAGAAGCTCGCCGTCTTCGGCGCTCTGTCGCTGTACCTGAACTTCGTCAACCTGTTCCAGCTTCTGCTGAGCCTCACTGGCCAGCGCGAAGAATAAGATAAAAACGCGTCGGGAGAACGCTTTGACAAGGAAACGCCCGGGTATTGCCCGGGCGTTTTCACGAGATGAGAAGCAAGCCTGGCTCAGACAATCCCGCCGGAGCCACCCTTGACCGCAGGACGCTCGGCCGCAACGCGGAACCGGTAGCCACTGGCACGATAGGTCGCCACCGGATCGATGGCACCACCAGCCCGCAGCCGCGCTTCTGCAAGAATCGGCTCGACATCGGTCCGATAGGCACGCTTCAACGTTTCGGATGCCATCAGTGCGTCATTGCCGTTTTGATAACCCTCCAGTTCGGTCCGATCGACGAGCAGCGCCTGCGCATAGGCACGACGGATCTCGTTGGCGCTGGAAATCAGGCTCTCGATCGGATCCGTCACATTGTGGCTCTGATCGATCATATGGGCAGGGTGGAAATCCTTTACGCCGCGATGCTCGGCATCGACCAGCTCGTTGAACACCAGGAACAGCCGGTAGGGTTCGACCGATCCGGCATCCAGATCGTCATCGCCATATTTACTATCGTTGAAGTGGAAGCCGCCGAGCTTTCCGAACTGAATGAGCCGCGCAACGATCATTTCGATATTGGTGTTCGGCCCATGATGCCCGAGGTCGACGAGGCAATAGGCCTTTTCTCCCAGCGTCTGCGCGATGAGATAATTCGTGCCCCAGTCCTGCACGACGGTGGAATAGAAGGCCGGTTCGTACATCTTGTGTTCGGAGAACAGTCGCCAGTCGTGCGGCAGCGCCTTGTAGATCTCGCGCATCGCGTCGAGATAACGCTCGAACTGGCGGGTGAAGTTGCTCTGACCGGGGAAGTTGGATCCATCACCGATCCAGACGGTCAGTGCCTTGGAGCCGAGGGCTGCACCGAGTTCGATGCACTCGATATTGTGCTCGACGGCCTGCCGGCGGGTCGCTGCATCCACATGGCTGAGCGACCCATATTTGTAGGAATGCGGCTGGTCGGCGCTATCAGAGAAAGTGTTCGAATTCATCGCGTCGAAGCCCAGCCCCAAAGCATCCGCCTTGGCCTTCAGCTCCTTCGGATCCGCCTTGTCCCAGGGGATATGCAGAGAGACTGTCGGCGTGGCGCGGGTCAGCTGCTGGATGACGCCGCAATCGTCGAGCTTGTCGAAGATGTGCCGCGGCTCTCCTTGCCCCGGAAATCGGGCAAAGCGCGTGCCGCCGGTGCCCACGCCCCAGGAAGGAACGGCGACAAAAAAGTCCGCGACCTTCGCGGTCACGCTCTCGATATCGATCGAGCTCCGCGCCAGCTTCTCGCCCAGCGCCTGGAAATCGCTGCGGTGAGCCGCCTCGCGTTTGTCATTGTCAGCCGCAACGATATCGACGGGAATTCGGATCTCGCTCATTCTTTCCTCCACCTCGCGCGAACGATTACCATCGAAGCGCGTTTATCTGCTGTCTGAATTGAAAATCGGAGCCATCATGGACGTTCTTCGCATTCTGCTTGCCATCCTCCTGCCGCCGGTCGGCGTTTTCCTCCAGGTGGGCATCGGCCTGCATTTCTGGCTGAACATCCTGCTCACGCTCTTCGGCTATATCCCGGGCATCATCCATGCCATCTGGGTGATCATCCGCAAGTAGGATCCCGCCGCGGCGCATGCGCCGCGACGGCTTGGGAGATCAGCGCGGGAAGCTCTGCGCATTGCCGGCATCGACATTGATGATGTTGCCGGTCGATTTCGCGGACAGGTCCGACGCCAGGAAGTAGATGGCTTCGGCGATGTCTTCCGGGAAAACATTCAGCTTCAACATCGAGCGGTTGCGGTAATGCTCCTCGAGATCGGTGACTTCGATCTTCGAGGAGGCCGCCCGCTGCTCGCGCCATTCGCCGTTCCAGATCTTCGACCCACGCAGCACCGCGTCCGGATTGACCGTGTTCACCCGGATGCCGGCGTCTGCACCTTCGAGCGCCAGGCAGCGGGCGAGATGGATCTCGGCAGCCTTCGCAGTACAATAGGCGGAGGCATTGGGCGAAGAGGCAAGACCGTTCTTCGAGGCAACGAAGACGACGTTGCCGCCGAGCTTCTGACGCCGGAACAGACGGAAAGCCTCACGCGAGACGAGGAAATAGCCGGTCGCCAGGATGCTGATATTCTTGTCCCACATCGCAAGCGTCGTGTCCTCGACAGGCGCCGAAGAGGCAATCCCGGCATTCGAGACAAGGATATCCACGCCACCGAACTCCACGCAGGCTTCGGAGAAGGAGCGTATAACCGCATCCTCGCGCGTCACGTCGAGCTGAACGGAGCGGACCACATCCGCGCCATGGCGCTTCGAGAAGTCGGCGACCGTCTGCTCCAGTGCTGCAGCATCGATATCGGCCAGCACCACGCAGGCACCTTCCGCCATCAGCCGGTCGGCGGTCGCCCGGCCAATGCCGCCGGCGCCGCCGGTGACGAAGGCTACGCGTCCTGCGAGGCTCTTCGGCTTCGGCATGCGCTGCAGCTTTGCCTCTTCGAGCAGCCAGTATTCGATATCGAAAGCTTCCTGCTCCGGCAGTCCCTGATATTCGGAAACCGTCGAGGCGCCGCGCATGACGTTGATCGCATTGACATAGAACTCACCGGCAATGCGGGCCGTCGCCTTGTCCTTGGCAAAGGACAGCATGCCAACGCCAGGAACCAGGAAGATCACCGGGTTCGGATCACGGATGGCGGGCGAATTGTCGTGTTTGCAGGTCTCGTAATAGCGGGTGTAGTCGGCCCGATAGGCTTCGAGAGCCTTGTCCAGACCGGCAAGAACCGCGTCCACATCCGGCTTTGCCGGATCGAAATCGACGATGAGCGGCCGGATCTTGGTGCGCAGGAAATGGTCAGGGCAGGACGTCCCGAGGCTCCCCAGCGGCTGCAGGTTCTTCGAATTGACGAATTCCAGCACGGCATCCTGGTCGTCGAAATGCCCGAGCTTGCGCTCGCCCTTGCCGATCCGTCCGCGGATCTCGGGCATCAGACGGGCAGCAATCGTACGACGCTCGTATGCCGGCAGGCTCTTCGATACCGCACCGCCGAAGACCGTCTTGCCCTCGGTCTCCTTGGCAAACCACTCGATCGCCTTGTTGATGATCTCGAGCGTCAGGAGATAGCAGTCCTTGGCATCATCGGCCCAGGTGAACAGACCATGGCTTTCGAGCACGACGCCCTTTGCAGTCGGATTGGCCTTCACAAAGGCTTCGAGGTCGAGACCGAGCTGGAAACCCGGGCGGCGCCAGGGCAGCCATCCGATCTCGGAGCCGAAAATCTTCTGCGTCAATTCCCTGGAATTCTTCGAGGCCGCAATCGCAATGATCGCGTCAGGATGCATGTGATCGACATGCGTGAAGGATACGAAACCATGCAGCGGGGTATCGATGGACGCCGCGCGCGGGTTCAGGTTGAAAGTGCAATGCGGCAGGAAACCGACCATGCGGTCTTCGTCATGCACACCCTTGTAGATGCCCTTCAGTGCTTCGAGCTTATACTGATAGAGAGTCGCGAAACCATCGAGCTTGATCGTCCCGACGTCACCGCCAGACCCCTTGACCCAGAGCACCTTGACCGTTTCACCGGTCAGAGGATCGATCTCCATCACCTTGGCGGAGGTGTTGCCGCCGCCGTAATTGGTGATGCGCTTGTCGGCACCCAGCAGGTTGGATCGATACAGAAGCTTGCCAGGCTCATCAAGCGTGGCGGCATAAGCATCATCCCAACGATTTTCGAGAAGGCGGGTTTGGCCCGTCATGACATCCTCCCTGCAATTATCTCATGAACCGACAGTGCCGGCTCATCTCCATCTTGTTGGCAGATATCGCGCAGCCCTCACCTGATTGTCAATCAATTTCGATCATTACTTTTCATGTTGCGCTGCAGTATTATTATTTTTGATCGTTTCTGATTGACAGCGTAAAAACATTGCGAATAAATCAACGTCAGGAGGACCCCATGCACGAACGCGAACGCCATCGCATCATTCTGAGCGCGATCCAGGAAAAGCCTGTGATCACGGTGCAGGATATTGCCGAGCTGACCGAGGCTTCAGAAGCCACGATCCGCAGGGATATCGCGTCTCTCCATGTGCAGGGAAAGCTGAGACGCGTCCGTGGCGGCGCAGAAGCGGTTCACCCGCCACAGCTTGGCAATCTTGCAGCACGCCCCTTCCGCGTCTCCGAATCGGTCAACATCGACAAGAAACGCGCAATTGCGCGCGCAGCGGTCGATCTCTGCGAAGAAGGTGATTCGATCATCATCAATGGCGGCACCACCACCTTCCAGATGGTGCATTTCATGTCGGCCCGCCGCCTGCAGGTGATGACCAATTCCTTCGCCATTGCCGAGCACCTGGTGAAGCACTCGAAATGCACGGTTTCGGTTCCTGGCGGCGCGATCTATCGCGACCAGAGCCTGATCCTGTCGCCTTTCGACAATGACGCGATCCGCAATTTCTACGCCCGACGCATCTTCATCGGCGCCCAGGGCATCAACGCGCTTGGCGTGATGGAGTCCGACGCACTCGTCATCCAGAGCGAACAGAAGCTGGTGCGCCAGGCCGAAGAGCTGATTGTCATGGTGGACTCCAGCAAGTTCGCCAAGCGGTCGAGCCTGATCCTGTGTTCGCTCGACAAGGTGTCGACGATCATCACCGATGACGGAATTTCCGACGAGGCGGCCGCCATGGTCACCGACGCCGGCGTGAAGCTCATAACCGTGAAGCCCATGGCTTCATCGGCAAGAGAGGATACCTCGTCGGTCGCTTAAGAGGAGGCGCCGGGAGGGAGAGTAAAGCAGTTCATCAACCTGGGAGGAAAACATGAAACTGACGAAAATCTTGCTGGCCAGTGCCGCCATTGCACTCGCCACCATGGGCTCTGCCGCACAGGCAGCTGACATGAAAATCGCACTCGTGGTGAAGTCACTTGGTATTGGCTTCTTCGAAGCCGCCAACAAGGGCGCTCAGGAAGCAGCTGCGGAACTCGGCGGCGTCGAAGTGATCTACACCGGCCCGACCTCGACAACGGCTGAAGGCCAGATCGAAGTCATCAACTCGCTGATCGCCCAGGGCGTCGACGCCATCGCAATCTCGGCAAACGATCCTGATGCGGTCGTCCCGGCCCTCAAGAAGGCCATGGACCGCGGCATCAAGGTCATCTCCTGGGATTCGGGCGTAGCGCCTGAAGGCCGCATCATGCACCTCAACCCGTCATCCAACGCGCTGATCGGCAAGATGTGCCTGCAACTCGCCGCCAACCACCTGCCCGACGGCAAGGGCGACTTCGCGATCCTGTCTGCCACCACCACCTCGACCAACCAGAACATCTGGATCGAGGAAATGAAGGCACAGCTGAAGGACTTCCCCGGCCTGAACCTCGTCACCACCGTTTATGGTGACGACCTGGCAGACAAGAGCTACCGCGAAGCCAATGGCCTCCTGACCTCGCAGCCGAACGTCAAGGTCATCGTCGCTCCGACGACTGTCGGCGTTCTCGCCGCCTCGCAGGCCGTCAAGGATGCCGGCAAGATCGGCGACGTCTATGTCACCGGCCTCGGCCTCCCCTCTGAGATGGCCGGCGCCATCCAGTCGGGTGCGACGAAGGAATTCGCCATCTGGAACCCGATCGACCTCGGCTACTCCGCAACCCAGATCGCCTATCGCATCGTCAAGGGCGAAACCGATGCGGCTCCGGGCTCGGAAATCGAAGCCGGTCGCATGGGCAAGATCAAGGTTGGCGACAATGGCGAAGCCGCCATGGCAGATCCCTTCGTCTACAACGCCTCGAACATCGAGGAATTCTCCAAGATCTTCTGATCTCGGCGGACCAGACCCGGCGGCCAAAGCCGCCGGGATTCTCTTTCATTCGGTAAGCAAATGATGACCGTTCAATCTGCCAAGCTCGCGGCGGGCGCGATCCCGGCTGGCGAGCCCATTCTCGAAATGCGGGGCATTTCCCAGATCTTCCCGGGCGTAAAGGCCCTGGATCGGGTCGATATCGCCCTCTATCCGGGCAAGGTGACCGCGCTGATCGGCGAGAACGGCGCCGGCAAGTCGACGCTCGTCAAGATCCTGACGGGCATCTACCGCCCGAACGAAGGCGAGATCCTGATCGACGGCAAGCCGACCGCTTTCGCCAACGCCCAGGAAGCCATCGATGCAGGCGTCACCGCCATCCACCAGGAAACCGTGCTGTTCGACGAACTCACCGTTGGCGAAAACATTTTCCTCGGCCACGCGCCGCGCACCCGCTTCGGCCTGATCGACTGGCGCACCATCAATGAGCGGTCCCGGCAGCTGATGAAGGCGCTGGAAAGCGACATCGACCCGACCACCAAGCTCAAGGACTTCTCGATCGCCCAGCGCCATCTGGTCGCGATCGCCCGTGCACTCTCCGTCGATGCCCGCATCGTCATCATGGACGAACCGACAGCAGCCTTGTCGCGCAAGGAGATCGACGATCTTTTCCGCATCGTCGAGGGCCTGAAGCGCCAGGGCAAGGCCATCCTTTTCATCAGCCACAAGTTCGACGAACTCTACGAGATCGCCGACAACTATGCCGTTTTCCGCGATGGTCGCATGGTCGGCTCCGGCATTCTCAAGGACACGCCCCAGGACGAGATCGTCCGTATGATGGTCGGACGCGACGTGCACGACGTCTTCCCGAAGACCGAGGCCGTGATCGGTGCACCGGTCCTCAGTGTCGTGGGCTACAGCCACGAAACCGAATTCCGCGATATCAGCTTCACCCTGCGCAAGGGCGAGATCCTCGGCGTATACGGCCTGATCGGCGCCGGCCGCTCGGAGCTCTGCCAGTCGATCTTCGGCATCAACAGGCCGAAATCCGGCAGGTTGGAACTCGAAGGTCGCGAGGTCGCCATTCGCAACACCTCCGATGCGATCACAGCCGGCATCGTCTATGTACCCGAGGAACGGGGCCGACATGGTCTGGCGCTGGAACTGCCGATCTACCAGAACATGTCGCTGCCCTCGCTGATCCGCACCTCGGTTGCAGGCTTCCTGAAGGCGACAAATGAATTGAAGCTTGCGCGCCGCTTTGCCGAACGGCTCGACCTGCGCGCGGCTGCCCTCTCGGTGCCCGTCGGCACACTCTCGGGCGGCAACCAGCAGAAGGTCGTGATCGGCAAATGGCTCGCCACTTCGCCCAAGGTCATCATTCTCGACGAACCGACCAAGGGCATCGACATCGGCTCCAAGGCCGCCGTCCACGCCTTCATCTCGGAGCTCGCAAGCGAAGGTCTTTCGATCATCATGATCTCGTCCGAACTGCCCGAAATCCTCGGCATGTCGGATCGCGTCATGGTCATGCGCGAGGGCCTGCAAGCCGGCATTTTCGAGCGCGAAGGCCTGACCGCAGAGACGCTAGTGCGCGCCGCCACCGGCAATGCGTGAGGAATGACAATGCAGAACCTTTTGAAAAACCGGGAAATGCTGCTGGGCCTGATCATCATCGGCATGATCCTCGGCTTCACCACCCGCGCGCCCAATTTCGCCAACCCGGACAATCTGGTCACGATCTTCAACGACACCTCGATCCTGATCATTCTGGCGCTCGGCCAGATGGTCGTGATCCTGACGAAGTCGATCGACCTCTCGGTTGCCGCCAATCTCGCCTTTACCGGCATGGCAGTCGCCATGCTCGACAGCGCCTATCCGGGCCTGCCGCTGGCGCTCCTCGTGCTCATTGCAATCGGCATTGGTGCAGCGCTGGGCGCGATCAACGGCTTCCTCGTCTGGGCGCTGCAAATCCCGCCCATCGTCGTCACCCTCGGCACGCTGACCATCTATCGCGGCATGAGCTTCGTGCTCTCGGGCGGCGCCTGGGTGAATGCACACCAGATGCAGCCGGACTTTCTCGGCGTGCCGCGCCTGCCGGTGCTGGGCCTGCCGATCCTCTCCTGGGTCGCGATCGCAGTCATCCTGCTCGTCGGCTTCATTCTTGCCCGCACCGCCTTCGGTCGCTCGACCTATGCCGCCGGCGGCAATCCGGTCGCAGCCATCTATGCCGGCATTGATGTCGGTCGCGCCCGCTTCCTGGCCTTCGTGCTCTCGGGCGCGCTGGCCGGCCTCTCCGGTTACCTCTGGGTGTCGCGTTATGCGGTCGCCTATGTCGATATCGCCGCCGGCTTCGAGCTCGACAGCGTGGCTGCCTGCGTCATCGGCGGCATCTCGATTGCAGGTGGCATAGGCACCGTCATCGGCACGGTCTTGGGCGCCCTCTTCCTCGGGGTCATCAAGAATGCGCTCCCCGTCATCGGCATTTCGCCCTTCGCCCAGATGGCGATCTCGGGCATCGTCATCGTGCTCGCCGTCGTCTTCAACGCCCGCGCAGAAGCCAAGAAGGGCCGTATCATCCTGCGTGACCGCGCAGCCGGAAAGGAGGCGACGGCATGAGCACCGCACATGAACACACAAAGCGCGTCATCCCCGACCGGCTAGAAACACCCTTCCGCCGACTGCTGGGAAGCTGGGAAGTGCTGCTCTTCTGCGTCGCGGTGCTGATCTTCATCGCCAATTCGTTTGCCTCACCCTACTTCCTGAATGCCTGGAACCTGTCGGACGCCACCTTCAACTTCACGGAAAAGGCGCTGATCGCCTTTGCCATGGCGCTGCTGATCATCGCCGGCGAGATCGACCTCTCGGTTGCCGCGATCATCGCGCTCGCATCGACAGCCATGGGCTATGCAGCACAGCTTGGCGTCGGGGCACCGGGTCTGGTCGCGATCGGGATCACCACCGGCCTTGCCTGCGGCGCCTTCAACGGCCTGCTGGTCGCCGGCCTGAAGCTGCCCTCGATCGTCGTGACGATCGGCACGATGAGCCTCTTCCGCGGCATCTCCTATCTGGTTCTGGGCGACCAGGCCTTCGGCAAATACCCGCCGGAATTTGCCTTCTTCGGCCAGGGTTACGTCTTCTGGGTCATCTCCTTCGAATTCGTCCTCTTCCTGGTGATGGCATTGCTCTTCGCCATCCTCCTGCACCGGACTAATTTCGGCCGCCATGTCTATGTCATCGGCAACAATCCGCTCGCCGCACGCTTCTCCGGCATCCCGGTCGAGCGGGTCAAATTCATCCTCTTCCTGCTGACCGGCCTGATGAGCGGCATCGCCGCCGTCTGCCTGACATCGCGCCTCGGCTCGACCCGCCCCTCGATCGCTCAAGGCTGGGAGCTTGAAGTCGTCACCATGGTCGTGCTCGGCGGCGTCTCCATCCTCGGCGGTTCGGGCACCATCGTCGGCGTGGTCATCGCAGCCTTCGTCATGGGCCTCGTCACCTTCGGCCTCGGTCTCCTCAACGTACCCGGCATCGTCATGTCGATCTTCATCGGCCTACTCCTGATCATCACCATCGCGCTCCCCATCGTCGCGCGGCGGATCAAGCATGCGAGGAACGCGCAATGAGCGAGACCGAACGCCACGTCTTCAAGATGAAGCTCAATCCGGGCATGGAGGCGGAGTATAAAAAGCGCCATGACGAGATCTGGCCTGATCTCGTCGACTTGCTGCATGATGCCGGTATCAGCGACTACACGATCCATCTCGATCCGGAGACGAACCTGCTGATCGGCGTCCTGACCCGCACCCGGAACCACGGCATGGCGGCGCTGCCATCTCACCCGGTGATGATACGCTGGTGGGGCCACATGTCCGACATCATGGCCACCAACCCCGACAATTCGCCCTGGGCCGTCGATCTAAAACCCGTCTTTCACATGCCATGAGCCAGTCTTTCCAACGCATCGCCGTCATCGACATCGGCAAGACCAATGCCAAGGTGGTGCTGGTTGATGGGACGACCGGCACCGAACTGGCAATCCGAAAAACCGCGAATACGGTCATCCCCGCTCCCCCCTACCCGCACTTCGATGTCGAGGCGCTTTGGGCGTTCCTGCTGGGGTCTCTGAGGGAATTCGCCGCCGGACCTGGCTTCGACGCCTTGTCGATCACCACGCATGGCGCATCGGCAGCCCTGCTGGACGACGAGGGCAGCCTTGCGATGCCGGTGCTGGACTACGAACATCTCTACCCACACGAGACAACTGAGGCCTATGGCAAGCTGCGGCCGCATTTTTCGGAAACCTTCTCGCCAGCTCTCACAGGGGGCCTGAACGTCGGGGCGCAGTTACACTATCAGAAGACAACTTTCCCGGACAAGTTCGACAAGGTCGCAACGATCCTCACTTATCCGCAGTACTGGGCTTACCGCCTGACGGGTGTTGTCGCCAACGAGCGGACCTCGCTTGGTTGCCACACCGATCTCTGGCACCCGTTTGAAGGGCGTTATTCGAAGCTGGTTGACACCCTTGGTATCCGCGAGCGGATGGCCCCCTTGCGCTCCGCTTTCGATGCCCTCGGGCCCATCAGACCGGAGGTGGCCCACGCGATCGGCCTGCAGATCCCGGTACCCGTCTATTGCGGACTTCACGATTCCAACGCGTCGCTATTGCCGCATCTCGTCGGCTTCGGCAGCCCTTGCACTGTCGTGTCCACGGGAACTTGGGTGATCTGCTTCGGCGTCGGCGCCAAGCCGCAAAGATTGGATCCCTCGCGCGATACGCTGGTCAATGTCGACGCCAACGGTCAGGCGGTTCCTTCGGCCCGCTTCATGGGCGGACGCGAATGGGACCTTCTGACCCGCGACATGGCGGTCGTCCCCATGGAGGAGGAACTGATTGCCGCGACAGCGGTGATCGACGCAGGTTCGATGATCCTGCCGAGCGTGGTGATGGGTACCGGCCCATTCCCGGATTCGCATTTCCGTTGGATGAACGAGACGAGCTCTGTGAGCGAACGACTGGCCGCGGCCAGCCTCTACCAGGCCCTGATGACCCAAACCTGTCTCGACCTCATCGAGGCAGAGGGGCCGATCATCGTCGAGGGTCCATTTGCCGCCAATCAACTCTATCTTCGCGCGCTCCACACGCTAATGAAGCGTCCAGTCCACGCATCGGAAGCGACCACCGGCACGGCAATCGGCGCGGCCTTGCTGACGGGGATCACGATTGATGTTAAAATGCGGAGCATCGTCGACACGCTAGACGGACTGGACGATTATGCCCGGGAGTGGCGCTCAAGGGCCGGTAAAACCTAGGCCGTGACGAAGATCGTCCGGCACGGACAATCAACGTTTACCCGCTGATCCGGATGCTCAGAAACTTAAAGCGTGACGATCAGCACCGCTATAAAGCCGATCGAAACAGTCGCGGCGGCAACCGCGGCCCGCTGCCGGCAAACCTCGACAGAACGCCTGGATTTGGGGTCACCGAAAAGCTTCGCGATCGCATGTGACATGGCAGTCTCCCACGAACGGAGCCACTCATTGGCTCCGGCTGATATTGACACATTTTCGTCATAATCAGCGCCACGTCAACAATCACGACTAGATTGGTATTCTAAAGATATGCGTGTTGGGAAAATTCCTCTCTCGGGTGAGCCGGGACGTCAACGGAGTTCGCCCAGCCCGTGCGATCAGCAGGTCCAAGGCGAAACGCCACCCTTGTGGTCTTGTCAACCGACGGCCCATCAGCCAATACAACTGTTGAATTGTCAGACAACATGACAGACGAGAATCGGACGCTTGTAAGGAGGAGCCATGACAACGCACACGACAGATGAGGCTTCGCGAAGGGCACTCGGACTGGCCGGGATGGCAGGCCCTGCAGTCATGCTGCTCGGAATGCTGCTCTTTGCGATGAACGATGCCATGGGCAAATGGCTGGTTGCGAGCTATGGCCTCGGCCAGGTCATCCTGATCCGCAGCATTGCAGCACTTCTGATCCTTGCGCCCTTCCTCTGGATGGCCGGCCTGAAGCCGATCGTCGAGGCAGAGCGACCCTGGCTGCAGTTCACGCGCGTCGTGCTTTCGACGCTGGAACTCTTCTGTTTCTACTACGCGGTCATGTATCTGCCGCTGGCCGATGTCATGACCTACTGGCTCGCAGCGCCGATCTATGTGGCGGCGGCAGCGCCTTTCCTGCTGGGAGAAAAGGTCGGCTGGCGGCGCTGGTCCGCAATTGCTATCGGCTTCATCGGGGTCGTGATCACGCTCGAGCCGTCGAGCGCCATGTTCACCACACCCGCTCTGATCTCGATCATCGGCACTGCCGCCTTCGCTTTCATGATGCTCTCGGGCCGCAGCCTGCGCGGCACGCCGGACAAGACGCTTGTACTGTTCCAGACGGGTGGAGCCGCAGTGGTCGGCCTGATTGCCGCCCCCTTCGGCTGGACACCGATCACGTCGGTGAATGAAATCCTGTTGCTGGGGCTTCTCGGCATCGTTGCCATGAGCGCGCACATGCTGGTCAACCGCGCCTTGAAAATTTCGGACGCCGCGACCGTCGCGCCGCTCCAATACACACTGCTGCTATGGGCTGTTGTCTTCGGCTATTTCTTCTTCGGCGAAGTGCCTCGACTGACAATGATCGTCGGTGCGACCCTCATCGTCGGATCGGGCCTGTTCATCTTCTTCCGTGAGCAGCAATTGAAGAAGCGAGACAAGGTCCTGCCATCTGTCCCCGAATGACAGACTAATACCAAATGTCGATGATAGGGAGCTATAGGATCAGCTCGACCGCACTTTCTGACTAGGAGAGGTCCGAAGAGCGATGCTGAAGCATCGGTCAAGGAACTCGACGACGCCAGAATGGGCGGGAAGCCGACCAAGGGTGGCTTATTGCAGGCCCCTGGCGTTGTTGCGCCGCTTGGCCGATGCGGGAGGCATCGCCCGGCGCGCCGCGCCTAGCCAGGAACTCGAAATAAGCCATCCTATGGGTTCCTATCATCGACACTTGGTATAAAAAGCCCGCAGCGGTTTCCCGCTGCGGGCTTCTTCTGGTGCGGCGCTCAAGAGCGCCACGACCAGGGAGGTCACTTACGGAGTTCGGCGAGCTTGGCGAGAATGTCGTCCACCACCTCGGCACCGATCGTCTCCTTGTGCTTTTCATAGACGATCATGGACTTTTCGCGGATGCGCTGCTGCTCTTCAGGCGAAAGCGTGTTCACCTCAAGGCCGGCTGCCTTGATCTTCTCCAGCGACTGCTTGTTGAGGTCGGCGATAACCGATCGCTCGACATCACGGCCAACCGTTGCGCATTCGCGCAAGGCCGCCTGTTCTTCCGGCGTATAGGTATCGAAGATCGCCTTGGAGAACAGGAAGAGGAACGGCGTATAGGCGTGGTTCGTCTCAGTGATATATTTCTGCACCTCGAAGAACTTAGAGGTGTCGATCGTCACATAGGGGTTTTCCTGGGCGTCGATGGTCTTGGTCTCGAGTGCCGAGAAAACTTCGCCGAATGCCATCGGGGTAGCGTTTGCGCCGAGGTTCTGGAAGGTATCGAGGAAGATGTTGTTCTGCATGACGCGAACCTTCATCCCTTCGAAGTCTTCCCACTTCGTCACCGGACGAACCGAGTTGGACAGGTTGCGGAAACCGTTCTCCCAATAGCCGAGGTTCACGAGGCCAACGGCTTCGAGCTTCTGGTTCATCATGTCGCCGAACTCGCCGTCGAGTACCTTGTAGGCCTCGTCAGCGGAGCCGAACAGGAACGGCAGGTCGAAGACACCAAGCGCCGGCTCGATGCCGACGAGAGGCGACGAAGACGTCACCACGGCTTCCTGGACGCCCGAACGCAGAGCCTGGGTCGCCTGGAGGTCGCCACCGAGGGCACCGCCCCAGAACGCCTGCAGCTTCAGCTTGCCACCGGACTTGTCATCCAGGCACTTCTGCATGGCCTCGATGCCGTTCCCGACAGGGTGATCGGCATTGATGCCGTTCGATACGCGGATGGTGCGGTCGTTGAATTCCGCAAAAGCTGGAACGGCTCCGGAAACGGCGAATGCCAGTGCTGTCGTTGCGAGTAGTATCTTCCTCATGGTGTATCCTCCCTTGGATTTTAATGAGTTGGTTGAACTTCGTTCCTCACCGTAGCCACTGCGCCGGCACGATGACGATCTCGGGAAATATGACGAGCAATACGAGAACGAGCACCTGCGCGAGCAGGAACGGAACAATGCCCGTCACGACTTTGCCGAGCGGTACGCGCCCGACCCCGCTGACCACGTTGAGCACCACGCCAACGGGCGGCGTGATCAAGCCGATGCAGCAGTTCATGATGAACATGACGCCGAAATAGACCGGATCGATGCCCGCCTGCTTGATGATCGGCATCAGCACGGGTGTCAGGATCAGGATGGTCGGTGTCAGGTCCAATGCGGTTCCGACGACGAGAACCAGTGCCATGATGACGAACATCAGCAGCATCGGCCGATCGATCAGAGGTTCGATGTAGCGCGTGATCTCGCCGGGAATATTGGCCGCAGTGATCAACCAGGCGGAGACCAGGGCCGCGCACACCAGGAACATGATGATCGAGGTTGTCTTGGCCGCCTGCAGGATGACCCGCGGCAGATCCCTCGGTTTCAGTTCCCGATAGATCACCATGCCGACGAACATGGCATAGGCAGCCGCAATGACAGCCGCCTCCGTAGGCGTCACCACCCCGGCCTTGATCCCTCCCAGGATGATAACCGGCATGCCGAGCGCCCAGGCCGCACGCCCTGTGGCTCGCAAGCGCTCTTTCGCCGGCGCTTTCGGCAAGGGCTTCACGTTGTCCTTGCGAACCACGATCTGCCAGGCAATGACAAGCGCGATCCCCATCAACATGCCCGGCACGATCCCCGCCATGAAGAGCTGTGTGATCGACACATTCGCGGCAACACCGAAAACGATGAACGCCATCGACGGCGGGATGACGGGTGCGATGATACCACCGGACGCAATGAGGCCGGCAGAGCGCGGCACGTTGTATCCCGCCTTTGCCATCATCGGGATCAGGATTGCGGCCAGAGCTGCCGTATCGGCAGCGGCCGAGCCTGAGATGCTGGCCATGATCACGGCGGCCATGATGGCAACGATACCGAGGCCGCCACGGATGTGGCCAACGCAGGCAATCGCAAACTCGATGATGCGCCGCGACAGGCCGCCGGAATTCATCAACTCGCCGGCCAGCACGAAGAACGGGATGGCGAGCAGCGTGAACGTGTCGGCGCCCCCGATCATGTTCTGCGCGATGATCTGGCTGTTGAACATGCCCATGTACCACATGAGCGTCACGCCGCAGAACATCAGAGCGAAGGCGACCGGAACGCCAATGGCCATGGCGCCGAGGAGCGAGGTGATAAAGACAAGAAGGGTCATCAGGCGCGCTCCACCAGCTTCTCAATGCCGTGGTGTTCGCCTGCAAAGGCTGCGATTTCACTTTCGGTGACACGCCCGGTGACCAGACGGAAGAGGCGTTCGAGCGCGATCAGACTACAGCCGGCGCCGGTGAAGAAGCCGATACCGTACACCCAGCCCATGGAAAGTCCCGTAACGGGTGCGCTCATGCTGGCATTGATCGGCAACTGCTTCCAGGTTCCCCAGAAGAAGATGGCAGAAACGCCGAAAATGAGGAGATTGGACAAGATCATGCAGATGACCCGGCCGCGCCGACCGAATAGGGCCACCAGACTTTCCACGCCCATGTGTCCGTATTCGCGAAAGCCGACGACCGCGCCGACAAAGGTCAACCATACGAAGAAATAGCGGGCCATTTCATCCGAGACAGTCAGGCCGGAGTTGAAGCCGTAACGCAGAATGACATTGACGAAGACCATGATCGCCATGCCCGACAAGAGCAGGATCAGAAGCAATTCGAGGAATTTGTAGAAGAGATCGACAATTCTGGTCATACGCCCTCACGCCTTGTCGAGCAGGCCGCGTTGGGCCAGGTTGCGGAAAAGAGCACGTGTTCCGAAGGTCCATTCCGGGCAGGCATCCGTGCGATCGACCCAGTTGACCAGACGACCAAGCGTTGGTGTCGCAATCTCGACGCGATCGCCAACCTCATGCGTGAAGCCTTGGCCAGCAGCACGGCGATCCTTGACCGGCGCGAACATGGTGCCGAGGAACAGAACCGCACCATCGGGGTATTGGTGGTTGCGGTTGCGCAATTGGGCAACAAGGTTCTCCGGCGCCCGGCTGATCGCTTCCATCGGACTTTCCCCCGTCATTTCAAAGCCGTCCTCGCCGCGCACGAGCAGCGAGACGCGAACCTTGCGCAGCATGTCCATCGTGAAGCTGCCATGGAAAAGCCGGACGAAGGGCCCTATCGAACACGAGGCATTATTGTCCTTCGCCTTCCCCAGGAGCAGCGCCGACCGGCCCTCGACATCTCGCAGGTTCACATCGTTGCCGAGCGTCGCGCCGATGATCTTGCCATCGGAACGAACGGCAAGAACGATTTCGGGCTCCGGATTGTTCCATTGGGAAATCGGATGAATGCCGACACTATCGCCACAGGTGACCGACGACATCGGCTGAGCCTTGGTGAAAATCTCCGCGTCGGGGCCGATCCCGACCTCCAGATATTGCGACCAGAGGCCCATGTCCTGCAGCAGTGTTTTCACCTTCGCCGCCTGCTCGGAGCCGGCGACCAGTCCCCGCAAGCTGTCGCCCAAAACGGGTGCAAGCTTCTCGCGGATGGCCTGGGCACGCCCGGCATCCCCCTTCGCCTGCTCCTCGATCACCCGCTCCAGCATGCTATCTGCGAAGGTGACACCGGCGGCCTTGACGGCTTGAAGATCAATGGGGGCGAGCAGATGACCGGCCTCGCCGGACAGGAACTGGTTGAGCGTGCCCAGAGCAGGCAGGTTCTCCTCAGCCATCAAGCGCTCGGCGAGATCTTCAAACTCGAACAGTCCGGAAACCGTGGAGGCAAGACCCGTCACGTCGTAGAGGGTGCCGTTACGCACGATTACCGGGCAAGGACCCGCGGCGGCCTTCGACCAAACCCTGCCGACCAGTACAGCCTGGGAGGAATCTTCCGGCAGAATATAGACGGATTCGAGACTTTGACGGCGCTGCAAGACGGACCTCCTCCTTGTCCTCCGGCATGAACGACCCTGTCGCCTGCCATATTGTCAGGATGTCTGACAACTCTTGATGCAAATTCATAGGGTCAGATTTGACGCCTGTCTACCCCGGACGACAGACTTGTGGACAAAGCCGCCGCGCGAACCGCGTCAGAATTGCTCGAGGCTGAGATCGATCCGGCTTGCAGCACCGTGCAGATGGGCGCGCATGGCCTCGCGTGCGCCCGCACCGTCGCGCCTGGCGATCGCGTCTCTCAGCCGGACATGTTCGGCGATGGTCACTTCAACGATTTCCTCAAGCACGGCGCGGGAGCGTGCCGCATCGATCGCCAGGCTGATGCGCTCGGCGATGAAGCCGATGAACAGCGCGAAATACTCGTTGTGTGTCGCCTCGGCGACGGCCCGGTGGAAGGCGAGATCGGCGACGATGCCCTGCTCCGTCCACTTCTCGGCCCCCGTCATGCGCGACAGCGCCTCGTCGATCTTCGCAAGATCCTCCGAGGTGTGGTGCACGGCGGCGAGCCCCGCCGCTTCGATTTCGAGTGGCACACGCAGCTGGAAAAGCGCGCGAAAGCTCTGAGGCTCGGAGAGTTCGCCATCCTTGATACGGATCGGTCTGGCCGAAGGTTCGCTGACGAAGGCACCGACACCCTGTCGAGTCTCCACCAGGCCTTCGTTCCGCAACTGCGCGATGGCCTCGCGCACGACAGAGCGGCTGACGCCGAGCGTCTTGGCCAGCACATGCTCGGTCGGCAATCGCTCGCCGGGCTTAAGACGTCCCTGGCTGATCTCGTCGGCCAATTGCGCGGCAATTCGGGCGGGCAGGTGCTCACTGCGCCTGATCTGTCCGAAATTCAACTGCCCGAGATCGATCGACATGCCCGCTGGTCTCCTTGCCACCTGCTCCGGTATTTCACGAATCCGCACTCGAATTCAATTGGCAACCGGGGTTCATGACCCCAGAGGGATCGATGGCACGCTTGATAGCAGTCAGAAGGTGCAACTGCGTGGCTGGCACACGCAAGAGAAAGTCCGATTTCTTCAGACGGCCGATGCCATGCTCGGCGCTGATCGAACCTTGGAAACCATCCAGAACATCATTCACGACACTTTTCGCCGTGTAGATCCTCTCGGCCACCTCGTCGCGGGAAAGACCCGAGGGCGGCAACACGTTGAGATGGACATTGCCGTCACCGACATGACCGTAGGAAACGCAGGTGCAATCCGGCAAGCGCGCTGCGATGGCCGCTTCAGCCTGCTCAACGAACTCCGGAAGTCGCGACAGGGGCACGGACACATCCGTTCGCAGATGCGGGCCCCTCTTGGCCTGCCCCTCGTTCATCCCCTCGCGGAAGAGCCAGAGAGAGCGGGCCTGGCTCCGCGACGTTGCGACGACGCCGTCCAGCACCAGGCCGTCCTCCAGCACGCCTTCAAGAAAGCGGTGCATCAGGTCTTCGATATCCACAAGGCCGGAACCCGAGATCTCAAGCAGCACATAGGCCGGATAATCGGCGCTCATCGGCATGGCGAGATCAGGAATTGCTTCTTGCGCGAGGGTGAAGGCGATCGGCGGCATGAACTCGAAGGCCGACATGAGGTCGCAGCAGTCGCGTCGTGCACGCCGATAGAGCGTGATCGCGTCTGACAAGGCTCCGAGCCCCAGCAAAGCCGTCGCAACCTTCTCAGCCGGCGGAGCAAGCTTGAAGGCAGCGGCGGTGACGATACCAAGCGTGCCCTCCGCCCCGATGAACAACTGTTTCAGATCGATCCCGCGATTGTCTTTGCGCAGCGTGGACAAACCTTCGAAAATCGAGCCATCCGGCAGCACCACTTCGAGACCAAGCACGAGTTCGCGCGTCATGCCGTAACGCAACACGTTGATGCCGCCTGCATTGGTCGACACATTGCCGCCGATCCGGCAGGTACCCTGCGCACCGAGCGCAAGCGGGAAGTAGAGCCCTGCATCCTCCACCTTGTCCTTGAAGTCCTGCAGGATGACGCCCGCTTCAACGACGGCGGAGAAATCATCCGCGTCGATGCGGCGGATCGCCGTCATGCGCTCGAGACTGACGACAACCTGGCTCGCCGGTGCATCGGGAATGCCCCCGAGAACCAGCCCCGTATTGCCGCCTTGCGGCACGATCGCTAACCCCAGAGAGCGGATGGTTCGAACGACAAGCGAGACCTCCTCAGTCGTTCGCGGACGGACAACCGCCACAGCGCCGGTCGTGACATCCCCATGCCAATCCCGGCAGTAGCGCTCGACTTCGGCGCCGACGACGACCATGTCAGGTCCGAGCACTTCGATGAGGCTAGGAATCGGGTTGCCCGCCATGCTCCACAAATCCTTGCCCTCAATTGCGCTTTCCATGGCCATCATCAGTCTCCCCGTCGGCCCATCTGGAGATGGACAAAGAATTCGGTTTCCACGAGAATGATATAAGGTTATCAGACAACCTTACAAATAGTTTTTGAAGAAGGCCCTTGTGCAGATGCACGCAGGGTCGAAGAATGACATGGGAGGACTTTGTCACATGCATATTCTGGTGATTGGCGCGGCCGGCATGGTCGGACGCAAGCTGGCGCAACGGCTCACACGCGATGGAGAGCTGCAGGGACGGCAGATCAAGGCGATGACGCTCGCCGATCTCGTGGCTGCAGATGCTCCCGCAGGCTTCGACGGCAGGGTGACGATCGAGACCGTTGATCTGTCTGAGCCCGCATCTGCCGAGCGCCTGATCGCATCGCGCCCCGATGTCATCTTCCATCTCGCTGCGATCGTCTCAGGGGAAGCGGAACTCGACTTCGAAAAGGGTTACAAGATCAACCTCGACGGCACCCGCTACCTGTTCGAGGCAATCCGGCTTGCGCACATGGCTGACGGCTATTGCCCCCGAGTGGTATTCACCTCATCGATCGCGGTCGTCGGTGCGCCGTTGCCTTACCCGATCCCGGACGAGTTCCACACCACGCCGCTCACCAGCTACGGCACGCAGAAGGCGATTTGCGAACTGCTGCTCTCCGACTATTCCCGAAAGGGGTATTTCGACGGAATCGGCATCCGCCTGCCGACGATCTGCATTCGCCCCGGCAAGCCGAACAAGGCAGCCTCGGGCTTCTTCTCCAACATCCTGCGCGAGCCGCTGGTCGGCCAGGAGGCCGTCTTGCCGGTGGGCGAGGATGTCCGCCACTGGCACGCCTCGCCCAGATCTGCGGTCGGCTTCCTCATCCACGGCGCAAACATCGACCTGGAAACGGTCGGCCCACGCCGCAACCTGTCGATGCCGGGCCTCAGCGCAACCGTTGGCGAGCAGATCGAAGCGCTGCGCCGCGTGGCAGGGGAGAAAGCGGTCAATCTCATCCGCCACGAGCCCGACGAGATGATCATGCGCATCTGCGCCGGCTGGGCGCCGGGCTTCGAAGCAACCCGCGCCCGCGCACTCGGCTTCACCGCCGAAAACTCTTTCGATGAAATCATTCGGGTGCATATCGAGGATGAACTGGGAGGCAAGCTTTGACGGGAACTGAAAACAGGCAGATCGCCTTTCTAGGGACCGGGCTGATGGGCGCGCCCATGGCCAGGCGCCTGCTTGAGGCAGGTTTCCTCGTCACGGTGTGGAACCGCGATAGCGGCAAGGCAGAGCCTCTGGCCGCAGCCGGTGCCAGGCTTGCAGAGAGCCCGGCAGACGCCGTCGCCGGCGCCCACGTGGTCTTCACCATGCTGTCGGATGGCTCCGTAGTCGAGGACGTGCTTTTCACCAAGGGTACGGCCGAAGCGCTGGAAAAGGGCACGGTCGTCATCGACACATCATCGATCGCACCGCCCATTGCAAAAGATCACGCAAAACGCCTCGCTGATCGCGGCGTCGCCCATGTCGATGCACCCGTATCAGGTGGCGTCGTCGGGGCGGAAGCCGGCACGCTGGCGATCATGGCGGGCGGCGATGCCGAGATCATCGAGGGCCTTGCGGAAATCTTCGCCCCGCTGGGCCGGGTCACGCATGTCGGCCCATCAGGTGCTGGCCAGATCTGCAAGCTCGCCAACCAGCAGATCGTCGCGATCACCATCGGCGCCATTGCAGAAGCCATGATGCTCGTTGAAGCCGGCGGCGCGTCGCGGGAGAAGTTCCGCGAAGCAATCCGCGGCGGCTTCGCCGAAAGCCGCATACTGGAATTGCACGGCCAGCGCATGGTCGAGCGGCGCTTCGAGCCGGGTGGCCCCTCGCGCCTGCAGTTGAAGGATCTGAATGCCGTCGCCGCCATGGCCGAGACCTTTGGCCTTGAGCTCCCACTGACATCGGAGGTTCGCCAGGCCTTCGAAGCCTTCGTTGCAGACGGTAATGGCGAACTCGACCACAGTGCCCTTCTGCTTCACCTGGAAAAAATCAACCACCGCAAAGGTGCCGCCTATGACCGAGTCTGAAACACCGAAACGCCGCCTCCGTTCCCAAGACTGGTTCGACAATCCCGATCACCTCGACATGACCGCCCTCTATCTGGAGCGCTTCATGAACTATGGCACGACGCCGGAGGAGCTGCGCTCCGGCAAGCCGATCATCGGGATCGCCCAATCGGGCTCCGACATCAATCCCTGCAACCGTCATCACCTGGATCTTGCCAAACGCGTACGCGACGGCATCCGCGACGCTGGCGGCATTCCGATCGAATTCCCGTCGCATCCGCTGTTCGAGAACTGCAAGCGACCGACGGCCGCCCTTGACCGCAACCTTGCCTATCTGGGCCTGGTCGAGTTGCTCTACGGCTATCCCTTCGACGGCGTCGTGCTGACCACCGGCTGCGACAAGACCACGCCCTCTGCCCTAATGGCTGCATCGACGGTAGACATCCCGGCGATCGTGCTCTCCGGCGGCCCGATGCTTGACGGCTGGCATGATGGCGAACTGGTGGGTTCCGGCACGGTAATCTGGCGCTCGCGTCGCAAATATGCGGCCGGTGAGATCAGCCGCGAGGAATTCCTCGAACGCGCCCTCGATTCGGCCCCCTCTCCCGGCCATTGCAACACCATGGGCACCGCTTCGACCATGAACGCGATTGCCGAGGCACTCGGCATGTCGCTCACCGGCTGCGCCGCCATTCCCGCCGCTTACCGCGAACGCGGCCAGATGGCGTATCGCACCGGCAAGCGGGCGGTAGAACTCGTTCTGGAGGATGTACGCCCCTCGGACATTCTCACCCGTGAAGCCTTTCTCAATGCCATCAGGGTCAACTCTGCCATCGGCGGATCGACCAACGCTCAGCCGCATCTGATGGCCATGGCCAAACATGCTGGCGTCGAACTCCTGCCCGAGGACTGGCAGGTTCACGGCTACGACATTCCGTTGCTCGCCAACGTTCAGCCGGCCGGCGCCTATCTCGGCGAGCGGTTCCACCGCGCCGGCGGTGTACCGGCGATCATGTGGGAGCTAATGCAGGCCGGAAAGATCGACGCAACCTGTCGCACGGTAACCGGCCGCACCATGGCCGAGAACCTGCAAGGCAGGGAGGCGACGGATCGGGAGGTGATCAAGCCCTACCTTGAGCCGATGCGTGAACGTGCGGGCTTCGTCGTGCTGAAGGGCAACCTCTTCGACTTTGCGATCATGAAGACGAGCGTCATCTCCGAGGGTTTCCGCCAACGCTACCTGCAGGAAAAGGGCCGCGAAGGCATCTTCGAGGGCCGCGCGATCGTCTTCGACGGCTCGGAGGACTACCACAAGCGCATCAACGACCCGGCCCTCGACATTGACGAAGACTGCGTTCTCGTTATTCGCGGCGCAGGCCCGCTTGGCTGGCCGGGTTCGGCCGAAGTGGTCAACATGCAGCCGCCGGATCACCTCATCAAGCGGGGCATCCTCAGCCTTCCGACGATCGGCGACGGCCGCCAGTCCGGCACGGCCGACAGCCCCTCGATCCTCAATGCATCGCCTGAAAGTGCAGCCGGCGGCGGTCTGGCCTGGGTCAGGACCGGCGATACCATCCGCATCGACCTGAATGAGGGGCGTTGCGACATGCTGGTGGGCGACGAGGAAATCGAAAGGCGCAAGGCCGAGGGCATTCCGCCCGTGCCGAAAGACGCGACACCCTGGCAGCGGCTCTATCGTCAGACAGTCACCCAGTTGGCCGATGGCGCGACGATCAAAAACGCAGAGGAATTCCGCCAGATTTCCAAGACGCCTCCGCGTCACAACCATTGAGAAGCATTTCGATTGTTAACCTCCTTTCGGAGAAACAGTCGAATAATCAAGGGCAAGACACGTTTCATCGGGAACCCTCCGACGGGAACTTCATTCTTCTGTCACAGACGATGAATGGAGATCCCGATGAAACCCTTGATAAAACTGCTGTCAGCGTCAGCGCTCGCCGCCGGGATGGTGATTGGTGGCGTCGTCCTCACGTCAGCGGCGCTCGCACCGGAAGAAGCCCCCCACAACTTCACCGGCCTTGATATCAGGGACCTCTGGACGATGGACCCCGTCCGTATCGACAGGTCCGCACAGAACCTGGAGCGTCTGCCGCCGCGCTATGCAAGCCATGTGGTGATGGTCGAACCCGACGTGGGGGCATCGGATCAGAGCGTGCAGACCGCGACCGCAGAACAGGGTTCCGAGGCTGGTGACATCGACACTCTTGTCACTGCAGCGATCGACGAAGCGACGTCCGGTTTCGGCGCCGACACGCTGCCTCCGGAGCATTTCTCCTGGTGTGAAGCGCGCTATCGTTCCTACGATCCCGTCCGCAATGCCTATCGCAGCTTCAGCGGCGACATTCGCGCTTGTGATTCACCCTATCAGGTCGAGGTCATGGCGGAGCTGGAAGAAGGCAACGCAAGGGTCATGACCGTCAGTGCCGACGGGAGCAATTCTGGTGCTGGCATGGAAGACGAAGGCCACGTCATGGCCTGCATGGAACGCTATCGCTCCTATCGTCCGAGCGACAACACCTACCAGCCTTATGGCGGCGGTCCGCGCCAGCCCTGTCAGCTGATGGCGTCGTTCTGAACCGCCTGACCCTTGGCGAGGATCAAGCCCGGCGGCGGGTTAGCCACCTGACCGCCGGCCACCTGCTCACTGATATAGGTCAGGGCATTCTGAAGGCCGTTCATCGTGTAAGGCTTCTCGATTGCCCCGATGGCGCCGACGAAATCTTCCGGTATCCGTTTGACATTCCCCGTGACGAACACGAACGGGACCTCGCGCTCAGCCAGTCGACGACCAATCTCGATTCCCGAGGGACCATCGCTTAGGTGAACATCGACGAAGGCGAATTCCGGCGTACTGGCTTCGATGATGTCGAATGCGGCATTGCGCGACGCAGCAGTGCCCACGACGACATGGCCGGCGGCCTCCACCTCAAGCTCCAGTTCCAGGGCAAGAAGCGCCTCATCCTCGACGATCATGATCTTCAAGTGTCTGTTTCCTTTGCGTCTTCGACGAGCATTGTGACCTGGACGTCGGTCCGGTAGCCTTCGACCTCCCGTCCGATCTTGGCATCCAGCTGTTTGGCACATGTCTCCAACATGAGTCTGCCAAAAGCCTCTTCCCCCGGATTGACGGAGACCGGCTTCGTCGTGTCCGTAACCCGGATCACGAAATGCCCGTTGGTCCGGCGCACCTGCAGATGGATATCGCCACCCCCATCGCTCAGTCCCCGGCGTACGGCATCCAGCACCAGTTCGTTGATGATGAGAGCGAGCGGCGAAGCTTTCACCGCTGGAACGAGCACAGGCGACAGGTCGGTCGTCACGCGGATGTCGTCGCGCTTCAAGGCGCCCACCAGATCCTCAATCAGATCCTTGGCAAAGTCCGAAACATCAAAACGCCCGAGGTCGCTGCTCGTGAACAGCTTTCGCTGCACGGTGCTCAGCGCCTCGACGCGATTGAGCACCGAAAACAAGGTTCGTTTCACGAGGTCGTCTTCGGACATTCGCGCCTGCAGCTTGACGATCGAGGCAATGGTCAAGAGGTTGTTCTTCACACGGTGGTCGACCTCATGCACCAGCAGGGTCTGGGCCTTCAGCGCTTCGGACAGGTCATGCGTCCGCCGTGCGACCTCACGTTCGGCCGATTGCCGCGCCTCTGCCAGGTCGAGCTCTTTGCTCTTGATCGTCGTGAAATCGAGCTGCGATGCAAAGAAATACACAACCTCACCGTCAGCATCCCTGACGGGGCTGACGAAAAGCGCATTCCAGAACTGGCTGCCGTCCTTGCGATAGTTGAGGATGTCGATCGCAAGGTCGCGCTCTGCCGCAATGGCCTCGCGCAGACGGGCAATCGCACCGCTGTCCGTTTCCGGTCCCTGCAGCAGACGGCAGTTACGCCCGATGAGCTCATCGGTGCTGTAGCCAGTGAGGTTCGAAAACGCCTGATTGCAGAAAATGATCGGGTTGTCGGACTGGCGCGGATCCGTGATCAGCATCGGCATTCGGGTAGCCTTGAAGGCTGCCGCGAACGGATCCTCGGATGGATGGGACGCAAGAAGGCGGTCGCCGGCGTCTTGTGCGTCGCGGCGCGAGGAGTTTTGATCAGACATTCATACCCAGTCCTGGAACAGGCCACCATCGACAACAACGGCCCCATAAAAAAGTTCCGTACGCGCTCAAAAATATTTTGGCGACTGGCGATTTTGAAATGCGAAGACTGCCCAGACCGGGCGATAAGCGGCAATAGACACTGAAACGTGTTTGTCTTATCTGACATGGCATAAGCCGTAACGGAAAGCTCAAGGCAGGCGGATATATGTCCAACGACGAGCAACAGAACTTGACACCCGGCTTTCTCAGGAATGGCGGCCAGATGGCCGAACTCATCCTGAACCATGACTGGGCGGACAGTCTCGGCCCCATCCAGGAGTGGCCCGCCGCCCTGCGCTCGGCGCTTTCCATCTGTCTGAACTCCAGCTTTCCGAGTGCCATCTATTGGGGCCCGGAAATGCGGCTCCTCTATAACGATAGCTGGGCACCCATTCCGGCAGACCGCCATCCCTGGGCTTTGGGCCGACCGGCTGCCGAAGTATGGTCGGACATCTGGGAGGTTGTCGGACCGCAGTTCGATTCCGTCATGGCGACGGGGATCGGGCTTTCGACTTATGACCAGCTCCTGCCCATCATGCGCAACGGTGTGCAGACCGAGACTTATTGGAATTACAGCTTCACCCCGATCCGTGACGAATTCGGAGCGATCTGCGGCATCTTCAACCAGGGCAACGAAACGACGGCTGCAGTGTTGGCACGTCGGCAGGCGCAAGAAGAGATTGTCCGGCTAGGTCGCCTCTTTGCTCAGGCACCGGCTGCGATCGCCATCTTGGAAGGGCCTTCGCATATCTTCAAGCTGGTAAACCCTGCATACGAAGCGCTGGTTCAGCGTTCAGATCTTGTCGGCCGCCCGGTCGCGGATGCACTGCCGGAAGTCCAGGATCAAGGCTTCATCAGCTTGCTCGATACGGTGTACACGACGCAAAAGCCCTATCAGGGCAAGTCCGTCCCGATCGAGTTGGTATCGCCTGAGGGCGAAAGACAGGCCCGCTATCTCGACTTTGTCTATCAGCCTGTCATTGATGCCACTGGCCAGTCAGTTGGCATCTTCGTCCAAGCGTCTGATGTCACCGAAGCAGCAACGGCCATGGCCGCTCTCCGGGACAGTGAACAGCGTTTCGAAGCCATCGTGAACTCGATCGACCAGATGATCTGGTCGACACGACCGGACGGTTACCACGACTACTTCAACCAGCGTTGGTACGAATACACAGGCGTCAGCGAGGGCTTCACCGACGGCTCGGAATGGGAGAATGTCTTTCACCCCGATGACCGGACAGAAACCCGCGCGAAGTGGCTCCATAGCCTCGAGACAGGTGAACCCTATCACGTGGAGTACCGTCTTCGGCATCGCAGCGGTGTCTATCGCTGGGTCATCGGGCGCGCTCAATGTGTGCGCGACAAGAACGGCGAGATCAGCCGCTGGTATGGCACCTGCACGGATATTCACGATCTCAAGGTGGCCGAAGAAGCACGTCAGCTTCTGCTGCGGGAGCTCAACCATCGCGTCAAGAACCTCTTCGCTATAACTGCAGGCATGATCAACATGACCGCGCGCTCATCGCCGTCGGTCGGCGAGATGGCAAAATCACTGCACGGTCGCCTGCAGGCCCTGGCGAAGGCGCATCACCTGATCCAGCCGGCCATCATTGCCGGATCATCAGTTGCGGAAACCGTTGCATTCCATACACTTCTGGAAGAAATCCTGTCCCCGCACCTGGCGGATCGCGACAGACAAGTCACCCTGAAAGGTCCGGAAATACTCCTCGGGCCACATGCGTCAACGAGCTTTGCCCTGATCTTTCACGAGCTAGCGACCAATGCGGCAAAGTATGGCCCCTTCCGCGACGCGGAGGGACGACTGGATGTGCGATGGCGGATGGACAAGGATGCGCTGCATCTGGAATGGCAGGAGAATGTCGCTCTGCCCGAGATCAAGGCTCCCAGCCAGGAAGGCTTCGGCAGCAAGCTGGCACGAACCAGTGCTATCCATCAACTCGGCGGAAGCATCGATTTTGAGTGGCTGCCGGCTGGCGTGAACATTGCCCTCACTGCAGCAGGGGAACGGCTCGGCAGATAGCGCGCTTCGAGATCGTTCAAACAAAAAGAGCGCCCACGATGGGGCGCTCAGAAACATGCATCTGGGCTATTCGCCCTCACCCGAGCGCCTTATCGGCACCCTTTGTCTCGCGGCCAATCAGTAGCGCGGGAAATCGGCAGGGTTGATGCCGAGTGTCTTCAGGTGGTGATCCTTCGGACGACGATGCCCTTCGACAGCAGCCGCTGCGGAGCTTGCTGCACCGAGAACGGCGATGGCACGACCGAGGAAACCCTGCTGGATGGACTTGCGGAGGCTAGACATTTCTTTGCTCGCTTTCTTCGTTTGCAAGCAGAAGATGATACTCCGAAGGCCAGATTACAATGGACGGAAAGTCACGACAGCCATGCAACCGATGCAGGCCGAGTTAATCGGATCCTGCATCGGCACATGGCAATTGAGGCATCAGTCTTCGCTGGCGGCAACCTGTGCCAGCACCTGGCCCCTACCCCGCGCCCGAAGGATCATCGGGACAACCAGCGCAATGGCGGCGAGCGCCAGCAGGATCGCTGCGATCGGAGACGTGACCAGCACGGTCGGATCGCCCTGGCTGATCGACAAGGCCCGGCGCAGCTGCTGCTCGGCCATCGGACCCAGGATCAGACCGACGATCACAGGCGCGATCGGATAACCGAAGACACGCATGACATAGCCGAGCACACCGAAGGTCAAAAGCAGACCGAGTTCGAACACCGACGGATTGGCGCCAATCGTGCCAAGCGTGGCAAATACGAGAATGCCGGAATAGAGCCAGGGCTTTGGAATGGTCAGGAGCCGCACCCAGAGGCCAATCAGCGGCAGGTTCAACACAAGCAGCATGAAGTTGGCGATCAACAGCGAGGCGATCAGACCCCAGACGAGCTGCGGATTGGTCGCAAACAACAGCGGGCCCGGCTGCAGGCCAAACTGCTGGAAACCTGCAAGCATGATCGCAGCAGTAGCCGTGGTCGGCAGGCCGAGCGTCAACAGCGGAACCAGTGTTCCGGCAGCCGAGGCATTGTTGGCCGCTTCTGGCCCGGCGACGCCCTCGATCGCACCTTTGCCGAACTCTTCCGGATGCTTGGAGAACTGCTTCTCCGTCGAATAGGAGAGAAAACTCGACACGTCAGCACCACCGGCAGGCATGGCGCCAATCGGGAAACCGATCGCCGTACCGCGAAGCCAGGGCTTCCAGGAGCGGCTCCAATCGGACTTGTTCATCCAGAGCGAACCACGCACCGCCTCGACCTTCTCAGGCGCCCGCGCACCTTGCGCGGCCACGTAGAGCGTCTCGCCGATGGCGAACATCGCAACCGCAAGCGTGGTGACCTCGAGGCCGTCGAGCAGATCCGGCACGCCGAAACTCAGTCGCGTCTGGCCAGTCAGCTGATCGATACCGACGATCGAGAAGGCGAGGCCGACAAAGAGCGCGGTGAGACCACGCAAAGTCGAATCCCCGAATGCTGCCGAGACGGTGACGAAGGCGAGCATCATCAGTGCGAAGTATTCCCGCGGACCGAAGGACAGGGCGAATTTCACGACATAGGGCGCAATGAAAGCAAGTGCTATGGTTGCCAGAAGGCCGGCAACGAAGGAGCCGATCGCGGCCGTGGCAAGGGCCGGCCCGCCGCGGCCCGCGCGGGCCATCTTGTTGCCTTCGAGCGCTGTCACGATTGATGCGCTCTCGCCTGGCGTGTTGAGCAGGATCGACGTCGTCGAGCCGCCATACATGCCGCCGTAATAGATGCCGGCGAACATGATCAGCGATCCGGCCGGATCGAGCTGGTAGGTCACCGGCAGCAGGAGCGCGACGGTGAGCGCAGGACCGATGCCCGGCAGGACGCCGACGAGCGTGCCAAGCGTAACACCGATGAGCGCGTAGAACAGGTTGATCGGCTGAGCGGCGATCGCCAGCCCCTGGAGAAGGAAATCAAACGTATTCACGGGGTTCCCCTCAGAAGAACAGCCGTTCGAGTGGACCCGCCGGCAAGGACAGTTGCAGGAAGCGCGCGAAGAGGATCCACACGACGAACGAGAGAGCTATGCCTGCGGGCAGCGAGATCCAGAACTGCTTTTTGCCGAAGCCGGCCGCGGTAAGAGCGAACAGCACACCTGTTGCAAGCGAGAAGCCCAGCGTTTTCAGGAGCAGCATCTGCGCTGCGAGCCCGGCCACGATGAAAAGCACAGGCGGTAGCTCCTGGTGCTCGCGCTCGGGAAAATCACGGCGTATGGCAGCGAACACAGTCCAGATGCCAAGGCCGATCAGACCGATGGCAATGCCCTTTGGCACCGTCGCTGGACCAATCCCGGAATAGATGTTTCCGCCTTGCAGACGGGCGACATCGTAGAAGATAAGGCCCGCCACGGCGACAAGCACCGCGGCAATGGCCAGCGCCGCCCAATCTGGGCGACGCGTACGATGTCCGGAAGAACGATCTTCCGTGCTCATTTCACCAGACCGATGTCTTTGAGAATGGTCTCGGTGGCAGCGATGTCCTTGGCGAGCTGCTCTTCGAAGGCAGCGCCAGCAAGGTAGGTGTCCTGCCAGTTCTTGGTCTTCAGCGTTTCCTGCCAGCCGGCCGACTTTGCGAGCTTTTCGACGTCTGCCGAGACGGCCGCCTTCTGCTCGTCGGTCAGGCCCGGAGCGGCAGCAACCATGCGCCAGTTCTGCAGAACCACATCAAGGCCGCTTTCCTTCAGTGTCGGAGCGTCCGCACCTTCGATGCGCTCGGCGCTGGAGACGGCCAGCAGACGAAGCGTGCCTGCAGCGACCTGTGCCTGGAACTCGCCGTAGCTGGAGATGCCAACGGTGACCTGACCACCGAGGATGGCAGCAAGCGCTTCACCACCGCCGGAATAGGCGATGTAGTTGATCTTGGTCGGGTCCACGCCGGCAGCCTTGGCGATCAGGCCGGCACCAATGTGGTCAACGCCGCCAGCCGAACCGCCAGCCCAGGATACGGCGCCGGGATCGGCCTTCAGCTTTTCGACGAGCTGGCCGATGTTCTGGATCTCGGAATTGGCGGGAACGACGATGGCCTCATACTCGCCGGTCAGGCGCGCAATCGGGGTAACGTCCGCCAGAGTAACCGGCGACTGGTTGGTCAGGATCGCACCGACCATGACGTAACCACCGACGATCAGGGCGTTTGCATTGCCCTTCTGCTGGCTGGCGAACTGGGCGAGACCGATGGTGCCGCCGGCGCCGGGAACGTTCACGACCTGAACATTGCCGGAAATGCCTTCAGCCTGCATGACCTGCTGCAGCGAGCGGGCCGTCTGGTCCCAGCCGCCGCCAGGCGCTGCAGGAGCCATGATCGTATAGTCCGCAGCCGCAGCCGGAAGGGCGAGAGCGCCTGCAAGGAACGAAGCCAGGAAAAAGTGTTTCAAGATAGTCCTCCACCATCAATGCGGTCATTGCCGCTTACGAATGATCTGTGGGGAGAGCGCAGATGCGCAGCATGCGGACGACGCCGCTTCAGGCCGTGACCTGCTCCTCCCAGTCCCACCTGTCCCGCCTCCACGGGAAGATGTAACCATAGACCTAGCAGCGAAACCTGTCACCCACCTGTCATCGCCACGGACCTTGACTGAAAGCGGTCGTTGGCGGGGATAGCGTCAGGGCTGACTTACGCTCAGGACACGCGTGCCTGATCATTGAGATCGCGAACGAGCCTCTGATGAGTGCGCAACTCTGTCAGGACCTCTCCAAACCGCACCAGGCCGCGGCCGGCCAGCATGTCCTTCAGCTTGATGAAGACGTCGGCGGTCGCAATCGCATCGCCCAGCGCAGTGTGTCGGTCTTCTTCATCGATGTGCACGCCCAGTCTGTCGGCGAGAGCATCGAGCGTATGTGTTTCGGCGCGGCCGAAGGCGGTGGCTGACACCAGCACCGTATCCAGGATCGGGTTCGTGAAGCGCAGCCCGACTTCCTTCTCCCGCCGCGTGAGGAACTCCATGTCGAATGGCGCATTGTGTGCCACGAGCACAGCACCTTCGGCGAAGCGGTGAAACTGGCGCACGGCCTCCTGCACATTGACGGCATCTGCGACCATCGCCTCGGTCACACCATGGATTGCGGATGCGGACGGCGGTATCGGCCGCCCCGGATTGACGAGCAGGTCGAAAACCTCGTTCTTGACGCGCTTTCCATTGACGATGCGGACGGCCGCGATCTGGACGATTTCATCGCCCTGTTCCGGCAGCAACCCCGTTGTTTCCGTATCGAAGACCACATAGGTCAGGCTATCGAGCCGCGCGTCGGACAGTTTCTCGTAGTGCAGGCGCGAGAGCAGATCGAAATCGTAGACGACATGCCGCGACACGTCCGCCCCGACCGGTCGCAGCCGCTCGATCGGCCGCAGCCGGGTCGAGATCGACGGCGCGTCATCATCGGCCCCAACGACCAGAACGATGCCGTGGGTCCTGAGTATCGTCTCACAGGTCACCCCACCGTCGAAGACCGGCTCTCCCAGCCATTCATCCACGCTTTCGGGCGACACGGCGCCGCCCTTCCAGGACAAGGTAAGATCGGCAGCCCCCTGGGCCTCGCTAACCGCAAGATGAAAATGGGCAGCAGCAGTCGCCTTGCTGACCCGGGAAACGAGGTGTCCCAGGAGACTGACGATATCGAAGGCATTGCAGCGGACGGCAATTTCGGCGACCTCGGCGTCGAGCGTGAGCTTCTGCCCCTCAAGGTCACGGCGGAGTTGGCCGGCGAGCTCCCTCACATCCGTCGGCGCCATTGGCCAACCATCGGATCGACAGCGTTCAAAGCGGGCTTCGAGATCCGCGAGCGTCGCATCCAGCGCCTGAAGCTGCACCGAAACAGGGGCATCGCCTCCTGTGCCGGGCCCATGCGAGACAAGTGCATGGCGCAGGTCAGAGACGATGGGCCTGACCTGCAGGAACACGTCACCGAGAAGAGCGTCACGCCGGGCATAGGCCGCAACCTCCGTCGTCACATCGCGAAGGGTCATGACATAGGCCGCCTGATCGCCGCCGTTGTCGCTGGCAAGCCTCATGCGCCCGGCGAGCCTGCGCCGACCGCAGGGGCTGAGACAGATGAACTCGACCACCGTGTCCGGATCCGAGCTTTCCAGAAGCCGGTGATGCGCGTCACGGATCGGCCCGTCGCTCAGATAGTCAAAGATATTGCGATCAAGACAGACCGGGCGCTGCGAGCCCGTCAGCATCTGCTGCGCCACCCCGTTGTAGAAGACGAGATGATGTCGGCCCGTACAGAGAAGAACGGCAGGCGGCACGTCGGCGAGCAGCTGTTCGAGCTTGTTCTTGTCGGACGACAGACGCGTGGTCTCCCGCTGCACCTGTTCCGCCAGGGCGCCCCGCGTCTGCGCAAGGGTCGCTGCGGTTGCGGAGGCGGCATCGGCAAGATCGCCAAGATAGCGCGCTTCCTCTGCCTGAAAGTCATTGCCCACATCGGCATGCGCCCGGGCACGCATGGCCGATGCCACCTTGTCGATGGGACGGGCGAGATGGGTGTCGAAGAGGAACCAGACCCAGGTGATCAGAGCGAGGATCAGAAAGCCGGCAGCGATAGCACTCTGCACGAAGGCGTTCAGCATGTCCGGGCTGCCTTCGCGGTGGTAGCCGAACCACAGACCGACGGCCAAAGCCGCAACAGCACCGACAGCCAGCCCCACGAAGAAGAGCAGGATACGTCCGCGCAGGCTGATCCTGGTCACCATGATCCCCTCATCCGGCCGAACATGCAATTTTCAAGGCCGCATCGTCAGGTTCCAGCTTGATCCACTCTGCCCCCATGAGACTCCCATCATCCGCAATGCTGACATTCCCATCGACCAGATCGGCGCGCCGCGCATTCTGGCAGTCAAAAACCACTCTGACCGGCGTAACCGGCTGCCAACGGGCCAACAGCAGAATGTCAATCATGACCAGACCCGGCTGGTTCGGATTCCGCTTGGCAGACTTCAGATCAACGGCTGTGAAACGCGTGGTCACAGGCTCGATATAGGACCAGGGGCGCCAGAACGCCGTCTGCTCGTTTTTCCAGGAGACCGCGAGACCGGGCAAGGCGATGTTCATACGATCGAACCAGCTGTACTCGCTCCAGATCGAATAGCTCAACATGCCGAGGCCAGCCATGGCCGGGACGATCCACTTAGGCAGCAAACCCCGGCTTATCCAGCGCAGCAGCATCGCCACACCGGCCAGAGCAACACCGGTCACCACCGCGGCGATCAACTCAAACAGCATTCTTCATTCCTTCAGACGGGCGCCCGTCCGCCATTGGCGAGCGCCGATTGCATGGTTCTGACGACGACGAAGGCATCGCGAAGATGCGAGCGCTCGAAATCACCGAAATCGTAGGGTGCCAGAAAGTTATCCGGCTTGCGACCGTCGCGCACCTGCCGAACCTGGTTGCGCAGGCGCATGTCCGCGATGAGATCGTAGGCTGCAACGAGATCCCGGGCTCCGGCACCGGAGATGATACCCGCTTCTTCCGCCGCAAGCAGCCGCGCTCGCGTATTCACCGGGGCAAGTTTGCCGATCAGCGAATAGACGCGTCCGAGATCGACAACTGGAACCACACCATTGTGCTTCATGTCGATCTGGTTGCGGTGCTCGCCGCTGCGGATCGTGGCAAAGCCCCTGAGAAGTCCAAGCGGCGGCGCGTGCTTCAACGAGTTGCTGATCATGTGGGCGGTGAAGATCGAGTTGCGGCTCGCCTCTTCGAGAGTTTCCGCCTGAAGATCCTGAAAGAGTGACGACGCACCGCAGATCGGCCTCAGATCGAACATCACACTGGCCAGCATCTGCGCGGTCGGATCGGGCTTGTAGATCCAGTCGCGGAAATAGTTTCGCCAGACCGAAACCGGCTGGCACCAACGCGGATTGGTCGCCATCATGTCGCCCGGACAATAGAAGTATCCGCAGATGTCGAGACCACGGCTGACTTTGGCGGCCAGTTGCTGGAACCAGGGCATTTCCTCCGGTTCGACGCCGTCTTCGATGAAGATGCAATTATCCTGGTCGCTGACGCCACTCTGCTCCTGCCGCCCCTGACTGCCGCAGGCAAGCCAGACATAGGGAACAGGAGGCGGTCCAAGCTCCCGCTCCGCCAGCATGATCAGCCGGCGAGTGACGCTATCGGCGATATCGGTAATCAGCCGAGTCACCACCTCATGGGCGTTGTTGCTGCCGACGAGCTGAACGAGCAGCTGCGGGATGCGTGTCGTGATCGCACGCATCGCCTCCGGCGTTTCAGCCGTCGCGATGTCCCGGATCAGCTGCGCCGAGCTTATCGCATGGAAGCGAATGAGATCGGTCTGTGTGATCATTCCCACCAGCCGCTCACCCTCGACGACGGGAAGATGGCCGACACGCCGCTCGAGCATCAGATGCAGGATGTCGGAGCCCAACGCCTCTCCGGGCAATCCGACCGGGTCGGCAGTCATCACCGCAGATACCGGGGTCGCGTCAGGGTCGAGCCCCTCCGCAAGCACGCGCCCCGCAAGGTCTCGGGTGGTGAGGATACCGAGAAAGCGCCCGCCATCGACGACGCCGAGGCTCGAGACATGCCGCTCCCGCATGAGGGCGGCAGCCGAGCGCACCGTATCGGTCGGCGCACAGACGATAGGGGGTCGCGACATCAACTCGCTGACCTTCTGGATGGCCATGTCGCCGCGCCGGCTATCGGCAAACCGGCCGCGCGTGAAGAAGCGGGCGAATACCGGCTGTTCCTGCATCAGGCGGCGGAACTCGTCCGTCGGCAGCATCAGCAGCGCGCAGTCGCCGCGGGCCGTTGCCGTCGTTGCCGCAAAGCCGTCGGCCAACAGGCCGCGTTCGCCGAAGGAGTTGCGAGGCGCGAGCTCGGAGACCACCGTATTGGTGGCATCCATGATTTCCACGGCCCCGTCCATGATGAGGAATATGCCGGGCAGCGGAGAGCCGCGGTGATAGATTTCGGCACCGGCCGAAAAGGAAAACTCTTGGAAGCGGGTCGAGACCCGTTCGATCTCGTCTCTCGGGAGACTGTCGTAAGGATGGACCGTCTCGAGGAATGCCAGCACGTCGGATTGTGCCTGGATCATCGGATTTGCCCTCATGCGGCACGACCGTGCCCTGGCTGTTTGAGGGACAGGAGGGGCGATATGCTCGCCCCTCCCGGTTGATCGGTATCAGTGACCAGTCGCCTGACCCGCACCGCGCGGAACGCGGATGGATTCGACGAGATCCTGTACATGCTTCGGCGGAGCCTGGGTCATCATCGACACGATATAGGCCGTGGCGAAGTTGAGCAGTGCACCGATCGGGCCGAACGCCGTCGGCGGGATGCCGAAGATGTAGTTGGCCGGAACGTTCTCCATCATGTTGGTGCCTGCAATGAAGAACCAGCCCAGATAGGTGAACAGGTACAAGCAGGTGACCACGAGGCCGACGATCATGCCGAGCGTGGCGCCGACCGAGTTGATGCGCTTCGAGAAGATGCCCATCATCAGAGCCGGGAAGATCGTTGCAGCCGCCAGACCGAAGGCGAGAGCAACCGTTTGTGCCGCGAAGCCCGGTGGGTTGAGACCCAGAAGCGTTGCGACCAGAATTGCACCAGCCATCGCGATACGGGCAGCCAGAAGCTCGCCCTTTTCGGAGATATCAGGCTTCAGGAAGTCCTTGATCAGGTCGTGGCTGATCGCAGACGAGATGGCGAGAAGCAGACCGGCCGCAGTCGACAGAGCGGCTGCAAGACCGCCGGCAGCGATGAGAGCGATAACCCAGCCCGGCAGCTGTGCGATTTCCGGATTGGCGAGAACGAGGATGTCGTTGTTGATCGTCAGCTCGTTGCCCGTCCAGCCACGCTCGGCAGCCGTGGCGGCAAAGCCTTCGGACTTGTCGTTGTAGTACTGGATACGGCCGTCGCCATTCTTATCTTCAAACTTCAGAAGACCCGTGACTTCCCAGTTGCGCATCCAGTCCGGACGCTCGTCGTAAAGGACAGCCTCCTGCTGCGTGCCGCCGGGGAAGATCGTGTCGATGATGTTCAGGCGTGCCATGGCGCCAACAGCCGGAGCCGTCAGATAGAGAAGGGCGATGAAGACGAGCGCCCAACCGGCAGACCAACGGGCATCCGAGACCTTCGGAACGGTGAAGAAGCGGATGATGACGTGCGGCAGACCGGCGGTGCCGATCATCAACGACAGCGTGAACAGGGTCATGTTCAGCATGGAGCCCTGAGCAGTGTAGGCGTTGAAGCCGAGGTCGGTGACGACCTGGTCAAGCTTCTGCAAGAGCGGCAGTGCCGATTCCGTATGCGTGCCAAAGAGGCCGAACCACGGGATCGGGTTGCCGGTCAGCTGCAGCGAAATGAAGATCGCCGGAATGGTATAGGCGATGATCAGAACGATGTACTGGGCGACCTGCGTATAGGTGATGCCCTTCATCCCGCCGAGAACGGCGTAGCAGAAAACAACGGCAGACGCGATCCACAGACCGGTCGAGACGTTGACTTCCAGGAAGCGCGAGAAGGCGACGCCGGCACCGGTCATCTGACCGATAACGTAGGTCACCGAGATGATGATCAGGCAGACGACAGCCGTAAGGCGCGCGCCCTGGCTGTAGAAGCGGTCACCGATGAACTGCGGAACGGTGTATTTGCCGAACTTACGCAGGTAGGGAGCAAGCAGGAGCGCGAGCAGAACGTAACCGCCGGTCCAGCCCATAAGGAAGGTGGAGTTGCCGTAGCCGACAGTGGCGATCAGGCCAGCCATCGAGATAAAGGAAGCCGCCGACATCCAGTCGGCTGCAGTGGCCATGCCGTTCATGACCGGGTTGACGCCGCGGTTTGCAGCGTAAAACTCGGCCGTGGTCCCGGCGCGAGCCCAGATGGCAATGCCGATGTAGAGCGCAAAGGACGCGCCTACGATCAGCAGATTAAGTGTATACTGATCCATTGTTGGTCCGCCTTACTGCTCGTCGACGCCGAATTCGCGGTCGATCTTGTTCATGTACGCCGAGTAGCCGAAAATCAGCGCGATGAAGACGATGATCGAGCCTTGCTGGGCGAACCAGAAGCCGAGATCGGTTCCACCGACGGCGATGCCGGACAGAGCCGGGCGGAGCAGGATACCGAATCCGTAGGATACGATGGCCCAGATCGCCAGGCAGATGTAGATGATGCGAACGTTCGCTGACCAGTAAGCGTTAGACGAAGATTTATCCGTCACGAGTACTCCTCCCTTTCCTCGATGAGACGTCCCCCGGGACGCCCCTTGCCTCCACGTCGATTCCGCCAATCCTTGTCCCAAGGCGGAATAGACAATTGTTTAGGAGTAACGAATCCCCCGGAGATCGTACATTCTCCGTTAGTCGCAGGAGTCACTGTATTGCCGGAGCGCTTGCTGCATTGCAGCAAGAATTGAGACGGAAACACATGAATAGATCGGCGATCCAGAGCCTTTGCGTCATTCGCCCAGACAAGGCTGGCAAACCTCACGAAGAGACAGCCTCAAGGAACAACTTACCGCAACGGAATCATGAAGTTGAGGAGGAACGGACCAGACGCTGCAGGCGCGGGCGGATGCGCAGAAAACCCCGATAGGCGGCTTCGAAGACGGGCGTCAGCGGCTTCCATCCGGCCAGGAGACCGAGCGGTCGCAACACGGGAATGGCCCGCCACATCGCCGCGAAAGCCGCTGCACCCGACAGGAGTTTTCCCCCTTCTTCTGCATGGAACCGGGCCAGAAGCTCGGCTCGATCGATCGGACAACTGCCTTGAGGGTCGAACGCATCGATGAAGTTGATCGCACCGCGACTGTCGAGACGGCGCATCAAGGCGATCTCTCGCTGGCAGAGAGGACAACTGCTGTCGAACCAGACGGTCACCTGCGCGGACATGGTCGCCTTTCACGGGGAGAGTTTTCGTCTTCCATAACTGGGGTCAAAGCTGCCTTCCGGCAATGCGGCGTCGCGCCGCTGCCTCACTGCTGTCGCCGGTCGCCTTTGACCCGGAACTTGAAAGCGGCAAGCCGCGCGAGCGCAATTTGGCATCGGCGCGAGCGGAATATGATGCTTTTCTGACCCCACGATTTTGCCTTATCGAACGAGGTGAACAGAGACGCAGAGGCAGACGGCAATGACCAGACCATTTTTCTGGAACGAACTGACGACGACGGATTTTGCAGGGCTTTCGCCGGATACGACGATCGCCATCCTGCCGATCGCCTCGACCGAGCAGCACGGACCCCACCTGCCCATTGCCACCGACGTGGCCATCGCAAACGGCATGCTGGCGGAATTGCAGACCCAGCGCCCCGATGATCTCGACTTCCTCGTTCTTCCCACCCAGGAAATCGGCAAGGCCAACGAGCATGTGTACGGGCCCGGCAGCCTGTCCTTCGGCCCGGAGATCCTGATCCCGGCCTGGACGGCCATCGGCGCGAAGGTGGCAGAAGCCGGCATTCGCAAGCTCGTCATCGTCAATTCCCATGGCGGCAATGTCGACATCATGAGCATTGTCGGCCGCGAACTGCGGGTCCGACACCAGATGGTCGTCGTCTCGACCCAATGGGGCCGCTTCGGAAACCCGGAGGGCATGATCTCCGAGCATGAGAGCCGCTACGGCATCCATGGCGGTGAAGTCGAGACATCGCTGATGCTGCACTTTCGCCCCGAGCTCGTCCGAATGGACAAGGCCCAGAACTTTATCTCGAAAGCCGAGGAGATGCGCGCCAGCTCGAATTATCTGACACCCCTGCCGCCGCATTCGCTCGCCTGGATCGCCCATGACCTGAACCCGCACGGCGTGGTCGGCGACGCCTCGAAGGGCACTGCCGAAAAGGGTGCCGCGATCTGCCGCCATCAGGTCGCGGGCTTCATCGAACTCTTGCGCGACGTCGTGGCTTATCCGCTCTCGAACCTCTACACGCCCAGCTGACCGGACACTCACCCCTCAGCTCTGACCGCGAATGGTCTCAGGAATATGTCCCCGCGCCTTGAGATCCTGAACAAGCGCCAAAAGCTCCTGCATCAGATATTCGACGAAAAGGCTGGTCGCGGAGTCGAGCGGCGCCCTTGCACGGGCAAAAAGCTTCATCGGCTGATGACGGACATGCGCCTCGGTCAAGGGCCGGAAGATCAGCTCGCCGCGTCGGCATTCGGCGACGGCATCGAGCGGGTTGAGCATGGTGAGCCCCGTACCGGCCTTGACCAGCTGCTTCATCAATTCCGAGGAATTGGTCTCCACAACAGGCTCGACGAGCAGCGGCAGCGGAGCGAGCGCCAGATCGATGATGTTGCGCAGGCTGGTGCCTGACTGCGCCAGGATCAAGGGCTCCTGAACCACCTCGACGAGGTCTATCGGCCCCTCCTCCCGCGCCAGCCGATGCCCGGGCGGCAACACGACGCCCACGGGCACATCGACATTCGCAAGCGTGCGGATACCGGGGGTCGCCGGGATGTTGAAGCCGAGACCGAGATCGACCTCGCCGGTCAGCACGGGATTGATCGTCGTTGAGCCCCCATCATTGCGCAGCTTGATCTGGATGCGGGGATGCTCGGCGACGAAACCGGCAAGGATTTCCGGCAGCGGCCCGGAGGCAAGCCCGACCGTCGTGACAAGCGACACCTTGCCGGCATGCGGCGTCTTCAAGCCGCGGATCCGACCCTCAAGCCGCTCGTAGTTCTTCAGCACATCGCGGATGTGCTCGACACAGAGCTCACCAGCGGCCGTCAGCCTGAGCCCTTTCGGCAAACGCTCGAAGAGTGGCGCCCCGAGTTCTTCCTCCAGCGCCAGGATCTGGCGGTTGACCGCAGATGATGCGACATTGAGGCGCTGGGCCGCCTTCCGGATAGAGCCACAACGGACGATTTCGTTGATGTAGATGAGCTTTCTGGAGTGCAGCACGAGGCCTCCGCTGCGTAAAAATTAGTCATGCCGCATCACTATGCATCAATCTCGTGAGCAGTGCAAAAAAAGCATCGATGCGGGCGAAATTTGATGCTTTTCAAGACGCAATCGGACCGATCAAATGACTGAAAAGGGAGCCCGAAAACGGGTCCTGCAACGAACAGGGGAACGATCAATGCGCGACACGCTCACCAAGACAAGCCTTCTCGCCCTTTTCGGCCTCAGCGCCGCGCTGGCCTCGACCACGACGGCCTTCGCTCTGGACGAGGTCACCTACGGCACCAACTGGCTGGCCCAGGCCGAACATGGCGGCTTCTACCAGGCCGTGGCCGACGGCACCTATGAAAAATACGGCCTGAAGGTCACCGTGATCCAGGGCGGCCCGCAGGCTGCGAACCGCGCACTGCTGATCGCCGGCAAGGTTGATTTCTACATGGGCAGCCCGCTCGGCGAAATGGATGCCGTCAAGGAAGGCATCCCGCTCATCGACGTCGCAGCCATCTTCCAGAAGGACCCACAGGTCCTGCTCGCCCATCCCGATCAGGGCATCGAGAAGTTTGCCGACCTCGCCAAGCTCGATAGCATCTTCATGGGCAAGGACGGCTACGTCACCTATTATGAGTGGATGAAGAAGAACTTCGAGGGCTTCACCGACGAGAAGTACAAGCCCTATACCTTCAACCCCGCCCCCTTCATCGCCGACCCGAAGTCCGCGCAGCAGGGTTACCTGACGTCGGAACCCTATGAGATCGAGAAGCAGGCCGGCTGGGCACCGAAGGTCTTCCTTCTCGCCGACAACGGCTACAATCCCTATTCGACGATGATCACGACCACGACGACCATGGTCGAAAGCAAGCCCGATCTCGTCCAGCGCTTCGTCGATGCCTCGGCTGAAGGCTGGTACAACTACCTCTACGGCGACAACAAGGCCGCCAACGACCTCATCAAGAAGGACAATCCGGAAATGACGGATGGTCAGATCGAGTATTCGATCGCCAAGATGAAGGAATATGGCATCGTCGAATCCGCCGAAGCGCTGGAAAAGGGCATCGGCTGCATGACCGACGAGAAGTACAAGGCCTTCTTCGACGCCATGGTCCAGATCGGCGTCCAGCCGGCAGACCTCGACTATAAGAAGGCCTACACCACCCAGTTCGTCTGCAAGGGCGTGGGCATGGGGCTGAAGAAGTAGTCTCCACCTCCCCCTTGAGGGGGGAGGTCGCAGCGAAGCTGCGGGTGGGGGTGATCGGCCGTATCCGCTGACATCACCCCACCCCGGCACTGCGTGCCGACCCTCCCCCTCAAGGGGAGGGTAGAACGGTTACCGCAATCCGCTCTCCCCCCTTGTGGGGGAGATGTCCGGCAGGACAGAGGGGGCGGCCCACCCACTAATTTGGACCCCTATGCCTCCGCCTACCGCAACACCAGAATGCAACGCGGATGTAACGCGAGACAGAATGACCAGTTTGCCAGCCACCGAAGACCCCATCACCCCGCCCCCTCCCGAACAGCGCCGGGCGCTCGTGGTGATGAAGGACGTGTCCAAGGTCTTTTCCAGCGGCACGGTCGCACTCACGGACATGTCGCTCACCGTCAACGGCGGCGAGTTCGTCTCGCTGCTCGGCCCCTCCGGCTGCGGCAAGTCGACGGCACTGCGCATCATCGCCGGCCTCGGTGACGTCACAACCGGCACCATCGACTGGCCAAGCTCCCGCATCAACTCCAAGGGCCTGCCCGACGGCGACATATCCTTCGTCTTCCAGGAACCGACGCTGATGCCCTGGGCGACCGTCTTCGGCAATGTCTACCTGCCGCTCAAGCTCCGAGGCATCTCCAAGTCTGCGGCGAAGGCCGACATCCTCGCAGCCCTCGACCGCGTCGGCCTCAAGGATTTCGTCGACGCCTATCCGCGCGAACTTTCCGGCGGCATGAAGATGCGCGTCTCGATCGCCCGCGCCCTCGTCACCAAGCCGAAGCTGCTCCTGATGGACGAACCCTTCGCCGCCCTCGACGAAATCACCCGGCAGAAGCTGAACGACGATGTGCTAGCCCTCTGGAAGGAGACCGGCATCACGGTAATCTTCGTCACCCACTCCGTCTTCGAAAGCGCTTACCTCTCGAGCCGCATTGTGGTGATGAAGGCAAGGCCAGGCCGCGTGCATGCCGACTTCCCGCTGCAGACCAGCCTGGAACGGGACGCATTTTACCGCACCTCCGAGGAATACCGTCAGGCCTGTGAAACCGTTTCGAAGACCCTGATCGAAGCCATGGGCGGGGAGCATCACTGATGACCGGACCGGCCGAAACGCTGTTGAAAATCCTCGTTCCCATCCTCGTTGTCTGTCTGCTGATTATCGTCTGGCAGGTCGGCGTTTGGGTCTCGGGCGTTCCGCAATACATCCTGCCCGGCCCGATCGCGGTTGCCGGCGCCCTGTTCAAGGACTGGGGCACGCTGTCGCCAGCCCTCTGGGTCACCACCAAGATCACCCTGATGTCGCTTGGGCTAGCGCTGTTGGGCGGCGTCGGCATCGCCGTTGCCCTCGTCCAGTCGAAATGGATCGAGATCGCCTTCTACCCGATCACCGTCATCCTGCAGGTGACCCCGATCGTCGCGATCGCCCCGCTGATCCTGATCTATTCCCCCTCGACGCAAGTGGCGCTGCTGATCTGCGCCTTCCTCGTCGCCTTCTTCCCGATCCTGTCGAACATGGTCCAGGGCCTGAAGAGCGTCGATCATAACCTGCTCAATCTCTTCGACCTCTACGGCGCCTCGCGCTGGCAGACCCTCCTCTATCTGAAGCTCCCGGCCTCGCTTCCCTATTTCATGACGGGCCTGCGCATCGGTGGCGGCCTCGCCCTGATTGCTGCCGTCGTCGCAGAATTTGCCGCCGGCTCGGCGGGCGCCGGATCGGGCCTTGCCTTCCGCCTGCTCGAGGCCCAGTTCCGTCTGAACATTCCGCGCCTGTTTGCCGCCCTCTTCCTGCTTTCCTGCCTCGGTGTGGTGATCTTCGCCATTACCTCGTTCATTTCCTGGCTGGCGCTGCATCGCTGGCACGAGAGCAGCCTGAAACGAGAAAACTGATGTCGAGCCCGATTACCAACCTGCCCGCCGCCAAGCGCTTCGTCCTTGCCAATGCGACGCTGCCGGAAGTCTGCGTCGACGGCGTCGAAGCACCCGCCTGCGAGGGCCTGATCAGCGCCGACATCGTGGTGGCCGACGGCAAGGTCGAGGCGATCCTGAAGCCCGGCGAGGCCCCATCAGGCCTGCCGTCGACGGATCTCCGCAACGGCATGGTCTGGCCGACCTTCGTCGACATGCACACCCATCTCGACAAAGGCCATATCTGGGACCGCCGGCCGAACCCGACAGGTGACTTCAGGGGCGCTCTGGAAGCGGTCAAGGCCGATCGCGAGGCCCGCTGGACGGCTGAAGACGTCAGGGCCCGCATGGAATTCTCGCTGCGCACGGCCTATGCCCATGGCACCAGCCTGATCCGCACCCATCTCGACAGCCTGGCGCCCCAGCACCGCATCTCTTTCGAGGTCTTCGCCGAAGTCCGTGACGCCTGGGCCGGCAAGGTCGATCTGCAGGCTGCCGCCCTTTTCCCCTTCGACCAGATCACCGACGAGGCCTTCTTCAAGGATCTGGTCGATGTCATCGTCACCCATAAGGGCCTGCTCGGCGGCGTCACCTATCTGATGCCGGGTCTCGACGAAAAGCTCGACATCCTCTTCCGCACCGCAAGGGAGAAAGGCCTCGACATCGACCTGCATGTCGACGAGACGCAGGACAAGGAAACCCTGACGCTGAAGACCATCGCAGAAGCCAAGATCCGCAACAGCTTCGAGGGCGCAGTCACCGTCGGCCACTGCTGCTCGCTGGCGCGCCAGGACGACGATTTGGCGAAACGCACCATCGATCTGGTGGCAGAGGCAGGCCTCTCGGTCGTCTCGCTGCCGATGTGCAACATGTATCTGCAGGACCGCCATCCCAGCCGCACACCCCGCCAGCGCGGCGTCACCCTGTTCCATGAACTCACTGCCGCAGGCTTGGCCACCGCCGTCTCCTCCGACAACACCCGCGACCCCTTCTATGCCTACGGCGATCTCGATCCCGTCGAAGTCTTCCGCGAGGCGGTCCGCATCATCCATCTCGACCATCCGCTGGAGACGGCCGCCCGCGTCGTCACCCGCACACCGGCCGACATCCTGAAACGCTCCGATCACGGCCGCATCGCGGTTGGCGGCAAGGCGGATCTCGTCCTCTTCAGCGCCCGCCGCTGGAGCGAATTCCTTTCCCGTCCGCAGGCCGACCGCATCGTGATGCGGAATGGCATGGGCATCGACCGAAGCCTGCCGGATTACCGCGACCTTGACCCACTTCTTGGAGCTTAGACATGGCTGATTACGCCAAAATCATCGAGGAGCTGGAAGGCATCGCCGTCGAGGACAATCCGGCTCTGGTCAAACAGAAGAGCCGCGATTTCTACTGGTATTCGCCGATCCTGAAGGCCGAACTGGACAATGTGGTGGGTGACCTGATCGTCTCGCCAACATCAGAAGGAGAGGTGATCCGGGTCCTGAAAGTCGCCTATGCCCATGGCGTGCCCGTCACCCCGCGCGGTGGCGGCACCGGCAATTACGGCCAGGCCATGCCGCTTTCGGGTGGCATCGTCTTGAACCTCATCAACATGAACAAGGTGAAGGAGATCCTGCCCGGTCGCGTCATCTGCGAGCCCGGTATCATCATCTCCGAGCTTGACCGCCAGACCAAGGAACATTCCGGCCAGGAACTGCGCTTCCATCCCTCGACCAAGCAGACAGCCTCAGTCGCCGGCTTCATCGCTGGCGGTTCCGGCGGCGTGGGCTCTATCACCTGGGGCGGCCTGCGCGACCTCGGCAACATCCTGCGCCTGCGTGTCGTCACCATGGAGGCCGAGCCGCGTGTGCTCGAACTCTCCGCCTGGGATCTGCAGAAGGTCTCCCACGCCTATGGCACCAACGGCATCATCACCGAAGTCGAGATGCCGCTTGCCCCGGCTTACGACTGGGTCGATGTCATCGTCGGCTATGACGAGTTCATGGACGCGGTGAAATTCGCCGATGCGCTCTCCCACAAGAACGGCATCCTGCTGAAGGAAGTCGCCCCTATCGCAGCCCCAATTCCCTTCGACTACTTCACCCGCCACAAGCCCTGGCTGAAGGAAGGCCAGTCAGTGGTCGTGTTGATGGTCGCGCCGCATTCGATGGAACCCTTCCTGGCGCTCGCCGAGCGGATGAAGGGGGATGTTTGCTTCCGCTCCGACACGGTCGAAAGCATGAAGGGCATTCCGCATGCCTATGAGCTGACCTGGAACCACACGACGCTGCGAGCCCTGAAGCTCGATACCAACATCACCTATCTGCAGGTCCAGTATCCCGGCCCCGATCATGTCGAGAAGGTGCGCGTGATGACCGACCTCTTCCCCGACGAGGTCATCGGCCATCTCGAATTCATCAAGTTCGACGGCCAGATCCAGTGCGCCGGCCTGCCGCTGGTGCGCTACACCACCAAGGAACGGCTGGAAGAAATCATCCGCATCCACGAGGAAAACGGCTGCCCGATCTTCAACCCGCACCGCTATACGCTGGAGGAAGGCGGCATGAAGCAGACCGACCAGGTGCAGCTCGCCTTCAAGCGGGAAACCGATCCGAAGGGTCTCTTGAACCCCGGCAAGATGATCGCCTGGGAAAATCCGGATTTCGATTTTGCCGCGGGGAAGAATTATCTGTTTCCGGGCTTGGAGGTGTTTGCGGAGGCTGGGGAATAGGGGTTCGGCGGTTAGGTTGGTGCGCTTGGTACCCCCCTCTGTCCTGCCGGACATCTCCCCCACAAGGGGGGAGAGCGGGATGGGGCCGGCGCCCCACCTAGCCAGTACCGTTTCAGTCCGGGGTTAGTGATTGAGGACGCTGAACTTATGAAAAACGGTTTGACGAGATTGCGCCACCCACAACGATTGACGGAACGAAGCCGGCGCGCCCATCCGCTCTCCCCCCTTGTGGGGGAGATGTCCGGCAGGACAGAGGGGGGTACCCCACACTCAACGCATAACATCTGAAGGATGAACGAAAGAAGCCGCCACACACACATTCCGAAGGTACTCCCGGCCGAACCGCTCGGCTCATGCGACATCACATGGCATCCTCCATCCCTCGGCATCAGGCGGCGAAGGACTGGGATGCTGGGACAAACGGCGCGGAAGTTTTCAACTGGACCCCGACTGCTGAGGCGGCGGGCAACGACTTGGAGCTTTTGACATGCGCGTACTCGTCCTTCACTCCCACCCCCTCGATGAAAGCTTCGGCCGGGCGCTCTACAAGCTCACCTGTGAGAGCCTGGAAAAGGCCGGCCACGAAGTCGACGGCTGCAATCTCTACGAAGAGGGCTTCGACCCGGTGCTGTCAGCCCATGACCGCCGCGTCTATCACGACATTCCCGACAATCTTTCGCTGGTGCAACCCTATGTCGACCGCCTGAAAAAGGCAGAAGGTTTGGTGATCGTCACACCCGTCTGGAACTTCGGCTTCCCGGCTATGCTGAAGGGCTATTTCGACCGCGTCTGGCTGCCCGGCGTCTCGTTCGACCTGGTAGACGGCAAGCTCACCCCGACGCTGCGTCACATCAGAAAGCTCGCCGCCGTCATGACCTATGGCGCGACCCCGATGCGCGCCTTCCTCGCCGGCAATCCACCGAAGAAGATCGTCAAGCGCGTCATCCGCGCCCAGATCAAGATCGGCGCACCGGTCAAATATCTCGCCCATTACGACATGAACAACTGCACGGAAGAAACCCGTGCCGCCTTCATGGCCAAGGTGCGCCGCGAGATGGAAAATTTCTGAGCGAAAGGCTGGCGGTCAAACCACCTTGGCGGCCGTCACCTCGACTTCGACCAGGAATTCCGGTCGCGTGAAGCCCCCCACCACCAGTAGAGTCGAGACCGGTTTGGGATCAAGCGTGTAGAGATCACGCACCGCCATATAGGCCGGAAAATCCTCCCGCCGCGTCACGAAGCCGGAGATCCGGATCACATCCGCGAACGTCATCTCGGCCTCTTCCAGAATGGCCTTGATCGCCTCGAAGCAAAGCTCGGCCTGGCCGGTGACATCAGGTGGGATCGTGTCATCGGGGCGGATGCCGAGCTGGCCGGAGGTGACCAGAATGCTCGCACCCGGCGGCACAAGCAGACCGTGATTGTAGTGCCCGAATGGACGGCGGACGGAAGGAGGATTGAAGACCTTTTTCATGGGCTTGAGCCTAGCGCGGCGAGCACGTGTGCGAAAGGGAAAAGCGTGCCTCCACACGCCTTTTGGCCTTATCGATCCGGGCCTTTCGTCTAGCGAATACGCCGCCCCGAGGCATCGAAGAGAAAGCTGGTCTTCGCCGCAAGCCCGACCGTGATTTCATCACCCAGCCGGCCACCATGACGGCGTTCTTCCTGCTCGATGATGATCTGCTCGCCGGGTACCGTATGGGCATAAACATAGCTGGTATTGCCGAGATGCTCAACGACATCGACATGCGCCACCATCTGCGTATCCCCGCTGCCATCAGGCAGGAAATGCTCGGGGCGCACCCCGATGGTCACGGCATCGCCAACCTTTGGCGGGGTCGCGCAGGCAACCGTCAGCTGCGTATCCGGTCGCGCCTTGAGCGCCACCGTCACCTGTCCACCCTCCGCCTGCCCGATCACCACCGCCGGCAAAAAGTTCATCCGGGGCGAACCTATGAAACCGGCGACGAACATGTTGTCAGGATCGTCATAGAGCACAAGCGGCGCTCCGACCTGCTCGACAATGCCGCCACGCATGACGACGATCTTGTCGGCCAGCGTCATCGCCTCGACCTGGTCATGCGTGACATAGACGATCGTGGCGTTGAGCTCCTTGTGCAGCCGGGCGATCTCGACGCGCATATGCACGCGCAGCTCCGCATCGAGGTTGGAGAGCGGCTCATCGAACAGGAAAACGTCAGGCTGACGCACGATGGCACGGCCGATGGCAACACGCTGGCGCTGACCACCGGACAAGGCCTTGGGCTTGCGATCCATCAGCGCGTCGAGTTCCAGGATCTTCGCCGCCGCATTGACGCGGCGCTCGATCTCGTCCTTCGCCATGCCGGCAAAGCGGAGCGCAAAGCCCATATTCTCGCGCACGGTCATGTGCGGATAAAGCGCATAGGTCTGGAACACCATGGCAATGCCGCGCTTGGACGGATCGACATCGTTCATCACGGTGCCGCCGATCGTCAGCTCCCCGGAGGAGATATCCTCAAGCCCTGCGATCATCCGGAGCAGCGTGGACTTGCCGCAGCCGGAGGGACCGACGAAGACGACAAACTCCCCCGAACGCACCTCGAGGTTTACCCCCTTGATGACCTCGAGCGAGCCATAGGACTTGCGGATATCGGTGAGCCGGACCTCTGCCATTTAAGCCTCGCTCAGGTGACGTTGAAGGTGATGCGCTTGGTCCCGAAGGGACGGCAAGTCGCAGATAGCGTCAAGTGACCGGCTTCGTTTCCGGCTTCGACATAGACGCCCACCGCGCCACCCTTGAAGGCGAGAAGCGAGGGGCCGACGATACGGCCCGGGCCTTGCAAGCTGACCTCGACCGGATCGTCGAAGAAACCCAAGACATTGCCGCCCTGATCGAGCGCACGCAGGATGACGCGAACCGTGTCCTTCTCGCCAGACCTGAGCTCTGTGTCATCGGCCGCGATGTCGAGTGTCGTCGGCAGCGGATCGGCCGGCAGATGGCGGCGAACCACTTCCTCGCCGTTGATAAAGCCGACGAGTTCGCCATCCCGCCAGGTCATGCCCCATTCGCCGAATTCCTCCGGCGTCACCATGCTGTGGTCGAGAATGCAGGGCGGATGCGGCAGATGCGGATAGGCCTTCGTATCGGGTTCGATCCGCTTGACGATATGCCCCATGCGGATTTCGACATAGTCGCAATTGGTGAGCACGATCAGCGGCAACACGCCGCCGATATTGCGCTCACCACGCGCCCAGAAGCTGACCGGCTGAAGCACGATCCCGTCCTTCCGATCGCCCTGCGAGGCATAGGCGTAACCGGCGAATTTCGGCTCCCGATACATGTCGGTGACGCCGTGATAGCAGATGCGGTCGCCGGAGCCGAAATCCTTGTGCGTGTTGTAGTCGAACATGCACCAGCCGGTGGAGCCTGATATCGACGGGTCGCCCGCAGCAGCATTGAGGATCGCCAGATGCCGGCCAACATGTTCAGCCTGCCGCTGTTCCTGGTCGAAGCGTTTGGTCGGATACATGTGACCGCCATATTCGGTGATCATGTAGGGCACCTTGCGGTCGAGCCCTGTCACCTCGCGCTGCTCGCGCAGCACCAGGCGCTCCCGGTTGTGCCCCGGCATTTCCTCCATGCCGAGAATGAAGTCGTTCATTGTGTAGACGTCTTCGAGCAGCTCGCTCTCGGTGATGTAGCGCACGCCGCCTGTCTGGCGGGTGGTATCGAGCGAACGCGCCATGGCATTCGTCTCGACATAGAAGTCATGGGCATCCTGGCTCTCGTTGATGCGCACGCCCCAGATGATGATCGAGGGATGGTTCCAGTCGCGCTCGATCATCCGGCGGACGTTCTGAACGCTCTCCGCCTTCCAGGCATCGCCGCCGATATGCTGCCAGCCGGGGATTTCTTCGAAGACCAGCAGGCCGATCTCGTCGCAGCGGTCGAGGAAGTATTTCGACTGCGGATAGTGCGAGGTGCGGGCGATGTTGCAAGCGAGGTCGTATTTCAGGATGTCGGCATCCTTCTCCTGACCGCGCCGGCCCATGGCATAGCCGAGATGCGGCCAGGCCTGATGGCGGTTGAGGCCCCGCAGCTTGACCACACGGCCATTCAACTTGAAGCCCTCGATCGTGTATTCGGCAGAACGGAAGCCGAAACGGCTCGTCGTCTCATCGGTACCGGCAGCGGTCTCCAGCATAACGGTCAGACGGTAGAGCGCCGGATTGTCGATATCCCAGAGCGTGATGCCCTGAAGTCCGGAAAAGCCGAGCGAGACCTCTGCGCCTGATACGGTCGCCTCGGTCCGCGCGATCTCCTGACCTGCACCATCTTTCAGAACAGCCGTGACCTTGCCCGAAAGCGCCTGATCGGTTGGATTGGAAATCCAGACCTTCGCCGTCACCTGCTTGGCTTCGGCCAGAACATCCGGCGTCTCGATCTTGACGTTCTTGATCGAAACCGGCGCGGTAATCTTGAGCCAGACGTCGCGATAGATGCCGGCATAGGTGAGATAGTCGATCACGCCGCCGAAGGGCGGGATCTCGGGGTTTTCCGAGCCGTCGATCTTCACTGTCAGCAGATTGTTACCAGCCTTCAGATGCGGCGTGAGCCGGGCCTCGAACGGCGTGTAGCCATCCTTGTGGGCAGTGATCTCAATACCATTCAGATAGACCACGCTATCAGCCATGGCCCCGTCGAAAACCAGCGAGACTTCGCGGCCCTCAAAACGCGGATCCCAGGCGATCACCTTCTGGTATGTAAAAGCCTTCTGATAGCTCTTCTCGTCGAAGTAATTGTAGGGCAGCTCGACCGCCGTATGGGGAAGCTGGACGTTTTCGCCCGACTGGCGGGCCGAGGCGAAGGCGAGTTCGAAGCCGGCCAGGAAGGTCCAGTCCCGGTTGAAGTTCTCGATAATGCGCATTTCAAAGTCCTATTTCACGGAGCCGAGCATGCCCTGCACGAATTGGCGTTGCATGGCGAAGAAAACGAGAAGAGTGGGAAGGGTGGCGAGGATCGTGCCGATCATCACGGTGCCGTATTCGGGCGAATAGGCAGAAGCGAGCGAGGACACGACAAGCGTGATCGTCTTGGTATCGTTCGACTGCAGCACGATCAGCGGCCAGAGATAATTGTTCCAGTTCAGCATGAAAACGATGACGAAGGCCGCCGCATAGGTGGAGCGCATCACCGGCACATAGATGTAGAAGAAGATCTGCCACTCCTTCAGCCCGTCGACCTTGGCCGCATCGCGAAGCTCGGTCGGGAAGGCCTTCGAGGCCTGGCGGAAATAGAAGATGATGAAGGCAGACGCGATCATCGGCAGCATGATGGCGATATGGGTATTCAGAAGCCCCGCCTGCCCCATCAGCATGAAGAGCGGGATCATCAGAGCCGCGAACGGCACCATCAGCGTCAGCAGGATCACGGTATAGACGCGCTCGCGGAGCTTCGAGCGGAACATCTCGAAACCATAGCCGGCAAGCGAAGAGACGAGCAGCGTGAGCGCCGTTCCCACAAGCGCGATCTTCACCGAATTCCAGAACACCAGCGGCACATCCACCTGCGCGAAGAAGGACGCGATGTTGTCGAAGAGCGCCGTGCCGAAGGTAACCTTCCCGCGGATGATCTGGCTTGTCGTATTGGTCGCGCCGATCACCATCCAGATGAACGGAAAGATCGAGAGGAAGGCGGCAAGCGACAGCACGGCATACTGCACGATATCAGGCAGGCGGCGGCGAAGCGTTGTCATCATCGACGTTCCCTCGCGGCATAGAATTGCAGGAAGGAGAGAACCGCCACCATCAGCACGATGACATAGGAGACGGTTGCCGCATAACCGAAGCTCGGCATGAAGCGGAAGGTCAGATTGTAGATGTAGAGTGACAAGGTCAGCGTCGAATTGGCCGGCCCGCCCGTGCCTTCGGTGAAGTTATAGACCTCGTCGAAGAGCTGTAGCGTGCCAATCGTCGAGGTGATCGTGGTGAACAGGATCACCGGCTTCAACATCGGAATGGTCAGGAAGGCGAAACGCCCCCAGGACGGCACGCCGTCGATCTTCGCCGCCTCATAGATCGAGCGATCGATATTCTGCAGCGCCGCCAGATAGAAAATCATGTTGTAGCCGGTCCAGCGCCAGGTAATGGCGATGATGATCAGCACCTTGGCCCAGAAGGGATCGGTAAGCCAGCCGATCGGCTCGCCGATGATGCCGATCGCCAGCAGCGTGTTGTTCACCACGCCGTCGAGCGAAAACATGCTCTTGAACAGGATGGAATAGGCCACCAGCGAGGCAACACAGGGCAGGAAGATCATCGTCCGGAAGAGGCCGGAAAAGCGCAGTTTCGGATTGTTCAGCATGGCCGCCAGGATCAGTGCCATGGTGATCATGATCGGCACCTGAATGATGAAGAAAATGACGGTGTTTTGCAGTGCCTGCCAGAAGACGGGATCGTTCCAGAGACGCACGAGGTTACCCGTGCCTGAGAACTTCAGCATCATTCCGCGTCCCGAATACAGGGAGAGAACGAGCGAGCGGGCAATCGGATAGAGCATGAAGAGCGAGATCAGCCCGATGGCGGGCGCCACGAACAGCCATCCGTTGACATCGTAATGGCGCTTCAAACTGGATCTGGATGTGGTGGCCATGCGGTTATCCCCGAACCCGATCAGTGGTCACTGAACCATGTTATGCAAAGGGAAGGCGCGCGGCGTTGCCGCCGCACGTCTCCGGGAGGACAGGGGCGTAATCTTGGGAAGACGCCCCTGTGGGATGGGTTTACTGGATCTGAGTGGCAGCCTGGTCTTCGATCGCCTTCAAGACCTCATCCACCGGTGTGCCCTTCAAGAGCGCCGGGAAATTGGCCGTGACAGCCGTATCGAGCTCGTTGGTGAAAATGCCGTAGTTGACGGCAGGTACCTGTACGAGCCAATCGGCAAAGTTCTGCCAGACCGTCTGGCCGCCGAAGAACTCGTCGGGCTTTTGATAGGCTTCACCGGTGCGGGCAGCAAGCAGCGAGCCCACGGCGCCACGTTCGGTCAGGATCTTCTGGTAGAAATCGAGGTCCTTGGCATAGATCTCATTGAGGAAGTCGATCGCCTCATCCTTCTCGGCAGACGCCTCAAGCACATACCAGCTCGAACCGCCAAGGTTCGACGCAGCCGTCGCACCCTCGATATTGAGCTTCGGGATCGCGGTCAGCGCCCACTTGCCGGCCTGGTCGGCCTGCGACTTGACGGTGCCGGTAATCCAGACGCCCATCAGAACCGAGGCCACATCGCCCGAAGTCAGAGCGCTGATGCCGTCATTCCAGCCGCTGGTTGGCTTGGCAACGCCTTCGTTGACGATGCGGGCCTGGGTTTCGAGTGCGGCCTTCAGCGCAGCATTGCCGGTGATGTTGAGGCTGCCGTCCTCGTTGAAATACCACTGGCCGCCGGACTGCATCATGATGCGGATCAGGCCGCCGTCATTCGAGTCGAGCGCCATCATCTCATGGCCGGTCTTGGCCTTCACGTCCTTGCCGATCTCGATGAAGCGGTCCCAGGTCAGGTTCTCCATGTCGGAAGGCTTGTAGCCGGCCTGCTCAAGATAATCAGTGCGATAATAGAGGCCGGTGACGCCGGAATCGAAGGGAACGCCATAGACCTGACCTTCGAGTGTCATCAGGTCGACCTTGTATTTGGCAAAGCCGGAATAGTCGATCTTGTCAGTCAGCGCGGCAAAGGAGCCGGGGAAGGACTGCAGATATTTCTGCGCGCCGTAGTCCTCAATCAGCACGATATCCGGCAGCGTGTCAGTCATGCCGGAGGCCAGACCCGTCTGCAGCTTCTGCTCGACATCGGCCTTGGCGAAGTCGACGATGTTGAAGGTCGTGTCAGGGTTTTTGGCGGTATAGCGCGCCGCCGCTTCCTTCATGATGGCGACGTTGAAGTTCGGGTCCCAGCACCAGATGGTGACTTCGCCGGCAAAGGCGGCGGTGCTGCAGAGAAGTGCTGCGCCGGCGACTGTGGCCGAAATCGAGCGCTTGAACGCGCGAGAATAATCCATGTCTTCCTCCCAATGTGTCGTTGAACGCGGCAGCTCCATCCCCTGCCTCACGGTCACTATTCCTCAAAATCGGAAGCCAGCCAAGAAAATTTTTACTAAATATTTTGTGCGTTGCGGTAAGTCACGAGGATCTCAGAACCTTTCCACGAAGACTTAAGTGCGCACAGGCTTTCTCGCACTGCCGCGCCAGACCATTTCGGTCGGCAGGGTAACATGCTTGGAATAGTCGCGCCCGTTCAGCCGCTCGACAAGCAGGTCGACAGCCACTTCGCCGATCAGCTCGCCGGGAATGCGCATGGTCGACAGCGGCGGGTTGAGAAACTGCGCAACAGGAATGTCGTTGAAGGCCACCACAGCGACATCATCCGGTATGGACATCCCGGCCTCCTGGATGGCCCTGTAGGTACCGATCGCCATATTGTCGTTCGCCGCAACGATGGCATCGGGAGGCGTATCGAGTGCGAGCAGCGATTTCGCCTGCTGGTAGCCGGTCTCAAGCCGGAGGTTCTGGCCGAAGCGCTCGCTTTGCCCAAGCGCCATGAGCTCGGGCTGGTAGCTCCCGCGCGCCTCGTGCCATTCGATGAAGGCCTTGCAGCGCTGCTCCCCATGCATCAGCGCATCATTGTCCATCAGTTCGTAGCCGCCGACAAAGCCGATCCGGCGATATCCCGCCTGTTCCAGACTGTCGAGGATAGTTGTCGTCGCCTCGCCCAGATCAGCGCGAACGCAGTCGAATTGCGGCATACGGGGATTGTAGTCGGCCATGATCAGATGCGGACAGACCTTGGCCATCGCCTCGATTTCGGCCTTGGGATGATGCCCGACCACGATCGCTGCGGAGATACCCGTCAACAGCGCAAGATCGACGGGCACATCGGGATTGAACACCCGTGCGATCTCGATCTTGTACTCGCGGCAGCGGGCCTCGATGCCGAGCCGCACACCGACATAATAGGGATCGACCAGCTCCTCCTGCGGCGCCAGGAAGTGAACGATGGCGACATGCGCCGACACGTCCGCATGGCTGGCCATCGGAATATTGAGCGGAGGAAGATGGGCGCTCTTGCGCGCGCGTGGCGTCGCATAGTTCAGCGCTTCGGCCGTTTCGATGATCGCCTGCCGCTTGGCCTCGGAGACCGACAGCGTCTGGTCGTAGTTCAAGACACGGGAGACGGTCCCCGACGAAACGCCGACGGCCTTCGCGATTTCCTTGATCGTCACCACGGCGGCCTGTCCCTCCTCCACCTGTTTCCCAAGGAAACCAGTAAACCTCAGGAAAATATTTACTAGGCCACTGCGGAGATCGATACAAGCACTTCCTTGAAGACGGACCGGACCTATGCAGAGCGCCGTCCTGACACGACACGACGACGTGGATTGCCGGGAAATCTTATCCGCCGTGAAGCCTTATCCTTGCGTCTCGCTGACAAAGGCTTCGATCTCGGCGAGACTGTCGAGACGGGTCACGTCGAAATCGGCAGCAGCCAGATCGATCCCGAAAGTCTCCTCGAGCAGCATCATCAAATGCGTGGCCGCGAGCGAATCCAGCCGTCCGCTGAAGAAGAGCGAATCCGTATCCAGAAGCGGCTGCCTGTCGCCGCGCTCTTCGAGCAGTCCCTGAACACGAGCACGGATGGATGCAATCTTGTCGACGGTCATGGCAGGTCAAACTCCAAACAGGCCAAACAGAAAGTGGAAGCGATCCGACAGCTGGCCTTCGAGCCACACACTGTCGAAGATTTTCAGAAAGCAGAAGAACAGCGCCACATTGATCCGGGGCAGAACATCGTGACGCCAGAAGCCATCCGCCGGCGAGGTCTTGCGGCCCCAGATCTGCGAGATGATCAGGCCCGCCGAGAGCAGACCGACATAAAAGGCCAGCGTTGCAAAACGATCGAGTTCGTCGAACGGCGTCCCGTCTGCGAAGACATGGGAGACGAAGATCAGATGGTAGAGGAAATTGCCGAACCCGGCCGCACAGAAGGTCGCGAACGCGATCCGCAGGCGTGGCGATGTCTTGAACCAGCGCATGAAGGCCGGATAGAAGAAGAAATCGACCAGAACCTCTTTGAAGTAATAGTAGTAGCGGTTCCAGAACTCGGCGATCGAGCGGGATGCCAGCGGGTTCACGGTGTTGCGCGGAATATTGTAACCCATCATCCGCGCCACGGCGACAATCGCATGGCCCCAGGCCGCAATGATCAGCAGATCCACACCGTAGTTGACGATCAAACCTGCCCATTGCAGGCCAAGGGGCATGGCCGCAGTATCCTGCGGATTGAGGATCATGAAGCCGAGTTTCGGCACACCCAGCATCTCATGAAACAGTGTCGTGGCCGCAAGCCCAGTCCAGCTGAGAATGGCCGTCCAGACGGCGAGTTTCAGTGCCTTCAGACGCGTCACCGCCAGGGCGTCGTCATCCTTTGCTTCGAAGCGCTTGAGGAAGGACAGGCCCTTGCCGAACGGCGCGACGTCACCGCCCCAGACCGGACGCATGTAGAGCGCCCGCACGCCGTCCGGTGCTGCAGCCTTGGCCTTCAGGTCAACGGCCGCATAGGCGAGAAACCAGAAGCAGGATGCCCAGACAGCGAGGAAAGCCCAGAGCATGGCATGCCCGTAGTCCCCCGGCGGCACGAAGGCGGCAACAGCAAGCACCGCGAGGAAGCCGACAAGCTGCACCAACACAGGACGGCGGGACCAGATGCCGCTGCTCATGCGCTGGCCTGCGATCATGAGCTGCGCAAAACCGAGGAAAAGGACGACACCGAACACCTGGAGGGCGAGCGGAGGCACGGACACGCCGTTCCCGACCACCGCAGCCAAGTCGACGACAAGCGTGTTCATGTCAGCGGTTCGGAAGGGCCGGAGCAACAGGAAGACCAGGCTCGACGTGATCAGAATGGTGAGCCGGCGCTCTGGCCAGCGCGCGGCAGCAAGAAGGGTCAATCCGATCAGTGCAAGTGCCGACAGACTGATCTGCAGGCTCACGGCAAGAGCCGCGAGGAAAAGCCCGTGTATCAGAAGCAGCCCGCGGATGGTCCCGGCAAAGTTGCGCGCCGCTGGATTGGCGTCGATCGTCAACCAGGCACGCCGCCACTGCATGAGGCGGCTGAGCGGGCGAAGTGGCTCTTGCTCGAAAACGATGCTCAAGACGCGCCCCCTTCAAGGATGTCACGCAATGCGCGCCGATCCACCTTGCCGTTGATGTTGACGGGTAGCGTATCCTGGAGATGAATGGCTTCCGGGACCATGTAGCGCGGCAGCGACCGCAACATCTTCGCCTGGATCGATGCAGCCGTTTCATCGCTGCCGGCGACGAATCCGACCAGTCCGGTGGCAGCGCCATCGACATGAGGCCAGGCCACGACCGCAACGACCGTGCTGTCCGCCGCCAGCCGCAGATGCGCCTCGACCTCTTCCAGCTCGATCCGGTTACCCTTGACCTTGACCTGGTTATCCGTCCGGCCAAGATGGTGGTAGATGCCCTCGGCATCGCACAGGCCGAGGTCCCCCGTCAGGTACCAGCGCTCACCATTCATGTCGCGGAAACGGTCCGCCGTCTGTTCCGGCGACGCAAAATAGCCAATGCCGACTTGCGGCCCGCCCAGCACGATTTCTCCCGGCACACCCGGGGCCACCGGCTGCAGGTCAGGACCGAGGATGGCGATCTTGCCGTCGCTGAAGGGTGTGCCGATCGCCACCACCCCGCGCCCTGGCGTAAGCGGCATCTCGGCACCCACGCTTTGCCTGAGCATCACGACGGTGCATTCCGTCGGCCCATAGATGTTGTCGATGGCGCTGTTCGGCGCGGCAACCTTCCAGGCCTCGACCGTCATGCCCGGCAGCGGCTCACCGCAAAAGACCGACAGGCGAATCGTCTCGAACAGTCCGGGCTTCAGTGAACCCGCCGTACGCATCATGTTGACGATCGTCGGCACCGACATCCAGGCCGTGATGCCATGGCTGCGAATGAAATGCTGCGGTGCCGATAGCTCAAGCGCCGACATCACATGCAGTGCGGCGCCCGATTCCAGTGTCAGGAACAGATTGTGGACACTGAGGTCGAAGGTAAGGTCATGCGCTTCGGCGACCCGGTCTTCTTTCCCAAGCGTCGTCCATGGGCGCGCCTGCACCAGATAGGACGCAAGAGAAGCGGCCGAGATCACCACGCCCTTGGGAAGCCCGGTCGTGCCGGAGGTGAAGATGATATAGGCCTCATGATCCGGCCCCACTATCGCGGGTTCGCCAAGCGGCGGGTCAGTCAGGGCGTCGAGCGGCGTGATCGCGGCATCCGCCGTTGCCGGCATATCGGCCTGCTCCGGTCCGATGATGATGGCGGGCGCGGCAGCCAGGACCTCCGGCGTCAGAAGGCCGATCCCATTGCGATCGACGATCAGCGCATCGAGCTCGAGCAGCCCCAGCAGCGTGACCAGCCGCTCCGGCGGCCATTTCTGGTTAAGCGGCACATAGGTCGCACCCGCCATGCAGGCGCCGAGAATGCCGACATAACCCTCCAGGCTTCGGGTGGCGAAAATCCCGACGCGCCGTTGTCTCAGCCGCGGCGCCAGATGGCCGGCGAGGCGCGCAACCTTTTGCGCGAGGGCCTCATAGGTAAACTCGCGCCGCGCAACGACCAGGGCAGTCGCACCGGGATGAGCATGCGCGCCTTGCCAGAAGGGTGCGGCGATGTTGAAGTTTTCATGCGTTGTTTGCACTGGAACACCGTTCAAGATTAAGCCCGTGTCACTGACGTTTGTTGTTCTGCCGGCGTTGATCGTTACCCGTCCGCGCACAGCTAGAAGTCGGCGGCAACCATGAGCGCCGAGGCCGCCGCAGCCGAGCCGACGGCCATCGAGAGCCAGGGTCGCTTCTGCGCGACATCGATGGTGAAAAGATTGAGCGGAAACAGGTGCTGATGTGGCTGTGGCGTCGCGCCCTGACGGGGTGCCGGCAGATACCACTCGTCATCGAACCATTGCCAATCGTCCGCCCAGGTCCAGCAATCATGCCTCTTGTAGACAGAGGCCACCTCTTCCGCGAATGCCTTGTTGGTCGGCAGACGGATCGGCTGTCCGGGAGATGTCTGGAAGTATCGCATCGCCAGAGGCAGAGACCGATTGGTGCAATAATTCGACATCCAGAGATTGAAGCCGATCTCATCCCTCAGCCCTTGGAGCACGCGGAAGAGCTGGACATGTTCCTCATGTCCGTATTCGCCCCAGGGATTGTGTGTGAAGACGTTCATGCCCGGACGCAGGCGCTCCCGCAGCAAGGTTTGTATCTTCACGAAGTTGTTCTGATAGGCCGTCAGAACACTATATTCGGCCACGCGCTGCTCACCCATGCCGACCTTGCCAAGCGCGAGGCGCGACATGCGCGTCAGTTCCCGTCGCTGGCTTTCGAAGCTGAGGACGAGACCATCCGGGCTTTCTCGCGGGTCATCCCAATTTGCGCAGCCAGCCGCACCGGATTCCGCGATATTCAGACAGCTGACGCCCGCGCGGGGAAAATCGGCGAGAGCGGCAGCTCGCTTTTCGCCGAGCCCCGGCTGGGCCCAGAAATCCCTGTAGACGACGATCACCTCGTCGACCTCATGCAAAATCGCATTGAACCACAGCAGTTCATCGTCCGGATGCGCAGCAACGATGACCGAATTTTCGAGGAATGCTGGGCGCGCGTTCATCCATTGTCCTCCCCGGATGTCTGGCGGCGGGCAAAAGGTGTCGTGGTTGTGGCGGCAGAAGCCTCGCGCCACCGCTCGCGCCAACGGATCGCGGCCAGCGCCAATGCGCCTCGCACGGTCGGCGTATGCGTCAACACATGAAGGGGGGTGGCCACCGTGCCGAAATCTGCCTTGAAGGGCTCATCACCGATCGTGAAGTCGAAGATCTCGCCACCGGCCTCGATCCAGTCGCCGATCATCCCATCATAGAGCAGCAAACCCGGCGAATGGCGCCCATGGGTCTGGTAATCGCAGCCGATCAGCAGGTAGTGGAGCCGTCCGCCAAACGCGAGACAGAAGGTATAACCGATCGCCTCGCCGCCCAGTTCGAGCGCATAGACGCGGGCAAAACCTGCCTGCTCCCCGGATTGCGCAACGGCGCTGTAGAAGGCTCGCGCTGCGGGCGCGGCAATCACGTCCTGCTCGAAACGGCCCTCGCGCAGCTGTGCCAACCGCTCCATCGCATGAGCGATCGCCTGCTCTCCCTGAACGACAACAAGCCTTGCCCCTTCCGTCTTGAAGAAGCGCTTGCGTTTGCGGGCAAGATAGCGTGCGAAACTGTCGGTCAGCGCCTGCTCTCGCCAATGCTCTACCGAGGCTACGAGCGAAGTGGCATGGGCGGAAAATCCAAGTGTCTTCGTGCTTCCCGGCAGGAACGCCTGCCAGAGGGCCAGATGCTCATCGCGGATCGGCTTCACCCGCAAGATGTCATGTGATGGCAAGGCAGCGGCAACACAGGCGCGAACCGCAGCATGATCATGCTGTCGCTCCCACCAGTCAGGATCAACCAGCGGCGCCGCGTAGTCACTGACGCCGAGATCCGCACTTTCAAGGATCGTTACGCCGGAGAGCTTCCGGGCTATCATCGGCAGAACGAAACACGGAGGATTGCCGGGTCCCGGCCGTCCCACGAGCGTCACGCCTTGCGCGCCCCGCGACGGGGCAAGATGACGGTGGAAAGCCTGGAGCCAGAGCGGATGCTGGAAAGCCGACGCATTCGAGCGCGCATGCAGCGCCGCATAGTCGGCGGACTGGAAGAAGGCTTCCGTCACGGCCTCGACGACGAACGACGTTTCTGCCCCCGCATCGGCGTGGCCTGCCTCAGTCAGACGTGGATCGCTTGCAATAACCATGCACCGATCCCTACCAAACAGCCACGAAAGGCAGATTAACGGCAAGCGAACGTTCGGAATTATCGTGAATCTTAAGTAAAATGCGCCTCTCTTTGCAAAGCAAAGGGACGACGTAGCATGACAGATACGGCCGGAAGGGAATGATCAGGCAAACGCTCTTTGAGACACCGGTGCGGCCCCCAAGCAATAGCTGGAGAGACACCATACTCGAAGACGAGGCGAGCGCCCCTCTCTGGTAGTCTTGGCCGACGATACAATCGCGACTTGCCGGGGCCCGCAATTCTGCGTACTCCGATCACCATAACGGATGCGGGAATACCGGAATGGCTGCCAGTATCAGGACGATCGCGAAGGTTGCCGAAACGTCGGTATCATCAGTCTCGCGCGTCCTGAACAACAGTGGCTATGTCTCGCCAGAGGTGCGCCAGCGCGTGGAAGCCGCGATCAGGGACCTCAACTATGCGCCCAGCAAGGGCGCTCGCATGCTGCGCGGCGAAGCGAGCCGGATGATCGGCCTTATGCTGCCCTCCATAGATGTCCCCTTCTTCGGTATTCTTGCAAACACCATCGAGCGCGAACTTTTCGAACGCGGCTACCACACCCTGATCTGCAGTTCGGCGGAAAACGAAGAGCACGAGGCCCGCTATGTCGCGATGCTGCGCGCGCAAAGGGTGGAGGGCGTCATTGTCGCCAGCGCCTACGGCGGCACGGCGCATCTCCGGCCGCTGGTCAGTTCCGGGATCCCGATGATCGCGATCGACCGCGAACTCGTCGGCATATCAGACGATACCGTGATGGCCGATCATGTGGAAGGCGGACGCATGATGACCCGGCACCTTGTGGATCTCGGCCATCAGAAGATCGCAGTTGTCGGGGCGCCGGGACACAGCCAGCCGATCCGGCTTCGCATGGAAGGCATTCGGGCCGTGCTGCGCGAACATGGACTTGCACCGGCCATCGAAGCGATCGGCGAGGATCACAGCTTCGCCGCCACCTACGCGCTGGCGCAATCCGTTCTGCAAGATCACACCGACATCACCGCGATCATCGGAACCACGGACATCGCAGCCATTGCAGCGATCCACGCCGTCCGCGACAGCGGCCGCATCGTACCGGACGATTGCTCCGTCATCGGCTTCGACGACCTGCCGGAGGCAGCCTATGTCCTGCCACGGCTGACAACGGTCGCCCAGCCGATCCGCGCTGTCGCACTCGAAGCGACCCGCAGGCTCGAAGAGCGCCTGCAGGACCACAGGCAGGATCTGGAACGCCGGCCCGCCTCGCTCACGCGCATGCCCGTTGATCTGGTCATCCGGGAATCGACCGGGCCGGCCCCTGCAGACATCTGATTGCAGTCGTTCAGATTTCGGCGAGCAGGATCGACATGTCGGGTATGCCGTCGGTAGCAGTCGCGCCGCCGAGACAATGGACCGCCGCGCGATGGGCAACAGCCGAAATGGTCTCGATCGGCCAGCCCTCGTGCAGACCGTAGAGCACCGCCGCGCAGAAGGCATCTCCGGCCCCCACGGGGCTGACGATGGCGGCCGGATCGACGGCAAGTGCAGGCGTGATAACCGGGGCCTTGTCAGGTGAAAGCCAGATGGAGAGCTCCGGCGCATGAATGACGACGCCTTGCGCCACCCCGCCGTCCAGAAGGCGCTGACCAGCCTCTTCCACAGCTGACAGCAGCAGAGTGCCCGACTTGTCGCGGACGGCCACACCCGTTGCGCGTCCGGCTTCGGTCTCGTTGACGATCACATAATCGCAATGGGGTAGTGCAACGGCGACCTGGTCGGCAAAGGCAGGGTCCTCGCTGGAGACGAAATCGACGCAGGTCTTCAGTCCCGCCTCGCGTGCCGCCTTCAACAGACGCGCCGCCCCGGAAGAGCCGCTTGCATCCTTCCGGTCGAGAGCCGGCAGGAGCATGAGATAGCCGAGATAGAAGAACCTGTGCCCACTGGCTGCAAAGGCAGCAGGGTCGATGAGATCGTCCGTCAGCAGGTCGTTGGAGCCGCCGTGATAGAAGAAGGTACGGCTTTGGCCCGGCACGTTCATGACATGGGTATGTGCCGTCGCCTGGCCATCAAGAATGCGGAGACCGGCAATATCGACACCGAGGGCCGCGTGACGATCCCGGACATAGGCGCCGTCCCGATCGTTCCCCACCGCACCCGCCACCGAAAGCCGCCCCTTGAACCCAAGCGAAGCGAGGTCGGTCACCACATTGGCCGCACCGCCGCCGACGCCCATATCCTGGTGCAGAATATGCGCGAGGCTGCCCTGTTCCGGCCAGTAGGACAAAGTGTGGATGCGATCGACGATGAAGTTGCCGACGCAGACGATGCCACCAGCCGTTCCGGTGTCTTGTCTGATTTGAACCTCCTCCCCGGCTCTCATCAGACAGTCCCCTCGTTCCAGAGGGGTCTCAGCGGCGGCTCATCCTCCTCGATCTCGGCGAAACGGCCGATGGGTTCGAGGAAATAGTTGTCGGTCCTGTCGTCGTTAACCTGACTGACTTCGCCGACCAGCACCGGGCCCTTGCCCTTCGCGCCATAGAAGCGGTGATAGAGACCCGTAGGGATCGTTACGCTCTGGCCAGCATGCAGGACAAGAGGCTCCCAGGTCTGGAGACGCTGCTCGATGCCGTCGACAAGGACAGAGACCTCGGATTCGGTGACCTTGCCCGTCGCATCAGCCGCACAGAATTCGATGACGAGATCGCCACCCGCCCGGTTGATGATGTCTTCCTGCTTCGCCTTGTGCAGATGGGCCGGGGTCAACTGGCCTTCCTGGATGAAGAGCAGCTTCTCCGCGTAGCTACGCTCGCCCTCCATGCCGAGGATGCCGTTGCGCAGGCAAAAGAGCACGAGCCCCTGCTCGACAAAGCGGCCGGAGCCAAAGTCGGTAACGTCCCAGCCGAGCTGTCGGCTGGCCAGATAGCGCGAGGCCTCGGGATGGGCTGCAAAGTCGGCAGCGCCCCACTGCCCCCAGACAGGCAGGGACCAGCGCCAGATCTCGAGCATCCCGATGGCAAACCGCAGGGCTTCGTTGATCTCGGAGCGTCGCATGGTCCCACCTCAATCGTAGTCGACAGAAACGACCCGGTTTTCCAGACCGGATTGCAGCGCGGCCGTCAGCACGGCGTGATGGGCAGCCGCTTCCGCGGGGCTTGCACAGGGGAAGCCGTTCGCCGTGCCACCCGCCAATTCGTCGACGAAGGCTGCCCACATTTGCTGGATCGCATCGGCGAAGCCGAATTCGAAGATCTTGCCTGTGATGGCGGGGAAGACAGAGCCATAGCCAAGGTCTTCCGTGTTCCAGGACTGGGTGCTGCCCTGGTAATCCATCCACTGCCACTGGCGCGGCTGCTTGGTCGAGAAGAAGGCGCTCTTCTTCATGCCGAGGATGCGGATGTACCAGGTGTTGGATTCGCCCGGTGCGATGCGCCATGTCTTGAGAACCAGAGGGAAATCCTGGTCGGCGGTACGCACGCGGCTGCTGATCGTCGCATTGTCCCAGGTGGTGCAGGGTACCCTGTTGCCCTTGCCATCCGGCCGCTCGGTGATCCGCTTGACGAGGTTGGCATGCAACGTTTCCGGCCGCCAGCCAAGCCTCAAGGGAACATGCAGCACATGCATGCCCAGATCCCCCATGCAGCCATAGGCGCCGTTGACATGCTCCATGCGCTTCCAGTTGATCGGCTTGTTGGGATCAATGTCGGAAGAATGCAGAAAGCCGGCTTCGACTTCGAGAATGTCGCCCATCTCGCCACTCGCCGCCATGGCAATGACCTTCTGCGCGCCGGGGAAGAAAGGCATTTCCGACGAGCAGCGAACGATGCTTTCCGGATGCTCGGCAAGAACGGCCATGATCGCCCTGTTCTGCGCCAGGTCCATCCCGAAGGGCTTTTCACCCAGCAGATGTTTTCCTGCCTTGATGATGTCGGTGTAAAACTCGGCGTGCAGCACATGCGGAACGGCGCAGTAAATGGCGTCGACCTCCGGATTGGCGAGAAGTTCGCGGTAGTCAGTGGTTGCCTGTCGAACGGAGGGAACGTGGGTCTGGAACCACGCCATCAGCTCCGTATTGGTGTCACAGACGGCGACGATCTCTGGCCTCGCCTTGGCGTCGGTCAGATGCATCCAGCGCGCAGCGGCGCTGGCAAATTCGCGGCCCATCAGGCCGCAGCCGATGACGCCGAAACGAAAGGTCTTCATGGGGTCCTCCTCCCGTCACGCAATCTCAGGCGAGATGGCGCGACGCTTCCTCCGCCGTTACGCCTTCATGCACGATCGCCATCAGCGCCCGCGTCATGCCGCCCGGATTGGCATGCTGGATGACATTGCGGCCGTAGACGATGCCGCGAGCTCCCTGTTCCATCAGCACCCTGGTACGCGATAGAATTTCCTCATCGGAGACCCTGCCCCCGCCGCGCACGAGCACCGGCAGCCCTTGAGCGATCTCGATCACCCGATGGTATTCCGTGACGTCGTCACAGGGGTCGGCCTTGATGATGTCCGCGCCGAGTTCGGCAGCCTGGCGGACCAGCGGCAGGATCTTGTCGATTGCGCCGTCAACCATATAGGCGCCCTTGGAATTGTCCTGCATGACCAGCGGCTCCACCATCAGCGGCATGCCGTAGATCTCGCATTCGCGTTTGAGGCTGTTCACGTTGCGCACGCAGGCCCGATAAACCTCGGGCTGGTTGGGCAGCATCAGCAGATTGACCACGACACAGGCGGCATCGAGCGCGATCGCCTGCTCGACCGGACGATCGATCACCTCGGAGAACAGAGCACTCGGCAGCGGGTTGCCATAGATGTTGGCAATATCGGTACGCAGCACGAGCGCTGGGCGAGCCTTGCCCGGGATCGACTGCAGCATGGGCGCCGTACCCGGCGGCAGTTGGATCGCGTCAGGGCCTGCCGCAGCGATGACCTCGATGGCTTTGCGCATGTTCTCGATACCGGCGAGAAACGTGCGTTCATTGAACATGCCGTGATCGATGGCCACGTCGAAGCAGTTTCCAGACGTGCCGAAGAGGCGGTTCAACCGCGCCTGTTTCATCGTTATCTCCTCCCGATGTGGTAACGTTTCCACACAGGCTAGTAGCGCGCCCATAGCGTGTCAACGGAAATGATGGGGACGTTCCCCTAGCGAGGCGAGCACAAAAATGCCGCCCCGGAAAACCGAGGCGGCATCAATCAGCCGACAATATCATCAACCGCTTTGAGACGTTTGCGGGGGCCGCGTTGCCGCCGCCCCACAAACATCCTCAAGCCTTGGCGAGAGCGCCCCCGTTCGGTCCCGCCACTCTTTGCGCATGAGGCCAGGCGGAGTGATCAAGATCGAGATCCGGAAACGCCGTCGGCTCAAAGACCGGCCGCTCCACACCGGCCTTCAGCTGCGCGCGGAAATCGTCGAGGATCCGCAAGGCGACGGGGAAGAGCATCAGGATTACGGTGAGGTTGACCACCGCGAGCACGCCCATCAGCGGATCGGAGAAGAAGAAGACCGCCGTTGCGCCTGGAGCCGTTGCCCCCAGGAAGACGACGATGACGATGGCAAACCTCAGCACATGCAAGGCGCCCGGCCGTGCGGTCATGACCTTCAGGGCCGTCTCACCGAGATAGTAGTTGTAGATGATCGAACTGAAGGCAAAGAGCAGGATGGCAAAGGTGAGGAAATACTGCGACCACTCGCCGACCTGGCTGACCAGCGATTGCTGGGTGAGTACGATGCCGTCGATGCCTTCCACGCCCGGCTGATAGACGGGGCTGAGCAGGATGATGAAGGCCGTGCAGGTGCAGATCACGATGGTGTCGATGAACACCGAGAAGGACTGGGTGATACCCTGGCTGATAGGGTGGCGGACATCGGCCGTCGCCGCAACGTTCGGGGTGGATCCGAGGCCGGCCTCGTTGGAGAACAGCCCACGGCGAAGTCCTTGCGCCAGGGCAGCGCCGAAGCCGCCGCCGACGACCTCTTCCAGGCCAAAGGCATTGGCAATGATCGACCAGATGACGCCCGGAATCTCCGTGATGTTGGACAGGATGACCAGCAGTGTCAGGCCGATATAGATGAAGGCCATGATCGGAATGATCACATCAGCGACCTTCGCGATACGGCGGATGCCGCCATAGACGATGAAGCCGGTGATGATCGCAAGACCAATGCCGCTCCAGACACGCTCGACGCCGAGGCTGTCATAGACGGCACCGGCAAAGGTATTGCCCTGGAAGGCGTTGAAACCGAAGGCGAAGGCCAGCATCAGGCACACGGCATAGACCACGGCCAGCCATTTGTGCTTCGCGCCGAGCCCATAGATGATGTAGCCGGCAGGCCCGCCCTGATAGGTGCCGTCACCGTTGGAACGCTTGTAAAGCTGGGCAAGCGTCGATTCGACGAGGCTCGTCGCCATGCCGATGACCGCAATCGCCCACATCCAGAAGACCGCACCCGGCCCTCCGAGCGTGATCGCGACCGCAACACCTGCAATGTTACCGCCACCGACGCGTCCACCGACCGACACGAGCAGAGCCTCACGTGCGCTGATCGCATTCGGATCGCCGGTCTGGTTCTTGGCGAACAGCACGCGAAACATTCGCTTGAAGAACCTGACCTGCACGAACCCAGTCATCACCGTGATGAACACGCCGAAGACAACGAGCATGGGGATCAAAGCCCATCCCCATGTGAGATCCTCGACCAGTCCGAAAAATCCGGTGATGATATCCATGCGTCTACTCCTCAAAGACCATAATAAAGATAGATGGCGTAGCAGGACGCCAAGCCCACGATGATGTTCATCGGCAAGCCGATCTTGACGAAATCGCTGAAGCGGTAGTTCCCGGCGCCATAGACCAGTGTGTTCGTCTGATAGCCGATCGGCGTGGCGAAGCTTGCACTTGCACCAAACATGACCGCCACCACAAGAGCCCTGGGATCAATACCCAATTGCTGACCGAGACCGATGACGATTGGCGTCAGGATGACGGCCACCGCGTTGTTGGTCACGCATTCGGTGAGCGTCGACGACAGCGTGTAGACCAGAAGCACCAGCACAAAGGGAGAGACAGTCGACATCAGCGGCATTGCCGTTTCAACAACCAGTGCAACGGCTCCGGTTTCCTGCAATCCCTGCCCCACAATCAGCATCGCAAAGATCAGGATCAGAATACCACCTTCGATTGAGCCCCAGGCTTCATCGGCGTCGATACAGCGCAAGATCAGGATAGCCGGCACGGCGATCATCGCCAGGATGCCGATGTCCATGACATTGAATGCAGCAAGCAGCACCACGAGACCGAGAGCAAGCAACGCCAAAGGCGCCTTGGTCGGCCTGAAGGCACGGGCGGACGAACGCGTGACGGATATCAGCTCATTCTGCTGCGAGAGTTCGTCCAGCGCTTCGGCGGTACCCTCGATGAGCAGCTTGTCTGCCGGCCGAAGACGGACATTGGCAAGGTCCGGACCCGGCACATGCCGGTGTCGGTGGGCACCGATGATGCGTACGCCGAAACGGCGGCCAAGGGTCAGACTGGAAAGACGCGTCCGATTGCCGTAGCGGCCGGGGGCAACGACCGCCTCGACGACGATGACCTCGCCCTTGGGCGCGGCTCCGCGTCTTTGACCGACACGCAACCCTTCCTTATCGTTCAGAGTCAAGAGATCGGTCGATCTGGCGAGAATGATCAGCCCATCGCCCTTCTTCAGGGTCATGGTCTCGACATCCTTGCGGATCACCTCGCCATTGGCATGCAGGCCGACGATGCGCAGGCCCGGCTGCTTGAATTCCGCAATTTCGCCGATCGGTTTTTCGGTGAACGGACCATCTGCGAGCACGGTGATTTCCGAGAGAAATTCGGCCTCGTCCTGGTCATCCAGCTCGCCACCTTCCTCGCGGCGATCCGGCAAAAGAAACTTTCCGAGCACGAGCATGGTGAGCATGCCCGTTACGACTGCCGCGAGACCGATCGGCGTGATTTCGAAAAGCGAAAAGGGCTCGAGGCCCTGCCCGCGCGCGACACCATCGACGAGCAGGTTGGTCGAAGTGCCGATCAGCGTCAAGGTTCCGCCCAGGATAGCGGCATAGGATACGGGAATGAGAAGCCTTGTCGCGGCAATGTCGAGCGAGGCGGCGAGCCGGATCACGATCGGGATCAGGACAAGGACTACCGGCGTGTTGTTCATGAAAGCCGACGCGACAAGGGCAGTCAGCAGGAACACTGCAAGCGCCAGCTGTGGCCGTTTCTTCGATCGTTCGAGAACCACGGCCGCCACCCGTTCCAGGACACCCGTGCGCACCAGAGCCCCGGTGAGAACGAACATCGCTCCGATCGTCAGCGGCGCGGAATTCGAAAACACCGCCATCGCCTTGTCGGTCGGCACGAAGCCGAGAACGATGAAGACTGCCGCACCGGCGGATGCGGTCACCTCTGCGGGATACTTCTCCCAGACGAACAGACCAAACAGCAAGATCACCAGACCCAGAGAGATCTGAGCCTCGTAGCCCGAGAAGAATTGCATCATGTTATTTCGAAAAGCCCCCGACTGACCGCGGGAATAAACGCGCGACACGCGATCTGGCTCCACCGGCTCGCAAAAATATCGAAGGCGAAGTGACCCACTGCACTTTGCACGTGCCACGTGCAATCCATAGCTCGATCTCCTCGCCTGCCCCGCCACTATCCGATCGTTTTTGCCCGCCCCAGCATATAGGCCTCGGCGAATGCCATGTGTTCGGCCGCGATCGAGCGCGCATCCTCCGTCCGTCCATCCTTCATGGCCGCCATGAGCCGGTACTGGTAGGAGAGCCCCTCTTCTCGCGAGCTGGGCGCCGGGTCGGCATAGATCTGCCTCGCTAGCGGCAGATCGCGCAACAGATTGTGCATCAGGCCGCAGAGAAACCCGAGAAGCGGGTTGGGACAGAACTGAGCCAGTTGCGAGTGGAAATCGAGTTCAGCGACGCGTTGACGATATTGATCGTCAGGATCGACCGGAGGGTGATCGTAGAGGCGGATCGTCCGTTCGAGCAGCGCCAGTTGATGGCCCGAAATCAGGCCCGCAAGCGAGGCGGCAACCTCAGGCTCCAGCGTCTTGCGGATTGCATAGATGTCGGAGAGGGTGGGCGTATTGAAGAAGAAGTGGGTGGACAAGAGCTCCATGGCGTGCCGGGCGGAAGGAGCGGCGACGAAGGCACCGCCGCCGGGGCCGCTGCGCGTAAAGATCAGCCCCTGGGTTTCCAGCGCCTTCATCGCTTCGCGCACCGTACCCTTGGCGGCCTTGAAGCGGTCCATCAACTCGCGCTCCTGCGGCAGACGATCGCCGGGCTGGAGACCCTGCGAACGGATGAAGTCTTTCATCAGATCGGCGATGGCATCAGGTCGGCGCTTCGGCTTTCCCGCCGGGGTGAACAAGCGCTTACCGTCTTCGCTGCCTGCCTTCGCCCTCTCCTCAGTATCGGTCATCGCGCGTCATTCTCTCCTGATGCGAGGCGCACTGGCCACGAGCCGCCTTGTATAGGCGTGTTCAAGATCGGCAAAAAGCCTTGCAGCGGGTGCCAGCTCGACAATCTCACCGAAATACATGACAGCGACGCGGTCACAGATTGCCTCGACAACGGCAAGGTCGTGACTAATGAACAGATAGGACAAGTCGAAACGCGTTTTCAGATCGCTGAGAAGCAACAGCACCTGCGCCTGCACACCGACGTCGAGTGCGCTCACCGGCTCGTCGAACACCAGGATCTCCGCTTCCGCTGCCAGGGCCCGGGCGATCGCAATCCGTTGCGCCTGACCGCCGGAAAATTCGTGCGGATAGCGCGAGAGCGTGTTCTCCGGCATCTGGACCGCGTCCAGCAGCTCGTTCATCCGTTGGCGCCGCTTGGGCGCCTCGTATCCGCACAGCAGCTTGAGCGGGGTCTCGAGGATGCTGCTAATTGTCTTGCGCGGGTTCAGCGAAGCAACCGGATCCTGAAAGACATACTGGATCGTCTTGCCGAAGGCCCGCGGCCCTTCCCGCCGAAGCGCCTCCGCATCCTTGCCCCCGATCAGCATACTGCCGGAGGTCGGCGTCTCGAGCCCGACCAGCATGCGGGCAAGCGTGCTCTTTCCCGATCCGCTTTCCCCGACGACGGCAAGCGTTTCACCGCGCATAAGATCCAGCGACACGGATTTCACGGCCTTGACCTCGTGCCGTTCCTTGCCGAACAGGCTGCGCCCGCCACCGAAGGACTTGGTGAGCTCACGGACCTGGATCGCAGACTTCGTCATGACGCCTCCGCGTTCTGCTTAGGGAAGAGCCTGGCGACACGCTCCAGGAATTGCGCCCCGGTGCCGAGTTCGGGCACGCAGGCGATCAGCCGCTTCGTGTAGTCATGCTGCGGGTTGGCGAGAACCGCACGCGTTTCACCGGTCTCGACGATCTGACCGTCCTTCATCACGGCGACGCGGTCACAAATCTCCGACACGACGCCGAAATCGTGGGTGATGAAGAGAAGCGCCATCCCGCGCTCGCGCTGAAGATCACGCAAGAGCTCCAGAATGCGGGCCTGCACGGTGACGTCGAGAGCGGTCGTCGGCTCATCGGCGATGATCACATCGGGATCGTTGGCAAGCGCCATCGCAATGCCGATACGCTGGCGCTGGCCGCCCGAAAGCTGATGCGGATAGTGTTTCGCCATTTCCCGGGCCTCCGGTATGCCAACCTTTTCAAGCAGCGCAATCGCCCGTTCACGGCGCTCACGTGTGCCGAGCGACTGATGCGCGGCGATCGCTTCCTCGACTTGCCGTCCGACGGGATACATGGGGTGCAGGGTGGTCAGGGGATCCTGAAATACATAGGCGACGCGGCTGCCACGCAGGGAGATCAGTCGTGTCTGCGGCATCGCCAGCACGTCTTCATTGCCCACATAAATGGCGCCACTCTGGATGATGCCCGGTGGGGAGGCAACGAGCCCCATCACAGATAGTGCCGTAACGCTCTTCCCCGACCCGCTTTCACCGATCAACCCGAGACATTCGCCACGCTTCACATGCAGGGAAACCCCACGCACGGCCGGAATAATGTCGTCTCCGCTGCGGAAACCGGTCTCCAGACCTTCGATGGAAAGAGCAGCGTCCCGGACTGAGTTCTCCGGAACGTTTCGATCGGTCGCAATTTCCGTGACAGGTCCGGGACGCGCCAGCGCCCCGGAGCGCAGACGCGGATCAAGAACGTCGCGAATGCCATCACCCAGCACATTCAAGCTGATGACGATGAGGAAGATCATGATGCCCGGCACGATCGACACATGCGGAGCGGTGAAGAGCTGCGCCCGCCCCTCGCCCAGCATCGACCCGAGATCGGCTTGGGGCGGCTGCGCGCCCAGACCGAGGAAGCTGAGGCCCGCCGTCTCCAGGATCATCCAGCCGGCCGTCGTCGACATCGTGATGACGATGACCGGCGCCACGTTCGGCAACACCTCGGTGAACATGACGGACAGGTGCCCCTTGCCGGACAGGCGCGCAGCATCGACGAATTCGCGATGGGCGTATCCGAGCGTCACGCCGCGCACATTGCGCGCGAAAAAGGGGATGTTGACGATGGCGATGGCATAGAGCGCGTTCATCAGGCCCGGCCCGAGCGCGGCAACGATCGCCAGCGCCAGCAGGATGTAGGGAAAGGCCATCAGCATGTCGATGCCACGCATGATGGCATTGTCCGTGCGTCCACCGACATAGCCAGCGACAATGCCGATCACCGACCCGATCAGCGCGGCGATTAGCGTCGCCGTGAAGCCGACCGTGACAGACAGACGCGCGCCCCACAAAAGCCGGCTCAGGATATCGCGGCCAAGTTGATCCGTACCGAGAAGGTGTCCGGCCGTCAGAACCGGCTTCAGCCGATCTGCCGGCGCGGTGGCATCGGGATCGGGTAGAGGCAGGATCGGTACCAGCAGGATCAGGAGAGCGATCAACCCGATAAGCACGAGACCTGCCGCCGCGAGACGGTTGTTGAGAAGCAGCCGCCAGGATGTAATCCGCCCCGACGCGACCTTGGGCTGGATGACCGCAGAAACAGTACTCACGTGCGGATCCTCGGGTCGAGCATGGATTGGAGAACGTCGGCGACGAGGTTGAAGAGCACGTAGCTCGCGGCAACGACGAGCACACCGCCCTGGACCAGCAGGATGTCGCGGCTTGAAATGGCCTTCACCAGCATGGCCCCGACACCCGGCCACTGGAACACGGTCTCGATATAGACGGCGCCGCCGAGCACGAAGCCGGACTGGATGCCGATCACCGGAATGATGCTGACCAGTGCCGATCGAAACGCGTGACCATAGATGACCCGCCGTTCCGATAGTCCCTTGGCACGGGCTGTACGGACAAAGTCCTGCCGAAGCACTTCCAGCATGGCGCCCCGCGTCAGACGCGCGATCACGCCTGCCGCGACGACCGACAGCGTGACGGCGGGCAGCACCAGATGAAGCAGAAGGTCCTTGATGTCCCCTCCCCCATAGACGGCATACATGCCCGAGGCCGGCAGCATGCGCCACTTGACCGCGAAGAGGTAGATGAGAAGGAGCCCCAGCCAGAAGGATGGCATGGAGATCCCGGCCAGCACGAAGAATGTGATCGCGCGGTCCGCCCATCCGAATTGCCGGACAGCCGAGACAACACCGGCGAGAAGGCCGATGACCGTGCACAAGACGAGAGAGACGCCGGCAAGGATGAGGGTCGCGCCGAAACGCTCGAGGACCTCGTCCAGAACGGGTCGGTTCAGGGCATAGGAGCGGCCGAAATCACCCTGTAGCACATTGCCGATCCAGACCAGGTATTGCTGAAACAGAGGCTGGTCGAGACCGAGGTCACGATTGATCCGCTCGACGTTCTCAGGCGTTGCGTAAGCGCCGAGAATGGCAGTTGCCGTATCCCCGGGAATGAGGGCCATCACCAGGAAGACGATGATCGACAGGCCGAACAGCACGGGCACGACCGCGATCAGACGTTTGAGAATATAGGCCGACATCGCAACCTCCGGGAACGTTCAAGGCTGACGCCGGCGAGCGGATTACCCGCTGGCGTCAGTCGCAGGAGGATTACTGCTTCGTCACACCGTGCAGGTTGAGAAGAAAGGAGGGCTGAAGCTTGAAGCCTTGGACAGCAGCCGTCGTGACCGCGTTCTGCTTCCAGTTGGCAACAAACAGCCAGGGCGCATCGTCATGCACGATTTGCTGGACCTGGGCGTAAAGCTTGCCGCGTTCAGCCTGATCCGTCGATGTGCGCGCCTTCTCCAGCAAAGCGTCGACCTCAGGATTGGAATAGTAGCCCGAGTTGAAACCTCCCTTGTCCGGCATCGCATCGCTGCGCAGCGTGAGATAGGGCACGGTGTCGGGATCATTCGTCATCCAGGCCATTTCGGCCATATCAGCCTGACCGTCGAGACCTTGGTTCACGCGACCGAGGAAGGTATTCCACTCATAGGTCTCGATCTTGACGTTGAAGCCGACAGCCTGCAGATCGGCCTGAATGGCTGCGCCCATCGTCACCGGATCGAGCATGCCCGAGCCGCCTTCAGTGACGTAGAATGTCAGTTCCGGCGCCTCGACACCTGCCTCGGCAAGCAAGGCCTTGGCCTTCTCTGGATCGTAGGCATATGGCTCGACCGAGCTTTCCACCCAGTTGAAGGCAGGCGGAATCGGTCCAGCGGCCACTGTTGCCGTGCCCTGGAGCACATCGTTGACCAGCGTCTCCTTGTTGACGGCGTAGTTGGCGGCCTGACGAACGCGCTTGTCGGCGAACGGACCGCTCTTCGTGTTCAGGATGCCGAACCAGACATGCGGCCCCGCCTGCTCGGCGACAGAGAACGCGGCATCCTGCTGGAAGGTCGTGAGATTGTCCGGCGGCACTTCGACCATCACGTCGATGCCTCCGGAAAGCATTTCGGCAACACGCGTGTTTGCATCTGTCACGGGTCGAAAGACGACGGCTTCGAGGGCCGCAGCCTCACCCCAGTAGTCCGGGTTGCGCTCGACGACCACACGTTGGTTGGACAGCCATTCGGCAAACTTGAAGGGTCCGGTACCAGAGGGGTTCCGGCCATAGTCGGCGCCATGCTGCTCCACCGCAGCCGGAGAAACGATCAGCCCCGTGGGATAGGCGAGATTGGACAGGAAGGGCGCAAAAGCCTCGCTCAGCTTGAACTCGACAGTCTGGCTGTCAATCACGTTGACGGCCTCGACCGAGGCGAAGTTGAACGACAGGGGAAAGGGGCCGGTATTGTAGAAAGGATGGTCCTCTTTCAGCATCCGGTCGAAGTTGAACTTGACGGCCTCGGCGGTGAAGTCCGAACCGTCGTGGAACTTCACGCCCTGACGCAGCTTGAACGTATAGGTCTTGCCGTCCTCAGAAATATCCCAGCGCTCGGCAAGTGCCGGCTCGATCTCCAGCGTCCCGTCCTTGAAGCGCACAAGGCCCTCATAAACATTCACCAGAATGCGGAAATCATTGGTGGCGGTCACCGTATGCGGATCGAGAGACTTGGGTTCGGCGATCTGCCCGACGACGAGGACATTGGGCGGGGTCTGCGCGCTCGCCGGCTGGGCGGCGGTCATGGCGGCACTCAAGGCGGCAGCGGCAAATGCGCTCCGGAACAGCCTCTTCATGGGGAAATCCTTTCGATTTGGCATCCTTTATGTGCGCTATTAATTCACATAGATAACTCGAATGCAATAATTTATCATGATAGATACCAACCACAGGATTTCTCGCAGGCACACCAATGCAGCGAGCACCAGCCCCCATCACGCGTCGGGTTTCGTCAGTGAACGGAAATTTCGGCTAAAGCCTTGATGGGGTCGGACGCGGCTGCACGAGGATCGCGCGGAAATCGTTGACGTTGGTCAGGGTGGGGCCGGTGACAACCTGCGCGTCCAACGCTGCGAAGAACGAATGGGCGTCATTTCGTTGCAGAGCGACCTCTGGGTCGCAACGCAGTTCGGCAGCCTTCTTCAGAAGTTCGGGACCGATGACAGCGCCGGCGACTTCGGCGGCACCATCGACGCCATCCGTGTCGCAAGCGAGCGCATGGATACCTGCGGCGCCATCCAGAGCCAGCGCAAGCGCCAGACAGAACTCGGCATTGGGCCCGCCAATGCCGTCGCCGCGCCGGGTGACCGTCAGTTCGCCGCCGGAGAGGAGAAGGATCGGCGGATCCCCGGCACGCAGGGAGTGCTGCAAGGTTAGAGCCTCTTTCGCCTGGGCCTCGGCCACCAGCCTCGCCTCGCCTTCCAGGGCATCGCCGAAAATGCGAACATCGCAACCCGCCTCTCGGGCAAGTTCCGCAGCCGCCTCCAGCGATTGCCGGGGCGCGGCATAGATAACGTTGCGCACGCGGGCGAGGCGCGGATCGCCGGGTCTGACGACCCCGGAGCCCCGTGCCAATGCCTCGCGAACCCCGCCAGGAAGCGCTATCTTCCATTGATCGATCACGGCCAGAGCGTCGTCCGGGCTCGACGGATCGCCAACGGTCGGACCGGAGCCAATGAAGGCCGGATCGTCTCCCGGCACATCCGAGATCATCAAGGCGAAGAGCTGAGCCGGCCAGGCTGCGGCGGCCAATTGCCCACCCTTCACTCGGCTGAGATGTTTTCGAACCGTGTTCATCCGGTCGATCGGAGCGCCTGACGCGAGCAGGGCCTGATTGACCGCCTGCTTTTCGGCAAGCGAGACGCCCGGCACCGGCTGGACCAGCAACGCCGAGGCTCCGCCCGAGATCAGCGCCAGCACGAAATCACCTTCGCCGGCACTTTCGACCAGATCCAGCAGACGCGCCGTCGCCTTCAGGCCTGCTTCGTCGGGAACCGGATGGGCCGCCTCGACGATCTCGATGCCATGACATGGCCTGCCATAACCATAACGCGTGATGACGAGGCCTTCACAGGGACCCCAGACCGCCTCGACCGCTTCCGCCATCCGCGCACTCGCCTTACCAGCTCCGACGACGATCACCCGACCCTTCGGCTTTTCAGGCAGAAAATCCTTGAGCGTCCGCATCGGATCCGCCACCTCTACGGCACGGTCGAACAGCTGGCGCAGGAAAAATTCTGGTCTTTCGATCATGCACTTGGCCTCTCCCGAAGGCATTAGCGAACAGGCGGCCCTGTGACCTCGCCATCGTAGTTTGCCGGCGCACCGCGAAAAGTACGCCAGTTCCGAGGCTGTGATGCTATCCTCAAACTCGACAGGATCGCAACGCTCCGCCTTCCATAGGCGGCACCCTCACACGGGGAGCAAAGACGCGCCCGACATCGATGCCGCGCGCGCCCTCTAGCGGTCCGAGATCAAAAATCGGCGGGCAGATGTCCGATCAGCTTGTCCAGCGTGACCGGATAGTCGCGGATACGAGCACCCGTGGCGTTGTAGATGGCATTCGCAATCGCCGCGGATACGCCGCACAGCCCCAGTTCGCCGACACCCTTGGCCTTCATCGGTGACGACATCGGATCGGTTTCGTCGAGGAAGATCACCTCTTGGCTCGGAATGTCCGCGTGCACGGGCACCTCGTAACCGGCGAGATCGTGGTTGACGAAAAAGCCTCGGCTCGTGTCGACGATAAGCTCCTCCGAAAGCGCGGCCCCAATGCCCATGGTCATCGCGCCGATCACCTGGCTCCGCGCGGTAATCGGGTTGAGAATGCGGCCAGCGGCGCATACGGCCAACATGCGCCGTACGCGACATTCTCCGGTGACGACATCCACACCCACTTCGACGAAGTGCGCGCCGAAGGTCGATTGCTGATGGATCTTGGAGAGATCACCCCATTCGATCGTGTCCTCGCCGACCAGAGCATCAGCACCGACAGCATCCGATAGCGGGATAGCATGATTGCCCGAGCGAACCTGACCGCCTTCGAATCGAACGTCCTGAGCATTGAGACCGAGTTTCTTGACGACGGCCTCGCGCAGCTTGACGCAGGCTGCATAGACGCCAGCCGTCGAACAATTGGCACCGAACTGACCGCCGGAGCCGGCGGATACCGGAAAGCTGGAATCGCCGAGCCGGACATCGACTTCCTCCAGCGTCACCCCCATCATTTCGGCAGCGGTCTGCGCGATGATGGTGTAGCTGCCCGTGCCGATATCGGTCATGTCAGTCTCGACGGTAATCCGACCATTGCTTTCGAGGCGGACACGGGCACCGGACTCAACGAGCAAGTTGTCGCGATAGGCAGCGGCGACACCGGTTCCGATCAGCCAGTTGCCGTCGCGTCGTGCTCCCGGCTGGCCTCGATCGCTCCACCCGAAGCGTTCCGCCCCGAGGCGCAGACAACCGATCAGGTCGCGTTTCGAGAACGGGCGATCCGTGTTCTCCGGATCAACCTGCGTGTCGTTGATGACCCTGAAGTCGACGGGATCGATGTCGAGCTTTTCGGCCATCTCGTCCATGGCAATTTCGAGCGCCATAAGGCCCGGCGCTTCGCCCGGCGCGCGCATCGCATTGCCCTCGGGCAGGTCGAGCATGGCCAGGCGCATGGCGGTCATGCGGTTTTCGCCCGCATAGAGAAGTCGCGTCTGGTTGACCGCCGTTTCGAGGCTTCCCTCCGGCAAGTTGCCGGACCAGCTCTCATGTCCAATCGCCTCAATCTTGCCCTTTGTATCGGCACCGATCCGGACACGCTGGATCGTCGCCGGCCGATGGGTGGTATTGTTCATGATCACCGGCCTCGGCAGGGAGACCTTGACCGCGCATCGAGCAGCCTTGGCACCCAGCGCGGCAAGCACCGCATCCGCCCTGAGAAACAGCTTGCCGCCGAAGCCTCCGCCGATGAAGGGTGACATCAGCCGGATCTTCTCCTTGTCCATGCCAAGGAAGGTCGCAAGATCCGTCCGCCACCAGTCGATCATCTGGCTCGAGGTCCAGATCTTCAGTTCATCGCCGTCCCAGACTGCCATCGAGGCATGCGGCTCCATCGCCGCATGCGACTGGTCCGGCGTGCTGTACTCGGCATCGAGCGTCACAGACGAGCGAGCATAGGCATCATCGAAGTCGCCGAAGGCACTGTCGGGCGCCTCATCTTCCGAAGGCTTTTCTGCCGTTTTCATGGCCTCGGACAGATCGAAAACCCCCTCCTCGCGCTCGTAGGAGACGTCGATCAGCGAAGCAGCCGCCCGTGCCTGCTCGAATGTCTCGGCAACGACAAGCGCGATTGCCTGATGATAATGCTGCACGACATCTCCGCCAAAGAGCGTTGCCGTATTGTGCTCACCCTTCTCGCGCTTTCCGACGTCAAGTGTGGTGACCACGGCAATGACGCCAGGTGCCTGCCGGGCGCTCTCGCTGTCGATCTTGATGATGCGCCCTTTGGCAATGCCGGCAGCCACCGGATAGCCATAGGCGATCTTGAGACCGAGATCCCAGTGCTCATAGGCATAGGTGGCGCGACCCGTCGTCTTGAGCTCGCCGTCGATCCGGTGCGTGGGCCGGCCGATCACCTTCAGATTGTCGATGGGATTGGTCGTTTCTGGCCTGTCGAACTTCATGAGCTTTAATCCTTGGCTTGCGCAATGACGGCGCTCAGCAAGCGCTCCACGAGAGCGAGCTTGAAACGGTTCTGGTCCGTGGGTCGGGCGCCAGCGAGCAAGACTGCCGCCGTCGCTTGAGCACCGTTCGGCAGTTGTGCCTCCGCATCCTCGATCCGCCACGGCTTGTGCGCGACGCCCCCGAGAGTGATCCGCCCGGACCCGTCCGGCTGGATCACGGCTGCGACAGACACGAGCGCGAAGGCATAGGATGCGCGGTCGCGAACCTTGCGATAGATCTGGGTGCCGCCGATCGGCGGCGGCAGACAGACTGCCGCGATGATCTCGCCCTGCTCCAGGACCGTTTCGATATGCGGCGTGTCTCCCGGCAGACGGTGAAAGTCGGCAAGCGGAATGACCCGCCGGCTGCCATCCGCCTTCACAGTCTCGACGACGGCATCGAGCGCGCGCATCGCAACGGCCATGTCGCTGGGATGGGTCGCGATGCAGGCGTCGCTTACCCCGAGGACCGCATGCTGCCGACTGAAGCCGCCGATGGCCGAACAGCCGCTGCCCGGCTGCCGCTTGTTGCAGGGTTGATTGGTGTCGTAGAAATAGGGACAGCGGGTCCGCTGCAGAAGGTTTCCGCCGGTCGTGGCGCGGTTGCGCAATTGCCCGGAAGCACCGGAAAGCAGCGCCCGCGCAAGCAGCGGGTAGTCTCGACGGACAATCTCATGGGCTGCCAGATCTGTATTGCGCACCAAGGCCCCGATCCGCAGGCCACCTTCCGCCGTCGGTTCAATCTCGTCGAGGTCCAGCCCGTTGACATCGATCAGATGGGTCGGCGTCTCGATTTGGAGCTTCATCAGATCGAGAAGATTGGTACCGCCTGCAATAAACTTGGCATGCGGATTTGACGCGGCAATTTGCGCTGCCGCTTCGGCCGAGGCCGCGCGTTCATAGGTGAAGGCTTTCATGAGCGTGTTTCCGCGACCTCGGTAATGGCATCGACGATGTTGGAATAGGCACCGCAGCGACAGATATTGCCGCTCATCCGCTCGCGGATCTCCTCGGCGGTCGGTCGTGCCTTGTTCATCAGGTCATCGGTAACGTGGCTGGGGACGTCGGCCGCGATCTCTTCGAGCATCGCGACGGAGGAACAGATCTGACCGGGCGTGCAGTAGCCACACTGGAACCCGTCATGCTTGACGAAAGCGGCCTGCATCGGGTGCAGATCGCCGGGCGCGCCCAGCCCCTCGATCGTGGTGACCTCAGCGCCCTCGTTCATGACGGCGAGTGTCAGGCACGAATTGATCCGACGTCCGTCGACGATGACGGTGCATGCGCCGCACTGGCCATGATCGCAGCCTTTTTTGGTGCCCGTGAGCTGCAGGTTTTCTCGCAAGAGGTCGAGCAATGTGGTTCGGTTGTCGAGGTCGATCTCGCGGGATATCCGGTTCACCGTCAGGCGAACCTTGCTAGTCTCATTCATCAACTCACCTCGTTATCGCGTCCCCACGGGAACGGTTCCGGCCTATTCGCCGGGATGCGACCGACACTCGACCAGCCACAGCCGCGCCAAGTTTGCAAAAGCCACCCGACCCGACTTTGTTCCAACCGATATCAGGTCCTGCTGGGCGTTGGCTGTCTGCTTGCGAGAGGATCGACAGTGGCGCACGCCAACTCCTTTGGGCGATACCGGCTCGCGGCTTGGGCTTTGTGCTTGCATGCAGCGCCCGCAAAAGCTTAACATGAGCTTTCAAGACATGTTTCTTTGTGACCCGCACCGCCATGAGTGTTGTCCTCTCCGCTGGTCATGTTGCTCGGCGGCATTGGCGGGGCGCTCGCGACATTTCTGGTGATGATGGCCATCACCGCCAAATCCGCCCATGCGCCCGGACCGGCCTTGCTCACAGGTGCCGCCATCGGCACCTTTTCCGCCACGCTCATCACTGTCGTGCTGGCAAGCGGCGATCCGCGTGCGGTCTATGTGCTGGCCTGGTCGATGGGCCCGACCTACCGTGCGACCGCAATCACCGGGTGGGCGGGATTGGCGATCTTGCTGGTCGCTCTTGCTCTGCTTCCGCTTTTTCGACGCTGGCTGCAAATCCTGCCACTCGGAGACCAGGCGGCGCGCGAACTGGGGCTTCACCCACGACGGTGCCGAACGTGGCTCCTGTCGCTGTCAGCCGTCCTCACCGCCGCGGCAACCTTGATCGTCGGCCCCTTGAGCTTTGTCGGACTGATCGCGCGCCATATCGCGGCGATGACCACGCCTCCGAAACCGCTGAACCGGGCCTTGTGCGCCGCAGCGATCGGGGCAGCCTTGATGACCACAGCTGACTGGCTCGGTCGCAGCATTCACTTCCCCTACGAGATCCCGGCAGGCGTCCTCGCGGCCTTCGTCGGTGGACCTTACTTCCTGTGGCTCCTTTACCGGAGACACCCATGAACGGGATCAGCAGTCCGCAGGATCGGCTCGCACGATTGAGCGGCCTGCTGTCGCCGATCAGGGACAGACTGTCCCATGGAACGGAAATCCGCAGGGTGGAGCCATCCGCACAGGTGCTGGAAGCCGATGCCTTTGCTTGTCTCATACAAAGCTACGCACGTCGCTTTGGCGTCAAACCCGATGGCTATCTGGTTTCCCTATGGTCGCAGAAATATCTGGCAACCGTGATCATCCCCGTCACGGCCCTATCCGTGATCGGGGGAAAAGCCGTTCATGCCGAGATCGAGAACACAGTGATCGTCGTCGACGACGACGGCGAGCCGGTCGCCTTGCGTCTGCCCACCGCTTTCACGACAGAGGAGGCAGACCAGGCAGCCTCCCTGCTGGTCTCCACGCACCTGACCCCGCTCATTGATGCCTTGGCAAGGCAGAGCGGCCTGTCGAGAAAAGTATTCTGGGGCAATGCGGCGCATTATCTCGAGTGGATTGTCCGGCAGCTTCCCGGGAAAAACCCAGCCTTCAACCTACCCGCCCCGATGACGGATGCCATCCGCTACGTCGAGGAAGACGGATGCGCGTGCGTCGCCGGAAAGTCTGCTGTCTGAGGGATCGCATTCCGGGCATCGAGGATTGCCGCAGTCTCTGCCCAGATCGAGTAAAAAGGATGAAATCTTGAACAGACAGAGATCGACCTTCTCTCTTTGCGACGTCGCCTTCGATGTGGCCGAACGGCCCATTCTTGCGCCACTGACGCTTGAGATCCCGATCGATGGCCAGGTTCTCGGACTGATCAGGCACAACGGCTCAGGCAAATCGACGTTTCTGAAACTGTTGGCACGTCAGCAAATGCCCACGAGCGGCAGCATCACCCTGAACGGACGACGGCTCGACACCTGGGGCGACCGGGCGCTGGCGCGCAAGGTCGCCTATCTGGCGCAGCACCTACCCTCGGCTGCCGGAATGACCGTCCGCGAACTCGTGTCGCTTGGACGCTATCCCTGGCAAGGCGCCTTCGGTCGTTTCGGCGAGGTGGACAGACAAAAGACAGAGGAAGCAATTGCATTGACCGGTGTCGCCCCGCTCGCTGACCGCCTCGTCGCCACGCTCTCCGGCGGTGAAAGACAACGTGCCTGGCTCGCCATGCTGGTGGCTCAGGATACGGAATACCTGTTGCTCGACGAACCGATCTCGGCCCTCGACATTTCCCATCAGATCGAGGTCCTCTCACTGGTCCGCAAGCTGTCTCAGGAGAAGGGTCTCGGCATCATCATCGTGCTGCACGACATCAACATGGCGTCCCGCTTTTGCGATACCATCACGGTGCTCCATTCAGGCCGCGTGATCATACAGGGAGCCTCAGAGACGATCATGACGCCTGAAGCACTCCAGCGCATCTATGGTTTGCCGATGGACGTCATGATCCACGAGCCAACGGGGAAACCTCTGGCGATTGCGCGTTAGGCTGCGTTGAAGCTCGTCCACCGACAGCGCGCAATTCCCAATGACGGGCTTTCCAGATTGTCTGGTCGAACCCGACAGTAAGCGCAAACGCCAAGCTCATCACTCGCCAACTAACGGCTTCCAAGAAGTAAATATTAGATAATAAACATATACAGTTTAGAATATAAGCTGGCCCGCCGTAAATCGCTTTGAGGGTCAAACTGGTATCACAGTAGTCGTGGCCCAGCGCAGACCAGCAACTGCAGCCGAGGCGCCGGCTCGCCGACTCTACCAGAAAAGGCCGCGCCAGTATTAACTGAAACTTAAACAACTGCTTCCTGAAAGGTATTTGCCATGGTAAATATATCCCTAGAGGGGTAGGGGTAATGCTTGTACGTGTCGCGTTTGTAGACGATCATCCGATACTGTTGGAGGGACTGGTCAGCCTGTACAGGACCAAGGCTGATCTTGATGTCGTGGCGATGGGGCATAACAGCGTGGATGCCCTGAACATCCTGGAAAACCATCATCCGGACGTAATCGTCATGGATCTGAGCATGCCGGGAGATGCCTTCGCAGCGATCGACGTTATGCTGGCGTCCTATCCCGCGACCAAGGTTATCGTCTTCACGGCTTCCAGCGCGATCCAGCCCGCCGTCGAACTCATCGAAGCTGGTATCAGCGGTTATGTCCTCAAGGGCGCATCATCTTCGGATTTGCATCACGCCATCATCAGTGCTCACAGCGGCGAGACCTACATCACACCCGGCTTTGCAACCAAAGTCATCGTGTCGATGAAGACGTCGGAGCTGCGGCGCAAGGCACAGCCGCGTGAGCAGCTACACCATCGCGAGGAGCAGATCGTCAGCGGCCTGCTCAAGGGCATGACGAACAGGGAAATCGGTGTCGGCCTGAACATCAGCGAAAAGACGGTCAAACACTACATGACTTCACTGATGAGCAAACTCAACGTCCGCAATCGCGTCGAACTCGTGATTGCCGTGAGGAACCGGACGTCGCCGCGGGACCGGATCGCAAGCTGACGATCGTACCAAGTGTCGATGATAGGAACCGATCCTATGGGTTCTTGTCATCAACACTTGGTATCAGTCGACATTTCCGATCGGCAAGCTGGCCACAACAAATGAACCGTTTCGGCGTGGGAAGTAGCGTACCCGACCACCAAATGTGCGAACGCGTCGCTTCTGGCTGACCTTGCCCAATCGCGCCCTCTGCACCTCACGTTTCGACGACAAGACCGGGCGTTGGCCAATATCCACCACCGCGACGAACAGACGTCCGCGTTTGAAGCTGCAGCGCACCATGTGAGAATTACCGTGGGCGTGACGGTAGCTGTTCATCAGCCCTTCGAGAACGAACCGGTAGAGGCAGATCGACAGATCAGGAATGCGCAGATCCGTGCCCGCGCCCCCAGTCAAGACCGTTTCACGTCCCGTGATCTCGAGGTAACGCTTGGTTGCCAACTGGAGAGCCTCGTCGATGGTGGCGTGCTCGAGCTCGGGAAGCACCAACCCGGCCGACAGGTTACGTACCTCATCGAGAACACTGCCTACGAGATCCAGGATCTTGGTGAGGGCATCCCGCATCTCTGGGGAGACATCCGGCCGCGGCGTGACCAGATCGCTCAAACGCAGCTTCAGGAGCGTGAGAAGCTGAACCGAACCATCATGCAGGTCCGCACCGATCTGATCCAGGATGCGCTCATTCAGCTTGCCGGCTTCTGTCCGCGCATTGTCGGCGAGGAGGCGGAGGCGATTGTTTCAACCGACAGCTCGATCGCGTTGCGGAGGCTTTCCTTCAGAGTTCGGCGCTGTTGTTCGATAAGCTGCGCGCCTCGCCTGACCACAAGATAGAGCATTGACAGCATCGGCACAGACAGAAGAAAGACGCCAGCCATCGACGTTCGCCGGGTCTCTGCAATCTGCCGTTCGAGCACCTCGGATTCTTCGTAGATCTCACCCGCCAGCAAAACCACACCTTCGGACGACCTGACGAGAGGACTATAAACCTCGAGAAGAGACTGGGCTTCCTCTTCGTCCGTATAGGCGTGTTTGGCAACCGTGGTACGGGAGACGATCGTCCTTCCGGCGAGGGCTTGTTCGAGCTCGTCAAACAGCAGGGGCTCCCCGGAGGCATCAGGTGGATAGACCTGTCGGCCATCGGCAGACCAGATCTTGATGTTGATGATCCGCTGTCCCGGAGGCCCGGTCCCGATCAGTCTCGAAACATTGGCTTGAAATTTCTCATCGAAGCGAAACTCCCCGTCTTCGGCGCGCTCCAACAGGGGGGCGACGAGGGTCTGCAGTCTGACGCCTCCTGCGGAGCCCGCCGCATTCCGGGCCGCCTTTTCGACCTGTGCGGCGACAAACAGGCTCACGCCGGTCATCAGGCCAAAGACGATCAGGGATGCCGCAATCAGGAACTGTGCCGACAGCGACAGGGATTTCAGCCTTGTCCAGGCGCTCTGGACCAAGGATAGCGGCGCAATTTCATGTGCAATCTTCTTCGACTTGGTGTTCATCACACCGGGCCGAGTTCTGCCCAGGGCATAAGCATCGGTTTTCCCTTCCCCCGCGCCTTCCAGAGGCACCCAGTATAGTGATGCAGTTTCCCTGCCTACACTTGGGCTCGAATTGATGCACGCTTAAGTCTTCTTGTCGACTGCGTTCTGCAGAAGTTCAGACCAAGGTCTGAACTAAGTTTGGACTTTGATCCATGATTTCGCGAGACCAAGTACCCTTACCATTCCGCGTGGCTGTGAGACCCTGCTCTCCTGACAAAACCCTGACAGGACGTACAGGGGCGAACATCGGAGGCGGGGGCTTCCCCGATAAAAGCATGGTCCAGGTCAACCAGCACGATCTCGAATTCATCCTGCGGCAGATCAAGATCGCCGAAGCAAACTCGATCGCTCATTCTGGGGCCGATGCGAAGGCCTTGACCAATATCTGGGTCGACGAGCTCGGCAATGTTGTATCGGAAGGCATGCCCGGTGCGACGCTCGCCATCAGCGCAGAGCACGTTCCCTACGGCCTTCGTACGGTGGACGGCAGCTTCAACAATCTGGGCGCCGGTCGCGAGAATTGGGGCGCCGTCGATCAGCCGTTCCTCGACCTGCTGGGCGACGAGTGGCGCGTCAGCGACGGGGACACGTTTCAGATCCGGACCGGGCAGAACAGTTTCACAACGATCGGCGGCGCCTACAACCCGACCGGCGCCGTGGCCGATGCGGATCCCCGACTGATCTCTAACCTCATCGTCGATCAGACGCTGTCCAACCCCGCTGCGATCTACACGGCCCTCCTGCAGGCCGGCTTCACAGGCAATGTCCTCAACGCTGTGACGGCAATCAAGACGCAGTTCGATGGGCTTCTGGCTTCGGCCAAGACGGCCAACGGTCTGCTTCCGGCAGCCGAACAGAAGACTGTTGCAGTGCTCATTGCTGACGTCACGAAGACGGTGGCGCCTGCGCTTGAGACGACCTACGGCATCACCTTCGATGGCCCTTCCATACTGATCGAGAACGTGGCGCCGGACGAAGGCCTATCGGCGCCCTACAATTCCTGGTTCACGCTGTTCGGCCAGTTCTTCGATCACGGCCTCGATCTGGTCCAGAAGGGCGGCAACGACAAGATCTACATTCCGCTGGCACAGGATGACCCGCTCTACGTGCCCGGCAGTTTCACCAACTACATGGTGCTGACACGCGCGCCACAACAGCCGCTCAACCTGACCACGCCGTTCGTCGATCAGAACCAGACCTACTCCTCCGTCGCTTCGAAGCAACTTTTCCTGCGCGAATACAAGCTGGTCGACGGCAAGCCCGTATCGACGGGTCACCTGCTCGAAGGGGCCAAGGGGATCGCGACATGGGGGGAAGTCAAGGAACAGGCGCGTGACATGTTTGGCATTAACCTGACGGATGAGTTCGTCGGGGCCGTGCCGTTGTTCAAGATGGACGCCTACGGCGAATTCGTCCGCGGCCCGAATGGCCTTCCGATGGTCGCCACTGGCACTCCGAACAACATCGTCTGGGTTGAAGGCAACCTCACGACGCCGATAAGCCTCGCAAATGCCGTCCTGACCAGCCATGCCTTCCTCGACGACATCGCGCATAATGCTGTGCCCGGCCTGGTCGACAACGACCGCAACCCGGCCACCCCCGCCATCATGAAGACGGCGGATACCGATGCTGTCGCAAACAATGCCATCCCGCTCAATGAGTTCGGTCAGGCCACCACCTATGACAACGAGCTCCTCGACGCGCATTTCGTCACGGGCGACGGTCGCGGCAACGAAAACATCGGCCTAACCGCCGTCCACCACATTTTCCACTCCGAGCACAACCGCATTGTCGAGCAGGTGAAGGCAAAGGCGATCGCTGCGGCCCAAAGCGGCAACTTCGCCTTCCTGAACGAATGGCTCGCGACGGACGTGACGGCTCTGCCCGGCAACCTTGCCACGCTGAACTGGGATGGCGAGCGTCTGTTCCAGGCAGCCCGTTTCACCACCGAAATGCAGTACCAGCATCTGGTCTTCGAAGAGTTCGCCCGCAAGGTCCAGCCGGATGTCGACGCCTTCGTCTTCAATCCGTCGATGGATATCAATCCGGCAATCTTCGCCGAGTTCGCCCATGTCGTATATCGCTTCGGCCATTCGATGCTGAATGAGACCGTAGACAGCGTGAGCGCCTCAGGTGCCAAGTCGTCGATGGACCTGTTCACCGCCTTCCTGAACCCGACAGCTTACGCACCTGGTCAGATCACCGCCGACCAGGGCGCCGGCGCCGTCATCCGCGGCATGACCGGGCAGGTCGGCAACGAGATCGACGAATTCGTCACGGACGTTCTGCGCAACCATCTGGTTGGCATTCCGCTCGACCTTGCGGCGCTGAACATCGCTCGCGGCCGCGAGACCGGTCTTCCGGGCCTCAATGCTGCGCGCGCCCAGTTCAAGGAAATCGCCAACGGCGACACACAGCTCGACCCCTACAAGAACTGGGTCGACTTCGGCATGAACCTCAAAAACCCGGCGTCGATCGTTAACTTTATCGCTGCCTATGGAACGCATGCGACGATTACCGGTGCCACGACTGCTGAGGCCAAACGTGATGCAGCGATGAAGCTCGTCTTCGGTGACAGCACGCTGAATGAGACGGATCGCCAGGCCTTCCTCAATGGCACAGGGCAATATGCGCAGAGCCTTGGCGGCCTCAACGACGTCGATCTCTGGATTGGCGGTCTGGCCGAGAAGAAGATGGCCTTCGGCGGCATGCTGGGCTCGACCTTCTCCTTCGTCTTCGAACTCCAGCTTGAAAACCTGCAGAACGGCGACCGTTTCTACTATCTGTCGCGCACCCAGGGTCTGAACCTTCTCAACGAACTGGAAGCCAATTCCTTCGCCGAAATGGTCATCCGCAACACCGATATCGGCGAGACCGGATATGCCGTGCCGGGCGACATCTTCTCCGTCCCGGATCATGTGCTCTACGTCGACCTCACCGAGCAGGAGAAGTGGGGGTACGACGATCCGACGGGTACCGATCTCTTCCAGAACGCGCTGTCGCCCATGGTGAAGCGGGATGCGAGCACCAATTTCCTCCAGTTCAACAGTCTCGATCACGCCTTGATCCAGGGCACTGACGGTGACGACATCATCATTTCTGGTGGCGGCGACGACACCGTCTGGGGCCGTGGCGGCAATGACCGGATCGAAGCCGGCTATGGTGTCGACAAGATCCACGGGGGTGAAGGCGACGATATCATCACCAATTCCGGCACCGACATCGGCGAAACCGACTTCCTCATGGGTGAGGAAGGAGACGACGTCATCCATGGCGGCTCCGGCCTGGCGCTCGTCTTCGGCAACCAGGGGTCCGACGTCCTCATCGCCGGCCCCGATGGCAAGGAGATGTTCGGCGGCGAGGGTAACGACTTCATGCTCGGCGGCGAAGGCGGCGACTTCCTGCTCGGCAACGAAGGCGACGACTGGATCGAAGGCGGCAACGGCTTCGACACGACAGCCGGCGACAATTCCGAACTGTTCTTCAACTCGACTATCCTCGGCCACGACGTCATGTTCGCCGGCGAGAACGAACATGACTTTGACGCCGAGTCCGGCGACGACATCATGGTGCAGGGCGAAAGCGTCATGCGCAATGAAGGCATGTGGGGCTATGACTGGGCGATCTACAAGGGCAACAGCGAAAATGCCGATGCGGATCTGACCAAGCCGATTTTCACGACCGACCAGCAAGACATCCTGCGCAACCGCTTCGACGCTGTCGAAGGTCTTTCGGGTTACAAGCAGAACGACGTGCTTCGCGGTGACAATCGCGCGACGGCCTTCCCGTCAACGCCGGATCCCGAGGCCGAGCCGGGTGCGAACCTTGCCGGCGCCGAAAACACCATGGTCAAGCACCACCTCAGCCAGGCAGGCATCGATCGCATCGCCGGCCTGCGGGAACTGCTGGGCAACCTCGTCCAGACATCCACAACTGTAGGCGAAGCCGCCCGCGAAGCCGAAATCGCCTTCGACGACGGCAATATCCTGCTCGGCGGCGGCGGCAGCGATCTCATCGAAGGCCGCGGTGGCGACGACGTCATTGATGGCGACGCCTGGTTGAATGTGCGGATCAGGATCTCGCCAACGCCAGATGGACCCATTTATACGGCCGACAGCCTCGCAGGTCCCGTCTATCTGCAGTCGCAGCTCGTCAATGGTGAAATCCCGGCGAATACGGCGCCGGCTTTCGGCGGCAAGGCTCTCTCCGACCTTCTGCTTGAGCGTACGATCACGCCAGGCCAGATGAAGATCGTTCGCGAAATCGTCGACGGCGGCAAATCGGGAGATGTCGACGTCGCAGTCTACTCTGATGTGCGCGAAAATTACTCGTTTGAAGTCAACACGGACGGTAGCGTCACTGTCACCCATGTATCGGTCGATCCAGACGGTACGCTTGGGCTGGTTACGTCTGACGGAACGGACCGCCTGTCGAACATCGAAGCCTTGCGCTTCGGAGACGGTTCAACGGTCTTGCTCGAGGATCTGCTGAACCGGCCACCCGTCATTACGTCGAACGGCGGCGGTGATACGGCCGCAGTCTCTCGTCCCGAAAACTTGACCGTCGTTACCACCGTAACCGCAACGGAGCTCGATGCGGGTCAGGTGCTGACCTATTCGATCAGCGGTGGGGCAGATGCCGGATTGTTCTCGATTGATGAGAACACTGGTGTTCTGTCGTTCATTTCTGCGCCGAACTTCGAAGCACCGACGGATGCCGGCGGCAACAACGTCTATGACGTAGTGGTCCAGGTCTCGGACGGAATTGCAGTCGACACCCAGGCTCTCGCGGTCACCGTAACGAACGCGCAGGAAGGTCAGAGCGGTGTTCCCGTGATTTCCGATTTGACGCCCACGCGGCCCCAGCAACTGTCCGTCAATACGGCAGGTATTGCAGATCCGGATGGCCTCGGCGCATTTGCCTATCAGTGGCAGGTGTCGACCAACAATGGGGCGACCTGGGGTAACATCGCAGCTGCCACCGCGTCGACGTTTACGCCAGTTGCGGCACAGGTCGGCAATCTGCTGCGGGTTCAAGTGACATATACCGATGGCGCTGGTGCGCTGACGACGGTGACCTCCGCACCGACCACTCCCGTCGGTGACACGATCGGCGGAAGTGGTCTCGGCACTAGCATCAACGGCACGAATGGGGCAGATATCATCGCAGGTAATGGTGGCAATGACACGATCAACGCTGGCGCTGGCGATGACACCATTAGCTGGACGGTGGATAATCCGATCTTGGTACTGGGCATACCGGTCTTTACCCGTACAGATGGTCGCGACTTCATCGATGGTGGCGCAGGCACCAATGACACCTTCATCGTCAACGGAAACAATACAGCAGAAACCTATCGCATCTATGCCCGAGCCGACTGGCTCGCGCTGCCTGGCCGGACTCTCAATGCCAACACCGAGATCGTTATCACTCGCAATGGTACGGCCAACAACAACGTGATCGCCGAGCTCGACAATATCGAGGAAATCATCATCAACACCGGTCCGGGGAACGATCTTGTCATCCCGATCGGTAACTTCAACCCGACCAGCCTCAACTTCAATACGATTACGATCGAAGGTTCCGAGGGAGACGACACGGTCAACATTGCGGATCTGGAGTCCGCGCATCGAATTCTATTCCGAGGCGCCGGGGGCCAGGACACGATCATCGGTACCCTGCGTGCACAGGATGTCGTTGAGATCCCCGAAGGCGCGAATCCGACAGACTATGCGCTGACAGAGAACGGCGACGGCACGAAAACGCTTTCGAATGGGCCGCACTCGATAACCTTCTCGGGCGAGGTGCCACAGCTTGCTGTCCCGAGCGAACATGGGGTCGAGAACCCCGGTACAATTCCCGGTCCCGCAGGCGCCTTTGAATACACAGCGCGCGACATCCAGGGCATCACCAACCTCCTCAAGGGCTTGCCCGCCTTCGAGGGAGATGATGATACGGCAGGTGCTGGCGGCGTCCGTGATCTCTCGGGCAACGGCAACAACATCGAAAATCCGACGTTCGGCTCTGCCGACGAGCCCTTCCTCCGCCTGACCGAAGCCCGCTATGGCGACGGTGTCGAGTTGGATGCCCAGGGCAACATCATCAACCGGGCCCTCAACCCGATCTTCGACGGGCTCGATCCACGGGCGATCTCCAATGCCATCGGTGCGCAGGAGGCAAACCTGCCAAAGGCGCCGAATGAGGCCAACATCTTCTTCATGGCCTTCGGTCAGTATTTCGACCACGGTCTCGACTTCCTGCCAAAGGGTGGGGCCGGCAAGGTGATCATCGACGGTGCCGACATCCCCGGACCGACGGCGGCCAACTTCACCGATCTCACCCGTGGCTCGCTGGCGAGCCCGCTGCAATCGGCGAGTGATACGCCCCAGCATATCAACAAGACCTCGCCTTACGTCGACCAGAACCAGGTCTATGGTTCGAATGTGATCGTAGGTCAGTTCCTGCGGGAAAGCGACGGCGCCGGCGGTGTCGGTTCGCGGATCCTGATGGGTCCGGAAGATCCCTCGGCGGAGGGCTTCCACCTGATGTCGACGCTGCGCGAATTGCTCGATCATCACCGGGCAGCCGGAACCATCTTCGAAGGGCCGGGCCTCGGCACTGGCAAGACCCTGCTCGAGTACTATCCGACCCTGTGGACGCAGGCGGGTGGGTACAACATGACCGTTGTCCGAGAACTCGCCGGTGACTTCATGGGCTCGAGCCATGCGCTTCTGCTCGACGCCAACCCGATGATCAGCCCGCTTGATCACTATATCGGCGGTGACGGTCGTGCGAACGAGAACTTCACTCTGACCTCGATGCACACCATCTGGGCCCGCAACCACAACTTCCATGTCGAGAAGCTGCAGGCTGCGGGTTTTGAGGGCACCCCGGAAGAACTCTTCCAGGCGGCCAAGATGGTCAACGAGGCCGAGTACCAGCGCGTCGTATTCACGGAATTCGCCGATGCGCTCATCGGCGGCATCCAGGGCGACGGCAGCCACGGCTTCGAAGGCTATAACGATCAGGCAGACGCCGGCATCAGCCACGAGTTTGCGGCTGCGGTCTACCGTATCGGCCACTCGCTGATCGGCGACACGATCATGGTCAAGGGGCCGGATGGGCAAAACGTCTCGGTCAATCTGTTCGATGCCTTTTTGAACCCGACCAACGACGTGTTCACAGCGGCAGAGATCGCCCAGTTGCAGGCGATGGGTTACGATCCGAAGCCCGGCTACGAGCAGCTCGGCACCGGTGCGATCCTTGCTGGCATCGTCGAGCAACCCGCGGAAGACGTGGACTTCAACATCGTCGATGCGGTTCGAAACGACCTCGTGCGTATCCGCGCCGATCTCTTCGCCTTCAACGTGGCGCGTGGACGCGACGTCGGTCTCGGCACGCTCAATCAGGTCAAGGCCGATCTGCAAGCCTCGACCGATCCCTACATCAAGTTCGCTGTCGAGTTCCTCGAAGCCAATGGCGGTTCGATGAACCCCTATTCGAGCTGGCAGGACTTCCAGCAGCGCAACGGGCTCAGCGATGTCGTGCTTGCGCAGTTCATCGCAGCGTATCCGGATCTCGTGTTGCAGGCCGACCAGATCGCAGCCTTCAAGGCGATCAACGGCAATGTCGTCGCGGTCCAGCCCGATGGTACCGGTCTGGTTAAGGGCATTGATCGCGTCGATCTCTGGGTCGGTGGTCTTGCCGAGAGGCACTTCAACGGTGGCATGGCCGGCGACACCTTCTGGGTCGTCCTGCATGAGCAGTTCGATCGCCTGCAGGAAGCGGATCGCCTCTACTATCTGGAGCGCTTCGACAATTTCGACCTCTATGAGAACTTCATTGATGGCCAGGGCTTCTCTGACATCGTCACCCGCAACACCGGTCTCACCGGCCTGCCGGAAGACATCTTCTCGTCGGATCTCGAGGATGGCCCCACCGATGGCGGGGAAGACAACGGTGATGGCGACGATGACGGCGGCGATGACGGCCAGACCGACAACGACGATGAAGACGACGATGGCATCGACGATGGTGAAGATGAGGACGACGGCGCCTCGGAAGGCGAAGGGGACGGCGATGGCGCCGGCTCTGGCACAGGTGGTGGCTCTGGTGGCAGCACAGGCGGCGGCACAGGCACGGGTGGTGGAACGACGCCAACGCCGGTTCCGATTGCAGCACTGACGCTGATCGGCACAGCCTCGGCGGATGCACTTGTTGGCGCCGGTGGTGACGACACGATCCTGGGTGGTGCTGGGACGGATGTTCTGGTCGGTCAGGGCGGCTCGGACATTCTGCGTGGCGAGGACGGCGACGACGTGGTGTCGGGCGGTGACGGCAATGACGTCATCAATGCCGGGCTCGGCGATGACGAGGTGCATGCCGGCGGTGGCAACGACATCGTCTTCGGCGGGGCCGGTGCAGACCTCATCTTCGGCGATGCCGGCAATGACGTGATCGAGGGTGGAGCAGGCGACGACCGTGTCTGGGCGGGTGCCGGCGACGACACGGTGATTGCGACGCTGAATGACGGCAATGACGTCTACTATGGCGAAGACGGCACCGACACGCTGGACTATGCAGCGACCAGCGCCAACCTGACGGTCGATCTCGGCAATGGCTTCAACCAGCGTGGCTCGGTGAGCGGCGGGACAACGGGCTCGGATACCTTCTACGGCTTCGAGAATTTCATCGGCGGTTCCGGCCACGACACGATCACAGCCTCTTCTGCGGTCAACGTCATCGATGGCGGGCTTGGCGACGATATCTTCAAGTTCACCTCGGCAGCCAATGCGAATGGCGACACGATCTACGGCTTCCAGACCGGCGACCGGATCGACTTCTCCGGCATGGGTGCGATGAAGCTCGAGGCAGGCCAGACCATCGATGCGATCGGCGACGTGACCATCACGCATGAGATGCGCGACGGCGAAGAGTTCACGGTGATCAGGGGCAATACGCAAGGGGACAATGCGGCGGACTTCGAACTCTCGCTGCAAGGCCGCCACAACCTGACGATCAACGACTTCCTCGGCGTATCCTGAGGACGACATGGCAGCACTGCCGGCCCGCCCGGGCCGGCAGACAGACGTTGAGTGGGGGAAGCCATGAACAAGCAGTCAAGCTACAAACTGTCCGGTATCGGCCTCGTGACGGGCTTCGTCTTCGGCCTTTCGGGCATTATCAATATTCTGGCGCTGACCGGCGCCTTCTACATGCTGCAAATCTACGACCGGGCGCTGACCAGCGGCAGCGTGCCGACCCTGATCTGGCTCTCGGTGATCGCCGTCGGCCTCTACCTGTTCCAGGGTATGTTCGACATCCTGCGATCGCAGATGCTGGTGCGTTTCGGCTCGAATGTCGATCGCCAGATCGCGCCGCTCGTCCACCGGGTGGTGATCGACATGCCGCGCTTCGGCTATTCCTCGGCGGAAGCGTCTGAGCGCGGCCGCGACGTCGATACGGTCCGCTCCTTCCTGTCGGGTGCAGGCCCGGTCGCTCTGTTCGATCTGCCCTGGATCCCGGTCTACCTGGTCTTCGTTTGGATGCTGCATCCGGTGCTCGGAATGATGACACTCGGCGGCGCGCTCTTCCTCGCATGCCTGACAATCGCGGCAGAGCTTCTCTCGCGCCGCCACGCCAAGGAGATGACGCGGGCCGCGATCCAGCGCAACAACGTCTCGGACAATCATGTCCGCAACGGTGACATCCTCCATTCGATGGGCATGACGGACCGCGCGATCGACCGCTTTGAAAGCGCCAACCGCCGTCACCTCGATACCCAGACGGCGACCTCCGACATCGCCGGCACCTTTGCCGGCATTTCCAAGGTCCTGCGCATGATGCTGCAGTCGGCAACACTTGGGCTTGGCGCCTATCTTACCATCCAGGGCGAGATGTCAGCCGGCGCCATTATCGCCTCGTCGATCGTCACGGGCCGTGCCCTTGCCCCGGTCGACCAGGCGATCGCCCAGTGGAAGGGCGTGATCTCGGCACGCCGCTCCTGGTCGCGGATCAAGGACACGCTCGCCGTGCTCGACCGTCCGCCGACACAGTTCGACCTGCCGGCGCCGAGCGAGGACCTTGTCGTCGAAGGCATGACGACGGTCGCCCCCACGACCGGTACCGTGCTTCTGAGCGACGTCTCCTTCAGGCTTTCGGCCGGTCAGGCCTTGGCGCTGATCGGTCCGTCCGGCGGCGGCAAGACCACGCTCGCGCGCTCGCTCCTCGGTATCTGGCCGCTTTTGCGCGGCTCGGTTCGCGTCGATGGCGCCGATCTCAAGCAGTGGCCGACCAGCTTCTTCACCGAGAATGTCGGCTATCTCCCCCAGGAAGTGGCCCTTCTCGACGGGACGGTCGCCGACAACATCGCCCGTTTCGATCCGGATGCCGATTCCAAGATGATCTTCCGGGCCGCACGCGCCGCCGGCATTCATGATCTGATCGTGCGGTTGCCGAACGGCTACCAGACCCAGATCGGCCCGAGTGGCCAGTCGCTCTCGGCCGGCCAGCGGCAGCGCGTGGCGCTTGCCCGCGCGCTTTATGGCGATCCCTTCCTGGTGGTGCTCGACGAGCCGAACTCCAATCTCGATGCCGAGGGCGAAGAGGCGCTAATGAAGGCGATCGTCAAGGTGCGCGAACGCGGCGGCATCGTCGTCATCGTTGCGCATCGCCCGAGCGTGCTGCAGGCTGTCGACATGGTCGGCGTGGTCCAGGGCGGCAAGCTCGTCTCCTTCGGTCCGAAGGAGGAGATCATCAAGGTCCCGGCCAACACGCAGGAGAAGCCGCTGCGGCCGACCCGCTTGATGCCGATCGCGGCGGAGTAAGGGGTCATGGCAAGCTCCATTACCGATCATGACGAGGCCCTGAAGCTCGGCCATGGCGATGCCCAATCGGCCAAGGCGCCGGCGCGCAGGTTTGCTCTGCCCGATACGCCTGATCGCACGCTTTGGTCGCCGGGCATCTTCGCCGTGCTTTCCATGGGGCTCGGCGCCTATCTCGGGCGGCTGCGCGAGATCGTCAATCCGTCGCCCAATGCACAAGCCCCGGACGAACAGAAGCCCGTGGCTCTCGACGACGGTACGACAGCACCGGTTTTGGATGCGCCCGAGGCCGGGCTGGACATCGCCGCCTTCTGGCAGGAGATCCAGCGGGCTTATGAGGACGTGGTCGAGCAGATCGAGCCACCGCGCCGGCTCTACTCCTCAATCCGCTTCAACGCTCAGGATTTTACGCTCGAAGGCGGCTATGCCGGACGCCCGTTCCAGGGGGTATCGATTGATGTCGCGGCCAACGACTTCCGCTTCGTCACGCCAAGCGTGGCCAAGCCGAAGCTTGCAGCCTTCGGGCTTCCTCGTGCTGCAAACGATGCCCCGGCCGCTGGTCAGGCGGGAGACGGCAACAGCGATGCGCCTGATGACGGCGGTCTGCCGGTCGATATCTCGTCTGGCGGGGGCTCCTCGAGTGGAGGCACTTCCGGGAACCCGCCGGCGCCGACCAATCGTGCCCCCTTGTCCCGTGGGCCGATCTATCTGGGAACGGGCCTCGTCAACCTGTCGATGCTCCTGATGTGGGCCGACCTTGCGCGCGCAGCCGTAGATCCGGACGGCGATCCGCTGACGATCTCCGCCATCCGCGCGACATCGGGCGAGATCCGCGCTTATGGCGACGATGCCTGGATCTATGTCCCCGAACGCGACAGCCAAGGCTTGGTAAACCTTACCTTTACGCTGAGCGACGGCAAGGCCTCGGTCCAGGGCCAGGGCTTTCTCGATCTGCGTGCGCATGCCGAAACCGAGATCACCGGAACCGATGGAGACGACATTCTCCTCGGCACACCGGGCAAGGATCTGATCGACGCCGGAGCCGGCAACGATACGGTCTATGGGCGCGAGGGCGACGACCTGATCCTCGGCGGCCTGGGTGACGACGTATTGATCGGTGGCGAAGGCCGCGATGTCATTCATGGTGGTGATGGCGATGACCGCATCTTCGGCGGCGAGGGCGACGATGTCCTGTTCGGCGACGCCGGCAACGACATGCTGTTCGGCGAGGCCGGACGCGACACACTGATGGGGGGCGAAGGGCAGGATATTTTGTCCGGTGGTGACGGCGACGACCGGCTGTTCGGCGAGGCTGGAGATGATGTCCTGACGGGAGACGCAGGGAATGACGTGCTGGACGGCGGCACGGGCCACGACACGCTTGCCGGCGGTGCTGGCGATGACGTCATGGTCGGTGATGAGGGCGACGATGTGTTCGTCGCAGGTGTCCAGACCGTTCTTGAAGCGCGCACTTCGGCCCAGATGCCGCTGGATGCGCCGACACCGGGCATCGATGACGGCGACGACGTCATCCATGGTGGTGAAGGTGCGGACACCTATGATGCATCTTCCGCGACCATGGCGGTCGGGATCGATCTCGAGGCGGGCGTCGCAGCGGGGGCGGAGATCGGCAGCGATCGCCTGACCTCGATCGAGAATGCCGTCGGTGGGGCCGGAAATGACACGATCACTGCGAGTTCTGCCGTCAACATTCTCTATGGCAGGGGCGGTCAGGACAGTTTCGTTTTCGGCTCCGTCGCCTCAATCAGCAATTACGGTGCAGGCCATGACGAGATCCGCGACTTCGACGTCGGCGACAAGGTCGACCTGTCGAAGCTCGAACGGGAGTTGGGCCGACTCTACTTCGACGATGGCGAGAACTCGCTGGAACTCGACCGCCACGACCACAAGACCCTGGTCAAACTCTACAAGAAGATGATCGACGACGACGATGCGGGCCATCAGGTGCTGCAGCTCGTGACGGACATCGACGGTGATCAGGACTACGAGATCGTCATCATCAGTGCGCACGACCTCGATGAAGACGACCTGATCCTAACAGCTTTCCATCTGCCGGGCCAGGTCGAGGGCCTCGTGGCCTGATCAGAACCTCATCATCGGCACCGCTTCGGGCCGAAACTGTAAACTGCGTAAGGGGACACACCATGTCACAGCGCCTTGATGACAAGAACACGCAAGTCTCGCTCTCCGGCAAGGGGCTGAAGGGACGCATGCTCGCAGCGACCGTACTCGGTCTTGCCCTGACGGTCGGGATTGGCGGCTGGGCCGCCCAGGCGAAGCTCGCGGGCGCCGTCATCTCGCAGGGCGAACTCGTCGTCATCGGCGAGACCAAACAGGTCCAGCATGTCGATGGTGGTACAATCGTCGAGATCCCTGTGAAGATAGGCTCTCTGGTCGACAAGGGCGACGTCGTCTTGCGCCTCGACGACACGCAGCTGCGCATCGAGCTCGGTATAGTCACATCGCAGGTCGCCCAGCTGAAGGCGATGCGCGCGCGCCTCGTTGCCGAGCGCGACGGTAAAAACCTCCTGTCCTTTGACGGTCTCGATCTTTCCCCGGACATCACGCGGGAGGAGAGCAAGCTGTTTGCCGAGAACCGGGACATGCGGGCAAACCAGAAGCAGCAGATCGAAATGCAGATCTCGCAGCTGGGCAACCAGATCGACGGCTTGAGAGAACAGGAAAAGGCGAACCACTCCGAGAGCGAACTGCTCGCCGAAGAACTCGCCATGCAGGAAGGTCTTGTGCAGAAGGGCCTCGCCAAGGCGGCTGAACTGCGCGGGTTGCGCCGCCAGATGGTTCGCATCGAGGGCACGATCGGCGATCTTCTCGCCCGTGTTGCCGAGGCCGAAGGCCAGATCAGCGAACTCAAGGTCCGACTGATGTCGGTCGACCAGACCAGCCGGACGGAACTGCAAAAGGAGATCGTCTCGGTCGAAGCCCGGCTTTCAGAACTGGAGCAACGTGCCCTTCAGCTCACCCACCGGCTCGACCGCACGGTGGTCAAGGCGCCGGAAAGCGGCACGATCTACGACCTGCAGGCGCATACCGTCGGCGGCGTTGTGGCACCGGGCCAGGTGATCATGGCCATCGTACCGAGGGACAGTGCCCTCAACGTCCATGTCAAGGTCGCCCCCACCGACATCGATCGTGTCTTCGTGGGCCAGACCGCGCGCATGCGCTTCACGGCCTTCAATCGGCAGACCACGCCGGAAATCGTTGGTGCCGTCGACATGATCCCAGGCGCAACCATCGTCGACAAGGCAACAAACCTGCCCTTCTACAAGACCAGCGTGACCTTCTCCCCAAATGACCTCGGCGACCTCGCGGCCAAGCTCACACCCGGCATGCCCGTCGAGGTTTATATCGAGACCGAGGAAAGGACTGTCATCTCGTTCCTCGCGAAGCCCTTTACCGACCAGATCACCAGGGCGTTTAGAGAAGAGTAACATGCGGACAAGGAATTGATCACCTTCAGCGCAATAGCCTCGAAAGGGCTTATGTTGCGGTTTGCGATCGTGAGGCTGTTTGCCGTCGCTTTGCCTCCAGTATCGCCACAAGCAGTGCCAATAGCATTCCAAAATACCCGAGCAAACCATCAGTTCGGATTGGAATTGAGAAGTAGCTAGATCGAAGGGCAGGATGCGCTTGGAAAATTGGGGCCGTCCCCTCGCTTGGGTGGGAGTGCCAAGTGGCACCGACGGAAACATGTCGACACCATCGACAGTTCCCAGGGACATGTCGTCCAACTGAGGATTGAGCAACATAAGACGTCGCCGGCTCGGCCCCACAACGACCTCTCGCCTCTACGGACCATCTCTGTCTAGAGAGCCAAGGATGAGCGCCAGTTGAGATGAACATCGCCAAGAGACGAGTGCTGCGCAAAGAAGCACCGTGGAATTTGGCGATTCATTCAGGTGCCTCGAGTCGAGCAAGCCAGAAGAGGGCATCGGCCATGCCGGGCTTTCTTTCAATCTCGAATTCCAAGCTGTCCTCGGGCAACAGAACCGCAACGTGCTCAATCCCCAGATCGGCAAGCTGCGCTGGCGTGCCGTGACCATATTCCAGATGCCCACGTCCGATGATGCCGACGACCAGAGCCGACGGATCCGCCGCAATCGCCTTTGCGATATTGCAGGCAAACGCACGGTCCCAGGTCTGCTGGGCCCGAACAAATCGATCGAACTGAGGATCGTCCGCATGTTGAGCCGTACGTTCCGGCCTTGAACCTCCCGTATACTCGAAGAGAAAGCGACGATAGGCTGCCGTCGCTGGCTGTGCCGGCGTCAACCCGTCCCGCTCCGCCTCCGGGATCGCCTCCCACCCGAGCTTGCCAACCTCCGTCACCAGTTGTCGGTGGCAATTGAGCGCTTTCATCGGCAGACGGAACTGCCGGCAATAGTGGAAGATCGGCAGGTAAAGTTCGGCCTGGAAGCCCCAGACCGTTGCCCATTCCGCTTCCTCGAGAAACTGCTCAACGGTGAGCGCACCAGCAACCCAGCGATCCAGCGCCGGCTGAACGCGTCTCGGAAACATCTCGAAACCGACGACGATATCAGCCTTGTAAGCATGCAACGCCGCAAGGACATGCAACTGCCAACGATGTATATCATATCGGTCATGGGTCTCGCCCAGCAAGACCGCCTGCTTTTCAGCAAGCGTCTGCATTAGCGCCTGATGCTGCAGGATCTCGCCCGTATGACCGTCCCGCCAACTGCCCGGCTGATGTTCCACCATGCCCTTCTCCACCGTCAAACTGCATCTTCAAATGCTGGAACCAGTAGGGTCAAGCCGACCAGCTGCCCTTCGTGGTTTATGGCGGCAAGCTGCATCCGTCCCTCGGCCACCTCTGTCTCTTCCCAGCGTGCGACAGTGCCGCCGAGCAGATGCAGATGAAAATCCTCGGTCATGATGTTGATGAAGCCCATGCCGGGGCTGACTTTGGTAACCGGTCCCGTCCAGCTCTGGCTGAAGCCGGGCTCGTCATAACGAATGGTGATCGCAGAGCCCTCGGCCAAGGCTAGATCCAGTGGCAGACGTCCCGGATCGGCAGGGTCCAGATCCGGTCTGTCAGGCCGGGTGAGGTCCCGCTTCTTCGGATCGACAGTCCTCTGCAGATCCGACAAGACATTTGCGAAAGGTTCGAGCCCTTCGAAGCCGACCACTGCGAAAAGCGTGCCGCCGTCAGCCTTGTTGAATTCCAGACGCGGATAAACCTGGTTCTGCATGATGCTGGAGATATCGAAGACGATCTCGCAGACCAGGGTCGGATCGATACTGGACTTGTGATGGGCGCCACCGCAGACGAAGCGGCCAGAGACTTCCCCTACCATCTCGACCTTGCCGATGCGTTCGTGGGTGGCGCCCTTGCCCTTTCCGATAATCATCAACTTGCCCATGTCGGGGAGCCGCCGGATGATATCTTCTGCCTTTGCCTGCAGGTGGTGTCGGGTTACGGGTTCGTTGATGGTCATGTCTGTTCCGTCATGGGTTCGATGGAGGATGGCGTCAGCTGGCGACAGCCAGCACTTTCGGATGGGTGTCGATATCGTGGATCTGCATGTCTGATGGCGTCTGGGGGACGCGATGCGAGATCAGGATCAGGATCATGTCGGGCAAATGCTCGCGGATCCGTGCCAGAAGCTCGGTTTCGGCCGCCTGGTCGAGCGCGCTGGTTGCCTCGTCGAGGATTGCAATATCCGGTCGTTGCAACAGAATACGGGCCAGTGCGAGCCTCTGCATTTCACCGCCCGACAGTGAGGCAAGGTCGCGTTCGGCTTCGATCGCGGCACGTTCCGGCATTCGTTCGAGACCAACGGCGTGCAGGGCCGATGCCACAGTCTCCTGTCCAAAATCACCCACTGTGCGGGGATAGGCGGCGGCATCGGCCAGGGAGCCGAGCGGCATATAGGCCTTCTGCGGCAGGAAAAGAACCTTGTCCGAAGGAAGCGCGATTGAACCGGAGCCATGCTGCCAGAAACCGGCGAGAAGCTTGACCAACGTCGTCTTGCCGATTCCAGATCGCCCCCGAAGAAGCAAGGTAGAGCCGGGATCAAGCGAGATATCAGGCAGTTTCAGGAGAAGCTCACCTTGGGCCGAGCAAACCCTAATGTCCTGCAGCGTGAGAGACTGTGATTGGCTTATCCTGGATAGTGGCGAAGGATGCGATCCGTGGCGCTCGGCGGCTTGAAGGAAGCCGTCGAGGCGCGATGCCGTGGCCACAAGTTCGGCGAGATCCCGATAGGAGAAGATGAACCAGGACAGTGTGGTGACTACCTGGGAGAAGGCCATGCTGAGCTGCATCAAACCACCGAAGGCAACATGACCGGCCAGATAGCCCGGCAGCGCCACGAAGAGCGGGATCCGCAGCACGGAATGCCGAAACGGGAAGGTAAAGCTGCCCAGAACGAGCTCGGCGCGGATCAGTCGCCGCCAGTTGGCAGCCAGCGCGTCGAAGCGGGCAGAAAAGCTTCGCCGTTCGGCCGCCTCGCCATTTGAAAGTGCGACCTCGTCGAAAGCCGTCCGCCAGCGAGCGAGGCCGAACCGAAAGCTCGCCTCCTTGTGCTGTTGCTCGGCAAGCAGACCTTTAAGCGGCTTACCCAGCTGATGGGTAATCAGGCTGCTGATCGCCACATAGAGGAAGGCCGCCCAGACCATGTAGCGCGGGATCTCGAGGTCCAGCCCGAGGGGAGCCAGCGACAGGGCAAAGTTGGACAGTCCCCATAGCACTGTCAGATAGGAAAACAGGCCGACGATCTCGCCGATCAAATCCAATGTCTCGCCGAGCAGGCCGCGCGCAAACAGGCGGCAGTCTTCCGCAATTCGCTGGTCGGGATTGTCGATGCGATCGACCGGGTCAGCCGCCATATGCCAGAAGGCCTTGTTGCGGGTCCACAAGGCGATCGCATGGTCAGTCAGAGCCTTCCGCCAGCGGATCTCCAGCACCTTGCGCAGGTATTCGTAAGATAAGCCGCGCGCGGAATTCAAAGCGATGATCAGGGCAAAGATACCAATCTGCCGGAGCACTTCGGGTCCGTCCACCTTTTCGATGGCAGAATAGAATTGACCCGTCCACTCGACCAGACGAACTGCAGCGTAGACGCTGCCGAGGTTGAGAGCGATGGCCAGGGCATAAAGCGCAACGCTGAACTTGCCTCCCGGAGCCGAGATGCAAATGACGATCAGACGTTTGAACTGTTGAAACAGGGTCGACATGATGCTCCCTCTGAAAAGGGTGGTGCCGGTTGCTTGCCCGGCACCGGTATGGCTCAAAACTTGACCGTCGCGCCGACCTTGAATGTGCGACCGGCCCCCGTTTGCAGTTCCAGCGGATTGACATTGGCAACCGCCGCCGAGCCGGCGACGGTGTTGTAGCCGGTCAGCGTGTTCGGGAAGTATCGGCGGTCGAAGATGTTCTCGATCCCGAAGGTCACTTCCAGGTTTTCTCTCGGGGTCCACTTGGCATAGGCATCGAAGACCGCGTAGCCGGAGGGCAGGTAATAGGCACTGTTGCTTGCCTCGGTTCGGCCGGCAGCGAAGGTGCCGAACAGCTCGAATTGCAGGTGGTATTCCGGCAGTTCGTGCTTCACCCCGAGAACCGCGGTAAACGGTGCCGCACCATCGAAGGCCGTTTCGGCAGAGGATGCACTGACTTTCTGGCGCCCCTTGCTCCAGCTCAGATTGGTCGAGAGCGTGGTGTAATCCAGAACTTCGTATTCGCCACCGAACTCGATGCCCCAGAGCATGACATCCTCGACATTGTTCGAGGTATAGGCCGTGACGGGCGTGCCGCTGCCATTGAGGATCGTTGTTGCCTGGAGGCTGCGGATGAAGTCCTTGTAGTCGGCATAGAAGCCGTTCACGCTGAAGAAGCCGCGCTCATACTCACCACGAAGTCCAATCTCGTAGCTTTGAACCGATTCTGGTCGCAGGTCGGGATTGGGGATGATGGAGGAGCCGCTGAAGATGTCCGTGCTCGACTGGAAGAGCTGCGCCGAGGTCGGCATCTTGAAGCCCTCTCCGTAGGACGCATAGACAGAGTAGGTCTCGTCGAGCTTGTAGGTTGCGCTGAAGGCCTTCAGCAGCTCGGTGCTTTCCTTTTTCGCGGGCGCATAGCCGGGCAGCCCGGGATATGTCGCATCCCCTGTCGGGTCGATCGAATAGGTGGCGAGCCGGAGGCCCGGCGTCAGGGTCAGGCGATCATCAAGAAGCGCGATTTCGTCCTGGATGTAGACGTCGGCGCGCTGTGTCTCGACGCGGGGGAAGCTGAAACCCTGGTTGGTGGCCACCGTCGTCGTCCCGGTCAGGGAGTTGTAGGTGGTGTTGATACCCGCGTAATCACCCTTGGTATGATCGCCATCGAAGCCGTAGGTAAGGCTGTGACGGGTTGGTCCGAGATCAAAGCTCGACTTCAGCTGAATGTCGCCTTCCAGGAAAGTTTCGCTGTAGTCACGATACTGATTGCGCAGTTCGACGCGGTTCGAATAGACGCGGCGCTGATCGCTGTCGGTTACGCGCTCCTGGGGCGAATAAGACAGACGCCAATTCAGGCTGTCGAGCCAGGGCAGATCCGCCAGCCACTCGTGTTCAAGCGCGAACCGCTTGCGGCTCATGTCGAGATCGCGGACATAGGGGTCGTTGATATAGGCGCTGGTGGACGGGATGCCCGTGCCCGATGCGCTCATGTCGTAGAGCTGGAGAACTTCCGTCGCGCGACCGAAGAGCTCTCCCGTCAGCTTCACCGTGTTCTGGGCATCCGGCGCCCAGACCATCTTGAGAAGTGCGTTGTCGACATCTGTGTCCGCGGGGAAGAGCTCGTTGCATCCCAGATAGAGCCGGCTGCAGCCCCAGATCCCGCCGTCGGCACGCGCATTGCTGAACTCGGCCTCATGCGAAGAGGTCTGGCCGTAGCTGCCGAGGATCTGCAGGTCTCCGAAATCATAGGCGCCGGTCACCTGCTTGTTCCAGCTATCGTCGAAGCTGTCATAGCTGGTCTTCATCTCCAACGCCCAGGGCTTGTCGCTATCTGCAAGGAGATCCGAGGGATCGAGCGTGCGGAACATGACGGACCCACCGAGTGCGTCGGCACCCCACAGGACCGAATTGGGCCCACGGACGATCTCGACCGCCTTGAAATTGCTCATGTCGAAGAAGTCGCGGCTGCCGTCGGTGATGAGTTCCTGAACGCGCGAACCGTCGACCATGGTCAGCACGCGGTTACCGCCCATGCCGCGGATCGTAAAGCCAGTCAGCTGCCCCCAGGGATTGACGCTTGAAGTCTGTCTTGAGACCGATACGCCGGGCTCCCGCCGCACGAGATCCTGAATGTCTCGGATGTTGTAGTCGTCCAACTGCTCCTGGGTCACGACCGTGATGTTTTGCGGCACATCGAGGAGCTTCTTGTCCGATCGCGACGAAACCACGATCTGATCAAGGATCGTATCGTCGGCCTGACCGGCACTCGGCAAGCAAATGCCTATCACTGCAACACTTGCAGCAAGAAATTGGACACGGTGACGCGTGGACGCGCATGGCGTCGCTATGGCCCGGAATTTCATGGTTCAACCCCTCAGAACTAGTGGACAGAGCGGGTCGTATTAAAGGATACAAAAGGAGTCAAGTTTAAACATGAGTTTTATTATCATGTTTTTACCGATGAAATTCCATGACGAGCTAGGCTGTCTTTGACCTGAATAAGCTTGGCTACCCTTAGCGATCGCAGCATTCGCCGACATCAAGTTCATTGCCGACTTTTTCCGAACTGCCAATGCCCATATTCGGCCGTTCGTTATCGGCAATCTTGCTCTAACATTGCCGACGGCGCGCGAAGCCATTGTCACGGAGGATCATCGTCGGTTTACCGCGCCATTCGACGATCTGGCTCAGTGTGCGGATGACGCGTTCTGCAGGCGTCGAAAAGTTCACTTGGATGCCAGGCCCCAGCGGTTGATGTTATCCAAGACTTTCAGCAGTCGGAATTGCCGACCATCCTCCAAACGATCCGCCATGAAACCCCTGGACCAGACCAGGCTCGTTGCTTCCGGCACAGTCAACGCATCGGGCTTGTCCTGCTTCAAACGCCAGCGTGGCTTGATCCTAAGATACAAGTCGAACTTGCGACAGATGCCGCACACACGCCTGTGGTTCCAGCGATGTCCCCGGACATATTGCGCAGGTAAAGGAAGCACAGGCCGAAGCCCCAGGTCTTCTTCGCCCGCGTCAGCCCGACGGGGAGATCGGCGACCTCCTCGTTATCGTCGTTCAGCTTGGCGCTATAAAGAGAGCAGGTCTTACTGACATGGAAGCAACGGCAGGCAACCGCAATGCTCACCCCGTGCACCCCCACCACTGCTTGCCCAGCCATCTCCCGTCGTTGAGATAGCCGCGTTACTTCCCAAGAGCCTCATTCAGAAGCTCGGCCTGCACGCTCATCTCGGCATACATCTTCCTCATCCGATGGCTCTCATCCTCCAGAGCCTTCATCTGGCTGATCATCGACGCATCGATGACCCCGTATTTGGATCTCGACTTGTATGAGGTCACTGCTCATCGGTATCGGCATGAAGCCATGCTCCACACCATTCGCAGCCGTGTCGAGATGCTTCTGCCTGACCCCATCTTCTGTCTGGCTCAGTATGTGTGGCTGTTGGGCTCGGTGGATCAGTTCGTCTCGCTGAAGCTCTCCTCGATCACAAAGCCTGAGCAGAACCGGCGAGATTGCAAGGGAGCATCATCGCCCGGATATGACAGAGGGTGGCGGAAGGCCGCTGTCGGATTTCAAGGTTTGACCAGGAGTTCGACAGGCTCGAGGATCAACGGGAAGAGCTTGTGCGCACCAACGTTTGCGGGTTTTGCTGAGATCCCGGCTCGGCTGCTTGAGGGCGCCATCATGGCGACGCCATGCGGAATATCGAGATTGTTGAGCGGTTCATCGAACAGCATGTAATCGCTGTCCTGACACAGGATCATCGCGAAGAAGGCGCGCTGCCTCTGGCCGCCCGAGAGTTCATCGAGATATCGATCGGCAAGCGGTCGCAGTTTCAGATGAGCCAGCGCCTCGTCGATCTTTGCCTTGTCGGCAACCGTCAGCCGTCCCTTCGAATAGGGATAGCGACCAAAGGCGACGAGATCGCTGACGGTCAGCCGCGCGGCCATGTGGTTATCCTGCCTGAGGATCGAAAGGCGCTGGGCGAGCAGTTCGCCCTTGGCCTGGAAGACATCGAGCCCTTCGAGATGAACCGTGCCAGCGTCAGGCAGCATCAGGCGCGCGATGATCGACAGAAGGGTGGACTTGCCCGCGCCGTTTGGCCCGATGATCGCCCTCAACCCGCCTTTGGCAAGCGTCAGACTGACATCGTCCAGAACCGTGCTGGCGCCATAGGCCTTGCTGAGACTGACGATTTCGATCATCGCGCACGCATTGGCTTGGGAAAATTTCGCGCTGCTCCAAATTGGGCATGCCGTAAACCTGTTTTAAATCTCACTGATATATATCCCGACAATCACAAAAAGTCGGGCTGGACCGCGACTACACGCTTTGACGGCAGACAATAAACGGGGAAAATCTATGCGTTTATCTCCATCAGAGCGCCAAACTTCCGGATCAGGCGAAAACAAAAAACTCTCTCCATGAAAATTGCCAATCTGCTCAATCAGCTCAGGATATCGACCGACCCGGCACGACAGCAGGCAATGGTGGATGCCTATATCCCGATCCTGCGACCGATCCTGATCCCCGCCTGCGGCTACTATCTCTTCGTCACCTGGGAGCACTGGCAGACACAGACCGGCCTTATGCTAGTCGCGTTCTCCCTCATCAGTACGACGACGGCTTTCGGCTTCTATCTGTTTCACAAGCTTCTAGCGAACAACCGGACAATGTCTCTGGCCAAGCTCGAATTGCATAATCTGGCCATGCATCTGTTCATGTACCTCAACCTCTTGAGCTACCTGCTCGTCTACAATGTGGAAACGCGTTACATATACTTCGTGTTGCTCGCCTTCATTTTTGCAATCACCGGCGCCACGACGCGCACGGTCATGATTAGCGTTCCACTGACATTGGCCACCCTTTACTGGTTCTCCACGTCTCTCCCTGAGGACCTCTACGCAGAATATGTTTCCATTGTAGTTGCGACTGCCTTCGCTTCAGTGAGTATGACGGGACTGCTCAGGCATGCGATCATTCGCCAGATCGACGCACGATTGCTGGCCGATGAGCTGACGGTCAAGGCGCGGGCCATTGCGGATGCCGATATGCTGACCGGGATCCCGAACAGGCGCGCCATCTTCGAAAAGATCGACCGGCTGATCGAGCAGCGTACGCCATTCTGGCTGGGCATATTCGATCTCGACGGCTTCAAGGGCATCAACGATGTGTACGGTCACTCGATGGGCGACCGCCTGTTGCGCGCCTCCGTGGCGCGGGCCACGGAGCTGCATTTCGAGGGGGCCATGATTGGCCGGATCGGTGGTGACGAGTTTGCCGTCGTTCTGACCGGCAACGTCACAGAATCGCAGGTCAGAGCGCTTGCCGGCAGTTGGCTAAAGGCGATCACTGCGCCCTATATCATTGACAACCAGGAGCTCTCGGTCGGCGCTTCCGCGGGTTTCTCGCACTATCCGGACATGGGAATGGCGAGCACACAGCTCTACGAGCAGGCCGACTTTGCTCTCTACAAAGCCAAGGCCCGGTTCCGCGGACAGTGCATCGTTTTCGACACCACCGACAGCAAGGAGATGGAGAACGCCATCGCCATCGAACGGGAATTGCGCGAAGGCAACCTCGAGCAGGAGCTGTTCCTGCTGTTTCAGCCACAATACTCGCCAAGCAGGCAGCGGATCGTCAGCTTCGAAGCACTGGCCCGCTGGCAAAATCCCAGGCTCGGGCTTGTCCGTCCTGACGATTTCATCCGTGTCGCCGAGCGCTCCGGCTTCATTCAGAAGGTCACCGCCATCCTGTTCCGCAAGGGCCTGGCGGAGCTGAAGAAATGGCCTGACGACATCAGTCTGTCCTTCAACCTGTCAGCACGGGACATTTCGGATCAGACCTTTGTCCTCTCGCTTCTAGGTCAGATCATGAAGGAGGAAATTTCGCCGGGTCGTCTGGAATTCGAGATCACCGAAACAGCGGTGATGTCCGATCTCACAACATCGAGCGCTGTTCTCGACAGGTTGAGAAGCAGCGGCTGCAGGGTCGCACTCGATGATTTCGGATCTGGCTATTCGAGCTTCCAGTATCTCGATCAGCTTCCGCTCGACAAGGTCAAGATCGACAGGAGCTTCATCCGCAAGGTTGCCCACAGCCTCACATCGCGCGAAATCGTCGCCGCGATCATTGCCCTGTGCTCCAAGCTCAACTTGCGCTGCGTGCTCGAGGGCGTCGAAACCCGTGAGGAGATGGCTGTGCTTTCGGCCCTCAAGCCGGATCTCATCCAGGGATACCTGTTCGGACGGCCCATGAGCGGAGCGGATGCCACCCAACTCATCGCAAGTCAGCAGCAGTCAAATACAAATCAGACAGCATTGTATATCCAGTCAGGTTGAACGATCACGATTTGAAATCTTCACTGGATTCAGCAGCGAAGTTTGTTCGCGTCAGACTTGGACGACAAGGGTTGTACAAAGACACTGGCTTGTCGTCGGCGGCGCAGCGAGCGACCGGTTACGGGATTTAGGTCCAGCATCGCGAATGGCCGAATTGGGGCACTAAGCAGCCGATATGGGCTGCCACCCTCGGTCGGCGCGACGGGGTGTATGAACTCTTGCGCTGAACTTGGCTCCCCAATATCGTCCGCCTGCAGAATATCAGAAGCAACACATGACAAAACTGACCATCTACCGCCCTTGCCTGCTCATATGTCTGGCGATCGTCTTTTTCATTGGCCCGTCGTCCCGCTGATCATCATCACCTTGGGGGTAGTTGCCTCGGTCGGTCTTGTAGCGAAGAATTTGGTCCCACCCCGGGGGGGACCGGTCGAGCGTTTACGTGCTCGACGCGTGGCCGGGCGTCTGGAACGCGTTTTACATTTGGAAGGACCCGGACCAGGACTGCCAGTCTAGAGAAGCGAACAAGTGAGTGAATCGCGATCATCGGTTCATTCTGCATCGGCCGGTCCCTCCGTGGTGGCGAGGGCGCCCGCTTTCCGCACCACAGTGGTGATGATCTGATCGGCCACGTGATGGCTGGTGCCGGTGTGCTCATGCTCGATGTCGTAGCCGCCTTCGTTGATTTGTGCAGACGGGTCAACAATCTTGGCAATCGCAGTGCAATCGAGGCTGTTCAGGAGAGTCTGGACACCGTCCACATGATAAAGAGGTGGCAAGTTACCTAGTCGCCGCTCGAAGCGGGCCCACCGCTTGGCACGGGCAATACTTCAGTAAGCTAAGACTAGCGCCATCGTGGTGAACATGGACCAAGCAAAAAATCTAATCATGGACTTGTCCTTCATTCGCGGACTATCCGCACTTTGGCAGCGGCAGATTTCGTAGCAGGTTATGATTGGCAACATCTGGGGAGCCAGGAAGCTCCGGAAATCCGGGATTAACGATCTTGGGCATGAGCCTCGCAGCAGTGGTCACGCGGCTTCGATGCGAAGCAGACATCGGCAGGCAGCCTCGGCAGCAAAGCCTGATATCCGTGAGACTTCACTTTATCAGTCCTGCGGCCCGAAACGCGTCTTCGATGACCTGCTGAACTCCCTCAGGCATCTGTGGTTGACTAGGCTGCGACTTAGCGCCTGGCGCATCTGACGCTGCGGGTTTTTCTCTCCGCTCAAAGGACGGGGTCAATCCCCAGGCGCGCGCTATGTGCACGGTGGAGGATATCCCGACATCGAGCATGTGAGCAGCTGGTCGACCGTATCCGGAAGCCGCATCGACGGGCGTTCCGTGACCCATTCCGACGATGCGGTAATGCTCGATGGCATCACGGCCGGATGCGTCTTTCCAGGTTTCCAGCGCGTGGCCGCCATCGAGAAGCTGAGCCTCGCTCGATCCCACGTCCGCCCCGTGGACACCGAGCCACTGATCGATGATCGCACGGGAGTTTGCGTCTGAAACGGTGTTGTCGGTCGTTCCGTGCCATACGGATACCGTCGGCCAAGGTCCTTCATGGGCTGAGGCGTTCCTCAGCTTGGCATCGAGCATCGTTGAGGATGGAAGGCCATGCCCCCGCATCCGATCAAATGCTTCCGGCACCGTGGAGGCGACCCCGAAAGGAAGGCCTGCGATGATCGCACCACCGGTAAAGACCTCGGGATAAGAGGCGAGGAGCGCATTGGCCATGGCGCCACCCGCCGAGAGGCCGGTGACGAACACACGACGCGGATCGACGCCGTGAAGGTCGATCATGCTTGCCACCATCTCGCGGATCGACAGGATCTCTCCCTTGTCGCGCGTGACGTCATTGCTCTGGAACCAGTTGAAGCAGAGATTGGCATTGTTCTGGCGGGATTGTTCCGGAAAGAGGACCGCGAAACCATAGTCTTCGGCGAGCCGTGACCAGCCGGATCCATGATCGTAAGCGGCTGCCGACTGCGTACAACCATGCAGGACCACCACAAGAGCAGGTGGCGAAGCCGGGTTGTCCGGGCACTGATACCAGCCCGTTAGCTGGCCGGGGTTTTGCACCGGGCCGTCCAGTCTGGTCAACGTGCTCGGCTGGTAAGTGCCGCCTTGCGCATTCGCTCGGGCACGAGCGAGCCGCTCGATGGTATCGGAAATGCTTCGCATGGGTGACCTTCTGGGGTTCCGGAAAGCCAACCGACATCCCTGTTGATAAATGATGTTTCAGAACGAGTTCGAGGACCGGCGTGAGCCGATCCTCGATTGTTATTGGTTAGAGAGTGCGAACGCGATAGCGGTCCCGCTCCTGCTCAATTTCGGCTGGGCCGTAGGGATCAGCGGAATGATCGAACTTCGTCCAACCCTGTTCCGAATAGGCCTGGCGCCGCGCCATCGCATCGACGCGATTGGACTGCTTGAGGATCGCTTCCGCCTCGGCTTCCATACCGTCATCCACGCGAGCTGTGACAAGTGTGCCGCCACGGCGAACACCTTCCGCGTAGACATGGGCCTCATCTTCGGAGACACCGGAATCGGTGAGTGCACCGATCAATCCGCCTGCTGCACCACCGGCAACTGCACCGGCAATGGCGCCTGCAGCAGTGGCCGCAAGCCAACCGGCGGCGACGACAGGGCCAACGCCTGGAATGGCCATGATGCCGAGACCGGTGAGAAGACCACCGGCACCACCAACGACAGCGCCGATACCGGCACCGGCACCCGCACCTTCTGCGGCACCGTTGTCGTTGTCTTCATGCCTGTGGCGGTTGTCGGCATTGTTCGAAACGATGCTGATGTCTTCGGACGGGATGCCACGCGCTTCCAGTGCGCTGACTGCGGCGGATGCATCATTGTAGTTGTCAAAAAGTCCGGTAACGGTTTTCATGGGAATGACCTTTCTCTGCGTTTCCGCAAAATTATTTCGAGACGACGTTGCCCTGGTAATCCATGGCGACCGGCATGGACTTGCCGTCCTTCATCGCCGTGGCCTGCCAGATGCCCTGATCGTCGAGCATGAGGTCGGCAATGCCGGTGTAGCCTGCCTCTTCAATGCGCTGCCGTGCCTGTTCCTCGGTGAAGGAATTTGCGCCCTCCACAGGGGCAGTAGCATTCGGCGTATCCGGTGTCGCTACGGCAGGCGTGTCGCCATCCATGGCCGGAACCGTCGTGGTCTGGGCATAGGCAGACACTGCCGAGGCGCACACGAGCGCCGCCGCGAAAATCATCTTTTTCATGGGTTTTCCTCTTTGCAGACCTGGTTGCTAAGTCTCGTAGCAAGAACACGACGGCGTGATTAATGTTCCGACGTTGGCTCGCTTTGCATCTTCTTCGCTTGAAGCGACGAGTTTTCGTCTCCGCATTCCGGATGCGCATCAGGGAATTGCGTCGGAAACGGAACAGACTGGTCACTGGCAGTCTTTTGCCTGTAAGGTCGTCCACGGATTGTGGATCGATGCGCTGCACCGTCGAACGGGAGAGCCTGCATGAACGACGACGGTCCAACGCATACAGACTGGGACGTGCAAGCACTGCGAAGCGCGATTGACTCCGCCGGGGTCGCTCTTTGGACGTGGATTGTTCAAAACGACGAATTCGTCATGGATGCCAGAGGCTTCGAACTCTGGGACATCTCTCCGGACACCATACTGACTTTTGAACACTTGTCCGCGCAGGTTCATCCTGCGGATCGCGACCGCGTGAGGACGGCCTTCATGGCGACCCGCGTCATCGAAGGGCAGTTCGAGATCGACTTTAGAATCCTGACGAGCGCATCGGATGTGCGATGGATTTCGGCACGGGGTCAAGGAAGCAACGGAGATGCCGCCGCTGGAAAGATGTCGGGCATTTTTCTCGATGTTACGGGGCGCAAGCAGGCGGAGGAAGGCCACGAGTTGCTTGCCGGCGAAATGAGCCACCGGGTGAAGAACCTTCTCGCTCTAGCGTCTGGCCTGACGACAATCACGTCACGGACGACCGAGACGAAAGAGGAGATGGCAAAGCAGTTGACCCAGCGACTGACCGCGCTGGGTCGTGCCCATGACCTGGTACGGCCTCTACCCAATGGTCAGGGAAGTGCCGCCCTGCTTGGCGACCTGTTCTCGGTTCTGCTGGCGCCTTATGATGACATCGGCGCCTTCGCAGGTCGGATCCGTGTCGCCGTTCCTCGCATGGGGATCGGCGAAAAGGCGGCGACAAGCCTTGCCCTCGTGATCCACGAGTTGGCGACCAATTCTTTGAAATACGGCGCCCTGTCGTCCGAGCAAGGTTTGCTCGATATCTCCGGCTCTACCGTCGAAGAGGATGTCGAGATCCTCTGGAGCGAGCAGGGCGGGCCAGACATACCGAGCCGCTCACCTGAAGGATATGGAAGCAAGCTTCTCCACCGCACCGTCAGTGGTCACCTCGGGGGCTCTATTGCGCACGAATGGACCGCCGGAGGGGTCGTTGTGACCTTGAGGATGCGGGTGAGTGATCTGACACATTGATCGGACCTATGCCGACTGCAGATGGGAAAGGTCTTCAGGCTAGATGCGTTATCATCGAGCATGACAAACCGGGTTGCACCTCGACCTAAGGCGGCCTTCAACAGACACTCCAAGGCCCTCAGTCGCTCCCGGAGGCAGAACGCCGCATTCGCTTGATAATCAGCAAGCTTCAGGCGCTCCAGCTTCGTTTTCACCAATCAATCAAACAAATGATGCATGGCAGGCACATCCGGTGTGTTATCCTCCTCCAGTCGGAATTGACCTCATCGTTTCTGTCGACACTCCTGCCGAGTGATGACTTGCGCCGTGAGTCTTCGGCCCTTGAGGGCCCCTATATGCCACAGACACCAACAGTGCATTTTGAAGCGGCAAGCACACTTGCCGTGGTGACATCGTCTAACGAACCGCTGCTTTTTCTGTCCGATGATCTGAGGATCATCGCAGCGAGCGCATCCTTCTGCCGAGCATTCGAGATTGCCACGGCCTCCGTCACAGGCAAGCGCCTCGGCGAACTCGGGCACGGGGAATGGGCAATGCCGAGGCTCGACTCCTTGTTGACGGCGACCGTCACCGGCAGTGTGAGCATCGATGCCTACGAGATCGACCTGAAGCGTCCGGACCAGAAAACGCGACAGTTGATCATCAATGCGCGAAAGCTCGACGACGGCGACCTCGAGCATATCCGCCTGCTTGTCGCCATCACCGACGTGACCGACATGCGCGCTGAGGCTCGCCTGAAAGACGATCTGGTTCGCGACAAGGCCATCCTTCTGCAGGAAGTCCAGCACAGGGTCGCCAACAGCCTGCAGATCATTGCCAGCGTCCTCATGCAGAGTGCGCGCCGCGTTCAGTCGGAGGAGGTCCGTGGGCATCTCCATGACGCCCGTCACCGCATCATGTCGATTGCGGCCCTGCAGCGTCAGCTCTCCACCTCTGCCGGCGGCAGCGTTGAGCTACGTGCCTATTTCACGCAGCTTTGCCAAAGTCTCGGCGCATCGATGATCGCGGAGCCCGAGCGGGTGTCGATCCAGGTGACGGTCGATGACAGCACCGTCCCGGCGGATATCTCTATCAGTCTGGGTCTGATCGTTACCGAACTCGTGATCAACGCTCTGAAGCATGCCTTCAGCGACGATCGGAACGGAACGATCGAGATCAACTATCTGTCTTCGGGCAAAGACTGGACCCTTTCCATATCCGACGACGGAACTGGAATGCCTATCGGGAACGACGCGCCCAAGGCCGGGTTAGGCACCGGTATCGTCGAGGCGCTCGTCAAGAATCTCGAAGGCGAATTGACGGTAAGCGACGCTTCCCCAGGCACAGTTGTGACGATCAGGCATACGGAAAGGTCAGGACTTCAGACCGACTTTTCGCCGGCGGCATAGGGACAGATCGGTTCCTGAGCCGCCCAAGGCTGCAAAACTGCAGCCATTCTCATACAGCGAGTGAACAATGAAGAACGGCAGACCCGTCGTCCTGATCGTGGAAGACAATACGATAATCCGCATGAGCGCAGTCGATCTGGTCCTGTCGGCGGGCTATGAAGCGCTGGAGGCTGGCGACGCCGACGAGGCGATCCGCATTCTCGAAGGACGGGAAGACATCGATCTCGTATTCACCGATGTCCAGATGCCAGGGACGATGGACGGTATCAAACTGTCCCACTACATCCGCGATCGGTGGCCACCCTTGAAACTGATTGTCGCTTCCGGTGCAGCCATCGTCGAAGAGAGCATGCTGCCGGTCGGAAGCCGCTTCTTCTCCAAGCCTTACGACGACCTCACCATCACCGAGGCGATGACACGCCTGCTTGCAAGCGACGACCCGAAGGCCCGGTCGCTCTGAAGCAGAGACGATGGCTGGCCCCCATCAACTGGGGGCCGAACCGGTTACTTCGGTACGGAAGCCTTGCCCAGCTTCACGGACGGCTCTCGTCCCCAGACCCTGAGTTTGCCAAGGGAGGACACGAAGCCTTCAAGACCTTCCTCGCCGGGCAAGACGAGGATGCCTTCATCGAGAGCATCCGCAATGCCTGCCTTTTCGAGAAGCGGTATGGCCGATGGGTCGTAGCCGATGAACTTGCAATGCTGGAAGGCATCCGCGACGAAATCCCGTGCGGTTGCCTCCTTGACGAGGTCATCCATCGCCTCTGACGATGTCAGCAGCGCGACGGCATCGAAGAGGACCGATGGCCCGCCATCGATCATGTGGTGGACCTCGATCCAGGTCCCATCCGACGCCTTGACGCCGCCGACCTTCGGCGCAATCAGCTCGAAGACGGCCTTTTCCTTGGTGATCGCCGTGGTCAGACCTTTGAGCAGCTTTGCATCGACGCCATCGGTGATCAGGATGCCGAGCTTGCGGCCTTCGAAACGTTTCGGGCCGCGTTCCACGATGCTGAGCGATGGTGCCGGCTCCAGATCCTGACGCGTGGGCATCGCTGCATCCGCCGCTTTCGGCATCGACTTGAACCCGAGCTTCTGGGCCACGGTATTGGCCAGCGTCTCATCGATGTTGAGAAGATGGGAGACCATGCGCTCACGGATTACGGCGGTTTCCACCTTGCTCAGTTCGAAGGTCAGGGCCGCCGCGATATGGCGCTGCTCCGAGGGCGTCTGGCTGATGTAGAACTGCCGCGCCTGGCTATAGTGGTCGGCAAAGCTTTCGGGGCGCAGACGTGCCTTGGTGCCCTGCTCTTCAGCCGAGAAATGGCGATAGCCACGCGTCGGCGATTCCCTCGGCCCTTCGCCAAAAGAGTTCGGCTGGTAATTCGCTCTGCCTACGGGATTTCGCATCGCCATGTGGCCGTCCTGCTGGAAGGTGGCAAACGGACACTTGGGCGCATTGATCGGCAAATGGGTGAAATTCGGCCCACCCAAGCGCTTGAGCTGCGTGTCGAGATAGGAGAAGTTTCGGCCCTGCAGCAGTGGATCATTGCTGAAATCAATGCCCGGCGGAACGTTCTGCGTCATGAAGGCAACCTGTTCGGTCTCCGCAAAGAAGTTGTCGGGCATGCGATCGAGCACTAGCCGGCCAATGGCCACAGGCGGGAGGATTTCTTCGGGAATGATCTTGGTCGGGTCGAGCACGTCGAAGTCGAAGCTGTCGGCAAACTCCTGATCGAAGAGCTGAACCTGCAATTCCCATTCCGGGAAATTGCCGGACTGAATGGATTGCCAGAGATCGCGGCGATGGAAATCCGGATCTGCGCCGTTGATCTTCACGGCCTCGTTCCAGGCCACCGACTGGAGACCCAGCTTCGGCTTCCAGTGGAATTTGACGAAGGTGGACTCGTCCTTCTCGTTGACGAAGCGGAAGGTGTGAACGCCGAAACCTTCCATGAAGCGGAAGGAGCGCGGGATCGTCCGGTCCGACATGATCCACATGACCATGTTCATGCTTTCCGGCGTCAGGCTGATGAAATCCCAGAAAGTGTCATGGGCGGTCTGCGCCTGCGGGAATGCCCGATCCGGCTCCTGCTTGGCGGCATGGATCAGATCCGGGAACTTGATGGCATCCTGAATGAAGAAGACCGGGATGTTGTTGCCGACCAGATCCCAGTTGCCCTCCTGGGTATAGAGCTTGACCGCGAAGCCGCGGACATCGCGGGCAAGGTCGGCGGAGCCCTTGTTGCCGGCAACGGTCGAGAAACGAACGAAGGCTTCGGTCTTCTCTCCGGGACGCTGAAAGAGATCGGCCTTTGTATAGTCCGCAAGAGACTCGTAGGTTTCGAAATAGCCGTGCGCGCCATAGCCACGGGCATGCACCACCCGCTCGGGAATGCGCTCGTGGTCGAAGTGGAAGATCTTCTCGCGGAAATGGAAATCATCCATCACCAGAGGACCACGTGGCCCAACGCGCAGAGAATTCTGGTCGTCGGAAACCGGGCCGCCCTGAGCTGTCGTCAGCAGGGGCGCGTCATCCTCGGCGATCTGATGCAGTTCGCCGCCTTCGCCGCGCTGCATCGTCTGGTCGTGGATCTTGGCAGTCACAGTTTTGGACCCAACGGACCCACGGGTTGATGTCTTGGCCATGGAGAACTCCTGGAGCACGCGCTCTGATGGTGGTGAGGAAAGCCGCTTGGAAAGCAAAAGACCGCCTCAAACGGGCGGTCTTTCAGTCATTGGAGGCAGCTTAGCTGGCCTTCTTCATGCTCTTGACGTTTGCCGACGCCTCGCCGAGTGCCGTCAGTTTCTGATCGGTCGCAATCTCTTCCTGGAGATTGGCATCCAGCAACGGGATCGCTTCCTTCATACCGAGCTGCTTCGCCCAGGACTTGAGCGTGCCGTAGCGGGCGATCTCATAATGCTCGACAGCCTGCGCCGATGAGATGATACCCGCATCAAGGGCAGCAGTCCCCTTGTAGTCTTCCATGATCTCTTCGCCCTCGGCGAGGATGCCCTGTATGGCTTCGCAGGTCTTGCCGCGCGGCGACTTGCCGAGCAATTCGAACACCTGTTCCAGGCGCTCGATCTGGCCCTGGGTTTCGTCGCGGTGCTGCAGGAAGCCAGCCTTGCCCTCTTCGGACTGGGCTGCCCGCGCCATCTTCGGCAACGCCTTCAGGATCTGCTTTTCGGCAAAATAGATGTCCTTGAGCGTATCAAGGAACAGGTCGTACAACGTCTTTTCGCTGGGCATTGGGGAACCATCCAAATCTGTGAAGTATCGGGTGCCCAACCTTTCAATGTCTCAATGGTTCCCAAGTTGCGACAGCCGACGGATGCTTGTTCGCGATCGATGGCGAGTCAGCATTCGATCTCTAGAGCAGAACGAGATGACTGCTAGGAATTCACCCTCCACCAGCCTTCCGGAGGCGATCAGCTTGCTCGGACGAATGTCCACTTCTAGTTGCGTGTGACGACAAGCTGCACGACTTACATAAAGGCGCTAGGCGGCAATCATTTCCGAAAGCGGCCGTTAGCGTTAAACACGCCCGAGAACCCAGGCAGACATCGTTCGGGCACTCGGTCCCAACCACATTCATGTCATTTGCAGCGAAGGAGGGGCTCGTGCTGCGTCATGCCCAGCCTAGCCACGCTGCCATTGCTACCGCCTCCGCAGCCAGGGGCTCTGCGGTGCGGCAAGCTCGGCGCTGGTCCGACCGAGGTAGGTCCGACAAATCGTTGTACCATCTGCTCTTTCTGTCATAACTAGGTTGTCAGTATCGGAGCATTACTCTCCTTAAGTGCCGCCAAATTTCCTCAGATGCTGAAGCCTCTGGGCCTTACAATGAGACAGACCATTGACTGAGACCTTTGAGAACGCATCCGACGAAACTAGCTTCGAGGCGATCGTGGCGCATTGCGATGATGCGATTATCAGCATTTCGCTCAACGGCATCGTCACAAGTTGGAATTTGGGCGCCACCAAATTGTTCGGCTATTGCTCCGACGAAATGATCGGGCACCACGTCAGCCAGGTCATCCCTGCCGAGCGCCATGCAGAGGAAGATGAGATCCTTGCTCGGGTTGGCCGTTCTGGGAGCGTGAATCATCTAGAAACACAACGGCTGCGCAAGGATGGCGAGTTGCTGGACATCTCGCTCACCGTCTCGCCGATCAAAGATCAGGACGGCAAGGTGCTAGGCGCTTCGCAGATTGCGCGTGACATGACTGCTCGCAAACGCGCCGATGCTGCCAGACAGAGACTGATTGAATGCTCGCAGTTGATCGGGAGGCCGTTCCTGGATGGGCTTGTCGAGGGGTTGGCTGAGGCGCTGGGCGCACGGTGGGTTCTGCTATGCGACCTTCACCCGAACAATCCTTTACGGGCAAGGGTTCTGTCTGCCTGGGGTGATGGCCGTCGACAGAACTACTTTGAGTACGATTTGGATGGCACACCCTGCGCAAAGGTACTTGGCGATGAAATGTGCCACTACCCTGCCGATGTATCCAGGCTGTTCCCCAAAGATCCGCTTCTGGCAGAGATCGGCGCTGAGAGCTATCTCGGGGTACCACTGAAAGGGACGGACGGGCGCAGCATCGGACTGCTCGCACTTGTCAACGACGAACCACTTGATCCTACGCGGCAGCCGCAGGAGACGCTGTTATTCTATGCAGGACGCGCCTCTGCCGAATTGCACCGCTTGACGTCATCTTCGGCCAGCGAGCGGCTCGGGCGGATCGTCGAGGATGCTGCCAGCGAAATCTTTGTCTTTGACGCGCATTCTCTCAACTTCGTCCTGGTTAATCGGGGGGCCCGAAAAAATCTCGGCTACACCATGGACGAGTTGCGAGAGATCACCCCAATCGACATCAAGCCGGAGGTGTCGCCGGAACAATTCGACGCGTTGCTTGCCCCGCTTCGCTCAGGTGAAAAGCTGATCCAACAGTTTAACACTGTGCACCGGCGCAAGAATGGTAGCGATTACAACGTCTCGGTATCGCTACAGCTCCTGCAGGACGAGAATCGCCCCGTTTTCTTTGCGGCGATTGAGGATACGACGGAGCGTGACGCAGCACTTCGCGCACTGGAACAAGTCTCGCAGCGTCTGGATACTGTCCTCGATAACACCACCATGGCGGTGTTCCTGATGGATCATCGCCAGGAATGCGTCTACATGAACCCGGCAGCGGAACGACTGACGGGATACACGTTCGAAGAGACAAAGGGACGTCCGCTTCATGACGTCATTCATCACACCTATCCGGACGGACGGCCGTTCCCGCTGCATGAGTGTGCAATCGACCGGGCGTTCCCGGAAGAGCATCGGGTGCAGGGTGAGGAGACGTTTATCCATAAGGATGGCAGCTTCTATCCCGTGGGCTTCACTGCAAGCCCGATCCTCGACGCCAATGGAGTCGCGATTGGGACGGTCATTGAAGCCCGTAACATCACCGCCGAGATCGAAGCGCGCGCCGCACTTGAGAATTTCAATGCAGCCCTTCAGAAACGGGTCGATGAAACGATCGCTGAAAGAGAGGCCATTGAGGGTCAGCTACGGCAAGCCCAGAAGATGGAAGCCGTCGGTAAACTCACGGGTGGAATTGCGCACGACTTCAACAACCTGCTCCAGGTCATCGGCGGCAATCTGCAACTTCTGACCCAGGATGTCGCCGGAAATATCCGCGCCGAGCAGCGGGTGCAGAACGCAATTGCCGGGGTGTCTCGTGGTGCAAAGCTAGCAGCACAGTTGCTTGCGTTCGGGCGCAGGCAGCCCCTGGCACCAAAAGTCATCAACCTGGGCAGGCTGGTGCGAGGCATGGATGATCTTCTTCGACGAGCCCTCGGCGAGGGGGTCGAAGTTGAGACAATCATTGCGGGTGGTCTGTGGAATGCACTGGTCGATGAAACACAGGTCGAAAGTGCGATTCTCAACCTGGCAATAAACGCCCGTGACGCCATGAACGGACACGGCAAGCTCACAATTGAAGCGGGCAACGCCTATTTGGATGACAGGTATGCGCGCCAACACCCAGACATCGAGCCCGGACAGTATGTCCTTATAGCTGTCACCGACACGGGATCAGGCATGTCGCAAGACATCATTGACCAGGTCTTCGAACCTTTCTTCACCACCAAGCCGCCAGGACAGGGAACCGGTCTCGGACTGAGCATGGTCTACGGTCTGGTGAAGCAGTCCAACGGACACATCAAAGTCTATAGTGAATTGGGGGAAGGCACGACATTCCGCATTTATCTGCCGCGGATACGGCAACAGGAGGCCATCACCTCGGTTACCTGGACAGGTCCGGCTCGCGGTGGCAGCGAAACCATCCTCGTGATCGAGGATGACGACGATGTGCGTGCGACTGTCGTCGAACTGCTGGTCGATCTCGAATACAAAGTGTTGCGCGCAAGAGACGCGACAAGCGGCCTGGCAATCGTCGAGAGCGGGATGCCAATCGATCTCTTGTTTACAGATGTCGTTATGCCGGGTCCGTTGAAGAGCCACGAAATGGCCAAACGCGCTCAAGAGCTCATTCCCGGATTGGCGGTTCTGTTCACATCCGGATACACCGAAAACTCGATCGTCCACGGCGGCCGTCTGGACGAAAGCGTCGAGCTCTTAAGCAAACCCTATACCCGAGACGAATTGGCCCATCGTGTAAGAGCCTGCCTGGATCGTGACAGCAGGCGCGCGCCAAAGCTGGATATAGGCTCAGCCCAAAAACAAGATGAAGCGCGCACGCTCAGTGTTCTTCTGGTTGAAGACGAACCACTCATCCTTATGGCCGCGAGTGATATGGTTTCGGACTTTGGTCATACCGTCTTCGAGGCGGGAACGGCAGCCAAAGCCATGGCAATTCTGCAGGAGAATGCGATTGACGTGATGATAACGGACATCGGGCTGCCGGATGTGTCAGGAACATCTTTGGCTCAAGAGGTACAGACGCGATGGCCGGCCATTCGCATCATCATCGCGTCGGGCCTGTCCGCCTCTGATCTGAAAGATGGTGCGCAACTTGGTACGCAGGTGAAGTGGCTTGCTAAGCCCTATGACGTCGAGGATCTCAGGCAGGTCTTGGATTGAGGGTAGCGCGGCGGGCTGTTCTGCGCCGAGATCGGCGTCGCCTGGCGAGAGGACATCGCCGAGGTGAAGGAGGCGATACACGAGGCGTTCGACCTTTTGATGCAGACCGAATGGCGGGAGATGATCATCGACCGGCTCGAGATGCATGGCGTAACCGCTTTCGGCGACAGCCCCGTCAAGGTGCGCGCGCATCAAGACCGTTCCCGGCGGCCACTGGGCAACCGGCCGCGCTTACAACGAGCTGATCAAGCAGGTCTTCGACCGCCGAGGCGTAGAAATCCCGTTCCCGCACATCATGCTGTACAAGCGCGAGGACAAGGCAGGTAAGTCGCCACCATTGAGGGTAAAGAACGAAGTTCGGTCAAAGTCCTGCTCTGACGACAAGCCAGTTTTGGTCACACAAGCAGAGTGATCGAAATCCGCGGTGCGGGCGCCCGTGATCTAGCCGAGATCTGCCACGAGGTGGCCATGGCCGATATCGACCAACGTGACCCGCTCTGGCTGTACGCCGACGTTCCACACCGGGCTCGGGATCTCACCCGCCAGGCGGGGAGCGGCCAATCTCTTTCGGCGCGGGTCCGGAACAGGGACGGCTTCCAAGAGGCGCCTGGTGTATGGATGCTGCGGATTGCCGAAAAGCTGCGCGCGCGTCCCCATTTCCACGATCTGGCCAAGATACATGACCGCGACACGATCGGAGATATTCTCCACCACTGCCATGTCGTGACTGATAAAGAGATAAGTCACGCCGCTTTCCTTCTGCAGGTCGCGCAGAAGGTCAAGCACCTTTGCCTGGATCGACACGTCCAAGGCAGCGACGCTTTCATCACAGACGATCAGCTTCGGTTTCAGAGCCAAGGCGCGCGCGATGCAAATGCGCTGACGCTGACCACCGGAAAACTGGTGCGGATAGCGATTGTAGACGCTCGGCGACATCTCCACGCGCTCCAGGAGCTCGCGCACGCGTGCCTTCTGCTCGGCCGGCGTTCCAATCCCGTGGATAACAAGCGGTTCGCGGATAAGCTCGCCGACGGTCATGCGAGCATCAAGCGCTGCCATGGGGTCCTGGAAGACGATCTGTAAATCGCGCCGGATCGCCTTGCGGCCGGCAGCGCGAAGTTCCCCCATGGCCTGACCGTTGATCTCGATGCGGCCGTCGTGGGGCACCAGTCCGACCAGCGCCTTTGCCATTGTCGACTTCCCGCAGCCGGATTCGCCGACGAGCGACAGAGTTTCGCCACGGTATATCTCCAGCGAAACATGCTCGACCGCATGCACACGCGCCGCAACCCGTCCAAGAAGCCCCGCACGTATTGGGAAATTCACCGATACATCGTCATAACGCACGAGCACATCGCGGGTCTCAAGAGCGGGACGCTCAGCCCCGCCCCCGATGCGCGGCACCGCCGCAAGCAAATCGCGCGTGTATTGGTCTTTCGGCGCATCGAAGAGATCGACCGTGCCCGCGGCCTCGATCATCTGCCCCTTGCGCATGACAATCACGCGATCGGCCATTTCGGCAACAACGCCCATGTCATGGGTAATCAGGATGACGGCGGTCCCCAGCTCCTTCTGCAGGTCGCGCAGCAGATCGAGAACTTCACGCTGAACCGTGACATCGAGCGCCGTTGTCGGCTCGTCGGCAATGAGAACGGCGGGTCGCAGCGCAATTGCCATGGCGATCATGACGCGTTGCCGCATGCCGCCAGAGAGTTCATGCGGATATTGCTCAAGCCGCTTCTCCGGTTGCGAGAGACGCACCGCCTTGACCGCTTCGAGCGCGCGGGCGCGCGCCTGCGATACCGATAGCGGCTCGTGCGCGCGGATCGCTTCGATCAATTGGCGGCCAATGCTCATGACCGGATTGAGCGCGGTCATCGGCTCCTGGAAGATCATGGCGATGCGCGCGCCGCGCATCGCCTGCATCCGCTTTTCCGGCAGGGTCGTCAGTTCGGTGTCCTCGAAGCGGATTGAACCGCCTGTCACCCGCACCCCGGGTTCGGGCAAAAGGCCCATGCAGGCCAGCGAGGTTATCGACTTGCCCGAACCGCTTTCTCCCGCGATCGCAAGGGTCTCACCTCGATGCAGGTCAAAGCTCAGCCCATCGACCAGCGGGACAAGTCCCTGGTCCGAGCGGGCAGACACCTGCAGGTCGCGAACCGACAAGACGACGTCAGCCATTGGCTCGGCCACGGGAGAAAGCATGGATGCGGTCATTCGAAGACGGCCCTCGGGAAGTAGAAGCTCACCACGACATTCGGCATGTCGACGATTTCGGAAATCCGAAGATCACCGCAGGTCGAGACGAGCATATAGGCGTCGACAGGATCCATCTTCTGCGTCGTTGCGAGAAGATCGACCATGCCGGAGACGGCATCCCTCGCCGCAGCCCATAGGTCCGGACCGATGCCGGTCGTCACCTCATAGCCCTTGGAATCGAGATGACGCGTGACCGGCCCTGGCGTCGTGAAACGCGGCATCTTCAGTGGCTGATCCTTGATCAGGTCAAGTGTCAAAACGACATCGAAGGGACTTTCGATGGCCGTGCCGCAAACCTCACCATCGCCCTGAGCGGCGTGGGTATCGCCAACAGAAAACAGCGCACCCTCGACCTCGACCGGCAGATAAAGCGTCGTTCCAGCGGAAAGATCGCGGATATCAAGATTGCCGCCCACACGCCGCGGCGGCACAACCGTATGATGACCGTTCTCGGCAAGCGCATTGCCGATCGTTCCCGCAAAGGGCTTGAGAGGCACGCGCGCGGTCTTGCCAAACAGCGCGGGCTCCATGCTCGTCGCGTCAAACTTCCAGACATTGAGCGCAGGCACGGTGAACTGGTCGGCCAGCAGCCCGAAGCCCGGGATGTTCGCTGTCCAGCCGAAGCCGGCGCCGTCACGAAGCTGCGGCGTGAAGCTCTCGATGGTCACCTTCAGCACGTCACCGGGCTTCGCACCATCGACATAGATCGGACCCGACACCGGGTTGATCTTGGCGAAATCGAGCGCCTGCACATCCTCGACGGTGGACTGGGGGCCAAGTTGGCCCCCAGAACTGTCAAGGCACTGGAACAGGATCGTCTCGCCCGGTGCAGCATTGAGTGCCGGAGCAAAGGAATTGTCCCAGCCGAAATGGTGCTGATGGGCGTGGATCGTGTGATTGCAGTGCTTGCACATGGCTGCATCACTCCTTGATGAAGACGTAGTCGTAGTTGACCGGGATGGACACCGGATCGACATACAGGGCGTTATCACCCCCCATGCGGGCAGACTTCATCGTATAGCGCTGCTCGTTGAACACCGGCGCCCAGGGCGCGTCTTCCATCACCTTCATGTAGATGTCGGACCATTTGGCGAGGCGTTCGTCCACCTTTGCAGGATCGACGATGGAATCGGCGTCTGCGGCCATCTTGTCGAGGTCCGCGTTGCAGTATTTCGACCAGTTCCAGCCACCTTCGCCGGCACCGCCGCATCCAAGGATCGGCCCGTAGAAGTTTGCCGGATCCGGGAAGTCGGCGATCCAGGCCATACCGCCGGACCAGATCATCGGCGCATTGCCGGCACCGCCTGCCTCGATCACATTGGCTTGCGCCAGGGACTTGATCGAGGCGTTGATGCCGATTGCCTTCAGATCCTGCTGGATCGCCTGGGCGATACGCGGGTTCGGATCGGTGTTCATGACGAAGAGTTCGGTCTCAAACCCCTCTGCGTAACCGGCCTCGGCCAGGAGCTTCTTTGCGCCTTCCTGGTCGAACTTGTAGCCCTCGTAAGCTTGAGTGTAGCCCGGCATGGATGGCGGAAGCGGCTGGGTTGCCGGAACGGCACGTCCATTGATAACCTGAACAATGCGATCCTTGTTGATCGCCATGTTCACGGCACGGCGTACCTCGACCTTGTCGAACGGCGCCTTCGTGACATTCATGGTGATGTAGCCGGTATGCAACTGGCCGCCTTCGACCACGAGGCTTTTCTGCGCCTCATCCTGCATCACTTCGACGAACTTGGCCGGCGGAATGCCGTCACCTGGGATATCGACCTCACCGTTCTGTGCCCGCAGCAAGGCGACGACCGGCTCCTGACCGACTTCAACCGTGAAGCTGTCGAGATAGGGAACGCCCGAGATCCAATAATCGGCGTTCTTCTCGAAGACGAGGCGCTGGCCGAGCGTCCATTCGGTCAACTTGAATGCCCCTGTGCCGACCGGCTTCTTGCCGAAATCTGCTCCGGCTTCCTCGACCGCTTCCTTCGGAACGACAAACGAGAAGTTGAGCGCCATGACGTGCAGGAAAGTTGCGTCCGGACGCGACAGCTTGAAGACGACAGTGCTGGCATCGGGCGCAGACACGCCCGAGACGGTCTCGGCCTCGCCCTCAGCAGCGGCGTCATAGCCGTCGATCATCGCAAAGAAGCCCTGGCCGGGTGACTGCGTGGCCGGGTTGATCACGCGGTTGATCGAGTAGACGACGTCGTCAGCCACGAGTTCGCGGCCATTGTGAAACTTGACGCCGGGGCGCAGCTTGAATGTATAGGTCAAGCCGTCCTCGGAAATCTCATGGCTTTCGGCAAGACCCGGACGCAGGTTGGTGGTGCCGGGTTCGTAGTCCATGAGACCGTCGAAGACCGACTTGATCATCGACCAGTTCTGCCAGTCATAACCGATCGCCGGATCGAGCGTCGCGACATCGTCCTTATACGTAACGACCATATTGCCACCATGCTTCGGTTCCTGGGCCGTGGCCGGCGCAAAGGCCGGCAGGGCCATGAGGGTTGCGAGCGCAGTTGAAAGGATAAGCTTCTTCATAGGCCTTACTCCTGTGGGTTGACGGTTTCAGCGCAGCTTGATGCGCGGATCGATGAGCGGCGAAATCAGGTCGGCGATCAGGTTGCCGATGACGATGCCGCAGGCAGAGACGAGCGTGACGCCCATGATGATCGGGATGTCGACGCGCTGGATCGCTTGCCAGGCCAGCTGACCGATACCGGGCCAGCCAAAGACACTTTCGACAACGACAATGCCGGACATGAAGAGGCCGATGTCGATACCGATCATCGCGATGATCGGCAGGATGGCGTTGGGCAGGGCATGTCCAAGAATGACCCTGCTGCGGCCGAGGCCCTTGGCGCGGGCGGTACGGATGAAGTCGGCCCGCAATACGTCGACCATGGAGGATCGCATGATGCGCGAGTACCAGCCCGAGCCGAGAATACCGAGTGTCACGGCCGGCAAAACGAGATGGGCGAAGGTGCCGTATCCGCCGATCGGGAACCAGCCGAGCTTCACCGCAAAGACGAACAGCAACAACAGCGCCACGACGAATTGCGGCGCAGAGACCGTCAGGAAGCTCGTTAGCATCAGCCCGTTGTCGATCGCCTTGCCGCGATTGAGCGCAGCCACGATGCCGAGCGGCAGGCCGATCAGGAGCTCGCAACCGATCGCTGCAACGAGCAGGAGCAAGGTTGCCGGCAGGCGCGAGAACAGGAGCTCGGCGACTTCCGTTTTCTGAAGATAAGAGCGTCCGAAATCGCCCTGGACGAGGTTCAAGAGATAGTTGCCGTACTGCACGAGAAACGGCTGATCCAGCCCGAGCTGCTGGCGAATGCTCTCGACAGTTGCAGCTGTTGCGGAGCGACCGGCGATCTGACGGACCGGGTCTGCCGGCAGGACGTAAAGAAGGACGAAGGTGATGAAGGACACGCCGAGCAGGATAAGCGCCGACTGAACCAGGCGTCTGAGGATATAGGCAGCCATCAGTCACGCCCCTGTTGTGTCGGATCGAGAATGTCGCGTAGCGCGTCGCCGACGAGGTTGAACGCAAGCGCCAGCAACAGGATCGCCGCCCCGGGAATGAAGACCAGCCAAGGTGCAGACTGGAAGTAGGTCTGGTTCTCGAAGATGATGTTGCCCCAGGAGGGAATCGGCGGTTGAACACCGATGCCGAGGAACGACAAGGTCGCCTCCAAGAGGACGGTGGTGGAGATTCCAAGCGTCCCCCAGACGATCAAAGTCGGGATCAGATGTGGCAGGATGTGCTTGAACAGGATGCGCCCATGGCCGGCGCCAAGCGTCTTTTCCGCCGCGATATAGTCGCGTTCGGCGAGCGAGGAGGTCTGCGTGAAGATCACGCGTGCCGTCTGGACCCAGTTCACAAAGGCAATCACCATCGCAACGATCCAGAGGGACGGGGAGAAGATCGCAGCCAGACAGATCGCCAGGAGCAGTGCCGGAAAGGCCATCATCAGATCGGTGAAGCGCATCAGCACCGCACCGATGATGCCGCGGAAGTAACCCGCGGTCACGCCGACCAGCGTGCCGATCAGCAAGGCGGTTCCGTTGGCAACCAGCCCGATCACGAGCGAGGTCTGCGCGCCATACAGGATGCGTGAGAACAGGTCTCTGCCCAGAAGATCCGTGCCGAACCAGAACATCGTGTTCGGCGGCAAGGGCGCGCCTTCGATGGTGAGGCCGTCAAAGAATTGCTCGTAGGGATCGAAGGGTGCAAGCAACGGGGCGAAGATCGCGCCACCGACGCAGACAAAGGTGATCAGGAGCCCCAATAGCGCCAGCTTGCGTTCAGCCAGTTGCCGCCACACGGATGGCCCGCTTTCCGGTGCGGCCAAGGATTCAGGCGGGATCGATGCGTCTGCCATCGTCGGCACCCCTTTCATGCGAGTGATTAGCCACCAGCCGCTCGGCGGCAATCTCGATCGTCACGCGCCAAGCCATCGCGGTCTGACGCAGAAGGTCATAGGCCTCGGCTTCCGTCTTGCCCTTCATCACGAAGAGCATGACGGCGCGCACGATCGTCTGACGTGCCGAAAGGCGGCTCTGCAGATCGGCGATCAGGGCTTCGGAGGCCTTGGCCCGATCGAAATTGCTGCGCGCGACGAGAAGAGCGGCATAGACGCCCTTGTCGCTCATCGGCTTCAGGAGCTGGGCGTGCGCGCCCATTTCCATAGCCCAGCGCAAGCGGCCCGGCGCTTCCGATCCGATAAGCGCGATCATCGGCATGGGTGACTGTCCGGGCGTCCAGGGGAACTGCTCGTCGTGGCCCATGTCTGCATCGTAGAAGATGAAGTCTGCCTCGATCGTCTCGACCGGAAGCTCGGGCCAGACCTCGTGGACCTCAAGGCCAATGACCCCGAGTTGGCGGACAAGCCCATTTACGGAAGGGTGAGGTCGGTGCAGGATCCACGCGGTTGCTCCACCCAGATTTTCTGTCCTGATGCGGGTCATGACACCACCTTCAAGTGGGAGCCCGAATAGGCGGGCTGCGTCCTTTGCGTGAGGTATGGATCGGCACGCATCACAGGCAGTCGCCTGATCTCCTGAAACCGACCATTTTCCAGACGCGCGACAATCGCCGGCTGGCGCGCATGCAGGTGCACGGGATCAAGGCGCGTCGTGCGGCCCGCCTTGAGCGCCGTGTGCAGGAGTTCCGCCAGGGGAAGCTCTTCTGCCTCGGCGCGACCATGCAGAAGCAGGGCCAGTTCATGCACGGACTGGCGCGCCATCTCGTAAAACGATCCGCCCCTCCCGCCGTCTGGCTCGAACCACGGACCGGCCGAAACCAGCCCTTCGGCCGCCTCGCCTGCCGCCTCGATCTCGCATTCGGTGAAGTTGCACGACAGCACGGTCAAGCCATCGACGAATTCGGCCTCTTGCTTTAACTGGGCGAGCCGCGCCAGAAAGGCGTAAGCGCTGTCGCCGACGAGCGAATTCAGTATGAAGCTCGGCTTCAATGCCCTTATATCACTGATGATGTGGTCGAGTTCGGTGTCACCGATGGGAAGGTAGCGATCGCCCAGGACCTGTCCGCCCGCAGCTGCGATCTTTTCGCGCGCGATCTGCGCCATCTCCCAGCCCCAGATATAATTGGAGCCGACGAGATAGGCGCGCTTTCCCAGCGTGGGCAGCGCCCAGTCCAAAAGCGGCAGCAGATGCTGGTTCGGGCAGGCATGCATGTAGGCAACCCGCTCGGACGCCTCAAATCCCTCATAAGGCACTGGGTACCACAAGATTCCGTCGAAGCGCTCGAGTTCAGGAATGACCTCCTTGCGACTTGCGGATGTGATGCAGCCGAAGATATGGCGCACGCCGGAGCCACGCAGGATTTCGCGGCAGAGAGGCGCATAACGGTCAAGCCGTCCGTCAGGGTCGCGTTCGGTGACGCGAAAGGATACATCGAGCCCCGGATCGGCATTGACCTCCTCGACGCCACGAAACACGCCGTCGCGGCTAGCCCGCGACAAGGCGGCATACATGCCGCTGCGTGACAAAAGCACACCAATGTCTACGATTCGCTTCATCCGATTCCCAATGCAAAAAGCCCCGCCGATGCGCGTCATGGACGCGATCGAAACGGGGCTCAGGTGCCGCTATTCCTTCCAGTTTAGTCTCGCAAACCTGAGATTGAAAGCATAATTTCAAAATCAGCCACTGAAACTGCATGAATCCATCGCACAGATGCTGCGGCGCGCAACATTTGTGCACTTGCTGATTTTTGCCTCTGCAATTGCCGAAAATCCCCGCGTTTTCCACGTCCGTCCAGCGATGAACTGATGGATCATCGAAAGCAAAGCTCGTCAGGCAAATTTGACCCGTCTCGCTTGTTGCCGGCGAGATCATCGCCCGCTGGAAACGGATCACGCATCGTCCGGGATATTGGCTCGTCGGACGTTCGTTTGAATAGCCCCGAGATTTCTAGACACCTTCTTTCCTAGCTTTGAGGCAAGAAGATCACTGCTCTGATTGCTCTGCTCCCTAACACTGGAGGGATATTAGGGTTCAGGCCACCAGCGACGCGATGCGCGAGGACAGCGCCTCGATTTGGTCCAGATACAGTCGGCCGGTCTCTACAACGATAAGCTCGAGGCCGGCTTCGTGATCTTCAATAGTCTTCGCCAACAGGGCTAGGTTCGCGATGCCTTGAGGTGCACATTGCGATGCCGTCGGGAGGGGGCATCCACTCCATCAGCCCTCTTCGATCGCTGCAGGAATTTCTGTACCTTCAGCGACCATCAGGTGTCCCGGGCCGTTCATGCCGCAACCCCTGTGATCATGGCGATGATTTCGTTCTTGTCGGTCTTGGCCGTTTCCCTGATGCCAATCTGCTGACCCCGGCGCAGGACACAGATGCGATCAGACAGGCGGAATACCTGATCAAGGCTATGCGAGATGATGAAAATAGCAAGTTTACGTAGCTTCAGCGCCTCAATTGTCGCCTCAACCCGTGCGGTTTCGGCAACCCCAAGTGCTGCTGTGGGTTCATCGAGAAGGACGAGCTTTTTGGCCCAATGTGTGGCGCGCGCAATGGCGACACCCTGCCTTTGACCACCCGACAGGTCGCGGATGGTAGCGGAGGCCGAAGGGATGCGCACATCAAGTTCCTTCACCAGAGCCTCGGTTTCCGCGATCATCCGTTTACGATCCAGCAGGCGAAGTGGGCCTTTCACGGGTTCGCGGCCCAGAAAGAGGTTCATGTAGACCGTCTGTTGGTCGGCAAGGGCAAGGTCCTGATAGACCACTTCGATCCCACGCTCGCGCGCAACTGAGGCATCGGCAAAGCTGGCGGGTTCACCATCCAGCAGGATCTCGCCCGAGGATGGGGGGTAAACGCCCGAGATCATCTTGATCAGTGTGGATTTGCCGGCGCCATTGTCTCCTACCAGAGCCACCACTTCCCCCGCATTAAGGTCAAGCGAGAAGTCCTGAATCGCGGTGACACCACCGAATGACTTGCGGATGTTCTTGAGTTGCAGAACTGGGGTCATGATATTGCCTTACGCAAACGGGGCCAGGGCTCTGGCTGACCAAAAATATTCTCAATGGATATGACCTGCGGGTTGCCAGTCGAGATTCCGGCGATCCCCACGGAATAGGCGCGAGTGACGAAGGCCTGGCCGCGGAAGCCGAAAACAACGGTGTCGCCGGTGCGCGGTGGCGTTGGCCCGGTGGCGTCGATCATGCCGTAGTAGTCAATCGCAGCAGGGGGCGGGATTTCAACCGACCGCAAGGATGCGGCATCAACGGTCGGTTCAGGGCCAACCAAAGCCTGCACATCATATTCCGGGAACACCGGATCAATGTAGAGCCCGCCGCCAAAGCAATAGGCGCGACCAGCGTGCAGGTGGCTGACTTCGGTCAGATAAAGAACGGCGGGACGTTCTGGCAGGTCATCCACTGCATGCAGCGGCGTCGTGCCATGCAGACCATTGCCCGGCTCCACCTGCGTCGCGCCTGCTTCGGCCAGTGCCTGCAAGGTGACCAGCGATGTCGTGCCGGGGGCGTTGATTTCAAGGTCTGAAAAGCCAGCCCGGCGTAGCGCATCTGCGGTGCGCTGCAGGGTGGCCAAGTTCGGGGTATGGCGCACTCTACGGCTGGCATGATCGTAAAGCTGCGCTGGGAAGGTGGTAATCCCGGCGAAGCACGCGCCATCCAGCGCGTCGATCCGGCGCGCGGCCTCAACCGCAGCTTCAGCTGCAAATCCGCCTTCGTGACCCCGGTAAAACGTATCACCTTGGGTCTGGACGCGGGCAAGAAGGGCTTGTTCGCGGCCCGACGCCTTTGCAGCAGTGGCCGCCTCGGCGGCCTTATCGTCTGAAAACACCGTCCAATAGTCGGGTGCAAGGTCACGCGCGGCCATGGCGGCTTCGGCGCGGGGCACTTGAACCAGATGACCAAGATGGCCGATCCGCAGGCCCGCGTTTTGGCATGCGATGGCACAGGCCATGTCTACGGCCACCGCCCGGTCAATTCCACCCGCCATCACAGCGCGGGAAAACCCAGTATTACGGCTGACCTGCTTGGTCATTGCATAGACCTTCAGGCCCAGTCGGTCGCCCTCAGCGCGCATAATGCGAGCGTTTTCGGTAACAGCATCCAGATCGAGAACATAAGAATTCGCGGGGATCATTCCGGCCTGATGCAGGGACTGTGCGGTCCGGATGAAATCAGGATTGCGGCGGCGCAGGACGTCAAGGAACATGAGGAGCCTCCTGTTAGCGGTTGGGTTCGCGCAACGAAACGGCAACGGCAACCAGTACGATCAGGCCCTTGATGATCATCTGCCAAGAGACGGACAGGCCCATCAGGATCAGCCCATTTGACAACATGCCCATCATCAGACTGCCGACCAGCGCGCCCGGAATAGTCCCCCGACCGCCGCTCAAAGCTGTGCCACCGACGATGACAGCTGCGATCACCGTCATCAGATCGCTCTCACCCAAGGTATAGCGGGCGGCCTGTAGGCGGCCTGCATAGAGGAGCCCAGCCAGACCCGCGCAGGCCCCAGACAGCACCATGACCGAAAGCCGCAGGCGCACGACGCGTATACCAGATACCAGGGCCGCCCTCGGGTTGTCGCCTGTGGCCAGAACATGTGCGCCATAACGGGTTTCCCGAAAGATCAGATGGCCGATTACCAGCGCTGCCATGGTCCAGAGAACCAGCGAAGGGATGCCGAAAACGCGGCCGCCGCCGAAGACAGCGATGAATGGCTCTGCGGTGACAGGAATGGATTGCAGGTTCGACAACTCACGCGCCAGTCCGGCGACGACGCCCATAGTGGCCAGTGTGACCAGAAAGGAGGGCAGCCGCGCATAGGCGACAATAGCACCGTTCACCAGCCCAACGGCCATGCCGGTTGCCATTCCAGCCAGCACGCCAATAGGCCAAGGATAGACCCGCATCACCATGGCCGCGACGATCGCGGCCAATGCAACGGCAGCGCCAAAGGACAGGTCGATTTCCCCAGCTGCCAGCACAAAAACAAGCCCGACGGCCAGCACCGTCGCGGGCGCCGTCTGCAAGACGATGTTGGTCAGGTTCTGGGCCGACAGAAACCCGCGATCCCAAAGCATAACCGAGAAGAAAAGGAAGATCAGAACAAAGCCGGCATAGACGATCAGTCCCTGCAAGGCGGCGCGCGAGGGGAGTGTAAAGTTCATAACATGCGTCCAAACAGAGAGAAGGGCGAGAAGTGGTGCTGCGCCAGGCGACGACCGGGCGCAGCAGGTCGCATCACTTCAAGGCGTCGAGCACTGACTGCGGCGCGTCTTTGTGCAGGGACTTCTGCCAGCCCTCGACGACGTTATCCTTGGTGACGGTCAATGCGGGGGCGACGATGAAGGGCGGGTTTTCGACCCCCAAGACGGCGCGGGCACCAACGGCCGCCATGGCACGACCCAGCTCGTAAGCCTCGTCAGCGACGATCCCGGCCACGTTGCCACCTTTGACCATGTCAAGCGCGATGGGTTCCGACAGGTCCAGCGTCACGATCTTGGTTGTGGTGTTGCTAGTCGCGCGAAGAGCTGCCAGCACACCTTCGGCCGGGCCCGCCCAAGTGACGTAGATGCCACCAAGATCAGGGTTTTGCAGCAGCATCGCATTGGCGATTTCTTCGGCGCGTGCCGGGTCGCTGATCCCGGCTTCGGCCACAATCTGCATGTCGGGGTAGTCATTCTGGATCGTGGTCTTGAAGGCGTTGTCGCGTTGGTTGGTGACGTAATAGGCAGCATCATGGAAAATCCAACCGACCTTGCCCTTGCCACCCATCGAAGTCGCCAGAACATCTGCCGCCTGTTTGCCCATCTGGAACAGATCATCTGTTACAATGGCGCCATAATCCGTGGGGTGTTTGTAGTTAGCAGGCAGGTTCGACAGGAACACCAGCTTTATGCCGGCTTCGCTGGCCTTCTTGAACGCTGCAGCTGAAGCCACCGGATCCAAAGGCAGCGACAGAATGATATTCGGTTTCAGTGCCATCGTGGTTTCGACATCGGCCAACTGCTTGGCGCTATCAAACCCAGCCGAGGTGGTAGCGACAACTTCGATCCCCAGGCGGGTGAACTCATCAGTCGCACCTGCCGTTACCGCGTTCACGAAGTCGGCCTGGTCGTGCCAGAGCAGGGCCGCCTTGAGACCTTTGACTTTAAGTTCAGCCGCCTGCGCTTCGTCCAAGGTGATTTCGGACGCGGGCGTAGCTGCCTCGCCCGATGGCCCAACGGTCTGCGCGCTGGCGGAAAGTGCCAGCAGCGTGAGCACCGAAAGCGATGCCAGAAGTTTCCTCGTCGCAATTTTCACGGTCGTTCTCCCTGATGTTGGCCCGATCACTCGGGCAGGATTCCGCAAGTGGTGGCGATGAAAGCCGCGAAGGCCAGAATGCCGTCGTGGTAGTCCTTCAGCGGCACCCGCTCGAAGTTGGTGTGGCAGATCGAGATGTCACCGGGCGCGCAGTAGACAGCCGGGATGCCGATCGTCTGTGTGAGGAAGGGCATTTCCGACCAGAACGGTGCCCCTTCGATGCCGCCGCGATCCGGGCGGACAGATGCAATGCAGTTGGACAAGGTCCTGACCAAGTCATGATCAACCGCAATGCCGGCAGGCGATCCGCCGCGTGGATGGTCACGCCCAGCTGGAAAGACGATCTCGATGCCGATATCCGCCGGGGTCGCTGCGCGGATCACCGCTTCGAGTTCGGCGGTCGCGCGATCAAGGCTGTCACCCGGCAGCAGCTTGCCGATCATAGAGAAACGGCATTCGCCAGGTACTGCGATCAGGCCGCCGGCCTCAAGCCCTGTAACCAATGTGAAGGCCCGACCCAGTAGCGGATGCTCGCGGGCTGTTGAAAGCTGGTCGGAATGATCCCAAATCGCCTGCAAAACTCTGTGCGCGGCCCGCAATGCGTCCCGGCCAAGATCGGGGCGACCAAAGTAGGCCGCTTGTCCGGTTAGCTTCACGTCCGCGATGTAAAACCCTATCTGCGTAGGCAGCACCTGCAATCGTGTCGGCTCGACATAGACAGCAAGGTCAGGGCGGGGAAGTTTGCCAGAGGTGACGGAATTGGCCCATTGCCGCACGCCCGCGCTGATGCCCGTTCCAGTCTCGCCGCTCTCTTCGTCGCCGACGAAAGCATATGAGACGCTGCCTGCGAGACGGATGCCCGACCGGTCAATCAAGTCCAACGCGGCCAGCGCAGTGCATATGCCTGCTTTAAGATCGGCAGCACCACGCCCCCAAAGTTCGCCATCGACGACTGCCGCACCAAACGGGTCTTGCTGGGCGTGACCAGCCCAATAATCCCTCCAGTCGCGAGGGTGGACCACATCGGTATGCCCAATGAACAGCAGGTCCGGACCTGTTCCTGCGCCGGGTCGTCGCCCGCTTATGTTGGGGCGGCCCGCGAGGAATTCCTCGACACGTGGTGAAAGGCGAAGGCGCTCCATCTCGGGCCGCAGCATCGCAACCATGTTGGCCTCGTCACCGGTGACCGAGGCCGCTTGCACTGCCCGTGCCAGCAGATCGGTCGCTGCGGCCGTGTCCAGACGGGCGCGCAGTCGGGTGATCAAGGTGTCGCGGCCGGTCATTCTGCTGCCCTCGGGATCAAGCCAGGCTTAGGCGCCGGGAGCGTTACGACTGCACCCGGGGCGGACTGAGCAAAGAGCGCCGTATGCAGTTCGGTAAGGCCGATCGCCACGGCACCGCTGAGAGCAGCGTGGTTGCCAAGCAGGCTTGGAACGACACGGATTGGGAAGGGAAAACAGCGCGCCAGCTCGGCTTCGGTCGCCGCGATGATCTCCGGGCGCGCGCCAATCGAGCCACCAAGGATAACGACCTCGGGCGCGATCACAGCGCCTAGTGTGGCCACCGCGCGGGCAAGCTGCCGGGCTACGCCGTCAAGGACAACCTGTGCTGCTGCATCGCCTTCTGCGGCAGCTGAGAATATCGCTGGCACTTCGATGGCGCGCCCAGTCGCCGACTGATAAGCCGAACGGATACTCTGAGTGGCTGTCACTCGTTCAAAAGCACCAACCCGCAGTGACTCGGCCTCGAACGGATCGGCGCCAAAGGGCAAATAGCCAAGTTCCCCTGCTGCGCCGGACGCCCCACGCAACAAGTTACCATTCACGATCAGGCCTGCACCAATGCCGGTTCCCAGGGCAATGAAAGCGAGATGGTCGATCCCGCGCCCTGCCCCAAGCCATTGCTCGCCCAGAACGGCAAGGTTGACGTCATTCTCCAGCATGACTTGCGTGCCGGTTTCCTTAGACACGGCACCCCGGAAATCAAAACTATCGATTCCTGCAATGTTTGGCGCGAAGCGCACATATCCAGTGGCCTGATCCGGGACACCCGGACAACCGACAACCGTCTGCCGAACCCGCGTCCGGTCGACATTGCCTTGCATGACCGCGGCCTCGACCAGCTCACCTATTTGGACCGCAACGGCCCGGCCACCATCGGGATGGGTCGGAGCGACAACTTCTGCGACGATAGAACCGGCCAGATCAACGATGGCCACACGAAGTTTTGTGCCACCCAGATCGACGGCAGCCATGAAAGCACTGTCTGGGATCAGTTCATAGGTCGTGGCCGTACGACCGACGTGGCCAGAAGTCCGGCCCGTTTCGCTGACCCAGCCTTCCTCTTCGAGGATGCGCACGAGTTCCGAGACCGTTTGCTTTGAAAGCCCGGTCTGTTTCGAGATCGAAGCGCGCGAGATTGGTCCGCAATGGATGATCGACTGCATCGTCATGCAAAGCGAAACCTGCCGGGAAAACGAGTGGGACTGGGCGGGTTCCATTTAGCACCTTATTAATTCGTTCTGTTGACGAACTAACTATGGCGCTGTGATTTAGTCAAGCAGAATCTGATCCGAAGGCACCAATGCACCGGCGGGCGTCTCCGCCGGGCCTTTAGGGGAATCCCTTCCTTTCAAAACGGGAATTCGTCACAGCGGTCGGTACGGTTGCGTCGGTCCACTTAATATAGTGGATGCGACGATGACCGAGGACATTCCCTTTTCGCAGTACTCTGCTGTTGCCTTGCCGACACCTCTAAAGCAGGTGATGCGGTACCTTTCGGCGTCCATGCCTGGATAGTCGTTTTCGTCGCGCATCACGCGACCGTCCGAGAGTCCGGGACGCGAGATAGCAAGGGTGAGGTGGTGATCTTAAGGCCGCCTTGGGTGATTTGGACTTCAGGACGCTGAAGGCAGCCAACACGGCCCGGACTGACGCGGGTTGCACGATTGAAACCGAACAGGCTTAGGTGATTGTTGGTCGAAGGGATGGCACTGGCGACCGGAATGATCGGGGGCCGTTGCAAAACATGTCTTCCCTCGCCCTGCTAAGATGGTTTGCTCAAAGCCCCCCCATGCTGCTGGTCACCACAGAACCCCTTCCCGCAATATCTGCCCACACCTGATGAGAGTTAAGAAATACCGTCTGGACGGCTTTCCAAGTGCTGTACTTGCCGCGCTTCATCACCCGCGACAAGGCCGACTATTATCGGCACCTTCAGGCCGTTCGGGACACAGGGGACTGGGCGGCTTCGGTCATCTATATGCTCGAAGCCGTGGCTGAGACTTCCGCCACGACCGTTGCTCGGGCGAGAGTGACTACTTCATCAATGCGGCGTTGGTGAAGCTCTTTCTGGACCTCTCGGACGGCCCGTAAGGCGTCACTCAATCTGAAGATTGGGTGAGAATCCGGCGAGAATTCGTGGCACGGCATCTGTCAGCCGCTCGGCGTCAGACAGGCTAAATGCCCGGAGTCACATCCGGGCCGTGACCACGGCCTTCTTAAAGACTGTGGGGGCGATGTCACATCATTGGCGGCAGGCTCAAGACGGTTGGTCAAAGCCAATCGAAAGTTCAATGCGACGCGCAGCATTCTTGACCGCTGTCGCGAGTTCATCCGCACGAGCATCAGCTTGACTATCCGCCAAGACAATCGAGATGGTAGCGGCGCAAGCTCCTTGCTCATCGCGGATAGGAGCGGCTATGCAAGCAACCGCATATTCGGATTGCCCCATCTGGATGGCAAGTCTGCGCTGAAAGTCCTCTGACGACTGCCGGGCAAGAACCAGCGGATCGGTTTCAGCTCTACCCGTTGGTGATGACCGCGCCGACCTTGCAAAAGCTGCGATACGCTCGCCTTCTTCGAGATGCCCAAGCAGAAGGCGGCCCGATGCTGTCCAGTTCAGCGGGACCCGAGTCCCCACGTCCGACGTCACGCGGAAGTGCCCTTCGCCTTCCACCATTGCAATCACAGTCATCATACCTTCGTCGCGCGAACACAGTTGCACCGTTTCGCCCGTTTCCTCACAAAGCCGGCGCATCTCACGACGGGCTTCCGCAAACAGATCCATCGAGGCACGGTAGCAAAGACCATAGCGCATAAGCCGAGGCCCGAGCCAGATCTGGCCGTCGCTTCTACGGGTCAACATTCCTCGTTCCACAAGTTCATCGACCAGACGGTACACAGTCGATTGCGGCGCACCAATTGCCTTGCAAAGCTCGTAGGCGTTCATCTCACGATTTGTTTCCGTGAGTGAATCAAGAATTTGCAGGCTGCGATCGATTCCGCTTGTGCGGGAACGCGGTGTGTCTTCCATGCTCCACTCCTGAACTTTTACTCCCTTATTATGGGAGCTAGGCGCGATTGCAACCCCTGGCGTCAAGATAGCCAACTCATGTATGCAGCTACCCCTCCGTTGCGTGCATCGTCGGCATCATCGGCGGAGTGTGGAATTGAAGAGGCAGACAATAGAACTTCACGAAGAGTTCGGCCCACGATTTCCGCTTCACCAGGGGCCAGATTGCAGGGATCAAGCTGGAAGTAGCCCAACTCCACTTCATGATTGCGTACGACAATCGCTGGATCCAGGCGGCCTAAATGGAGCGCGATCGCAGCTGCAGTCGAGCCCGCGACTTCCGCATCCACGTCGATCTGTAGCCGGTCAAGCGGATTGCCGGTTGGATCGGACACAATGCGAGGCAGTATGCCGGGGATGCCGGCAAACTGAGACATCCACATCTCCAGCGCAGAACGTTCAGCGGAGCGAGCAGCGGCGTGGTCACGAGCCATCCACATCTCCATCGCGCAAATGGCACCTGCCATGCTTTCCTTGCCAATCTTCATACCGCGGCCAATACCGATGTTTTGAAGGTATGCTGCACGCACGAGATCGCGACGGCCAGCAATGATGCCGGCGGTCGGGCCGCCCATGAATTTGTGAGCAGAATAGACTGCAAGATCGGCCCCAGCAGCGATGAAACCCTGCAGGTCATACTCGGACGCCGCATCAACAATCACCGGTATCCCTGCGGAATGACAGATTTCAACAAATCGGGCGAATGGGATCTGGCCATAGTGAACCACATGGTGGGATACGACATAAAGTCCCGCAGCCGTCATTGGGCTGACGCCACCACGCAATTGATGGTCCATGGCCAAGGTTGACTGCCCGATGCTTTTGACTGTTGCTCCGGCGAGTTCAATGGCCGTAGACACCGGGGCACCATAGCCGCAGAGATGCCCGGCCTGAACCAAGATTTCCGATCTGGGACCAGGGTTACGGGGCAAGGCCTCTGCGCGAACTGGGTCAAGTCCGGTCATGCATCCTGCTACTGCAAACGTGATGCCCGCACTTGCTGACGCGGTTAGACAGCCAGCTTCTGCCCCCGTGAGAGCGGAAATGGTTTCACTGGCCCTTGCCTGCATCTCGTGAATGCGCAGAAAGTGACCCATGGCTTGAGCCGTCGCATGAGCAACCTCGGGATGCGCGCGACTGGCACCAAGCGATGTCATGGTACCGTTCACGTTGATAACGCGGCTCAATCTGTTTGCGTCGTGCCACGCCCAGTCGGAATTGTCTTGAATTGTATGTTGAAGCGGCATGATCTCGTCCTTCCGCAGTCAGGGCTTAAGCTCGAAGATGCCTTCGATCTCGACAGGAATATTGTTCGGCAGCGATGCGACGCCCAGCGACGACCGCGCATGGATACCGCCTTCGCCAAAGACATCATGCATCAGACGAGATGCGCCATCGATCACTTCTGGATGTCGTTCGAAGCCGGGGACGGCATTAACGAACCCGACCAGCTTTACCACACCGGCAATGCGGTCGAGCGTGCCGAATTCATCGCGTAGCACAGCGAGCATATTTAGTCCGACGAGACGGGCATGGTCAGTTGCGTCTTGTGCTGTGATCTCGTCACCAACTCGCCCTCTTATCAAAGTACCGTCTGGTCGCACCGGGCCTTGGCCCGACACGTAAACTGTCCCACGGTCGATACGCAGATTGCGAAAAGCACCAATTGGTGCCGGAGCGGCCTGGGGCAGCAGCAGCCCCAGCGATTTCAGTCGCGCCTCTGGGGTTGGCTGGGTCTGTTCCACGTTCATGCAATGTCCTTCGTCTTGATGCAGTGCGCGGTGTGCTTATTCCCGACCAGAACAGGGGCCGGGAAAGCAATGGCGCAGTCGGGTTCTGCAAGTCTGCACCGTGTGCGAAACACGCAGCCTGACGGTGGATCTAGCGGACTGGGGATATCACCGGGCAGAATTTCGCGGGCTTTTCTGTGGCCGGGATCAGGGCTTGGGATGGCCGAAATCAAGGCGCGGGTATAGGGATGTCGAGGTTCGTGATAAACCTGCGCTGCCGGCCCCACCTCAACGACCCGCCCGAGATACATTACCGCGATCTGGTCACAAAGGTATTCCACTACAGACAGGTCATGGGCGATGAACAACATAGTGAGGCCGCGCCGTTCACGTAGCTCCATCAGCAGGTTCAGCACCTGCGCCTGGATAGACACATCAAGTGCCGATACGCACTCGTCCGCCACAATGAACTCAGGGTCCAAAGCGAGTGCACGAGCGATGCCGATACGCTGACGCTGACCTCCTGAAAACTCATGAGGATAGCGATCGGCGGCTTCGGGTGAAAGTCCAACTTCGCAGAGAAGATCAGCCACCTTGGCGCGCCGTTCGGAAGCTGTGCCCAATCGATGGGCGATCAGTCCTTCAGCTACAATTTGTCCTACCTTGAGCCGGGGATTGAGCGAGGAAACAGGATCCTGGAAGATAAGTTGCATTCGCTTGCGAAGTCCGCGCATGGCCCTTGCATCAAGCGTGTTGATGTCTGTGCCTTCCAAGAAGGTCTGTCCGGCGGTGGGCTCGGTGAGGCGCAAAAGAGCTCGACCAAGTGTGGTCTTGCCTGAGCCGCTCTCCCCAACCAATCCGGTGATAGATCCGCGTGGAATATCCAGATTGACATCCGTGACCGCATGAACTTGGCCCCGGACTGTCGGAAAGCTCTTGCTCAGACCGCGCAGACGGAGAAAGGCATCAGACATGAGCCTGCTCCCTCAGTTGTGGATGATGGCAGGCGACCTGAGTACCCAAGTCGAGGTTACGCAGACTGACAGGCGCAGAACAATCAGCATCTGCAAGGCCGCATCGCGGTGCGAAGGCACAGCCCGATGGAAGAGCGGACAACGCTGGGACGACACCAGGAATTGGGACTAGCTTCGTACCCGGTTTTCGACCTGGGCGAGGAATCGAGGCCATCAGACCACGCGTATATGGGTGAGCTGGCATATCGAATAACGGTCCGACATCACCTGCCTCTACAATCGAGCCGGCATACATCACGGCCACATTGTCGGCGATTTCCGCTACAACGCCCAGATCGTGGGTTATAAACAGGATCGACATGCCCATTTCCGTTTGCAAACGCCGCATCAGATCCAGGATCTGCGCCTGCACGGTTACGTCTAAGGCGGTGGTCGGTTCGTCAGCGATTAGCAGACGTGGACGACAGATCAGCGCCAGCGCAATCATCACGCGCTGGCGCATTCCCCCGGACATCTCGTGAGGATACTGGTCCAGCCGAGTGGAGGCTGCCGGAATTTCCACCAGCTCCAGCATCTCGATTACGCGACGACGACGAGCGGGGAGATCGAGCCCTTCGTGGACAAGCACCATTTCACCGATTTGGTCACCCACTGTGAAAAGCGGATTGAGCGAGGACATGGGCTCTTGGAAGATCATCGCCATATCCGCGCCGCGAAGGCTACGGCGCAGCCCCGGCTTTGCATTCAGCAAGTCGATGTCGTGACCGTCTCGCGCCGAAAAACGAATATTGCCACCAAGGATCCGAGCGTTCGATGCGAGAAGCCCCATGATGGCGAGCGATGATACCGACTTGCCCGATCCGCTTTCGCCAACAAGAGCAAGAGTTTTGCCGGTAGCCACCTTGAACGACACATTCCGTAAGGCGGTGACTGTCCCGCCATGTCCTTTGAAGCCAACACTGAGGTTTTCCACAGACAGCAGGGTAGTCATACCCCCCTCCGGCCGGCGGGTTGCCAGTCTTTCCCGATCAAGGTAGCAACGGGTTCCAGCATCCTGTTCAATATGGCGTGATTTCCCAGACTATCGACCACATCATGAGCCGTTTCGTTCACTCGGAAGAGTGTGAAATCAGCCCGATGCCCAACCTCAGGCACCGGTTTAAGGCCCATTGTCTCGCGGGGATGGCTGGTGATGGCGGTGATGGTATCCTCGAACGATAGGCCAACGGCCATCAGCTTCGAGGCAGTGGTGGCCAGGTCTTTAACCGCGTCATCAATATTTCGTAGATGCAGGTCGGTCGAAATCGACCACGGCTTCAACCCATCGCCAATCGCCGAACGGGCGGTCGCGAAGCAAAACGACGCTTGCCCATGGCCGATATCCATCCGTACGCCCTGGTCCGACAGGCGAAGAGCCTGCTGGAAAATGGCGGCCGTATCGCGAATTGACCCCGCCTTCTTGCCGTTGAAGCAATGGGTGACGATGTCACCCGGGGTCAGGATATCGAAGATCTCATCAATGAGGGGCGGTGGCTCGCCCACATGGACCATCAGCGGCAGATTGCTCATTTCGGCGATGCGCTTGGCAATCTTGGCAGGCGTGATACCCCAAGCCCCTACGATGACACCAGATGCGCGTACCTTCACACCGCAGATCACGTCTCGATTGGCTTCGATCACTGCAAGGGTCCGATCCACATCGATTGAGCGCATATCGATCAACTCTGACACACGGTTGCAGGCAACAAGCCCGATAGACCCGATATTGAGGAAAGCCCGAATGGTTTCAGCGGCCGGGTCGATAATGTACTCGCGCAAACCGAGGAAATTAGCCTCGCCAGCCGATCCGGCATCCGCCATCGCTGTTACGCCGTAGGCGCGACCGGCCTGTTCGGCGCGGACCGAGATGTCGGTGCCGCCATGCCAGACATGCACATGTAGATCGCACCAACCCGGAGACAGGAACTGTCCGCCACAATCGATTGCCTGCGCACCATGTGCGGGTCCGTCCAACAACCGCCCATCGTCACCGACATAGATTGCCTGCGCTTGAGGCATCGCAACGGAACAAAAGTTGGTCAATGTCAGTGCCATCGTTAAAGCTCCTTGGAAATTTTGGGGTCAAGCGCGTCACGCAACCCGTCGCCGGTGATCTGAAGTGACAAGACAGAGATCGAAATGGCGAGGCCGGGGAACAGGATCAGGAAGGCAGCCGCATCGATGTATTGCCGTCCCTCATTGATCATCGTGCCCCAGGTCGGAATCGACGGGTCAACCCCGACACCAAGGAACGACAATCCCGCTTCTGCCAGCATCGCGTACGCGAATATGAAGGTAGCCTGTACAATGACCGGTGAGACGATATTGCGCAGTACATGATTGCGGATGATGTAGCCGGAGCTTGAACCAAGCGACCGTGCTGCCTCCACAAACGGCAGTTCACGGATAACCAAGGTCGATGCGCGGCTGATGCGTGCGAACCGCGGCGCATAGACGATGGACAGCGCAAGCATCACATTGAAGACTGACCCGCCGAAGATAGACACGAGCGCGATTGCAAGCAGGATGTCCGGGAAGGCCATCATGGCATCGACGAGCCTGGACAGCGCGGTATCCAGTGGCCTCACAAAGCCGGCCAACAGCCCCAGCGTAACGCCGATCAAAGTTGACAGGATTGCCACCCCGAGTCCGATCAGAAGTGAGGTCTGCCCCGCATGCAACAAGCGTGACAACACATCGCGACCGTAGGCATCAGCGCCCAGAAGAAAGACTTCTGATGGCGGGGTCAATCGCGCCCGGACTGACATCTTCATTGGATCTGCAGGGGAAATCATTGGCGCCAAGAGACACAAGGCGACGACTGTCAGGAACAAAAGGAATGCGACAAGAACGCTGCGTCGCGCGAATAGAAGCCGAGTGAAGCCGGGTGTGGTGGCGATACTGCTGCCTGCCATCTCTCGAGACCTTTCAATATTTCACACGCCGGTCGATAACGGCGTAGAGCAGATCGACGACAAGGTTGATGACGACATAAAGTGTAGCAACCACAATCAGCGTGCCTTGGATGACAGGATAATCGCGCCTCAGCACTGAGTTCACGACAAGATTTCCCATACCGGGTAAGTTGAATACTCGCTCGGTTACCACTGCACCCGACACCAGCAAGGCGAAGGTAAGACCAACGACAGTGACGATGGGAATAGCCGCGTTCTTCAGCGCGTGGCGCAGGATGACGCGGCGCTCCCCCATACCCTTGGACCGCGCAGTCCGGATGTAGTCCTCGCCCAGCACATCCAGCATGGAGGCGCGTGTGAAACGGAGGATCAGCGCAGAATTCACAATTCCGAGGACCAAGGAGGGCAAAAGGAGATGCTGCATCCGCTCCAGAAAAACAGCATCCGGACCACCGTAGCCGGACGATGGAAACCATCCCAAATCCGTGGCGAGATAGCGCTGGAACAAGAGGCCAGTCCAAAAGGAGGGAATGGAGGCCGCAAGCATCGCCAGTGAAACAGCGCCCTGATCCAGTAGTGATCCGCGCCGGTAGGCGGCATAGATCCCAATCGGTGCGGCAATCATGACTGCAAAGAGGAGCGAAAAGAGTGCAAGGAACACAGTCGGCTCCGCCCGTTCGGCCAGAACTTGGGTAACCGGCTGGTTGAAAAAGATCGATTGTCCAAGATCGCCCGTCACAACACCTGCGAGAAAGGACAGATACTGGATGAAGATCGGGCGGTCCAATCCCAGACGTTCTCGCAATGATGCGGCATCAGCGGCTGTCGCATCAGGCCCAAGCAGAAGCGCTGCTGGATCACCGGGTGCGAGCCTGACAATCACGAAAGCGATCGTCAGAACAAAGAAGACGACAACGACCAGACCGGCTAGCCGTTCGAGGACATACCGCCACATTATAGGGACCTTTCAAGAGGGAGGAGCGGGCCAGAAAACTGACCCGCGATAGTTCACAACCCTTAGGGTTTGGCGGCATTCCAGAAGGAGGGCCAAGGCGAGAGATTGACGCCCGTGAGACCCTTCCGTTGACCTTGCAGGGCGGCGAAGCTGCCAGTCTTGATGAAACCGACATCCTCCATCAGATGCCCTTGCAGCTTTCCGAAAAGCTCCAACCTCTTGGTCGGATCGGTTTCCGCAGTAAAGGCGGCAAGGACGGCATCTTTCTCCGCATTCGCCCAGCCGAGCCGGGACGTAGCGAAGTAAAGATCGGTCAGCGCTGGTTCGGGGAGAAACGGCGAATGCGTGATGTAGATGTCCCACGCTGTCGGGTCATTACGCTGCTGCCCGAGAGTGGCCCAGTCAACCACATCCATCTGCACGGTAAAACCGGCTGCCTCCAGTGCGACCTTGGCAACTTCCGCCATTTTAAAATGGAACTCGTATTGGCGTGAAGTCAGGATGCGCAGAGGGGTTCCGTCATAGCCAGCAGCCTTCAGAAATTCGCCGGCTTTCGCTGGATCATTGACATTGTAGAGCTCCGTACCGTTCGAAACTGACCAAGGCCAACCTTCAGGATACATGGACGCCTCGGTGGCAAAGAACTTGTCGTCACCGAAAGCCGCAAACATCATGTCTTCGAAAGGCAAAGCCGCTTGCAAAGCCTTCCGGATGTCGCGGTCAGTCAGCAAGCCCGCCTTGTGATTGACTGCCCAGACAGGCCAGCCGAAGCCATCAAGCAAAACAGGCTCCGCCGCGTTACTCGTGGCAATTCGGTCGTAGGCTTCGACGGGAAGTCCGTCGGCATAGTCGAATTGACCCGACAACAACCCCTCGACACGGGTGTTGGCATCAGGAACAGGTACGAAGCGGAGTTCATCGGCCAAAGCGGCTCTGGCACCCGCCGTACCGTCGGCAGGCTCGCTGCGTGGCTTGTAGCCATCAAACCGAGCCAGTTGGATGTATTGATCAGGCTTATGCTCGACAACGCGGTAGGGCCCTGTCCCGACGATGGCACTCAGTGTCTCGCCAAGAACTTCCTGGGGGTAGACGGCGGCAGCAGAATTCGAAAATGCCAACAACGACAGAAGAGGCGCATAAGGTTCCGTTAGCGAAATCTCAACGGTCAATGGGTCGATAGCCGTGATCGCCGCGATACGTTCTGCCACCCCCTTGCCTCGGGTCGATTGGGCCTTCCAACGCTCCAAAGAGGCAACCACATCGGCGCTATCCATCCCAGATGCGTCATGGAAGATGATGCCATCGCGAAGCTTGATCCGATAGGTTTTTCCCTCGTTCGAGATTTCCGGCAGTGCTTCAGCGAGGAGTGGAGCGATGTTCCAGTTGCTGTCGAATGTGTAAAGCGTCTCGATGAAGTGCTGCGTAACAATGCTGACCACGTCTTGGGTGGACATCATCGGATCGAGTGACTGCGGTTCACCAATGATGGCAATGTCGAGCTTGGTTTGAGAAACGGCTGGACTTGATATGGCTGTCCCCACCAACAGCGTAGTAGCCGCGATAAACTTGAGTGTTCGCACGAGAGCCTCCCTAATAGTGGAACATACCACCTTATTTCGGCATTATTTTACATAGCAGTCAATAGCGTATTTCCAGCGTTCTCGATGACCTTCTGAAAATTTTCACGTCTTGAAACTCAAAGACTGGCGCAATAAGATGCCATAATTGCAATCTACATTCCCTTATAAGGAAGTTTCATGGAAGTTACGGCAGGCGGCGAGTGCATGATGGAGTTGTCAGGCGCGCAGGAACTGTGGCGCCTTTCCTATGCCGGAGACACGTTCAACACGTGTGGATGATGAAAGGATGCCTTGGCGACACGCTCCACGCCGACTTTCATTCGGCCTTCGGCGCAGACGCTTTTTCCCAGCGGCAGATTGAGTTTATGGCTAGCAACGGCATTGGGATCGCACAAAGCCGAACCGATATACCCTTCCGCCTAGGCATCTATGCTATCTCTTTGACCGAAGAAGGCGAACGCTCGTTTACCAACTGGCGCGAGACCTCTGCTGCCAAGCGGCTTGCTCTGGGACCAAACCTTGGACCGCCGGGAACTAGAGTTTTCCGGCTGTCAAACCACCGACGTCGTGCTGCCGGCGCTGCTCATGGCGGTGTGGTGACGCAAGCCGAAGGATCAGGTGTTGGTCCACTCGGATAAAGGCTCGCAGTTCACCAGCATGGACTAGGCATCGTTCCTCAAGCACCACAATCGGGTTCACTCGATGAGCCGACGCGGCAACTGCCATGACAATGCGATGGCTGAAAGCTTCTTCAATCTTCTGAAGCGGGAGCGGATACGCCGCAAGGTCTACCGTTCACGCGATGAAGCTCACCAGGACGAGTTCGACTACATCGAAATGTTCTACAATCCCAAACGCAAGCACGTCAGAAACGGAATACTGTCGCCCGTCGAATTCGAGAAGCAACAGAAAATCTAACCCGAGGGTGTCTACGAAACTCAGGGCTATTCAGGAGAGGAAACCAGGAAAGACGTCGCGAGACGGCTCGGTGAAACTTAACGTCACCATTAACACCGAAAACAAATCAGCTAACGAATCGGTTCAACTTTCTAAATTGAGCTAAGTTCTCGATAGGCCTAAATTATTTCGAATCTGCTCGGGAGGCGAGCTGGATCGCCTTCCGCGGAGGAGACAAGGCTCATTGCGATGACTCAGACCGGTGGCGCGCATGGCGTAGTCGATGCGCTGCCTCAGCGGGGTCACTCCCTCACAATCATTCCCTAGCCCACTCGTGTCTTCGACGGGTGTCGGGTCGGAATATCCAAAAGGTAATTTTGAACCTGCAAGGTTGCCTGCGAGACATAGCCAGCTACCGCGGTAAACATCCCGCGGTAGCTGCCCAGTCTACGTCAGCGAGCGGGCGGGGCGTACATCAGGCCGCCGTCATTCCACAGGCGATTGAGGCCGCGATCAATCTTGAGCAGGCTGTCCTTGCCGAGGTGGCGTTCGAAGATTTCGCCGTAATTGCCGACGGCAGAAATCGCCTGATAGGCCCATTTCGAATCAAGCCCCAACGTCTTGCCGGCCTCGCTCTCGATGCCGAGGAAACGCTTCTGCGCGACGGTGCCGCTCTCGGCGAGGGAAGCCGCATTCTCCTTGGTGATGCCCATTTCCTCGGCTTCGATCAGCGCAAACAGCGTCCAGCGTACGATCTTGAACCACTGGTCGTCGCCCTGGCGCACGGCCGGGCCGAGCGGCTCCTTGGAGATGACCTCGGGCAGCACCACGAAACGGTCGGGATCGTTGAGCGTCAGGCGCTGGGCGTAGAGCGCGGAAGCATCCGTCGAATAGACGTCGCATCGGCCGGTGTTGAAGGCCTGGATCGTCTGGTCCGGCTTTTCGAAGGCGATGACCTCGTACTCCATCTTGTTGGCGCTGAAATAGTCGGCCATGTTCTGCTCGGTCGTCGTGCCGGTTTCCGTGCAGACGGAGGCGCCGGAGAGCTCCTTGACGCTCTTCACGCCGACCTCCTTGTTCACCATGAAGGCCTGGCCGTCATAGTAGTTGACGCCGACGAAGCTCATGCCGAGATCGGTGTCGCGCGAGAGCGTCCAGGTCGTCTGGCGCGAGAGAAGGTCAACTTCGCCCGATTGCAGCGCCGTGAAGCGGTCCTTTGTGGAAAGCGGCACATAGGCCACCTTGTCCGGGTTACCGAGTGTGACCGCAGCGACCGCCCGGCAGAAATCGACGTCGAAACCGCCCCAGACGCCCTTCTTGTCCGGCCCGGAAAAGCCGAGCACGCCCTGGCTGACGCCGCAGCGCACCTCGCCGCGCTCCTTGATGACATCGACCGTGCCGGCATAGGCCGTGCCGGCGGCAAAGGCTGCGGCCGCGAGGGCCAGTATTGTAGTCTTCATGGTGTTCTCCTCCTTGATTGATCCTTTTGGCATGCGTCTTCCCGGCCGGGGGAAAGCGCCCCAGCTGACAGGTTTTGAAAGAATGATGTCTGGGCGTTAGCCGAGCGTCTTCTCTACGCCGGCGAAGGTTTCCTCAAGCACGGCTATCAGATGATCGGCGTCGCGCCTGGAGAAGATCATCGGCGGGCGCATCTTCAGCACGTTGTCATGCGGCCCTTCGGTGCCCATCAAGACGCCGCGGCAGCGCGCACCGTTGGATACGGCGCGGGCGAATTCGGTGGCGGGCGCCTTGGTCTTGCGGTCCGTGACAAGCTCGATGCCGATGAAAAGGCCGAGGCCGCGCACGTCACCGATTGCCTGGTAGCGCTTCTGCATGTCGCGGAAGGCGTCCATCAGGTAATTGCCGACGGCAAGCGCATTGCCGCGCAGGTCCTGGCCCTCGATGACATCGAGCACGGCAAGGCCGACGGCGCAGGAGACCGGGTTGCCGCCGAAGGTATTGAAATATTCCATGCCGTTGTTGAAGCTGTCGGTGACTTCGCGGGTCGTGACGACGGCGGCGAGCGGATGGCCGTCGCCGATCGGCTTGCCCATGGTGACGATGTCGGGCACGACGCCCTGCGTTTCGAAAGCCCACCAATGGCTCCCGACGCGGCCGAAGCCGACCTGAACCTCATCGGCGATGCAGACGCCGCCCGCCTCGCGCACCAGCCGGTAAACCTCTTTGAGATAACCCTCCGGCAGGAAGACCTGGCCCGCGACGCTCGGGATGGATTCGGCGAGAAAGAAGCCCGGCCCCTCGCCCTTGGCCTTCATGACGGCGATTTGTTCGGCGACGCTTTCGGCAAAGCGCTTGCCGTGCTCCTCGATCGGCCAGTCTGACGGAGCACGATAACTGTCCGGCACGGCAGCGATATGGACATGCGGCTTGGGGCCCTTGCCGCCCTTGCGGCGGAACTTGTAGGGGCTGATGTCGATCAGCTCCTGCGTCGTGCCGTGATAGGACCAGTCGAGCGTGATGGCGTTTTCGCGGCCGGTATGGGCGCGCATCATGCGCAACGCCAGGCTGTTGGCTTCCGAGCCGCTGTTGACGAAGCCGGCGACCGTCAGCTCCTTCGGCAGCGTCGCCGTGAGTCGCTCGGCATAGGCGACAATGTTATCGTGCAGGTAGCGCGTGTTGGTGTTGAGCGTCGCCGCCTGCCTGGCCATCGCCTCCACTACGGCCGGATGGGCATGGCCGATGTGGCAGACATTGTTGAAGCAGTCGAGATAGGCCCGGCCGCTGTCATCGATCAGCCAGACGCCTTCGCCGCGCACGAACTTGATTGGCTTGTCGTAGGAGATCGAGAGGTTCGGCAGGAGCAGATCGCGCCGCATCTTGACGATCTCCTCATGCGAGCGGCCCTGGCGTTTGAACAATTCCTTCGCGATGCCGGCGAAGGTGCGGGCATCGGGGAAGAGTTCCGTCCAGACGTCGAGATAGCGCGGCTCGCCGACGCCAAGGATTTCGGTGGCCGAGAGCGTAGTGTCGGTGGAGATCTGCAGGTGGAGATGAGGCGCCCAACCGCCGTTTTCCTTCGGCGCGCCCATTTCGCCGACCAGCGCGCCAGCTTCCAACCGGTCGCCGGCCTTCAGGCGGTTGACGGCTTCATGGGCGAGATGGCCCCACAGCGAGATGAAGGGCGGGCAGCCCTCGGGCTCGTGGCGCAGTGCGATCAGGCAGCCATAACCGAGTGGATCCCTCTCGACCTCGACGCTGACGACGGTCGCGGCAAGCGGCGTGAAGACCCTAGTGCCGGCGGCCTGGAAGAGATCGAAGCCGAGATGGTGCGTGCGGCGCGCGCCTTCGATGAAGCGGGAGACGAACATCTCGCCGGCATAGACGGTACGTTCCTCGGCGAAGGGGCCGATGCCGAGCTCGACGCCGATCTCGCGGCAATAGGCTTCCCAGATCGCTTGCGCCTCGTCCGGCCGCTCGGCGGCGGAGGCGATCGTCATCGGATGGGCGGGGTCCGCATAGGGCACGAGCGCGGCGGGATAGGTCGCCGCGGGCTTTTCGAGGAGGGGCGCTAGCGACTTGCGGTTCGTCTCGATCCAGTCGATGACCGCGCGGGCGCCGGGCACGGCCTCGAAGCCGCAGGCCTTGCGCAGGATGGCAGTGGCGAAGCGCGGGTTCATGCGGTCGAGCTTGCGCAGCAGCGTCCACGCCGGGCGCTCGCTGATCGTGAGATACGGATTGTCCTCGGTGTGGACACGGCGCGAGGCGGAGATGGCCACCGATGTGACGAGGCGCATCGAGATGAGGTCGAAGAGGAGATCGACTTCCTCTTCAAGCAGCGGATACTCGGCATGGAAGCCCCTGATGATGGCGGCGGTGGCGCCGATCGGGTCGGCATGATCGAGACCGGCATAGGCGGCGGCGATCGCCACTTCCGCGATAACGGGCGTGTGCAGCGCATCGCCGAAATCGATCAGGCCGGAGATGCGGTCGTGGTTGGCGGCATCGACCAGCACGTTCCAATCGTTGGCGTCATTGTGGATGACGGCGGCCCGCAACGTCGAAAGGCGCGGCGCGACGGTGGCGAAGCGCTTGAGGAAGCGTTCGACGAGGGCGCGGTCTTCGGCATTTGCTACATGCGAAAGGCGGCCCGCCGAGCGGGCGGCAGTGCGGATGTCCCAGTCGAGATCGCGCAACGCGCCGGGATGCATGAAGCCCTTCAGGGCGGCGTCTAAGCGACCGAGCATGCGGCCGAGGGATTCGAGCGCGGCTTCGCTGCGGCCCGTCTCGGCGAGCGGCACGCCCTCGACCCAGCTGACGAGGCGGAGGCGGTGCGCGGCGCCGTGAGTGCTGGTGATGAAGGCCAAGCTTTCGCCTGACAGCGTCGGGCGGATATGCGGCACCGGCAGATCGCCGGCGTGGGTGCCGATATGGGCGAGGAGTGCTGTCTGGAAATCGCTCTCCACCGCCGGCTCGGCGGCATTGACGATCTTCAGGATGAAGGTCCCCTCGGTCGATTCCACCTTGAAATTCTGGTCGCGCTCGCTCGCGAGCGGCGAGAGCTTGCCGGCAAGACCATAATGCTCCTTGAGCAGGCCGGCTGCGGCGTCGAGGGAAAAATCCGGGGTCGTCTTCAGTATGTCGTTCATGGCAATCCTCTTCTCGATACGAAGATTTGCATGAACGGCCCTTTGGCGCACCCGGCATTATGCCGGTTGCGCCAGCACTGTGTATGCAATAACCGTCATCTTGTCGGCGTGGCTGAGAGGAGCATTATGCAGGGCACGGACAGCATCGACCGGATTATCCTCAGCATCCTCACCAAGGAAGCGCGCATCCCGATGAAATCGCTTGCCGGTCGCATAGGGCTGTCCCGCAGTGCGACGACGGAGCGCGTCACGCGACTGGAAAAGGCGGGTATAATTCGGGGCTACCGCGCCGATATCGGCCAGCTCGACGACGGCCAGATCCAGGCCTTCCTGCTGGTGACGCTGAAGCGCACGCCCTCGCTCGGCGTGCTGGACCGGCTAGCCGGCTACGCGGCCGTGCGCAAGGTGTCTTCGGTCAGCGGCCAGCTCGACCTCGTCGTGGAGGTTGAGGTCGGATCCATCAACGCACTGAACGAACTGCGGAACGAAGTCTCAGCGATGGATAGTGTAGATGACTTGACGAGCTTGATTGTACTACGGCGAGAGATAGAACGGAGCTAAAATAGGCTATACGTTTGAGTGCCATCCGCTAGTGCTGATGGCCGTGAGACGATCGAGGCGCGGAACCAGCAAGTCATCGTGATCACGGCTCGGAAACTCCAGCGTCCGGCGCTTGAGCTTGGGGTTCAGAACTCATCGCCCAGTTGAGCGACCTTCAATCGACGATGGCTCGCCAGGAAGAGCGTACGGGTATAGTCGGCTTACATGTCCCCGGCGCGCAACTGTTCGCCGGTCAGTGTTTCCACGGACGAGGCGTTCTGCATCACCATCAGCCGGTCGCACATATAGGAAATTACCGCGAGATCGTGGCTGACGATAACGAAGGTAAGGTCTAGTTCCCGTCGCAACCGATTGAGCAGGTTGAGGATTTTCGCCTGTACGAAAACATTGAGCGCCGAAGTCGGCTCATCGAGCAGGAGAAGGCGCGGCGACAGCGAAGGCGCGCGGGCAATCGCCACACGCTGGCTCTGGCCGCCCGAAAGCTCGTGCGTCAAGCGGAAGCGGTGCGCCGCCGTCAGACCGATCATCTCTAGCAGTTCGACCGTGCGGCCGTCGGGATCCGGCAGGCGGTTGATGCGCATCGGCTCAGCGATGAGCCTAGCCGATCGTATAGCGCGGGTGGAGCGAGGCATAAGGGTTTTGGAACACCATCTGCGCAAGGCGGACCAGCTCCGCTCGCCGCCCCTTGCGCAGGCCGATGCCGCCGAGGCTGACTGTGCCCGTCCAGCCGCGGTTAAGGCCCATGAGGGTGCGCAGCACGGTGGATTGTCCCGAGCCGCTTTCGCCGACGAGGCCAAAACTCTCGCCCGGCGCCACCGAGAGACTAAGGTAGCGGACGGCGATGGCGCTGCCGAAGCACACGGTGAGGTTTTCGATGCGGATCATATGCCGGCCTCGCTCCAGCTCGCTTCGCGCACAAAGGTCGGCTGCGGCGTCAGCGGCCCGTCAATGGCGGGAAGGCAGGCCAGCAACCCGCGCGTAAGCGCGAGGCGAGGTTGAGATAGTGGCTAATGAGGATGAGCCCCATGCCACGCCTGCGCACCAGTTCGTCCATGATCTCCAGAACCTGCGCCTGCAGGGCGACGTCGAGGGCGGAGGTCGGCTCGTCGGCGATCAGCAGCTCCGGCTCGCGCACCACCATCATGGCGATCATCACGCGCTGGTCCATGTAGCCGGAAAGTTCTTGCGGATAGAGATCGAAGACGCGCTCGGGAGAACGGATATGCACCGCCTCCAGCACCTCCAGAACATTCCGACGCACGGCGGCGCGGGGCATCGTGCAGTCGCCGAGCCGGATTGCCTCTGCGATCTGCTGGCAGACACGCAAGGCCGGGTTCAGCGAGAATTTCGGGTCCTGTAGGATCATGCCCATGCGGCCGCCGCGCAATTGCCGGCGAAGCCCAGAGAAGATCGATGCCGGCAAAGGACATGGCATCGGCCGAAACCCGCGCGTGAGGGGGCAGAACGCCCATCAGCGCCCGGCTGGACAGGCTCTTGCCCGAACAGCTCTCCCCGACGATGCCGAGTTTTTCCCGGCCGACGCGGAAGGCGACGCCCTTGACCGCCTCCAGCACGCGGCCGCCCTCGCGGGCAAAGCCGATGCGCAGGTAACGCTCTCTCGCATCTGCAGATAGCGTTCGAGGTCACGCTTCAGGGCGGGCACATTGACCTCGGCGACGCGTCGCGCGTCGCGCTCCGTTTCGCTGGCAAGAATGCCGGTCTTATCCTTCAGCGGCCCGATCGATGCCGGTTCGGTCTTAGGCTTCTGAAGTAACTGCCGCGCCATGTCCTTATCCGCCAGCACGGCGTCAGAGTTCATCGCCCGGAAGGCGGTTTCGGGATCGGCGAACACATAGCGGAACCGGATCGAAACCTCCTCCCATTGCTTCTTCAAGGCCGGATCAGCGTCGAGCCTCTCGCTGACCGTATCTGCGACGGAATTCTCGAACCGGGTTACGCCGGCGACCATGGGTTCCGACTCCTTGGCTGATTGGGCTAGCGGGGATTGCCGCAAGCCGAGCCATTCACCGAGCGCGCGAAGGCGGTTGGCGAGATCCGTGAGCTTTTTCTTCTGGCGCAGCGTCCAGTCGAGGCGGTCTCGCAGCAGCGTTCGCGCCACGTGAACGATGTGTAGGCCTCGGTTTTCGGCAAAGTGAAGCGCGTCGCGGTAGAGCGTGCCGCGCTCGTAGTCGAGGGTTGTCTCCTTCGCCTTTTGCCGCGACAGGATCTTCGTCAGCCCACCACTCATCTCGAAGGAGCGGCACCCGAAATAGAGATACAGATCCTCCCTTTGGCGCGTCATCGCGACATAGGTCAGGTGGTAATCCCCCCACCAATCAACCCGCTTCATCTCATGAAGAGATGACACTAAGTTTATAAGCTTCGCAACACATTCTCTCTCGCACCGTGCACGTATCACGCAGCTTTTCGATTGGGCACGTCTCTGTCCCCTCTATTCTACGCGCATCGGTGGTCAACGACCGAACCCTCCGCAAAATGAAGCCACAGCTTCGTTTGGGGTATACCTGCTGAGACAATCTCCGTGAGACGTAAATCAGTGTATCATTTGGTTTGATTCTGCAGTTATGAGACGCTACCCAAAGAAGGTCTAGAAGCTAATGAGACGCTTCATGGCGATTTACGGGTATGCGCGGGTCAGCACCATCGATCAGTATCTGGCGATTCAAGAGGCGGCTCTGAAAGCGGCGGGGTGCACGGTCATCCGGGAGGAAAAGAAATCCGGATCGACCAAGCAGGATAGGAAGGAGCTTAACACGCTTCTGGAATTCATGCGCGACGGCGACAGCCTGGTCGTGACGCGGGTCGATCGGCTTGCGCGGTCAGTTGGGGATGCAGGAAATCGTACGGCTGCTCAAGCAAAAAGGGGTAACGCTGAAGGCGACGGAATAGCCGATCGACACCAGCTCGGCGGCCTGCAAACGGTTCAAATACCCCAGCTTCTCTGCTCGATCACTGAAACCACCCGCCGACCACAGATGTGAAGCGTCCTTGAAACGGCCAAATTGTGGGGTTGTGTCCCTACGTCATCCAGAGTTTGTACCCCTGCCCTAATGGAGGCCCTATGGCGCCTTGCCTGACAGGAAGCGCTCCAACGGGAGAAGCGACTGAACCGGATCTTCCGCAAAGGGCAAATGACCGAGTCCCGGTAGGCGCACCAGCGTGGCATTTGGCAGGTCTTGCAGATAATCATCCGCATTGCTGATCGGGATCATGCCGTCTTTCTCACCCCAGAGAAGCAGCGTTGGGGCCTGTATGCGGGCGAGCGTTGGACCGGGTTCGCGCAGGATCACCTGGCTCATGCGTGCGAGGATTGCTGGACGCACACCAGGTGCCAGCATCATGTCGTGGTAGCGGGTGACGCTTGCCTCGCTCAGGACGTCCGGGTTTCCGTATGCCGCTGCCAGATTAGCCTTCAACATGCTGCGCGGTGCCGTGTAGGGCAAAGCACGCATGATCAGCGGCGTCTCTGATTGCTTGTCATAGTCAAAGCCGGGGCTGGCGAAACCATCGGGAGAGATCAGGATGAGATTGATCACCCGATCCGGATGCATGGCGGCAAAGTTCCAGGCAATGCGTCCGCCCAGGGAATTGCCGATCAGGCTGGCGCGGTCCACATCCAGCTGGTCCATCAGGTCGCCCAGGATCTTTATGGTGCGAGCGTCGGTATAGTCGCCTGTCGGATCTGGCCCGGTCAGCCCAAATCCCGGCAAGTCGAAGCGAACAACCCGGTAACGTGTCGACAAGGCCTTTGCCCAATCCTCCCAGGTATCCAGGCTGGCGCCAAAACCGTGGAGCATGACAACGGCCTGGCCGTCCGACGGGCCGGTATCGCGCAGCCGCAGACGAACTCCGTCGATAATGCGATATTCGCCTGCATAGATTTCTTCCAACGCGGCACGCTGTTTGTCGGGTTCATAAAGCCAGACCGCCATGGCGATGATCCCAAGGACAGTGAACCCGGCCACCCAGGCAAATATCGTCATCATCATCTTCCCTCTTCTGGCCATGTCCTGCACCCCATCATGCCTTAAGATCGCCTCAACCCACCGCCGGCCAGGCACTAAGTGGCAATGGAACCCTGCGTTCTCAGACCGCTAATCCTTCAGGCCTCACAGAAACCTAAAAGACGGCGTGGTCTCCCCTCTCAGGCAAGACACCGCCGGCCACGACAGAGCGGTAGAAGTCGATTAAAGTCTCGGTCCCCGTCGAGGGCGTGGCATCCGCATCGTACCGCCCTGTCTGCGGATCGAGCACAAGCATGGATTCGGTTGCGTAGTAGCGGCCGATCCGTGCCAGTTCCGCCTTCTCGCGCAGGGACGGTGCGATCAGGCCAAGGGTTGCGAGGCCACCGATAATGCCGTCGAGCAAGGCGATTGGAACCGATTGGAACCTCGGCTGGCGCCCGAGGAGTTCAAAGAGATTTTCGCCCTGCTGGCGTGGTGTGATCGCCTCACCCGGCCCACCGATCGGCGAGATGCAGTTCCAGAGGCGTGCATCTTCCAGGCAGTCGACAAGATAGCAGCCCAGATCGCCATCGCTGATGGGCTTGCAGGAGGTCAGTGTGCCGTCTCCGAAGATCAGAAAGGGGCGACCATTGCGGACGCGTTCGATCTGGCCGGACAAGGATTTAAAGAAAGCGGTCGGGCGCACGATGGAATAGCGAAGACCGGATGCCAGCAGGGCTGCCTCAAACGCCAGCTTGGCGCGTTGAAAGGCGAGGAGCGGCTTTTGCACGCAGATTGCAGACAAAAGGACGAAGTGATCAACGCCTGCACGCTGTGCCGCTTCCAGAACGTTCAGCTGCGCGCGGTGGTCGATGGCCCAGGCATCTTTCGGCGCGCCGGTGCGCGAGGCCATGCACGAGATCACAGCATCGAATCTGGAGCCGGAAAACCCGTCGCGATCCAGTGATACGGGATCGGAAACATCCACGAACCGGACAGAGACACCCTCCATTACTCGAGAGAGTGTCGTTGGCACCCTCGCTCCACTGGAACCAGCGGGCGGCCGGACCAAACAGACCACCTCATATCCCCGCCGCACAAGTGCCGCAGATGTCGCCCGACCGATCGTACCGGTGGCGCCCAGCAGGCAGACACGCTTGGAGGCTTGCAGGCCGGAACGGCCCGGCATCACCGAAGTACCAGTGCCCGTCACAGTATCCCCATCGCTTAAGGCTGCAGTATGCGCAGTATACCGCCAAGCCCCGTTTTAGGCGCGCTTCTCACGAAAGCCCGCGAAGTAATTGCCGGTCTTCCAAAAGCGAACAACGACCCGACGAAACCGCAACTCTTGTTTGCAACGACCTTTGCTGATTTTCAAGCGCCGCAAAACGCCTGATCGTCGCCGGCTAGTCAGCATGTCCGCCGGGAGATTAAAGGGCGCAAGAGTAGGATGTCAGGAGATCAACAAGACGGGCCCTTCAGGCAGTCGGCAGGTGACCTGTACCAAGCCGATGCAGACAGCTTCGTCGAAGCTTCAACGGCAGTTTCCGCGACGAGTGCCTCAACGAGACCCTGTTCTCGTAGCTTGCTCAAGCCAGCGCCGACCTTACCGCATGGAAGGAGGATTACAACACAAACAGACCGCACTCGTCGTTCGGCGATATCACCCCCAGTGAATTCGCAATAAAAATGGCTATGGAAAACCACGCCGCATGAGGCCAGATTATAAGCCCAAGATTCTCCTGAAACTGGAGGGAAATTGGATCTCAGGTCACAAGTCACTTGCTCGACGTCTTCTCGATCAAACGCAAAAAGCTCCTCGAGTTTTATGCCGAGGAGCTTTTGAAGATGTTATCCCCCGAGGGATAATTTGCAATTCTGATTGGTTGCGGGGGCAGGATTTGAACCTGCGGCCTTCAGGTTATGAGCCTGACGAGCTACCGGGCTGCTCCACCCCGCGCCAAGAGCGCAACTATGATTGTTGCGCTTGAGAGTTCTTACCAAGCAAAAAGGGCCGCTTTATGCGGCCCGATGTTTTCGGCTTGGGCCGATTGTGTGTTGAGAAGATTGTGGTTCTGCGGTGAGCAAAACGTGAGGTATTTGCTTTTACAAAACCTGACAACATTGCCTTTAGCAGACCTGGCAGCGACCTACTCTCCCGCGTCTTGAGACGAAGTACCATTGGCGCTGGGGCGTTTCACGGCCGTGTTCGGAATGGGAACGGGTGCAGCCACCCCGCCATGACCACCAGGTCGGCTAAGGGCAATGTTGTTGAGAAGCTGGCACAGGGATTACCTGTTTGTCTTTTTGAACACGTATTTGGCATCATCGCCCGGTTTTGTCCGGGCCGATGAGCATGGTCAATGAGAACGATCAAGCCAATCGAGCTATTAGTAACGGTAAGCTTCATGCATTACTGCACTTCCACACCCGTCCTATCAACGTGGTCGTCTTCCACGGCTCTGATAGGGAATACTCGTTTTCAGGTGGGTTTCCCGCTTAGATGCCTTCAGCGGTTATCCCTTCCATATATAGCTACCCTGCTATGCCCTTGGCAGGACAACAGGTCCACCAGAGATATGTCCATCCCGGTCCTCTCGTACTAGGGACAGATCCTGTCAATATTCCTACACCCACGGCAGATAGGGACCGAACTGTCTCACGACGTTCTGAACCCAGCTCACGTACCGCTTTAATTGGCGAACAGCCAAACCCTTGGGACCTGCTCCAGCCCCAGGATGCGATGAGCCGACATCGAGGTGCCAAACAACCCCGTCGATATGGACTCTTGGGGGTCATCAGCCTGTTATCCCCGGCGTACCTTTTATCCGTTGAGCGATGGCCCTTCCACACGGGACCACCGGATCACTATGACCGACTTTCGTCTCTGCTCGACTTGTCAGTCTCGCAGTCAGGCGGGCTTATGCCATTGCACTCGACGACCGATTTCCGACCGGTCTGAGCCCACCATCGCGCGCCTCCGTTACTCTTTCGGAGGCGACCGCCCCAGTCAAACTACCCACCATACACTGTCCCGGATCCGGATGACGGACCGCGGTTAGACATCCATGACGATAAGGGTGGTATTTCAAGGATGGCTCCACAGAAACTGGCGTCCCTGCTTCAAAGCCTACCACCTATCCTACACATGCCGACACGAATGCCAGTGTAAAGCTATAGTAAAGGTGCACGGGGTCTTTCCGTCTGACCGCAGGAACCCCGCATCTTCACGGGGAATTCAATTTCACTGAGTCTATGTTGGAGACAGCGGGGAAGTCGTTACGCCATTCGTGCAGGTCGGAACTTACCCGACAAGGAATTTCGCTACCTTAGGACCGTTATAGTTACGGCCGCCGTTTACTGGGGCTTCGATTCAAAGCTTGCACCTC
>NZ_CP045854.1:3742500-4217500 GCF_009650195.1 Agrobacterium sp. MA01
GACCAGAAGACGGCATGACGACAGACCGCGACCTGATGCGCTCGCTTGGTGGCGAGCCTCCGATCCTGGCCGACGGTCTTCGTGCGCCCGATCGCCGGGAGATCTCCCTGCGCTGGCTGTCGGGTACCTTCCTGACCGGCATCACCTCCTGCATTCTTATGGGTGTCGCCCTGTTTGCAGCCCTCGACGGCCGACAGCAGCTCGCCATCCCGGCCGAGGCCTTTGCTGTCGTGCCGCCAGATCCGGATGAAAGTGCGGACGAGGAAACCATGCGCGGAGACAGAATCTTTGCGCCGAAAATCGCCGCCCGCCCCGTTGACAAGGCCATCCTCGACGTCCCCACAGTTTTCAAGGATGGCGAGCGCGAGGTTGTCCGCAAGCTGCCCTTCGCGCATGTGAAGATGGTGCTCGCCGCTGACTACGCCGTTCAGGAGCGCTATCCGCGCTTCGATCCGCTTGCAATCTTCGCCACCGATGACACAACCCCGCCTGTCGCCAATCGGGCAGGCTCGCTCTATGGCTCGGATGTCGAATCCGAGGTCATCCTGAAGTCGACCCCATTCCCGACCGTTCCGGATAAACCGCTGGCCGGCGAAATGACCTTCGACGAAGTCGAAGAAAATGTCCGCTCGAACGGCTCCGTTCTGACCGATGGCAACACCCAGGTCGCAGCGCTCTATTACATCGACCCGCGCCGCTTCGACGCGGAGGACACCGGGCTCGATCTCTCCGTCGGGGTGACCGCACGTATCGTCGAAGAGAATATGAGCGTCGCCGAACCGGAAATCATCACGCCGATGACCCCGGAATATGCCGACGACATCCTGCCGGTCCGACAGCCGCAATCCGTGGCGGCGCTGATGCAGGCCGCCGGCTATCCCGAAACAAAGGCCGAGGATGTCGGCAGGGCATTGGCGCCCTTCATGAAAGAGACCGAGCTCGTCGAGGGTGACGTGATCCGCGTCGGGCTCTTGCAGCGTGGCGATGAGGTACGCCTCGTGCGTTTTTCGCTCTACCACCGGGCCGATCATATCGTGACGATGGCCGTCAATGACGTCGGCCGTCTCGTCGAGGGTGCCGAACCGCCGGAACTCGACGCCGTGGCCGGTGCCTTCGAGACCTCCCAGCCAGCCCTGATGTCCGGCCGCGATCTGCCACGCGTCTATGACGGCATCTACCGCGCCGCCTTGTCCTACGGGATGAACCAGGATCTGACCGCACAGGTCATCCGGCTTCTAGCCGCCAATGTCGATTTCCAGGCACAGTTGAAGCCGACCGACATGCTCGAAGCAGTCTTCTCCGTCACCGATGATGAAGGCCGAGCGACGGAGGATAGCGAGCTCCTCTATGTACGCGCCCGCTTCGGCGACTCGATCACCCAGTTCTACCGCTTCCAGGATCCCGAAGACGGCTCGCTCGATTATTTCGACGAAAACGGCAAATCGATCCGCCAGTTCCTGTTGAGAAATCCGGTGCCCAACGGCCGCTTCACCTCCGGCTTCGGCATGCGCCGACATCCGATCCTCGGGTATTCGCGCATGCATACCGGCGTCGACTGGGCAGCCCCGCGCGGCACGCCAATCATTTCCGCCGGCAATGGCGTCGTCGAGAAAGCCGGCTGGGCCTCGGGCTACGGCAATCAGACGCTGATCCGCCATGCCAATGGTTATGTCACCTCCTACAATCACCAGAGCGGCATCGCCAAGGGCATCGTGCCCGGCGCCAAGGTCAATCAGGGCCAGGTGATCGGCTTCGTCGGCTCGACCGGCGCATCGACCGGCTCCCACCTGCATTACGAACTGATCGTCAACGGCACAAAGGTCGACGCGATGAAGGTCCGTCTGCCGGGTGGCAAGGCGCTCGAGGGTCCGGCACTTGCCGCCTTCCAGCAGGAGCGTCAGCGTATCGACACCCTGCTGCAAACAGGTGGGCGCCCTGCCCAGGTCGCAAGCCGGTGAATTGAACCGTCAGCGCGTCAGACAAACGGAAAACGGCGGCCCGCAAGGACCGCCGTTTTGGTTTTTGTGCAGACGAAGCGACTGGGCTTAAGCCGCAGCGCTGACTGAAGCCTTGGGCGAGATCAACAGCCGATCGCTGCCCGCCTCGATCGTGACATCGGATCCGTCCAGCACCTGACCGGACAGGATCTGCTCGGCGAGCGGGTCCTGCAGGTATTTCTGGATCACCCGCTTCAGCGGACGGGCGCCATAGACCGGGTCGTAACCCTTGTCGGCCAGCCAGGCGCGCGCGTCCGGGGCGAGATCGATGCGGATCTTGCGTTCCGAAAGCAGCGAGAGCAGCCGCGTCATCTGGATGTCGACGATCGCACCCATCTCCGTCCGGCGCAGCCGGTGGAAGAGGATGATCTCATCGACACGGTTGAGGAATTCCGGTCGGAACGAGGCCTTGACCACATCCATCACCTGATCGCGCACCTGGTCGACATCCTGGTCCTCGCCGAGGCTCGTCAGATAATCGGCCCCGAGGTTCGAGGTCATGATGATGATCGTGTTCTTGAAATCGACCGTTCGGCCCTGCCCGTCCGTCAGGCGCCCGTCGTCGAGCACCTGCAGGAGAACGTTGAACACATCAGGATGCGCCTTCTCGATCTCGTCGAATAGCACGACCTGATAGGGCTTGCGACGGATCGCTTCGGTGAGCGCGCCACCTTCCTCATAGCCGACATAGCCGGGAGGCGCCCCGATCAGCCGGGCGACCGAATGCTTCTCCATGTATTCCGACATGTCGAGCCGGACCATGGCTGTCTCGTCATCGAACAGGAAGCGTGCAAGCGACTTGGTGAGCTCGGTCTTGCCGACGCCAGTGGGGCCGAGGAAGATGAACGAGCCGATCGGCCGGTTCGGATCCTGCAGGCCGGCACGCGCACGGCGAACCGCCCGCGACACGGCTTGCACCGCATCACCCTGGCCGACGACCGATTTCGCCAGGTCGTCCTCCATTCTGAGCAGCTTGTCGCGCTCGCCTTCCAGCATCTTGTCGACGGGGATACCGGTCCAGCGGGATACGACATGGGCGATGCCGTCGGGGTTAACCACCTCCTGCACCATATTGCCGGCGGCCGAACCATCCTGCGCCTCCGCATCCACCAGCTCTTTTTCGAGCTTCGGGATCACGCCATAGGCGAGTTCGCCGGCGCGCTGGAATTCACCCTGGCGCTGAGCAATCGCAAGCTCGTTGCGGGTTTCGTCCAGTTGACGCTTGAGATCGGCGGCGAGGCCGAGCTTCTGCTTTTCCGCCTGCCAGCGGGCCGTCAGCGCATCCGCCTCTTCCTCGAGCGAAGTGAGCTCGGTTTCAAGACGCGCGAGCCGGTCGGCGGACGCCGCATCGGTTTCCTTTTTCAGCGCTTCGCGCTCGATCTTCAGCTGAATGATGCGGCGATCGAGTTCGTCGAGCTCTTCGGGCTTGGAATCCACCTGCATCCGGAGCCGCGAGGCGGCCTCGTCCATCAGGTCGATCGCCTTGTCGGGCAGGAAGCGGTCGGTGATGTAGCGGTTGGACAGCGTCGCGGCAGCAACCAGAGCGGAGTCGGAGATCCGCACCTTGTGGTGCTGCTCGTACTTCTCCTTCAGGCCGCGCAGGATCGAGATCGTATCCTCGACCGTCGGTTCCTCGACCATAACAGGCTGGAAGCGCCGGGCGAGCGCCGGATCCTTTTCGACATGCTTGCGGTATTCGTCGAGCGTGGTCGCGCCGACGCAGTGGAGTTCACCGCGCGCAAGCGCCGGCTTCAACAGGTTGGACGCATCCATGGCACCGTCGGCCTTGCCGGCACCGACAAGCGTATGCATCTCGTCGATGAAAAGGATGATCTCGCCGTTCTCGGCCTGCACCTCGTTCAGCACCGCCTTGAGACGCTCTTCGAATTCGCCGCGATACTTGGCACCGGCAATCAAGGCACCCATGTCGAGCGCCATGAGCTTCTTGTCCTTTAGGCTCTCCGGTACGTCGCCATTGATGATGCGCAGCGCCAGACCCTCGGCGATCGCCGTCTTGCCGACGCCGGGTTCACCGATCAGAACGGGATTGTTCTTCGTGCGACGCGACAGAACCTGGATCGTGCGCCGGATCTCGTCATCGCGACCGATGACCGGATCGAGCCTGCCTTCGCGCGCTTCAGCCGTGAGATCCCGCGCATATTTCTTCAGGGCGTCGAAGCCGGCCTCGGCATTCGCACCATCGGCCGTGCGGCCCTTGCGGACCTCGTTGATCACCTGGTTCAGCGCATTGGCGGTCACGCCGCCCTTCTTCAGCGAAGCCGAAGTCGAAGCGGAAGACTCGACCGCAAGCGCCAGCAGAAGACGCTCGACGGTGACGAAGCTGTCGCCAGCCTTCTTGGCCGCGTCTTCGGCGGTCGAAAACACCTTGGCAAGTGGCTGCGCCAGATAGACCTGGCCATTGCCCCCGGACACTTTGGGCAGCTTGGCAAGTGCGGCATCATTGGCGATCCGCACGGCCTTGGCATCACCGCCCGCACGGCTGATCAGCGAGGAGGCCATGCCCTGCTCATCATCGAGCAGAACCTTCAACACGTGTTCGGGTGTGAACTGCTGGTGCCCTTCCGACAGGGCATAGGTCTGTGCCGATTGCAGAAATCCGCGCACGCGTTCGGAATATTTCTCGATATTCATAGTCACTCTCCGTTTCCCCGCCCTGCCCGCAATCGGCACAGGTCGGTTGGTGTGGATGAGGTCCCCGGAAGCGGCGGACCCCGGAGCGAAAACCGCTCCCCTGACCGAGATATGGGAGCGGGATTTTGCCCTTTAAAGAGGCAGATAAACGAAAAACTCCGGGTCTGAGCCCGGAGTTTTGCAATCGTCAAATCGAGCTCGAAAAGCTCATTCCGAAGCGGCTTCGGCAAGAGCGGGTGCTTCGCCGCCTTCGCCGTTTCCACCTTCGCCACCTTCAGCACCTTCACCGCCTTCATCACCGGCAGCGCTGCGGCGCGGCTGGCGACGCGGACGGTTGCCGGCATTGCGACGGCGCGGCTGGCGCTCGGCCCCGGCTTCCGCCTGGCTCTCGGCAGCAGCGGCTGCGGCTTCCGCCGGCATGTCTTCGATGACCGGCTGCGGACCCGTACCGGCGATCTCCGCCTGCGGCTGCGGCTGGGCCTGCGGCTCGCGCGGCTCCCGCTGGCGGCGCTCGTGCTGCTGACGGTTCTGTTGCTGCGGCTGCGGTGCCTGCTGCTGCGGACGCTCGCTAGCCTGGGCGGCATTGTCTTCCGAGCCGTCGAAATCCTCGCCGTCCCGTTCGTTGTAATCCTGACGGTCGTCGCCGCCATCGCGGTCGTCACGCTGGAAGCGTTCCTGCATCTGCGACTGAGCGGCCGCAATGATGCGGTTATAGTGCTCGGCGTGCTGCAGGTAGTTTTCCGCCATGACGCGGTCGCCGGCGCTTTGGGCGTCGCGAGCGAGCGTGGAATATTTCTCGGCGATGTGCTGGGCGGTGCCGCGGATCTTCACATCGGGGCCGGAGCTGTCATAGGTCCGGGTGAGCGGGTTTTGGCCCTTGCGGTTGAAATTGTTGTTTCCACCGCCGCCGCCACCGCCGCCGCCATTGTTGTTACGCCCCCGACCACGCTTGTTTTGCTGTCCTGGCCTCATAGATGCTTCACCTGAATGTCTTTGTTGTGCTGATAAAGGGCAACGCCATGGGCTCTTATTGAACCGGACCAAGTCTCCACGCGCCGCCGACAGACCGCGCTCTCGCCTTGCTCGCCGCTGGTGAAAGTCGAGTTTACTGAGTACGCATCGGTCCAGTCGTGCTTCGCGGAGTTCGACAGCGAACTTTTTCGAAGCCGGCCCAGTCGCGAACGAATCTTCGTTCTTTCCCCGCCGCCCGTTGCGTGCCCGCAAGCTATTACGCTTCATTCGGAAAACCAAGCCTTTTTCTATGTTTCCCGAAATTATCCTTAGCAGCCGCAGCAAATGCGCTAATCAAGCCTCTTCGCAAACACCAGGACACGGTCATTGTGGCCGTAGTCGCGGTGCTCTTCGACAAGCAAAAAACCCGCCAATTCAAATATTTGCGTAACGTCTCGACGCTGGTCGAAACCGATCTCCAGGCCAATGAGCCCCTGGTCTTCGAGGTGGCTCGCAGCACTCTGGGCAATCGCCCGATAGGCGTCGAGCCCGTCCGGACCACCATCCAGCGCTACCATCGGATCGAACTTGGTCACTTCCGGTTCCAGTCCCTTGACCACATCGCTGCGGATATAGGGTGGATTGGAAACGATGATGTCGAACCGTTCGGCTGTCTTGTCGAACCACGGTCCTGACCGCGTGACAAAACGCGACCCCAGCCCGTTGCGCTCGGCATTGTCAGCAGCTGTCTTCAAGGCGTCTTCGGAGATATCGATCCCCATGGCCTCGGCCTCGGGGCATTCGTGAAGCAACGCAAGCGCGATCGCTCCGGTTCCCGTTCCAAGATCGACAAGTTTCGGCTTGCGACCTTGCAGGACCATGGACTTGAGATGTGGCAGGATCACGTCAACCAGGATTTCCGTATCCGGTCGGGGTTCGAGCGTCCCGGATGAAAGCGCGAGATCGAGCCCGTAAAAGTCACGCCGACCAAGGATGCGATGGACCGGCTCGCGGGCCAGACGCCGAAGCACGGCCGCCTCCACCTGTGCCACGCCTTCCGGCAAAACCGGCTTCTCACCCTCGAGCAACAGGGCCGTCGGGCTAAGCTTGAGAAGGCCGCAGACGAGCACCCGCGCATCGGTTGCAGCATCGTCCAATCCGACAGCCTCAAAACGACGCCGGGCGTCCGCCATCAGCAACCGTGCTGTTGGCGCGACCCCCGTCACTGGTTTTCGCCCAGCTGCGCAAGCTGCCCGGCCTGATAATCGGAAATCAGCGCATCGAGCATTTCATCGAGATCACCTTCGATCATCCGGTCGAGCTTGTAGAGCGTCAGGTTGATCCGGTGGTCGGTCACGCGCCCCTGCGGGAAGTTATAGGTCCGGATACGTTCCGAACGGTCGCCCGAACCGACCTGGCTCTTGCGGTTTGCCGATCGCTCGCTGTCGAGCTTCTGTCGCTCGATATCGTAAAGCCGGGAACGCAGCACCTGCATGGCCTTGGCGCGGTTCTGGTGCTGCGATTTCTCTGACGACGTCACGATCAGGCCGGTCGGCAGATGGGTGATACGCACGGCCGAGTCGGTCGTGTTGACATGCTGGCCGCCGGCACCCGAAGCGCGCATCGTATCGATGCGGATGTCTTCCGGCCGGATCTCGATGTCGATGTCTTCGGCTTCCGGGAGAACGGCAACGGTTGCCGCAGACGTATGAATGCGCCCGCTCGCTTCTGTTTCCGGCACGCGCTGCACGCGGTGAACGCCGGATTCGAACTTCAGCTTGGAGAACACGCCCCGACCGCTGATCGTTGCGATGATTTCCTTGTAGCCACCGGCTTCCCCTTCGCTGGCGGAAAGCACTTCGACTTTCCAGCCTTTCGTCGAGGCAAAGCGCTCGTACATCCGGAACAGGTCACCGGCAAAGAGTGCTGCCTCGGACCCGCCGGTTCCGGCACGGATTTCCAGGATCGCGCTCTTCTCGTCGGCGGCATCCTTCGGCAGAAGCAGGATCTGCATCTCGCCCTCAAGCGCCTCGATCCGGCTTTCGACCTCGGGCAATTCCATCTCGGCAAGATCGCGCATCTCCCGGTCCGTCGCCTTGTCGGACAGCATGGCGCGCAAGCCGTCGGCCTCGTCGATCGCAGACTGGTATTCGCGGATCTTCTTCACGACCGGCTCGAGTTCGGAATACTCCGATGCCAGCTTCACATAGACATCAGCTGCCGGTCCCGCCGACATTCGCGCCTCGATCTCGCCGAACCGACGTTCGAGCTCGCGCATTTTCTCGACAGGAAGCTTCGCCACCCTTTACTCCAGGTCAGTCGCCAAAGTCAGTCTTCAAAGTCAGACGGGGATGTTGTGCTCTTCCGCATGGCGGAGGAGCAGGTCGCGCACTGACACGCCCGGGGTGTCGTCGTCAAGCGCAGCCATCAAAACCTCCGAGAGCAGACCGACGTCGAGACCGAGCAACATGGCCTTGACCGGACCGATCGCCGTCGGCGACATCGAGATGGAGCGGAAGCCGATGCCGAGCAGGGCCATCGCCGGGAGCGGCTTCGATGCCATCTCGCCGCAAAGGGTCACCGGCGTCTTGTTGCGCTCGCCGGCGCGAACAATATCCCTCAGAATCCTGAGGAAAGGTCGCCCCAGCACGTCGAAACGGTCAGACACGCGGGCATTGCCACGATCAACGGCCATGGCAAACTGGAAGAGGTCGTTCGATCCGACCGAGACGAAATCCACTTCGTCCATAAGCTCGTCGAGCTGCCAGAGCAGCGCCGGCACTTCGAGCATGGCGCCGAACTGCAGCTTCTTCGGCAACTGATGGCCGAACTTGGAGATGTGCTGGATCTCCTTCTGCATCAGTTCGCGCACGGCCCGGATCTCCGAGACCTCGGTCACCATCGGCAGCATCATCTTGAGCTCGGCGCCGGAGGCAGCCTTCAGCAGCGCCCTCAACTGGGTGCGCAGCAATCCCGGCCGATCAAGCGACAGGCGGATCGCCCGCCAGCCAAGCGCCGGATTCTCTTCTTCCTGGGAGCGGAAATAGGGAACGACCTTGTCACCGCCGATATCGAGCGTGCGGAAGGTGACCGGACGGCCAGCCGCCTGTTTCAGCACATTGCGGTAAAAGCTCTCCTGCTCCTCGCCCTTCGGCATGGTCGAGGAAATCATGAACTGCAATTCGGTGCGGAACAGCCCGATGCCATCGGCACCGGAATCGGCCAGTTGCGGCAGATCGACCAGAAGGCCCGCATTCATCTGCAGCTTGATCCGGTGACCGTCCTTGGTGACAGGCTCGACATCGCGCAGCGCGCGGAACTGTTCCTGCCGCTTGGCCCGGAGCTTGACCTTTTCCTCATAAGCCTTCTGCAAATCGGCAACCGGGCGCACATGCACCTTGCCGTCGTCACCGTCGATGATGACGGGATCACCGTTTTCAGCAAGCGCCACGGCACCCGCCGCCTGGCCGACGACCGCAATGCCCATGGCACGCGCAACAATCACGACGTGGCTGGTGACGGCTCCTTCTTCGAGCACGAGGCCGCGCAGGTTGGCACGCGGATAATCGAGCAGCTCGGCCGCCCCCATGGCGCGCGCAAAGACGATCGCGTCGTTCGGGAAGCCTTCGGCAGCACTGTGCGGCGAAAAGCCGGTGAGCTGGCGCAGCAAGCGGTTCGCCAGGTCGTCGAAGTCGTGCATGCGCTCGCGCAGATAGGGATCGGTCAGGCGCATCATGCGCGCCTTGGTGTCGCTCTGCACTTTCTCGACCGCGGCTTCCGCCGTCAGACCGTTGTGGATCGCCTCTTCCATGCGCCGCACCCAGCCCTGGTCATGGGCAAACATGCGGTAGGTTTCGAGCACGTCGCGATGCTCGCCTTCCATGGAGATTTCGCGCCGCGACAGCATGTCGTCGATCGAAATGCGCAGCGATCCGAGGGCCGTTGCCAGCCGGCGGATTTCCGTCTCGCTGTCTTCGTTCAACAGATTGGTGACGACGATTCGCGGCTCATGCAGCACGACATAGCCGAGGCCTATGCCTTCGGAGTAGCTGTCGCCGTCGATCGAGACGGGTCGCGTCAGATCAAGTTCGAGGCCGGGCCGGGTAATCTTCTTGAGCTCGCCGGTGGCGATCATCTCGGCAATCACCATCGCGGTCGTCTCGAGCGCTTCGAGCTCGTCCTCGCGATAGTTCCGCTGCGCCTTGTTCTGTACGACGAGAACGCCAAGGCTTCGCCCGGCACGCAGGATCGGCACCCCAAGGAAGGAGTGGTAGATCTCTTCCCCGGTTTCCGGCAGGTAGCGGAAGGCCGGATGCGCCTGGGCATCCGAAAGATTGAGCGATTGCGCGGATGCGGCGATCGTACCGACGAGACCCTGACCCATTTTCAGCTGGGCCAGGTGAACGGCGTCCTTGTTCAGACCTTCGGTCGCATAAAGCTCGAGAACGCCGTCGGAGCGCAGCACATAGACGGAGCACACCTCTGCGACCATGTTGTTCGCGATCTGGCGAACGATCCGATCCAGTCGCTCCTGCGGCTCGAGCGGCTCCGCCATCAATTCGCGCAGCCGCTTGAGGAGGACGCGGGGACCCGCAGAAAGGTCTCTCATCCCGATTTTGCTCCACTTCCCATTGGTCAGCGGATTGTTACCCTTACCTTTTCAGGGGTCGGGTCACGGATGTCCGCTCTCAGGAATCAATTCTTATCCAGACCGTAGCAGGAATGCAAAGTCCGAACCGCAAGCTCGGCATAGGGGCCGTCGATCAGGATCGAGATCTTGATCTCGGACGTCGTGATCGCCTTGATGTTGATGCCCTTCTCGGCCAGCGCACGGAAGGCGGTCGCGGCAACGCCTGCATGGCTGCGCATGCCGATACCGATGACGGAAACCTTCACGAGACCCTTCTCGCTCTGGACGACGTCGAAACCGATCTTCTCCTTGTTGGAGCCGAGAACGGCGAGCGCCTTGTCCACGTCTCCAGAGGGCACCGTAAAGGTCATGTCAGTCTTCGAACCATCTTCAGAGATGTTCTGAACGATCATGTCGACATTGATGTGGGATTCGGCGAGTGGCCCGAAGATCGCAGCCGAGACACCCGGCCGGTCGGCCAGACGGCGCAGCGAAATCTGGGCTTCATCCTTGGCATAGGCAATACCGGTGACGACTTCCTGTTCCACGATCTCTTCCTCATCGCAAATCAATGTACCGGGCGGGTTCAGGAGATCACCCATGCCCGGTGCATCGGGATCTTCAAAGCTGGAGCGCACGAAGGTGCGGACCTTGTGCACCATGGCGAGTTCGACGGAGCGGACCTGCAGCACCTTGGCGCCGAGCGAGGCCATTTCGAGCATTTCCTCAAACGCGATCTTCTTCAGGCGACGTGCCTTGGGCTCGATGCGCGGGTCGGTCGTATAGACGCCGTCAACGTCGGTATAGATGTCGCAACGGTCGGCCTTGACGCCGGCGGCAATCGCAACGGCAGACGTATCAGAGCCACCACGGCCGAGCGTCGCGATGCGGTTGTCAGGGCCGATACCCTGGAAACCGGCAACGACAGCCACCTGGCCTTCGGCCATACGGCGAATGATCTCGGTGCCGTCGATCTCCTGGATGCGGGCAGCACCATGGGCGTTGTCGGTCTTGATCGGGATCTGCCAGCCCTGCCAGGAGCGGGCATTGATATCCATCGACTGGAGCGCAATCGCCAGCAGGCCGGCAGTGACCTGTTCGCCCGAAGCGACGACGGCATCATATTCACGCGCGTCGTAAAAGGGCGAAGCGGCACCGGCGACTTTGGGCATGTTTTGCACCCAGTCGACCAGCTCATTCGTCTTGCCCGACATGGCCGAGACAACCACGGCCACTTCGTGACCCGCATCCACTTCGCGTTTCACATGGCGCGCGACATTATAAATGCGATCCAGATTGGCGACGGATGTCCCGCCGAATTTCATGACGATGCGAGCCATAGACTTGAACCATATGCCCTTGAAAGACGCCGGAACCCCGGCACAAAAACACCGACCTGGGCGGATAGGCCTCAGGTTGCGGGGCTTTTAGTCTATATGTTCCCGGGGCGCAACGGCCACTTGCCCCCCAAACGGTACGGTAAAGCGCGGATTTTCGGTCGCAGCAGGCGTGCGGGAACCCTGCCTTAATTTGGATCGAATTCGGGCGCCAACCATGAGGCGACGCCCGGGCTGGGAGGCTGGATCGTCACATGTTGGTCGATCGATACCGGATAGGGTGTCATGAAAGCATTAGACGCGCTTCCCGAGCCTGCCCTCAGCGACAACCTCCCGCCGCCTTCCTTCTTTAACAGACATGCGAAGTCGATCGCGGCAGTCGCGGCACTCCTCGTCTTTGCCGCCGTCGGTTATGCCGTCTACCGGCTGACGGAGGAGGTCACCTATGCCGACGTGATCCGTTCCCTGGAGGCGACAAGTGCCTCCTCGATCGCGCTCGCCGTGCTTTTCACGGCACTGAGCTTCGTCACCCTCTGCTTCTATGATCTGAACGCCCTGTCCCATATCGGCCGCAAGCGCCCCTGGCAGGAGGTGGCGCTCACCGCCTTCAGCGCCTATGCCGTGGGCAATGTCGCAGGCTTCGGCGCATTGTCGGGTGGTGCCATCCGCTACCGCGCCTATTCCCGCGCCGGCCTCTCGCCGGACGAAATTGGCCGCATCATCGCCTTCGTCACTGTGTCCTTCTCGCTCGGCCTCGCCCTGCTGACCACAGGCAGCCTGGTGCCGATGGCCGGCGAAATCGCACCGCTGCTGGGAATTTCCTCCACGACGCTTGCGACGGTCAGCACCATCATCCTCATCGCGATCCTGCTGCTTCTCGGCATCGCCCGCAGTGGCGGATTGAAGTTTGCCGGCCGCACGCTGCGCCTCCCCGATACCGGCACGCTCTCGCGGCAATTCCTGGTGACCGTGCTTGATGTCGCCTTTGCAGCGTCGGTGCTCTATGCCCTTCTGCCAGCAGAAGCACAGATTTCCTGGCCTGCTTTCTTCGCCGTCTATGCCGTCGCCATCGGCATCGGTGTCGTCAGCCACGTACCCGCCGGCCTTGGCGTCTTCGAGGCCGTGATCCTGGCCGCCCTCGGCTCAGAGGTTCCGGGCGACGCGCTGCTTGCCTCACTCGTCGCCTACCGCGCCATCTATTATGTTCTGCCGCTGGTCATCGCCATCTTCGTGGTCACGGCAACCGAACTGCGCCAGTTGTCGGCGAGCCCGCTCGCAACAGGTGTCGCCAGGACCGCCGGACGCCTTGCCCCGACGCTTCTCGCAGCACTTGCTCTGGTCCTCGGCGCCATGCTGGTGCTGTCGAGCGTGACGCCCACACCGGGCGACAATCTCGACCTGCTGGCGGGGTTCCTGCCGCTCCCCGTGGTCGAAGGCGCCCATCTCCTCGCCAGCATCCTCGGCCTGATGCTCGTCGTCGTCGCCCGCGGCTTGGCCCAGCGTCTCGACGGCGCCTGGTGGGGCACCCTGCTTGTCGCCCTGCTCGCCCTCGTCCTGTCGCTCGCCAAGGCCGTCGCCATCTACGAAGCGGCCCTGCTCGCCATTCTCGTCATCGGCCTCCTCCCGAGCCGCCGCCTTTTTCATCGCAGGGCATCCCTCGGCCAGGCGCTCACCTCCTCCTGGCTGCTCGCTGTTGCAGTCCTGATCGGCGGCGCGGTCATCGTCCTCCTCTTCGTCTATCGTGACGTCGAATACAGCCATGCGCTCTGGTGGCAGTTCGCCTTCGATGCCGAGGCGCCGCGCTCGCTTCGCGCCATGCTCGGTCTCACCGTCGTCGCCATGGGTGTCTGCCTCTTCAGCCTCATGCGCCCGGCAGCCCCGGCGATCCACCCGGCAGGCGAGGAGGAACTGGCGAAAGCCGTCGCCATTCTCGACCGCCACGATGTGGCCGACGCCAATCTCGTGCGCACCGGCGACAAGTCCGTGATGGTCTCACCCGATGGCGAGGCATTCCTGATGTATGGCCGCCAGGGCCGGTCCCTGATTGCCTTCCTCGATCCCGTCGGGCCGAAAGCCTCGCGTGACGAGCTCGTCTGGCAATTCGTCGAAACGGCACGTGCGAGCGGATGCCGTGCCGTCTTCTACCAGGCTTCCCCCGCCATCCTGCCTGTGATCGCCGATGCCGGCATGAAGGCCTTCAAGCTCGGCGAGATGGCGGTGGTCGATCTCGAACGCTTCGACCTGAAGGGCGGCACATGGGCGGGCCTGCGCCAGGCCGCCGCCAAGGGCGAACGGGACGGCCTCACCTTCGAGATCATCCCGACGGAAAACGTCGCTGCCATCCTCGACGACCTGCGCCGCATCTCCGATGCCTGGCTCGACCACCACAGGGCGAAGGAAAAAGGCTTCTCGCTGGGCGCCTTTACCGAGACCTATATGACAGCCCAACCGGTCGCCATCCTGCGCCACGGGGGCCGGATCGTCGCCTTCGCCGACATTCTGCTGACGGACACCCGCGAGGAGGCATCGATCGACCTCATGCGCTTCGCCCCCGATGCCCCGAAAGGCGCGATGGATTTCTTGTTCGTGCGCCTGATGACGACACTCCGCGACCAGGGCTACCGCCACTTCAACCTCGGCATGGCACCACTGTCGGGCCTGTCACGCCGCGAGGTGGCTCCCGTCTGGGATCGCGTTGCCAACACTTTCTATGAGCACGGCGAACGCTACTACAACTTCAAGGGCCTGCGCGCCTTCAAGTCCAAGTTCCACCCCGACTGGCAGCCGCGTTATCTCGCGGTCGCCGGCGGTCTCAATCCCGTACTGGCCCTGCTCGATGCAACGCTTCTGATCGGCGGCGGCCTGAAAGGCGTGGTGAAAAAATGAAGGCCTCCCTCCGCGCGACGCTGCTCGCAATTCCCCTCCTCGCCTTGCTCTCGCCGACAATCACGCCCGGTCTGGCCCATGCCGAAGACCCGCCGCTCGACACCGGCATGATCCCCTCGCCAGTCACATTGTTGCCCGATGGAGACCCGCAATCGCTCGTCGTGCTGCTGTCGGATGCGCCGGGTTGGCAGGATACCGACCAGAAGGAAGCCGAGCGCCTGCAGGCAAACGGCGCGATTGTCGTCGGCATCGACACGCCGAAATACATTGCCTCGCTGTCTGCCGACAAAGGCGATTGCATCTACACCGTCTCCGATATCGAGGCGCTTGGACGCCAGTTGCAGCGCAAGGCAGGCAATGCGAACTTCCTGCCGCCTGTTGTCGCAGGCCGCGGCGAAGGCGGGGCACTGGCGCTCGCCATCCTCGCCCAGACGCCGAAAGCCACCATCGGCCAGACGCTGGCCCTCGACCCGGAAGCCGGCATCCCGCTCACCAAACAGTTCTGCACCCCGGCCGAGAAGAAAGTCGATGGCGACAGGATGATCTACGGCCTCACAGCGGGCGACCTGCCCGATCCTGCGACCGTGCTCTTCAGCCCTTCAGCCACGCCTGAGGCCCGCGCTCATGTGACCGATCTCGTGGCAAGCCATCCGGACATCGACCAGCGCGACATCGATGCGGATACGAGCAAGGCCTTTTCCGACACGATCGACGAACTGGTCGCGGCGACCAATGCGGCGGAAACCCCGCTCGGCCTGCCGCTGACCATTCTCGACGCGACGCCGTCCCGTGACACCATGGCGGTGATTTTTTCGGGCGATGGCGGCTGGCGCGACCTCGACAGCCAGGTCGGCACCAATTTGCAGGCCGCCGGCATTCCCGTCGTCGGCGTGGATTCGCTCCGTTACTTCTGGTCGAAGAAGACCCCGGAACAGACTAGCGGGGATCTCGCCACCATCATCCACACCTACGAGAAGCGCTGGAAGGTGAAGCACGTGATGCTGATCGGCTATTCCTTTGGCGCCGACATCCTGCCGGCCGCCTATAACGGGCTGCCCGACAAGCTGAAGTCACGGGTCTCCCTCGTGAGCCTGCTCGCGCTGTCCCACGAGGCCGATTACGAGGTGTCCGTCTCCGGCTGGCTGGGCAGTGGCGGAAGCGGCGGGGCAGATCCCCTGACGGAAGTCGCCAGGATCGACCCCGCCCTGGTTCAATGCATGTATGGAACGGACGAAGACGACGACGCCTGCAAGGATCTCGTCGGCGGCCCGATCGAGACGATCGGCATCAAGGGCGGTCACCACTTTGACGGCGACTATCCCGCCCTTGCCAAACGCATTCTCGACGGACTGGAGAAACGGACGTCCCGTTGATCGTCCGCAAGACAACACGACCTGGCGCGAACGACGGCAAGAACGCTTGAGGCCTGCCAATCCGTCGTCGCTCCGCCACCTGTGACGTCTCCACCCTTGACTTTAAAGGTCATCGAGACGACTTCATGAACAAACGCGCCAGGAGGTTCCGTCATGAGTGCAGAGGCCCGCACCACAATCGATCAGTCCGAAGTCGACCGCTTTTCCGCCATGGCGGCCGAGTGGTGGGATCCGACCGGCAAGTTCAAGCCGCTGCACAAGATCAATCCGGTGCGCCTTGCCTATATCAGGGACAAGGTCATCGAGCATTACGGCCGCGACCCGAAGAGCGCCCGCCCATTGGAGGGCCTGCGCATCCTCGACATCGGATGCGGCGGCGGCCTTCTGTCGGAACCGGTCGCCCGCATGGGCGCAAGCGTTCTTGGTGCTGACGCTTCCGAGAAGAACATCAAGATCGCCATGACCCATTCCGCCCAGAGCGGCGTCGAGGTCGACTACCGCGCTGTGACCGCCGAAGAACTGGCCGCCCAGGGCGAGACCTTCGACATCGTGCTCAACATGGAAGTCGTCGAGCATGTCGCCGACGTCGATTTCTTCCTGTCGACCTGCGCCTCCATGGTCCGCCCCGGCGGCCTGATGCTCGTCTCCACCATCAATCGCACGCTGAAAGCCGCAGCGCTTGCCATCGTCGGCGCCGAATATGTCCTGCGCTGGCTGCCACGCGGTACTCACCAGTATGAAAAGCTGGTCCGCCCCGAGGAAATCGAACGGCCGCTTTCTGCAAACGGCATGCAGATCCTCGAAACCAAAGGCGTCTTCTTCAATCCGCTGCAGAACCAGTGGAACCTCTCGGCAGACATCGATGTAAACTACATGATGCTGGCGAGCCGCCCGGGATCGGCGACATGACGACACCCCAGACGATCATCGACTTCTGGCTGCGCCACGGTCCGGAAGCCTGGTTTTCGCGTAATGAATCGCTCGACGCCGAAATCGAAGCGGACTATGCCGAGCTGCATTTCCAGGCTTCGCGCAACGAATTGTCGGATTGGCAGGAGACCCCTGAGGGCACCCTCGCTCTTCTCCTGCTGCTCGACCAGTTCCCGCGCAATCTCTTTCGCGGCAGCGCGCATTCCTATGCGACCGATCCTCTCGCCCGCACGATAGCCCACCACGCTCTGGCCAAGGGTTTCGACATCAAGGTCGAGCCTATCCTGCGCCCCTTCATGTACCTGCCCTTCGAACATTCGGAAGACATGGTAGACCAGCGCCACAGCGTCTCGCTTTTCGAGAAGCATCGCGACGAGACCGGTGATGCGGAAGCACTGAAATGGGCCGTTCTGCATCTGGATCTGATCGAGCGCTTCGGCCGCTTTCCTCACCGCAATACCGCTCTCGGCCGCAAGACGACGCACGAAGAGCAGGCCTATCTCGACCAAGACGGTTTCAAGGGCTGAGCCCTCGATCAGACGGGCAAGGCTTTGACGGCTGAAATCAGATCGGCCTGCGTCTCAAGATTGTCAGCAGCCAGTCGCTTGATGCGCGCTCGATTGATGAAATAGGCGCACCGTCGGCGGTAAAGGCGGTGGTCAATTCACGTCGTCAGGCAGGACCGGCAGCGGCGCGATCTCGATGCCTTCCTCGATCAGCGACTTGACCTCCACGGGTGACGCCTGGCCGATGATGCCGCGCGCCTCCGACTCGCCATAGTGGATCTTGCGGGCTTCCTCGGGAAACTTCTCCCCGACGTCCTCGCTGCTCGCACGGATCTCGCGGATCGCCTCCTTGAGCTTGACGAAGGCCTGCTTCTGCACCTCGGAGACGGCCAGCGCCTGGGTCTCCTCCTTCTGACGGGCGGTCGACACGGCCGGTGCCATCAGCACCTTGGCCACCTCGGCCGATCCGCAGACGGGACAGGTGAGGTAACCCGAAGCCTTCTGCCGGTCGAAATCGGCGCTCTCCGAAAACCACCCTTCGAATTCGTGGGCCTTCTCGCAGCACAGCGAATAGCGGATCAAACTGTGACGCCTCCCTTGGCAAGCACAGGCGCGATGTCGAGCGCAAAGTCGCGGCCATTCTTCAGGTTCGGGATCTTCGCCCGGCAGGCCTTCACTGCCTCGAGATCGATCTCGGCAACGACCACGTCCTCGCCGGTGCCGCCGGCAGACGCCAGCACCTTGCCCCAGGGGCCGACGATCATCGAATGACCGAAGGTCTCGCGCCCGTCTTCATGCACGCCCGCCTGGGCGGCCGAGATGACATAGGCGCCGTTCTCGATCGCGCGGGCTCGAAGCAGGATCTCCCAATGCGCCTCGCCGGTCTGCTTGGTAAAGGCGGCCGGCGTCGTCAGGATCTGCGCCCCCGCCATGGCTTCCGCCCGGAACAGATGCGGGAAGCGCACGTCGTAGCAAACGCCGAAGCCGAGCTTGGCGAAGGGCAGATCGGCAACGACCGCCCGCTCGCCCGGACGATAGACCGCGCTTTCGCGCCAGCTCTCGCCATTGTCGAGATCGACGTCGAACATGTGGATCTTGTCGTAGGACGTGATTTTCTTGCCGTCGGGGCCAAACAGGAAGGCGCGGTTGGCGATCTTGCCATCGGCAAGCTTGATGGCGGTGGAGCCGACATGCAGATGGATGCCGAGCTCCTTGGCAAGCTCCGACGCCTTTTTGACAATGAGATCGGTTTCTTCGTCGCGCAGCACGGCGGCAAGACCGGCCCGATCCTTCTGCACCGCGCCCGTCATTTCCGGCGTCTGAACATAGATCGCCCCGCGCCGGGCGGCCTCGCGCACGAGCCGTGCCATGCTTTCGGCATTCTTCTCCGGATCGATCCCGGAGCACATCTGGACGGCGGCAGCCTTGAACACCATGACCAATCAGTCCTTACTTTGTGAGAAGCGGATCGAGCTTGCCGGCCCGATCGAGCGCATGCAGGTCGTCGCAGCCGCCGACATGCTGGCTACCGATGAAGATCTGCGGGAAAGTGTTGCGGCCGGACTTGGCGATCATTTCCTCACGCAGATCCGGCTTGCCTGTCGCGTCATGCTCGACATAGGCGACGCCCTTGCTGTCCAGTAGCGCCTTGGCGCTGGCGCAGTAGCCGCAGAATTGCCGTGTGTAGATCGTGACGTCAGCCATGAAGTTCTCCGCCGGAAAGCGTCGCATAGACAGGGAATTGGTCCCCTCATATAGGCCCGGCGAGTGCCCTTGCAAAGGTCAAAACAGTGACATCCTGAGCGCCTGCCTTTTTCAGGGCAGTTGTCGCCGCACTGACCGTCGCCCCCGTCGTGTAGACGTCGTCAACCAGCACCAAGCGCTTGCCGAAGACGAGATCCTCAAGGCCTGCCGGCACGCCGAAGGCGCCGCGTACGTTGAGCGAACGTTGGTTCGCCGTCAGGCCGACCTGTTGCTGCGTGCGCTTGCGCCGCAGCAGCACCTCCGCGAAAAACGGTTTGCCCGATTGCCGCGCCACATGCCGCGCCAGTTCCGCCGATTGGTTGAACATGCGCCGAAATATCCGCATCCGGTGCAGCGGCACGCAGACGATGGCATCGCAGGCGGCAATTTCCACCGAGGCCGCCCGCAGCATCCAGCCGGCCATCATCGGCGCCAGATCCACCCGGTCACGATACTTGAGATCATGTACCAGATGCCGCGCCACCCCCTCGTGGAGGGCAACCGAACGCAGGCGGTCGAAGACGGGCGGATGGGCGATCGCCTGCGGCGAAACCATCCCCTCGCCCGGATCATGAGCAAAGGGCAGGCCGAGAACCGGACAATAGGGCTTGTCGATCAGCCGCATGTCGCCCCAGCACTGCGCACAGAGTGCGTGATGGCTGGCGACACGGACATGGCAATGGGCACAGGCCGGTGGATAGATGAGATGAAACAGCCCGCGCAGCGCCGATCCGGCATGATGCCGGCTGACGGATGCGCTTTTCTGCACTAAATGAGCCCACATGCATCGACTTTACGCCCGCTTGGGCGTTCGGCCAATGCCGGAACGAGGCCAATCCAGGATTCCCGCCATGAACGAGCTTTTCGACGAAGCCCTGATCGCCCGCAACCGTGCGCGTGCCCTGGCCCGCAACGCAGCCGGCAGCGATTTCCTGCTGGACCTGACCGCCCGCGAACTCGCCGACCGCCTGGCCATCGTCCAGCGCAGCTTCGACGATGCCGTGGAACTCTTCGGCGGAACCGGGCTCACCGCCAGGGCTGCGCTCGCGACCGGCAAGATCGGTACGCTGCGGCGGATCGAGACCGATGCGAATTTCGGTGAGGCCGAAAACCCGGTCGCCGTCTCCGGTTACGAAAGCGTGCCTCTCGAGCCGCAATCCGTGAATCTCATCCTCTCGCCGCTATCACTGCACCTTACAAATGATACGCCCGGCATGCTGATCCAGATGCGCCGTGCGCTGAAACCCGACGGCCTGCTGCTCGCAGCAATCCCAGGTTCAGGAACGCTTGCCGAATTGCGCGAGGTTCTGCTGGCGGCCGAAACGGAGATCTACGGCGGTGCAAGCCCCCGTGTCATCCCCTTCGCCGACATCAGGGACATCGGCTCGCTTTTGCAGCGCGCGGGTTTCGCACTTCCAGTCATCGACGAGGAAAGCTTCACCGTCCGCTACGATCACATCTTCGCGCTGATGCGGGACCTCAAGGCCATGGGCATGGCCAACCCGCTTCTGGGACGCAGCCGTCGCCCGGTCTCGCGCAAGTTCTTCCTTCGGGCAGCGGAACTCTATGCCGAACGGTTCTCCGATCCGGATGGCCGCATCCGCGCCACCTTCTCGATCGTCTTCGTTTCCGGCTGGGCCCCACACGAGAGCCAGCAGAAACCGCTCAAGCCCGGTTCTGCAAAGATGCGCCTCGCCGACGCGCTCGATCCAGCGCGGCGACCAGATGAACCCTGACGGCGATTGTTACTTCTTGGCTTCGGTGAATTGGGTTTCGACTGTATTGAAGGTACTGAGCAGCGAGCCCGTGAACGCGCTGTAGCCGGAAAGCAGCGCGACGCTGATAATCGCGGCGATCAGTCCGTATTCGACGGCGGTCGCGCCACGAAGGTCAGACATCAACTGGCGTAAAAGACGCATTCTCGCTCCTGACAGTCTGGATCCGAGATGGTTGCCCCCGCCCCGGCCGATGGGAATTAGCAGGCCTGGCCGGAGCCGTAGCCGTCGATGATGCAGACGGAACCCGGCGTCTCCTGAAGCACGCTGCGGCGGATCGTATACCGTTTGCCGCTCTCGTCCTTGGGGATCGATCCGGTGGTAATCATGTCGAATTCGTCAGGCTGAAAAGCGAGCGTCTTGCGGTCGGTCTTGGAGGCGAGCATGGGCGTCAAGACAAGCGAAAGGGCGATCGCAGCCGTGCCGAAAAGCAACGCGATATTCAAGACCCCGGTCCTGCCCGTTTTGACCGAAGACCGCTCTCGGGACCGTGCGGCCTTCCAGAAATCCTCGTTTACCATATTACGCTCCACACACGTATCCGACGCATGAACAGAGTGTATATTGCGGTCAGGGTTATAAACTTTTGATTAACGACGCGGCTTGAATCAGGCTTTTCTCAGAGAAGGTCCTGGAGAACCGGAATGAGCGGCTCGTCCGCCGGCGGCATCGGATACTCGCGAAGCGCCTTAGCCTTGACCCACTTGATTGCCTGCCCTTCCCGCCCCTGCGGAATGCCCTCATAGCGGCGGCAGATATAGAGCGGCATCAACAGGTGAAACGTCTCGTAGGTATGGCTCGCAAAAGTCAGGGGCGCGAGGCAGGCCACCTTGGTCTTGATCCCGAGCTCCTCCTCGAGTTCGCGCACCAGGGTTTCCTCAGGCGTTTCCCCGGCCTCAACCTTGCCGCCGGGAAATTCCCAGAGCCCGGCGAGCGACTTCCCCTCGGGGCGCTGGGCGAGCAGGATGCGGTTGTCGGTATCGACGAGCGCGCAGGCCGCGACGAGCAGGATGGGCTTCTTCACATCGCTCATGCAGACGCTTTCCGCCAATAGGCATAGCGATAGGCTTCCTCGAAGCCCATCTTCGTGTAGAGCGCCATCGCTTCCGTGTTGTCGGCAACCACCTGCAGCCAGGCGGTGCGGGCACCGCGCATGCGGGCCCAGCGCAGTGCAGAACTCAGGATCTCGATACCGAACCCCTGTCGACGGTGATCGGGACGGACAGCAAGCGACATGATGCCCGCGAGATCATTGTCCTGAACGCACAGAGCCGCCGCAAGCGGTCCCTTGAGGGCATCCTCGATCACAAAGAGGCCGGATGCCGGCTTGATGTTTCCAAGGATCTCAGCGAGCGCTGCCTTCAAACCCGGATCGCTGCCATGCACCGCGATATCGGCATCGACATAACGCCCGACATCCTGGGTCGGCAGATGGTCGAGAGTATCCGGGAAGGTCATGCGCCCGAGATCGCCGGTCATTGTCACGACCTCCTCGAAGCATTCCCAGCCATCGGACGCCAGAAAGTCGATCAGCGGCTTCGGCGAAAGCGGCGTCTGCCGCACCAGAAGCGGTCGCCCATGCGCCTCGAAACGCTTGCCGGCCTTTTCGATGCGCAGCGCGATATCGCGGCTATCCGAGGGATCGAGCGGCACGACACAATTCAACCGCTTGCCGGGATGTCCCCCAGTCAGGCGCACCTGCCAGCTTCCATCATAGACGACGCTGCTTGCCGGCCAGGCCCGAAAACCCACCGCTTCGAGGCGCCGGACGAGCGGCAGGTTGGGATCACTTACCATTGCATGCATTCAGACGTCAGCTCCGATAGTCGCCATTGATGGCGACATATTCCTTTGTCAAATCGCAGGTCCAGACCGTGGCCGTGCCGGAACCAAGACCGATATCGACGGTAACCGGAATGTCTTCCCGTTCCATGACGGCCGTGGTCGCCTCTTCCGAATAGGCAGGATCACGCTCGCCATTGACCGCTACGCGCACATCGCCAAACCAGATCGCCAGCCGATCACGATCGGCCATTTCACCGGACTTGCCGACCGCCATCACGATACGACCCCAATTGGCATCTTCACCGGCCACCGCCGTCTTGACCAGCGGCGAATTGGCGATCGACATCGCGATCTTCTTGGCCGCAAGATCGTTTTCGGCCCCCTTGACGGTGATCTCCACCATCTTGCGGGCACCTTCACCGTCACGCACAACCTGCAGCGCCAGATCCTTGAGGAGATCGTTCAGCGCCGCCCGGAAATCGCCGAGACGGGCATCATCTGCCGCCTCGATCTTCGCCTGACCATCCGCCGATGCGGCACAGGTCGCAAACAGCATCAGCGTGTCCGAGGTCGATGTATCGCTGTCGACGGTGATGGAATTGAAGCTCGGCTCGACGCCTGCAGACAGAAGACCCTGAAGGGCCGCCGGCGCGATATCCGCATCCGTCACAACGAAGGAGAGCATCGTCGCCATGTCGGGCGCGATCATGCCGGCACCCTTGGCAATGCCGTTGATGGTGACAGTCACGCCATCGATCTTCGCACTGCGCGTTGCGACCTTCGGATAGGTATCCGTGGTCATGATCGCCTTGGCGGCCTCGAACCAGAAGTCACCGGTCGCATCTGTCGCCATCTGCTCGAGGACGCCGGAAAACTTCGTCGCATCCAGCGGTTCGCCGATGACCCCCGTCGAGGCAAGATAGATCTCGTTCTCGCCGCAACCCAATGCTGCCGCTGCCGACTTCGCCGTCAGCTCCGTCGCAGCCTTGCCCTTCACCCCGGTGAAGGCATTGGCATTGCCGGAATTCACGACGACGCCGCGCGCCACGCCGTGCGAAAGGTTCTGCCGGCAGAAATCGACCGGAGCCGAAGGGCACTTGGATTTGGTAAAGACGCCCGCGACCGAGGCCGGTTCGTCAAAGGCCATCAACAGCACATCGGTGCGGTTCTTGTACTTGATGCCCGCAGCCGCGGTCGCCATCCGCACACCGCGGATCTGAGGCATGTCGGCATAGGTTTTCGGAGCGAGGGGAGAAATGCTGGAAGACATGGCGCGGCCCGTAATGGAAGGCCCGCAAACTGCGGGCCTTGGAACAAACAACGATTAGGGAAGAGCTTACTGCTGCTCTGCCGTGTTGGCTTCTTCGTAGCCCTTGCGCAGGGCTTCGTCGACGATCTCGATCTTCTGCTCGGTCTTCGCCTTTTCGATCAGCTCGAGATACTTGTCGCGCATCACGAGCTGGCGAACCTGCTGCTCGACGGCTTCGAAGGCCGGCGGCGGAGCATCGCGCTTGTCTTCGAGAAGGATCACGTGGAAGCCGAACTGGGTCTGAACCGGCGTCTTCGTGTACGCGCCCTTTTCGAGCGAGAAGGCTACCTCTTCAAACTCGGGGACCATGCGGCCCTTCGAGAAGTAGCCGAGATCGCCACCTTCCGTCTTGTTCGGGTCTGTCGACTTTTCCTTGGCGATTTCGATGAAGTCCTTGCCGGCATCGAGATCGGCAATGATCTGCTTGGCCTCTTCCTCGGTCTTCACCAGGATGTGGCGGGCGCGCACTTCTTCCTGCTTCGGAAGCGCTGCGATTTCCTTCTCGTAGCGCGCCTTCACTTCGTCTTCCGTGACAGCGTCGACAACATTCTTCTTGAAGAAGGCGTTATGCAGCTCGCGCTCGGCGATGAAGGCCATGCGGCGCTTGTATTCAGGATCGTCCTGCAGACCGGCGGCGGTCGCGTTTGCCGCAAGCAGCTTGACGTCGATTGCACCGGAAAGGGCAGCGACCTTCTTCTGCTCATCGGGAAGCTGTGCGAGCTGCGGATCGAGGTTGGCGATCGCCAGATCGAGTTCGGACTGGGTGATCTCGAGATCACCGACCTTTGCAACGACAGTGGCGTCCTGGGCGAAAGCCGCACCGGTGAGGGCCGAGAGGGAAACGCAGGCGGCAAGCACGATTTTGTTGAGGCGAAGCATGAAAGACCTTTCGGATGGTGAACCGTTTCAAGACCGTTCGAATTGGGCAAAAGATTGTCAGATGCCCGGCGACCGAGGGGATTTGGCACCAGCCTGCGCCGTTGACATCATTCGACCCCCCTCTTATCTGTCACGCAACCTCGCGTCCAGAGTAGTTTCAGGGCGCCTTGTGCCTATTCGTCCTCGCTAATGGTGGTTCGAAAGGTACGTCAACGATATGACGAAGGTCAGAAAGGACCATCGATATGGTCAGTCTTGGTGGACTTGCGCGCAAAATCTTCGGATCGTCGAACGACCGTCGCGTGAAATCCTATAACCCCCGCGTTGCTCAGATCGCAGCCCTCGAAGAGAAGGTGAAGGCGCTGACCGACGAACAGCTCGCCGCCAAGACGGCCGAGTTCCGGGCAGAGCTGGCCGCCGGCAAGACGCTGGACGATATCCTGGTACCCGCCTTCGCCGTCGCCCGTGAAGGTGCCCGTCGTGCGCTCGGCATGCGTCCCTTCGACGTTCAGCTGATCGGCGGCATGATCCTCAACGACAATTCGATTGCCGAAATGAAGACGGGCGAAGGCAAGACGCTGGTCGCGACACTTGCCGTCTACCTGAACGCCCTCGAGGGCAAGGGTGTCCACGTCGTCACCGTCAACGACTACCTCGCCCGCCGTGACGCCGCGACCATGGCAAAGATGTACGGCTTCCTCGGGCTGACCACCGGCGTCATCGTCCATGGTCTCTCCGACGATGAACGCCGCGCTGCCTATGCCTGCGACGTCACCTATGCGACCAACAACGAACTCGGCTTCGACTATCTGCGCGACAACATGAAGTATGAGCGCGGCCAGATGGTGCAGCGTGGCCACAACTTCGCGATCGTCGACGAAGTGGACTCGATCCTGGTCGACGAAGCCCGCACGCCGCTGATCATCTCCGGCCCACTCGACGACCGCTCGGATCTCTACAACACCATCGACGCTTTCATCCCGCTCCTGTCGGAAGAAGACTACGAGATCGACGAAAAGCAGCGCGCGGCCAACTTCTCGGAAGTCGGCACAGAGAAGCTCGAAAATCTGCTTCGCGAGGCAGGCCTCCTGAAGGGCGAGAGCCTCTACGACGTCGAAAACGTTGCGATCGTCCACCACATCAACAACGCGCTGAAGGCCCACAAGCTGTTCCAGCGCGACAAGGACTACATCGTCCGCAACGACGAGATCGTCATCATCGACGAATTCACCGGCCGCATGATGCCGGGCCGCCGTTACTCGGAAGGTCAGCACCAGGCGCTCGAAGCCAAGGAAAAGGTGCAGATCCAGCCCGAGAACCAGACGCTCGCCTCGATCACCTTCCAGAACTATTTCCGCATGTACAAGAAGCTCGCCGGCATGACCGGTACGGCAGCAACCGAAGCGGAAGAATTCGCCAACATCTACGGTCTCGATGTCCTGGAAGTTCCGACCAACCTGCCGATCAAGCGTATCGACGAGGATGACGAGGTCTACCGGACCGTCGAGGAAAAGTTCAAGGCGATCATCGAGGAGATCAAGGCCGCCAGCGAACGCAACCAGCCGGTTCTGGTCGGCACCACCTCGATCGAAAAGTCCGAACTGCTCGCCAACATGCTGAGCCAGTCCGGCTTCAAGGACTTCAAGGTCCTCAACGCCCGCTACCACGAGCAGGAAGCCTATATCGTGTCGCAGGCCGGCGTTCCCGGCGCCGTGACGATCGCCACCAACATGGCCGGCCGCGGTACCGACATCCAGCTCGGCGGCAATCTCGACATGCGCCTCGAGCACGAACTGGCCGAGATCGAGCCGGGTCCGGAGCGCGATGCGAAGACCGAAGCCATCAAGGCTGAGATTGCGGCCCTCAAGCAGAAGGCGCTCGAAGCCGGCGGTCTCTACGTCATCGCCACCGAGCGTCACGAAAGCCGCCGCATCGACAACCAGCTGCGCGGACGTTCCGGCCGTCAGGGTGACCCGGGCCGGTCGAAGTTCTACCTGTCGCTCCAGGACGACCTGATGCGCATCTTCGGCTCTGACCGTATGGACAGCATGCTGCAGAAGCTCGGTCTGAAGGATGGCGAAGCGATCGTCCACCCCTGGATCAACAAGGCGCTGGAACGCGCCCAGAAGAAGGTCGAAGCCCGCAACTTCGACATCCGCAAGAACCTTCTGAAGTATGACGACGTCATCAACGACCAGCGCAAGGTGATCTTCGAGCAGCGCATCGAGCTGATGGACGCGACCGATGTCTCGGCGACCGTCACCGACATGCGCCACGAAGTCATCGAGACCATGGTCGGCATCCATGTGCCCCCGAACGCCTATGCCGAGCAGTGGGATGTCGCCGGCCTGAAGCAGAAGGTCGCGACCACCCTCAATCTCGACCTGCCGATCGATGCCTGGGCCGCCGAGGAAGGCATCGCCGAGGACGACATCTACAACCGCATCATGGAAGCTGCCGACAAGGCCTATGCCGACAAGGCCGAGCGCTTCGGTGCCGAACTGATGACCTATGTCGAGCGCTCCGTCGTGCTGCAGACCATCGACAACCTGTGGCGCGAACACATCGTCAACCTCGACCACCTGCGCTCGGTCGTCGGCTTCCGCGGCTACGCCCAGCGCGACCCGCTGCAGGAATACAAGGCCGAAGCCTTCGAGCTCTTCCAGGCCCTGCTCGCCAACCTGCGCGATGCCGTGACCATGCAGATGTCACGCGTCGAACTGGTCCGTGATCCGCCCCCGGCCCCGACCCCGCCGCCGATGCAGGCCCACCACATCGACGCCACCACCGGCGAGGACGATGTCGGCGAAGGCTCTGCCGTTCCCGCCGGCGACCGCGATCCCCAGGATCCGAAGAGCTGGGGCACCGTCGGTCGCAACGAGCCCTGCCCCTGCGGCTCCGGCAAGAAGTTCAAGCACTGCCACGGCGCGCTCGAAGCGTGACCGCGAGGGCTTGAGGCTTTCTCAACCTTTCGCTTTTAACCTCTGACAAAAGGGGAACCGCGCCAAACGGCCCGGTTCCCCTTTTCCTTTGGAGGGCTTGATGTCGGCCATGACAGCGCGGGAGCACCAGTGGGATTGGCTGCGCGCCTTCCTGATGCTTCTCGGCATCCCCTACCACGCCGCCATGGCCTACAATGCCCGCGTCCTCTGGGACATTCAATCCCCCGAAAAGAGCGAGATCCTGACCTTCCTGAGCGGCGTGCTCGTGACCTTCCGCATGCCCGCCTTTTTCATGGTCGCAGGCTACTTCGCGGCGATGATGCTGGAAAGGCGCGAGCCAGCACCCTGGCTCCGCGGTCGTATCATTCGCCTCGGCATCCCCTTCCTCACCGGGCTGGTGCTGCTTGCACCGATCCAGATCGCCGTGATCGACCTCGAAAGCGCCCTTCTCGGCGCAAGCTCGATGTCGACGGCGCTCGATCAGGTTGGCCGGGACCTCGTCCATCCCGGCGCCAACTGGATCATGCATCTCTGGTTCCTGCCAGCGCTCCTCGCCTATAGCGGGATACTGGTGCTTCTCACCGCCGGACGGCGGTTCGAACGAGTTTGTCGTGTCATCAAGCAGACCGAAGGGAACTGGCGGACGCGCCCGAGGCTGGCGCTCGTATTCCTGATCATCGCGACGGCGACATGGGAGGTGATGATCCACCTTACGCATCAGGACATGCTGACGCGCCAGGGTGCCCTTCCCTATCTGCTCGCCCACGGCATCGATCCCTATCTCCGCTACCTGCCATTCTTCCTGATCGGCACCGTCCTGCGGGCCTCGCCGGAGATCCGCCAGGCACTCGTCTGGACGAAGGGCTACGGCCTTCCGGCATTCGGCGTGGCCGCCGCGATCCTTGCCGCAGCACTGCGCGGGGCGGAAGCCAGCGATGGGGGCATCGCCTACAACGCGCTCGACGGCGCGGCCGCGATCCTCCTGAGCCTCTTTTTCATCGGCATCGCCGAACGCTTCTGGAACCGCCCAGAACCGCGCATCGACCGCATCGTCGACGCCTCCTTCAGCATCTATCTGCTGCACCACCCGATCATCTACGCGCTTGCGGCGCTCTTCATCCTGGCGGAATGGCCGCCGGTCGTGGAGTTCCTCCTGATCTGCCTCACGACCTTCTTCCTCTCCTTTGGTCTCCACCGGCTGATCCGGCGCTCGCCCCTGGCACTTTTCCTCTTCAACGGCGTACCGATGTCCGGCAAGACCCGGGACGACGGGCGGCCGCAAGGCAGCATCACTACACTTCGTTAACCCTGATCTGTCATCACTGGAGCCCATACCCGACCCAGCGAGAAGTATTGCGTCCGTACCGATGACTGTTCTGGAAACAGCGGAAAAATGGTTGCCCGCGGGCCCGCGTCTGGTACGCGCGCTCCGCGCTGAAGACGAGACGGCCCGCGCCCAGCGCATGGCCGCGATCGCCTTTGCCATCCGCGTCGTCAGCGCCGCCATCGCCTTCATTTCGCAGATCATCCAGGCCCGCCTGATGGGCGAATTCGAATACGGCATTTTCGTCTTCGTCTGGGTTCTGGTCGTTCTCGCCGGCAATTTCTCCTGCCTCGGCTTCCACACCGCCGTCATCCGCTTCCTGCCGCAATACGACCAGGACAAGGCCGATGCCAAGATCCGCGGCTTGACCTCCACCGCACGCCTCTTTGCCATGACGAGCGCCAGTATCCTTGCACTTGCCGGCATCACGGCCCTGCATTTCTTCGGCAGCGGCATCGAGCACTATTACCTCGTGCCGCTCTTCCTTGCCGTTTTCGCCCTGCCGATGATCGCCCTCGGCGATGTGCTCGACGGCACCGCCCGGGCCAATCGCTGGGCCGTGCTCGGCTTGAGCCCCACCTATATCGTCCGCCCCGCCCTGATCCTCGGCTTCATGCTTCTGGCCGTCAGCGGGGGCGCGCCCGCAACCGCGGTCACCGCCATGCAGGCAGCACTTGCCGCAACCTATCTCACGACCCTCGGCCAGTTCCTGCTCGTAGATCGACGCCTTTTGAACCGCTACGACCGTGGCGATCGCAAGATCGATTTCGCCGGCTGGTTCAAGGTAGCCCTGCCGATCTTCTTCATCGAGGGGTTCGGCTTTCTCCTCACCAATTCCGATGTCATCGTCGTCGGCCTATACCTGCCGCCGGACCAGGTCGCCGTCTATTTCGCAGCCGCCAAGACCATGGCACTCATGCAATTCGTCTTCTTCGCCGTGAAAGCCGGAGCCACACCACGTTTCTCGACCCTGATGGCCGAGGGAAACAGCCAGGGCCTCGCCGGTTTTGCGGGAACGGCCGCGCGCTGGAGCTTCTGGCCCTCGCTGGCCGTCGGCGTCGTCGTCCTGATGCTCGGCGACATGCTGCTCGGTCTCTTCGGCTCAGCCTTTACCGCCGGATACCTGTTGATGGTGATCCTCTTTGCCGGCAATATGGCGAAGGCCTTGGTCGGCCCGGCCGAAATGCTCCTGACCATGGCCGGGCGCCAGCAGCTCTGCGTCGCCGTCTATGCGGTGGCTCTTGCCTGCAATATCGGCCTCAATATCACGTTGATCCCCGCCTGGGGTCTGGCCGGCGCTGCCACAGCGACCGCCACGGCCATGGTCGTGGAAGCCATGCTGCTACATATCGCGGTCCGCCGCGCACTCGGGATAGTCGTCTTCGCCTTTGCCGATCCGCATGCCCTGACGCCCCCCGCGGAGGCCGTCCGCACATGACCGACAGCATCTACGACGAGAGCATGAACAGCGGCGCCAACCGCCTGGTCGGCAGCCTTGCCGGTGCCCGCGTAAAGCCCGCGGCGGAGACGGAGGTCGCGACCGGCCGCCCCGGCCGTCGTCTGAGCGTCTATCCGAGCCAGATGGGCTACGAGCTTCAGGACGAACTCGACTACCTGACCTATCGGGTGATGGAAGCCAATGTCTTCTTCGCCCCGCGTTTCCTCGCCCCGGCCATGCCGCGGCTGGAGGAGCGCCAGGTGCGTTTCGCCGTCATTCGCGACGAGGACGAGCGCCGTTCGCGCCTGCGCCTTCTCTTTCCCTTCTCGATCGAAAAGCCAGGCTTCTCCGTCGGTCCCTCGATCATTCGAGTCTGGGCCAATCCCTTCGGACCGCTTGGCACGCCGCTGGTCGATGCCGAAGGGGCGGCGGAAACCATCGACAACATGTTCGATGCCCTTGTGGCGCCGGAGATGCGCCTTCCCAACGTGCTCGTCATTCCGGATCTGCGCCTCGAAGGACGCTTCACCCAGCTCGCCCGTGCCGTGGCGCTCGCCCGCGACCTGCCTCTGACCGTCACCAACGAATATCAACGGCCCATGCTGCAGAGCTATGTGGATGGCCCCGCCTATCTGCAATCGACGCTCAGCAAGAGCCACCTGCGCGAGATGCGGCGTCAGGCGAAGCTGCTCTCCGCGCAGGGCACGTTGAGCTACAATGTCGCGCGCCAGCCGGAAGAGATCCGTCTGCGGATGGAGGAATTTCTGGCGCTGGAAGCGAGCGGCTGGAAGGGGCGCAAGCGCTCCGCCATGGTCAACGACCGCTTGCGGGCGGCCTTTGCCCGCGAGGCCATCACCAATCTTGCCGAGGCCGATGCCGTGCGTATCCACACGCTCGACCTCGACGGTCAGGCGATCGCCTCCATGGTCGTCTTCATCATGGCCGGCGAGGCCTATACCTGGAAGACCGCCTATGACGAGCGCTACGCCCGCTTCTCGCCTGGCAAGCTCTTGATGGCGGATCTCACCGAATGGCATCTCGACGATGCCAACATCGAGCGCACCGACAGCTGTGCGGCCCCCGATCATCCGATCATGAGCCGCTTCTGGCAGGAGCGCGAAGCCATGGGCACCCTGGTGATCGGCCTGAAAACCAATGTCGATCGTGACGTCCGCCAGGTCGGTGCACAGCTGCATATGTACCGCAACACGCGCAACATCGCCCGCATTCTGCGCGACAAGGTACTCAATCGCCGCTTCGGCGGCTGATCACCGCGGTAGCATTGCGCGACCTCCACAGCATCAGCTGGCCTTGGCGATCTCCTGATCCCGCAACAGCCGACGGATCACCTTGCCGCTGGTCGTCAGCGGAAGCTCGGGGACGAATTCCACCTCGCGCGGATATTCGTGCATCGACAATCGGTTCTTCACCCAGTCGCGGATCTCCGCCGACAAGGCCGCCTGCGCCGTGTATCCTTCCTGCAGCACGACGAAGGCCTTGACGATCTCGGTCCTCAGAGGATCCGGTTTGCCGATGACGGCTGCGAGCCGGACGGCCGGGTGCCCGATCAGGCAGTCCTCGATCTCCGCCGGTCCGATTCGATAGCCGGACGACGTGATCACATCATCGTCGCGGCCGAAGAACTGCACATAGCCGTCTTCGTCCTGCCGTCCGAGATCGCCCGTCTTCATCCAGTCGCCGACGAATTTCTCCTCCGTCGCCTTGGGATTGTTCCAATAGCCGAGGAACATCACCGGATCCGGTCGCTTGATCGCCACCTGCCCGGTTTCGCCGGCCGGCAATTCCCGACCCTCGGCATCGATGATCGCCACCTCATGCCCCGGCACCGCCTTGCCGATGAAGCCGCCCTTGGAAACACCGAGATGCGCCGCCGAGGACAGCACGAAATTGCACTCCGTCTGGCCGTAAAACTCGTTGGGCACGATGCCGAGCACCGTCTTCACCCATTCATAGGTTTCACGCCCCAGCGATTCGCCCGCTGACCCGATGCTGCGCAGCACGAGATCATGGGCCTCGCGGGGCTTGTCGACCGCCTTCAGGAGCCGGAGTGCCGTCGGCGGGATAAAGGCATTGCGCACCTTCATCTCGGCCATGATCCGGAAGGCCATATGCGGATCGAATTTCTGCGCCGGCGAGGAAACGACCGGCACACCGAGCATCAGCGCCGGCAAAAGCGCGTTGAGCAGCCCGCCCGCCCAGGCCCAGTCGGAGGGTGTCCAGACCTTGTCGTCCGGTTGTGGCAGATAGTTATGCGCCAGCTGGAAGCCGGGGATGTGACCGGCCAGAACGCGATGTCCGTGCAGCGCACCCTTGGGCGGCCCCGTCGTGCCCGAGGTGTAGATCATCATCGCCGGCGTGTCGGGTCCTGTGTCGACAATGTCGAACAGGCCGGACCGGCCCTCGATCATCGAACGGAAACCGATGACATCGGGACCGGAGCCATCGACCGAGATCACCGTCTGCAGCGCCGGCAGACGCGCCTTGATGGCCTTCAGCCGCTGCAGGCCGAAACTGTTAGTGACGATCACGCGCGCCCCCGCATCCCGCAACCGGTATTCCAGCGCCTCTTCGCCGAAGAGCAGTGCAAGTGGCAGGGCAATCGCGCCCATCTTGTAGATCGCGACATGCGCAATCACCGTTTCAAAGCATTGCGGCATGAGAAGCGCCACACGGTCACCCCTGATGACGCCGATTTCCGTCAAGGCCTCGGCCAGCGCCGAGGATTGCGCCGAAAGCTCGCCATAGGTCATCGAAAGATGCCGGCCATCGGGTGAAAAGTGCTGCAGGCAAACTTGCTCGGGAAACTTCGCCGCCCAATCGTCGGCGACCGCCCGGCCGATGTTGAAATCGGCGGGAATGGTCCAGCGGAAGTCGCGGCGCAGGGCCTCGAAGGTCTCGCGCGGCTCAAGCAGCATGGCTGAGTGTCCGGATCGTCATGCTGTCAGTGCTAACACTCATCTCGCAAGCGCACAATAAGCCGCTCATCTCAGCGTAAACGTCCGGCAAACGGGAGAAGGATCGACGTTGGAATGGCCGGGAAACCGGTTGCCAGGCGAGGACATAGGCTGACCCGAAAACGGAAACGTCTGCACATCGAAGCGCACGGGCCGGCCGCAAAGGTCAGCCCTTGGCTTGGGCGCCCTCTGCGCGCATCAAGGCAACCAGTGCCTTCAACTCACCGGCACGCACCATCTGCGCCGGCGTCCGTCCGGCGAAGGGTTCGAGCTTCTGGCTGCGATACCACTTCTCCGCCGCCTCCTTCGCGCCGAGCCGCTTCATCGCAAGCGTCAAAACCAGTGCCTTGGCATCGGCGGGCGAAACCTTACCGGCCTCGATTGCCGCATCGATACGCGCGACCTGCGACTGGACCGACTGCTGCCGAAGCTTCTGGCGCATGGCCGCAACCTGCGGCGCAACGGGTGCCACGATGTTGATCTTCTGCTTGCCCTCAACAGGGGCGACAGGCGACGCGGCCAGAGATGCAGCAGTCTGCGACTTGCCTTTGCCCTTGGCGGCAACGGGCTGAGCCGGCACCTTCGGCAACAGGCCTGAATCCACCACCACCTGCTGCACAGGCTGCGCCATACGGATCTTCTTGCCGGTATTGCTCATGCCTTCTGCCTTTTTGAGATTGTGGTGCCCCATGCCGGAATCGAACCAGCACTCCTTTCGGAACTCGATTTTGAGTCGAGCGCGTCTACCAGTTCCGCCAATGGGGCACATGAGCGTCGGATGGACAGCGCCGGACTATACGAGCCGGGGTGCAGCGGTCAACGCCTTTTTCGAGCATCCCTTCACGCAAACGTTCAACGCTCGCGTCCGACGCGGCGCCAGCACCATTTACAGGCAGCCATGCGCCCCCTAGAACGCCGTGAACCATCTACCCACGGAAGCCTCAATGCTGCGTCGTATGTATGATTGGACGATGTCGCTTGCCGGCACTCGCCACGCCGATCGGGCCCTTGCTGGCGTCTCGTTCATCGAAAGCTCCTTCTTTCCGATCCCGCCGGATGTCCTGCTCATTCCTATGGTCATCAAGCGCCGGGACCACTGGTTCAGGCTGGCCCTCCTCTGCACGCTCGCATCCGTCCTCGGTGCATTTCTCGGTTATGCCATCGGCATGTTCCTGTTCGAGGCAATTGGACGCCCTATCCTCGCCTTCTACGGCAAGGAGGATGCCTTCGAACAGGTGGCGGGCTGGTACAACACCTGGGGTGGCTGGGGGGTGCTCTTTGCTGCGATCACACCTTTCCCCTACAAGGTCCTAACCATCTTCTCCGGCGCCACGGGGCTGAATTTCCTGGTCTTCACCATTGTCAGCATCATTGGCCGCGCGTTCCGTTTCTTCCTCGTAGCCTTCCTGCTGAAGCTCTATGGCGAATCCATTCGCCTCTTCATCGAGAAATATCTCGGTCTTCTTTTTACCCTTTTTATGCTGCTGCTGATCGGCGGCTTCTACCTCGTGAAATTCGCCCTGTGAGAGTGTTGCAGATGAACTCGATCCTAATACCCCTGAAGTCCGATGGCGCGCTTGCCGCCTTGCTTACCTTCGGCATGGCGCTCGTCGTGGGCTCCGCGCTCGGCTTCGAGCATATCGGCGGCTATATCCCCTGTGCGCTCTGCCTGATGCAGCGTAATCCCTACTATATCGGCATTGGAATCGGCGTCCTGGCCGTCCTTTCAACCGTCTTCCGCCTGCCGCCAGTCGTCACGAAGCTCCTGCTGATCGCCATCGCCATCACCATGCTGATCAGCGTCGGCATGGGCATCTACCATTCCGGCGTCGAGTGGAAGTTCTGGGAAGGCCCGTCAACCTGCGCGATCGGCGCAACCGGTGGCGACACGCCCGTCAATGTTCTGGAAGCCTTGAACGCCACCAAGGCACCGTCCTGCACCGAAGCGACGCTTCGCGTGCTCGGCCTGTCCTTTGCCGGCTGGAATGTGCTTACGAGTGCCGCCCTCGCCGCGCTTGCGCTCTGGGGCGTCTTCCGCAAGCCCGCTGTCTGAAGCGGATCCGAGGCGGCGCAATCCGTGCCGCCTTCAGCCGCGCTGCCGCCTGACCTCAAGGCTGCAGTTCGGTATCCCAGTAGAGATAGTCCATCCAGCTTTCGTGCAGGTAGTTCGGCGGGAAGAGCCGGCCGTTGTTGTGCAGATCCTGCACCGTCGGCCGGTAGGGTGCCTGATGCGGATGCATGCCTGCCTGCCTGGGGAGCTTCGATCCCTTGCGCAGATTGCACGGCGAGCAGGCGGCCACGACATTCTCCCAGGTCGTCTCGCCGCCATGGGCGCGCGGGATGACATGGTCGAAGGTCAGATCGTCGGGCGAACCGCAATACTGGCATTCGAACTTGTCGCGCAGGAAGACGTTGAAGCGGGTGAAGGCCGGATTCCGGGTCGGTTGAACATAGGTCTTGAGGCTGACCACGCTCGGCAGTCGCATCGAGAAACTCGGCGAGCAGACGGAGTGATCATACTCGGCGATGATGTTCACACGGTCGAGGAAGACCGCCTTGATCGCGTCCTGCCAGGACCAGAGCGACAAGGGATAATAACTCAGTGGCCGGTAGTCGGCATTCAGGACGAGCGCCGGCAGGGCCTGGGGAGAAACTGCAATCGTCAAGGGGTACTCCTGATCGATTCGGCATCTGCCCTTCTATATTAGGTCCGTTGTTACAGCATTGTGAAGCCTGAATCTTTGAGCCGCCTTGCGACCTCTCGGCGCGCCCTCAGCGGGGCAAGGCAGTGCGGCCTGTGATGCGGGCATAATGAGCCCAGAACAGCCTTGCGGCGACCGATCGGGCGGGCGCCCAGGCTTCAGCCAGCTCCGCCACAAGTTCCGGCGCGGGCCGTTCTCCGGCGAAGAAAACATCGCCCACCGAGATCCGAAGTGCCACGTCGCCGACCGGGAAGATGTCCGGATGGCCGCCGCAGAACATCAGGTAAACCTCGGCCGTCCAGGGGCCGATGCCCTTGAGCCCCGTCAGCGCCGCGATCGCGGCATCCGCCGGCATTTCTACCAGCTCGTCGAGCCGGAAGGGTCCACCGAGATCGGCCTTGGCGGCCTCTTCCAGCGCCTGCGCCTTGCCGCGCGACAGGCCGAATGTGCCGATCAGCTCGGGCCCGAGCGCCAGATAATCTTCCGCCAGCGGCCGGTTCCCCAGGACCGCCGTCATCCGCCGCCAGATGGCGTCGGCGCTGGCCCGCGACACCATCTGCGAGACGATGATCGAGGCGAGCCCCGCAAATCCCGGCGGCGACAGGCGAAGCGGCAGCGGACCGCAGGCGTCTGCGATCGGACAGAGCCGGGGATCGCGTGTCAGCAAAAGGGAAAGCCCCGCAGCGAGATCGGCCTCGCATCGGATCGTCGTCAAATCCGTCCCCTTTTCCTCATTCCACTCTCATGCGAAGGAAAAGCATGACCGAACGCGATCGTCAAACCACCGGACAGGATGCCCCCGTCTTTCGTTTCGCGCCGAGCCCCAATGGCCGGCTGCATCTCGGCCATGCGCTCTCTGCTTTTCTGAACGCCGATATGGCCGGAAAAACGGGCGGGCGCCTTCTGCTGCGCATCGAGGATATCGACCTGACGCGCTGCACGCCGGACTTCGAACAGGCGGTCATCGACGATCTCACCTGGCTCGGCATCCCCTTCGAACGGCCCGTCCGCCGCCAGTCGGAACACTTTCCCCTCTATCGCGAAGCTCTCGATAGGCTGCAAGCAATGGGGCTGGTCTATCCCGCATTTCTCACCCGCGGCGAGGTGAAGGCCCGTGTCTCAGCCTTCGAGCGCGAGGGTGGCCCATGGCCACGCGACCCGGACGGCGCACCGCTCTATCCGACAGAGGAGCGCATGCTGTCCGAGGCCGAGCGGGGCGACAAACTGGCAACGGTCGAACGTTATGCCTGGCGGCTCGACATCGACAAGGCGCAGCGTCTCATCGAAAAACCTCTCACCTGGCAGGAAACCGGCGATGGGCCGACAGGCGAGATTGAGGCGGATCCGGCCGCCTGGGGCGATGTCGTGCTCTGGCGCTCCGACGCGCCTTCGAGTTACCATCTGGCCGTCACGTTCGATGATGCAGCCCAAGGCGTGACCAACGTCGTGCGCGGTCTCGACCTCTTCCATGCGACCTCGATCCATCGCCTGCTGCAGACCCTGCTCGGCCTGCCCGCACCCGTCTACCACCATCACCGGCTGATCCTGGGGCCCGATGGCCGCAAGCTGTCGAAAAGCCTCGGCGACACGGCCTTGTCGGCGCTCAGGGCAGAGGGCAAGACGCCGTCAGATATTCGCGCCATGGTCGGGATTTGAGATCCCTGCGGGTGCCCCCTTCACCGGCACCACCCGGAATTTCATCAGTGCCGCATTGAACTCCGCGCCGATGATGAAGATCGCGCCGACCATGTAGAGAAAGACCAGCACGATCATGATCGAGGCAAGACCGGCATAGGTCGCCGCATAATCGGCGAAGGACGCGAGATAATAGGCGAAGAGAAGCGCGCCGACCAGCCAGAGCGCCAGCGTCAGGAGCACGCCGGGCAGAACGTCGAACAGTCGCCGCCGGCCGGCCGGCAGGCCGAGATGGAAAACCACGAGCGCCAGGACGAGGAAGAGAACGGTTCCGTAAACCCGCCAGTTGGCGACGGTCGCGAGAAAATCCTTGAGGAAGGGAAAGAGCTTTTCCGCATAGGCGAGCGCCACGGGTACCGCGACGAGGAGCGCGCTGATCGCCGCCAGCACGACGACGGCGGCCAGCACGAAACCGAGGCTGACGAGCCGCGTCACATACCAGGGCCGCGTCTCCGCCACCCGGTAAGCGCGGTTGAGCGAGACGCGCAGCGCCTCCACCCCGTTCGAGGCGAAATAGGCGGCTGCCAGCACCGAGATAGTCAGAAGCCCACCGCGCGGAATGGTCAACACCTGCACCACCTGGTCGGACAGCGGCTTGGCGATGGTCTCCGGCCAGGTGTCGAAAATCAGATGCACCGCCGTCTCGGCGAACTGGTCGGCGCCGAGGAAACTCGCAAGCGCCGTGCCGAAGATCAGGAATGGAAAAAGCGCAAGAATAGCCGACAGCGCGACATGGCTCGCCATCGCCCAGCCGTCGTCCTCGGTGAAATGCCAGAACGCGTCAAAGCCGACCTTGTAGAGCATACGCAGGAAAGTCGGCATCCAGTCTCCTCAAGAACGCGGGGCACGATTGCAGGCTGGGGCCGAATATGGGAAACCCATCGCCGTTTGCAAAGCAATAACGAGGTTTTCCCCGTGAAGAGCATCATCGTCACCGGTTGTTCCTCCGGCATCGGCGCCTACTGTGCCGAGGCCCTCAAGCGCGACGGCTGGCGGGTCTTTGCGACGGTGCGCAAGCCGGAAGACCTGGGCGCGCTCGAGGCGAAGGGCATTGAGGCCCTCGTCATGGATTACACCGACACAGCCAGCATCGAAACCCTTGTCGCTACGGTGTTCGACCGCACAGGGGGCCGGCTCGACGCGCTGTTCAACAATGGCGCCTATGGCCAGGCGGGTGCGGTGGAGGATCTGCCGACGGAAGCGCTCAGGCAGCAGTTCGAGACAAATCTCTTCGGCTGGCACGACCTGACCCGTCGGGTGATCCCGGCGATGCGAGCGCAAGGATCAGGCCGCATCGTGCAATGCTCCTCGATCCTCGGCATCATCCCCTATCGCTGGCGCGGCGCCTATACGGCCTCGAAGTTTGCGCTCGAGGGCCTCTCGCTCACACTTCGTATGGAACTCGAGGGCTCCGGCGTGCAGGTGAGCCTGATCGAGCCCGGCCCGATCGAAAGCCGCTTCACCGCCAATGCGCTCCACCACATCCGCCGCGTGATCGACCTCGAAAACTCTGTGCATGCGCAGGACTACCGCCGGCAACTGGCGCGACTCGATGGCACAGGCCCCGTCAACCGCCACAAACTCGGGCCGGAGGCCGTCTACAAAGTCCTCACCCACGCCTTGACCGCCCGGCGTGCCCGCCCACATTATCTCGTGACCAAGCCGGCCAAGCAGGGGGCCCTGATCAAGCGCTGGCTTCCGGCCGACCTCTTCTATCGACTGATGCGCTCGCTGGACTGACCGGCGACGAACAAAGGCTCATCCCACGTTATGTCCACATTCACCTATGTCCTCGCCATCATCGTCATGGGGCTTGTCGCCCTCGTCCTCTTGCGAGGCCTCTTCAACATGCTGAAAGGCGGCGACGGCAATACATCCAACAAACTGATGCAGGCCCGTATCGTGCTGCAGGCGATCGCGATCGCGCTGATCATGCTCACACTCTGGCTGACGGGCGGGGGACGCTGAAACCATGGTCAAGCTCAACAAGATCTACACCCGCACCGGCGATGACGGCACCACGGCACTGGTGACAGGCCCGCGCCGCCTGAAGCACGACCTGCGCGTCGACGCCTATGGCACGATCGACGAGACGAATTCAGCGATCGGCATCGCCCGGCTCCACACGGGAGAGATGCCGGAACTGGACGCCATGCTGATGCGCATCCAGAACGACCTCTTCGACCTCGGCGCCGATCTCGCAGCCCCCGAAACCGGCGAGGTGCTCTCCTACGAGCCGCTCCGCGTGATCGAGGCCCAGGTCGACCGGATCGAGAAGGAAATCGACCAGCTGAACGCCGATCTCGATCCGCTGAAATCCTTCATCCTGCCGGGCGGCACGCCCGCTGCAGCCTATCTGCACCTCGCGCGCACCACCTCGCGTCGTGCCGAGCGCATCATGGTCGAATTGTCGCGCTTCGACGGCGAGGAAGTGGGCGAGCCGGCGCTGAAATATGTGAACCGGCTGTCGGATTTTCTGTTTGTCGCGGCACGTCATGCGAATGATGGCGGCAGGGCGGATATTCTCTGGGTGCCGGGGAAGAACCGGTAGGCGACGACATATCTCCCCCCTTGCGGGGGAGAAAGCGAAATCGGGGAATTGGCCCGATCAGGGGCAAACCTCAGATTTCGCAAGAGGGGGCCTGCTGAGGTTTCTGCCCGCGCAACTTTGCCCCACTCTTGGAAAATCTGAAGTTTAGGCGGCTTGCGCGGACCTCAAGCCTTCGATTTTCCGTCCTCCCCCGCTAAGGGGGAGGCAGGAACTGCCTGTGTGGTACGCCCCCCTGTCCCCGCATCCCAACCTGCGCTAGCATCCGCCCAACAAACTCCGGCGAACCCGACGAGGCGCGATGTTCATTCCCCTGCACGACCGAAACGCGCTGAAGCACATCCGCAAGCAGTATGTGACCTTGGGGCTGATTCTCGCCAATGTCGTGACCCATGCGCTGGCGACACTGGCACCGGAGGCGCTCTACGAGATCGGGGTTTATGGCATGGGCTTCATACCGGCCGTCGCCTTCGATATTGCCGAGCTCGATCCGCGGCTGGTGCTGGTGCCGGAGGGGGCGACCTACGTCACCTATTCCTTCCTGCATGGCAGCTGGCTTCATCTGGGCTCCAACATGCTCTTCCTCTGGGTCTTCGGCGACAATGTCGAGGATGCGATGGGGCACTTCAAGTTCCTGTTCTTCTACCTTGCCTGCGCGGCCGCCGGCGCGCTCGTGCATGGGCTGGTTATGCCGGCGAGCGAAGCGCCGCTGATCGGGGCGTCGGGCGCGGTATCGGGCGTGGTTGCGGCTTATCTGATGCTGCACCCAAAGGTGCGCGTCTGGGTGCTGGTCTTCATGCGCTTTCCGCTGCCGCTCCCGGCCTTCATCCCGCTTCTCTTCTGGGTCGGCCAGCAATTCGTGATGCTGGTGATCGACGGTGACAGCAATGTCTCCTGGGGCGCCCATGTCGGCGGCATCATCGCCGGGGCGATCCTGGTGCTCTTTTTGCGACGTCCGGGTGTGCCGCTCTTCGATCGGGCGATCGTGACACCCAAGGCTGTCGAACACGCCGCGCCCACCGTGGATGTCGCCACAGTAGGCCCCTGGGGGCAAAGACCGGCCGGCGACACGAGAGCCCGGGACAGGGACGAGGCAGAAAACGGCGCAAAAACCACGGCATCGCAACCGGTTCGCAAGGTCACCCACTGGGGACGATGACAAGAGGTCGCGGCGGCAAAGTATTGACGTGAACGTCAACGTAAATTATTGCTGTCCGCCAAACGGCATCGATCGTTGTGTTTGGGAAAAAAATGCGTATCGATGTCGCCAATCGACAAACGGCGGAGCGCATCAGCGCGCATTTTCCGGCAGAAGATTTGAAGAGAGGAACCCATGAAGATACTCGTCCCAGTCAAGCGGGTTGTGGATTACAACGTCAAGATCCGCGTCAAGCCAGATGGTTCCGGCGTCGAGCTCGCCAACGTCAAGATGTCCATGAATCCCTTCGACGAGATCTCCGTCGAGGAGGCGCTGCGGCTGAAGGAAGCCGGCAAGGCCGAAGAAGTGGTGATCGTGTCGATTGGCCCGGCCAAGGCCGAGGAAACCATCCGCACCGCACTCGCCATGGGCGCTGACCGCGGCATCCTGATCGAGACAGACGAAGCCGTCGAGCCGCTCGCCGTCGCCAAGCTCCTGAAGGGCGTGGTCGAGGCTGAGGCTCCGGGCCTCGTCATCGTCGGCAAGCAGGCGATCGACGACGATTCGAACCAGACCGGCCAGATGCTGGCGGCTCTCCTCGGCTGGGGCCAGGCGACGTTTGCCTCCAAGCTCGAGCTTGGCGCTGACAAGGCGACCGTCACCCGCGAAGTCGACGGCGGTCTGCAGACCATCGACGTGAAGCTCCCGGCGATCGTCACCACCGACCTGCGTTTGAACGAGCCGCGCTACGCCTCGCTGCCCAATATCATGAAGGCCAAGAAGAAGCCGCTCGACAAGAAGGCCCCGGCCGACTTCGGCGTCGACGTCGCACCGCGCCTCAAGGTTCTGAAGACCGAGGAGCCGGGTGGCCGCAAGGCGGGCATCAAGGTGAAGTCGGTGGCAGAGCTTGTCGACAAGCTCAAGAACGAAGCCGGCGTATTGTAAGCGGAACTGACAGGAGAAACGTAAAATGGCTATTCTTCTTCTCGCAGAACACGACAACGCGACCGTCTCCGAACAGACCGCGAAGGCGCTCACGGCCGCCACCAAGATCGGTGGCGACGTGCATGTGCTGGTGGCCGGTGCTGGCGCCAAGGCTGCCGCCGATGCGGCTGCAAAGCTCTCGGGCGTCTCCAAGGTGCTGCTCGCCGACGACGCTTCGCTCGGCAACAACCTTGCAGAGCCGCTCGCGGCCCTCATCGTCTCGCTTGGCGGCTCCTACGACACGATCATTGCGGCCGCGACCTCGGTCGGCAAAAACGTTATGCCGCGCGTCGCAGCCCTGCTTGATGTCATGCAGGTCTCGGAAATCACTGAAGTGGTCTCTGCCGACACCTTCAAGCGTCCGATCTATGCCGGGAACGCCATCCAGACCGTGCAGTCGACCGATCCCAAGAAGGTGATCACCGTTCGCACAGCCTCCTTCGCCGCTGCCGGTGAAGGTGGGTCTGCTGCCGTAGAAAGCATTGCTGCCGCTGCAAACCCCGGCGTATCCAGCTATGTTTCCGATGCGCTGTCCTCGTCCGACCGTCCGGAACTGGCCTCGGCCAAGATCATCATTTCCGGTGGCCGTGCGCTTGGCTCCTCGGAGAAGTTCCAGGAAGTGATCCTGCCTGTAGCCGACAAGCTGGGTGCCGCCGTCGGCGCATCTCGTGCGGCCGTCGATGCAGGCTATGCCCCGAACGACTGGCAGGTTGGCCAGACCGGCAAGGTGGTTGCCCCGCAGCTCTACATCGCCTGCGGCATCTCCGGTGCCATCCAGCACCTCGCCGGAATGAAGGACTCGAAGGTCATCGTCGCGATCAACAAGGACGAGGAAGCACCGATCTTCCAGGTTGCCGATTACGGCCTCGTCGCCGACATCTTCGAGGCCCTGCCGGAGCTCGAGAAGGCGCTCTGATCACCCTTTCGCAACTGCGAAAGGACTGGTCAAAGAAACCTTTGCGGTCTATCAATCAGCCGGGTCCGCGATGAGCGGGTCCGGCATTTTTGTCGGTGCCATCTTCTTGAGTGAAGACGAGAACGGGTGAGGAGCGAGACGATGACGGACAAGATCAGCAATGTGGGTGTCGTGGGTGCCGGCCAGATGGGCTGTGGCATTGCCCAGGTCGCCGCCGCCGCCGGCTACAAGGTCACGATCTACGATCTCTCCAAGGAGAGGATCGAGGCAGGCCTCGCCACCATCAACGGCAACCTCGCCCGACAGGTCACCAATGGCAAGATCACTGACGAGGATCGCAAGGCCGCACTCGCGCTGATCTCCGGCTCGTCGGACGTCAACGACCTCGCTCCATCAGATCTCGTGATCGAGGCAGCGACCGAGGATGAAACTGTCAAGCGCAAGATCTTCGCGACACTCTGCCCGGTTCTGAAGCCAGAGGCACTGATTGCAACGAATACCTCGTCGCTCTCGATCACCCGCCTTGCCTCTGCCACAGATCGGCCAGAGCGCTTCATGGGCATCCATTTCATGAACCCGGTCCCGGTCATGAAGCTCGTAGAACTGGTGCGCGGCATCGCAACCGATGAAACCACCTTCGCCACCGCCAAGGACTTCGTCTCCTCGCTCGACAAGACGATCACGGTCGCCGAAGACTTCCCGGCATTCATCGTCAACCGCATCCTGCTGCCGATGATCAACGAGGCGATCTACACGCTGTATGAAGGCGTCGGCTCGGTCGAAGCGATCGACACGGCAATGAAGCTCGGCGCCAACCACCCGATGGGCCCGCTGCAGCTTGCCGATTTTATCGGTCTCGATACGTGCCTCTCGATCATGCAGGTGCTGCATGAGGGCCTCTCGGACTCGAAGTACCGTCCCTGCCCGCTGCTGGTCAAATATGTCGAGGCCGGCTGGCTGGGTCGCAAGTCGGGCCGCGGCTTTTACGACTACCGCGGCGAAGTGCCGGTTCCGACGCGCTGATGGACCATTCCGGCGGGGGACCCTCCGGCGGAAAGATATTTGCCCCTCCGGGCAATCATTGGTCGGCCATTCCTCGGAAGGGGCGGGCCGACCCTCTAGTTTGCGGGGCAGATAGAGATCCCCCGCATACCGGAGTACCAGTCCATGAAACGCCTCCTGCTCTTGAGCGCCGCCCTCGCTGCCCTGTCCCTGCCCGTTTCGGCCAGCGCCGCTGACAAGCTGCTCAACGCCTCCTATGACATCGCCCGCGAGATCTTCGCCGCCCAGAACGAAGCCTTCATCAAGGCCAATCCGGGCGTCAGCATCGATCAGTCGCATGGCGGTACCTCGCGCCAGGCACGCGCCATCGTTGAGGGTCTGGAAGCCGACGTCGTCACCTTCAACCAGGTGACGGACGTAGAATTCCTGGCCAAGAACGGTTTCATCAACGAAGGCTGGCAGTCGGAATTCCCGAACAATGCCTCGCCCTTCTATTCCTTCCCGTCCTTCCTGGTGCGCGCCGGCAATCCGAAGAACATCAAGGACTGGGACGATCTGGCCCGTGACGACGTGCAGGTGATCTTCCCGAACCCTAAGACCTCGGGCAATGCCCGCTACACCTATCTGGCGGCAACGGCCTATGCGAAGGAGAAGTTTGCCGGCGACGAGGCCAAGGTGACCGAATTCGTCGAAAAGATCTTCGACAACGTGCCGGTCTTCGACACCGGTGGCCGCGCCGCGACGACGACCTTTGTCGAGCGCGAGACCGGTGACGTGATCATCACCTTCGAAGCCGAGACCAAGTCAATCGCCAAGCAGTATGGCGAGGACAAGTTCCAGCAGGTCGTGCCGTCGGTGAGCCTGCTTGCCGAATTCCCGGTCGCGATCGTCGACAAGGTCGCCGATGCCAAGGGAAGCCAGGAACTCTCCAAGAAGTATCTCGACTTCCTCTATTCGCCGGAAGGTCAGAAGATCGCCGCCGATTTCGGCCACCGCGTCCATGACGAGACGGTCGCTGCCGAATACAAGGACCAGTTCCCCGAGATCCGTCTCGTCACCGTCGAAGACGTCTTCGGCGGCTGGGCCAAGGTTTCCGAGGAGCATTTCGCAGAGGGTGCCATCCTTGATGGGATCTATGGCAGCCGCTAAGCACGGTCTCCAATCGATTTCAGGACCGGCGGATCATCCGCCGGTTTTCTCATGAAAGGACGACGACGTTGAAACGCCGCGTATTGCCGGGCTTCAGACTGTCCCTCGGGATCACGCTGGTCTATGCCGCGATCATCATCCTGTTGCCGCTGGCAGCTCTGATCTTCAAGGCCGCGAGCCTCGGACCCGCAGACTATTGGCGCATCGTCTCTTCCGAACGCGCTGTGGCGAGTTATGGCGTGACGATCGGCTCGGCGCTGGTCGCGACCCTGTTCAACCTCGTCTTCGGCCTGGCGCTCGCCTGGGTGCTGGTGCGCTATCGTTTCCCAGGGCGCCGCATTGTCGATGCGCTGGTCGACCTGCCGTTTGCGCTGCCGACGGCCGTCGCTGGCATTTCGCTCACCACCCTGTTTGCCTCCAACGGCTGGTTTGGCGCAGCACTAGGCGAGATCGGCATCAAGGTCGCCTATACGCCGCTCGGCATCATGATTGCCATGGCATTCACCAGCCTGCCCTTCATCGTGCGCACGGTACAGCCGGTGCTGGAAGAGCTCGATCCGGCGCTCGAAGAGGCCGGCCAGACGCTCGGCTCCAGCGACCTTTCGATCTTCCGCCGCGTGATCCTGCCACTTCTGACGCCGGCGCTGCTTGCCGGCACATCGCTCGCCTTCGCCCGCAGCCTGGGGGAATTCGGCGCGATCATCTTCATTGCCGGCAACCAGCCCTTCTCGACCGAGATCACGGCACTTCTCGCCTTCATCCGGCTCGAGGAATACGACTATCCGGCCTCCGCCGCGATCGCCTCCGTCATGCTGATCGCCGCCTTCGTGATGCTGGCGGTCACTAACTACATGCAGGCCCGCGCGCTGCGCTACACGGTGAAAGGCTGAACCATGAGCCACGTCACGAACAATCGACGCACGCCACGCGTCGGCGATGCGCCCCTCTTCAAATACACGCTGATCGGCATGGTCCTCGTGCTTGTGGCCTTTTTCGTCGTAGCGCCCCTGGCGGTCATCGGCATCCAAGCGTTTTCCAGGGGGCTTCCCTATTTCCTGGAGACGATCGCAGACCCCGACACGCGTCATGCGATCTGGCTGACGGTACTGACAGCGCTGATCGCGGTGCCGATCAACACTATCTTCGGCGTGGCCGCCGCCTGGGCGATCACCAAGCACGATTTTCGCGGCAAGCGCTTGCTCATCATCCTGATCGAGATCCCCTTCTCGGTCTCGCCGGTCGTGGCCGGCGTCGCCTATCTCTTCGTCTATGGCCTGCAGGGCATTTTCGGCCCCACCCTCGACAGCGCCGGGCTGAAGGTTCTCTTTGCCCTGCCTGGCATCGTGCTCGCCTCAATGTTCGTGACCGCACCCTTCGTCGCCCGTGAACTGATCCCGCTGATGCAGGCGCAGGGGCGCGATCTCGAGGAGGCTGCAACCTCGCTGGGCGCAAGCGGTTTGCGCACCTTCCTGTCGGTGACGCTGCCCAACATCAAATGGGCCATGCTCTATGGTGTGGTGCTCTGCAATGCGCGTGTCATGGGTGAATTCGGCGCGGTGTCGATCGTCTCCGGCAACATTCGTGGCCAGACGAACACGCTGCCGCTGCATATCGAGCTGCTTTACCAGGACTACAACGCCGTCGGCGCCTTCGCTGCCGCCTCAATGCTCGCCGCGCTGGCACTGGTCACGCTCGTGGCCAAGGTTCTGCTCGAACGCCAGGGCGCAGGACGCCGGAACCGACCGGCCACGCTCGCCGGCAATACTTCGGAGATGAATTCGTGAACATTCGCCTCGACACGGTCGTCAAGACCTTCGAAACCTTCCGCGCCGTGCATGGCGTGTCGCTCGACATCAAGAGCGGCGAACTGGTGGCGCTGCTCGGCCCTTCGGGTTCCGGCAAGACGACCATCCTGCGCATGGTCGCCGGCCTGGAATTTGCCGATGGCGGCCAGATCCATTTCGGCGAAGAGGATGCGACAAACATTCCCGTGCGTGACCGCGGCGTCGGCTTCGTCTTCCAGCATTACGCGCTGTTTCCGCATATGACGGTGGCAGAGAACATCGCCTTCGGCATGAAGGTGTCCAAGGTGAAGCGCTCGACGGCCGAAATAGACCGTCGTGTCGAAGACCTGCTTTCCCTCGTCCAGCTTTCCGGTCTCGGCGAACGTTTCCCCGGCCAGATCTCCGGCGGCCAGCGGCAGCGCGTGGCACTCGCCCGTGCACTCGCCGTCGATCCGCGCGTGTTGCTGCTCGACGAGCCCTTCGGCGCACTCGACGCCAATGTCCGCCGCGACCTGCGCCGCTGGCTGCGCTCGATCCATGACGAGCTGGGCATCACCACGCTCTTCGTCACCCATGACCAGGAAGAGGCACTCGACCTCGCCGACCGCGTGGTAATCCTTGAGAAGGGTAAAATCGTTCAGCAGGGCACGCCCGAAGAGGTCTGCCGTCATCCGGCCAACGCCTTCGTCATGCGCTTCCTCGGCGATACCAACACGCTGAAGGCGAGTGTGTCGAATGGACAGGCGACCGTCGGCAACATGACCTATGCCGCGGAAGGTTTGAAGGACGGCCCGGCCGAGCTTCTTTTCCGTCCGACTGATGTCGTGTGGAGCGACGACGCATCGAAGGGTGTGGCAGCGACAATCCAGCGGGTCCTTGATCGCCCGGGCTCGCGCCGGGTGCTGGCCAAGACCGCGGGCGACACGATCGTCGAATTCGACGTGTCCCCCGACTTCGCCAAGGCGAAGGGCGATCAGGGCTTCATCGAAATCCTGCGGCCGCGGATTTACGAGCTGTGAGCCAAGCTCCGCGCTGCTCTCCTGATTGTGAATGATCCAGAGACGGTTCAGGCTTGGGTCTTTGAGCCAATCTTAAGGATTGTTTGCCAGCCTTGCCATCATGGGTGGCAGCGTGACGACGAGAGTTCGACTGAAATTGACCGCAGCGTCCCTCGCGCTTGCGGCGCTCGTCGCTGGCAGTCTTTGGCTGATCGCGCAGTCTTTCGTCGCTCAGGCGAACCGGCAGCAACTGAATGACATATTGACGGCCGCTGTGATCCGGCTGGAACGCCAGATCGATCTTGCAGTCATGAGCATGGGCGAGCTTGGCGCACAGGGTCCCTATGGCTGCTCGCCGTCCGTCAACAAGGCCATTGAAGACATAGCCTTCCGTTCCGTCTCCATCCGGGAAATCCGTGTTTCCTCGGCAAAGGCGACATGTTGGGCCGACAATGCCCATGAACAGGTCTTTCAGGCGGCCCTCGCTGCTTCCGATCCAGTGCCCGCAATCAATCCCGCCTATGAACTGGCTCCCATCGAGGCCGAGGAATGGAAAGGCCTGATGGTGCGATGGACGACCGAGGATGGCAGCCTGACCGCCTTCCTCGCCACGGCAGGCCTTCTCTTCGACATCCTGCCCGGCGAGCTGCGCGACCATGCACTGATGGAGATGACGCTCAGCAATCAGCAGGTCGTATCGAGCTACGAGCCAGAGGGTGCTGCCGGACTGGACGGACCGTTTGGCGAATTCATGAAAGCCTCCGAGCGCTATCCCATCCGCGTCAGGCTGATGATCGAAGAAGCTGTCATCGGGTCCTGGAACAGCAGCTTCGGCAGCGACATCATCGTGATCGCCGGGCTGTTTTCGCTCGGACTGGGTTATCTCGGCGCCAGAGGTCTGGTGCGTCCGCCAACGCCGCTGCGGCAGCTGGACGACGCTCTTTCCAGAGGACATGTGCATCCGGTCTACCAGCCGCTCTTCTGCCTTGCGACCGGCCGGATGACCGGTTTCGAAATGCTGGCACGCTGGACCAAGCCCGATGGCGGCAGCGTCTCGCCGGCAGTCTTCATTCCGCTGGCCGAGAACAATGGTCGGATCGACACGTTGACATCAGTCCTCCTCGGCAGGGCAGGCTCAGAGATTGGCGACTTGCTCCGACGCCACGAGACACTCAAGCTTTCGTTCAACGTGACCCCGGACCAGCTTCTCGGTGCAGGATTTGTCGAAAATCTGGCCGCAATGATCGCAAAAGCCGGATTGAACCCCACCCAGCTAGTCATCGAGATCACGGAACGTCAGCCGATTTCCGACTTCGAGTCTGCATTGCAGGTTGCGCGGGAACTTGCAACGCTTGGCATCAGGCTGGCGATCGACGATGCAGGAACCGGGCATAACGGACTTTCATCGCTTCATGCCCTTCAGGCCCAGTATCTGAAGATCGACAAGTACTTCGTCGACAGCGTGGCCCTGGACAGGAAGTCCAGCGTTCTGGTCGAAGCATTGATCTCGCTTGCCGAGAAATTCGGCATGGAGGTCGTGGCCGAAAGGATAGAGACCGAAGAACAGCGGAGCAAGCTCCTGGACCTCGGCATCAAGGAGGGTCAGGGTTATCTCTACGCCAAGCCTTTGCCGGCGAGCGACCTGATTGCCAGGGTCGAGAATAGCCTGACGCCTCTGCCGAAAGCAGCCTAGTGAGCGAGCACGGCGCCGTCTGCCGAGCAAGGCCGGACAGCTTCCCTCACCTCATGCGCTAGAATTCGGTCACTGCGTCGCGGCAGCCGTCACCAGCGCCTTGGCGTCCGCGCCGTCCCAAACGGCAGGGCCGTTCATGCTGCCAAGCAGACAGCCCTTGCCGTCTACGAGCAATGTTACCGGCAGGCCGAAGGCAAGCCCCTCGCGCTTCAGCGTATTGAAGACACCCATGGAGGCGTCGCGATAGAGGCCGAGTGCGTCGACGCCGGTTTCCTCGAGGAAGGTCTGCGGCTTTTCGACATCGCCGGTGTCGATGTTGATGGCGAGTACCTGGAAGGCTTCCCCACCAGTTGCCTCCTGCAGGTTGTTGAGGGCGGGCATTTCCTCGCGGCAGGGCACACACCAGGTGGCCCAGAGATTGATGAGCACCGTCTTGTCGGCGAAGTTTGCCATGGTCATCGGTGTACCTTCCTTGTCCTGGAAGGTAAGACCCTGGATGAGCTTCGGTTCGCTGACGGGGATCATCGCTGCGACATCGCCTTTCAGATAGGGCGTGATGGCTTCTGCCCTGGCGACAGAACCCTCGCATTGCGCGGCATCCGCTGTCTCCACGGCATTGCCAGACATGGTCTGCTTCACGTATACCGCAGCCGCGCCGGCGACGATGCCGGCTACCGCCGCAATCGCAACCAGCTTGGTGGGGAAGAGACCCTCAGGTCTTTTTTCTGTCATGTCATTCTCCAGGACGGGCACTTCATGGCCGAGGACTCTACAGACACCAAATCCTCCAACCAGATGTGGGGCGGTCGCTTCGCCTCGGGCCCTTCGGCCATCATGGAGGAGATAAATGCCTCCATCGGTTTCGACAAGAAGCTTTACGCCCAGGATATCCGCGGCTCAAAGGCGCATGCGACCATGCTGGCGCACCAAGGCATTATCTCGAACGAAGATAAAGACAAGATCCTTCACGGCCTGGACACGATCCTGTCAGAGATCGAGGGCGGTCAGTTCGTCTTCTCGCGCAAGCTCGAAGACATCCATATGAACGTCGAGGCCCGCCTCGCCGAGCTGATCGGCCCGGCCGCCGGTCGCCTGCACACGGCCCGCTCGCGCAACGACCAGGTGGCACTCGATTTCCGCCTCTGGGTGAAGGAAGAGCTGCAGAAGACGGAACAGGCATTGTCCGGCCTGATAACGGCCTTCCTCGACCGCGCCGAAGAACATGCAGACACCGTGATGCCTGGCTTCACCCATCTCCAGACGGCCCAGCCGGTGACCTTCGGTCATCACTGCATGGCCTATGTCGAGATGTTTGGCCGTGACCGCCAGCGCGTGCGCCATGCAATCGAACACCTCGACGAAAGCCCGATCGGTGCTGCAGCGCTTGCCGGCACAGGCTACAACATCGACCGACACATGACGGCGCAGGCCCTCGGCTTCCGCGAGCCGACCCGCAACTCGATCGACACCGTCTCCGACCGCGACTTCGCGCTGGAATTCCTCTCGATCGCCTCGATCTCAGCCGTGCACCTGTCGCGGCTGGCCGAAGAGATCGTCATCTGGTCGACGCCGCAATTCGGCTTCATCCGCCTGTCGGACGCGTTTTCGACCGGCTCCTCGATCATGCCGCAGAAGAAGAACCCAGACGCCGCCGAACTGGTGCGCGCCAAGACCGGCCGCATCAACGGCTCGCTGATCGCGCTGCTGACCGTCATGAAGGGCCTGCCGCTCGCCTATTCCAAGGACATGCAGGAAGACAAGGAACAGGTCTTCGACGCCGCCGAGAGCCTGGAACTGGCGATTGCCGCCATGACCGGCATGGTCACCGACATGACCATCCGCACCGACCGCATGAAGGCGGCTGCCGGTTCGGGTTACTCGACCGCGACCGATCTGGCCGACTGGCTGGTCCGCGAAGCCGGCCTGCCCTTCCGTGATGCGCACCATGTGACCGGCAATGCGGTTGCCATGGCCGAGAAGAAGGGCTGCGATCTAGCCGAGCTTTCGCTGGAAGAACTCAAGAGCATCAATGCGGCAATCACGGCCGACGTCTTCAACGTCCTGACGGTGGAAGCCTCGGTCGCGAGCCGCAAGAGCTTTGGCGGAACCGCGCCCTCGGAAGTGCGCAAGCAGATTGCCTGGTGGCGGGCGCGCAACTGAGAATGCAATTGATCACTCGCACTTGCGGGACACATCACGAGATCAGGGGTGCACAAGCGCCCCTTTTTTCGCTAGAGCCTAGAGCAACAACATTTCTATGGACCGGGTCATGGTGAATTCGCTGAAACGCACGACGCTTACGCTCTCTATTGCGCTGGCCGCCTCGCTGGCTCTGTCCGCCTGCGGCCGCAAGGGCGATCTCGATCCGCCGAGCACTCCTGCCAGCCAGCAGAACCAGCGTGGCGCCGAGGCGCCGGCAACGCCGGACAGCCCCTTCCTTCTCGATCCGCTTCTTTGACAGGGCTTAACCCGTGAACCACTTCGAGTATCGCGACGGCGTTCTTTACGCCGAAGGCGTGGCCATTCCCGAAATCGCACGTGCCGTCGGCACGCCCTTCTACTGCTATTCGACCGCGACGCTGGAGCGCCACTACAAGGTCTTCTCCAAAGCCTTCGACGGCGTCGATGCCCTCGTCTGCTACGCGATGAAGGCCAATTCCAACCAGGCCGTCCTGAAGACGCTGGGTCGCCTCGGCGCCGGCGTGGACGTGGTCTCGGAAGGCGAACTCCGCCGCGCGCTGGCAGCCGGCATCCCGGCAGAGCGCATCATGTTCTCCGGCGTCGGCAAGACGCCGAGCGAGATGGATTTGGCGCTCGAAGCCGGCATCTACTGCTTCAACGTCGAGAGCGAGCCGGAACTGGAAATCCTGAACCAGCGCGCTATCAAGGCCGGCAAAAAGGCGCATGTCTCCTTCCGCATCAATCCTGATGTCGATGCCAAGACCCATGCTAAGATTTCGACCGGCAAGAAGGAAAACAAGTTCGGCATTTCCTATGAGCGCGCGCGTGCCGTCTATGCACGGGCGGCGACGCTGGACGGCATAAAGGTTTCCGGGATCGACATGCATATCGGCAGCCAGATCACCGATCTGCAGCCCTTCGAAGACGCCTTCCGCCTGCTGCGCGAGCTCGTCGAGACGCTGCGCGGCGACGGCCACACCATCGATCACGTCGATGTCGGCGGTGGCCTTGGCATTCCCTACAAGGACGACAACAACCCGCCGCCGGAGCCGGATGCCTATGCCCGGATCGTCAAGGACCAGCTGTCGAGCCTCAACTGCCGCATCGTCACCGAGCCCGGCCGCCTGATCGTCGGCAATGCCGGTATCTTGGTGACCGAGGTCATCTATGTGAAGGACGGCGGCGACAAGACCTTCGTCATCGTCGACGGGGCGATGAACGACCTGATCCGCCCGACGCTCTACGAGGCCTATCACGAGATCAAACCCGTGGTGATTTCGGCAGCGAACGCCCCGCGTATCAAGGCCGATGTCGTGGGCCCCGTCTGCGAGACCGGCGACTACCTGGCGCTCGACCGCGAGATGGCGATGCCGAAGCCCGGCGATCTGATCGCTGTCGGTTCGGCTGGTGCCTATGGCGCCGTGCAGGCCGGCACCTACAACACCCGCCGGCTGGTGCCGGAGGTGCTGGTGAACGGCAACGAGTTCCACGTGATTCGCCCGCGTCCGACCTATGAGGACCTGATCGCGCTCGACAGCGTGCCCGACTGGTTGGCCTGATCCATTCACAATTCGGCGATGAGGCGGGAAAAGCTTGCCGCTTTTCCTTGCCGCCCTCGTCTTCGCCACAAAGACTGCTATCTTCGAGAACAATCAGCCGTGACGATGCGCGGCGCTCTCGGAGACCAGACGGATGAGCTCTTCCCGCCCGGCCGGCCACAGGAAAGGCGCCTTCAAGGACGACCCGAAGCTTGCGCGGCGCGTCGGCGTCAAACGTGTGCTCGCACGGTCCGTGCTGTTTGCCGAGCGGCTGTTGCCGCTCTTCCTGCCGGTCGCGGGCATTGCCGCCCTCTTCGTCGCGCTTGCCTGGTTCGGCGTTTATCGTGAGGTCCCGGATCTCGTCCGCCTAGCGATCGTCTTTATCCTCGTCTTTGCCTTTGTCGCCTCCTTCCTGCCCTTCCTAAAGTTACGCTTGCCGAGCATTCCGGAAGCGGACAGGCTGCTTGAAGAGCGCAATGGCTTCGCCCACCAGCCGGTGGCCGTCCAGGACGACCAGATTGCGGCCGAGACGCCCTTTGCCCGGGCGCTCTGGCAGGAGCATCAACGGCGCATGGCAGAGCGCATCGCAGCGCTCGACGCCGGCCTGCCGCAGCCCGACATCGCCCGCTATGACCGTTACGCGCTGCGCGCCGTGCCGGCCCTGCTCTTCGTCACGGCGCTCGCCTATTCCGGCTCCAATGGCGCAGGCCAGATTGCCGATGCCTTCCGCCAGCATGTGCCGGAAAGCGAGGCACCAGCGATCCGTATCGACGCCTGGATCACCCCACCCGGCTATACAGGTCAGCCGCCGGTCTTCCTCTCGGGTCTCGGCACCCAGGACGCAGCCGGCGTGACCGTGCCGCAGAAGTCAAAGGTGACCGTGCGCATCAGCGGTGGGCCGTCGGAAGAGAAGGTCCTCTTCGTCCAGCAATCGGATGGCGCCGTTCTCGACGTAGCCGAGAAGGACGATGCAGCCCGCAGGCCCACGGCCGGCTCCGAGATCGACGCAAGCAGTCAGACGGCTGTCCCGACGCCGCCGCCAGCGCCGGCGCCGAACGCCCCTATGGTGGCGCGCACCCATGAGCTGGAACTGAACGAGGCCGGCGAATTGCGGGTTGCCGACAGAACCTGGACGATCGGCGTCACACCGGACAGAGCACCCGAGATTGCCTTTGACGGCACGCCGCGCCGCGCGATCAACGGGGCGCTCGAAATCGCCTTTACCGCCAAGGACGACTACGGCCTGCGCGAGGCCCATGCCGAGATCCTGCCGCTGGAAGAGCAGGCCGATGCGACGCCGCTTTACCCGCATCCGGACTACAAGCTCGACCTGCCACGCCACAATGCCCGTGACACCAAGGGCGTGGCCAGCCGCAACATCACCGAGCATCCGCTTGCCGGCCAGATGGTGAAGATCACTTTGGTGGCGACCGATGGCGCCGGCCAGACTGGTCGTAGCGAGCCGATCGAGATGCTGCTGCCCGGCCGCAATTTCAACGAGCCGCTCGCCGCAGCCGTTGCCGAACAGCGCAAGGTCTTCGCCCTCGACACCCGCCAGATGCCGCAGGCGATCGCGCTGAACGAGGCGCTGGTGCTCCGCGCCGACGAGACGATCCCCGATCTCGGCAATTTCATTGCGATAGAAAGCGCTCGCGCGCGCATGAACATGGCGCGCGGCGAAGAACAGCTGAAGGACACGGCCGACTATCTCTGGGAAATCGCGCTCGGCATCGAGGACGGCGACCTGTCGCTGGCCGAACGCCGTCTGCGCGACGCACAGCAGGCTCTCTCCGATGCCTTGGAGAACGGCGCTTCCGACGAGGAAATCCAGCGGCTGATGGCAGAGTTGCGCTCGGCCATGCAGGAATTCCTGCAGGCCCTGGCGCAGCGCATGCCCAACCAGCAGGGCGAACCGCAGCAGAATGCGCAGAACATGCTGCGTCAGCAGGATCTCGACAACATGCTCGACCAGCTGGAGAACCTCGCCCGCTCCGGCAACCGCGACCAGGCACAGCAGCTGCTCTCGGAACTGCAGCGGATGATGAACAACCTGCAGGCCGGACGCCCGCAGCAGGGCCAGCAGCAGCAGAACAGCGAAGCCCGCCGTCAGATCGACAAGCTTGGCGAGATCATGCAGGAGCAGCAGCGGCTGATGGACGAGACTTTCCGCCTGGATCAGGCGCTGCGCGACCGCATGCAGCGCGGCGATCCGCAGCAGGGCGAAGAAGGCGCCGAGGGCCAGCAGCAGCAAGGTCAGCAGCAACAGGGCCAGCAAGGACAACAGGGCGAGCAGGGGCAGCAGGGCCTGGACGGCATGACCGCCGAACAGCTGCGCGAGGCGCTCAGGCAGCTGCGCGAACAGCAGGAACAGCTTGGTCAGCAGCTTGGCGAATTGCAGGAAGGCCTGAGAGGCATGGGCATGGAGCCCGGCCCCGGTTTCGGCGAGGCCCAGCAGGAAATGCAGGGCGCCGGCGAGGCGCTTGGCCAGGGGCAGGGCGGCCCGGCCGTCGAAGGCCAGGGACGCGCCATGGAGGCGCTTCGCCAGGGTGCTCGCGACATGATGAACCAGATGATGCAGGCGCAGCAGGGCGAGGGTGGCCAGGGTCCGCAGATGGGTCAGGGTCAGGGCAACCAGGATGGTCGCGATCCGCTCGGCCGCCCCCGCGCCACCAGCGGCCCGGATTTCGGCGAGCAGGTCAAGGTTCCCGACGAGATCGACGTGCAGCGCGCGCGCGAAATTCTCGAGGCGATCCGCGAGAAGCTCGGTGAAAACTCGAGCCCAGAGATCGAGCGGCGTTATCTGGAGCGATTGCTTGACATCCAGTAAGCCTCTAGCGGCTTTACAGCAACGACAACGCCCGCATCAGCGGGCGTTTGTTTGTTGAGCGATGTAGTCGGCTGCCTCAGCCAGCGAGCGCCGAAGCGACGGCCTTGCGGATGTCAGGCAGGGCAAAGGGCTTGGAGACGACGTCGACGATTTTTGCCGAGAGGTCGTCTGCACGTTCGCGCTGCTCGGCATAGCCGGTCATCAGCAGGATTTTCATGGCCGGAAATTCGGAATGGGCGCGGTGCGCGAGCTCGATGCCGTCCATGACGGGCATGCGGATATCCGACAGAAGCAGGTCAAAGGCGCCTTCGGAGAGCTTTTCGAGACCTTCCGCGCCATCGGCGGCTTCATGCGTCTCGTGACCGTCGAGGCGGAGCGCCCTGGCCACGAACGAACGCAGGGAGTCTTCGTCTTCGGTGATGAGGATTCTCGCCATGGTTGAAGTTCTCTCCCGCGTCATTTGAGCCTTGCGAGAGGCAAATCACCAGACTTTCCTTGTCGAGTGGTAAACGCCGGACATGCAGTCCGGCGCCATGGTTAACAGGTCACTGCCATCAGATGGCGAGATGTTCCGTTTCGAAACAGCTCACGCGTCTCCGGTGACGACGCCGACGAACGGCAGTTCGCGGAAGGCATAGGCCACATCCATGCCGTAGCCCACGACGAAATAGTCGGGGCATTCGAAGCCGACATAATCAGCCTCAAACTGTTCTTTTCGCTTCACTTTCTTGTCGAGAAGCACGGCAATGGTGACATTGGCGGCACCCCGCTCGAACATCAGTTCCTTGGCGAAAAGCAGGGTGCGGCCGGACTCCAGAATATCGTCGATCAGGAGGATGTTGCGCCCCTTCACGTCACTGTCGATGTCCTTGATGATCTTCACGCCCTGGGAGACCGTGCCTGTGCCATAGCTGGACAGGGTGATGAACTCGACTTCCGGGGCGAGGCCGACGTCATGCAACGCACGAATGAGGTCGGCAGCGAAGATGAATGAGCCCTTCAGTACCGAAATGACCAGAAGGTCGTCGCAGGGACCCTTGATGATATCCTGGGCGAGTTCGAGATTACGCTGCCGGATCTGCTCGGCGGTAAAGAGCGGTTCGATGTTCTTTCCGCGAACTACGGGCATGGGGAACTCCTTGCTTGTCGACCTCAGGTCCTTGGCCGGCGGCATGCCGGAAAGGCAAGGGCCTTAGCACACTGGCAAGGGCTTAGGCACCCGACTCTTCGAAGGAAAGCCGGACTTCCGGCGTTTTTCCACCGGGATGCTGGAGACGGGTGACGATGCCACGGCTCTCGCCGCCATCCAGGCTCGCGACCGGCGGCTCGATATAGGTGCTGGCGATCACCTGCCCGTCGATGAGAAGATCGGCGCGAAGCTTGGGCACCGACACTTCCCGGGCGGTGCGGTTCTCGACGATGGCATTGAGCAGTAGAACACGCATTCCGTTGCGGTCCTGCGGCGTCAGGTTGACATGCGTGAAGTCAAGCGGCTTGGCAGCAATCTCCGGATGCTCGCCACTGCCGAAGACCAATTGTCCGGCAAGCGAGAAGATCGAGACGAAGGCAATCGCCACCAGAAGCGAAAAAGCGACGTCCGACAGCCGTTGCAGACGCTGTTCGACGGCATCGATCGCATGACGGAGGATCGCACGCAGATCAGGGGCGACGGCGGCGGATGACGCGGACGCCTCCGGGCGCGGCGACGCCTTGGGCGGCTCACGGACCGTGACGAACTGCGCATCGACGACTTCGTGACGGGTCGCACGCTGGTGCTGGTGATCGATCCGTCGACGGGCACGATCCGGCGGCAGGAGATCGAGGTCCGCGGCGGCGGCCTGCTTCTGATAACGGAAAGCACTCATGTGTGCGGACCTTTCGCACAGCCAAAATCGGATACCCCGAAAGTCGGCGGTTGAAACGAATCCTCACCAGTCGTAAATTCAATTGGTTAATGCTTCGGAAAGACGGCTGAGAAAGCCCGGCGCCCCGGGGCATGTTTACCGGCCGTTTACGATCGTCGTTTACGCGCCCCAGACCTCGGACACGTCAGACTGGGCCCCCTTTGATCCATTTCGAAAATGTCGGCCTGCGCTATGGGATGGGACCGGAGATCCTCCGCGACCTGACCTTCGACCTGCCGAAGGGATCCTTCCAGTTCCTGACCGGGCCGTCGGGCGCCGGCAAGACGACGCTTCTGCGCCTGCTCTTCATGTCGCTGCAGCCGACGCGCGGACTGATCAAGAGCTTTGGCCGCGACATCACCAGCATACCCCGCAATGAGCTGCCGATGCTGCGCCGTCGCGTCGGCATCGTCTTTCAGGATTTCCGCCTGCTCGACCACCTGACGACCTATGAGAACGTGGCGCTTCCCTTGCGCGTACGCGGCAAGGCCGAGCAGACCTACAAGCAGGATGTCATCGAACTCTTGAAATGGGTGGGCCTCGGCGAGCGCATCAATGTGCTGCCGCCGGTGCTCTCGGGCGGCGAGAAGCAGCGCGTGGCGATCGCCCGCGCTCTGATCGACCGGCCGGAAATCCTGCTCGCCGACGAGCCGACGGGCAATGTAGACCCGCCGATGGCACGCAGACTCTTGAGCCTTTTCCTGGAACTCAACCGTCTCGGCACCGCGGTGGTGATCGCCACCCACGATCTCGCATTGATGGACCAGGTGGATGCGCGCCGGATGATCCTGACCGACGGGCGGCTCGACATCTATGAATGAGATCACCCAGAACCCAAATCAGAACGCAAACCAGACCCCTGGTCAGAAGAAGCGCCGCGTCGAGATGACGGTGAGGCCGACAGGCCCGATCCTGCCGCCATCCAACATCCAGGGCAATGCCCTGATGGTGGTGATCGCCATCATGGCCTTCCTCGCCTGCCTGACGCTGGGCGGCGTTTCCATGGTCCGCGCCACGGCCGCCGGCTGGCAGAGCCAGATCTCTCGCGAGATCACCATCCAAATCAAACCCGAAGAAGGCCTCGACATGGGGGCCGCCCTTGTCAAGGCGCGTGACCTCGCGCTCACCTTCGTTGGCACCCGCGACGGCCAGATCATGGACGACAGCGCAACAGCGCGTCTTCTCGAACCCTGGCTCGGCACGGGGCTCAACCTCGAAGACCTCCCGGTTCCTCGGCTGATCGTCATTACCATCGACGAGACCAATCCGCCCGACTTCGACGCCATGCGCGCGCTCCTGAATGAAGAAGTGCCACAGGCCTTCCTCGACGATCACCGCACCTGGGTGGATCGGCTGGTGCAGATGGCCCGCACGACGGTGCTGATCGGCTCGGGCATCCTGATCCTCGTCTTCACGGCCATGGTGCTGACGGTGGTCTTTGCGACGCGCGGTGCTTTGTCAGGCAACCGCCACATCATCGAAGTGCTGCATTTCGTCGGCGCCGAGGGCAGCTTCGTCGCCCAGGAATTTCAGAAACACTTTCTGAAGATCAGCATGAAGGGCGCAGCCGTCGGGGCCGTGCTGGCAGCAAGCTTTTTTGCGCTTGCCAGTTTCTGGCAAAGCCGCTCGCTGGCGACCCCGGAAAGCGACCAGGCGACGGCACTGTTCGGCACCTTCACGATCGGCTGGGGTGGCTATCTCGGCATCTTCGCGACGATGATCGTGATTGCGCTTCTGACCACCATTACCGCGCGCCTGACGGTCATGCGCACGATCTATGAAATCGATCTCATTCGCTCCGATCCGGCCCGCACGGACGGCCTTCTCGACGATTGACGAAATCTCGCATGTTGACTTGCCTTAAAGCCGCCTGTTCGCTGTGGGAAATCCCGGCTATTCACGGGCTATGAGCATGGATCGGATGACCTCGAATCAACCGCTGCGTGACGGCGGCCGCCCTCCTTCCGGAGACGGCCTCTTTGCGCGCAAAGGCCTGATACGCCGGGCTTTGCGCTACGGCGGGATGCTGGTGATCCTCAGCGCGGCGGTGCTGGTGGCCGGTTTTCTGATCTTCGCTGATTCGGTGAGTAACATGCGGCCACCCGAGACGGTGAAGGCGGATGCGATCGTCGTTCTGACCGGAGGTTACCAGCGCATCGAGCAGGCGATCGATCTTCTGAAGCGCGGCTACGGCGAAAGACTTCTGATCTCGGGGGTCAATCCCTCGACCACCGCAGGGCAGATCCGCAAGGCGACGCGCACCTCGCCCGACCTTTTCGACTGCTGCGTCGACATCGGTTACGCCGCGATCGACACGATCGGCAATGCCAACGAGACGGCGATCTGGATACGCGACAAGGGCTATCGCTCCATCCTGGTCGTCACCAGTAACTACCATCTCTCCCGCAGCCTGATGGAGTTGCGCCGCAGCGATCCGCACACCGAATTCATCGGCTATCCCGTGGTCAATGCCGATCTGAAGACGCGCGCCTGGTACAGCGAGCCGGATGCGATGCGCACCATGCTGGCCGAATACGGAAAGACGGTGATTGCCTATGTCAGGGGCGTTACCGGATGGAGCCGGGATCAGGGCCTGCGCCCGGACGGCGAAATCACCGAATCTGGCCGCACATCCTGACCAGCAAGAAGAAGCTAGCGCTTTTGCTGGCGGGACTTTTGCTCTAATGACGGTTTCGCCCGCCCTCGAGAGCTCCAGATCATGATTGCCCTGCGTTCCATCATCTTCAACATCGCCTTCTACGCGAACATCATCATCCGGATGATCGTGCTGTTTCCGATCTACTTCCTCTTGCCGCGCAAGAAGGCCTTCTTCGTGCCGAAGGACTGGGCGCGCGCCAATCACTGGCTGATGGAGAAGATCGTCGGCACGACGTTTACGGTCGAGGGGCTGGAGAACATCCCGAAGAGCGGCGGCTACATCCTGGCGCCGAAGCACCAGTCCTTCTGGGACACCTATGCGCTGCTGCCCTGGCTGGATGATCCGGTCTACATCCTGAAGCGCGAGCTGATGTGGATCCCGGTCTTCGGCTGGTATGTCGCCAAGCAGCGGATGATCCCGGTCAATCGCGGCGCCAAGGGCAAGGTCATGGCGCAGGTCATCGAGCGGACCAAGGTGGAAATGGCCAATGGCCGCCAGCTGATCATCTATCCCGAGGGCACCCGCCGTCCGCCGGGTGCGCCGCCGGAATACAAATATGGCATCGCCCGTCTCTACCGCGACATCAACGTGCCCGTCGTACCCGTGGCCATGCATCCCGGTCTCTTCTGGCCGCGCCGCAAGTTCCTGCGTTTTCCGGGTCACTTCGTCGTGCGCATCCTGCCGCCAATCGAGCCGGGTCTCGATCCCGACGTCATGCAGGCGACCCTGATGGAACGCCTGGAGGCGGCAAGCGACGAATTGCTGATCAAGACGGCCAAGGACAACCCGCATCTGCCGCTGCCTCACACGGCCGTGAACAGGCTGAAGGAACTCGGAGCACTCTGAACGCATTCAACACGGGAATACGTGTGGGGCTTCAGGCTCCGTTCGCGGTGATGGCGGAAGCCACGCTCTCGAGCCAGTGGTCACGGATGCCGATTTCCCTGAGATGGGCGACGGTGTTGGCGACATAGACCGGATTGGGACCCGAGCGACCGACGGCGCCCTCGACGATCTGCGCCGCCTCCTCGACCGTGACGGCGCCTGCATATTGCGGGTGGGCCCGGTCGATCACGTAGGTGAGTGCCCTTACGGAGCGGCCGTCGGCCAACGTGGTGCGGACGTGGCGCTCAAGATAGACGCTGGTGACGAGTTCGCGTTCGCGCAGATAGTCAACGGTGGATTGCCACGAAGATGGCGCGACACGGAACGCGACGCCCTTGCAGGAGCCGCCCCGGTCGAGCCCGAGGACCAGTCCAGGGCGCTCTTCGGTTCCGCGGTGGACATAGGAGCGCACACAGAGGGAACGACGATAGCCGCCGAGCCGGGCAAGCACTCTTTCTTCATAGGGAAAGCCCGGATTCCACATCAGCGATCCGTAGCCAAAGACCCAAAATTCGTCCATATCGCACGCCAATCCAAGACACGTGAAGTGATCGCAACGAGGAGCATCCCATGGCCATGTCGACCGCGCCGGAAAGCACGATCAGCCGAAAGGTTGTCCGGCTCGGCGTTTTGATCGTCCTCGTCATCGCTGTCTATAGTGTCGGCTGGTATTTTGCTGCGGAATTTCTGAAGAAACGCATTCTGACCTTCTTCGGCGGCGGAAATCCGGCAGGCGTGACCGCGACCTGCGAGGATGCGACGCTTGGCGGCTATCCTTTCCGCTTCCGGCTGAATTGCACGCGACTTGCCTTCGACGATCACTTCCAGGGTGTGGCCGCCTCCTTCGGCCCGATGCGCGCCGCAGCCCAGATCTACAATCCTGGCCATATCGTCTGGGAACTGGACGGGCCGGCGGAAATCCGCTCGGCACTCGGCTTCAACACGGCGCTGGACTGGACCAACATGCAGTCGAGCTTCCGCATCGGACTATCAGGCCTGTCGCGCAGTTCGCTGATGATGGAAGGGCTCAGCGCGACGGTCACCTCCACCGTGTCGAACCTGCAGGTGCAGATGACGGCGCCGAGCGCCCAGTCGCATGTCCGCCAGAACGAAGGCAATCTCGACTACGCGACGCTGGTGCGCGATGTCTCGGTCTCGATCGACGGCACCCAGATCGCGCTTCCACCCGTAGCGGCGAGCCTCGACGCCACCTTTGCCGACAAGGGCGGATTGCTCGATCCGCGTGTGGCACAGGAGCAGAAGCTCTACGGCACGAGGGGCGAAATTCGTCGCATGGTGATCGACATGGGTGAAGGCCGCGTCCTGACGCTGAGTGGCCCCTTCGAGGTGGGTGAGGACGGCCTGATCTCCGGGCGGATCAAGTTGCAGGTCGAGCAAATCCGTGCCTGGCGCGATGCTGTGAAGACGGCTTATCCCGAGCAATCAGACATGATCGACAATGTCGCCAACGTGCTGCGGGCACTCGCCTTCGGCCGCGACGACAGCGAAGCCGAGATCACCATCCAGAATGGCGTGGCATCGCTCGGCTTCATCCCGCTTGGACAGATCCCGCCCCTCTGAGGCGGCGGGATTGGCTCACTTGTCGAGCGCGTGACGGCCGAAGTCCGGCACATCGACATCCTGGCCTGCCTGGACGATCGAGCGGCGGATGGTGCGGGTGCGCGAGAAGAGTTCGAACAGCTTGTCGCCCTCACCCCAGCGGATCGCCCGCTGTAGATAGGCGAGATCCTCCGAAAACCGTGCCAGCATTTCGAGGATCGCATCCTTGTTGTGCAGGCAGACATCCCGCCACATGGTCGGATCGGAAGCGGCCAGACGGGTGAAGTCGCGGAAACCCGAAGCGGAATACTTGATGACTTCCGATTCCGTCACGGCCTCCAGATCGTCCGCCGTGCCGACGATGTTGTAGGCGATGATATGCGGCAGATGCGAGACGATGGCCAGCACCTTGTCGTGGTGCTGCGGATCCATCTCGTCACACATCGATCCCAGCGCCTCCCAGAAGCCGCGCAGACGGGCCATCGCCTGCCCGTCCGTACCCTCGAGCGGCGTGAAGATGCACCAGCGGCCCTTGAACAGGCCGGGAAAACCGGCGTCGGGACCGGACTTCTCCGTACCCGCCAGCGGATGACCGGGAATGAAATGCACACCGTCTGGCATATGCGGCGCCATCTGCGCGATGACGGATGCCTTGGTCGAGCCGACATCGGTGACGATGGCGCCCAGCTTCAGGTTGGGCGCGATCTGTTTGGCGACCGCTTCCGAAGCGCCGACGGGAACGGAGACGATGACGAGATCGGCATCCTTGACCGCCTCGGCGGCAGACTCGACATAAGCAGTACCGAGCTCCAGTTCTTCTGCCCGCTTCAGCGTCTCGGCGCTGCGGGTCGAGATGACGACCTCTTTAGCCAGCCCAAGCTTCTTCACGTCGCGGGCGATCGACGAGCCGATGAGGCCGATACCGATCAGGGCGATGCGGTCGAACAGGATTTCAGACATCAGGTGCGTTCCATGAATTCGGTGAGGGCAGTGATGACGCCGGTATTGGCCTCCTCGCTGCCGATCGTCATGCGGAGTGCATTGGGAAAACCATAGGACGAGACGGCGCGCAAGACGAAGCCGCACGAAGTCAGGAAGGCATCGGCATCAGACGCGCGCTTTCCGTCCTGGTCAGGGAAGTGGATCAGGATGAAATTGGTGACCGAGGGCGTGACCTCGAGGCCAAGGGCGGTGAGCGCTTCCGAGACCCGGGCGAGCCAGACCTGGTTATGCTCGAGGGCTTTCGCCACATGCGCCTGGTCGTGCATGGCGGCAGCCCCGGCGAGAAGTGCCGGCGTGTTAATGTTGAACGGCCCGCGCACCCGGTTCAGCGTGTCGATGATCTCGGCGGGGCCATAGATCCAGCCGATGCGCAGAGCAGCCAGCCCGTAGACCTTGGCGAAGGTCCGGGTCATCACAACGTTGCGGTTTGCAGACACGAGCTCGATACCCGCTTCGTAATCGTTTCGGCGGACATATTCCGCATAGGCGGCGTCGAGCACGAGGATGACATGCGCAGGCAAGGCCGCATGCAGTCGCTTGATATCGGCATAGGGCACATAGGTGCCAGTCGGATTGCCCGGATTGGTGAGGAAGACGATTTTCGTCCGCTCGGTCACGGCGGCAAGGATTGCATCCACGTCGACGCGCCGATCGGCTTCCCTGACCGTCACGGGCGTGCCGCCGGCCGCCAGGATCTGGATCCGATAGAGCAGGAAGCCATGTTCGGTGATGATGGCTTCGTCGCCGGGCCCGACATAGATGTTGGCGAGCAGGGCCAGCAACTCGCCCGAACCATTGCCGCAGAGGATGTTGGCCGGGTTCAGCCCATGCACCTCGGCGATCGCAGCACGCAGCACGCGCGCCTGTCCGTCAGGATAGATCTCGAGCGTTTCGGCCGCCATGCGGAAGGCGTCCATGGCCTTCGGGCTTGGACCAACCGGCGTTTCATTGGACGACAGCTTGAAGACGCGGGAAACACCGCCCGCATGGTCCTTGCCAGGAACATAGGCGGCGATCTCCATGACCCCGGCACGGGGTGTCGGCTTCGTCGAGGCGTTCATGAGGCGCATTCCCGGCCAATGGATGGCAAGAGGCCACCCCTTCACATGGGATTGGGATTACTGCGGAAAACGCGCTTTGTCGAGGCGGGCGAGCGCCGCAGCCTGGCAATGGGACGCCCGACACAACACGCTTTTCAGACCTCGGGAGACCGATTGCGGGTCGTCGGCACGCCCTGCGGTGCGAGCACCGGCGCAAAGACGCGGCGGGAGGCACGCGCGGCAACGGGCAGTCCCTGATAGAGCCGTTTCTGCGCCTCGACGACGATGACGCCGGAAAAGGCCGGCCAGAGTACCTTACCAAGCCGCTCGAAGCCTCGGCGAAGGCGGAGGACTGCACGGATCTTCGACGGCGGGAAGAACAAGGCCTCTGCCGAGGCACCGGGTGTGAAGTTGGTCTCGCGCAGCAGCGCCGTGAGCTGGCCACGCGAATAGGGACGGCCCGAACCGAAGGGCGTGTGCTCCATGCGCGCCCACACACCACGACGGTTGGGCACGACGATGACGAGGCGGCCGCCGGGGGCGAGCACCCGCCAGACCTCCTTCAGCGTCTCCCGCGGGTTCTCGGCGAATTCGAGTGAATGCACCATCAGCACGCGGTCGACGGAACTGTCCGGCAGCGGCAGCTCCTCGTCGAAGACGAGCGTCGTGGCCGAGGGCTCGCCGACCGGCCAATTCACCGCTCCCTGCCCCGCCGGCATGAAGGCCATGGTGCGCTCGGTGTCGGCACGGAAGCGTTCGAGAAAGGGAATACAGTAACCAAGGCCGACAAGCCGCTCCTGTGGCAGGCGCGCCCAGACCGAGGATATTGCCAGCGCGACCGACTGCTCCGCCACTCGGCCGAGCATCGTATAATAAAACTGCCTCAGATCCACGATATCGACATGCATGAACTTATTGTTAGCAGCCCATCCTTGGACTTCAAGCTGCAAGAGGATACATTCGCGCCAACGAGGTGGGACATAAAAAAGCGGGTCAACAATGAAATCACTGCAGATCGAGGTATTCCTCTGCCGAAGTGACAACTTCGGCGTCCTCCTCCATTGCCCGGAAACCGGCGAGACGGCGTCGATCGACGCACCGGAACTCGATCCGATCGTGGCGGCCGCGGAGAAGCGGGGCTGGGCGATCACCCACGTCTTCACGACCCACCACCACGGTGACCATGTCGAGGCCAATCTGGCACTGAAGGAGAAATACGGCTGCGAGATCATCGGCCCGCGCAACGAGGCGGCGGCGATTCCCGGCATCGATCGGACTGTGGGCGACGGCGACGAGTTCACCTTCGCCAAGCGGCCAGTGCGGGTGATCGAGACGCCGGGCCACACTGCGGGGCATATTTGCTACTACCTACCCGAGGATATGCTGCTCTTTGCCGCCGACACGCTCTTCGCCCTCGGCTGCGGGCGCCTCTTCGAACGATCCGCGCTCGACATGTGGCATTCCCTGCAGAAGCTTGCGGCGCTGCCCGACGAGACCATCGTCTATTTCGGCCATGAATACACACTCTCGAATGCCCGCTTCGCACTGACGGTCGATCCGGAGAATGCCCGGCTCAGATCCCGCGTCGAACTGATCGAAATGCAGCGCAAGCGTGGCGATTTCACCATTCCGACGACGATCGGACTGGAGAAGGAAACCAATCCCTTCCTGCGCGCCGGCGACCCGGATATCCGCCGCACGCTCGGCATGGAGGGCGCGACAAATGACGAGGTCTTCGCGGAAATCCGCAAGCGCAAGGACTCCTTCTGATGCAGGCAGCCGATATCATCGAAACCCTCGGCATGCAGCGTCATCCCGAGGGCGGCTGGTATGTGGAAACCTATCGGGACGAACACGGCGGCCCCCGCGGCCATTCGACGGCGATCTACTATCTCCTGCAGGCCGGCGAACGGTCTCACTGGCACAAGGTCAACGATGCCGCCGAGGCCTGGCACTACTATGCCGGTGCGCCGCTTGCCCTGCACCGTTCGAAGGACGGCGTGACGCAGGAGACGGTCGTGCTGGGGCTCGATCTCGCGGCCGGTCAGCGTCCTCAGGCAATCATTGATGCCGATGAGTGGCAGGCGGCGGAAAGTCTCGGCGAATTCACGCTGGTCGGCTGTACCGTAGCGCCCGGCTTCGACTTTTCCGCCTTCGAAATGGCGCCGTCAGGCTGGGCACCGGGCGCATAAGCCCGCCAATCAGATCTCGGACAGCGTCACCGTCAGGATCACCTGCGCTGCATAATAGGTCGCCCAGACGAAGTAAGCGGCCATGCCATCGATCGGGTGATCGGGGCCCGTCCAATATTTCCGGATCGTCAGCACGATGTCCGAGAGAATGAAGAGCGTCGCGCCTACAAAGGCGATCGGATTGGCGAGACCGAGCGTCAGCCAGACCAGGACCATGAACAAGAAGACATAAATGCCTATGGGCAGCGCCAATCGTCCGGCAGGCTTCCAGATGCGCATAAGCACGCCGAAGGTCAGGATCGCGACAAGCGCGCCGGCGATCACCCGCCAGGGTTCGGCAAAGGCGATCTCCAGGTCGGCAAGGGTCGCGAGCAAGGCCACATAGGCGATATGAGCCGAGAGAAAGGCGGCGACACCACCGACAAAGGCTCGGTCTCCTTCAAAGGCGAGTGACCAGTCGCCAAGGGCTCCGAACAAAAGGGCGGCAATCAGCAGCGGATGGGCGCCGACGGCATAGGCATAGAGGGCGAGCAGCAGGACAGGCAACGTCTTCCAGACGGCCCGGAACACGGTTTTTTCCCGCGGCAGGATCCAGAGATAGCTGGTACCGAGCGCGACCGAAAGCCAGAGGATGCCGGTCGCAGTGGCCATTCAATCTCCCGTCAGGTCGCGCGCTCCGATTTGCGGAAAACCATATCGCGAGCCGCGAGCACAGCGCCACCTGTGATAAGCAGGCATGAAAGGCCAATTCTGACGCTAATCTCGCCAAAGCCAAAAATAATCAGGATCAGCGTGGACAGAAGCGGCGCGGCATAGCTGGAAACGCCGAGGATCTGGATGTCGCCGTTCTTCACCCCATAGTCCCAGACATAGAAAGCAAGACCCACAGGAAGCAGCCCGAGCCCGATCACCGCGGCCCATTGCGCCGTCGTATCCGGCCAGACGGTGGTTTCGAGCGCGAGATGGCAGAGAAGTGAAAGAGCCGATGTCGCAAGGCAGAAGCCGGTGACGACATCGGTCGACACCGTCTCGAACTTGCGGCTGACAAGCGAATAGGCGGCCCAGGTGAAGGCGCAGAGCAAGGCGGTGAAATAGCCGAGGCTATAGGCCGGGTCGAAAGCGAAACCGTTCTTGCCGACGATGAGCGCGGTTCCGGCAAGGCCGCACAAAGCACCGACGATATGGTGCCAGCCAAGTCTCTCACCCGGCAGGAGCGCCGAACCAACGACGATCAGCAGCGGCCAGAGATAGGCGATCAGCCCGGCCTCGACGGCCGGGGCATTCCGGAGTGCGGTGAAATAGAGAAAATGATAGCCGAAGAGGCCACCGACGCCGGCGAGCCAGACCTTCGGCGGCTGGCGGAGCTCCTTCAACCGTTCCGGTTTGGCGATGAACACGAAGATGCCGGGCAGGCTGCCGATCGCAAAGGTGATGGCCGAAAGCTGGAAGGGCGGCATCGTCCCGGAGGCCGCCGTCATCAGCGCGAGGAAGGACCACATCAGGATCGCGGTGAACCCGATCAGCGTTGCCTTGGTCTTCATGAAATCCCCTGACGCGGGGCACGCCCGCTGAAACTAGCCGTCGAACTTTTCTGCTGTCACATGCACGGTTCCGTAGCGGGTCGGGATCCTCGCATAGACAGGTGCATATAGCTGCAGCGTCGCAGTCTTGGCAAACCAGATCTCCATGCCGGTCACCGACTTCAGATACTCGATGTCCTTGCGGCCCTGGCGGTATCCGGACTTCGGCACGTAGCGGACCGAACAGACGATGGCCTCGCCCTTGGCACGGCCAGCAGAGAAGGTCTCGGAGCGGTTCGGAGATAGAACGAGATCCATGCGGCTTTCGCCGTCATAGACGGGCAGTATCTGACCGCAAACGTCAGCATCTCCGGGGATGAGGAGAGCACCGATGGGATCAAGCACCGACTTCAGGTCGTCAGGCTGGACGGGGACCCAGGTGCCCGGCTTCGGCCGCTCCGGCGTGACCCTGGTTTCCACCACATTGCCACCGGCAAAAAGCACCTCGTAGGTATGTTTCCGCTTGCCGCTCTTGTAGTCGAGCACATAGCGCTCGGGGTTCATGGTCCCGCCGGACATGCGCCCGGACACGGTGCTGTCGGCAGACACCTCGCGCACGATGTCCACGAGGCTCGACGAATGGAACTGGCCGGAAATGGTGTAACGGTCGTTTTCGACGGCCGTCTGAAAGGTCATGCGCGCAATCGGCAAGACACCGAGAGAAACCTTGTAGGATGTGTCGTAGCGATAATCGGCAGCCCCGGCACCACCGGCGGCAAGGACGAGGAAGGCGGTAAGGAAGCCGGTCGGACGCAAATGCCATCTCCATCATGGGAATGCCGGCGGGCCGGCGTCTAGAACATGCAGTCTCGCCGTGGACTGTGGCAAGAAAATATCCTACACCCGGTCTGCCGCCCGGAAAATCCAAGGTTTGGCTTGACGCGCCGGTTCTCACTGACTATAGAACCGCAACTTTCCAATCAGACGCTGTTGGATTGCCTCGCCGGCATTTGGCCGGAAGCGATGCGATGGCCTAGAAAAACAATAGGTGTACCATGTCCCGCAGTTGCGAATTGACCGGCAAGGGCGTCCAGTCGGGCAACAACGTGAGCCACGCGAACAACAAGACCAAGCGCCGGTTCCTTCCGAACCTGTGCGACGTCACGCTGATCTCGGACGCTCTGAACCAGCGCTTCCGCCTGCGCGTTTCGGCTGCTGCCCTGCGCACGGTCGAGCATCGCGGTGGTCTCGATGCTTTCCTGATCAAGGCTTCCGAAACCGAACTGAGCATGCGCGCTCGTCTGCTGCGTCGCCAGATCGTCAAGAAGACCGCCGAAGCCGCTTAATAGCGTCATCCGGCCAGACTTTCGAAAGGCTTGACCGGCACGCCGGGCAAGCCTTTTCGTTTGGGGTATACTGAGAGGCGAGAGCCTCGCATACCGCCCTACCCTTACATTTTTGTCCCTCCAACTGGTGGCATCACCCAGGATAAAAAAATGCTGAACAAGCGCTATTTCTTTGCCTACAGTCTGCTGATGACGACAATCGTCGTCGCCTCGAACTTCCTCGTCCAGCATCCGGTCAATGGCGTTCTGGCCGGCATCAATCTCGCCGACCTCCTGACCTTTGGCGCCTTCACCTATCCGATCGCCTTCCTCGTCACCGACCTGACCAACCGTCAGTTCGGCCCTCAGGTTGCGCGCCGCGTCGTTCTCGTCGGCTTCATCGCGGGTGTTCTCCTGTCGATCCTGCTGGCCACGCCGCGCATTGCGATCGCATCGGGCTCGGCCTTCCTCGTCGGCCAGCTGCTCGACATCTCGGTTTTCAACAGGCTGCGCCAGCAGACCTGGTGGAAGGCACCGCTGATGGGCTCGCTGATCGGCTCCGTGCTGGACACGATCATCTTCTTCTCGCTGTCCTTCGCGCCCGTCTTCGGCTTCATCGGCCCGAACGACGACTTCGCGATTGCCGCAGCCCCGATCCTCGGCGTGATGTCGACAGAAGCGCCACGCTGGATCTCCTGGGCGATCGCCGACTTCGGCGTGAAGATGCTGATCGGTTTCATCATGCTCCTGCCCTACGGCGCGCTGATGAGTGTCGTTCGCCCCATGCCGACAGCCTCGCGCACGGCCTGACGGCAGCGAAACCAAACGATCAAAGACAGCCTCGGGAAACCGGGGCTGTTTCGTTTTCTAGGGGTGAAGACGTCAGGACTGAGGCGCGGAGAGCCGGAATTCCAGCATCAAGTTCCGCTGCAGGATCGAATGGTTGTCGTCGGAGACGACGATCAGCCGAACGGAGCCGTCGGGCTCGGGAATGGCATCGATGCCTTCCATATTGTCGATCTGGGATCGGTAATTGGCCTCGAACAGGATCTCGCCATCGACAACAGCATCCGGTCGAATGCTGCCCCCGTCGACGCGGCGCAAACGCATGCCCACACCTCTGGCGATGGTGAAGCGGCGCTCGAGCAGCAGGAGATCGCCATCCGGCAGGAAAGTCGCATCGGTGATGTCGAAACCGTCACGCGGACGCACTCGAAATTCGCCGGCAAGCGGACCACCGAGGATCGCCGCATAGATATTGCCGTTGCCGTCGAAGCTCTTTTCGGAAATCGCCACCAGCGCCCCGCCGAGCGGTCCGTCCTTTTCGGCGATCACCAGCGCCTCCAAACCGCCATTGCTGCGCAGGACGTCGAGATCGAAGGGGAAGGCGAGCGGTTCAGACGGCACTGCCTTGCCGAGGTCGGCCAGAGAAGCGTAGGACACGACGCGGTGACGCTGTTCGAAACCCACGAAGGCACTGTTGCCATCGACGGCAAGGCTTTCGGCATCGACAAAGAACTTGCTCGGGCTCTCTTGCCCCGACGCGTCCAGCAACGGCGCAAGTTTGACGGCGTCGACACCAGCGAGTCGGCCCTCGGCATCGCGCCTGATCTCTCCCTCGATCCAGTAGCCCGTGTCGAACACGCCGAGGAAGCGGCTGTCGTCCAGGAACCGGATCGACGAGAAGGCGCCGAACAGCGGCTCGGATGAGGACAGCTCGACACCGCTGAGGAATGTCAGTCCGGGCGCGATGGTCGGATTGCCGCCGAGTTCAGTGAACATGTCGCTGTCGACCGGGATGGACAAGGTCTGACCGGGCGGGATGACCGAAGGCGTACAGGCGGAGAGCGCAAGCAGGCCTGCCAGCGCAGAGCTCAGGCCAAGACGCCGCCCATAGATCGATCGCTCAGGCACGCAGGCGCGCCCGGCCTGTGCCACCGGACGGCTTTTCCTCGAAGAGCGAGGCGAGCTGTTCGGTCATGGCGCCGGCCAGTTCGTCAGCGTCCACGATGGTGACAGCGCGGCGATAGTAGCGCGTGACATCGTGGCCGATGCCGATCGCCAGAAGCTCAACCGGAGACCGCGTCTCGATCTGCTCGATGACGGCGCGCAGATGGCGCTCGAGATAGTTGCCCGGGTTCACCGACAGCGTCGAATCGTCGACCGGAGCACCATCCGAGATCATCATCAGGATCTTGCGCTGCTCGCGCCGCCCGATCAGGCGGTTATGCGCCCACATCAGCGCTTCGCCGTCGATGTTTTCCTTGAGCAGGCCCTCGCGCATCATCAGGCCGAGATTGCGGCGCGACCGGCGCCAAGGGGCGTCGGCAGACTTGTAGATGATGTGGCGCAAATCGTTGAGGCGGCCGGGCGCTGGCGGTTTGCCGCTCGCAAGCCACTTCTCTCGGCCCTGTCCGCCCTTCCAGGCCTTGGTGGTGAAGCCGAGGATCTCGACCTTGACGCCGCAGCGCTCGAGCGTGCGGGCAAGGATGTCGGCACAGGAGGCGGCAACCGTGATCGGACGGCCGCGCATCGAGCCGGAATTGTCGATGACCAGCGTCACGACGGTATCGCGGAACTTGGTGTCCTTCTCCTTCTTGAAGGAGAGCGGCTGCATGGGGTCGATGATCAGGCGGGTGAGACGCGCCGGATCAAGATAACCTTCTTCCAGATCGAAGTCCCAGGAGCGGTTCTGCTGCGCCATCAGGCGGCGCTGCAGGCGGTTTGCGAGCCGGCCCACGGCACCCTGCAGGTGCGCGAGCTGCTTGTCGAGGAAAGCGCGCAGGCGCTCGAGCTCGGCCTCATCGCAAAGCTCTTCAGCCGTGATCTCCTCGTCGAATTCCTGGGTGAAGATCTTGTAGTCGACCTTCTCGTTGAAATCGTCGAACGGGGTCGCCGGACGGCGCATTTCGCCGGGCGTCTCGCTGTCGTCGTCGCCCTCGTCCGACATCTCCTCTTCGGAGATTTCGGCACCGTCCATCTCGCCGTCGTCGAGCTGTTCCTGCGAGGCTTCGCTTTCTTCCGCAGGCGCGGAATCCTGACCGGCTTCGTCTTCGGACGTTTCTTGGTCCTGCTCGCCGCTGCGCGGCTGCTCCTCGTCGGTGGACTGCTCGTCCTCGCTCTGCTCCTGATCGTCGCCCATGTCCTCTGCCATGTCCATGGCCGACAGCATGTGGCGGATCACGCGGGAAAAGGCCTGCTGGTCTTCGATGACGGACGAGAGATTGTCGAGGTCGGCACCGGCCTTGTCCTCGATGAAGGGACGCCAGAGATCAAGCACCTTGCCGGCCGTTTCCGGCGCCTTCTGGCCGGTGAGCTTTTCGCGCACCAGCATGGCGACGGCCTCGCCGATCGGCGCATCTTCCTGCCGGCTGATCGTCGAGAAATTCGCTTTCGCGTATTTCTCGGTGTTCATCGACTGGATGTTGGAGGCCACGCCTGGCATGCGCAGCGACCCGAGCGATTCCACACGAGCCTGTTCGACCGCATCGAAGATGGCGCGGGCATCTGTGCCCTGCGGTGCCAGTGCCGCATGGACCTTCTGGTCGTGGCAGGCGAGCCTGAGGGCCATGGAATCGCCAAGACCGCGGGTCACGGCGAGCTCATGGGCGGTCGGACGCTTGGAGAGTTCCGGCAGGCGAATGCGCTCGCCGGCAAGACCAGGACGCTCGTTGGCGAAGGCGACCTCGACCTGCGGATCACCCGCAATCGAACGGACGCAGCCCGTGATGGCCCGGCGCATCGGTTCCGTGTCTACTCCACCGCCGGCTCTCGCCTTCGAATTGTCGCCGCGCCCTGCCATGCTTCTCAGTCCTTATGCGCCGAGTACGATATTGGCCGCACTTTCCTTGAGTTCCACGCCGAAGGCGCGCTGATACTGCTCGGCCACCAACGTCCGCTCAAGTTCATCACACTTGTTGAGGAAGGTGACGCGGAAGGCGAAGGCGACATCGCCGAAGATCTCGGCGTTCTCGGCCCAGGTGATGACTGTACGCGGGCTCATGACGGTCGAAAGATCGCCGTTGACGAAGGCGGCACGTGTCAGGTCTGCAAGGCGGACCATGCGCGAAACGGTGTCGCGACCCTCGGCGGTCGAGCCGAAACTCTTCACCTTGGCGCAGACGATATCGACTTCCTTGTCATGCGGCAGATAGTTCAGCGTCGTCACGATCGACCAGCGGTCCATCTGCGCCTGGTTGATCTGCTGCGTGCCGTGATAGAGGCCCGTCGTGTCGCCGAGGCCAACCGTGTTGGCGGTCGCGAAGATGCGGAAGGCGGGATGCGGGCGGATGACGCGGCTCTGGTCGAGCAGCGTCAGGCGGCCGGCCGATTCCAGCACGCGCTGGATGACGAACATGACATCCGGGCGGCCTGCGTCGTATTCGTCGAAGACGAGCGCGACATTGTGCTGATAGGCCCAGGGCAGGATGCCGTCCTTGAATTCGGTGATCTGCTTGCCGTCCTTGAGGACGATGGCGTCCTTGCCGACGAGATCGATACGGCTGACATGGCTGTCGAGGTTGACGCGCACGCAAGGCCAGTTGAGGCGGGCCGCAACCTGTTCGATATGCGTCGACTTGCCCGTGCCGTGGAAGCCGGAGACCATGACGCGGCGATTGTGGGCAAAGCCGGCGAGGATGGCGAGCGTGGTTTCACGGTCGAAAAGATAGTCCGGATCGAGGTCCGGCACATAGGCGTCACCCTTGGAATAGGCCGGCACCCGGATGTCACTGTCGATACCAAACACTTCGCGCACCGACACGGTGGTGTCGGGGAGATTGGTAATATCAAGATCAATTTTGCTCATCGTTTCTCCATGCCGGGCGCCACCGACCGGCCGCATCTCATCGCTGCTGTGTGTTCGGATTAACAGAAACCGGCCTGCTTTAACAATTTGTAGGCTTCAATAACAGCGCGAAAACGCTCTTCCGAAGCCCTGTCTCCGCCATTTGCGTCGGGATGGTGTTTTTTTACAAGCTCCTTGTAGCGGGTCTTGATGTCGGTCGGCGTGGAGCTGACGGTAAGTCCAAGCGTATCAAGCGCTTTTGCCTCAAGGGCCTTGAGTTTTCGATCCGCCGCTTGATAGCGCGACGCACCGCCGCGGCCTTGCTGCACGAAGCCGAACGGGTCCTTCATGCGCGCCTGTGACGCAGCCGAACCGGAACGCATGGTGGAGTGAAGCGGGCTCGCCTTCGCCGCCTTGTTGACTCCCACGGTCCAGGTCGGGCGATGACCGGTGATCGCCTCCTTCTGGTAACGCGCGATCTCGGTGTCCGAGAGGCCGGAGAAGTAGTTATAGCCCTTGTTGTAGTCCTTCACGTGCTCGAAGCAGAACAGGAAGAACTGGCCCTCGGCATGCCGACCCACAGGCGCGCGATGGGCCCCCGGCTTGTCGCAGCCGTCCCATTGGCACACAGGATTGGATGGTTCGGGCTCCGCTGCCCGCTTTCGCCGGGTACGTATCCCGTCGAAATATTTCGAGTCGAGTTTCATGCGCTAATTATGGGGCTCAGGAAGGGGTCGGACAAGAATTGACAAACCGGTTTGTTGCGCGCTTTGTGGGGCGTTTTGCGAAGCAGCAGAAAGAGGTAAGACCATGTCGGTAAAGAGCCGGATCGAGACCCGTCTGACGGAGGCTTTCAGCCCCGAACGGCTCGTCGTGATCGACGAGAGCCAGCACCATGCCGGCCACCAGCCCGACATCACCGGCACGGGTGAAACACATATGCGTGTTCGCATCGTCGCATCCGCCTTTGAGGGCATGACGCGGCTTGCGCGCCACCGGGCCGTGACCGATCTGCTGAAACCCGAACTGGACGCCGGCCTGCATGCGCTGGCCATCGAGCCCGCCGCCCCCGGCGAGCCCACACGCTGGTAGTTTTCGTCTGAAATCAGACCTCCGGCTCGGCCGCATCGATCGGCCGGATGCGCAGACGCGTGATGCGGTTCTTCTCCCGCTTCAAGACGATGAAGCGCTTGCCGTAGAAGGTAAAGGCCTGGCGCTCCTCGGGGATCGACTTCGACTCGTGGATGACGAGACCGGCAATCGTCGTTGCCTCCTCATCCGGCAGCAGCCAGTCCATGGCACGGTTGAGGTCGCGGATCGGCACGCCGCCATCGACGACGATCGACCCGTCGCTGTCCTGACGCACACCCTGGATCTCCAGATCATGTTCGTCGGAGATATCGCCGACGATCTCCTCCAGGATATCTTCCAGCGTCACCACACCCTGCACTTCACCATATTCGTCGACGACCACGGCGAAATGGGTCTTACGGCGCAGGAAGGCGTTGAGCTGGTCCTTGAGGTTGGTGGTGTCAGGCACGAACCACGGCTTCTGGGCAATCTTGACGATGTCGATGTCCTGCGGCTCGACATTCGGCTCGGCGAGCGCGCGGATCAGATCCTTGGCATGGATCACGCCGATGATGTTGTCGGTCGCGCCACGCCAGACCGGCATGCGGGTGTAAGGACTTTCGAGAATGTTGCGGATCGCGGTCTCCGGCGCCTCGTCGGCATTGACCGCCCGCATGGCCGTGCGATGGATCATGATATCTGACACTTCGAGTTCGCCCAGATCGAGGACACCCCCGAGGCGGTCGCGGTCGGCCTTGATCACCGATCCCTCGCGATGCAGGAGGGCGACTGCGCCGCGCAGTTCCTCATGCGCAGAAAGCATCGACGCTTCGCCGGAGATCGAAACACCGAACATGCCAAGCAGCTTGCGCACGATCCAGTTGACAAGGCTGGAAAGCGGCCCAACCACGGCGACGAACGGGCGAACGAGCGGGGCAACAAACAGCGCGAAACGTTCCGGCGCAGAAATCGCCCAGCTCTTCGGCAGGACTTCCGAGAAGATGACGAGCAGAACGGTCATCAAGAGCGTTGCGATCGCCACGCCGGAATCGCCGAAAAGGCCGAGAAACAGGCTGGTCGTCAGTGACGAGGCGAGAATGTTGACCAGGTTGTTGCCGATCAGCAGAGCGCCGATCAGCCGGTCGCGCCGTTCGATCAGGATGTTGACCACCCCGGCGCGGTCGTCGCCATTGACCTCCAATGTGTGCATGCGCGCACGCGACGTTGCGGTCAGCGCTGTCTCGGAGCCGGAGAAGAAACCAGAACAGCAGATCAACAACAGGATGGCGACCAGCGTCAGCCAATACTCGGCGAGGCCGGCAAGGATTTGCTCGATCATGATGGGCGCATCTCCTCAATGAAACGCTGAACTTCGGATGCCGGCACATCGTCTGCGACGAAGGATTGGCCGAGACCACGGGTGAGGATGAAGGTGAGCTGACCGCTCTTGACCTTCTTGTCCTGGGCGATGGCATCCATCAGGACACCGGTCGGCGGCAATTCGCCGGGGATCTGATCCATGCGCGTTGGCAGGCCGACGGCCTTCAGATGCGCCTCGACGCGATCCGCGAGATCTGGACTGACCAGGTTCATGCGCGCCGAGAAGCGATGCGCAAGCACCATGCCGATCGAGACCCCCTCGCCATGCACGAGCCGGCTGCTGTCATACTGTGTTGCGGCTTCGAGCGCATGCCCGAAGGTGTGGCCGAGGTTGAGCAGAGCACGACGGCCGTTCTCCCGCTCGTCGGCGGCGACCACGTCGGCCTTGGCCTGACAGGAGACGGCGATCGCTTCGATACGGGCCGCACCGCCCGCAAACACCTCGCGCCAGTTCGTCTCCAGCCATTCAAAAAAGTCTGGCTTGTCGATCAGGCCGTATTTTGCCACTTCCGCATAGCCGGCGCGGAATTCTCGCTCCGACAGCGTGTCGAGCACGTCGGTATCGGCGAGCACCAGATCCGGCTGATTGAAGATGCCGACGAGGTTCTTGCCCTGCCGCGCATTGATGCCGGTCTTGCCGCCGACCGAACTGTCGACCTGCGAGAGCAGCGATGTCGGGATCTGCACGAAACGCACACCACGCCGGACGATGCCGGCGGCAAAACCGGTGAGATCGCCGATGACACCGCCGCCAAGCGCAATCACCGTGTCGTTGCGCTCGATGCGCGCTTCAAGCAGCACGTCGCAGACCTTGGTGAGATAGTCGAAGCTCTTGGTCTTCTCGCCGGCGGGAAGCGTGACCGAGACTGCCTCGATGCCATCGGTCTGGAGGCTGTCCATCAGGCCGTCGAGATAGCGCGCACCGACATTCTCGTCGGTGACGATGGCCGCACGGCGACCCTTGATGCGGGTCGAGATTTCGCCGCCGGCACGCGCCATCAGGCCAGGCCCGATGAGGATGTCATAGGAGCGCTCGCCCAGCGGCACATGCACCAGGCGTTCCGATGTCTCGAGCTTCGTCATTGCGTCTTGTCCTTGCCGATATGTTCGATCACAGAGGTCAGGACCTCGTTGGCGATCACTTCCTTACGCACGTCACGCGACTGGACAGTGATATCCGCCAGTGCATAGATCGGATATCGCTTGTCCATCAGATCCTTCAGCGTCTGCTTCGGGTTCTCGGTCTTCAACAGGGGCCGGTGATCGCGCTTGTTCACCCGCTCCCAGAGAACGTCGAGATCGGCATTGAGCCACACCGAAAGCCCGCCACGCTCGATCTGCTTGCGGGTCCTCTCGTTGATGAAGGCGCCGCCGCCGGTCGACACGACCCGCGGCCCCGTCCGCAACAGGCGCTTGATGACACGGGTTTCGAGCGCGCGGAACTCCTCTTCGCCATAGGCGGCAAAGAGTTCGGCGATGGTCATCCGCGACACCCGCTCGATCTCCGTATCGGTATCGACGAAGGGCAGACCGAGTTGCTGCGCGACAATCCGACCGATCGCCGACTTGCCGGCCCCCATCAGACCAACGAGAACAAGATTGCGTTTGCCGAGCGCCGTCTTGGCACGCACACCCAGACTGGGAGCAAGGTTGAGGATCGTATCGGTCATCGGCCTGTTCACGACTGTTTCATGACCTATTGACATATAGAGGGCTAGCGTCAAGCCATGGCAGCATTTCCGCAAGGCCTGTCCCGGCCTTGGTAAACTCCATGTTTCTACCTATTTATTCTCGGAACCGGTGAAGGACCGACCATGCCCACTCTGTTTCGCTTCATGTTCATCTGCGGGACCATCGTCGGTCTGGTCTATGTCACCATGTGGTCCTTTGCCGTCTTCGTCGAACCGCGGGAACGCGACGTGACGGTGCGCATTCCTTCCGAGCGGATCAATCCGGTCGAGCAATAGCGGGAAACAGGACATGTCGGATCTGAGCCGGGCTCGCGTCGAAGCCTTTCTGGAAATGCTGAGCGCCGAGCGCGGAGCAGCCCAGAACACGCTCATCTCCTATGAGCGAGACCTCGACGACCTCGCCGATTTTCTTTCCGGCCGCAAGGTTACCCTGGGTGCAGCGACACGGGAAGATCTCGCCGCCTATCTCTCCGATCTCGCGCGACGCGGCTTCCAGCCGACGTCCCAGGCAAGACGCCTGTCGGCGATGCGCCAGTTCTACAAGTTTCTCTATGCGGAAGGGCTGCGGGGCGATGATCCGACCGCGATCCTCGACGCGCCGAAGAAGACCCGCCCCCTGCCCAAGGTGCTGACCGTCGAGGATGTCACGGGGCTTCTGTCGCTCGCCGAGCAGGAAGCAAACCTCGAAGGACCGGATCAGGGAGCACGGATCCGGCGACTGGCGCTGATCGAGCTTCTCTATGCGACCGGCATGCGCGTCAGCGAACTCGTATCGCTGCCGGTAAAGGTGCTGACGCAGGAGGGCCGTTTCCTTCTGGTGCGCGGCAAGGGCAACAAGGAGCGGCTGGTGCCGCTGTCGCGGACAGCAATCGAAGCGCTGGCACGATACGGTAAAATCCGGGGAGCTGACCCGACACAGGCAGACAGCCCCTTCCTCTTTCCTGCGGCGAGCAAGGAAGGCCATCTGCCCCGCCAGGTCTTCGCCCGTGAACTCAAGGATCTCGCCATCCGGGCGGGGTTATCGGCGAATGCCGTGTCTCCACATGTTCTGCGACATGCCTTTGCCAGCCACCTTCTCGGCAATGGTGCGGACCTTCGCGCCGTGCAGGAACTGCTCGGCCACAGCGACATTTCAACGACACAAATCTATACGCATGTGCTCGACGAGCGCCTGCAGCAACTGGTGCATACGCATCACCCCCTTGCAAAACAGGCCAAAAACCCCGATTAGGACCGGCAAAGCCGGTTCCTGCGGGCGGCGAGCGCCAGGAACGAACGATCGGAACGGAGTTCATGCACAACTATCTCGACTTCGAAAAGCCCATCTCCGACCTCGAGGCCAAGATCCGCGAACTGAAGAAGATCGCGGAAGAGGACGAGAGCATCGACACCTCGGAAGAGATCAGCCGGCTGGAAAGCCGCGTCGATGAGGCGATGGTGGAGATCTATTCGAAGCTCAACGCCTGGCAGAAGACGCAGGTCGCGCGGCATCCGCAGCGTCCGCATTTCGTCGACTATGCCGAAGCGCTGTTCACAGAATTCACACCGCTGGCCGGTGACCGCAAGTTTGCCGAGGACGCCGCCATCCAGGCCGGCCTCGCCCGCTTCCGCGGCCAGCCTGTCGCCGTGATCGGCCAGGAAAAGGGCAACGACACCAAGTCGCGCATCAAGCACAACTTCGGCAGCCCGCGCCCTGAAGGCTATCGCAAGGCGATCCGCGTCATGGAAATGGCCGACCGCTTCGGCCTGCCAGTCATCACACTGATCGATACGGCCGGCGCCTATCCGGGCGTTGGAGCAGAAGAACGCGGCCAGGCGGAAGCCATTGCCCGCTCCACCGAGATGTGCCTCGGCCTCAAGGTGCCGATGGTCTCCGTCGTCATCGGCGAAGGCGGCTCGGGTGGCGCGATCGCGATTGCCACCGGCAACCGCGTCTACATGCTCGAGCATGCGATCTATTCGGTGATCTCGCCGGAAGGCGCCGCCTCCATTCTCTGGCGCGATTCCACCCGCGCCAAGGAAGCCGCGACCAACATGAAGATCACGGCGGAGGACCTGAAGGGGCTCGGCATCATTGACGCCATCATCCCCGAGCCCGTCGGCGGCGCCCATCGCGCACCAGACCGGGTCATCGGCATGACCGGCGACGTGATCGCCAGCGCACTGGCCGAACTGACGCCGCTTCCGGGCGACAAGCTGCGCGCCGATCGACGCCAGAAATTCCTCGATATCGGCCGCAACCTCTGAGATTGAAGGTTGCGACTGCGGCAATTTGCCATCACTCCGCCGCTTTGCAGCGGTAGCGGCGGAAGACGGATGGCGAAATCGACGGCCATTGGTTTATAATTTGTGAAGAAAGCAGTTCTAAACTACGCATGATCGGCTCGATTTGAGCCACCAACATGTGTTTCTGGAAAGAGCCTTCGCGCATGCGTTTGACATCAACGGCCCTGGTTCTGGTTTTCGCTGCGGCTCTGGCAGGCTGCAATGACGCGCTCGAGAGCGCGGCCTATGACACGCCGCGGGTTTCCAACAAGGTCCAGCAGCCGCTGCCGGCGCGCCTCGTTGCCGAAATCCAGAAGAAGGGCATGGATCGCAATTCGCCGATCATGATCCGCATCTTCAAGGAAGAAGGCAAGCTCGAGGTCTGGAAAGCCAAGACCAACGGCCGCTTCGACAAGGTCGTGGAATACGATATCTGCGCCTGGTCGGGTCGCCTCGGCCCGAAGGTGAAGGAAGGTGACCGCCAGGCGCCGGAAGGCTTCTACCCGCTGACGCCGTATCACCTGAACCCGAATTCCAAGTATTTCCTGGCGATCAACACCGGCTTTCCGAACCAGTTCGACCGCGCCAACGGCCGCACAGGTTCACACCTGATGATCCACGGCGCCTGCTCTTCGTCAGGCTGCTATTCGATGACCGATGCGCAGATGCTGGAGATCTATGCGTTTGCGCGCGACGCTTTCAAGGGCGGCCAGCAGGCGGTGCAATTGCAGGCCTTCCCCTTCCGCATGACCGCTGAAAACATGGCGCGTCATCGCCATAGCCCGCACTTCGATTTCTGGAAAATGCTGAAGGTCGGCTACGACAATTTCGAGGTCACCAAGCGACCACCCGAAGTCAATGTCTGCGAGAAGAAATACGTCTTCAACCAGTCGGTCCCGGCCGGATCGAGCTTCAATCCGCAGGCCTCGTGCCCACCGATGAGCACGCCCCCTGCACTCTCGGTCGCACTTAACGGCTTCAACGAAGCCTATGATGCCGCCTATGCCAAGGCGATGAAAAAATACGACGGCAAGATTTGGTACGACCCGACGGAAGCCGAGCGCAAGGCGCTGGTGGCGGATCTGCGCAAGTCGCGCTCGCACGACCTCGCTTTCGCGCCCACGGGTTCGGCCTTGAAGGCGGGCAAGCTGCTCGACCTCGACGACGTCGATCCGGCCAGGCTGCCTGCCGCCAACGGCACGGCTGCCGTCAACCAGATGGCGACCAACCCGAACGGTGACCCGCAGGCACAGGCTGCACAGACGACGACGGCCGCACCCGCCGCGCCGGCCACCAATGCCGTCCCGGTGCCGCAGCCCAATCCGCTCGCACCCCAGACGGCCGAGGCGGCCGTTGCAGCTCCGGCACCGGCCGACAAGAAGCCCTTCTGGAAGCTCTGGTAAGGGCATGACCGAGACGGTGATCTACGACCTCAGGGGGCTGAAATGCCCCCTTCCCGTTTTGAAGACCCGTCGGCGTATGGCCGACATGAAGCACGGTGACGAACTCGTGGTGCAGACCAGCGACCCCCTCGCCGGCATCGACATTCCGCATTTCTGCAATGAAGACGGCCATGAACTGGTCGCGCAGGAACGGCTCGACGCCGGTCACCGCTTTCACATCCGCAAGGGCGGCGTGACGCTCGGCTAGAACTTGAGGCCGGGAACCGACAGCGGATTGTCCATCATCGCCGCGCGATCCGGGCGGTCGATCGCCACCTTGCCGGTGAAAGCACCGAACAGGTCCCGCACATAACTTTCCGACAAATCCCTGGTGATCAGCACCAGCCGCGTCTTGCGGTCGGACCCTTCAGGCCAGGCCGTCAGGCGCACGGGCGGATGAAAGATCGACTGCACGCCATGCAGCACCAGCGGCTTGTCCGGCCGGTCGGTGAGCGCCACGATCGCCTTCATCCTGAGGAGCTTCTCGCCATGCGTGGAGCGCAGGAGATCGATGAACATGTTGATCGCCATCGGATCGATCGGCTCGTCATGGAGGATGGAATAGGAGCGGATCGAAGCACCGTGTCGGTTCACATCATGATGGTGATGGTGGCCGTGACCATGGGAGTGGCTGTGGTGATCATGATGATGATCGTGGTGATGGTGATCGCCGGCCGCCGCCATTTCGTCCTTCAGCCAGCGATCGACATCGGCGATCTTGGTTGAGGCATCGTAGAGCCCGTTGATCAGCATGGCGGCAGAGCCCGCATCATCAGCATCGCCATCGGTGATCGGCGCGCGGGGATTGAGCGAGCGCAGGCGCTGCGTGATGGCAGAGACGGCGGCCTCGTCAGCGAGTGTCTTCTTGGTCAGGATCAGCCGGTCGGCGACCGCGACCTGCTTGTAGGCCTCCGGAAAGGTATCGATGGTCGAGAGGCCATTGACCGCGTCGACGACCGTCACGACACCGTCTAGATCGAAATGCTGGGCGATCGACGGATGGCCCATGACCGACTGCATCACGGGTGCTGGATCGGCAAGGCCCGTCGTCTCGATGACGACGCGCGACAGCGGCTTCACCTTGCCGGTCTGCATGCCGTCGATCAGTTCCGCCAGCGTATCGACCAGTTCGCCCCGCACCGTGCAGCAAAGGCAACCGTCGGCGAGTTCCACCACCGCGTCGTTCGAGGTCCCGACCAGCAGATGATCGATACCCACTTCGCCGAACTCGTTGATGATGACGGCCGCATCCTTCATCGCCGGATCCTTGAGCAGGCGGTTGAGAAGCGTCGACTTGCCGGCCCCGAGGAAGCCGGTGAGGATGGAGACGGGAATGCGCGACTGGCTCATTGCGATACTCAGAATGTGGGACGGGGCCTCGGGATCGGCACATTGGCGATCTCGCCCGTGCCGGAGCCCTGTTTTGTCGCTACCGGCTCACTGCCGGGAATGAGGCCGGCAAAGCTCATCGCCGGCGGGCGACCCATTTCCTGGATGTAAGGAGAGGTCAGCTTCATGCGCCCGGCTTCGTCACGACCTTCGCTGCGGATCTGGCGCGCCTTCGGATTGCAGATCTCGGCGCTGATGTCGGTCACTTGATCCTGCCCTTCGCCATAGGGCGCGAGCTGATCCAGCCGGTTGCCGGCCACCGAGGTGGTCAGCCCCTTCTGCAGCAGCTCGGCCGAAAGATCGGCACGCGCACCGAGGCTGTCGGAACCGAGCACCACGGAGATCACGGTGCGTCCATTGCGCGTGGCAGACGAGACCTGGTTGAAGCCGGAGGCACAGACATAGCCGGTCTTCATGCCATCAGCGCCTGGGAAGCGGCCGACGAGCAGGTTGAAATTCGGATAATCCTTCTTGCCGGTCGTCACGCCTTCCAGCGCGAAATAACCCGCATATTCAGGGAATTCACGCCGGATGGTCGTCGCAAGCACGGCCATGTCGCGGGCAGTCGTATACTGCCCCTTGCCCGGCAGACCATTCGGATTGACGAACCGCGTCGACGTCATGCCGAGCCGGGCGGCTTCCTGGTTCATGCGCTGCACGAAGGCCGCTTCGCTGCCGCTGACCGTCTCCCCGATGGCGACCGCCACGTCGTTGGCAGACTTGATGATCAGAAGTTTCAAGGCACTGTCGAGCGTCAGCTTGGAGCCCGGCCTGAAATACATCTTGCTTGCCGGCTGATCGGCGGCATGTTTGCTCATGACGACCACGGTCTCGGGCGAAAGCTCGCCTGAGCGCATCGAACGGAAGGTCGTGTAAGCCGTCATCAGCTTGGTCAGAGAGGCCGGATACCATTTGCGGAAGGCTTCTTCATGGGCGATGACCCGGCCACTGCCGACATCGACCACCATCATCGGATTGGCGGCAGCCAGACCCGGCAGAACCATCGCCACCAGCGAGACGGCGACCGCCACTCGGCGAACGTATCCAGTTGAAGACAACATGCGGGGACGTTTCGCAAACACGACTTCGATCCTCTTGTTCGGCTGGGCTCTCGTCAACGCATGACGAGATCTTATGTAGGGAAGGAATGGCAAAGCCCATTGAATACGTCAATTGAAAGGCGCACATTCATGCCGACAATCACGTGATCCCCGCGACCGTGATCAAGAATAAACGCAGGACGAGAGAATGCCGCTTCTGAACCGCGCTTCCGAACTCCAGTCGGAAGCCACCGAATGGCGCCGCCATCTGCATGCCAATCCGGAAATCCTTTACGACGTTGAAAACACTGCAGCCTTTGTCGAGGCAAAGCTGCGGGAATTCGGCGTCGACGAGATCGCAACCGGCCTCGGGCGCACGGGCGTCGTCGGGATCATCAAGGGCTCTGGCGGCGAAGGCCGGACCATCGGCCTTCGCGCCGACATGGATGCGCTTCCCCTCGACGAAATCACGGGCAAGCCCTGGGCTTCGACCATTGCAGGCCGCATGCATGCCTGCGGCCATGACGGTCACACCGCCATGTTACTGGGCGCGGCCAAGTACCTCGCGGAAACCCGCAATTTTTCCGGCAGCGTTGCCGTTGTCTTCCAGCCGGCCGAAGAAGGTGGGCGCGGGGCGCTCGCCATGGTCGAAGACGGAATGATGGAGCGCTTTGGCATCGACGAGATCTACGGCATGCACAACATGCCCGGAAAACCTGTCGGCACCTTCGCCATCCGCAAGGGTGGCATCATGGCGGCTCCGGACAAGTTCCAGCTCAAGCTGACCGGCGTCGGCGGCCATGCTGCCGAACCGCACAACACGGCAGACACGATCGTCATCGGGGCCCAGATCGTCGGCGCCCTTCAGACCATTGCTGCTCGCAACGCCAATCCGCTACGCTCGGTCGTGGTCTCCGTCACCCAGTTTCATGCTGGCACGACCCATAACATCATTCCCGAAGAAGCCTTCATCTCCGGCACAGTACGGTCGCTGGACGAAGGCGTGCGCGATCTGGCGGAGCGGCGCATCGGCGAGATCGCAACCGGCATTGCGGCCGCCCATGGCGCGACCATCGAATACGAATACGAGCGCGCCTGCCCCGTCACCGTCAACCATCCCGCCGAGACGGATTATGCCACGCGCGCAGCGATCGACGTGGTCGGCCCTGACAATGTCGACACCGAAGTGGATCCGAGCATGGCCGGCGAGGATTTCGCCTTCATGCTCCAGTCGCGCCCCGGCGCCTACATCATGATCGGCAATGGGGAAACGGCGGGCCTGCACAATCCGGCTTACGACTTCAACGACGAGGCAATCGCGGCGGGGATATCCTATTGGGTGCGTCTGGCCGAGCAACGCCTGCCGCGCTGAACACGGCATTTCGACCATGCAAAACCGCTTGGCTTGAAGGCTCTGCTTTTGTATGGAGGAGGAAGTGGTCCCGTAGCTCAGCAGGATAGAGCATCAGATTCCTAATCTGAGGGTCACGCGTTCGAATCGCGTCGGGATCACCATCCTCTCACTGCCCACATCTCGCCATTACGAATCTAGGGTTGCGTTCGTGCCGTTATACGGCATGATGATTTCATGCCACGCCGACGGGTGCTTATTCTTTTTATCGTCGGCCTCGAACGGAGGGAATGCCATGGCACCAAGACCCCCGGGCAAGAGCAATGAAGAAAACGCAATCGTGGAGCGGGCCGTACGGCGATTGTACGAGCGTATGCATGCCGACAGGCATGTGCAGGAAAATGCCGAGGCGCTTGTCAGCTATCTTGTGAAGAGCGGCATTCGTGACGAAGACGATCTCGTCGAACTTGCCAGCATTGCGAACGGGAAGCGTTACGACCCGAACAACGGAAGTTTCCTGTAAAGGCCAATGCGCCGCCGGTGCCTATCGGCGGCCGCCATAAGGGCCGGTATCGGCCCTTTCATCTTTTTCATACAGTTCTCGCGTGGCCGCATCCTGATTGACGCGCTCCCGCCCCGTGAGCCGTCTCTGCCGCATGATGGCATAGAAAACGGCAGCGCCGAGCAGGATCGGCCCAAGCATGACGACAAACAACCATAAATAGTTGATCATGAAATACCCTTTTCCTCAAATCTGGGTGCACGTTCAGGATTGCAACCTGTCGCGGAGGGAAAAGGTTCCGAGAGGAATCAGGCAGGTTTCTTTGAGAGTGCGGCCTTCTCGTCGAGGGCCGATTGCAGCTCTTCCGCCAAGGCGATCAGATGCCCCGGGACCGCTTCCCGGCGCGTCTCGTGCATCAGCAGGTCCAGCTTGTCGCGTACGATTCCGCCCGTCCTGTCGCGTCGCGTCTCCGGAGACGAGGTTTTCTGTTCTTCCATGTGGACCTCCGACTTGACGGCATTGCTGGCATGTTGAATTCGACTTGTCCTTGATGCGTCTTCTACGCCATCCGGACCATCTCGGATCAGTCATCTTTTGCAGACATCACCTGCCGCGGTCAGTGTACGCTCCGGTCCGCTTCGGGAAAGGCTTCGATCAGCTTCTGGCGATCCTTGTATTCAAGCGGCTCGGCCTGAAGGATCACACTGATGCTTTCGGATACGTCGAGCCGGCCGTCGTGTTCAAGCTCGGCCTGCTCCCCCGATGCAAACACCAGTGTTGCGCGTGTCTCGAAGCCCTGCCGCAGCAGCCAGTCGCGCGGCGCCTGTATCTCGACCTTGGCGCTATAGCCTTCTCCGCGGCGTTCGACCGCCACGTGGTAGGTGATGGGCGAGACGCGATCGCCGATCAGCAACTGTCCCTGGCCGTCGACATTCTGCACATGTGTCATGTTTCTCACTCTCGCTTGCGGATCTCTCGCAAAAGAGAACATCCGGAGACGCTCTCTGTTCCGTCGGAAAAAGCGGCCCAGACGCGGGAACCACTGGCTGACAGAGGCGTTCAATCAACGGGTCAAGGGGAGGAATGAGAACGAGCGAGACACACCATGAGCAGTGCGCGTCAAACGACGGACCATGACGAGATACGCCGCTGGATCGAGGAGCGGAATGGCATGCCAACGCGCGTCAAGGACAGCGGCGACGGCGGCATTCTGAGGGTGGATTTCGGCAAGCCGGAGGAGGCGCTGGAGAAGATTGAGTGGGAGGAATTCTTTCAGATCTTTGAAAAGAACGACCTCGCCTTTGTCCACCAGGACAAAACCGCCGACGGCGAACTGAGCCGCTTCAGCAAGTTTGTAAGCCGTAGCTGACATGGTCGCCGGCCTGGCTGACCACTCACAATTTCGGGAACCAAGGTAAATGACGCGCGTTTCTGCGTCGTTCTGCCTGGTACCACAGACATCGGAGGATGGCGATCTTGACGACCCGTAGAGCCGAGCTTGCCGCACAGTCTGAAGTGGTCGAGTTGATACCGGCATTGCGCGCCTTTGCGCGGACCTTTTGCAACAAGCCTGAAGAGGCGGATGATCTCGTCCAGGAGACGCTGACCAAGGCGCTAGCTAACCTCGACAAATTCGAGCCTGGAACACGCCTGAAGTCCTGGCTCTTCACCATCATGCGCAACACTTTCTGCACGCGCTTCAAGAAGAGCAGCCGCGAGACCGTTGGCTTGCCCGAGGGTATAGCCTCGCGACTGACCAGCGAGGCGAGCCAGGAGTGGACCGTGCAGGCCGACGAGGTCCGCAGGGCTCTGAACCGATTGCCCGAACATCACCGGGAAATGCTGGTCCTCATCGTCATGCTCGGCGAACGCTACGAAGATGCAGCCGAAATCTGTGGCTGTGCCGTGGGCACGGTCAAGAGCCGCCTGAGCCGCGCGCGCCAGCAATTGCGCCGTGAACTCGGTGAAACCGGGACGGACAGTCCCGTCGGATGAGCAAGTCCGACAGCGGGGATGCAGACGCGAGTGCGGGACCTCCGCCTTCGACGGACGATGTGCCTGAGCTGACCGAGATCGGTCTGGTCTACGGCACCGATGCGGAGCCCGGCATCAGTCGCCGCCGCCGCGGCAAGGGCTTTTCCTATCACCTTCCAGACGGCACCGTCATCGCTGATCAGCCCCTCCTCACACGCATCCGCAGGCTCGCGCTGCCGCCAGCCTATGAACGCGTCTGGATCAGCCTCGACCCGCGCAGCCACCTGCAGGCGACGGGTTACGATGCCAAGGGGCGCAAGCAGTATCGCTACCATGTTGACTGGGCCACATGGCGCAGCGAGCGGAAGTTTGACGATCTCATCGGCTTCGGTGAGGCTCTGCCGACCATCCGGCGGAGGATCGCCCGCGACATCGCCGAACACGCCGATTCAAGTTATTTCCTGCTCTCAGCCCTGATCAGCCTGCTGGACGTGACCTGCATGCGCGTCGGCAACCGCGCTTATGCGCAGGAAAACAAGACCTATGGCGCAACCACGCTTCAGAAGCGCCATCTGACCTTCGAGCCGGATGGCATCCGGCTGAGCTTCATCGCCAAGGGCGGCAAGCGGGTGCGCCGAAAGCTTCGTCATCCGAAACTGCAGAAGATCCTCGAAGAGATTGCCGACCTGCCCGGACGCGATCTTTTTTCCTGGCGGGATCAGGAGGGGCAGTTGCATCGCATCGATTCGGGCCGGCTCAACACCTACCTCACGGAGATCACCAGCAGACGGCTCTCGGCCAAGACCTTCCGCACCTGGGGCGGATCCGTCGCCGCATTTGCCGAAGCCTGGAAGCACATCGATGCGTCGGAACGACCGACGATACGACAAATGTGTGAGATCGCCTCCGACCGCCTGCACAACACGCCGACGATGTGCCGCTCGAGCTATGTGCATCCGGCGATCCTCAACCTGGCCGACAAGAACACGGACCTGGATCAAGTCCGCGAACTCATCCAGGCAGCGCCGGCCCGCGCCCTGCTCCGCGCCGACGAGAACAGGCTCATGACGTTTCTTCAGGCTCATTATGCCCGGAAGGACGAAGACAAAGACTGAGTGCGTCCCGGCAGGACAAAAGCACGGAAAAAGGGGCCGGACAGATCCGACCCCTTCCTTGAATTGGCAAGCAACTGCTATCAGGCCGCCTTCTTCTGGGCTGCGGCATTGACCGCCTTTTCGGCAAGCTTGGTCAGCGCTTCGTCGGTCTTGGATTCTTCCGCCAGCGTCTCGTCGAGCAGCTTGACCGCATCCTTGTAGCCGAGCTGCTGCGCCCAGGCGCGCAGCGTGCCATAGCGGCTGATTTCGTAGTGCTCGACTGCCTGGGCGGCGGCAAGCAGGCCGGCGTCGAGGGCGGGCGAGCCCTTGAACTCTTCCATAATCTCCTCACCCTCTTCGACGATGCCGTCAATGGCGGGGCAGGTCTTGGCGCGCGGACGCTTGCCGATGATCTCGAACACCTGCTGCAGGCGCTCGACCTGGCCTTCGGTTTCTTCCTTGTGCTGCAGGAAGGCAGCCTTCAGCTTCTCGTCCTGAGCGCCACGCGCCATTTTCGGCAGTGCCTTCAGGATCTTCCGTTCGGCGTAGTAGATATCCTTGAGGGTCTCGTGGAACAGGTCTTCGAGTGTCTTGGTAGCCATTGTCGGTATCTCCTCGGTTATCGGTTGTGGCGAGAAAAGAACCGGCCGGATGGCGCTTTGTTCCTGACTTGTTTTTGCCGCGCCGACGGGAACGATCAAGAGCTCCGCAGGGTTAGTTTCGCAGGTGGCGCAGGACGCCACCCTCCAGACCCGAAGGAGGAAACAATGGTCAATCGCAACGACAACTGGGATGCCGGAGACGGCCGAAACCGCAACACGCGCCGCAGCCCGACCGGTGACTACGGCCCCGGCGACAGCGGCTTCGTCGGTGGCTATGGCGACAATCGACCGGACGCTGATCGCTACGACGCCATGCGCCAGCGCGACCACGGCATGGACGGCGGTGACAGAGCCAGCGGGTCGCGTTATCCCCGCACGGGGCGCTCCGACTGGACGACGGATGATCTGGGCTACTACGGCGACCTGAGCGACCGTGGATACGGAGACGACGAACGCCGCTATGCCCGGGGTGCCGGACGAGGCTCCCACCCGTCCGACAAACCATCCTATCGCGGTGGTTATGGCCGCAGCAGTCGCGACCATGATGACGATCGTGGCTTTGTCGACCGTGCCAGCGACGAGGTTGCATCCTGGTTCGGCGACGAGGAGGCCGCCCGGCGTCGCGAGATGGACAACCACCGCGGCAAGGGCCCCAAGGGCTATCGCCGCTCGGATGCCCGCATTCTCGAGGACACCAACGACCGTTTGGCCGACGACCCCGCCGTCGATGCCTCCGATATCGAGGTGACGGTGAAGGACGCCGAGGTGACCCTATCCGGTCATGTGACGGATCGCTGGGAAAAGCGCCGCGCCGAAGACTGCGCCGATCGCGTCAGCGGCGTCACCCATGTGCAGAACAATCTGCGTGTGCGGATTTCTGGCGAAGGCAGCGTCATGACGCAGGCCTGAGGTGCAGCTAGCCCCGAAGGGCGCGCAAGGCGTTGAGGATGACGGCAACGTCGATGACCTCTTGAAGCAGCGCGCCCTGAACGGGCGACAGATAACCGAAGGCGGCAAAGACCATAGCGCCGAAAGAGAGCAGCAGCCCGGCAATCGCACTTTGCCGGGCAATGTTGCGGGAACGTCTGGCGATCCCGCAGGCAAGCGGCAACCGCGAAAGATCGTCCGCCAGCAACACGACATCGGCCGCTTCCGACGAAGCCGCCGAACCCCGCGCACCGATCGCCACGCCGACATCGGCAAGCGCCAGCGCCGGGGCATCATTGACCCCGTCTCCCACCATCATCACCACGCCACCGGCGCGTTCCCTGCGAATGAGATCGACCTTGCCTTCAGGAGTGAGATCCCCGGCGACAGCATCAAGGCTGAGACTGGCCGAGGCCTTTTCCGCCACATCGCTGCGGTCCCCGGAGGCCATGACGATCCGACTGATACCACCGGCCCGAAAGGCGGAGATTGATGCCCCGGCATCCGCACGCAACGGATCGGAGAGGAGAATGAGGCCAGCTGCCCGCCCATCAATGCCGACGGCGACCACTGCCGTGCCGCCTTCGATGCCGCCTCTGGCGAAATCCTCGCCGGCAACCAACTGCGAGCGGACATAGCCGCTGCCACCGAGCACCACCTTGACACCTCCGACCAAGCCGGAGAGCCCCCGCCCTGCCTCTTCGATGACGCCCTGTGGCAGGGTCAGGCCGAGACCCCGCGCGGTGGCGGCGCGTACAAGCGCTTCTGCCGCGACATGGCCGGAGGCCTGATCGAGAGAGGCAGCCAGCGCCAGCACCTGATCAGACGTGAAGCCCGGTTGCGGCCGGACCTCGGACACTTCGGGTCGTGCGGATGTCACGGTCCCCGTCTTGTCGACAACGACGGTGGTCACCGCAGCCAGCGCCTCGAGCGCGCCGGCCGTCTTGACCAGCACGCCAAGCGACGCAGCCCGCGACATGCCGGCGATGACGGCAACCGGCACGGCAAGGATCAGCGGACAGGGGGTGGCGACGACGAGCACGGCAAGCGCCCGCGTTGCCTCTCCGCTCCACCACCAGGCGCCACCGGCGAGCAGAAGCGTGATGCCGAGGAAGACGAGGGCATAACGATCCGCAAGCCGCGCCATCGGCGCCCGGCTGGCCTGCGCTTGTTCGACGAGGCGGACGATACCGGCATAGGTGCTTGCTTTGGATTCGCGCAGCACCAGAAGATCGAAGGCGTCGCCAAGCACCGTGCAGCCGCTCGGCACTTCATGGCCCATCTGGATGGGGACGGGCAGCGATTCGCCAGTGAGCGCCGAAAGATCGAGGACAGCAGTCGCGGCCAGCAGGCGCCCGTCGACCGGCACGACCTCACCCTTGCGCACGAGTATTCGGTCCTGCGGCTTGAGCGCTTCGATCGGCACGCTTTCGAGCGCATCGCCACGATAGAGCATGGCCGTACGCGAGACACGACCGAGCAGCGCCGTCATGTCGCGTCGGGCGCGGCCCTCGGCGAAGCTTTCGAGCAATTGGCCGCCGGCATACATGACAGCGACGATGGCCGCGGCAAGGTTCTCTCCGAGCGCGAGGCCAACACCGATCGAAAGCGCAGCGATGGCATCGACGCCCATCCGGCCGTTGAGAAGCGCCCGCAGGATATCGATGACGAGGACGATGAAGACGGAACCAGCACCGACCAGCCAGACCTGACGCGCAAGCTCGGGATAATCCGTCAACGCAAGAATGCCGCCGCCGGTAAGACAGAGAAAGGCAAGCGCCGCGAGCAGGACCGGCAGGCTCTCACGCAAACGTGTCGACTGCAAAATGTCCGGCATTCTCATATTCCCAAGCGGGCTGGCGAGGGGTCGGGATCGACCTCTCTTGCTGGTCTTCCCTTTCCCTTGTAGAGCCTTCTAAGCATGAAGCAATCGGACGTAAGCAGCATGATCGACAATGCCCGGCCCCGGCGCCTTTCAGTCCTCGGCTCGACCGGCTCGATTGGCGTCAACACGCTCGACGTGATCGAACAGCTCGGCGGTCGCGACAGCTTCGAGGTGATGGCGCTGACCGGCAACGGCAATCTCGATCTGCTGGCCGAACAGGCGCGCCGCACGGGGGCAAAGCTGGCCGTCACCGCCGACGAAAGCCAGTATAGGACGTTGAAGGACCTGCTGGCGGGCACCGGCACGGATGTCGCAGCCGGCGCAAGCGGACTGGAAGAGGCTGCCGACATGGAAGCCGGCTGGGTCATGGCAGCCATCGTCGGCACCGCCGGCCTCGCGCCGACCCTGAAGGCTGCCGCCCGCGGCGCCGATATCGCACTTGCCAACAAGGAATGCCTCGTCTCTGCCGGCCACCTTTTCGTCGATGCTGTGAGACATGGCGGTGGACGGCTGATCCCGGTCGACAGCGAACACTCGGCGATCTTCCAGTGTCTGGAGCAGGACCAGCGCCACGCGCTTGAGCGGATCGTGCTGACCGCCTCCGGTGGCCCTTTCCGCACCCATAGCCGCGAGCAGATGGCCAATGTCACGGTGCAGACGGCACGCACCCATCCCAACTGGTCGATGGGCCTGAAGATATCTGTCGGCAGCGCCTCGATGTTCAACAAGGCGCTGGAGATGATCGAGGCAAAGCACCTCTTCGATGTCCGCCCAGACCAGATCGAGGTTGTCGTGCATCCCCAGTCGATCATCCATTCGATGGTCGGTTACACCGACGGCTCCGTCATCGCCCAGCTCGGCGTGCCGGATATGCGCACCGCCATTGGCTATGCGCTGACCTATCCGAAGCGTCCGGCGCTCAATGTCGACCGGCTCGATTTTGCCAAACTGGCAAGGCTCGATTTCGAAGCCCCGGACGAAACACGCTTCCCGGCCCTGCGGCTTGCCCGCACGGCGCTGGAGCGTGGCGGATTGCAAGGGGCGATCCTGAACGCCGCTGAAGAAACCGCCTTCAACGCCTTCGTCGAGGACAAGATCCGCTTCCTCGACATGGCAGATGTCGTTGAGGCCGTTATGGACGCGATGGTCGAGGGCGTTCCGGCGGATACGATCGCTGACGTCTATGCGGCGGATCGCGAGGCGAGGCGCATGGCGGCTGAGGTGATAGATAGGCGCGCCGCCTGACCTGAAACGACCGACACAAACACAAAAGGGCCGCGTTACCGCCTAACCCGAACGGTGAAGGTGGAGTGCTGCCTAACCCGAAACTCGGTTTTTTTGCACCTCACTGTTGTGGCAGACCTCTCCTCAGACCTCCGCTCAGAACTCAGTGACCCAGTTTTTGCTTCAGAATTCAGGATTGCCGGCACACCGAGAGCCGGCGACCTCAACGATCCGCTGGCGGCAAGTCTTTGATGCGTTCGACATGTGCCTTTATGTCGTCGAGCGTGAAGGGGGTATAACGACGGGTTGTGGTTGCTGGATGATAGCGCAGCCCTAATCGCTTTTCAGGGCGCCACGCATTGGCGGGTCGGATCGGACGTGGTGCGAACCCACCGCCGCAGGTCGGGCAGACGTTTTGCAGGACGGATTCCACACAGGCCACGCAGTAGGTGCATTCATAGGTGCAAATGCGAGCATCGGCGGAATCCGGGGGCAAGTCACGGTCGCAGAGTTCGCAGTTGGGGCGCAATTCCAGCAAAGGGGCCTCCTTCAACAACAACGTCAGCCCATATTGCTACATCGGGACGATTTTGGCAGAAATGACAATATGCCCTCGTTTTCCGCCAATCGTCTTCCGTTCCAGCGCCATGTCGCCATTGTGCTGTTCGACCGCACCAAGCTTATAGACGTCACCGGACCTTTGCAGGTTTTCAACGATGCTCGGCTGTCTAATGGCGAAAAAGCCTACTGGGTATCGCTCGTTTCCGAAGCCGGCGGCTCTGTTGTGACTGACACGGGCTTTGCACTGGAAACCCAGCCGTTTGAGGCATGCCGGGCAAGGATGCCGGATACAGTGATCGTATCCGGTGGCGACAGTGCCATCCTTGCCGCGCGATCAGCCGCGCTGCTGTCTTTCCTGGGTGAGATGGCGGGGCAATGCCGCCGCCTCGCCTCGGTATGTCTCGGCGCGTTCGTGCTTGCGCATGGCGGCCATCTGAACGGGCGGCGCGCGACGACCCATTGGGAAAACTGCGCGCAACTCCGAGAGGAATTTCCACAAATCGACGTGCGCAGTGACGCCATTTTTGAAGAGGATGGCGGGATCTGGACCTCTGCCGGCGTCACCGCAGGCATAGACATGGCACTGGAGATGATCGAGCAAGACTTGGGTCGTTCAGAAGCACTACGGCTGGCTCAGTCTCTTGTTCTCTATGTCAGGCGAACAGGAGGGCAGCGCCAGTTCAGTGCAGCTCTCACGAGGCAGATGCAGAGCAAAGGCGGGGAGTTTGATGACCTCATTGCCAAGATGCTTGCGCACCTGTCATCCGACTTGTCTGTGCCCCGTCTGGCCGCGATGGCACGGATGAGCGAGAGAAGCTTTGCCCGCAAGTTCACTGCTACGATGGGCACCGCCCCGGCTCGTTTCGTGGAAGATCTGCGGGTCGATGCAGCTTGCGAAGCTCTCCAAAGGGGAGAAGCCCGCCTGTCGGAACTACCGCTTCTTTTCGGCTTCGGTAACGCGGAACGAATGCGCCGGGCTTTTCACAGAAACAAGGGGATTGCTCCCTCAGACTATCTAATCCGCTTTGGTAAGTAGGTTTGGATTTCGATATCTCGGTTACGGGCCGCGTCACCGCAGCCCGTTTTACACTTCTGAAGGTTTTAGCCCGATCAAGCCACCGCACGTGCCAGCGCGCAGCGCGACCAGAGCTGGTGAAGCGAACCGACCAGATGTTCGAGATCGGCATCGGAATGCAGGGGCGTCGGGGTAATGCGCAGCCGCTCGGTCTTTTTCGGGACCGTTGGATAGTTGATCGGCTGCACGTAGATGGAACAGTTATCGAGCAGCAGGTCGGAGATCCACTTGCACTTGGCGGCATCGCCGACCATGACCGGCACGATATGGCTCGGATTCGGCATATGCGGAATGCCAGCCTTGTCGAGCATGGCACGCAGGCGACGCACGCGCTCCTGATGGGCGAAGCGCTCCACCTGGCTGGTCTTCAGATGGCGGATCGAGGCGACAGCGCCGGCAGCGAGCGCCGGCGGAAGCGCCGTAGTGAAGATGAAGCCCGAAGCAAACGAACGGACGAAATCACAAAGAGCGGTCGAAGCGGCGATATAACCACCCATGACGCCGAAGGCCTTGCCGAGCGTGCCTTCGATGATCGTCAGGCGATCCATCAGACCTTCGCGCTCGGCGATACCGCCACCATGCGCGCCGTACATGCCGACCGCATGGACTTCGTCGAGATAGGTCATCGCGCCATATTTGTCAGCGAGATCACAGATCTCCTTGATCGGGGCGATGTCGCCATCCATCGAGTAGACGGACTCAAACGCGATCATCTTCGGCGCGCGCGGATCGGCGGCAGCAAGCTTCGCTTCCAGATCCTTGACGTCGTTGTGCTTCCAGATGACGCGTTCGGCCTTGGAATGGCGAATGCCCTCGATCATCGAAGCATGGTTGAGGGCGTCGGAGAAGATGATGAGACCGGGAATCTTGGCGCCGAGCGTGCCGAGCGCTGCCCAGTTCGAGACGTAACCCGAAGTGAAGATCAGCGCCGATTCCTTGCCGTGCAGATCAGCAAGTTCGCGCTCAAGCAGGACATGGTAATGATTGGTGCCGGAAATGTTGCGAGTGCCGCCGGCACCGGCGCCACAGTCGTCGATCGCCTGCTTCATGGCATCGATCACGAGCTGATTCTGGCCCATGCCGAGATAGTCGTTGGAGCACCAGACGGTGACTTCCTGGGTGCCGTTTTCGGTGTAGCGGGTCGCGCGCGGGAAGTTGCCGCGCTGGCGTTCCAAATCAGCGAAGACGCGGTATCGGCCTTCCTCGTGAAGCCCCGCGAGCTGATCCTTGAAAAACGCCTCGAAATCCATGCCTGTCACTCCAGTCTTTCAGCCTCTTTTGGGTCCGTCCGCGGTTCCGGTCAACCCTGCTTGTGTATATTCATTCTAAACTGCGACAAAAGGCGCGAATTTCAGAACTTTCTCACGTAAATCCTAATGGATTGCAGCTGGCGAAACTTGATCTGCGTCAAGCCGCAGAGAAAAAGGACGACCGAGGCCGTCCTTTTCCGTTTTTGATGAGACGCCAGGCATCAAGATGCCTGGACGGCGCGCTTGGCCATGACCCGGATGAGGTTTGCCCGGTATTCGGCCGTGCAATGCAGGTCCGACATCAGCTCCGACGAATCGATCTCGACACCTGCGACAGCCTCCGGTGACCAGTTGGCCGAGAGTGCGGTTTCAAGTCCGGCATGGCGGAAGACGCCTGACGATCCGGCACCGGTCACGGCGACACGAACGCCCCCTGCACCTTTCGACACGAAGACACCGGTCATCGCATAGCGCGAGGCCGGATTGGCGAACTTCGCATAGCCTGCCTTTTCCGGAGCGTCGAAACGGATCGCCGTGATGATCTCGTCTTCGGCAAGCGCTGTTTCGAACAGGCCGACGAAGAAGTCGTCAGCCGCGATCTCGCGCGTGTTGGTGACGACAGTCGCCCCGAGGCCGAGCACGGCCGACGGATAGTCGGCAGCCGGATCGTCATTGGCGACAGAGCCGCCGATCGTGCCCATGTGGCGCACATGCGGATCGCCGATCATCGAGGCGAGATGGCAAATCGCCGGGCACACCGCGCGGATGGCCGCCGAAGAGGCGACCTCGGCATGAGTGGTGGCAGCGCCGATCGTGACGCGGCGACCATCCACCTTGATGCCCTTGAGGGTGTCGATGTGCCTGAGATCGACAAGATCCGACGGCTGGGCGAGGCGCTGCTTCAGCGCCGCGATCAGCGTCTGGCCGCCGGCGATAAACTTGCCGTCTTCGGCACCAGAAAGAAGTTTTCCGGCATCCTCGATCGACGAGGCGCGGTGATAGCTGGTGGAATAGAGCTGCATGGTTCTCTCCTTCCTTATTCGGCAGCCTGGCGGGTCGCATTGGCCTGGAGCGCACTCCAGACGGCAAGCGGCGTCGCCGGCATGTTGAGGTCGTTATTGCCGATCGCGTCGGTGATCGCGTTGATCAGTGCCGGCGGAGACCCGATGGCGCCTGCCTCGCCGCAGCCCTTGATGCCGAGCGGATTGCCCGGGCAAGGCGTGTTCTGGTGCGAAACATTGAACGACGGCAGGTCGTCGGCGCGCGGCATGGCATAATCCATGTAGCTCGCGGTCAGAAGCTGCCCGGTCTGCGGATCGTAATGCACGCTTTCCAGCAGCGCCTGGCCAATGCCCTGCGCGATACCGCCATGCACCTGTCCCTCGACGATCATCGGATTGATGATATTGCCGAAGTCGTCGGCTGCGACGAACTGCACGATCTCGGTCTTGCCGGTTTCCGGATCGACCTCGACTTCCGCGATGTAGCAGCCGGCGGGGAAGGTGAAGTTTGAGGGATCGTAGAAGGCGCCCTCCTTCAGTCCGGGCTCCATGCCCGACGGCAGGTTGTGGGCGGTATAGGCTGCAAGCGCCACCTGGAACCACGGCACAGACTTGTCGGTCCCGGCGACCTTCAGTTCGCCATTGTCGATGACGATATCGCTCTCGTCAGCTTCCATCAGATGCGCCGCGATCTTCTTGGCTTTCGCCTCGACCTTGTCGAGCGCCTTGACGATGGCCGACATGCCGACGGCACCGGAACGGGAACCATAGGTGCCCATGCCCATCTGCACCTTGTCGGTGTCACCATGCACGATCGAGACATTGTCGATCGGCAGGCCGAAGCGTTCGGAGACAAGCTGGGCGAAGGTGGTCTCGTGACCCTGGCCGTGGCTATGCGAGCCGGTGAGCACTTCGACCGTGCCGACCGCATTGACGCGGACTTCGGCGGATTCCCAGAGACCCACGCCTGCCCCGAGCGAGCCGACCGCCGCCGACGGCGCAATGCCGCAGGCCTCGATATAGCAGCTCATGCCTATGCCGCGCAGCTTACCACGCCCTGCGGCTTCGGCCTTGCGAGCGGGGAAACCGTTCCAATCGGCTGCAGACATCGCCGCCTCCAGCGAGGCGTCGTAGTCACCGGCGTCGTAGCACATGATCACAGGCGTCTGGTACGGGAAGGTGCGCACGAAGTTCTTGCGGCGCAGTTCTGCCGGCGAGATGCCGAGTTCGCGGGCTGCCGTTTCGACGGTACGTTCGAGGAGATAAGTCGCCTCTGGGCGACCGGCACCACGATAGGCATCGACCGGCACAGTATTGGTATAGACGGTGCGGACATTGGCGTGGATCGCCGGGATCGCATACTGGCCGGACAGGAGGGTCGCGTAGAGATAGGTCGGGACCGAAGACGAGAACAGCGACATATAGGCGCCGAGATTGGCGACCGTGTCGACCTTGAGGCCGATGATATTGTTGTCCTTGTCAAATGCCATCTTGACCTTGGACACATGATCGCGACCGTGGGCGTCCGTCAGGAAGGCCTCGGTGCGATCCGAAGTCCACTTGACCGGGACCCCCGTCTTCTTGGAGGCCCAGAGACAGACCACCTCTTCCGGATAGATATAGATCTTCGATCCGAAGCCGCCGCCGACGTCAGGTGCGATCACACGCAGCTTGTGCTCGGGCGCCACATTGTAGAAGGCGCTCATCACGAGACGCGCGACATGCGGGTTCTGCGAGGTCGTGTAGCAGGTGAAGTGATCTTCCGCCGTGTCGTAGATGCCGAGCGTCGCGCGCGGCTCCATCGGGTTCGGCGAGAGACGGTTATTGAAGATGTCAATCTCGGTGACATGGGCGGCACTGGCGATCGCGGCATCGGCCGCAGCGCTGTCACCGATCTCCCAGTCGAAGATCAGGTTGCCAGGGGCTTCCGGATGCAGCTGCGGCGCGCCGGACTTCAGAGCGTCGACCGCACCGGTCACGACCGGCAGTTCTTCATACTCGACCGAAACGGCCTCCGAGGCATCACGTGCCTCGCCGATGCTGTCGGCAACCACGATGGCGACCGCGTCACCGACGTAGCGAACGGTTTCATGTGCCAGTGGACGCCAGGCGCCCATCTTCATCGGCGTGCCGTCCTTCGAATGGATCATCCAGCCACAGATCAGGTTGCCGATACCGTCGGCGAGCAGCTGCTTGCCGTCGAGCACGTCGATGACACCGGGCATGGCCTTGGCGGCGGCGACATCGATCGACTTGATCTTGGCATGTGCATAAGGCGAACGGACGAAATAGGCATATTTCATGCCTGGGACGACCATGTCGTCGGTATACCGGCCCTTGCCGGTCAGGAAACGTTTGTCTTCCTTGCGCGCCACACGCGCGCCGATTCCTTCAACACCCATTGTCTTCTCCTCCAGAAGTGAGCGAATAGCGAATGGCGAATAGAGTACGGAGTGCGTTCAGTTAGCGTCGCGGCGCGACGCTCTCTTCGCTACTCACTGTTCCCTACTCGCTTGGACGTCACTCGGCGGCCTGACGGCCGGCGGTCATCGCTTCGTTGGCCGAGAGCACGGCCTTGACGATGTTGTGGTAGCCCGTGCAGCGACAGATATTGCCTTCAAGCTCATGGCGGACGGTGGCCTCGTCGAGCGCGCCGTTGTGACGACAGATCATGTCCAGCGCCGTCATCACCATGCCCGGCGTACAGAAGCCGCATTGCAGACCATGATGCTCCTTGAAGGCAGCCTGCACCGGATGCAGCTCGCCACCGGAAGAAAGGCCCTCGATCGTGGTAATCGAGGATCCCGACGCCTGAACAGCCAGGATCGAACAGCTCTTGATCGACTTGCCGTCCATGTGAACGACGCAGGTGCCGCATTGCGTGGTATCGCAGCCCACATGCGTTCCCGTCAGACCAAGTTTTTCGCGAATGAAATGCACGAGCAGGGTGCGATCCTCGCACTCTCCGCTCACTGTCCGGCCATTCACCGTCAGTGTCACTTTAGCCATGTTGTTCCTCCTCGTGTCTCTCCCGGACACGGGAAGCATGGTGTGAGTTTTATGTGACATGTGCAACTGTCCAGAAGGTCGCAAACGAAAAATTCTGTGACGCATTGCAGCATTAAACCGACTGTAAATCCTGGGTTCATCTTCGGTGTCTCATGTAATGGAACCACCCGCGAGGGTGTGAGCCACGACCATGGACTTTCCAAGAGTCGGGGCTATGCTGATGAAAGCCTGAAGCCGCGTGGGGAGTGCTCGAGCGGCGGGGCAAAGTGTCAAAACAAGACCGGATCGACCGGACGCGTGGAACTTGGAGAGATGAAGATGAAGAAAGCTCTTGTGCTGATGCTGGTCGGCCTTTCGGTCGCAGGCTGCAGCCAGACGGAACGAGGTGCCGGCATCGGCGCTGCCTCTGGCGCCATCATCGGTGGCATTGCCACGGGCAACGTCCGGGGTGCCGCTGTCGGTGCGGCCATCGGCGGCGTTGCAGGTGCCGTGATCGGTCGCGTCTCGGAACAGCCGGGCCAGTGCTACTACCGCGACCGCTACGGCAACCGTTACATCGACGCCTGCCCGCGCAGCTACTGACGCATTTGCCGCAAACGAGACAGGGCGGGAAGCAACACTTCCCGCCTTTTTTCATGAGTGCTTAAAAAGGGGGTATGCTATGAGGCGCATTTCCGCCTAAGTTGTCCGCCGGGTGGGGAGTGCCTGACGGATCGCGATGAAAGCGACATGCCGAGACCGAGTGGATGGACATTGCCGAAATTTAGTCATGCGTTCCGGCTCGGGCTGTTACTGACCGTCGCGAGCCCCCTGTCCGTCGGCATAACCTCGCAAGCCTACGCTTTCGAGCTATTTGGAATACGTCTATTCGGCAGCGACGAAGCCGACCGCGACATCATCGATCCCGTCGATTTCAGCATTGCCCTTGACACCGGGGACGCCGATCGCGCCCTGAAGAAATCTCTGGAACGTACATCGTTGCTGATTGCTGACGAAGATCAACCGGTATCCGGCGATCTTGGCCTGGTCATCAAGGCGCGTGACGATCGTGATCGCCTTATTGCGACACTCTATGAAAACGCGCTCTATGGCGGCATTGTCACCGTGACGATCGACGGTCGCGACATCGACAGTCTGCCGCCGAACCCGGTCTTCGACCGCTCACGCCCCGTCCCGGTCGCCATCTCCGTGCAGCCCGGTCCGACATTTGAACTCGGCGATATCAGCCTCGAGGGAGATGCGGCGCGTCTCGACCCGGAAGAATTCGATCTTGCCCCGGGCGGCAATGCGGGCTCGCTGGTGATCCTGCGCGCAGCGGAACAGATGGCCGAGCGCCTCAAGGAGCAAGGCAGGCCACTGACCAACGTGACCCGCCGTCAAGTCGTCGCCGACCACGAGACCAACACTGTCGATGTGACCATCGCCGTTGAAGCAGGCCCCGTCGCGCCGCTCGGCGCCGTCACCGTCAAGGGCGCTCGGGCAGTCGATTCGGACTTCATCGCCTACTACTCGCGGCTGAGGCCAGGCCAGACCTATTCGCCCGAGCAGCTGCGAAAGGCAGGCGAGAGACTGCGCACACTCGGCGTCTTCTCCTCGGTCACCGTCAACGAAGCGGACGGGCTGGACCCGAGCGGATCCCTGCCGATCGGCATCACCGTCTCCGAAGGCAAACACCGCTACTTCGGCGTCGGCGCGAGTTACTCTTCGCTCGATGGCGGCGGCATCGAAGGCTATTGGGGCCACCGCAATCTGTTCGGCCAGGCGGAATCGCTCAGGATCGAAGGCGCGGTGCGTGGACTTGGAGAATTGAAGGACGTCAGCGACGTCACCTCGCTCGACTACACGGCCGGCATCACCTTCATCAAGCCGGGCGCCTTCGTCCCCTCGGGAACGCTCGAGGCGAGCATCAAGGGCAGCACGCTCGAAACCGATTACTATGATGCCGCAACGGTGACGGGCAAGGTATCCTATGCCTATGAACTGACCGACACCGACATCGTCAATGCCGGTATATCCTTGGCTTATGACAGCATCGACGACGCCTTCGGCGATGGTAATGAATACCTGACCTTCGGCGTACCGCTCGGCTACATCAGGGACACGCGGGACAACCGGCTGAACGCCACCGAGGGCCATTACGGCACCATCTCGCTGACACCGAGCTACGATTTCTTCGGCCAGACCTTCTTCACTTCGCTCGAGGGCTCGATTTCGGCCTATCTCGGCTTCGGCGAGGAGGACCGCTTCGTGCTTGCCGGTCGTCTGAACGCAGGCACGCTGGTTGGCGGTGGCGATCTCTCTGCTATCCCCGCGACCCGACGCTTCTTCGCCGGCGGTGGTGGCTCGGTGCGCGGTTATTCCTTCCAGGAGATCACGCCGCGGACAGCGTCTGACGAGGGCACTGGCGGCCGATCCTATGTGACGGCCAATCTCGAAGCCCGTATCGGTGTGACCGACACGATCGGCATCGTGCCCTTTCTCGACATCGGCACGGTCACCGACACCACAGTGCCCGATTTCTCGGATATCAAGATGGGCGCAGGGGTCGGCCTGCGCTACATGACCCCCTTCGGTCCTTTGCGGCTCGATGTAGCGGTTCCCCTGGACCCGAATGATGGCAGCAGCCGTTATGCAATCTATGCCGGCATCGGCCAGAGCTTCTGACCGGGCAAGACAGGACGATAGTGAACATGATCTGGTTGAAGCGCATCCTGACCTGGACGATTCGCCTGCTGGGCGGCCTGGTGGCTGCGCTGATCGCGCTCTTTGTGGTGGTCATTCTCGTCGGCGGCTTGTCGCGCACGGGAAGCCAGTTTCTCGCCGACCAGATTGCCAAGCTCATCTCGACCGACAATCAGCAGATCACTTTGACCGGCACCGGACCACTGCTCAGCAGCCAGTTTTCCGTCGATCAGATTACGGTGGCGGACAGTCAGGGCATCTATGCGACCATAGATGATCTTTCGCTTGACTGGACGCCGCGCGATCTCATCCGCAAGCGTTTCACGGCCGAACGCATCACGGCACGACAGGTGACTGTCGAGCGCGCACCGCTTCCGTCCGCAGAGACGCCACAAACGGAAGAGCGTTTCTCGTTGCCGGTCGAGATAGATGTCGCCTCGATCGACCTCCCCTCGATTGAAATCGGGGCGGCCCTCGCAGAGCGCGATCTTGACCTTTCGGCACTGGGGTCACTGACGATCGTCGGCGAAACCATCGCAAGCCGACTGACCGCAACACGGCTGGACGATCCCGGCAATAGTGCCGTGGTCGACCTGCTCTATGCACCGAACGACAACCAGTTGCGCATCAACCTGGACTATCAGGAGCCGGCGGCAGGTCTTCTCGGCGAAAGGCTGCAGCTGCCCGGTCTCCCGGCGCTGGCGATCAAGGTGGACGGCGACGGACCGCTCGATGACTGGGCAGGCGAAGTCATGGCGTCGCTCGACGGCGAACGCACGATTACAGTCGACGTCAGCCACAAACTCGCCGAGGACGGAACGCGAGTGCTGACCGCAAATGGCGGCGGCCTTTTTGCCGGGCTCGTTCCACCCGAACTGCGAGACGTCCTGGCCGGGGAAACGGCGATCGATGTCGCGGCCCGACTGGGTGCAGACGGATCGGTTGCCATCGAACGGGGCCGGTTTGCCACCGCTACGGCCGAAGTCGAGGCCGCCGGTCTTTACGATCCGAACGGTCAAAACGATCTCAGGCTGGCGGCCCGTGCAACCGGTGAGCCGGTCGGCATCACCTCGCAGTCATCAGATTTCACCGGCGGCGTGAGGCTGCGGAGCCTCGATCTTGCCGTGACCGGACAGGCACCGGCCGCAAGCCTTTCGTTGCGCGCCGATCTGGCAGAAATCACCGTTCCCCAAGGCAGCTTCTCGGATCTGACGCTGTCGGCCGACAGTGACAGCTTCGACCTTGCAAACCGCGCGGGACCGGTCAACCTCCAGGCATCGGTCAAGGAAACAGACATCCGCGACGAGTCCGTTCGCCCTTATGTCAGGGGCCCGCTGACGCTGACAGCGCCGCTCACCGTGAGCTCGGAGACGATCGCCTTCGAGCAACTGGTTTTCGACAGCAACGGTCTCGATCTGCAAGGCTCTGGCGAATACACGCTGGCGAGCAACGGATTTTCCGGGCGTCTTGCCGTTCGGGCCGAACCCGACCTGCTGCCTCCCGCACTTTCAAGCCGGCTCAACGGTCCTGTCGATCTGTCCGCCCGGGTCGATTTCGTCGCCCCGAGTGCGGTGGCGCTGCGGGAGATCGTGCTGACGAGTGACATTGCCCAGGCCGAAGGCTCCCTCTCCCTCGATCAGAACGGCATGATCGCCACCGACCTGACCGGCCAGCTGCGGGACATCGGACTTTTCGTCGAACGACTTGAAGCACCTGCCTCCTTCAACCTGTCGGCGTCCGGCCCACTCGATGCGATCGAGGCATCCGTCACCCTTGTGGTCGAGGAGGGTCAAGCCGCCGGTTATCGTATTGACGATCTGACGCTCCAGCTCGACGGCGTGGCAAACCGTGAGGCGCCCTCCGCCAACCTCACGGCAAGCGGCCAGATCGATGGGAAACCGGTCGATGCGAAGGCGCAGGTCGTCAGCGCCGATGGCGTGACGCGGGTCGACGCACTCGATCTGGCCATCGGTCCGAACCGGCTGACCGGCGCGCTCGATCTCGGCCCGGACATGCTGCCAAGCGGCGACATTGCATTCGACTTTCCGGATCTGAGCCTGCTTGCCGCACTTGCCGGCCAGACCGTCGCGGGCGATCTCAAGGGAGAGGTGACGCTCGCATCTCGCGAGGGCAGGCTCGCGGCTGACGTTCAGGCTTCCGGCGCGGCAATCCGGCAAGGTGCGCTGACGATTGCGGAGCCGACCATCGATCTTCGGCTGTCCGACGTGATGGTCCTTGCGGCCGAGGGCACGGTGCGCGCCGCGAGTATTGCATCCGGCGCCAACCGCCTGGATACGGTGACACTAGCCTTCACGCGATCGGGCACCGACACGGATTTCGACATCACCGGACGTTATGACAATGCCCCTGTGCTCCTCCGGGGCGCGCTGAACCAGGGAGATGCAGGCCTCGCTGTCGCGATCGAAGAACTGAGCGCTGCACCGCGTGGCATTGCGCTCGCGTTGGCATCCCCCACCTCGGTTCGCGTCGCGGACGGGCAGGTCTCGATCGCCGAGACCGTCATTTCCGCAGGTTCAGGCCGGATTGCAGTGTCTGGAACCGTGGGTGAAAGGCTGGATCTCGCAGCCGACATCACCGCCCTTCCCGCCTCGCTCGCAGCAGCGCTTGCACCCGACATCGCGCCGGAAGGCACGATTTCCGGCACGGTCACGGTGCGTGGCACGGCAGCGGCGCCCGTTGCGGATTATCGCCTCGACTGGCAGAACGCGGCAATCGCCCAGACGCGGGGCGCTGGGGTGCCTCCGCTCGGCATCACGGCAAACGGCCGGTTCGAAAACCAGAACCTGACCCTGGACAGCCGCATCAATGGCGCTGGCATCGGCCTCACGGCGGGCGGCGCGGTCTCGTTGCAGAGCGGTCCTGGCCTCGATATCCAGGTCCAGGGTGATGTCCCCCTGTCCGCGGCCAACGGCCAGCTGGCCGCCCAGGGTTTCGTCGCCGAGGGCAATGCCAGCGTCAACCTGACGATCGGGGGAACCGGCGCACAGCCGAACATCACTGGCACCGTGTCCACCAGCGGCGCCCGTATCGTCGACGTGAGACGCAACCTCGCGATCGAGCAGATTGCAACGACGGTCAACCTCACCGGCACGCGCGCCGAAATCGGGAGCCTCACCGGAAACCTCGCGACCGGCGGACGGATATCGGCAAGCGGTTTCATCGATATCGCAAACCCGGGGCTGCCGGCAGACCTGACGATCAACCTGGACCAGGCCGTCTATGTCGATGGCAATACGGTGACCAGCACGGCGGATGGCCGGCTCACGCTCACGGGGCAATTGCTGAACGGCCCGACACTCGCCGGCGCGATCAACCTTTCACGCACGTCGATCACCCTCTCCGAGAGCCGCCCTGCCAGCCTCGAGGCGTTGGATATAGAACACCGCCATGCACCGCCGGCAATCTTGCGGCAGCAACCTGATCAGACGCCGGCGGAGGGCCGCTCTGCAAGCGCCCCCATCGCACTCGACCTCACCATTTCCTCGCCGTCCCAGACCTTCATCCGGGGTCGCGGTATCGACGCGGAACTCGGCGGAACAATCAACCTGACCGGCAACGCTGCCGCCCCGGTGGTCTCGGGCGCGTTCGAACTCAGGCGCGGTCGCATGCAGATCCTGACCAAGCGGCTGGACATCACTCGCGCCACCATCACCTTTGGCGGCGATCTCGTGCCATTGCTCGATCTGGAAGCAACAACCACATCCGGCAACGCCACAATCGTCATCCTGCTGACAGGGCTCGCCAGCAATCCGCAGGTGACCTTCAGCTCGACCCCTGCCCTGCCCCAGGACGAAATTCTGGCCCAGTTGATCTTCGGCCAGTCCCTGTCGCGACTGTCGCCGCTGCAGATCGCCCAGCTTGCCGATGCGGCTGCGCAGTTGGCCGGCGGACAGGGCACCTCGCTCTTCCAGTCGCTGCGCAACACGCTCGGCATCGATGATCTCGACATCTCCACCGATGAGACCGGGGGAACCAGCATCAGTGCCGGCAAGTATCTGAACGACCGGACCTATATCGAGCTGGAACAGGGCGGCAACGGCGGCGCCAAGGCGACGATCAACCTGGATATCGGCCGGGGATTGAAACTGAAGGGCGAGGCAGGTGGATCCGGAGCTGGCGGCGGCATCTTCTATGAGAAGGAATACTGAGCCGGTCGCCGATGGCCAACTCCGTCAGGCGACCTTGCTGGTCTTCAGGAGAATATTGGTTTCGGTGAAGTTGATCCCCTCGATCAGCCGGATCCGTCTGAGCGTCTCGTCGAAACTCGCGAGATCCCGCTCCTCCAGCTCGGCAATGAAGTCCCACTTGCCGTTCGTGCTGTGCAGGGAACGCACCTGTGGCATGCCGCGCAACTGATGGGCCACCCGGTCGTGAAACTTCCCGACCACTTCAATCATGATGATCGCCCTGACACCGCTGGGCTGGATCTCGCTGCCGGTCAGGATGGTGAAGGCCGCGATCGTTCCGTTCGCCACCAGCCGGTCGATACGGGCCGAAATAGTCGCGCGCGAAGCCCCGCTCATAGCCGCTAGCGAAGCGACGGGCAGGCGGGCGTTCTGGCGTAATGCGCCGAGGATCGTGCGATCGAGGTCGTCCATTTTACAAACTGTCACATGATGGTTGCGATCTGCGCAAACTATAGCGCTTTGTGACGAAGTTCCACCTTTTTGAGAACGTCGCTTTGCCCGATCATGCGGGTCAATAAAGAGAAGGACGAGACATGGCCATGCAACAGAAGACTGTCGCCCTCATCGGGGTAACGCTCGAGGAAGGATCGGGCCGCGGCGGGTGTGCCATGGGGCCTGCAGCCTATCGCATTGCCGGGATCGGTCCGGCCATGCGTGACCTCGGCTATACCGTCGAGGATCGCGGCGATCTTCGGCCGGAGCCGGCATCGGATCTGGCGGACATGCCACGCGCCAAGAACCTGCCTGTTGTCGGCGCCTTCACCCGTGCGATCGAGGCCGCCACTTACGAGGCGGCGGCAAGCGGTGCCGTCCCGATCCTGCTCGGCGGCGATCACAGCCTCTCCATGGGCAGCGTTTCCGGCATGGCACGTTATGCAAGTGAGGTGGGCCGACCGCTCTATGTTCTCTGGTTGGATGCCCATTCGGACTTCAATGCGCCTGAGACCTCTCCGTCCGGCAATATCCATGGCATGCCCGTCGCGTTCTTCTGCGGCAAGGCTGAATTTGCCCCGATCCTTCCGAGCGAGCGGCCATTCGTCGATCCACGGCATGTCTACCAGGTCGGCATCCGTTCGGTCGACGAGGAGGAACGCCGGCTGATCTCCGAGAATGCCGTCAATGTCTATGATATGCGCGCTATCGATGAAGAGGGGATGGGCAGCATCGTCAAACGCATCCTGGCAGATGTCCGCGAGGCCAACGCGCTGCTGCATGTCAGCCTCGACGTCGACTTCCTCGATCCCGACGTTGCACCCGGCGTCGGCACCACGGTTCCGGGGGGTGCGACCTTCCGCGAGGCGCATCTGATCATGGAGCTCTTGCACGACAGCGGGCTTGTCTCATCCCTCGACCTCGTCGAGCTCAACCCGTTTCTCGATGACCGAGGCCGCAGCGCCCGCGTCATGGTGGAGCTGGCTGCGAGCCTCTTCGGCCGCCGCATTCTTGACCGTCCGACCCGTGGCGGATGACTGCCACCAGCCACGCACTCAACATTATAGCATTATAATATGCGCATTTTTCGATTCAAGATTGCCTTTTGTCAATCCAGAACCCCCAAATTCTTAGGGTAAATGACCGAATTTCGCTCACTGACACCTCAGAAAATCGTTGAACATTGACGATTGCTTAAACCCACAAGGCTAATATTCACGTAGGAGCACTGGTCAGCGGTGCATGCAGGGATCCTTGTGAGGGGGAATACAGATGGGATTGATAGCGTTGCCTGGGGCGGAGTCAAAGGCGATCCTTGAGTCATTGGGGAGGTCACAGGCAGTCATCGAATTCAAGCTCGACGGTACGATCATCACAGCGAACGAGAATTTCTGTCGGGCGCTCGGCTATAGCCTTGAAGAGATCAAGGGCAAGCACCACCGCATCTTCTGTGATCCTGCCTACACCGCCACCGCTGACTACCAAGAATTCTGGGCGATGCTCAATTCCGGGAAATTCGAGAGCCGCGAATACAAGCGCTTGAAGAAGGACGGCAGCGAGATCTGGATCCAGGCCTCCTACAATCCCGTTTTCAAGAACGGAAAGCTGTGGAAGATCGTCAAATTCGCCAGCGACATCACGGCGGCAAAGCAGAAGAGTGCGGAAGACTCCGGCAAGCTCGAAGCGATCTCCCGTGTCCAGGCAACGATCGAATTCACGCCCACGGGCGAGATCCTGACAGCCAACGAAAACTTCCTCTCGACCCTCGGCTACACGCTCGGCGAGATCACCGGTAAGCATCATTCCATGTTTTGCGAGGCGGATTACGCGCGCACCGACGCCTATCGCGAGTTCTGGAAAAAACTCGCGTCTGGACAATTCGTCTCTGAGGAGTTCAAGCGCATCGGCAAGGGCGGCAAGATCGTCTGGATCCAGGCATCCTACAATCCGATCCTCGATGCCAGCGGCCGCGTCTTCAAGGTGGTGAAATACGCAACCGACATTACCGGCCGCGTCAACGCCGTCGACGAAATTGCCAAGGGTTTGACGGCGCTCGCCAATGGTGACCTGACGGCGACCATCGATAAGCCCTTCATCCCGTCGCTGGAGCAGATCCGCACCGACTTCAATGCCGCCATGACACGCATCGCAGCCGCGATGCAGGGTGTCAGCTACAATACGGATGCTATTGCCTCCGGCTCCTCGCAGATCCGCGAAGCATCGGACAATCTCGCCAAGCGCACCGAACAGCAGGCAGCGGCCGTCGAGGAAACGGCTGCCGCGCTCGAACAGATCACCCAGACGGTCGCCGATAGCTCGAAGCGAGCAAACGAAGCCGGGCAGCTTGTGGCGCGCACCAAGGAAGGAGCTGAAAAGTCCGGCTTGGTGGTGAAGAATGCGATCCAGGCCATGGGCCAGATTGAGAACTCCTCGAAGGAGATCTCCAACATCATCGGCGTAATCGACGACATCGCCTTCCAGACGAACCTCCTGGCCCTGAATGCGGGTGTCGAGGCTGCCCGCGCAGGTGAAGCCGGCAAGGGCTTTGCCGTGGTTGCCCAGGAAGTACGTGAACTGGCGCAGCGTTCGGCAACGGCCGCCAAGGAGATCAAGGCGCTGATCAACACCTCCTCGGATCAGGTGAAGACGGGTGTCCAGCTGGTGGGCGAGACGGGCAAGGCGCTCGAGCAGATCGTCATTGAAGTCAAGGACATCAACACCAACGTCGCAGCGATCGTCGAAGCCTCGCGCGAACAGTCTACCGGCCTGTCGGAGATCAACAAGGCGGTCAACGCCATGGACCAGAACACCCAGCAGAATGCCGCCATGGTCGAAGAATCGACTGCCGCGAGCCATAGCCTCGCAAAACAGGCGGCATCCCTGCGCGAACTGGTGTCACAGTTTAGAATTGGGCAACACTCTTCGCATAAAGTCATGGAAGCGCGTCCCGATGCTTCACCTGTGGCATCACCGGCACGCAAACTCATGGCGAGTGTCGCTCGCGCCGCAGGTGGCGCAGCCGCTGCCAAGGTACAGGAAGGTTGGGAAGATTTCTAATGGCAACTATCAGCTCCACCAGCTTCGGCAGTGAGACCCTCGAGATCATCGCCTTCCGGCTTCATGATCAGGAATTCTGCGTCAAGACCACGACCATTCGCGAAATCCGCGGCTGGGCCCCGTCGACGCCGATCCCGCATGCGCCGGCCGATGTCATCGGTGTCATGAACCTGCGCGGCTCGGTCATCCCGATCATCGACCTCGCCTACAAGCTGGGCATGAAGAGCACGGTTGCCAATGAGCGTTCGGCGATCGTCGTGGCCGAAGTCCACAACATGGTCATCGGCATGCTGGTCGACCGCGTTTCGGACATCCTGACCATCCCGTCGAGCCAGGTTCAGCCGGTTCCGGAAGTTTCCGCTTCCTTCGACAAGACCTTCTCTGAAGGCATCATTGCCAACGAGAACGGCATGATCTGCTTCCTGAACCTCGCCAAGATGTTCAAGGGTAGCGACCTGGAAGATCTGGCCGCCTGATCACGGCGACAGTTGACTGATTTTGAAGGGGCAGCGCTGTCAGGCGCTGCCTTTTCGCGTTCCAGGACCCGGTTGATCTCCACTTCGCACTGCCCTACCAGACGGCAACGAATCCGGGAGGCGAGACAATGAAACTGCTGCTGATCCACACGGGTGGAACGATCGGGATGGCCGAGACGCCGGAAGGGCTGGCACCCCTGAAGGGGCTCGTGGAAGAAGCGATTGCGGCACGCCTGCCCGCCGGCGCAGTTTTGACCGCTGACGTCTTCGATCCCTTGCTCGACAGCGCCGATGTGGGTCCTGCCCACTGGAACCGAATGCTGGAAACGATCCGCCGCCATCCGGATGCAGCCGTAATCATCACCCACGGCACCGACACCATGGCCTTTTCCGGTGCAGCGCTGAGCCAGGCTCTGGCGGGGGAGAACCGCCGCGTGATCCTCTGCGGCTCCATGCTGCCACTCGGGCATCAGGGCGATGCCGAGGGCAATCTCGATCTTGCGATCTCGGCTACGGCAAGCAAAGAGCCCGGCGTTTTCCTTGCCTTCGCCGGCAAACTTCTCGCGGCTGACGGCCTGGTGAAACATGACAGCCACGAAGCGGATGCGTTTCGCGCGCAGCCGCAGGCGACACCCGACGTGCCGCAGCGTCGGACTTTTGAGGACCGAAAGCTCGCGATCCTGACGCTCTCCCCAGGCATTCCGGCAGAAGCTGTGAAGGCGATGCTAGAAAGACTGGACGGTGCGGTGCTGCGTATTTTCGGCGCCGGCACAGCGATGAACGATACCGTCCTGCTGTCGGTGCTCGCCGAAGCAGTGAAGAGTGGAAAGCGGCTGCGGGCGGTGAGCCAGTGCGAGGCAGGCGGCCTGTCACCCGGCGCCTATGCGGCCGGTACCGGCCTCTGGAGCACGGGTATCGAAAACGGCGGCACCGAGACGCCGGAAGCAGCACTCATCCATCTCTGGCTAAACTGACGGCACTTCCGTCTGGGCTCAGGCCGTCGTCTCCGGGATGCTGGGCTCCGACAGCGACTCGCCTGCGGCTACCCCTTTGCCGAAGGGTGCACCAACAGCAGCCTCCTGACCAAGACCGACGGCGGTGGCATCAGACGCGCCGGGGCGCTTGATGCTGCTGGCGGCCTCGACCACCAGCGGCAGAAAACCGGCATCGGGGACCGCCACCAACTCATGGAAGCGGCGGCGCATGCGGACCTCCCAGAACTTGTTGATATGCGTAGCCACCCCCTCCGCACGCACCTCTTCCGGCTGCGACAGGAAAAAGGTGGCGATCTGGTTCGCCATGCGGATCAGCTTGGCGTCGGTGCCGGTTTCAGACATGCAGCGGTACTCCCTCGGCCACCCGGTCGGGTCGGGTGAAAATCTCGAAATCCTCGTCGCGCGCAATGCCGATCAAGGTGATCCCGGCCTGCGCGGCCGTGCGAATGGCAAGCGCTGTCGGCGCGGAAATGGCAATCAGCACGGGCGCACCGAGCGCTGCCGTCTTCTGCACCATCTCGACGGACAGACGGCTCGTGACCACGACCGCACCCTGGGCAGGATCCCAGCCGCCAATGACAACGGCACCGACGAGCTTGTCCAGCGCATTGTGGCGACCGACATCTTCACGGATCGCGACAAGCCCTTGCTTCAGGCTGTAGAAGCCGGCGCCATGTACGGCGCGTGTCTGGCGGTTCAGATCCTGCCGCGCCGTCAGCTGCGCCATGGCCTGGGAAACGTCACGGGCAGACATGCTGAAGCCGTCGTCAGCGACAGGCTTCACCGCACGGCTTGCCTGCTCGATCGACTCGATGCCGCAGAGCCCGCACCCGACGGGGCCGGCCATGCGCCGACGCCTGGCAACCAACGCTTCCGCAGTCATCTCCTTCAGCGTCACCTGGACGTCGATGCCCTCGCCCGCCTCAATGGCCTCGATCGATACCACGTCCTCGGCCCCCGCGATGATGCCCTCGGCGAGCGAAAAGCCGACGGCGAAATCCTCGAGATCATCGGGCGTCGCCATCATCACAGCATGGGTGGATCCGGCATAGGAAAAGGCGATCGGCACCTCCTCGGGCACAAGCCGGCTGCTGGCCGAGACGCGCCCGTGGGTCGCCTTCAGCCCGCCGACAATACGTGCCGTGGAGCCGATCACATCGCTCATTCCGCCGCTTCCAGCTTGCCGGCAATGCGCCGCGAACGGCGGCTCAGCTCCTCATACTCCTCCTGCCACTCGGTCGGGCCGTTCGACGGCGAGACCTGCACGGCGGTCACCTTGTATTCCGGGCAATTGGTTGCCCAGTCGGAGAAGTCCGTGGTGATGACATTCGCCTGCGTGTTCGGGTGATGGAAGGTGGTGTAGACAACGCCGGGGGCCACGCGATCGGTGATCAGGGCGCGGAGCGTGGTGTCGCCGGAACGGCTGGCAAGCTTGATCCAGTCGCCATCCTTGACGCCGCGCTGTTCGGCATCATGCGGATGGATCTCCAGCCGGTCTTCCTCATGCCAGACACTGTTCTCCGTACGCCGCGTCTGCGCACCGACATTGTATTGCGAGAGAACGCGACCGGTGGTCAAAAGCAGCGGGAAGCGCGGGCCGGTGCGCTCGTCCGTCGGCACATATTCCGTGCGGATGAACTTGCCCTTGCCGCGCACGAAACCGTCGACATGCATGATCGGCGATCCCACAGGGAATTTCTCGTTGCAGGGCCACTGCACCGAACCCATCTTTTCCAGATAGTCGTAGGAGACGCCGGCAAAGCTCGGCGTGGTCGCCGCGATCTCGTCCATGATCTGAGACGGATGCGCATAGTTCCAGGTTAGGCCCATGGCCTGGGCGAGCTTTTGCGTCACTTCCCAGTCGGCATAGCCGTTCTTCGGGGTCATCACCTTGCGCACGCGGTTGATGCGGCGCTCGGCATTGGTGAAGGTCCCGTCCTTTTCGAGGAAGGTCGAACCCGGCAGGAAGACATGTGCGTAGTTCGCCGTCTCGTTGAGGAAGAGATCGTGCACGACGACGCATTCCATGGCAGCGAGTCCTGCCGAGACGTGCTTGGTATCCGGATCGGACTGCAGGATGTCCTCGCCCTGGATATAGATGCCCTTGAACGAGCCATCGACGGCAGCATCCAGCATGTTCGGAATGCGCAGGCCCGGCTCGTTGCTGATCTCGACACCCCAGAGCTTTTCGAAGGTCTCGCGGGTGGCATCGTCGGAGACGTGGCGATAGCCCGGCAGCTCATGCGGGAAGGAGCCCATGTCGCAGGAGCCCTGGACATTGTTCTGGCCACGCAGCGGGTTCACGCCGACACCGGGGCGACCAATATTGCCGGTGACCATCGCAAGGTTGGCAATCGCCATGACGGTCGTCGAGCCCTGGCTGTGTTCGGTGACGCCGAGGCCGTAATAGATCGCGCCATTGCCGCCGGTGGCAAACAGGCGGGCGGCACCCCGCAGCTCTGCCGCGGGTACTCCGGTGAACTTTTCCGTTTCCTCCGGCGAATGTGCTGGGTCGGAGACGAAACCGGCCCAGTCCTCGAATTCCGACCAGTCGCAACGCTCACGGATGAAAGCCTCGGCAAACAGACCTTCGGTGACGATCACATGGGCGATCGCGGTGAGCACGGCGACATTGGTGCCTGGCTTCAGCGGCAGATGGTAAGCCGCTTCCACATGCGGGGTGCGCACGAGATCGATGCGGCGCGGATCAATGACGATCAGCTTAGCGCCCTGGCGCAGCCGCTTCTTCAGACGCGAGCCGAAGACCGGGTGGCCATCGGTCGGGTTGGCGCCGATGACCAGCACCACGTCGGAATGCTCGACGCTGTCGAAATTCTGCGTACCCGCCGATGTGCCGAAGGCCTGGCCGAGGCCGTAACCGGTCGGCGAATGGCAGACGCGGGCGCAGGTATCGACATTGTTGTTGCCGAAGCCGGCACGGATCAGCTTCTGGACCAGATAGGTCTCTTCATTGGTGCAGCGCGACGAGGTGATGCCGCCGATGGCGTCACGGCCATACTGATACTGGATACGCTTGAACTCGGAGGCGACATGGGCATAGGCCTCTTCCCAGGTCACTTCGCGCCAGGGATCACTGATCTTTTCCCGGATCATCGGGTTGAGGATGCGGTCCTTGTGACTTGCGTAACCATAGGCGAAGCGGCCCTTGACGCAGGAATGGCCGCGATTGGCCTGGCCATCCTTCCAAGGTACCATGCGCACCAGCTCTTCGCCGCGCATCTCCGCCTTGAACGAACAGCCGACCCCGCAATAGGCGCAGGTGGTGACGGCCGAATGCTCCGGCTGGCCGATGGCAATGACGGACTTTTCCGTCAGCGTTGCCGTCGGGCAGGCCTGCACGCAGGCGCCGCAGGAGACACATTCCGACGAGAGGAAGGCTTCATGCGCGCCGGGTGACACGCGGCTGTCGAAGCCACGGCCCTCAATGGTCAGCGCAAAGGTCCCCTGCACCTCTTCGCATGCCCGCACGCAGCGCGAACAGACGATGCATTTCGACGGATCATAGGTGAAATAGGGATTGCTTTCGTCCTTCGGCATCCACTGGGCGTTGATGCCGCCCTCGGCAGACCGCGCCTTGACGTGGTTCTCCCCTTCATAGCCGTAGCGCACATCGCGCAGACCCACGGCACCGGCCATGTCCTGCAACTCGCAATCGCCATTGGCCGCACAGGTGAGGCAATCCAGCGGATGGTCGGAGATGTAAAGCTCCATCACGCCCTTGCGGATGGCCTTCAGCCGCTCCGTCTGGGTGTGGACGACGATGCCGGGTGCGACCGGCGTTGTGCAGGAGGCGGGCGTGCCGTTGCGGCCTTCCACTTCGATCAGACAGAGACGGCAGGAGCCGAAGGCATCGACCATGTCGGTGGCGCAGAGCTTCGGCACCTGAATGCCGGCCTCCATCGAGGCGCGCATGATCGACGTGCCCTCGGGCACCGTGATCGCGCGACCGTCAATGGTGAGTGTGACCATCTTGTCGGAGCGCGAGGCGGGCGTGCCGTAGTCAATTTCAGGAACGAGGGGCATGGAGGGCCTCCTGGAGAGCGTGCATGACGTGATGACAATGACGGGCAGAGCGCAGGCGGGACCTCTTCTCCCCGGCGGGGAGAAGGTGGCGCGTAGCGCCGGATGAGGGGGTAAGCGTCAGCGCAAGCGGCCCCCTCATCGCCTCACTGCGTTCGGCACTTCTCCCCGCTGGAGAGAAGAGGGAGCCAGATCCGGCAGCCTCGTCAGTATCTCGAAGACAACAACTCATTCCGCAGCCTCCACCACAGGCGCCCGCGCAAAATCCTGCGGGAAATGCGTCATCGCACTCATGACCGGATAGGGCGTGAAACCACCCAGCGCACAGAGCGAGCCGAATTTCATGGTGTTGCAGAGATCCTCCAGCAGCACCTTGTTCTTCTCCGGCTCGATCCCGCGCGCGATCTTGTCGACCGTCTCGACGCCGCGCGTCGAGCCGATGCGGCAGGGCGTGCACTTGCCGCAGCTTTCGACGGCACAGAATTCCATGGCAAAGCGCGCCTGTTTCAGCATGTCGGCCGTATCGTCGAAGACCACGACACCGGCATGGCCGATCAGGCCACCGGCAGCGGTGAAGGCCTCATAGTCGAAGATCGTGTCGAACAGCGAAGGCGGGAAATAGGCGCCGAGCGGCCCGCCCACCTGCACCGCCTTGACCGGACGACCCGAAATCGTTCCACCGCCGATCTCGTTGATCAACTGGCCGAGCGGCAGACCGAAGGCGGTCTCATAGAGGCCGCCATGCTTGAGATTGCCGGCGAGCTGGATCGGGATCGTGCCATGCGAACGGCCAACGCCGAAGTCGCGGTAGAACGCAGCACCCCGATCCATGATGACCGGGATGGAGGCGAGCGACATGACGTTGTTGACGACAGTCGGCTTGCCGAACAGGCCCTGAAGCGCCGGCAGCGGTGGCTTGGCGCGCACCACGCCGCGTTTGCCTTCGAGGCTGTTGAGCAGCGAGGTCTCCTCGCCACAGACATAGGCGCCAGCGCCCATGCGCACTTCCATGTCGAAGGCGTAAGACGAGCCCATGACGGAGGCGCCGAGAATGCCCGCAGCCCTCGCAATCTCGATTGCCTCTTCCATCATGGCAATGGCATGCGGATATTCGGAGCGGGTATAGACATAGCCCTTGGTGGCACCCACCGCGATGCCGGCAATCGCCATGCCTTCGATCAGCACGAAGGGGTCACCTTCCATGATCATCCGGTCGGCGAAGGTGCCACTGTCGCCCTCGTCGGCATTGCAGACGATGTATTTCTGGTCGGCCTTCGCATCCGCGACCGTCTTCCACTTGATGCCGGTCGGGAAGCCTGCGCCACCGCGACCGCGCAGGCCGCTGTCCGTCACTTGGCTGATGATGTCGGCGGGTGCCATCGCGATGGCATTGGCGAGACCTTTAAGGCCCTGATAGTGGCGGTAGTCATCGAGCGAGAGCGGATCGGTGACGCCACAGCGAGCAAAGGTCAGCCGCGTCTGTCCCTTGAGGAAGGGGATCTCGTGGGTTAGGCCATGGCCAACCGGATGCTCCCCGCCATCAAGGAAGCCGGCCTCGAAGAGGGAAGGCACATCGGAGGCCCTGACCGGACCATAGGCGATGCGGCCCTTGTCGGTGCGCACCTCGACCAGCACTTCCAGCCACAGCATACCACGCGAGCCATTGCGCACGATGGTGACGTCAAGGCCGCGTACCCTGGCTTCGCGTTCGATGGCAGCCGCCACCTTGTCGGCACCGACGGCAAGCGCTGCCGCATCGCGGGGGACGAAGACAACGACGGTTTCTGGGACGCTCATGAGCGCACCTCCGCCAGAATGTCGCTAAGACAGTGTTCGTCGAGCCGCGCATGCAGCTCACCGTCGAGCATCGCGGCAGGCGCCTGGGCACAGAGGCCGAGACAGAAGACGGGTTCGAGGGTGACGGCACCGTCAGGCGTCGTCTGGTGCCAGTCGATGCCGAGCTTGGCCTTGATCTTGTCCGCAAGAGGCTCGCAGCCCATCGACTGGCAAGCCTCGGCGCGACAGAGCTTTAGAACGTGTCGCCCAGCCGGTTGAGCGCGGAAATCGTGGTAGAAGGTGATCACGCCATGCACCTCGGCGCGCGACAGGTTCAGCGCGCTGGCGATGATCTGCTTGGCGATCTCAGGGATATAGCCGAATTCCTCCTGCACACGGTGCAGGATCGGCAGCATCGGCCCCTCCAGATGCTGCAACTCGGCGATCACAGCCGAAATGCGGGCGGAGACGTCATCCGCAGCCACACGAATATTCATCGAAATCCTCCTCACCCGCCGAGCTCTGGCGGGGTCGTTCATCGGAAGATGATGATGGTTCTGATGTCAGGAGGTCAATACGGCGCTTCCGTCGATCGATAGAAGATTTCTATCGAAGGCATTAGAGGCTGCCAGCAAGCGCGCCTCATGCAACAGGCCGGAGACCAAAGGAGTAAAAGGCTCGCGGTGGGTAGCGACCAGCCCCACCAGATGCTCGGCCTCGGGTGCGGTGATCGGGATCATCCGGATCTCCTCGCCGAAACCGAAGGACTCAGCGACGTTCTTCGGCATGATCGACGCCCATTTGCCGGTGCGAATATGGGAGAACAGCACGATCATCGAATTGGATTCGAGCGTCGGCTTCGGCGTCACACCGGCCTCTGCCATGTGCTGGTTGATGATCCGCCGGTTCTGCATGTCGGCGGTCAGAAGACAGAGCCTGAGATCGGCCACCTCGCTCCAGGTGATGCTGTCACGATCGGCAAGCGGCGTGCCGACACCGGTGATCAGGTGATAGCGCTCGGAATAGAGGGGCACGCTGGTGACGCGCCCCAGCGGCTCATTGTCGAGATAGGTAATGCCGGCGTCGATCTCGAGATTTTCGAGCAGGCTCAGAACCTGCAGCGAGGTGCGCGACAGGACGGAAAAGGTCACGTCCGGATGACGGGCCTGAAAGGGTTCGGTGAGCTTCTGCACCATGGCAAGCGCCGTCGGAATGACCGCAAGCCGGATATGGCCGGCCAGACCACGCCGCGCCGCCCGCATTTCTTCGCGCATGGTGCGGGTATCACCAACAATCCGCCGCGCCCATTCGAGCACCCGCTGGCCTTCCGGGGTGAGGCCGAGAAAGCGCGAGCCGCGCTGGACAAGCATGACGCCGAGCTGCTCTTCGAGTTGCCGGATGCCGGCCGACAGTGTCGGCTGCGTCACGCCGCATTCCTCGGCTGCGCGGCCGAAATGCTGCTGGCGGGCAAGCGCGATGAAGAATTCCAGCTTGTCGATCATGCACCGCCCCTTCGATGCCCTCTCGGGCTTACGCCTCGCTGAGCGCCGCCGCCTGGCTGATCGTGACGGGTGTCGGGCCGCAATACATCTTGTAGAGCACGGAGATCAGTTCGGCGAGTTGTGGATCGGCGATCCGATAGTAGATCTGGCGTCCTTCGCGGCGGGTCTGGACGACCTTCTCGCCTCTGAGTCGCGCGAGTTGCTGGGAAACTACGGCCTGCTGGATGCCAAGGAACTGTTCGATTTCGGTGACCGTCTTCTCGCCCTGGCAGAGCATGCAGAGCATCAACAGACGCGTCTCGTGCGATAGCGCCTTTAAAAGCCCGCTGGCGGCGCGCGCCTTGAGCAGGAAATCATCGAGAGCCTCAGGGGTGAGTGGCGGCGTTTCGTTCATCAAGTGATCCAGAAATCGGGGCGCAGTATCTGATCGTCACGGCGCTTCTGCGCCTGCATATCCTGGCATTATATAGGCAGTTCCCCCTATAAAGGAATGGCGTCGGCTCGTTCCTTCAAAAGCGACGCGCTGCGGTTCAAGGCCGCATACTCCTCGTCGTCGAGATCGGGAAAAAGATCGACGACGACACCTTCTGCGCCAACCACGCGCGGGATCGATAGGGCGACATCCCGAATGCCCGCCACTTCCGGCGTTGCAATGGAAACGGACAGCACGTCGCGCTGATCACGGGCGATCGCCTTGACGATGCGGGCAAGGCCCGCGCCGATGCCGTAATAGGTGGAGCCCTTGCCGTTGATGATCTTGTAGGCAGCGTTGCGCACACCGTCGTCGATCTGCGCGCGCACGTCCTCCGTCAGCGGCGAGCCGACCTGGGCGGCGAAAGAGGACAAAGAGACGGAGCCTGCACGGGCACTCGTCCAGGCGAGAACCTCGCTGTCACCATGTTCGCCGAGCACATAGGCATGCACCGATTGCGGGGAAATCCCGAGATGGCGGCCGACGAGACTGCGGAAACGCGCGGTGTCGAGAATGGTGCCCGAACCGATCACGCGGCGCGGATCGATGCCGGAAAGCCGTGTGGTGATCTGGGTCATGATATCGACAGGGTTGGAGGCGATCAGCAGGATCGCATCCGGTGCGACCGGCAACACCTCGGCAAGCACGGAACGGAAGACGGCTGCGTTGCGCTCCAGAAGCTCGAGGCGTGTTTCGCCGGGTTTCTGGCTCACACCGGCGGAGAGGATGACCACACCCGCGCCCTCAAGATCCCGATACTGTCCGGCATTCACGATGGTCGAGGACATGAACGGAACCGCATGGGCAATGTCTTCCGCCTGCGCGATGGCGAGTGCCTCATTGCGATCGATGAGCACGATCTCGCTGGCAAGCCCCATCAGCGCCAGCGCATAACCCGCCGAGCTGCCGACCATTCCCGCACCCACGATACCGACCTTCATGCCGATTCCCCCGAAAGCATAAAATTCTGGATCCTTATCTCATCGGTCACCCGACACTTTCAATCAGCTATACCGGAAAGCATGACACATTCGCGTCAAAACTGCATGGCGCAGGTCTGTGGCCTCTGATTTAATCATCAAAGGCTCATAGGAGCATCACGAGGGATCATGAGACGACTGCCGGCGCTATCCGCGATGAAGGTATTTGAGGTGGTCGGTCAGACCCGCAGCTTCACGCGTGCAGCGGAATTGCTGAACCTCACCCAGAGCGCCGTCAGCCGTCAGGTGCGCAATCTCGAGGAGCAGCTCGGCGAGCCCCTTGTCATCCGCAGGCACCATCACCTGGAACTGACGCCGTCCGGTACAGAATTGCTCGCCTCGCTGCAGCAGGCTTTCCACACGGTGGAGATGACGGTCCGCAATATTCGCGAGAAGAGCAACAAGCGCCGTCTGCGGATCAACGTGCCGCCGACATTTGCCAAACGCTGGCTGATGCCACGCCTGACGAGCCTCCGAGCCATCCTGCCCGACGTCGATCTGAGCATCACCACAGACCTCGAAGACAATCTTTCCGAACGGGGGATGCTCGACTGCTCCATCCGCTTCGGTGATGGGGAATGGCCAAGCCTCAAGTCGGAACGCCTGTTTACCGAACGGCATATTGCCGTCTGCGCTCCCGACCTTTTGGCGGACTTGCGCGACGGAGAGGCCATCGACCTTTCCCACTTCACATTCCTCCATGTTCTGGCCTCCGCCGACCAGCGTTATCTCACCTGGCAGCGCTGGCTCGACGCGGCGGGCATGACGGAAACCGACACGCAGGGCGGACTGGAATTCGATCTTCTCGACCTCGTCATCGAAGCCGCATGCAATGGACTGGGCGTTGCAGTGGCGGACCGCTCAATGGTGGCGCCCCTGATGCAGACGGGTGCCCTCACCCAGGTTCTGGACGTCGAAGTCGAGGGGCATGAGTCCTACTGGCTTGTGACTCGAACCGACAGCGCACAATCCCCGCATGTCGGAGCGTTCAGACGCTGGCTGAGCCAGGAAATCGACGGAAGCTCCGTGGCCCTGCTGAGGCAAGCGAGCGCCTGAAACATTCCTTTTTGGAATGCTCAACCCGACAATAAGTCGCTTGCGAAGAGGCAAGCCCGGCTTCCTACTTGGGCAGACTGTCCGTTGTCGGAGTGCCTGCCATGTCTACCTTCCAGAACTTCATTGCCGGATCGTTTCGCGAGACGGGGCCACGCCAGACGATCGAGGTGAAGAACCCCGCCAATGGTCGGGTCTTTGCGTCGGTCACCTCGGCGACCGAAGCCGATGTCATCGAGGCGGCGGACGCTGCCGCTGTTGCCCAGAAACCCTGGGGCCGCCTGCCGGCCATCGAGCGCGGCAATGCACTCCGCCGGCTCGCCGATGCCATCGAGCGCCATCAGCAAAAGATCGGCGCAGCACTGGCGCAGGAATCCGGCAAGAGCCTTGACGATGCCGTGGCCGAAACCGGCTACGGTGTTGAGCTGATGCGCTACCATGCCGAATGGGCGCGCCGCGTCGAGGGCGAGGTGATCGAGAGCGATACGCCGGATGAAACGCTGATGCTGAAGCGTGCACCGATCGGCGTCGTCGCCTGCCTGATCCCCTTCAACTTCCCGATCTACACGCTCGTCCGCAAGATCGCGCCGGCTCTGATCACCGGCAATGCCGTGGTCGTGCGCCCGAGCAACAACACGCCGACATCGGCCTTCGTCTTCGCCGAAGCGATCAAGGAAGCAGACCTTCCCGCAGGCCTCGTCAGCATCATGGCCATGAGCCACGAGGTGGCCCAGGTGATGGCGACGCGCCGTGAGGTCGGCATGATCACCCTGACCGGCAGCGTTGCCGCCGGTCAGACGGTTCTGGACTACTGCAAGGCCAACATCGCCAAGCCCTCACTGGAACTCGGCGGCAAGACGCCTGTCATCATCGAGCCGGATGCCGATCTCGACGTGGTGACGACAAGCGTGCTGGCGGCCAAGACCGCCCATTGCGGCCAGGTCTGCACCTCCGTCGAGCGGCTTTACGTGCATGCCTCCGTGCATGGCACGCTTCTGGAAAAGCTCAAGGATGCCTTCGAACGCCGCCACTATGGCGATCGGGCCGAGGATCCGACCCGCATGGGACCGCTCGCCAATGCTGCAGCCCGCCTCAGGGTTCACCACATGGTCGAACGGGCCAAGGCCGATGGTGCCGTCATCGAGACGGGCGGATTCCTGCCGCCGGGCGACGGCTATTTCTATCCGCCGACACTGCTCTCCGACTGCCGCCAGGACATGGAGATCGTTCAGGAGGAAGTCTTCGGGCCGGTGCTGGCGGTGATCCCCTATACCGATTTCGATGATGCGCTTGCCATGGCGAGCGACCACCAGTTCGGCCTCGCCTCGGTCGTCTTCACCGAGAACTATCGCAAGGTGATGAAGGCCGCGAACGAGATCGAGGCGGGTGAACTCTATATCAACCGCTTCCCGGCCGATCCCTACCAGGGCTACCACGCCGGCTGGAAGCGCTCCGGCCTCGGCGGCGACGACGGCAAACACGGCATGCTGGAATTCACCCAGACGCGCCTCGTCATTCTCAAACACTGATCACCAATTAGCCGGCTCAAGAATTCTTCATCGGAGGCATCCATGAAAGTCGCTTCGCTCAAGACACATGTTGTCGCAACGCCCGCGCCGCATATCGGCGGCATGTACTGGATCTTCGTCGAGCTTGAGACAGCTTGCGGCATCACAGGCGTCGGTGAAATCTATTCGACCGCCTTCCATCCCTCAGGCATCGCGGTCCTCGTCGAAGACGTCTTCACCCGCTATCTTGAGGGTCACGATCCGCACCAGATCGAACGCTTCTGGCGCGCGGCCTATTCGAGCGGCTTTACCCAGCGACCGGATCCGACCATGGTCGGGATCATCTCGGGTCTCGAAATCGCCTGCTGGGACATCATCGGCAAGGCAGCCGGACGACCGGTCGCCGATCTGCTCGGCGGCCCGGTCCACGACAAGCTGCGCGCCTATACCTATCTTTATCCGAAGAATTCAGCCGGAGAATACGACTACAATGATCCGGATCTTGCCGCCGAAGAGGCGATCCGCATGGTCGAGGCCGGCTTCACCGGTCTGAAATTCGATCCGGCCGGCCCCTACACCAATTATTCCGGTCACCAGCTGTCGCTGCCGGTCATGGATCGTTGCGAGGAGTTTTGCCAGAAGATCCGTGATGCCATCGGCAACCGCGCCGACATCCTCTTCGGCACCCACGGCCAGATGGTGCCCTCCTCCGCCATCCGCCTGGCGAAGCGGCTGGAGAAATACGATCCGCTCTGGTTCGAGGAGCCCGTTCCGCCCGGCCAGGAAGCGGCCATGGCGGAAGTCGCCCGCGCCACCTCGATCCCCGTCTCGACGGGTGAGCGGCTGACCACGAAATACGAATTCCAGAGAGTATTGCAGCTTGGCTCTGCCTCCATCCTGCAGATGAATGTCGCTCGCGTCGGCGGCTTGCTGGAGGCGAAAAAGATCGCCGGGATGGCCGAGTCCTTTTATGCACAGATCGCGCCGCATCTCTACAACGGCCCGGTCGGAGCGGCGGCGTCGATCCAGCTTGCGGTAACCTGCCCGAACTTCCTCATCCATGAGGCGATCATGGATTTCGGCGGCTTCCACGCCGAGGTGCTGAAGACAAAGCTCGGCTTCGACGACGGCTACCTCATCCCCTCGCGCGAGCCGGGTCTCGGCATCGAACTGAACCACGAGGTCATCGCGAGGCACACGCCCTATACCGGCGACCGGCTGCATCTGCAGATGGCGGCGGAGCATGCAGACGTGAAAGCCTTCGCACCGGCCAAGGGCTGAGGATATCCCATGATCTTCGATTTCATCGTGGTCGGTGCAGGCTCGGCAGGCTGCATCGTGGCCAGTCGCCTGAGCGAAAGCGGGCGTCATTCCGTACTGCTCATCGAGGCCGGTGGCGAGGACAAGTCCTTCTGGTTCAAGATCCCGGTCGGCTACGCGAAGAGCTACTACAATCCCAAGGTCAACTGGATGTACCGCACGGAGCCGGAGGCAAACCTCGGCGGTCGGCGCATTTATGCTCCGCGTGGCAAGGTGCAGGGCGGTTCCGGCTCGATCAACGCCATGGTCTTCGTCCGTGGCGCGCGCCAGGATTTCGACGACTGGCGCGACGCCGGAAACCCGGGCTGGGGCTTCGATGACGTGCTGCCTTTCTTCCGGAAGCTGGAAACCCATGCCCGTGGCGAAAGCCGCTGGCATGGCGGAAGCGGCCCGATCCATGTGACACCGATGCGTGGCGCAACGCATCCGGTGAGTGACGCGTTCCTCGATGCCTGTAACGAGCTCGACATCCCGCTCAACGAGGATTTCAACGGCGAGACGCTTGAAGGGGCCGGCGTCTACGACGTCAATACAAGGCGCGGCCAGCGTTCGCATTCCAGCGCCGAATATCTGCGCCCGGCGCTCAAACGATCAAACCTGACGATCGAGCGCGAGGCCCATGCAAGGCGTCTGCTAGTCGAGACGGACGGCAGGGTGTCGGGCATCGAGGTCATGCAGCATGGCCGGCTGCGTAGCTTCAGCGCCCGCCGCGAGGTGATCCTGGCGGCAGGGGCCGTCGACACACCGAAGCTGATGCAGCTTTCAGGTTTCGGCGATGGAGCAACGCTGTTTGCCCAGGGCATCGAGACGCGCAAACATCTGCCGGCCGTCGGGCGGAACCTCCAGGACCATCTCTGCGCCAGCTTCTACTATCGCTCGAAACAGCCGACGCTGAACGGCGATTTCGCGAGCCTTATCGGTCAGGCCCGTTTCGGCCTGATGTGGCTTTTGAAGCGCAGCGGCCCCTTCGCGATGAGCGTGAATCAGGCCGGCGGCTTCTTCCGGGGATCAGCTGAGGAGACACGGCCAAACATTCAGGTCTACTTCAACCCGCTGTCCTATAGGATCCCGGACAGTCCTAGAGCCCGCCTGACACCGGAGCCCTATCCGGGCTTTCTGATCGCCTTCAACGCCTGCCGTCCGACAAGCAAGGGGACCGTGACCATCGCCTCGCCAGACGCATCGGAAGCGCCGCTGATTCGACCAAACTATCTCTCGACCGATCGCGATGTGGAGGAAGTCTTGCAGGGGAGCCGACTGATGCGCCGCATCGCGGACGCGCGGGCGCTTGACGGCTGGGTCTGGGCGGAAGTGTCGCCCTCCAAGGCTGCCGATACCGATGACAAGCTGCTCGACTATTTCCGCCGCAACAGTGGCTCGATCTATCACCTGTGCGGCACCTGCGCGATGGGAGCAGATCCACAGGAGACTGTGGTGGATGCGCGCCTCAGGGTGCATGGCGTTACGGGTCTTCGCATCGTCGACGCCTCTGTCTTCCCCAACATTACCGCCGGCAACATCAATGCGCCGACGATGATGGTCGCGGAAAAGGGGGCCGCGATGATCCTGGAAGACGCCGTAACCGTCTGACATCCGAGCATGAAAAAAACCGGACCCAAAGGCCCGGCTTCAATTCTTGTCAGCCGTCAGCAGCCGATCAGGCGGCAACGAGAACGCCGTTCAGGTTGGTGAGCTCGGCGAGGTACTGCTCGAGCTTGGTGCGGTGCTCGTGATGCTCGACGCCTTCCAGTTCCTTGCGGGCCTCGTCGATGCGCTTGGTCAGCGTGTCGGGCGAGATTTCCGAAAGCGGAACGGCGGATTCGGCAAGCAGTGTGCAGCCGGTCGGCAGGACGTCGGCAAAACCGCCGAAGACCACATACTTGGACACCTGACCGGAAGCGAGCTTCACAGTCACGACGCCCGGCTTGATGGTCGTCATGGTCGGCGCATGATTGGCCATGACGGTCATTTCGCCTTCCGTTGCCGGAATGACGACTTCGATCACCTGTTCGGAGAGCAGAAGACGCTCGGGCGAAACGAGCTCAAAGTTGAAATTGTCGGCCATGGTCGTTCACTTCTCTGATGAAGGATGGAGCGGCACGCAGGTCATCCCGCGTGCCGGCAGTCCCTGTACTTAGGCAGCTTCGGCAGCCAGGCGCTTGGCCTTCTCGATGGCTTCCTCGATGGAGCCGACCATGTAGAAGGCTGCTTCCGGCAGGTGGTCGTAGTCGCCGTTGACCAGACCCTTGAAGCCCTTGATCGTATCTTCGAGTGCCACCAGCTTGCCCGGCGAACCGGTGAAGATTTCAGCAACGAAGAACGGCTGCGACAGGAAGCGCTCGATCTTGCGGGCGCGGGCAACCGTCATCTTGTCCTCTTCGGACAGTTCGTCCATGCCGAGGATGGCGATGATGTCCTGAAGCGACTTGTAGCGCTGCAGCGTCGTCTGAACCTTACGAGCGATCTCGTAGTGCTCTTCGCCGACAACCAGCGGGTCAAGCATGCGCGAGGTCGAGTCGAGCGGGTCAACAGCCGGGTAGATACCCTTTTCGGCGATCGAGCGCGACAGAACCGTCGTTGCGTCCAGGTGGGCGAACGAAGTGGCCGGAGCCGGGTCGGTCAAGTCGTCGGCGGGAACGTAAATGGCCTGAACCGAGGTGATCGAACCCTTGGTCGTGGTGGTGATGCGTTCCTGCATCTGACCCATGTCGGTAGCAAGCGTCGGCTGATAACCAACGGCCGACGGGATACGGCCGAGCAGAGCCGACACTTCGGAACCTGCCTGGGTGAAGCGGAAGATGTTGTCGACGAAGAACAGAACGTCCTGGCCCTTGTCGCGGAAGTCTTCAGCGATCGTCAGACCGGTGAGAGCAACGCGAGCGCGGGCGCCCGGCGGTTCGTTCATCTGGCCGTATACGAGCGCAGCCTTGGAGCCTTCGCCGCCGCCGTGCTTGTTAACGCCGGACTCGATCATCTCGTGGTAAAGGTCGTTGCCTTCGCGGGTACGTTCACCCACGCCTGCAAACACGGAGTAACCGCCGTGTGCCTTCGCAACGTTGTTGATCAGTTCCATGATCAGAACGGTCTTGCCAACGCCGGCGCCGCCGAACAGGCCGATCTTGCCGCCCTTGGCGTAAGGTGCGAGCAGGTCGACGACCTTGATGCCAGTGACGAGGATCTGCGATTCCGTCGACTGTTCGACGTAAGCAGGCGCTTCCTGGTGGATCGAACGACGGCCTTCGGTGACGAGCGGACCGGCTTCGTCAACCGGCTCGCCGATGACGTTCATGATGCGGCCGAGCGTTTCCGGACCAACCGGAACGGTGATCGGAGCGCCCGTGTCGCTGACCGGCTGGCCGCGGACGAGACCTTCAGTCGAGTCCATGGCGATCGTGCGGACCTGGTTTTCGCCGAGGTGCTGCGCGACTTCGAGAACGAGGCGGTTGCCGCCGTTATCGGTTTCCAGCGCGTTCAGGATCGGGGGCAGTTCGCCTTCGAATGCGACGTCGACGACGGCGCCGATGACCTGCGTAACCTTGCCGAGAGCACCAGCTGCGGACTTCACCGCCTTAGACTTGGGGGTAGCTGCCTTAGCCATGTATCTTACCCTCTTTCCTTAACCTCAGAGCGCTTCCGCGCCCGAAATGATTTCAATGAGTTCCTTGGTGATCTGTGCCTGACGCTGACGGTTGTAGGAAAGTGTCAGCTTGTTGATCATCTCACCGGCATTGCGTGTCGCATTGTCCATGGCGCTCATCTTGGCGCCCATTTCACCCGCGACGTTTTCGAGCAGGGCCCGGAAAATCTGAACCGAGATATTGCGCGGGATGAGATCTTCGAGAATCCCGGCCGCATCCGGCTCGTATTCGTAGAGTGCCGATGCACCACCCTGCGGAGCAGCCTCGGCCGGAGCGGCCGGGATGATCTGCTGGGCGGTCGGGATCTGGCTGATCACCGACTTGAACTCGGAATAGAACAGCGTGCAGACATCGAATTCGCCGCGGTCGAACATACCGATGACCTTGCGACCGATGGCATCCGCATTGGTGAAGCCGACACGCTTCACTTCGCGCAGATCCGTACGTTCGACGATCAGGCCGGCGAACTCGCGGCGCAGGCTGTCGTAGCCCTTCTTGCCGACGCAGAAAATCTTGACCGTCTTGCCCTGAGCCAGGAGCTTGCGCGCATGGTCACGGGCGAAACGGGCGATCGACGAGTTGAAACCGCCGCACAGACCACGCTCGGCAGTGCAGACGACGAGCAGATGCACGTCGTCCTTGCCGGTGCCGGTCATCAGGCGGGGTGCGCTGTCGTCCGAACCCACGGCTTGCGCGATGTTGGCCAGGACGACACCCATGCGCTGCGAGTACGGGCGAGCAGCCTCGGCCGCTTCCTGCGCACGACGCAGCTTCGCCGCGGCGACCATTTTCATCGCCTTGGTGATCTTCTGCGTCGCCTTGACGGAGGCGATCCGGTTTTTCAGATCCTTTAGTGAAGGCATCCGTTATCCGTCCTTGGCTTGAGCCTGAATTAGGCGAAGTTCTTCGCGAAGCTATCGAGGGCGGCCTTGAGCTTGCCCTTGGTGTCGTCGCTGATCGCCTTGTCGGTGCGGATCGCGTCCAGGATCGCCTTGCCTTCCGAGTGGAGGTAGGAGAGGAGACCCTGTTCGAACTTGCCAACCTGGTTGACCGGAACCTTATCGAGGTAGCCGTTCACGCCAGCGAAGATCACAGCAACCTGCTCTTCCGTCTTGAGCGGAGAGAACTGAGCCTGCTTCAGGAGTTCCGTCAGACGGGCACCACGGTTCAGCAGGCGCTGGGTGGCGGCGTCGAGGTCGGAACCGAACTGGGCGAAGGCGGCCATTTCGCGATACTGGGCGAGCTCACCCTTGATCGAGCCGGCAACCTGCTTCATCGCCTTGATCTGCGCGGCAGAACCAACGCGCGAAACCGACAGACCGACGTTAACGGCCGGACGAATGCCCTGATAGAACAGGTCGGTTTCAAGGAAGATCTGACCGTCGGTGATCGAGATGACGTTGGTCGGGATAAAGGCCGAAACGTCGTTACCCTGGGTTTCGATAACCGGCAGAGCGGTCAGCGAGCCGGCACCGGCAGCGTCGCCCATCTTGGCGGCGCGCTCGAGCAGGCGGGAGTGGAGATAGAAAACGTCGCCCGGGTAAGCTTCGCGGCCCGGAGGGCGACGCAGCAGGAGCGACATCTGACGGTAGGCAACGGCCTGCTTCGACAGGTCGTCGTAAGCGATCAGGGCGTGCTGGCCGTTGTCGCGGAAGTATTCGCCCATGGCGCAGCCGGCGAACGGTGCGAGATACTGCATCGGAGCCGGGTCCGAAGCGGTGGCGGCAATGATGATCGAGTACTGGAGGGCGCCGCGCTCTTCGAGGATCTTGACGAACTGGGCGACGGTCGAACGCTTCTGGCCAACAGCGACGTAGACGCAGTAGAGCTTGTCGTTATCAGGGCCATTGTCGTGGATCGGCTTCTGGTTCAGGAAGGTGTCCAGAATGATCGCGGTCTTGCCGGTCTGACGGTCACCGATGACGAGCTCGCGCTGGCCACGGCCAACCGGGATGAGGGCGTCGATGGCCTTGAGGCCGGTCGACATCGGCTCATGAACCGACTTGCGCGGGATGATGCCCGGAGCCTTCACGTCGACGCGCGAACGGCGGGTCGCGTTGATCGGGCCCTTGCCGTCGATCGGGTTGCCGAGAGCGTCAACGACGCGGCCGAGCAGTTCCGGACCAACCGGAACATCTACGATGGCGCCGGTCCGCTTGACGATGTCGCCTTCCTTGATGCCGCGGTCGGCACCGAAGATAACCACACCGACATTGTCGGCTTCGAGGTTGAGCGCCATGCCGCGGATGCCGCCCGGGAACTCGACCATTTCGCCGGCCTGAACGTTGTCGAGGCCGTAGACGCGGGCGATACCGTCACCGACGGACAGAACCTGGCCAACTTCAGAGACTTCTGCCTCTTTGCCGAAGTTCTTGATTTGATCTTTAAGAATTGCGGAAATTTCCGCGGCGCGGATATCCATCAGCCAACCTCTTTCAGTGCAAGCTTAAGGGTGGAAAGTTTGGTGCGAAGGGACGTGTCGATCTGGCGGGAGCCGATCTTGACGATCAGGCCGCCGAGCAAAGACGGATCGACCGTGACGGAGATCGAAACTTCCTTGCCGGTAACGCCCTTCAGCGCCGCTTTCAGTTCGGTTTCCTGCTCTGCCGAAAGGGCATGAGCAGACGTGACGTCAGCCGTCATCTCACCCTTGTGACGGGCGAGGATCTGGCGATAGGCAGCCACCATGCCGGGAACGGCAAACAGGCGACGATTGCTTGCAACGACCTTCAGGAAGTTCAACACCAGCGCGTTGAAACCGGCCTTTTCGCCGATCGCGCTGATAGCCTTGACCTGGTCTTCGGCCGTGAAGACGGGCGACTGTACCAGGCGCTTCAGATCGGCGCTTTCGTCGATCATCGCCTGGAAACGGTTGAGATCGGCGGCGACGGCGTCAAGCACGCCGGCTTCGAGCGCAAGCTCGAAAAGCGACGATGCGTAACGCTCCGCCACGCCTGAAATCACTTGGGATGCGTCTGCCACGGGCAAAAAATTCCCTGATCTTGATCCAGGGGGCCGGACACCTCGATTGAGGCCTCTCAAGCTCCTGATATCGTTTTGTTTTTCCCCAAAAACACAAGCATGCTGCACTTGCGTTTTCCGAATTTCGCGGTTCGTCTAGCATAGCAGGTCTAGACTCGCAACACGCGTATTAACGGTTTGATCCTTCAGAGCAAGGCCTTGGAGCTTTTTTTGTCCGAAACTGCGTCAAATTGACGAGATATCGGCTGAGCCCGTTCGAAAAGCGAAGATCAAGTCAGACCAAAGACATAGGCGAGGGTGAGGGAAGCGATGACCGCCTGCACAACCAGGAGGAGAAGGTTGCGCCAGGTGCTGCCCTGGTCGGACATGATGGACAGGACCCGGGCGAAGGCCGAAAGCCCGACGGCGGCGCCGAAAGCCAAGTAGACGGTCGGCTGGGCAAGCAGCAGCGCGGTCCCGGCAAAGCCGACGATCAAGCCGCCGATCGATCGCGCGGCTCCGAGCCCTTCCGGGCGGCCTTCTGCTGGAACAAGCGCAAGCGCCTTCAGGGTGAGGCCTGGGGCAAAGAGCACAAAGCATCCGATAAGCGCTGCGACAGAAGCCGCAAGAAAGGCGAGCTGCTCGCCGAGTTCGATGGGAAAGTAGAATTCCATGGATCAACCCGCTTGGAAACAAACCGCGCGGCTTATGCCACGAAACGCGCGGCTGCGGTATGGCTCCGAGCCCTAATTCGCAGGTGATGCGACGCAATCTTTACCGATCAGCTCAAAGGAAGCTCTGCGGATCGACATCCACCTGCACCTGGATCGACCGTCGTTCTTTCGGCCCGCGCTCAAGCATGCTTCGGACGAAGGCCTGCATGTCGCTGTTGCGGCGGCCATGGACGAGCAGTCGGAAGCGATGGCGACCACGGATGAGCGCAAGCGGCGCTTCGGCTGGTCCGAGGATCATGATGCCGCTTTCATGGGGCGCGGCCTGTCGCAGCCCGCGCGCATGCCCCTCGGCCTCGGCGCGGCTATCGGCCGAGACGATAATCGAAACGAGACGACCGAAAGGCGGCAGTTGCGCCCGCTCGCGCTCCAGTATTTCGCGCTCATAGAAGGCGGCGGCATCACCCGAGATGATCGCCTGCATGACGGGATGCTGAGGCTGGAACGTCTGCAACAGACCAAGGCTCTTGCGCCCGGTACGGCCGGCACGACCCGTCACCTGCGAGAGCAGCTGGAATGTCCGTTCGGCAGCACGCGGATCCCCATTCGACAGACCGATATCGGCATCGATGATGCCGACCAGCGTCATCAGCGGGAAATTATGCCCCTTCGCCACGAGCTGCGTACCAATGACGATATCGGCCTCGCCATTGGCAATCGCCTCGAGTTCGAGCCGCAATCGCTTGACCCCGCCGATATCCGACGAGAGCACCAGCGTGCGGGCATCGGGAAAGTGTTTCTCCACTTCTTCGGCGATGCGCTCGACCCCCGGGCCGCAGGCGACCAGATGATCGAGTGTCCCGCATTCCGGGCAGGCATTCGGCGTCGGCTCATGATAGCCGCACTGGTGGCACTGGATCTGGCCACGGAACCGATGCTCGACAAGCCAGCTCGAACATTGCGGGCACTGGAAGCGGTGACCGCAGACGCGGCAGAGAGTTAGCGGCGCATAACCGCGCCGATTGAGAAAGAGAAGCGCCTGTTCGCCCCGTTCCACCGCCTTGCCAACGGATCGCAACAGGATCGGCGACAGAAAGCCGCCCCGTTCGGGCGGCGCACGCCGCATGTCGATGAGGTGCAGATCCGGCATCGCGGCATCGGCAAAGCGGGTCGGCAGATGGATGCGGGTATAGCGGCCGGCGATACAGTTGACCTGACTTTCAACCGACGGCGTGGCAGAGACGAGCACGACCGGGAAGTTCGCGATGCGCGCCCGCACAACGGCCATGTCCCGCGCATTATAGAAGACGCGGTCCTCCTGCTTGAAGGCCGGGTCATGCTCTTCGTCGACGATGATGAGCCCAAGGTTCTCGAACGGCAGGAAGAGCGCCGAACGCGCACCGGCGACAACCCGGATCTCGCCGGTCGCGACCTGACGCCAGACCTTTTCGCGGGTGCGGGTCGCGAGATCCGAATGCCATTCCCCGGGCTTGGAGCCGAAGCGATCCTGGAAGCGCTCGAGGAAGTTGGCGGTGAGCGCGATTTCCGGCAGCAGGATCAGCACCTGCTTGCCCTGTTTCAGCGTCTCGGCAATCGCCTCGAAATAGACCTCCGTCTTGCCGGAGCCTGTCACGCCATCGATCAGGGAAACGGCAAAGCCACCCTTGCGCAGACTGTCGAGGATCTCTTCGGCAGCGTCCTTCTGCGGACCCGCGAGACGGTTCTCTGCATAATCAGGATCGGGAGCCGCAACCAGCGGCGGCGGCGGCAAGAAGACCTGCTCGAACACGCCCTGCTTGACGAGACCGTCGATGACGCTGGTCGAGACGCCGCTCGCATGAGCAAGCCCGCTCTTCGTCCAGGAGAGACCATCGGCCGCCATCTCCAGAACCTTCTGGCGCGCAGGCGTCAGACGCTCCGGCTCATATCCAGCATAGCGCAGCCCCTCGATCATCGGTTCGGGATCGAAGGCGGCAGGCGCCCGAAGCGCCATGCGGGCCACATAACCCGGTGGAGAGAGCGTGTAGGCAGCCACCCAGTCGAGGAAGGTACGCATGTCCTGGTCGAGCGGTGGGCAGTCGAAGACCTTGGTGATTTCCCTGAGCTTCTTCGGATCAACCTTGGCGTCCTCGCCGCCGTCCCAGACCACACCGATCACCTGTCGCGGCCCAAGCGGCACCTGCACGATCGCGCCCGGCTCCACCGTCAGCTCATCGGGCACCGCGTAGCTGTAGGCCGTTGGTGCTGGCATGGGAACGAGCACCGGCACCACCTTGCGGCGCGGTGTTTCGAACAGTTCTCCGAACAGGCTTTTCGAATCGTCCTTCATCGGGCTGCAACTTGCCCCCTGAGGATCGGAAAGAAAACAGGCTTTATGTAAGGGGAGAGATCAGCGGAAACTGCGGTCGGGATCGGCCGGCAGCCGATGGACCGTGAAGTCTTCCAGCGCCTTTGTCACCTCGGCGGGATCGCCGTCGAGAGCCTCGACCGGAATCAGATTGCCGACGGTGAAATCGAAGCGACCGCCGCGCTTGTTGAGAAGCTCGTAGAAGACGGTCATGTCGCGCAGTTCTGTCGACCAGCGGGCGAACCAGTAGAACAGGCCGGAATTGCGCGCCTTCATGTTCACCGGCAGAATCGGCAGATTGTATTTGCGCGCAAGCGAAATCGCAGACGTCTTCCAGGGCCGCTCGTTCAGCTTGCCTTCATCCCAATAGGCGATGCGGCCCGAGGGAAAGAGGATGGTCGCCCTGCCCTCTTCCACGGCCCGCGTGGTGAGCTTCAGCGTTTCCCGCGCCTTCAGCTTCGACTTGTGCTCCTCGCGCCATTCGACCGGAATGATGATCTCGGCGAGACGCGGATTGACCCTGACCGCATCGCGGTTGGCAAAGAAGGTCATGTCGGGACGGCGATCCTTGAGCAGATCATACATCGCCACCCCGTCGGCGATCCCCGTCGGATGGTTGCTGACCAGGATGAAGCCGCCGGATGGGGGCATGCGGTCGGCATGCCGCACCTGGATATCGAGACGCAGCGCAGCGCTCAGGTAGTCAAAGACCTGCGGACCCGGAAGACTAGCGACATCATTGGCGAACTGGATCGCCTTGTCATAGCGCAGCACGCTATAAAGAAAGGGTCGCATGACGGGCCAAAGGGGATGCTCGACGAGCTTCTGACCGCGCTCGGCGATCAGCGTGTCGACGATATGTCCGGGGCGCCCGTGAGACAGGAGCGACAGGGTGTCGGTGACGCTCGCGAAAGTGGAGACGGGAGAGCGGCGCATCAGCATTTACCTCGCCAGAGTTCCAGAGGGGTTCTGGCAGCGATTTGTGATCCGGTCATGACAGCCCCGATATTCGTCTTTCGTTAACCCTCCCGCGCCATCGTGAGCCGGGTGGTCAACACTCAAAAACGCAAAAGGCGCCCAATTGATCCCGGCAGACGAAAAACTTCTTGGCGAACGTGCCACCTGGCTGGAGAGCCTGGGCGCTGAGCGCCGCCTGTCCGCCAACACGTTGGATGCCTATGAGCGGGATACGCGGCAATTCCTGCAGTTCCTCTCCGCCCATGTCGGCGGCACCGTGAAGATCGACGATATTAAGGCGCTGCGCCCGGCCGACCTGCGCGGCTTCTTGGCCCATCGCCGCAAGGAAGGGGCAGGCGCCCGGTCGCTTGGCCGTCATCTGGCGGGCCTCCGCTCCTTCCTGCGCCATCTGGAGCGCAAGGGCCTCGTCAATGCCGCAGGTGCAAGCGCGATCCGATCTCCGAAGCAGCCGAAATCCCTGCCCAAGCCACTCAGCGGCCGCCAGGCGCTCACAGTGGTCGCCGTGGACACGCAGATGAACGAAGAGCCCTGGATCGCGGCGCGCGATGCAGCGGTGCTCTCGCTTCTCTATGGCTGCGGTCTGCGTATCTCCGAGGCGCTTGGCCTGACGCCCGAGGTATTCGAGGGCAGGCCGAAGAGCCTGCGCATCAAGGGTAAAGGTGGCAAGATGCGGCTCGTGCCGCTGCTTCCTGTCGTCATGGAGGCCGTGGAAAACTACTACAAGCTCTGCCCCTATCATCTGGAACCCGGCGCTCCCCTCTTTCGTGGCGCCCGGGGCGGCCCGCTTCAGTCAGCAATCATCCAACGCGAGATGCAGAAGCTGCGCTCGGCACTTGGCCTGCCGGATTCAGCCACACCCCATGCCCTGCGCCACTCCTTCGCAACCCATCTTCTCGGCAGCGGCGGCGACTTGAGGACGATCCAGGAGCTGCTCGGCCATGCGAGCCTCTCGACCACACAGATCTACACCGGTGTCGACAGCGCACGGCTTTTGGACATCTACGATCGCGCCCATCCCCGCGCCTGACGTGTCTCGATCGCACCCGCGTTAACCAAGATCCTTAATCGAACGTGAGGGCGATCGCTTCTATTCTCCGGACTTCTGACAGGAGACGACATGAACGCGCATCGCCTTTTCTCGCTGCGGCCGCACCTGCCGCGCCTTTCGCCGTCTGAAATCGGTCTCTGGATCGCAGGCGTGCTGCCGCTCGCCCTCGTCGTCCTCCTGCTCGCCACTCTCCTTGCAGTCAGCCCGGCGCGCGCTTCCGATGTCGCCTGCCATGGCGAGAACCTGCTCGTGGCGATGGAAAAGGAAAAGCCGGAAGAGCTCGCGAAGATCCGCGCCGAAGCCGCCAAAATACCGAATGGCCAGGGGATCTTCTGGAAGGTTGAGAAGGCAGGCCTGCAGCCCTCCTACCTGCTCGGCACCATGCATGTCACCGATCCCCGCGTTCTGACCATGCCGAACGGCGCCCGCGAAGCGGCTGCAGCAGCGGATGTGGTCGTCATCGAATCAGACGAGATCCTCAACGAGCAGAAGGCCGCCGCTTCGCTGCTCATGCATCCCGAACTGACAATGTTCACCGATGGCAAGTCGGTGAAGGACCATCTTGACGCTGAAGAACTCCAGCGATTGGAAGCCGGGCTGAAGCAGCGTGGCCTGGCGCTAGGTGCCGTCGCCAAGATGAAGCCATGGATCCTGGCGAGCTTCGTGGCGCTCCCGGCCTGCGAACTTTCCCGCAAGGCAGCAGGCGCCTCCTTCCTGGACAAGAAGATCGCCGAAGATGCCGTGGCTGCGGACAAGCCGGTTGCCGGCCTTGAAACGCTGGTCGAGCAGCTGGAAGCCATGGCCGACCTGCCGGTCGATTTTCATTTCAAGGCGTTGATCGAAACGATCGAACTCGGCGACAAGATGGAAGACGTCATTGAAACCATGACGGAGCTCTATCTCGCCGGTGACATCGGCATGACCATGCCCTTGCTGAAAGTCGTCGCCCCCACCGCCGCCGGTGAAGACGAAAGCGCCTATGCCGCCTTCGAGACCCGCATCGTTCGAGATCGCAACCTGGTCATGGCCGAAGGTAGCAAGCAGCACCTGGAAAAAGGAAACGCCTTTATCGCCGTCGGCGCGCTGCATCTGCCGGGCGAAGAAGGTCTGGTCGAATTGCTGCGCGGCCAGGGCTACACCGTTACGCGGATCGGCGGCTAGGGTCTTTCGAAGCGGCAAAGCGCTTCAGGAAGGTCTTCACGATCAGCTTGTGGAACGGCGTGACGAAGAGGATGTAGATCCGGCCGAACAGATTGTGCCGCTTGACGAGCGTCGTCAGCGACACATGCTGATGCCCGGCGCCCTCCGGCTCCACGGCGACGATGATCCTGAAGTCGAGATGCTTATCGTTGAAGCCAAGCAGCACATGCTGTTCATCCTGCGCCAGAACCGGAAAGCCGCCGATGCGATCCTGACCGGTCAACTCTAACTCTGCTGATTTCAAGCCGAAGAGACCGACGATCAGGTTCCGGATCTTGAGCAGAGCGCCGACCCAGCGCGGCGCCCGCCCCATAAGCTCGCTCGCAACCTCCATCGGAACGAGATCGTTTCGATCGAGGCGGACACTGTAGCTGTCGGCCCAATCGGCATTGGCAAGGTCAGGATGCGGGAGCACGACACGCTGTTCGACCACAACACCCATACTGTCCCCCTTGGCGATCACCCCGGCGTCATGCGGGTGGCAATCGGCGTCTTCCAGTAGAACTGGTGTACCAGAAGCGCCAGGATGTGCACTGCGATCAAAAGCCACATGAGGCTCTTCAGCGGGCCGCCATGCACGAAGCCTGCGGTTTCGTTGCCGAAGTAGTAGGCGCCGATGCCACTGAGCGGGATAAGGAAGAACAAGGCATAGAAGGTACCATGCGCCAGCTTCGCAGCGACTGCCAGGATCGGCGGCTCCTCAGCCGGCGCCGGCGGCGCCCCTCGGGTGAAGCGGATCACCAGGCGCACAAGCCCGAGACACAGAACGGCAATCCCGACATAGGCATGGATATTGGCGAAGGTCAGGTCCTCAGGCGAAGGGACCTCCCCGCGTTCGTAGGCTTCAGCCACCTCCTCCATCGCATCAGAGAAGATGAGATTGAAGAGAATGAGCAGGGCCATCAGCCAGTGAAGGGCCTTCTGTGGGATGGAATAGGAGGCGGGTGCGACATGGGCCATGGTCTTGCCTTTCGGGAGGAGCAAAGGGAGGCACTGACCACACATGATAAAGGCCGCCGCCTGGGGTACAAGCGACGGCCTTCAACCTTACCGAAATATAATAATTGACCTATGTTAGGTCTGACGCCTTACATGTGCAGCGGCTTGAAGAAGGTCGCGAGTGCGGCCTCCTTCACGGCTTCCGACATGGTCGGGTGGGCGTGGCAGGTGCGGCCCAGATCTTCCGACGAACCACCGAATTCCATGAGCACGGCAGCTTCGTGGATCATTTCGCCAGCGCCGAGGCCGATGATGTGAACGCCGAGAACGCGGTCCGTGTCCTTGTCGGCCAGAACCTTCACAAAGCCGTCCATGGCCTGCATGGCGCGCGCACGGCCATTGGCCGTGAACGGGAACTTGCCGACCTTGTACGCGACGCCTGCGGCCTTGAGCTCTTCCTCGGTCTTGCCGACGGAAGCGACTTCCGGCTGGGTGTAGACGACGCCGGGGATGACCTCGTAGTTCACATGGCCATGCTGGCCGGCGAGGATTTCGGCAAGCGCCACGCCTTCGTCTTCGGCCTTGTGAGCAAGCATCGGCCCCTTGACCACGTCACCGATCGCAAAGATGCCGGCGACATTGGTGCGATAGTGGCCGTCGATTTCGACGCGACCACGGTTGTCGAGGGCAACGCCCGCTTCTTCGAGGCCGAGACCCGCCGTGTAGGGCTTGCGGCCGGTGGCGACGAGCACGACATCGGCGTCGAGCGTCTGCGCTTCGCCGCCCTTGACCGGCTCGAAGGTGACCTTAGCACCCTCACCCGACTTCACGACACCGGTAACCTTGGCGCCGAGATTGAATTCCATGCCCTGCTTGGCAAGGATGCGCTGGAACTGCTTGGAGACTTCGCCATCCATACCGCCGAGGATCGTGTCGAGATATTCGATGACGGTGACCTTGGCGCCGAGGCGCGACCAGACCGAACCGAGTTCAAGGCCGATGACACCGCCGCCGACGACGATCATCTTGGCCGGGACCTTGTCGAGCGCGATACCGCCGGTCGAGGACACGATCACCTTTTCGTCGATTTCGACGGCAACACCCGGAATGCCGGCGACGTCGGAACCGGTGGCGATGACGATGTTCTTGGTTTCCAGGACCTGGACTTCGCCCGCGTCGTTGGTGACCTCAACCTTGCCGGCGCCGAGGATCTTGCCCGTGCCCTGGATGCCGTCGATCTTGTTCTTCTTGAACAGGAAGGCGACGCCCTCGACGTTCGACTTCACGGTCGCGTCCTTGTGCGCCATCATCTTCGACAGGTTGAGCGTCGGCGCACCGACTTCGACACCGAGATCAGCCATGCCATGGGCGGCGTGGTGGAAGACTTCCGAGGCGTGCAGCAGGGCCTTGGAGGGGATGCAGCCGATGTTGAGGCAGGTGCCGCCATAGGTCGCGCGCTTTTCGACCACGGCAACCTTCATGCCGAGCTGGGCCGCCTTGATGGCGCAGACATAGCCGCCGGGGCCGGAGCCGATAACGATGACATCATAAGACATGGGAAGCTTCCTTCGTTTTCGACGGTTACCGACCGCCGCTGACATTCAAGAGGGCACCCGTGACATAGGATGCCTGAGGCGAGAGGAGATAAAGAACGCTGTCGGCCACTTCGTCGGCCGTTCCGGGCCTTTGCATCGGAACGATGGGTGCGAGATCGCGCGCTCTGTCCGGCAATCCGCCGGATGCATGAATTTCGGTATCGATGATCCCGGGCCTGATGGCATTGACCCGGATGCCCTCGGTCGCGACTTCGCGGGACAAGCCCACAGTAAAGGTATCCACCGCAGCCTTGGCGGCGGCATAGTCGACATATTGTCCTGCACTGCCGATCACAGCGGCCATGGAGGAGATGTTGACGATCACACCTCCCTGCCCGCCATGTTTCGTCGACATGCGCTTCACCGCTTCCGTGGCACAGCGGATCTTGCCGATCACATTGACGGCGAACATGCGGTCGAGCCGCGCCCGATCGAATTCCTCGACCCTCGCGGTGACATCGACGACGCCGGCATTGTTGACGAGACCATGGAGCGGTCCGAGGAGATCGGCGGCGGCGAAGATCGCGACGATGCCCTCTTCGGTGGCGGTATCACCCTGCACGATCTCTGCCTTGGCGCCATGCTTTCGGCAATCGGCCGCAACGGCCTCGGCAGCAGTCTGGTCCGAGCGATAGTTCACCAGCAGGTCATAACCCTGCGCTGCGGCCTTTCGGCAGACGGCAGCGCCGATGCCGCGGCTGCCGCCGGTGACGAGAAGGATGGGACGGGTGGTCATGAGGCGCATCCCTTGAATTCGAAAACATCCCAGGGCGCGCTGCTCATCCCCTTGCCGACAGCAGACGACATGATGGAGGGGCCGAAGCCGGGCAGGAGAAGTGCATCGGGCGCGTCGGCGCCTTCCGGCGGCAGGAGATCGACATGGCCGGTCGCCTCGTCGATCCCGTAGACGATGCCCTCCCAGACGGTGCAGGCAGCAATCGTTGCCCCGGTTACGTCGCCCTCGGGGCAATTGTTCATCAGCATGCCGATGGGACGCTCGATTTCGGGATCGAACATGACGTGACCATTGAGCTTGAAAGTACTTATTTCGGTGCTGAACCCGTGGGAAACAGGCGTATTCTCGCCGCTGGCAGCAGCAAAGACCAGCTCGACGCCGGTTTCGGCTTCGCGGTAGGTGGCTTTTTCAATCCGGCAATCGGCGGCCATAGCCGCATCAGACAGCGCGAGCGCGGCAAGAAGAACCATTGCTCTCGACGACGCGCCCATGCCTCACCTCAAAACGCCAGTGCGAGGAACATCAAGCCGAGGCCGGCCGTGGCGCCAGTCCAGACGAGCGAGCGGATATAGGGAATACCTGCCAGGTAGAGCGGATAATAGACGATGCGCCCGACAAACCAGACTATGGCACCGGTCAGGCCGAGGCCCGAGGTCTCACCGGTGAACAGCAACCCAGCGGCAAGGGCCACGAAGGCGGGATAGGTCTCGCGGAAATTCGATGACGCCCGTGCGGCGCGCCCGGCGAGCTTGCTCGCCGGCTGCTTGTTGTCGTCACGCGGGCCGGCATTCCACTCCGTGCCCAGCTCCTTGGTGGCCAGCATGCCCTGAAGGAGGACATGCGCCACCAGCAGGACCACGCTCCAGGCAAGAAGCAGGACCAGCGGAGAGGCGGAAGCGGATACCGGCTCCATCGTGCGCTTTCCTTAGAGGTCGAGAACCAGACGTTCCGGATCCTCGAGGCTTTCCTTGACGCGAACGAGGAAGGTGACTGCTTCCTTGCCGTCGACGATGCGGTGATCGTAGGAGAGCGCGAGATACATCATCGGACGAATGACGATCTGGCCACCGACGACGACCGGACGCTCCTGGATCTTGTGCATGCCGAGGATACCCGACTGCGGGGCATTCAGGATCGGCGAGGACATCAGCGAACCGTAGACGCCACCGTTGGAGATGGTGAAGGTACCGCCCTGCATGTCGGCCATCGACAGCTGACCATCACGGGCAGCCTTGCCGAGACGGCCGATGTCCTTTTCGATCTCGGCGATCGACATCTGGTCGGCATCGCGCACGATCGGAACGACCAGGCCCTTGTCCGTGCCGACGGCAACGCCGATGTGGCAGTAGTTCTTGTAGATGATGTCGGTGCCGTCGATTTCGGCGTTAACGGCCGGCAGTTCCTTCAGCGCATGCGTGACGGCCTTGGTGAAGAAGCCCATGAAGCCGAGCTTCACGCCGTGCTTCTTCTCGAAGATGTCCTTGTAGCGGTTGCGCAGGGCCATCACGGCCGACATGTCCACCTCGTTATAGGTGGTCAGCATGGCAGCCGTGTTCTGGGCGTCCTTGAGGCGCTTGGCGATCGTCTGGCGCAGACGGGTCATCTTCACGCGCTCTTCGCGCGATGCGTCGTCGCCGGAAGAGGCCGGACGCGGAGCAGCAGGGGCCGCGGCAACAGCCGGAGCAGCCGTACCCTTGGCGATGGCGGCGATCACGTCGCCCTTCAGCACCTGGCCACGCTTGCCGGAACCGTCGACATCAGCGGTCGCGATGTTGTTGTCGGCAGCGAGCTTGGCAGCAGCTGGAGCGGCCGGCATGGCCGAGGGAGCAGCCGGAGCAGCGGCCGCCGGAGCAGGGGCTGCAGCAGGAGCCGGTGCGGCGGCAGGGGCCGGAGCAGCTGCACCAGCAGAACCGGCAGCACCTTCAGCGATCTGGCCGAGCAGCGCGCCGAGACCGACGGTTTCGCCGTTCTGGGCGACGATTTCAGTCAGAACGCCCGAGACCGGCGACGGGACTTCGACAGTCACCTTGTCGGTTTCCAGTTCGACGAGGGGCTCGTCGGCCTTGACGGTGTCACCGACCTTCTTGAACCAGGTGCCAATAGTGGCTTCGCTGACGGATTCGCCGAGGGTGGGTACGCGGATTTCAGTGGCCATGATCTCAATTCCGTTGGTCAGAGAACGTTTCGGTCTGCGAGGGAGTGACTGGGCGGATCAACCGCCCAGTGCGTCCTCGAGGAAGGCTTCGAGCTGGGCAAGGTGCTTGGACATCAGGCCGGTTGCCGGCGAGGCGGCAGCCGGACGACCGGTGTAGCGCACGCGCTGGTACTTGGCGTCGATATGGGCGAGCACCCATTCCAGATACGGATCGATGAACGACCAGGCGCCCATGTTCTTCGGCTCTTCCTGGCACCAGACCATCTCCGCATTGCGGAAGCGCGAGAGCTCGTTGATGAGCGCCTTGGCCGGGAACGGATAGAGCTGTTCGATGCGCAGCAGGTAGATGTCGTCGATGCCGCGCTTTTCGCGCTCTTCCAGAAGATCGTAATAGACCTTGCCGGAACACATAACGACGCGACGGATCTTCGCATCCTTCTGCAGCTTGATCGGACCGTCCTTGATGACTTCGGCATCGTCCCACAGCAGGCGGTGGAACGAAGATTCACCAGCCATCTCGGCAAGGCTCGACGTGGCACGCTTGTGGCGCAGCAGCGACTTCGGCGTCATCATGATCAGCGGCTTGCGGAAGTCACGCTTCATCTGACGGCGCAGAATATGGAAGTAGTTCGACGGCGTCGTGACGTTGGCAACCTGCATATTGTCTTCCGCGCACATCTGCAGCCAGCGCTCGAGGCGCGCCGACGAGTGCTCCGGACCCTGACCTTCATAGCCATGCGGCAGAAGGCAGACGAGACCGGACATGCGCAGCCACTTGCGTTCACCAGACGAGATGAACTGGTCGAACACGACCTGCGCACCGTTGGCGAAGTCGCCGAACTGTGCTTCCCAGAGCGTCAGCGCATTCGGACGGGCCAACGAATAGCCGTATTCGAAGCCGAGCACGGCTTCTTCCGAAAGCATCGAGTTGATGACTTCGTAGCGGGCCTGGTTCGGCGCCAGATTGGCGAGCGGGATGTAGCGGTCTTCAGTCTCCTGATCGTAGAGAACCGAGTGGCGCTGTGAGAAGGTGCCGCGTTCGCAATCCTGGCCGGACAGACGGATCTTGTGGCCGTCGAGGCAGAGCGAACCGAAGGCGAGTGCTTCGCCCATGGCCCAGTCGATGCCTTCGCCGGTCTCGATCATCTGCGCCCGGTTTTCCATGAAGCGCTGGATCGTGCGGTGCGCCTTGAAGCCTTCTGGAATGGTCGACAACTTGCGGCCGATCTCCTTGAGCTGCTTCATCGGCACGGCGGTCTTGCCGCGACGCTGCTCGTCGGCATTGTCGGCGGTCCTGAGACCCGACCATGCGCCATCAAGCCAGTCGGCCTTGTTCGGCTTGTAGCTCTGGCCTGCCTCGAACTCCTGCTCGAGATGGGCGCGCCAGTCGGCCTTCATCTTCTCGAGTTCGCCCTCGGTGATCAGACCTTCGGCGATCAGACGCTCGCCATAGATGTTGACCACCGTCTTGTGAGCGCGGATTTCCTTGTACATCTTCGGCTGGGTGAAGCTCGGCTCGTCGCCTTCGTTGTGACCGAAGCGGCGGTAGCAGAACATGTCGACGACGACAGGCTTGTGGAACTTCATACGGTATTCGGTCGCAACCTTCGCCGCATAGACGACGGCTTCCGGATCGTCACCGTTGACGTGGAAGATCGGCGCTTCGATCATCTTGGCGACGTCGGACGGATAGGGCGACGAGCGCGAGAAGGCCGGATTGGTGGTGAAGCCGATCTGGTTGTTGATGATCACGTGCAGCGTGCCGGCGACGCGATGACCGCGCAGGCCCGACAGGCCGAGAATTTCGGCAGTGACACCCTGGCCGGCAAAGGCTGCGTCACCATGCAAGAGAAGCGGCAGGACCTTGGCGCGCTCCTTGAGCGGAATGACATCGCCTTCCCAGATCTTGGCGAGCTGGTCCTGCTTGGCGCGGGCCTTGCCCATGACGACAGGGTTGACGATTTCCAGGTGCGACGGGTTGGCCGTCAGCGACAGGTGAACCTTGTTGCCATCGAACTCGCGGTCGGAAGAAGCGCCGAGGTGGTACTTCACGTCGCCGGAACCTTCGACTTCGTCGGGCTTGAAGGAACCGCCCTTGAATTCGTGGAAGACCGCACGATGCGGCTTGTGCATGACGTTGGTCAGGACGTTCAGACGACCGCGATGGGCCATGCCGAGAACAACCTGCTCGAGACCTTCCTGGCCACCGCGCTTGATGATCTGCTCAAGCGCCGGGATCAGCGATTCACCACCGTCGAGGCCAAAGCGCTTGGTGCCCTTGTACTTGACGTCGATGAACTGCTCGAAGCCTTCGGCTTCGATCAGCTTCTGCAGAATGGCCTTCTTGCCGTTCGGCGTGAATTCGACACCCTTGCCGGGGCCTTCGATGCGCTCCTGGATCCAGGCTTTTTCTTCCGGATTGGAGATGTGCATGAATTCGACGCCGAGCGTCGAGCAATAGGTGCGCTGCAGGATGTCGAGCATCTGCGGGATCGTGGCGTATTCCAGACCCAGCACGTTGTCGATGAAGATCTTGCGGCTGTAATCGGCTTCGGTAAAGCCGTAAGCGGTCGGCGAAAGTTCGTTGTAGTCATCAACCGGAGCGGCGAGACCGAGAGGGTCGAGCTTGGCATGCAGGTGACCGCGCATGCGGTATGCACGGATCATCATGATGGCGCGGACGGAATCGCGCGTTGCCTGCAGGACTTCAGATTCCGAAACAGACTTTCCGGTCGAAGCGGCGGTCGCTTCTGCCTTGGCCTGAACCTTCTTTTCAATGACCTTTTCGACCACGCCCCAGTTGCCGTCGAGCGCGTTGACGAGCTCGCCACCTTCGGCGATCGGCCAGTTCTTGCGCTGCCAGGAGGCGCCCTTGGCGGCCTTCTTCACATCGGTCGGATTATCGGCCAGCGCCTTGAAGAAAGCCTGCCACTCGTCGGAAACCGATGAGGGATCTTCCTCGTAACGCGCGTAAAGCTGCTCGATATAGGCCGCATTCGATCCGTCGAGGAAGGACGTGATCAGAAACTGCTCGTTGGCTTCTTGCCTACCCATGGTGTTTTGCGAACCTCTCGGCTCGCCTCCCGACTAGAATTGATGGCCGGATGCCCGGCCTGCCGCTCGCGATCGTCAAAAATTGCGAATCGTCTCAGATATGCGAAGTCCAGGCGAAGGATTGGCGGACCAACCCTTCGCCTGGCTTGATTTTCGTCAGATCTCAGCCCTTGAGGACTTCGACCAGGGTCTTGCCCAGACGTGCCGGCGAAGGCGAAACCTTGATGCCGGCCGCTTCCATGGCTTCGATCTTCGATTCTGCATCGCCCTTGCCACCGGAAACGACAGCACCGGCATGGCCCATTGTGCGGCCCTTCGGAGCAGTCCGGCCGGCGATGAAGCCGGCCATCGGCTTCTTGCGGCCCTTCTTGGCTTCGTCGATCAGGAACTGGGCTGCATCTTCTTCAGCCGAGCCGCCGATTTCGCCGATCATGATGATCGAGGTCGTGGCCGGGTCGGCCAGGAACATCTCCAGCACGTCGATGAATTCGGTACCCTTGACCGGGTCGCCGCCGATACCAACAGCGGTCGTCTGGCCGAGACCTTCGTTCGAGGTCTGGAACACCGCTTCATAGGTCAATGTTCCAGAGCGCGAGACGATACCGACCGAACCCTTGCGGAAGATCGAGCCCGGCATGATGCCGATCTTGCACTCTTCCGGGGTCAGGATACCCGGGCAGTTCGGGCCGAGCAGGCGCGACTTGGACTTGTCGAGCTTGGCCTTGACCCGCACCATGTCCATGACCGGGATACCCTCGGTGATGCAGGTGATGAACGGGATCTCGGCGTCGATCGCCTCGATGATGGCGTCGGCTGCACCTGCCGGCGGAACGTAGATCACGGATGCATCTGCACCGGTCTTTTCCTTGGCTTCGGCAACGGTCGCGAAGATCGGCAGGGTTTCACCCTTGGAGCCGGTCCAGTTTTCACCGCCCTTCTTCGGATGGATACCGCCGACCATCTGCGTGCCGTAGTAGGCGAGCGCCTGTTCGGTGTGGAAGGTGCCGGTCTTGCCGGTCAGGCCCTGAACGAGGACCTTGGTGTTCTTGTTTACAAGAATTGACATCGAATAGGTTCCTCAGATTAGCCGTTGATCGCCGCGACGATCTTCTTGGCAGCGTCGTCCAGATCGTCGGCCGCGGTGATCGCGAGGCCGGATTCGTTCAGGATCTTCTTGCCAAGTTCGACATTGGTGCCTTCGAGGCGCACGACGAGCGGAACCTTCAGGCCGACTTCCTGCACAGCGGCAACAACGCCCTCTGCGATGACATCGCACTTCATGATGCCGCCGAAGATGTTGACGAGGATGCCCTCGACCTTCGGGTCAGCGGTGATGATCTTGAAGGCAGCCGCGACCTTCTCCTTGCCGGCGCCACCGCCGACGTCGCAGAAGTTTGCCGGCTCTTTGCCGTAAAGCTTGATGATGTCCATCGTCGCCATGGCGAGACCGGCACCGTTGACCATGCAGCCGATATTGCCGTCGAGGGCCACATAAGCGAGGTCCCACTTCGAGGCTTCGATTTCCTTGGCGTCTTCTTCGGTCTCGTCGCGCAGCGCCTTGACGTCGTCGTGGCGGAACAGCGCATTGCCGTCGAAGGACATCTTGGCGTCGAGCACGCGCAGATGGTCATTCTTCATGACGATCAGCGGGTTGACTTCGAGCAGCGCCATGTCCTTCTCGACGAAGGCCTTGTAGAGGATCGGGAAGAGCGACTTTGCGTCTTCGGCAGCAGCACCGGTCAGCTCCAGAGCAGCCGAGATCTTGGCAACATCGGCGTCGGTGACGCCGGCTTCCGGATCGATGGCGATCGTGTGGATCTTTTCCGGCGTGTCATGGGCAACGGCTTCGATGTCCATGCCGCCTTCGGTCGAAACGACGAAGGCAACCTGGCCGACCGAGCGGTCGACGAGCAGCGAGCAGTAGAGTTCGCGAGCGATGTCGGCACCGTCTTCGATGTAGAGACGGTTGACCTGCTTGCCGGCGTCGCCGGTCTGGGCAGTCACCAGCGTGTTGCCGAACATTTCCTTGGCGTGGCTCTTGGCTTCGTCGATCGAGAAAGCGAGGCGTACGCCGCCCTTGGCTTCCGGCGACAGTTCCTTGAACTTGCCCTTGCCGCGGCCGCCAGCATGGATCTGGCTCTTGACCACATAGAGCGGGCCAGGAAGCTGCTTTGCGGCGGCTTCGGCTTCTTCTGCGGAGAAGATGGCCACACCTTCGGCGACCGGTGCACCAAAGCTCTTCAGAAGAGCCTTGGCCTGATATTCATGAATGTTCATTGTCGTGTCCCTGTTTTGGGCGAAATGGCAATTACTTGAGAGCCGGCGCGATGTTGATGCAGGCTTCGCAGAGGCCGGCAACGGCGCCGACAGACTTCTGGAAGGCTTCTTCTTCGGCCTTGTTCAGGTCGATTTCGATGATGCGCTCGACGCCGCCTTCACCGATGACGACGGGTACGCCGACATACATGTCCTTCACGCCGTACTGGCCGGTGAGGTAGGCGGCGCAGGGCAGAACGCGCTTCTTGTCCTTGAGGTAGGACTCGGCCATTTCGATGGCGGAAGCAGCCGGTGCATAATAGGCCGAGCCGGTCTTCAGCAGACCGACGATTTCGGCGCCACCGTCACGGGTGCGCTGGATGATTTCTTCGAGGCGCTCCTTGGTGACCCAGCCCATCTTGACGAGGTCGGTCAGCGGGATGCCGCCAACGGTCGAGTAACGAGCGAGCGGCACCATGGTGTCGCCGTGGCCGCCGAGTACGAAGGCGGTGACGTCCTGGACGGAAACGTTGAATTCTTCAGACAGGAAGTGGCGGAAACGACCAGAGTCGAGAACGCCGGCCATGCCGACGACCTTGTTGGTCGGGAGGCCCGAGAACTTCTGCAGCGCCCAGACCATCGCGTCGAGCGGGTTGGTGATGCAGATGACGAAGGCGTTCGGGGCATACTTCTTGATGCCAGCGCCAACCTGTTCCATGACCTTGAGGTTGATACCGAGCAGGTCATCGCGGCTCATGCCCGGCTTGCGGGCAACACCGGCAGTCACGATGCAGACGTCAGCACCTTCGATGGCGGCGTAATCGCTCGCGCCGGAAAGCTTGGCATTGAAGCCCTCGACGGGACCGGACTGGGCAATGTCGAGACCCTTGCCCTGGGGGATGCCGTCAGCAATGTCGAACAGGACGATGTCGCCCAGTTCCTTCAGACTGGCGAGATGCGCCAGCGTTCCACCAATCATTCCAGAACCGATAAGAGCGATCTTCTTGCGCGCCATTGTAGACTTCCTTTTGGATCCGCGACCAAGGCCGAGGGCGAGTGTTAGCCTGCCCTTGTGGACAAACCGCATAGCTCCAAAGGGTCTAAACCGCAAACGATAATTTTCGGTGTATCAATTTCAATCGGTTAGAACATAAAATTCTTACGTAAACGTCAAATATTATGTCACCGAGCCGTCATGATTTTGACGTTTTGACTGGTGCAGCTCCAGATAATCTGCGCTCCGCATTTCGAAGAGACGCGAAACTGTTCGATCAAATTCAAAGCCTTCGGTGCCCTTCTTCTCCGTGAGCAAAGTTTCCGGCATCGCAACGGCAGAGGCGAACAGCCGAACACTGGAGTCGTAGAGCGCATCGATCAGAATGATGAAGCGTTTCGTCTCATTCCGTTTTTCTGGGCCGAGATGCGGGATACCCTCAACGAAGACGATGTCGAAACGCTTGGCGATCGCCAGATAATCGGATGCGCCGAGTGGTCGCTCGCAGAGATCGTGAAAGCTGAAGCGCGCAGCCCGACCGGCGGCCCGCGGGATTTCGATGGCCCTGCCCTTCATCTCGATTGATGTAGGCACCTCGGGGGCGCCCTCGGTCACACGCTTCCAGGCGATGTCCATCATCTTCGGTGCGTCATCGAGGGGCGCAATGTAAACCGGTAGGCTCTCCATCTTTTCGAGACGGTAGTCTGTGGGAGAATCGAGCGTCGAGACATCGACGTTCTTTTTCAGCAGATCGACGAAGGGCAGGAATAGCCCACGGTTCAGCCCATCACGATATAGGTTGTCTGGCTCGACATTCGACGTCGCCACAAGCGTGCAACCCCGCGCAAAAAGCTCGGTGAAGAGCCGCGCCAGGATCATCGCATCAGCGATGTCGGTCACCGTGAATTCGTCGAAGCAGAGAAGCTGCGCCTCTTCGCGAAGCGCTTCCGCCACAGGCGGCACGGGATCGGCCTGCTTGGTCTCGCCGGCCTTCAGTTTCTGGCGGTGGGCATGGATACGGGCATGCACATCGGCCATGAACTCGTGAAAATGCGCGCGGCGCTTCTTCTCGATGGGTGCAAGCCGGAAGAACAGGTCCATGAGCATGGTCTTGCCGCGGCCGACGCTGCCATGGATATAGAGACCCTTGATCGGGATCTCTGGCTTGCGTGCCCGGGCAAACATCCAGCCGAGCGCACTCTTCTTGGCCGCCGGCTTGCGCGCCTTCAGCTCCGTCAGGATCCGGTCGAGCTTTTCGGCAACGCCAAACTGGTAGCGGTCGGGCTGAAGTGTTCCCGACTCTGTCATCGCGCGCAATTGCTCGACGACGCTTAAGCCGTAGTCAGGAACTGGCTGCATGAGAAGATGTCCCGGCGGGAGGGTGGCCCTAACCGGGCCACCGCAGGAATGAGAGAAGGATCAGCGGCTCAGGCTGACCGGCTGGCCAGACGCGGTGCTGCCGTCGAACCGGGCATCGGCCGTCTTGTAGAGGCTGCCGATTGTATTGCCGTTCCGGTCCTTGAGAACGACCTGCTTGCCGCCGGCCACTTCCCAGGAACCCATCGTCGTCAGTTCGCCGGCGCAGCCACGGGTGCCACCACGCGAGCCGCTGCCAAGGTTCGTGAGCGTCAGGAACATGTCGCAGCTTGAGCCAGCGCTCTGTACGCGCCAGTTGCCGACCATCGACTCCTTGGTGACGTCAAGCGCGGTAGCCGGCGCACCGGCAGCGCCAACTGCAGCAGCGGTATTCGTCGCGGGGGCGGCGGGGAACTGGTTCGGATCCGTAGCGCCAGGCGGCGGGAGCTGGCCGGACTGAACCGAGGGAACCGGCTGGGCCTGCAGCGGAGGCAGGGCGCTGTTGGCAGCATTCATGTTGCTGTAGGATGTACGCTGGCACCCCGCGAGCGCCAGAAGGATGGCTGCTCCGGTGACCGCATGGCTGAATTTCATCATTATACTCCCGCTCTCGCGACCTTTGCCGCAACCTGCCGTACAACTGAGTTTTAGATATGTTACGCGAATATGGTTAATCAAGTTCCATATCACATTCGATCGATAGCCGGCACTATAAGGATAAATTAAGGCCGCCCGAAACGGTTCCCGGGCGGCCTCTCATTCTTTTGACAATGTGGCTCAGGCGCGACGCTCGACCATCATCTTCTTGATCTCGGCAATCGCCTTGGCCGGGTTCAGACCCTTCGGGCAGGCCTGGGCGCAGTTCATGATCGTGTGGCAGCGATAGAGGCGGAAGGGATCCTCGAGATTGTCGAGGCGCTCGCCGGTCGCTTCATCGCGGCTGTCGATCAGCCAGCGATAGGCCTGCAGCAGCACGGCCGGACCGAGATAACGGTCGCCGTTCCACCAGTAGCTCGGACAGGAGGTCGAGCAGCAGGCGCAGAGAATGCACTCGTAGAGACCGTCAAGCTTCTGGCGATCCTCGTGGCTCTGCTTCCATTCCTTCGCCGGCGGCGGCGAGACCGTTTGCAGCCAAGGCTCGATCGAACGATGCTGGGCGTAGAAGTTCGAGAGATCAGGCACCAGATCCTTCACGACCGGCATATGCGGCAGCGGATAGACCTTAACGGTTCCGTTCACCTCATCCATGCCCTTGGTGCAGGCAAGCGTGTTCGTGCCATCGATGTTCATCGCGCACGAGCCGCAGATGCCTTCACGACAGGAACGGCGCAGCGTCAGCGTCGGGTCGATATTGTTCTTGATGTACAAGAGACCATCGAGAACCATCGGGCCGCAATCGTCGACATCGATGTAATAGGTATCGATGCGCGGATTGGCGCCGTCATCCGGGCTCCAGCGATAGACCCGGTATTCGCGAACGTTCTTGGCACCGGCCGGCTTCGGCCAGACCTTGCCTTCGGTGACCTGGGAATTCTTGGGGAGAGCGAGTTCTACCATGATGAGGTCCTCAAATCAGTAGACGCGAGCCTTGGGCGCGATCTTCTTGGGATCGATGCCTTCAGCGATGAGCTCGGTATGGACAGGGCGGTAGTCGAGCTTGACGTCACCCGCTTCCGAGACCCAGGCCAGCGTATGCTTGCGCCAGTTCTCGTCGTCGCGACCGCCATACGGACCGGACGTGTAGTCTTCTCGAGCATGCGAACCACGGCTCTCCTTGCGAGCCTCGGCGCCATAGACCGTGGTGATCGCATTGGCCATCAGGTTGTGCAGTTCGAGCGTCTCGACCAGGTCCGAGTTCCAGATCATAGAACGGTCGGTGACCTTGATGTCCGGCAGTTCCTTCCAGATCGCAGACAGACGATTGCAACCGCTTTCGAGCGATTCCTGCGTGCGGAACACGGCCGCATCGTCCTGCATGGCGCGCTGCATCTTGTCGCGCAGCACAGCGGTCGGGGTCTGACCCGAAGCGTGACGCGTGTTGTCGAAGCGATCCATGATCTTGTCGCAGGCGGCAACATTCAGCGCCGGGATCGGCGACGTGCGGTCGATGACCTCAGCAGCCCGGATCGCAGCCGCACGACCGAAGACCACGAGGTCGATCAGCGAGTTGGAGCCGAGACGGTTCGCACCGTGCACCGAGGCGCAACCGGCTTCACCGACAGCCATCAGGCCCGGAATGATGCGTTCCGGATTGTTGGAGTCGGCATTCAGCACTTCGCCCCAGTAATTCGTCGGAATGCCGCCCATGTTGTAGTGAACCGTCGGCAGAACCGGGATCGGCTCGCGGGTCACGTCAACGCCGGCGAAGATCTTCGCCGATTCCGAAATGCCCGGCAGGCGCTCGTGCAGGACGGCCGGATCGAGGTGATCGAGATGCAGGAAGATGTGGTCCTTATTCTTGCCGACGCCGCGGCCTTCACGGATTTCCATCGTCATGCAGCGCGAGACAACGTCACGCGAGGCGAGATCCTTCGCCGAAGGAGCATAGCGCTCCATGAAGCGCTCGCCTTCAGAGTTGACGAGGTAACCACCTTCGCCGCGTGCGCCTTCGGTGATCAGACAGCCGGCGCCGTAGATACCGGTCGGGTGGAACTGGACGAATTCCATGTCCTGCAGCGGAAGGCCCGCGCGGGCGATCATGCCGCCGCCGTCACCAGTGCAAGTGTGAGCGGACGTGGCAGAGAAATAGGCACGGCCATAGCCGCCGGTCGCGAGCACGACCATCTTCGCGGAGAAGCGATGGATGGTGCCGTCGTCAAGGTTCCAGGCAACGACGCCGGTGCAGCGGCTGCCATCATCAGACATGATCAGGTCGAGCGCGAAATACTCGATGAAGAACTCGGCATTGTTGCGCAGCGACTGGCCGTAGAGCGTGTGCAGGATGGCGTGGCCGGTACGGTCGGCGGCAGCACAGGTGCGCTGCACCGGCGGGCCTTCGCCATAGTTCTGCATGTGACCGCCGAAGGGGCGCTGATAGATCTTGCCTTCCTCGTTACGTGAGAAGGGCACGCCGTAATGCTCGAGCTCATAGACCGCCTTCGGCGCTTCCATGGCGAGATACTGCATGGCGTCAACGTCGCCGAGCCAGTCGGAACCCTTGACGGTGTCGTAAAGGTGCCACTGCCAGCAGTCGGGCGTCATGTTGTTCAGCGAGGCGGCGATACCGCCCTGAGCTGCGACCGTGTGCGAACGGGTCGGGAAAACCTTGGTGATGCAAGCCGTCTTGAAGCCCTGTTCGGCCATGCCGAGCGTCGCGCGCAGTCCGGCGCCACCGGCACCGACGACCACGACGTCGTAGGAATGGTCAACATAGGTGTAGGCCTTGCCGGTCTGGGCGAAGTTATGAATGGTTGCCATGTTGATTTACCCTACGAATGCGATCTTCAAGATGGCGAAAAGACAGAGGCCACCGATCAGGATTGCAAAGAACGTGTTCAGCATCAGAAGCAAAAGCTTGGCGATATCGGCATGGACATAGTCCTCGATGATCACCTGCATGCCCAGCTTCATATGGATCAGTGCCGACAGCACGACCAGAGCCATGACGACGGCAACAAGCGGGTGCGACAATGCGCCAACCACTTCGGCATAGGGCTGGCCGTTGTACATGACCAGAAAGCCGACGAAGAAGAGGATCAGAGGGATGTTGGCGACGGCCGTGACGCGCTGACGCCAGAAATGCTCGGTGCCTTCCTTGGCCGAGCCGAGACCGCGGACCTTGCCGAGCGGAGTGCGCATATCCATGGAATGGTGCCTCAGGTGCGAATGATATAGGCAACGACCCAGACGAGGATCGTCAGGACGACGGATGCGATGATGTTTGCTTTGGCGAGCTTCGTGGAGAAATGCTTGTCGAAGCCGTAGCCGACATCCCACATCAGGTGGCGCAGACCGCCGAGCATGTGATGGATGAGTGCCCAGGTATAGCCGAACAGGATCAGGCGGCCGATGATGGTTCCCATGAACCAGTTGACCCACTCGAAGTATTCGGCGCCCGTTGAGGCTGCCACAAGCCACCAAGCCACTAGGACCGTGCCGAAATAAAGCGCCGCACCGGTGATACGGTGCAGGATCGACATGATCATTGTGGGGATAGGCTTGTAGATTTGCAGGTGCGGCGACAGAGGCCGGTTTTTAGTCACATTCGCCATCTAAACCTCGCGGCGTCTCGATGCGGTCCGAGAGTCCGGACATATTGTTTGCAATGCGTCATAACGTTTGTGGCATTGCATCAGGGGGACGTTTAATCCTCGAAACCCCGGACGACAAGCACATTCGCTTGACGATTTCAATTTAATCGATTCGCGTGAACAGACCTTTAGCGTCCATGCGAACCGCATTCTTCCATACGAAAAAAGCGTTGAGATGGATGACTTTAGCAACCAGTTGCGGCATGTTGGGTTAACGATTTGTTAACTGCGTCCCGGAGGTTGCCGCATGCTAAAGTATGGTTCCGTTTTGACAGCTGCGGCCATCGCGCTCATCTCCACCGCCGATGTCGGCCTCGCCGGGGAGCGGCATGACCGAGGCCATGGCCATTACAAATCCCAGGGCCAGGCGGTGATCGGCAGCAACGGTCTTCCGTCTGTCATCCCCGGCATCGGCACCTTCGTTGGCAGCGTCTCGGGGCTGCGCATCAAGGGCAACGGGGTGTTCCTCGCCATCGACAGGGGCTTGAGGCCGCAAGTCATTGCCTATCGTGCGCCCAAGGCAAAAATCATTGAAATTTCTACCGAAAATCCGGATGAGGCCTGCTCGTTCGAGGCCGGTGTCTGCGTGATCCGGCCAAGAAACTAGAGAAATTGCCAGACGGTCGTCTTCTTGATCTCGCTGTCTTCCAGAACGCGCGTGACAGGCACCTCATAGGTCGCCAGCGGCTCGAGATTATCAATCGGGCGATAGCTGCGTCCGGGATCTCCGACCAGGACGAGACATCCATCCTTCGCAGTGGCGCTGAACCAGGCGACCAGCGCCTTGGCAAAATCGCTCTCATAAAAGACATCGCCGGCAAGGATGACGTCGACATCGACGGATCGGCCGATCAGGTCGTCATTGGTGAAATCGATGCTCACGCCATTGAGAGCGGCATTCAGCCGCACCGCACATTTCGCCCAGGGATCGATATCGGCGGCCACCACGGCGGCTGCACCCGACAGGGCAGCTGCAATCGCCACCATTCCCGAACCGCTGGCAAAATCGAGAACGCGTTTCCCCCTCACCGTTTCCGGATGATCGAGGATGTAGCGCGCGAGCCCCTGGCCGCCCGCCCAGGCAAAGGCCCAGAACGGCGGCGGCAGACCGATCGCTTCCAGATCCTCCTCGGTTTTCATCCAGAGATCATGCACCTCGCTTGCAAGGTGCAGACGTATCTCCGGCACATGCGGCGGCGACAGCACGCTGGTGTTTTCGAGGATGAACCGATCAGGATCTGTCTTCACGAGGAGATCAGACGGGCGGATTATCGAGACCGCCCATGCGGCAGACCTCGAAATATTCGTCGTCGGTCACCGGCTGGACCGAGAGCCGCATCGAAGTGACAAGCGCCATCTTCGCGAGCTTCTCGTTTGCCTTCACATCCTTAAGACTGACCGGCTTCGGCATGTCGCAGACGGCGCGGATGTCGACGCAGTCCCAGCGGGCATCCCCCTCGGCGGTCGAATCCGGATGAGAGAGCGCACAGACTTCGACGATCCCGACGACTTCCAGACCCTCGTTGGAATGGTAGAAGAAGCCCTTGTCGCCGATCTTCATCGCCCGCATGTTGTTGCGCGCGAGATAATTGCGAACGCCGGTCCACTCTTCCCCGACATCGCCCTTGGCCTTCTGCATTTCCCAGGACCACTTGAAGGGTTCGGACTTGTAGAGCCAGAATGCCATGCCGTTCACGCCTCCGGATTGTTGAAGACCCAGTTATAGGGCTTGATCTCAACAGTCTCGAACAGGCCGGCCTTGGCATAGGGGTCTTGTGCTGCCAGCGCCTTGGCGGCCTCGATGTCGTCGGCTGCGATGATCAGCATCGAGCCACAGGGCTTGCCGTCCGCGTCGAGGAACGGGCCGGCGATCTTCAACTGGCCGGCGGCATTGAGCCCGTTCAGCCACTCGACATGCGGCGGACGCGTTTCCATCCGAAGGTTCAGGTGTCCAGGCTTGTCGGCGCAGATGACGGCAAACAGCATCGTGTCTCTCCTAAGGGATCTATTATTCGGTGGTGATCGGTCGTGACATCAGTTGGGTGATCGCGGTCGGGATGTCCAGTCTGCCGTCGATGATCGCAGCAACGGCTTCCGTGATCGGCATCTCGATCTGGTGACCTTCGGCAAGTCTGGCCGCAACGGCTGCGGCAAAAGCACCTTCGACGAGCGAACCCTGCTGGGAGCCGATGGGTTCACCACGGCCGAGCGCGATGCCGAAACGCAGATTGCGTGACTGGTGGCTGGTCGCCGTCAGCACGAGATCGCCAAGACCCGACAAGCCCCGCACCGTATCGCCGCGTCCACCCATCGCATCGACGAGCCGCGACATTTCAGCAAGGCCGCGCGCGATGAGTGCGGCCCGCGCCGAATCACCGAGACCCATGCCTTCGACGATGCCGCAGGCAATCGCGAGCACGTTCTTCAACGCACCGCCAAGCTGCACCCCAATCCGGTCGTCCGAGGCGTAAAGCCGGAAGGTCTGGCCGGAAATCGCCTTTGCCAGCTGCTCGGCCAGGACAAGGTCCTCGGCCGCAATCGCCATCGCCGTCGGCAGGCCCTTGGCGATATCCGCCGCAAAGCCAGGCCCCGACAGCATGGCGATCGGATGACCCGGCAGGGCGCTTTCAAGCACATCTGTCAGAAGACGCGAGGTCTGCTTCTCGATGCCCTTGGCGCAGATGACGACGGGGGCACCCGGCTTCAGATACGGCCCATAGGTTTCGGCCGCCGCGATCTGCGCCTGGGACGGCATGGCGAAGAGCACGATGTCGGCCTCGCCGAGATCTTCCGGCCGTGCGGAAAAGGACAGCGATGCAGGCAACTGAATGCCCGGCAATGCAGCCTCATGGATTCGGCTTGCGGCGAGATCGGCCATGACCGAGGCATCGCGACCGACCAACAGGGCTTCCGCCCTGCCCGTCTGCGCCACCACGGCCGCAAGCGCCGTGCCGAAAGCACCGGCGCCGATCACGGCGATACGCTGCATCCCGCTCATGCCTTGGCTCCCCGCTTGCCGTAGGCAAGCAAGGCCTTGGCATCCTGGTCCAGCGGCCAGCGCGAGCGGGGGGCGACTGCAAGATCATCCGAGGGCATGCCGAGCGCCATGCGCTCCAGGCCTGCCCAGGCGATCATGACGGCATTGTCAGTACACAGATGATGCGGCGGCGCGACGAAGCGGAAGCGATGCTCGCCGCAGAGCGTGTCGAGCGTCTGGCGTACTTCCTTGTTGGCAGCCACACCGCCGGCGACGACCAGCGCGGGCTCGGCCACTTCGGGGAATGTTTCCTTGAAGCGCTGCAGGCCACGGCCGATGCGATCCTTCAGCGTGCGCGAAATGGCATGCTGGAAGGAGGCGCAGATATCGGCAATGTCCTGATCGGTGACAGGCGCGATGCCTTCTGCCGCCTGACGCACGGCGGTTTTGAGGCCCGAAAACGAAAAGTCGAGACGCGCCTCGCCGACCAAAGGCCGGGGAAAGGCAAAGCGCTTGGGATTACCGGTGGCAGCTGCACGCTCGACAGCAGGCCCCCCGGGATAGGGAAGACCGAGCAGCTTCGCTGTCTTGTCGAAGGCCTCGCCGAGAGCATCGTCAATCGTCGTGCCCCAGCGCTCGTACTCGCCCACACCCTTGACCAGGACGAGCTGTGTATGGCCGCCCGAAACCAGCAGCATGAGGTATGGGAAGGGAACGCCATCGGTGAGCCGCGCCGTCAGCGCATGGCCTTCGAGATGGTTGACGGCGTAAAGCGGCTTGCCCGTCGCCCGCGCGATTGCCTTTCCGGTCATGAGACCCACCAGCAAACCACCGATCAGGCCTGGACCGGACGTGGCGGCAATGGCATCCACCTCGGCGAGCGTGATGCCCGCGCGCGTGAGCGCTTCCTCGATCAGCGTGTCCAACGCATCGACATGGGCGCGGGCGGCAATCTCCGGCACCACGCCACCATAGGCGCTGTGCTCGTCGAGCTGGCTCAATACGACATCCGCCTCGGTGACGGCCGAGCCGTCAGAAAGCCGCGTAACGACGGCCGCTGCCGTCTCGTCACAGCTCGTTTCGATGCCGAGGATGCGCAGTTTGGATGTCATGGAGCCTGTTCATTGATTGCGGTCGCCGAGAAACCGGTCTACGAAATCTGTCGGTAACAACGGACAAGTTCGGATGCAAACAAAACCTTTCCGCATCGGCACGCGGGGCAGCCCGCTCGCTCTCGCCCAGGCTTCGGAGACACGCGCGCGCCTCATGGTCGCCCATGGACTGCCGGAGGAGATGTTCGAGATCGTGGTGCTCTCCACCAAGGGCGACCGGATCACAGATCGTGCGCTGTCCGAAATCGGCGGCAAGGGACTGTTCACCGAGGAGCTGGAGGATCAACTTCTCTCGGGCGATCTCGACTTTGCGGTGCATTCCTCGAAGGACATGCCGACCAAATTGCCCGAAGGCCTTTTCCTTTCGGCATTCCTGCCGCGCGAGGATGTCCGCGACGCCGTCGTTGGCCGCACGGCTCCGACGCTGAAGGAACTTCCTCAAGGGGCAACCGTCGGCTCGTCTTCGCTTCGTCGCCAGGCACTCATCCGCCGCATCCGCCCAGATATCAACGTGATCACCTTCCGCGGCCTGGTCGACACCCGCCTGCGCAAGCTTGCCGATGGCGAAGTGGATGCGACGCTGCTCGCCTATGCCGGCCTGCGCCGTCTCGGCAAGCCCGAGATCCCGACCGAACTGCTCGACCCGAGCGACTTTCCCCCGGCACCGGCGCAGGGCGCGATTTGCATCGAGAGCCGCATCGGCGATGCAAGGGTCAACGACCTGCTCGAAGCGATCAATGACCACGATACCTTTGACGCTGTCAGCTGCGAACGCGCCTTTCTCGGCGCGCTCGATGGCTCCTGCCGAACGCCGATTGCAGGCCTTGCAACGGTGCAGGGCGACGCAATCCGCTTTGCCGGCATGATCCTGACGCCCGACGGAAGCCGCTGGCATGACGTGGAGATCGAGGGAAGCCGGACAGAGGCTGCCGTACTCGGCGCGAGAGCCGGCGGCACAGTTCGCAGCAAGGCCGGCAGCGACTTCTTCGATAGCTGGAATTGAGGCATGCGCGTTCTCGTGACGCGTCCGGAGCCGGCCTCGGCCAGAACCGCCGCCGAACTCGAACGCCGTGGTCATGAGCCCGTGCTCCTGCCCCTGATGCAGGCGATGCAACAGCCCGAGGCACTCGCCGCCCCTCCCGCACCCGACGCAGGTTTCCTTGCCGTGACCAGTGCCGAAGCGATGCGCGTGCTGAAAACGCTTCCGGACAATGCAAGACGTGCCTTCCTGGCTCCGCCCCTCTTCGCCGTCGGTCGCGCCACGGCCCGTGCAGCAAGAGAGGCCGGTTTCAAGGATGTTTCGGTTGCCGACGGTGACGGACACTCCCTGGCTGGACTGCTCATCGCGAAGTCGGACCAACATCCGGGCGCATCGATCCTCTATTTGACGGGAACTCCACGCTCTCCAGACTTCGAAGCCAAGCTGCGAGAGGCGGGACGCATGGTGGACGTACGGGAATGTTACCGGATGGTTCCGTCCACCTATCCCGACACCGCGGTAATCGACAAGCTCACCCCGATGCCGGAAGTAATTCTGGTCTACTCCTCCGAAACGGCAAGGCGTCTCGGGGAGTTGCACGACCGAACGAGCGAAGTGCTCGACTGGCCCCAGACACGCTTTCTCTGCCTGAGTGAAAAGATTGCCGACGCCCTGCCGGCAGATTTTCACGCCAGATGCCGTTGGCCTATGGAACCTCGCGAGGATCTGCTCCTTCTTCTGCTTTGATGCAGTGCCGCGTGAAATGGAACCTCGGGCCTTCCCTTCGCCTTGAGGACTGACTAGGTTTAATCACACGCACGAAATGAAGAGGTTGCCATGGTTTCCGGAAAGCCACCCCGTCGATCGAAAGCCACCGATGATCCGGTGACAATCGACCTGACCGCTGAGGAAACCAAGTCCGCCGCGGATTCCGGCAATGCCGAGGCCGATGCTCTGCCATCGGATACCCCTGCCTCGTCTGCCGTGCCCGACGAGCCGACCGCAAGTGCCACGGCTTCGAACGACGCTCCCCCTGAAACGCCGGCAGATCCCTGGACGCCCACGCCGGAGCCGACGGCTGAAACCGCCCCTGTCGATGACACGGAAACGCGTGCTGAAACGGCAGCGAAAAGCGAGACAACCACCAACCGGGAACCGGTTCGCCAGTCCCCTCCGACCTCGACCCTGGTTGCCTCCGGCATCTTCGGCGGCCTCGTGGCACTCGCTCTGGCCGGCAGCATGCAATATGCCGGGATCGTTCCCGGCCTGGGCCCGGAACAGACGGTCCAGGCTCCAGCCGTGGACACGGCAGAGCTTGACGCGTTGAAGGCCGAAGTCGCGCGCCTGGCGGCACAACCCGCGGCGCCCGCCACCGACCCTGCACTTGCCGAGCGGATAACAGCGCTCGAAACCAGCGTCGCCAATGCGGGCTCCGAGCCGACCGCCGATGCCGCCGCTGTCGAAGCACTCAAGACGCAGCTGGTCGCTGCTGAACAGGCGATCGAATCCCTGCGTGCGGAAATCGCCAGCAACAAGCAGGCGCTCGACCAGAGCGCCACGCGACTTGATGAAGCCGAGCGCAAGCTGGACGAACCACGCAGCGACGTTGAAATGGCGCGTGCCATCGCCCTTTCCGGTTTGAAGACCGCAATCGATCGCGGCGGCCCGTTCCTGTCGGAGCTCGACGCCTTGAAAAGCGTTTCGCCCGAGGATCCGGCGGTTGCCGCACTCACACCGCTTGCAAGCAACGGCGTACCGTCTCGGTCGGATCTGACACGGCAGTTCAACCAGGTGGCGGAGGAGATCCTCGCCGCCATCCACCAGCCGGAGCAAGGCGAAGGCTGGACCGATCGCCTGATGGCGAGCGCCCGCTCGCTGGTCAAGGTGCGGCCCGTCGGCAATGTAGAGGGCGATACGCCGGAGGCCATCGTCGCCCGCGTTGAAAACAAGCTGCAGAATGGCGACCTCAAGGGCGCGGCCCTGGAATGGGAAACACTGCCTGAAGCCGGCAAGGCGGCCTCATCGGAGTTTGCTACAACTCTGAAGAACCGGATCGAGGCCGAGGAGCGGGTAGCCGCGGCGCTGTCTCAGACCGTGGCCGGAAACGGAGGCTGACGCATGACAACCATCCTCAAGGTCCTCTTCTTCTTCGGTTTCATCCTGGCGCTCGGCTTCGGCTTCTCCTGGATCGCGGATCGTCCCGGTGAAATCTCGCTGATCTGGGAAGGTCAACAGTACAATACCGATCTCATAGTCGCCGTGACGGCGCTCGTCGGGCTCGTCGCCGTGATCATGGTAACCTGGTGGCTGCTACGCACGCTCTGGACTTCGCCCCACTCGGTTCGCCGCTTCTTCCGCGCCCGCAAGCGCGACCGCGGCTATCAGGCGCTCTCCACCGGTCTGATTGCCGCAGGTGCTGGAAACGCGATCCTGGCCCGCAAGATGAGCGCCCGCGCCAGAAGCCTGATACGCGCTGATCAGGAGCCCCTGATCCGCGTGCTGGATGCCCAGGCCGCTCTGATCGAAGGCCGCCATGACGAGGCCCGCCGGCTGTTCCAGGAGATGTCCGAAGATCCGGAGACCCGAGAGCTGGGCCTACGCGGCCTTTATATCGAGGCAAATCGTCTGGGGGCCCATGAGGCAGCTCGGCAATATGCCGAAACCGCAGCGGAAGCTGCTCCCTACCTGCCCTGGGCGGCCAAGGCGACGCTCGAACACCGCTGCCGCGCCGGGCACTGGGACGATGCGATCCGACTGCTCGACCAGCAGAAGATCGCCCATGTCCTGGAACGCCACGAGGCCGAACGCCTGAAGGCCGTGCTTTTGACCGCAAAGGCCGAGGACCAGCTCGAAGCCGAACCGGCGGGCGCACGCGACAGCGCGTTGAAGGCACTGAAGCTCGCCAAGGGTCTCGTCCCGGCCGCGATCGTGGCCGCCAAGGCCTATATGCGCGAAGACAACCTCCGCAAGGCGTCACACACGCTGGAACAGGTCTGGAAGATCGAACCGCACCCGGAAATTGCCCGGGCCTATGTGCGGGCGCGCAGCGGTGACAGCGCCGTGGACCGTCTCAAGAAGGCGGAGAAGCTTGAGGCCCTGAAGCCGAACAATTACGAGTCGTTGCTTGTTGTCGCCGAGGCAGCGCTCGATGCCCAGGATTTCAAGAAGGCTCGGACAAAGGCGGAAGCTGCTGCCCGTATCGCTTCGCGCGAACGGGTCTATCTGCTCCTTGCGGATATTGAAGAGGCCGAAACCGGCGATCAGGGCCGTATCCGCCATTGGATGGGCCAGGCCCTGAAGGCGCCGCGCGACCCCGCCTGGGTGGCCGACGGCCATGTCTCTGAACGCTGGATGCCGATATCGCCGGTCACCGGTCGTCTCGATGCCTTCGAATGGAAGACACCCTTCGACCAACTGGCCGGCCCGATCGAAGAAGGCAGCGTCTCCGAAGGCGAAAAGGCACTTGCCTCCCTGCCACCTGTTGCAAGGACCGAAGCGCCTGCGCAGCCCGAACCTCAGTTCGAGACGGCAAAGCCGAAAATCGTGCAACCGGAAGCCCGGGTGATCGATGCCGAGCCTCAAGCAAAAGCAATCGAACCGGAGGCACCTCCGGCCAAAGCGACAAAGCCGGAGAAACCTGCGGTGATCGCATCCAGAGAGGCCACTGCCGCTGCACAGGAGCCAGCTGTGGTCGAGCCATTCTTCGGCCGGCCGCCCGATGACCCCGGGGTCAAGGATCCGGCGCTCGCCGCACCGGAAGCCAAAACGCGCCTGAAACTGTTCTGACGGGATCCGCATGCTCGACCGCTTGCAAGCCTTCTTCCAATCCGTGATGCAGGACCGCCCCAAGGCGGTCTTCGCCCCCGACGATCCCCGGATCGCCGTCGCTGCCCTCTGTCTCCAGGTCATGGAGGCAGACGGCGTCGTGCGCGATACCGAGCGGATGAAACTGCGGGAAATCCTGAAAGAAGAATACGGGCTCGAAGATAGCGCCCTCGACGCCTTGATCGAAGCCGGTCAGGACGCGGAAAGCGAGGCGGTCGACTACTACCGCTTCACCACGGAACTGAAGCGCCAGCTGAATGAAGATGAGCGCCAGCACCTCGTGGGCATCCTCTGGGACATTGTCTATGCCGATGGCACCCGCAGCGAAATGGAAGACCACGCGATCTGGCGGGTTGCCGATCTGCTCGGTGTCTCCGGGCGTGAACGCATCGTCCAGCGGCAGGAAGCAGCCGAACGTGCGGGTCTTGGAGCGATCGACGATGCCACGTGAGGAACGGTCGCGTTCGCACGATCGCAAGCTGCCTGTCCTGATCGTCCTGCATCAGGAACGTTCCAGCCCCGGCCGGGTCGGCCAGATGCTGGAAGAAAAGGGTTACCCGCTCGACATCCGCCGCCCGGTGCTCGGCGAAGACTTGCCGAAGAGCCTGAGGAACCACGCTGGCGCGGTCGTCTTCGGCGGGCCAATGAGCGCCAATGATCCCGACGATTACATCAAGACCGAAATCAACTGGCTCGATGTACCGCTCAAGGAAAACAAGCCGTTCCTCGGCATCTGCCTCGGCGCCCAGATGCTGGTCCGCCATCTCGGCGGCAAGGTGGAGGCCGACCGCGAGGAACGCACCGAGATCGGCTGGTATCCGATCCGGCCGACGGAGCATGGCCGCCTGCTGATGCATTGGCCGAAGATGGTCTATCACTTCCATCGCGAGGGTTTCAGCCTGCCCAATGGTGCAAAATTGCTCGCGACCGGCGACCTCTACCCGAACCAGGCCTTCCGCTATGGCGAAAACGCCTGGGCCGTGCAGTTCCATGCCGAACTGACCCGCGCCATGATGCACCGCTGGGTCGTCCATGGTGCACATCGATTCGTGCTACCGAATGCCCAGCAAGGCCGGGAACATCTGGAAGGCCGGATGATCTTCGACGCCCCCTTGCGCGCCTGGCTTTCGGATTTCCTCGACCTGATCTTCGAGCGTGATCAGCGCGCCTCCTGACGCTCCGGCACTTCGAGACTGTCGATCTTGCGCAGCTGCGGGAAACCGAGCGCCCAGACGGCCGCAACGGCGAGCGTGCCGAAACCACCGATCACGACAGCTGGCACAGGCCCGATGAAATGCGCCATGGTGCCGGCGCGGAATTCGCCGAGCTCGTTGGAAGCTCCGACAAAGACCATGTTGACGGCATTGACCCGGCCACGCACCTCGTCTGGAGTCCAGAGAGCGATCAGCGTCTCACGCACATAGACGGACGCCATGTCGGCGGCACCCATCAGCATCAAGGCGAGGATCGAAAGCCACGCATATTCGGACAAGCCAAAGACGATCGTGCCGGCCCCGAACAGCGCAACACCGATGAACATAAAGATCCCGGCATTGTGACGGATCGGGAAGGTCGCCAGCGCGATGGCAACGATGATGGCGCCGATCCCGGGTGCGGCGCGCAGGAGACCTAGCCCCCAGGGGCCGAGATCGAGAATGTCACGCGCAAAGACCGGCATCAGCGCCACGGCGCCGCCGAGCAGGACGGCGAAGAGGTCGAGCGAGATCGCACCCAGCACCACCTTCTCGCCGAAGATGAAGCGGAAGCCGGCAAACAGCGTATCGAGACTGACGGCCTTCTCCGACTTCCGCTGTGGCGGGCGCTTGACGAGGAAGACCAGGATCGCCGCAGCCGCGAAGAAAGCAAAGGACACGGAATAAGCAACAACAGGGCTCGCTCCGTAGAGCAGACCACCGGCCACGGGGCCGACGATCGACGCTGTCTGCCAGGAGGACGAATTCCAGGCGACCGCGTTGGAGAGATCCTTCTGCGGCACCAGGTTGGGCGCAAGCGACTGCACGGCGGGCGCTGCAAAGGCGCGCTCGATGCCGAAGACGACGAGGATGGCAAATACGATCGTCGGCTCGAAGGCATCGGCGATGGTCAGCCCAAGCAGCGCTCCGGCGCAGATGGCGCTGACGATCATGCAGATCGAGACGATGGCCCGGCGGTTATAGCGGTCGGCGACGGAACCGGTGACGAGGATCAGGAGCAGTGACGGCAGGAATTGCACCAGACCGATCAGACCGAGATAAAAGACATTGCCCGTCATGTCATACATCTGCCAGCCGACGGAGACGCTGAGGATCTGGGTGGCGAAGGCTCCCAGGAAGCGGGCAAAGAAGAAACGCGTGTAGGAGGAATGCCGAAACGCGGCGAAACGATCATCGGCCGAGGACGGGTGCATCGAAGTGACCTTAAGCTGCGGACAGGCCCGCCGTTAAACATGATTCGGAGTGCGTGGGCCCCATCCACTTGTCCGTTAAGTCGCCAATGTCTACATCACTGTCAACCGAGAAATGGAGACCTGAATGTACGCACTGTTTCAGACGATCGACCTTGCCCTGAGCATCTTTACCTGGATTCTGATCGGCAGTGCGATCTTCTCCTGGCTCTACGCCTTCAACGTGATCAACTCCAGCAATCGATTCGTGGCGACGCTTGGACAATTCCTCCACAACGTCACCGAACCGGCCCTCCGCCCGATCCGCCGCTTCATGCCGGATCTCGGCGGTATCGACATTTCGCCGATTGTCCTGCTGTTGATCATCTTCTTCCTGCGTTCCTTCCTCTGGAACAGCATCTACCCGCTGGTGGCGTGACAAGCCCCTACCGTCTTGGCCATGACCATCTCCTGCTCGCCGTCCGGCTGACACCGAACGGCGGGCGCGATGCGTTTGACGGGGTGGAAGTTTCCGCCGACGGCCAGTCACATCTGAAGGCCCGCGTGACCGCCGTGCCCGAAAAGGGCAAGGCCAACAAGGCCCTCATCGCCCTGCTCTCAAAATCCTTGAAGGTCCCGAAATCGACGATAACAGTCGTCTCCGGCGAAACCTCAAGACAAAAAATCCTCCGGATCGAGGGCGACCCGGAGGATTTGAAATCGCGGTTAGACGCTCTCGCGTCCGCCTGAGAACTTACTTGCCTTCGTCCTTGGCGCGCTGGATCGAGTCCAGAATGATCTGCTTGGCAGCATCGACATCCATCCAGTCGCCGATCTTGACCCACTTGCCGGGCTCCAGATCCTTGTAGTGCTCGAAGAAGTGCTGGATCTGCTTCAGCGTGATTTCCGGAAGATCCGTGTAGTTGGTGATCTTGTCATAGCGACGCGTCAGCTTCGGTACCGGCACGGCGAGGATCTTCTCGTCCATGCCGCCATCGTCTTCCATCATCATCACGCCGATCGGGCGAACATTGATGACGCAGCCCGGAACGAGCGGGCGCGTGTTGCAGATCAGAACGTCGAGCGGGTCGCCGTCCTTGCAGAGCGTGTGCGGCACGAAGCCGTAATTGCCCGGATAGGTCATCGGGGTGTAGAGGAAGCGGTCGACGACCAGCGTGCCGGCGTCCTTGTCCATCTCATACTTGATCGGCTGGCCGCCGACAGGAACTTCGACGATGACGTTGATGTCTTCCGGCGGGTTCTTGCCGATGGCAATTGCATCAATACGCATATTATTGGACCCCGTAGAGTGTTGAATTCCTGCGCTACCTAATGCGAATTATGGCGCAATGCAACACGGCTTTCGGCTGAGTCGCAGGTCACCGGGCACGACGCCAAAAGACGGGGAGTGCAGACAGCATGAGCAAGAAGAATGGAGTGATGTCGGGCCTGTCGCTTCTGACCGTCCTGACACTTGCGAGCCCCGCTCCCGCAAACGACAGCAGCTATACGGATCTTGACCTCGATGCCTGTGAGACATTGGCAGAGGACCCGATGAGCGTATCGCTGAAGTGCGATGGTTACGGCGAGTTTCCCGTCTACTTCAAGGAGGGCGACCTTCGGCAGAGCGTGATCTTCGGCAAGGTCGATCGGGAACTCATCGAGGGCGCCTTCGAGAGCTTTTCTGCCTTCAACCGGGTCAATACGAAGATCGAGTGGCGACTCAATGGGGCGGGCACACCGGTGGCGGCAATCCTGCGCTGGTTCATCGAAAACCCGGGACCCAGCGGATCACCCAGCCCGGAAAGCACAGGCCAGGCTCTTGTCATTTCTCGCGTCGGAACGGCAGCCTATCCGGGCTCCTGCTTCGTCGGGATGGTGGATGCGAAGGCGACCGCCGACGCCAACAGGGTGGCCAGACAGGTGGCAGACGATATTGCTGACACTTTCGACTGCGGCATGCAGCCACCGGAATGGTATGGCAAGCGCGGCGACCTGACCAGTGAGCGCACCTTCAGTTGGCCCGAGGGTTACGTCGTTGACTGAGGCAAACGCGGTCAGTTCCAGATGAAGCCAAGCTTCTTCAGGTGCACGTCGTCGAAGTCTTCCATCCCCTCGACGGCATCCGTACCGCCGTTCGTCCGGAAGAAATTTGCGGCAATCTCGCTGTCTTCAAGGCACCAGACGACCATGCCGTTGCAGCCCAGTGAGTTCAAAATCCGCCGCGCCTCGTGGAACAGCTGGTAACCGAGCCCGATACCCTGATATTCGGGCCGGAGATACAACTCATAGATCTCGCCCTCATGCGGCAAGACGCGCGCTCTGTTGTAGCCGAGGGAAGCATAACCAGCGACTTGACCAGCCACTTCGGCAACAAGGATCGTGGCGGGACCACGCGTCGCCTTTCGCCACCAGCTTTCGCCGCGGCGCTCGACCATACGGGTCAGCGCACGATAGGGAATGATGCCGGAATAGGCGTGCATCCAGGCATTGCGATGAGCATCCGCGATCGCGGCGGCATCACCGGGGCCTGCCAAGCGCATGTCGATCGACAACGTCTTCATAACGTAAACCCACTCTGGCGCGCCCCCTGATGAGACGCGGAGCCTGGACCTGCATCGGTCCAACGAGAAAATTTAACGCTTTTTTAAGATTACTCGCAAGGCAGAAGGCGCAGGTTGCACAAACAAAACCCCGGCCTTTTGGACCGGGGTTTCAAAACGAAACATATTTTCAGAGACTTGCGCCTCAGATGGCAGCCTTGGACTTTTCCATGCGCTTGCGATCGTTCGCATCGAGGAACATCTTGCGCAGACGGATCGACTTCGGCGTGACTTCCATCAGCTCGTCGTCCTGGATCCAGGAGAGCGCGCGGTCCAGCGTCATGCGGATCGGCGGGGTGAGCTTGACGGCTTCGTCCTTGCCGGCCGAGCGGATGTTGGTCAGCTGCTTGCCCTTGAGAACGTTGACTTCGAGGTCGTTGTCACGCGTGTGGATGCCGATGATCATGCCGGCATAAACCTTTTCACCTGGCTCGATGATCATCGGGCCGCGGTCTTCCAGGTTGAACATCGCATAGGCAACAGCTTCACCCGACTGGTTGGACAGCAGAACGCCGTTGACGCGACCGGTGATCGCACCCTTGTAAGGCTGGTAGTCGTGGAACAGGCGGTTCATAATCGCCGTGCCGCGCGTATCGGTCAGGAGTTCCGACTGGTAGCCGATCAGGCCACGGGTCGGTGCGTAGAAGCGCAGACGAACGCGGCTACCGCCAGACGGGCGAAGCTCGACCATTTCAGCCTTGCGCTCGGACATCTTCTGAACGACGACTCCGGAATGCTCTTCATCGACGTCGATCACGACTTCTTCGATCGGCTCCATGGTCTGGCCGCTCTCGTCCTTGTGCATGACGACGCGCGGACGCGAAACGGCAAGCTCGAAGCCTTCGCGGCGCATGGTCTCAATGAGAACGGCGAGCTGCAATTCGCCACGGCCGGACACGAAGAACGAGTCCTTGCCGTCGGATTCTTCGATCTTCAGGGCGACATTGCCTTCAGCTTCCTTGAACAGGCGATCGCGGATGACACGGCTTGTGACCTTGTCACCTTCCGTGCCGGCAAGCGGGCTGTCATTGACGAGGAAGGACATGGTGACGGTCGGCGGATCGATCGGCTGTGCCGTCATGGCTTCGGTGATCGACGGATCGCAGAACGTGTCAGCAACCGTGCCCTTCGAAAGGCCGGCGATGGCGACGATGTCACCAGCATGGGCTTCTTCGATCGGCTGGCGCTCGATGCCGCGGAACGCGAGGATCTTCGAAATACGGCCGGTTTCAACGGTCTTGCCATCCTGGGCGAGAACCTTGACAGCCTGGTTCGGCTTGATCGAGCCGGAAGCGATACGACCGGTGATGATGCGACCGAGGAAGGGGTTGGCTTCGAGAAGCGTTCCGATCATGCGGAACGGGCCTTCTTCGACGTTAGGCTCCGGAACATGCTCGAGCACGAGGTCGAGAAGCGGCGCGAGACCGGCATCCTTCGGACCTTCCGGGTTCACGTTCATCCAGCCATCGCGACCAGAGCCGTACAGGATCGGGAAGTCGAGCTGATCGTCGGTCGCATCGAGATTGGCGAAGAGGTCGAAGACTTCGTTGATGACTTCTTCGTGGCGGCCGTCCGGGCGGTCGATCTTGTTGATCGCGACGATCGGGCGAAGACCGACCTTCAGCGCCTTGCCGACAACGAACTTGGTCTGCGGCATCGGGCCTTCAGACGAGTCGACCAGAACGATCGCGCCGTCCACCATCGACAGGATACGCTCTACTTCACCGCCGAAGTCGGCGTGACCGGGCGTATCGACGATGTTGATGCGGTGCCCCTTCCACTCGATCGAAGTCGCCTTGGCCAGGATCGTGATGCCACGTTCCTTTTCGAGGTCGTTCGAATCCATCATGCGCTCGGCGGTGCGCTGGTTCTCACGGAAAGACCCCGACTGCTTCAGAAGCTCGTCCACAAGGGTCGTTTTTCCATGGTCGACGTGCGCGATAATCGCGATGTTGCGCATTTTCATGTTTGTGATCTCTGATAGCTGGGGCGCAATACGGGAGAGTGGCGCCGATTTACTTTGGCGCGCTCATACCTTGTTTTTTGCATTTGCGAAAGGGGGAAACGCCCGATGCGCCGGCGATGGTTACCGCCGACGGCAAATTTCGGGTGCACTGCAAGCCTTAAGCGGCAAGCCCTTTCTTCTTCAGCATCGCCTCCGGGCTTGGCAGCTTGCCGCGGAATGCCTTGTAGGCATCCTCCGGATCGACCGATCCACCCGAGGCATAAATGTGGGTCTTGAGCTTCGATGCCATCTCCGGATCGAAGGGATTGCCGGTCTCCTCGAAGGCCGCGAAGGCGTCGGCATCGAGGACTTCCGACCACATGTAGGAATAGTAGCCGGCAGAATAGCCGTCACCGGAAAACACATGCTGGAAGTGCGGCGTGGCGTGGCGCATGACGATCGAAGCGGGCATGCCGATCTTCTCGAGCACCTCGGCCTGCACCGCAATCGGGTCTTCGACCGCCCCGCGTGTGTGGAAGGCCATATCAACGAGCGCCGACGAGGTGAATTCGACGGTGTTGAAGCCCGCGTTGAAGGTTCGGGCGGCGAGCACCTTGTCGAGCAATGCCTGCGGCATCGGTTCGCCGGTCTGGTAGTGGACCGCATAGGTCTTGAGGATTTGCGGCACAGTCAGCCAGTGTTCGTAGAGCTGCGACGGCAGTTCGACGAAGTCTCGTGATACGCCCGTGCCCGAGACAGAAGGATAGGTGACATCCGACAGCATGCCATGTGCGGCGTGGCCGAATTCGTGGAAGAGTGTGCGGGCATCGTCGAGTGACAGCAGCGCCGGCTTGCCGGGCTCGGGCTTGGCGAAATTGCAGACATTGTAGATAATCGGCAGCTCACCCTGGCGGCCGTTCTTCAGCGGCAGCCGGTGCTGCGCCTGGAAACTGCTCATCCAGGCACCCGAGCGCTTCGATGAACGGGCGAAATAGTCACCGAGGAAAAGCGCCACCAGCTTGTCGTTCCGGTCGCGGATCTCGAAGACCCGCACATCCGGATGATAGCCAACGACATTGGCAAGCGGCACGGCGCGGATGCCGAAGATGCGGCCCGCGACGTCGAAGCAGGCCTCGATGATCTTTTCGAGCTGCAGATAGGGCTTCAGTTCGGTTTCGGAAAAATTGAACTTCTGTGCCCGGAGCTTTTCGGCGTAGTGGCGCCAGTCCCACGGCGCGACGTCATGGTTCTTTCCCTCTTCAGCAATCAAGGCGGCAAGCTCGGCCTCTTCGGCGCGCGCCTGAGAGACCGCTTTTTCCCAGACCTGCATCAGGAGACCGTTCACCGCTTCCGGTGTCTTCGCCATCGTGTTGTCGAGCTTGTAGGAGGCAAAGTCCTTGTAGCCGAGCAGAGCCGCCTTCTCTGCCCTGAGAGCCAGGGTTTCCTTGACGATTTCCCGGTTGTCCGTTGCCCCGCCATTGATGCCGCGCGTGGTCCAGGCCTTGAAGGCGATCTCGCGCAGGTCGCGACGTTCGGAGAAGGTGAGGAAGGGCTCGATGATCGACCGCGACAGTGTCACCACATGGCTGTGTCCGCCGCCATGGGCGGCAGCCGCAGACGCCATGGCATCGCGCAGGAAGGCGGGGATACCAGCGAGATCCTCCTCGCCGACAAGCGGCAGGGTCCACGACGATTCGTCGGCGAGGACGTTCTGGCCGAAACTGGCACCGAGGCTCGCGAGCCTTTCGTTGATCGCCGCCAGACGCTCCTGCTCGGCCTTCGGCAACTTGGCACCCGCTTTCACGAAGCCCTTCCAGTGGCGTTCCAGAACGCGGGTCTGCTCAACCGTCAGCCCGAGATCCGCCTGGCGTGTCCAGAGGTCATCGATGCGGCGGAACAGCGCCGCGTTCATGCCGATCTTCGAATAGTGGCGCGACATCTTCGGCGCGATCTCGCGCTCCAGAGCCTGGATGTCGGGATTGGTATGGGCACCGGCACGGTTCCAGAACAGGGCCGACACACGGGAGAGCGCGTCGCCCGCGATTTCCAGTGCAACGATCGTGTTCGCGAAAGTCGCCGGTTCAGGATTACCTGCGATCGCATCGATTTCCGCGTCGTGCTCTTTCAGCGCCGCGTCAAAGGCCGGCGCATAGTCGTCGTCGCCAACCTTCTCGAACTGCGGCAGGCCATGCGGCCCCTGCCACTCGGTGACGGCGGGATTGAAAACAGACGACTGGACCATGCGAAAACCTCCTGAAGCTTCGCGCTGCAAAGGAGCGAAGCACTGATTTTCCTCCATGTTATCCCGGCAACATATGGGTGAGCACGCAAAAATCGGTGAACAAGGCAGAATTTTTCCACCACGGGTTCAGGCGCTGATTGACGTAGTTTCGAATAAGAACATAGATCGATACATCCTATGAAAGGACGGTCACGGCCATGGAAATCTTTCCGATCCAACCGGTAGGCGCATCCTCCCTTCGCGTCAAAGAAAGCAGCCCGCAATCCAATGTCGGCCTACCTGAGCTTTCGCCGAAGGTAGCGGTCTCGAAAGAAACCGAGGTTTTCGAAGAGGCGTTGTCGGTCTTCGCCAGCATGACGCCCCGCCGCTTGCGCGAGATTGCGTCGGAGAGCTTTCAGCGGGAAGAGATCGACGCCGACACCTATCGCGAACTCTCGACGGAGCTGCCCTTGCAGATCGTCGATCGCAACGGCAAGATGATGGATCTGTCCACACTGACCGACGACTCCCATTTCGACTATGCGGAATACTACCGGACACAGCAGTCGCTTGCCGAGATGATCGGCGACATGGACATGGCGGGCTCCTATTCGAAGGTTCTGGATTTCTTTTCGAAATCGACCTGATCGCGCAGGAAGCGACAATTGGCACTCGATCCCGGACCACAATCGCACTAAGTCATCAGCAGGAGGCGCCGCAGTGGCGCCTTTCTTCTTGATTCCGGACGAGTTCTGATGACACCGATGCGCATGAGCGAGCGTCGCACCACCTTCCTCGGTGCTTTCCTGACCACGCTCGGCCCAATCTCCATGGCCATCTACACACCGGCCATGCCAGAGCTGGTACGCGCCTTCGGCACGACCGATGCAGCAATCAAACTCAGCCTCTCGATGTTCTTCGCCGGGTTCGCGCTTGCCCAGCTGGTCGCAGGCCCCCTCGCTGATGCGCTCGGACGCAAGAAGGCAACGTTGATCTTTCTGGCAATCTATCTCGTTGGATCACTTCTCGCGACGCTGGCCCCCAGCGTCGAGTTCATTCTCGCCGCGCGCCTCGTCCAGGGCATCGGCGCTTCCGTCGGCGTTGTCGTCGGGCGCGCGATCGTTCGAGACCTCTACACCGGCGCGGATGCCTCCCGCATTCTCAACACGATCGGCATCTTTCTCGCGGTGGGCCCGGCCATGGGGCCAACCCTCGGCGGGCTGACGCTCGCCGCTTTCGGCTGGAATGCGGTTTTCCTGCTGATGGTCGCCTTCGGCCTGGTGGCGATGGCCTTCACGGTGTTTCTGCTCCGGGAAACAATCGTCCCGGACATGGGTCGTTTGCGGCCCAGCCGGTTGTGGCGCAACTATATCGAGGTCGCCCGCAATGCCCGCTTCCTTGCAGCATCGCTCGTCCTGAGTGGCACTATCGGCGCGCTCTATGCGCAGTCGACCATGTTGCCCTTCGTCCTGATCAACGAGGTCGGCCTGACACCGACCGCGTTTGGTTTGGGCATGCTGATGCAATCAGGCGCATACCTCGCAGGATCGCTCACCCTGAAACTCGTCTCCCGCAAGATTTCGGGGCTGACGGCGTCTCGGATCGGCATAGCCCTCTGCGGCCTGGGCGCTGTCATCATGGCGCTTTCGGTCGCATTCGTGCCGCCCTTCTTCCTTTCCGTCATGGCCCCGGTGGCCGTCTGCACCTTCGGTCTGGCCTTCCTGAGCCCCCATGTCGTGATGACGAGCATGGCTCCCTTCCCGCATATTGCGGGATCGGCATCCGCCTTAACCGGTTTCCTGCAGATGAGCGCAGGCTTTGCCGGCGGGGTTATCGCCGCATCGATCGGCGATCCCTTGACCGCCTTCGGCATCATCATACCCTTCATGGAACTGAGCGCTGTCGCCGGTTTCTTCTGGCTCCGCCACCTCGAACGCAAGGCATGAAAAAGCCCGCCTCCCCCGAGGGGGAGACGGGCGATCTTGAATGTCTGAACTGGCTTATTTGCCGAGATTGCGCTTGGCGAGCGTGCGCAGCCGAAGCGCGTTCAGCTTGATGAAGCCGGCGGCGTCCTTCTGGTCGTAGGCGCCCTGGTCGTCTTCGAAGGTGACGAGCTGGTCGGAATAGAGCGACTTCGTCGATTCACGGCCGATGACCATGACATTGCCCTTGTAGAGCTTCAGCGTCACTTCGCCTTCGACATGCTCCTGGCTCTTGTCGATGAGAGCCTGCAGCATTTCGCGCTCCGGCGAGAACCAGAAGCCGTAATAGATCAGCTCGGCGTAACGCGGCATGATCTCGTCCTTGAGGTGGGCTGCACCACGGTCGAGCGTGATCGATTCGATCGCACGGTGTGCCGAAAGAAGGATCGTGCCGCCGGGGGTCTCGTAGACGCCGCGCGACTTCATACCGACGAAGCGGTTCTCGACGAGGTCGAGACGGCCGATACCGTTGTCACGGCCATAGGTGTTGAGTTCAGCCAAGAGCGTGGCCGGGCTCATACGGACGCCATTGATCGAGACGGCATCACCCTTTTCGAAGCCGACCTTGATAATCGTGGCCTTGTCCGGTGCGGCTTCCGGCGAGATCGTGCGCATATGCACGTATTCCGGCGCTTCGACGGACGGATCCTCGAGAACCTTGCCCTCGGACGAGGAGTGCAAGAGATTGGCATCGACGGAGAACGGCGCTTCGCCCTTCTTGTCCTTGGCAACAGGGATCTGGTTCTGCTCGGCGAAGGCGAGCAGATCGGTGCGGCTCTTGAACGCCCAGTCGCGCCAGGGTGCGATGATCTTGATGTCGGGGTTCAGCGCATAGGCCGAGAGTTCGAAACGAACCTGGTCATTGCCCTTGCCGGTCGCGCCGTGGGCGATGGCATCGGCGCCGGTCTTCTTGGCGATGTCGATCAGGTGCTTGGAGATCAGCGGACGGGCGATCGAAGTGCCGAGCAGGTAGACGCCTTCATAGACGGCATTGGCGCGGAACATCGGGAAGACGAAATCACGCACGAACTCTTCGCGCACGTCCTCGATGAAGATCTCCTTGATACCGAGCATCTCGGCCTTCTTGCGGGCCGGCTCGAGCTCTTCGCCCTGGCCGAGATCGGCGGTGAAGGTCACGACTTCAGCACCGAGTTCGGTCTGGAGCCATTTCAGGATGATCGAGGTGTCGAGACCGCCGGAATAGGCGAGGACGACTTTCTTCACGTCTTTGGGGAGTGCCATGTCGATGTTCCGTCTGGAAGGAGCGAGGCTCAAACCCCGCCTGGATCAAGAATGGCGGCACTTTTAGCGAGATTCCGCTGGTGTGCAAGGGCGGGAGGCAACTGGGTCAGAGATGGCGACCAATATTCATGCGCCGGTGAAGGATCCGGATCAGCACTATGGAATGCGACGTCTCTCGATAGATGAGGTAGTGGGATTGATACGCTAAGCTGAGATAGGCTTTCCTAAGTCCGGGAATTTTCCGGCCATAGCGTCGTCCCCCGCAGATTTCTTGAAGGTTGCGCCTGATCCCAAGCGTGTATGCAATCGCCTGATCCAAACCCCAACGCTCTTCGGTGTAGTCGAACAGCGCGTCGAGGTCGTGAGCAGCCCGCGGCGAAACAATCAGGGGCTTCATTCGGCGGCGGAGCGGCGACGCTTGCGATCGATGAACTCATCAAAGTCAAACGGCTGCGGCTGACCAGAGGCCTCACCCTCATCGATAGCAGCCTGGATAGCGGCAAGTCCATCCACCTCATCACGCAGCAATGCGAGGGCAGCCTCAATGACCTCGGCTTCCGAGGCATAATCTCCAGCAGAAATTTTGGCTTCGATGAACTCCGCCAGTTCCCCCGAGACCGTGACGGTCGTAACCTTGTTCATGGGCAGCATTGCCTCCATCGAGCGCTGTCACGTTGACGATGTCCGGGCAGGGTACCATATCGCGACCAGCCACAACACTACAGGTTCTGAAGGAGTTCGCCATGACGACCCAGCATCCCGCTCTCGAAAAAGGTCATGTCGCCGTCATCACCGGCGCCGCCTCGGGCATCGGCCTCGCCAGCGCCAAGGCATTTGCTGGCATGGGTCTCTGCGTCGTTCTGGTTGACCTCGAAGGCGACCAGCTGGCCGCGGCAGCCCTGGAGGTTGCAGCACTTTCCGCTAGTGGTGACACGGATGTCGTTGCAATAGGCACAGATGTGTCGAAACTGGACGAACTCGAAGCGCTGGAGCGCGCCGTCATCCAGCGTTTCGGACGCGTGCATGTGCTGATGAACAATGCGGGTATCCAGCCGGGCAGTGCGCTGTTCGGTCCGCAAGCCAACTGGGACAATGTGCTCGGCGTCAACCTGATGGCCGTCATCAATGGCACCCGCACCTTCGGCCCGGGCATGGTCGCCCACAAGGATGCGGCCCTCATCATCAACACAGGCTCCAAGCAGGGCATCACGACGCCCCCGGGCGACCCGGCCTACAATATCTCGAAGGCCGGCGTGAAAGCTTTCACCGAAGCGCTTCAGCACGAGCTGCGCAACACGCCGGACTGCAATGTTACCGCCCACCTGCTGATCCCCGGCTTCGTCTTCACGGGCCTGACGGCGAACGGCCGCACCGAGAAGCCGTCCGGCGCATGGACGCCGGAAGAGACTGTCGAGTTCATGCTGGAAAGCCTTGTCAGTGGCGACTTCTATATTCTCTGCCCGGATAACGATGTGAACCGCGCGCTGGACGAGAAGCGCATCGCCTGGGCCGCCGGCGATATCATCGAAAACCGCCCGCCACTCTCGCGCTGGCATCCCGACTACGCCGACGCCTTCAAGACCTACCTGTCCGTTCCCAAGGGCTGATTGGCAAGCTCGCTGAAGGCCGTTATGGATTGAGCACCCGCAGGTCGCGGGTGCTTCGTCATACGGTGACATCAATGGATTTTATCCCGAGCCTTCCCGTCTTTCTTGCCTTCAGTCTTGCACTTCTGCTGCTGGCGATCACGCCCGGTCCCGACATGACGCTGTGGATCAGCCGCTCCCTACGCGACGGTCGGACGATTGGCCTGATGACGCTCGCCGGAACCAGCTTCGGGATCTCGATCCACACCATGCTGGTCGCCTTCGGCATTTCGGCCCTCATTGTCGCCTCGCCGACGGCATTTATGCTCCTGAAGACCGGGGGAGCTGCCTATCTGCTCTGGCTCGCTCTGCAGGCTGTCAGGCACGGCTCGAACTTCGTCATCAAGGCGGATGGTGATGCGGTCGTCTCGAAGAAGGGCGCCTTCCTGAACGGGCTCTGGGTCAATCTCCTGAACCCCAAGGTCATCATCTTCTTCATGACCTTCCTGCCGCAATTCGTCACCGCCACCGACCCAAACGTGACGGGCAAGCTGATCTTCCTCGGCATGTGGTCTATCATCCTGTCGCTGCCGATCGGCGTCGGTATCGTCTATGGAGCGGATTTCATGTCGAGCTGGCTGCAGACGAACCGCAAGGTGCTGCGTGGCATCGACTACACCTTCGCCGGCGTCTTCTCGATCTTCGCGGTGAAGATCTTCATGACGCAGGCCAAGTAGGATCGAAAGCAGGACAACCGTCCCGCCTCACCCTCAATCGTCGTCTTCGCCGTGATTGGCGATCATCATCGCTTCAAACGCCAGACGCTCGGTCTTGCGCATGCGCTCCGATTCCGACTTCAGCTGACCGCAGGCAGCAAGAATATCGCGGCCACGCGGTGTGCGGATCGGCGAGGCAAAACCCGCCTGATTGATGAAGTCCGCGAATTTCTCGATCTGCGCCCAGTCTGAACACTGGTAATTGGTGCCCGGCCACGGGTTGAACGGGATCAGGTTGATCTTCGCCGGAACGCCCTTCAAGAGCTGGATCAGCCCCTTGGCATCCTCGAGGCTGTCGTTGACGTCCTTCAGCATCACATATTCGAAGGTGATGCGGCGGGCATTCGACAAGCCCGGATAGTTGCGACAGGCTTCGATCAGCTCCTTCAGCGGATACTTCTTGTTGATCGGTACCAGCATGTCGCGGAGCTCATCGCGCACGGCATGCAACGAGATCGCCAGCATCACGCCGATCTCTTCGCCGGTCCGGTAGATCTCCGGTACGACGCCGGAAGTCGACAGCGTGACGCGACGCTTGGACAGTGACAGGCCATCGCCATCAGTCGCGATCAGCAGCGCCTTCTTCACCTCTTCGAAATTGTAGAGCGGCTCGCCCATGCCCATCATGACGATATTGGTGATCTTGCGATCGCTCGACGGCATCATCGTGCCGACGGGAATTTCACGGTCCGGGAAATCGCCGAGACGGTCACGGGCAAGCAGAAGCTGCGAGAGGATTTCCTCGGCCGTCAGGTTGCGCACCAGCTTCTGGGTGCCGGTGTGACAGAAGGAACAGGTCAGCGTGCAGCCGACCTGACTCGAGATACAGAGCGTGCCGCGTCCTTCTTCCGGGATATAGACGCTTTCCACCTCGACCGGACGGCCGGCACCGCGCGGAGGAAAGCGTAGCAGCCACTTGCGCGTGCCGTCGTTGGACACCTGCTCTTCGACGATTTCCGGGCGCGCGATGGTGAAATGCGTCTTCAGCATTTCACGCATGTCCTTGGAGACATTCGCCATGTGATCGAAGTCGGAGATGCCGCGAACGTAGAGCCAGTTCCAGATCTGCGCCACGCGCATCTTGATCTGCTTCTCGGGCACACCCTTGTCCCGCAGAGCAGCGCCCAAGGCTTCACGATCGAGGCCGATGAGGCTCGGTTTCTCAAGGGAAGCGGCCGGGCGAAGCGGGGCCGCAGTCTGGCTACGCTCTGGAAGCGTCACGGTGACAGTCATCGTCTGGACCTCTGGACCACAGGACAAAGACGCTCGGATGGAGCGCTTTCCCGGCTGGCAGATATGGATTCGTGGACCTTGCGAACAGGGGAACGGCCCCATCGCTTTCATTTGCAGCGGCCAATAGCAGCTTTTTTGCCTTCCGTCACCCCGACCTCACGAAGGGCGGTCATGCAGAAATGAAGGAGGCCGGCGATGTTGCGCCGGCCTTCCCCAAACCAAACATGCAATGCAGGCTTACCTGCAGTTCTCGATCTTCTGCAGCGCGGCAGAGATCCCCGAAAGCGAGTAGGTGTAGCTTGTGGCCGTGCCGCGAGCCGACGTCGCCTTGACGGTCATGGTCGAGCCGCCCTTCATGGCGGCAACGAGTGCCGGTTCTTCGGCTGCGTTTTCGACCCATGCCGAGCTGTCCTTGACGAACAGCACGAAATTCTTGTTGTCGATCGTCACATTCACCTTGGAGTCGCCCTTCATCGGGTAACCCATCATGGCCTGTGGCTCATACGAGATGTTCTGACCCGGGCGCTGCGAGACGACAAAGAAGATGTCGCCATGATTGACACTCGCCGGCTCCTTGGCCGTCGGAACGGAAAGCACGTAGCACACGGTGCCGCCATTCGACTTGTAGGAGTAGGCACCCCAGGCCCTGAACTGCTCGATTCGCGTGGGCGATTGCGCGTTGGCGAGCCCGCTGCTCGCCAGGAGGATTGCCAGTGCGGTTACGCTACTTCTTACGAACATGTCTTCCTGCCGGTTGTTTCCATCCATCACCCAGCCAAAAGACCGGGCGCTCATCGTCAAAACCTGTGTTCAGTTTGACTTAATTTACCTTACCAAACGGTGAACGACGCACGCCTTGTTGTCACATTCGGTGTCGGCATACCGTCTAGCGCCCCAAAATCCGGCAAAAAACGGTTTGGGACCTCGGTCCTGCCGATGATGTAGAAGGAAAGAAAAAGGCAAGAGTTGGGCTGCTTTGGGCATCAAGGCAGCCTGGGGCAAAGTTCAGGCCCGCCTCTCCTTGTCCGCCAGGACGACGTCGGCTGCCTCATAGTGGCGATCCTTGATATGCCTGTTGATCAGGGCGATCGCCGTGGTGAGTACCGCGATGTCATCGGTGAAGCCGACAACCGCGAGAATATCTGGCACGACATCGATCGGCAGGACGAAATAGCCCAAAGCCGCCAACAGGATACCCCTGACACGAAAGGGCGTTTCGCGATCCGTGGCACAGTAGTAAGCGGCCACAAGATCCCGCGAAAACGGTATCTGTCGGGCAGCCTTTTTGAAGGTTGGCCAAAAACGGCTACGAACCTTCGCTTCCTGTCGCTCCTGGGTTTCCTCGTCGCCGGGAAGCAGGATCTCACCGATCTTCACGTCATCCATAGCCCATCGATCCTTTCGTTCGGACCCGATCAATCATATGTGAATGGCAGCCTGCAATTTCAATCACCGTCATCCGTTCCTGGCAGCTGCCAGTTCCATGAGAACGGCGAGCTTGAAATCGAGTTCCGTCACACCGCCGGCAGAATGGGTCGTGAGGGTCACATCGACCTTTTTATAGACATTGAACCATTCCGGGTGATGATCGAGCTTTTCCGCAGCCAGCGCACATTCCGCCATAAAGCCGAAGGCCTGGCGAAAATCGCGGAAGACGAAGTGTTTTTCGATCGCGGCACCATCACGCCCCAGCGCCCAGCCATGCAACTCCTCCAATCGCGCTGCGATGGACGTCGTATCCAGTTTCTCGTATTTCATGCTGAAACTCCTCCTTCTGGATCAACCGATGCCGGCACCATCCATTCTCTTCGTCTGCCTGGGCAACATTTGCCGGTCACCGCTGGCGGAAGGAATCTACCGCCACCTTACCGCAGGGACCAGCGAAAAGCCCGTGATCGCTTCGGCCGGAGTTGGCAACTGGCACATCGGAAATCCGCCGGATCGCCGGTCGATCAAGGCCGCGGCGGCAAACGGGATCGACATCTCCCGGCAGCGCGCCCGCCAGGTGCAGCCACAGGACTTCGGCCGGTTCGATCTGGTGGTCGCGATGGACAGAAGCAATCTCGCAAGCCTGCAAACGCTTCGGCCGCAGGACGCGACAGCTGCCCTGCATCTCTTCGCCGAGCTCGCTTTCGGGAGGCAAGAAGATGTGCCCGACCCCTACTACGGTGAAACTGAAGATTTCGAGCGGGTCTACAGCATGCTTTTTTCGGGCTGCTGCGCGGTCGTCTCGAAATTCGAGTAACCACCCGTCTCGTAGAGAGGGAAGATCTCCTCGGTGAGATAGGGACCGCCGCCGACGGATTCCCGGGACGACAGGAGCACGAAGCGTCCAACGCAAAATGGCATGGTATGGAAGTTGCCACGGCCGCTCAGGTAGTGAACGACATCCTCGACGCGCGAGGCCTTCAAGCGGGCAAGTGTCACGTGCGGGGTGAACTTGCGTGGGTCCGGCAGCAAGCCGATGCGCTGGCAGATGCGCTCGATCTCGCTCTGCAGCGCGAAGAGTTCGGGCGCAGGAGAGACGCCTGCCCAGATCGAATGCGGCTTCTTTGAACCAAAGGAACCGATACCATTCAGGGTCAGGGAGAATTCGGGGCGGTCGATCCGGTCGAGCCTGTCGACGACTTCGTCTGCCGTTCGGCCATCCACATCACCGATGAAGCGCAGCGTGATGTGGTAATTCTCCACATCGATCCAGCGAGCCCCGGGGAGACCACCGCGCAGCAATGAAAGGCTCATTGCTGCGCTGCGCGGAATTTCGAGGGCAGTGAACAATCTCGGCATGGAGCGCTCCCCGAATCTTTTGCAGGTGCTCACAGCGAATCATGCAATGACATCAGGCGCAAGCGTTTAGTTTGACTGCCCCTTGATGCCTGCCACCCAAGATTCGGCGAGAGGCAGGATACGTTCTGCCATCAGCTTCAGGCCTTCCGTGTTGGGGTGCATCCCGTCCTCGAGCAGGAGGCTGCGTTCGGTGATCACGCCGTCGAGCACAAAGGGGTAGAGCGGCAGACCATGTTTTTCGGCAAGCCGTGGATAGATCGCATTGAACCTCTTGCCGTAGTCATCACCCATATTCGGCGGCGCCAGCATACCCACGAGCAGGATCGGGATATCCCGCTCTTTCAGCCGGATAATGATCTGCTCCAGATTCTTCTCGGTCTGCTCCGGCGGAATACCGCGCAGTGCGTCGTTGGCGCCCAGTTCGAGGATGACGCCATCGGTCCCCTCCGGCACCGACCAGTCGACGCGAGAAAGACCGCCGGAGGTCGTATCGCCAGAAACGCCGGCATTGCTGATCACGACGTCATGTCCCTTGGCCACAAGCTCGCGCTGCAGCTGGGCCGGCAAGGCGTCTTCCTGTGGCAATTGATAGCCTGCCATCAGGCTGTCACCGAGGCCCACTAGCTGGAGCGGTTCGGCCGCAGCAATCCGCGGACCGGCAAAGGTGGCCAGCAGGATCACGGCGAAATGAAGGAGCACTGCTTTAAATGTCATGGTGGCTTCCCTAGATTGGCAAGAATGCCGCAGTGCGGCGAAGCTTCATTCCCGCAGATATAGGATGGATGAGTGTGAGAAACAGCATCATCGAACTGAAAAGCGCCGATCTCACCCTTGGCAACGCCGCAGCATCCGTTCACGTCTTGAAGAGCATCGATCTTTCGATCGCTGAAAGTGAAGCTGTGGGCATCGTCGGGCCATCCGGCTCTGGCAAATCGACGCTTCTGATGGTGCTGGCCGGCCTCGAACGCCTCGACAGTGGCGAGATCCACGTTCGCAACACGCCGCTTCACACCCTGAGTGAAGACCGGCTCGCCGATTTCCGCGGCAAGAACATCGGCATCGTCTTCCAGTCCTTCCATCTGATCGCCAACATGACGGCGCTCGAGAACGTCGCAGTTCCTCTGGAACTCGCCAATGTGAAGGGCGCCTTTGACATCGCACGCAAGGAACTGGAGTCCGTCGGCCTCGGGGAGCGCCTTAGCCATTATCCGGGCCAGCTCTCCGGTGGTGAACAGCAGCGCGTGGCGATCGCCCGAGCGCTCGCGCCGTCTCCCGCTGTCCTGATCGCCGATGAGCCGACCGGCAATCTCGACACAGAGACCGGCCGCCAGATCGCTGACCTTCTGTTTTCCAAGCAGCAGGAACGCGGCATGACACTGATCCTCGTCACCCACGATACGGCGCTTGCCGCCCGCTGCACCCGGCAGATCAAGGTGGCATCCGGCCGCATCGCCGGAGACAGCCGAACCGAGCAGACCCGTCTCGCTTCGGTGTCCGCATGACATCCTTCGGCACGCGTCTGTCCATTGCCTTCCGTATCGCCCTGCGCGAACTGCGTGGCGGCCTAAGTGGCTTCTACATCTTCCTCGCCTGCATTGCGCTGGGAACCGGTGCGATCGCAGCCGTGAACTCCGTATCGACAGCAATCACTAATGCCATCTCATCGGAAGGACGGACGCTCCTGGCTGGCGACGTTCGTTTCGAACTCGACAATCGCGAGGCGACCTCGGACGAGCTGGCATTCCTCGAAGGCTTCGGCACGGTCTCCGTCACCACCAATCTGCGCTCCATGGCCCGCCTGCCGGACGGATCGGATCAGTCACTGGTCGAAATCAAGGCGGTTGATGAAGCCTATCCGCTCTATGGCAGACTGATCGCCGCCCCTGACCAGCCACTTTCCGAATTGCTCGTTGCGGACAATGGCGCCTATGGCGCGGTTGTCGCCCCTCTTCTGCTTGAACGCATGAACATGAAGGTCGGCGACGAATTGCTCGTCGGCAATGCTCGGTTCCGGATCAACGGCACGATCGTCACAGAGCCAGATTCGATCTCTGACGGTTTCGGCTTTGCCCCGCGCTTCCTGACCAGCCGCGAAGGCCTCTTCACAAGCGGCCTAGTGGCGACCGGCAGCCTCGTCGAACACGCCTACAAAATCCGCTATAACGAGCCCGCACCGACGGCAGATGCCATTCGCGAGCGCGCTCAAGCCGAGCATCCGACGGCAGGATGGTCGATCCGCAGCAGTGATCGGGCGGCTCCCGCCCTGACGGAGAATGTCGAGCGCTTCTCGCAGTTCCTGACTCTGGTCGGCCTCACGGCGCTTGTGGTCGGCGGGGTCGGCGTCGCCAATGCCGTTCGCGCCTTCCTCGATTCCAAACGAACCGTCATCGCCACTCTGAAATGCGTCGGCGCACCGGCCTCGGTCGTTGTCATGGTCTACCTGATCCAGATCACTCTGGTGGCATCCGTGGGTATCCTCGCCGGCCTCGTGCTCGGTGCAATCGCCCCACCAATCGTCGCAAATTATCTCTCCGGCATCCTGCCGATCTCCGCCGAAGCAACGCTTTATCCGCGCGCACTTCTTCTGGCGGCCGTCTTCGGCATGCTGGTCACCTTTGCCTTTGCCATCCTGCCGCTGGGCCATGCCCGCAAGGTGCCGGCGACGGCACTGTTCCGCGAGCAGGGCTTCGAAGCTTCGGGCCTTCCGTCCTGGCCATACCTGTTTGCCATGGCGTTGGCGCTCGGCGCCCTGGCGGCGCTTGCCATCTTCACCTCGGAGCAACAGCGGATCGCGACGATCTTCCTGGCCGCCATGGCGGCAGGCTTCGTGCTGCTCCGTGTGGTTGCCATGGGCATCGCCTGGCTTGCGAAGCGCAGCCCTCCGATCCATTCCGCAGCCTTGAGGCTTGCCGTCGGCAATATCCACCGCCCCGGAGCCCTGACCCCTGCAGTCACACTGTCGCTCGGCCTTGGCCTCAGCCTGCTCGTGGCGCTCGCGCTGATCGATGGCAACCTGCGACGTGAGCTGACCGGAAACCTGCCGGAGCGGGCACCGAACTTCTTCTTCGTCGACATCCAGAGCGGTGAGATTGACGGCTTCCGCAATCTCGTCGAAGGCATGGCACCCGAAGGCAAGCTGATCGAGGTACCAATGTTGCGCGGCCGTATCGTCGAGCTCAACGGCACCGATGTCGCCAAGGTCGAGGTGCCGCCGGAAGGCCGCTGGGTTTTGCGCGGCGACCGTGGTCTGACCTATGCGAAGAACATACCGGAAAATAGCACCGTCACCGAGGGTGAATGGTGGGCGGACGGCTACACCGGGGAGCCGCTCGTCTCCTTTGCAGAGCAGGAAGGGCGCGAGCTCGGCCTGAAGATTGGCGACACGATCACCATCAATGTCCTCGGCCGCAACATCACGGCGAAGATCGCCAATTTCCGCACCGTCGAATGGGAAAGCCTGTCGATGAATTTCGTCATGGTGTTCTCGCCGAACACCTTCGCCGGCGCCCCTCATGCCTGGCTGGCGACGCTGATCGACCAGGACGCGACCTCCGCGGAGGAAGCCTCGATCCTGCGCTCGGTCACACAACAGTTCCCGACAATCACGACCGTCAGGGTGAAGGACGCCCTCGATGTCGTCGATCGCCTCGTCGGACAGCTGGCAACGGCGATCCGTGCGGCCGCTGCCATCGCGCTGATTGCGTCCGTCCTGGTTCTGTCGGGTGCACTGGCAGCCGGCAACCGGGCACGCACCCATGATGCAGTCATCCTGAAGACGCTGGGGGCGACCCGCGCCATGCTGATCCGCGCCTTCACCTACGAATACATGCTGCTTGGCGCGGCCACGGCGCTCTTTGCGCTCGTAGCCGGTGGCGGGATCGCCTGGTTCGTGCTCAGCCAGATCATGAAGCTGCCGTCCAACTTCCTGCCCGATGTCGCAGCGATGACCCTCGTGATCGCGCTGGTGGTCACGATCGGTATCGGTCTGGCCGGAACCTGGCGCATCCTCGGTCAGAAGGCAGCCCCTGTCCTTCGCGAGCTTTAAGGTCGGATGCGGCGGGCAAGACCCCGCCGCCCGCAGTATTACCGCGATTTAAGATTGTGGCCCTTGTCGTGGACGGGGGAACCTCTCATATTGAAAGCACGCATGCTGGGCTTCGCAGCGGCGCGGGAGCCATCCGGGCTCTGCTGTCCAATATCGAAGCTTTGAGAGAGGAAAACATGTCCGAACTTCGCAACTATCAGAGCCGTCAGGGTCAGACCCAGTCGGCCACGATGATCGACGAAGGTCTGCGCGCCTATATGCTGAAGGTCTACAACCTGATGGCATTGGGCCTCGCCATCACCGGTATCGCAGCCTTTGCAACCTTTCAGTTGGCGGTTTCCGGCGGCGAACTCACGGCTTTCGGCCAGGCGATCTTCCTGAGCCCGCTGAAGTGGGTGGTCATCCTGGCACCGGTCGCCATGGTCTTCTTCCTGAGCTTCAGGATCCACAAGATGAGCGTTGCAGCCGCGCAGACGACCTTCTGGGTCTATGCCGCAATGATGGGCCTGTCGCTGTCGTCGATCTTCCTGATCTACACGGGCGCAAGCATCGTGCAGACCTTCTTCGTCACGGCCGCCTCGTTCGGCGCCCTGTCGCTCTATGGTTACACCACCAAGCGTGACCTGTCGGCGATGGGCTCGTTCCTGATGATGGGTCTCTTCGGCCTGATCATCGCCTCGCTGGTCAACCTGTTCATGGCCTCCTCGGCCCTCGACTTCGCGATCTCAGTGATCGGCGTACTGATCTTTGCCGGTCTTACCGCCTATGACACGCAGTCGATCAAGGAGTCCTATCACGAGAGCAATTCGAGCGAGATGGCTGGCCGCAACGCCATCATGGGCGCTCTGCGTCTCTACCTCGACTTCATCAACCTCTTCCTGTTCCTCCTGCGTTTCCTTGGAAACCGGAACTGACGGTTAAAGGCAGGCTCTGGGAAACCCCGCTTCGGCGGGGTTTTTCTTTGCCTGGCAATCGACTTCGGCCGACGGCAGGCACAAAAAAACCTCCGGATTTCGCCGGAGGTTTTTTCATGACCAAAAGTCGAAGCGGTTTACGCCGCTTCTTCCTGTGTATCGTCTTCTTCGATCGTCTTGCCGCGCTTGGGACCCTTGGCAAGGTTGACCTCGACAAGGCGAACGGCCTCCGTCTCGGACATCTTGTTCACGGCAGCGATTTCACGTGCCATGCGATCGAGAGCAGCTTCATAGAGCTGACGCTCGGAGTAGGACTGCTCCGGCTGGTTCTCGGCACGATAGAGGTCGCGAACGACTTCAGCGATGGAGATCAGGTCACCGGAATTGATCTTGGCATCATATTCCTGAGCGCGACGCGACCACATGGTACGCTTCACGCGAGCCTTGCCCTGAACCACCTTCAGCGCGCGATCGACAAAATCTGTCTCGGACAGCTTGCGCATTCCGATGCTCACGGCCTTGGCAACCGGAACCTTCAGACGCATCTTGTCCTTTTCGAAATCGATGACAAAAAGCTCGAGCTTCATGCCGGCGACTTCTTGCTCTTCGATGGTGGTGATGGTACCCACGCCATGGGCCGGGTATACGATCGACTCGCCGGTCTTGAAGCCGTGGCGTGCCGAGGAAGTCTTCTTCTGCTGGGTCGTCATTCTATTCAAATACTCCCTGTTTTGCTCCCGGCGTGATGCCGGCGCCGGGTCGGTCAGGCCCGGATGAGACGACAAGGTTGCGAGACTTGTCATCCTGATCCAGTCCGCGACACAATCAAACGCCACCCTCGTCGCGACTGAGACACGACACAAAAGTGTCGCCGATGTCACGTATATCGCGCGGTAGTGAGTTTGCTTTCGTGATGGTTCAGGGCATAGCTATGCCGCAAAGTGGAACAGTTCCGAGACGCTATCACAAAAAGACGAGGAAATCAATATTTTAGTGCAGTGCGCCACAATCATGGCGCACGCAACGGCGAATCCGCAGCCAAGTGATGGAATTTTGGGCAGGCTTCCATCTCACGACGCCGCGCCGAAAGGCCTCAGTCGCCGGAGCCCGGCTTGTCCGAGAAGAACTGCTCGAACTTGCCATCGACGCCGTCCATTTCCTTGGCTTCCGGCATCGGTTCCTTCTTGACCGTGATGTTCGGCCAGATCTTTGCGTATTCCGCATTGATCTTCAGCCATTTGTCCAGCCCCGGCTCCGTGTCGGGCTTGATCGCCTCAGCAGGACATTCCGGCTCGCACACGCCGCAATCGATGCACTCGTCCGGGTGAATGACGAGGAAGTTTTCGCCCTCATAGAAGCAATCGACAGGGCAGACCTCGACACAATCGGTGTATTTGCAGCGAATGCAGTTATCGGTGACGATATATGTCATGCGGCACTCCAGGATGGCGTTCTCGAACGGCAGGAGAAAGACGAACGTGGGTGGTTCCGTCGGGAAAACGACCCCGTTTGGAACGGCCCGCGCCCTACCGGAAATTTCTGTCGGACGGCAAGTGAGCTAATGCGGAATCCCTGCCAAGGCAAGGATAAACACCCTCAATTCGGGCGCCTTTGTAGAAATTTTCTAATCAGCAGACCAATCCGGCTCGCCGCGCAGATCATCCAGCGCCCGGCGCTCCTTCTTGGTTGGTCGCCCCGCGCCTGGAGCTCGAACGCCCGGCTCGGATGGACTGAAGGGCTTCTTCTCGGGCGGCGGCGTGAGATCCTCATAGAGGAGCCTCGCTTCCTGGTAGGGACCACGCCTCTCACCCGGCAACTTCACGACCAGCACCAGGTCACGCTCGGGCATGGCGATATCAAGACGGTCGCCGACCTTGAGCTGATGACTGGGTTGACGAACCTTCTGCCCGTTGACGCTGACATGGCCCGCAGCCACCCGCTCTTGCGCGAGGCTGCGTGACTTTGCTACACGGGCGAAGAACAGCCACTTGTCGATGCGCTGGCGCGAACCGCTTGGTGGCTGCTTGTCGTCCATTACTTCTTCAGCTGTTCCTTTAGAGCCGCGAGTTTGGCGAAGGGCGAATCCGGATCGAGCGGCTTCTCCTTGCGCGGTGGCTTCGCCTCGAAGCGTGCTGGCTGCGACTTGTTGTTGTCGCGCTCCGGCCGCGGACCACGGTCCTTGCGGTCGCCACGATCCTGGCGGTCGCCCTTGCCGGCAAACTTGCCGCGATTGTCGTCACGACGCTCGCCACGATTGTCCGAGCGCCGATCGTCACGACGACCTTCGCCACGCTTCTCGCCACCAGCCTCGCCGCCTTCACGCGGCGCCTGGTTGCGCTGACCCTGCGGACGACGATCGCCGCCGGGGCGGCCCGTCCCACGCTGGTTGTCGCTGCGGCCACCTGGACGCCAGAGGAGTACCGGCTTCGGCTCGGTGGCTTCAGCAGGCTGCTCCGCCGAGGCGACATCTTCCGCTGCTGCTGCGGGCTGCTCTTCGGCAACGGCCGCAGGGGCTTCGCCTTCGCTTGCCGTTTCACCAGCCTGATCGGCATCGTCGACGCTGTCGTCTTCGCTCTTTTCGGCAGCTGCGGCCTCCGTGGGGGCCGAGCCATTATGCGCCGCAAGGAACGCGGCCGCTTCTTCGGCAGAAACGCTATCCGCACGGTAGCCGAGACCCTTCAGGATCTCTTCCATATCATCAGGGGTCGCACCGAGGATCGACAGCATGGCAGTCGTCGTGGTGAAGCGACGACCATCATATGCACCGTCCGGACGCGCCGGCGAACCCGGCTTCCACTGCAGGAGCGGACGAATGAGATCGGCGAGACGCTCGAGGATGTCGATACGGACTGCACGCTTGCCGAGGAACCGGAAGCCGGCGAGCTTGTAGAACATGCGCTCATAGCTCGGATCGGTGACGACGGAGGTGCGGCCGGCAGCCAATACCGGGATCAGATCGCCGTAACCCGGCTTGTCCAGACCGTCATGTTTCAGCGCCCAAAGGAGCGTGATAAGTTCTGCCGGCGCCGGCTTGAGAAGGGCCGGCATGAAGATGTGGTAGGCACCGAAGCGCACACCATAACGGCGCATCGATGCGCGGCCATCCTGATCTAGGGTCTTGACGTCATCTGCGACATCACGGCGGAACAGAACGCCCAGGTTTTCGACCAGCTGGAAGGCCAGACCCTTGGCAAGGCCCTGCAGGTCTTCGGCGCGCGACAGATCGTCGAGCGGCTTCAGGACCGTCGAGATATGATGATTGACGAAACGTTCGATGCGGGCGGCAACGTGATCCCGGGCCATGCCGGTCAGCTGTTCATCGGCCAGCAGTATGACACGGGGATGCAGGATGTGGTCCGTCCCGATCAGACGCGCAACCGGATCGCCCAGCCAGCGAACGAGACCGTCCGAGCCGATGGCAAGATCATTATTGCCGGAAGCGTGCAGGCGCGCGGCGCGCGCCTCGAATTCCAGCGCCAGCGCCTTGTAGGCGGCCGCCTGAACGGCCTTCGCGTCCGGGCCCTCCATGCCGGAGATCGGCGTGAACCGGAACCCCGCAAGTTGTCCCATGGCATGGCCTTCCACGAAGACATCGCCGTTCACACTGATTTCAGCTTCCAACATCGCATTCTCTCTCAAGCGCTTCATGAGCACAGATGTCCTGCGATCAACAAAGCGTTTCGTCAACCGTTCATGTAACGCATCGGACAATCGGTCTTCGATTTCCCGCGTCTTTTCTTGCCAGTGTGTCGGATCGGCAAGCCAGCCGGGCCGGTTCGACACATAAGTCCACGTTCTGATCTGCGCGATCCGCGCCGACAGCGTATCGATTTCGCCGTCGGTGCGATCGGCTCGGCGCACCTGCTCGGCGAGAAAGTCCTCGTTGACGGTGCCCCGCCTGACCAAATCAAAATACAGACTCTGAATCAGATCAGCATGCTGTGCAGGCGTAATGCGCCGATAGTCGGGCAGCGCGCAGGCTTCCCAGAGTTTTTCCACCCGCTCGGGTCGATTGGTGATGTCGGCGATCTCGGGATAGCGCGAAAGATACTCCAGCGCCTGCTGATCCGTCGCCGGCAGCGCGCGCGTCAATCCTTCGACACGCGGCACCGCATCGAGGCTTCTCTGCAGGCCAGCAATCGACGAGAAATCGAATTTTTCAGTCCGCCATTGCAAAACTTTGACGGAATCGAATTGATGCGTTTGCAGCCGTTCGACCAGCTCTTCATCGAAGGGAGCCACCCGTCCGGTCACACCGAACGTGCCATCCTTGATGTGACGCCCGGCACGACCCGCGATCTGGCCAAGCTCGCCCGGATTGAGGTTGCGAAACTGATAGCCGTCGAACTTTCGATCCTGCGCAAAGGCGACATGGTCGACGTCGAGGTTGAGACCCATGCCGATGGCATCGGTCGCCACCAGGTATTCGACATCGCCTTCCTGGTAGAGACCGACCTGGGCATTGCGCGTCCGTGGGCTGAGCGCACCCAACACGACAGCCGCCCCGCCCCTCTGGCGGCGGATCAGCTCGGCAATCGCATAAACTTCTTCCGCGGAAAACGCGACGATGGCTGTCCGCTGCGGCAGACGTGTGATCTTCTTCTGGCCTGCATAGAAAAGCTGCGACAGGCGGGGTCGTTCGACGATGGTGATCCCGGGCAAGAGCTGAATGAGGATCGACTTCATCGTCGCCGAACCGAGAAGCAGGGTTTCCTCGCGCCCCCTCAGATGCAGCAGACGATCGGTGAAGATATGCCCGCGCTCCAGATCGCCCGCGAGCTGAATCTCGTCGATGGCAACGAAGGCCGCCTTGGTTTCGCGCGGCATCGCCTCGACCGTGCAAACGGAGAAGCGCGCTTTCGGCGGGCTGATTTTCTCCTCACCGGTCACGAGTGCAACGTTTTGTGCACCGACACGCTCGACCACGCGCGTGTAGACCTCACGGGCAAGCAATCTCAGCGGCAGACCAATGATGCCCGACCCGTGCGCGACCATGCGTTCGATGGCAAAATGGGTCTTGCCGGTATTGGTTGGCCCCAGCACAGCACTGACGCCGCGGCCACTCAGGATCATGGGTTGCGTATTCAAAGACCGCTCCGCTAGTCGGGACCGCGCTTTTCCGCACACCGGCACCCTCGGCCAACACATGGCGACGAAGGAGGGTAAAGGCAAGGCGCTTGATGCATTCATCCCAGAATTCGGCAGAAAGCTGAGTCCGATCAGAGCCTTGCACACCCGGAACAGGCTGGGAACGAATCAGCGACGAATCGATGACTCCGGCAGATTCAGGCTTTGTTCTTGAGCCGCAATCAGGAGCGCAGCGGGATTACGTTAACGCTGGACCTCAAGGAGCTGCACCGAGAGACGACGACACGGAGATGGAACAATTGCGAACAGCTTCACGTTGCGCCGCCGAGGTGAAACCTGATGACACTGTCCCCGCCGCCTGCCGAATGGATTGGAGCTAACGACCTGCCGCAGGACTTTGTCCTGATTCACGGCATGGTCATGGCCCCGTCATTCTGGCGCACCTATTCCCCAGACGTCGTGCGAAGGGCGCGCAGTGCCGCTTACGCCCTGCCAGGACATCATCCCTGGAAACTAACGGAGCCAGGCCAGGCGATCACGCCCGAAGCCGTCGCTTCCGCCTACGCCGAAGCGATCCAGCGAGACTTCGGCGGCAGGCCGGTGACGCTGATCGGCCATTCGACCGGCGGCTTCGTGTCTCTCCTGATCGCCCGGCATTACCCGGAACTCGTGAAGTCCATCGTTCTGATCGGCGCCTTTGCCTGCGGTCGTTTCGAAGGCCAGGAACGACTTCCAGCCAAGTTGTTGCGAGTACCACGCATTGGCCCTCTCCTGTTTCGCCAGTTCTTCCGGCGCTGGATCTCCACCAGCGAGCAATTCCGCTGGGGATCGATAGAATGCGTCTTCGACAAAGGTTGTCCCTGGCAAAACGAACGCGCCGTGGCGGCTATGGAAGAAGTGCGGCTGCAGTTGCAGCAAGCCCGGCCCGAGGACATCGCAGCCTGCATTCGCTTCATGTCGGCAACAAGCCTGATCAGCGATCTATCCGAGATCCGGCGGCCGGTGCTCAATATCGTCGGAGCCGAGGACGCCATCGTTCCTTCGGCGCATCAGTTGCGGGTATCGAAGCTCTTGCCCCAGGTGCAGACGGTTCTTCTGAGAAATTGCGGTCATCTGCCGATGGTCGAGCACCAGACCCTGACGGCAGGGGTCATCAGCGCTTTCGTCGATGGCATGGCCACGATCGAGGAGAAGCGGCCGCGCCACATGACCTCGCAAGCCGGGAAGCCCGCAGCTGATCTGTTCCGTCTGATGGGTCTGCGTCTTCGCCGAACGGAACAAACCGTCTCGGCTCGCGTTCAGACGGCACAACAAACTGTTTTTCATCCAGGCTCAGGAGAGGGTCCAAATGAGTACCATCCTTATCGTCATTCTAATTCTGCTTCTTGTCGGCGCTCTGCCAAGCTGGGGCTATAGCCGCGGCTGGGGCTACGGTCCGTCGGGGGGACTGGGGCTCGTACTGCTCATCCTCATCATCCTGATGTTGATGGGTCGCATTTGACCTGAACTGAACTCCAACTCGACGAGAAAAGGTATAGGACGATGAAAAAGACCCTTCTGGCACTCGCATTGATCGCACCTCTCGCCGGCTGCACGGCGACCGAACGTGGTGCCGGCATCGGCGCAGCTTCCGGCGCCGTCATCGGTGGTGTGGCGACCGGCAATGTTCGTGGCGCAGCCATCGGAGCAGGCGTAGGTGGCGTTGCTGGCGCCCTTATCGGCAATTCGCAGGAACGCCGCGGCTACTGCGTCTACCGCAACCGCTACGGCGAGACCTACGAAGCACGCTGCCGCTAACAGGCATATTGCACAAAAGCCGCCGATCCCCAGGGTTCGGCGGCTTTTTCGTGCCCTGCATTAACCGGTCGACCAAAGCCGGAACGAATCGACGACGAATCGCGGACTCATTGGTCTTCCCGGTTTGTTCACTGCTATATATGGTGGAATAACAATCAGTTAACCATATGCAGCGGTGGATATTAAGAATTTCGCACGCAGCTGATGAGTTCAATCATTAACAGGAAGTCCGAGCCTTCCGCGCAAGGCGCGATACTGTACCGCATTAGTATCGGACATCGCTTCTTTCCGGTCCGAGGGCAGATCCTCGTAGTCGATCGGCTCAGCGAACTGGACTGACGTGAAGTCGAAGCGGCGACCGGCAATCAGGTTGTAGAAGTGCGGCCCCTGCTGAAGGGGCGTCTTTAAGATCTGGCCGCCAAACAGGTCCTGAACAACAAGGCTGGTGACACCACACTGGCCCCTTGCCGGATTGTCCGATGACCAAAGGCTGGAGGTCTCACGCGACCAAGCTTTTGTCAGGCGCTCGGCAAATTGCGCGATATCGACGGCCGATTGGATCATGGCGCTTCCCAGGAACGAACAAGGCCGGCGCAAGGCCGGCCTTGAAGTCGAAACCTCATCGTAATTCAGACGAAAAACTGCCCACCATTCGCGGAAATCGTCGATCCGGTGATGAAGCCTGCATCGTCGGAGGCAAGGAACACGACACAACGGGCGATTTCTTCGGGCTCGCCGAGACGACCGACCGGGATCTGTGGAATGATCCGCTCGTTCAGCACCTTTTCCGGGATGGCGCGCACCATCTCAGTCCCGATATAGCCCGGGCAGATGGCATTGACGGTGATGCCCTTGGCGGCTCCTTCCTGGGCGAGCGCCTTGGTGAAACCGAGATCGCCGGCCTTCGCCGCGGAATAGTTGGCCTGCCCCATCTGGCCCTTCTGGCCATTGATCGAGGAGATGTTGATGACGCGACCGAAGCTGCGGTCACGCATGCCGGTCCAGACCGGGTGGGTCATGTTGAAGAGACCGGTGAGGTTGGTGTTGATCACCTCGCCCCACTGCTCGGGCGTCATCTTGTGGAACATCGCGTCGCGGGTGATGCCGGCATTGTTGACGAGCACCTCCACCGGACCGAGTGCAGCCTCAACCGCAGCGATACCGTCGACGCAGGCCTGGTAATTGGAGACATCCCATTTAAACACGGGAATGCCGGTCTCGGCTTCGAAGGCCTTGGCCTTCTCTTCATTGCCGGCGAAGTTCGCCGCGACCTTGTAGCCTGCATTCTTCAAGGCGACCGAAATCGCAGCACCAATGCCGCGCGTGCCACCGGTTACCAAAGCCACTCTGCTCATGCTGTCCTCCCCGTTCTTCTTCTATGGGTTCCCATCTGGATCACCGTCGCGTTCCCGTCGCAACGGCATGACTTGCCCATCCCGGCCAAGAGCCGGGATGGAAATTCGTCGGGTCAAGGGCGAACGGCCGCCATTCGAAGAGGCCGGATCAGAATGCCTCGAGGCACATGGCAACACCCATGCCACCGCCGATGCACAGCGTGGCGAGGCCCTTCTTGGCGCCGCGACGCTTCATCTCGAACAGCAGCGTGTTGAGAATGCGGGCGCCGGACGCGCCGACCGGATGGCCGATCGCGATCGCGCCACCATTGACGTTCACGATCGAGGTATCCCAGCCGAGATCTTTGTTCACGGCGCAGGCCTGTGCGGCAAAGGCTTCGTTGGCTTCAACGAGGTCGAGATCGGAAATCTTCCAGCCGGCCTTCTCAAGCGCCTTGCGCGACGCCGGGATTGGGCCAGTGCCCATGATCTTCGGATCGACACCTGCGGTTGCCCAAGAGACGACACGGGCGAGCGGCGCGATACCACGACGCGAAGCCTCGGCCTCGGTCATCAGCAGGGCGACCGCCGCACCATCATTGATACCGGATGCGTTGCCGGCGGTGACCGTGCCTTCCTTGTCGAAGGCGGGTTTCAGCTTCTGCATGCTTTCGAGCGTCGCACCGATGCGGATGTACTCATCCTGATCGACAGTGACGTCGCCCTTGCGGCCGGGCACGATGACAGGAACGATTTCGTCCTTGAAACGGCCGGCAACCTGGGCGGCCTCCGCCTTGTTCTGCGAAGCGACCGCAAAGGCGTCCTGTTCGTCACGGGTCAGCTGCCACTGCCGGGCAACATTTTCCGCGGTCGTGCCCATGTGATATCCGTAGAAGGCATCGGTAAGGCCGTCCTTGATCATGGTGTCGACCATCTTCAGGTCGCCCATTTTTGTGCCGTTGCGCAGGTGCGCGCAGTGCGGCGCCATCGACATCGATTCCTGCCCGCCGGCAATGATGATCCTCGCGTCGCCTGTCGCGATCTGCTGCATGCCGATGGCGACGGCACGCAAGCCGGAACCGCAGAGCTGATTGAGACCCCAGGCTGTCGCCTCCTGCGGAATACCGGCCTTCATCGCTGCCTGGCGAGCCGGGTTCTGCCCCTGCCCTGCGGTAAGGATCTGCCCGAGAATGACTTCGTCGACTTCACCCGCCTCCACGCCGGCGCGCTCCAGCACGGCCTTGATGGCGATGGCGCCGAGATCATGCGCTGCGACGGATGACAACGCCCCGTTGAAAGATCCGACCGGGGTTCTGGCAGCGCTCGCGATAACGATGGACGGGGTGCTCATGGAGGTCTCCTCGGGTTTTGTGATTGAGGAGAAACTGACAAAGACTGCCGCCGGTGTCAAACAAGATAAGCCCGACATTCTCGTTCTTTGGTTGCGCTTTCTTGTCTTTCGTCAAATGCCGATCCTGCATCGCACAAAGAGATTGTCACCGGACTGAATTTGCGCTTACACTTGACTTCGGGAAGAGCAAAAACAATCGAAAAACGACGGGTTAGGAGACAGAAATGGCCAAAGCCGATGGCGAAATCGTTATCAAGAAGTACGCCAATCGACGCCTCTACAATACCGGGACCAGCACCTACGTCACCCTTGAGGACCTCGCCAAGATGGTCAAGAAGGGCGAGGATTTCGTTGTGCAGGATGCCAAGTCCGGTGACGACATCACGCATTCCGTCCTGACCCAGATCATCTTCGAACAGGAATCCAAGACCGGCAATACCTTGCTGCCGATCTCCTTCCTGCGCCAGCTCATCAGCTACTATGGCGATCAGATGCAGATGGTCGTCCCGAGCTTCCTCGAGCATTCGATGAAAGCCTTCACCGAACAGCAGACCCAGATGCGCGAGCAGATGACCAAGGCCTTCGGTGACCATCCACTGTCCAAGAACCTGCAGATGCCGATCCAGCTGATGGAGGAGCAGGTCAAACGCAACACCGATATGTTCCAGCAGGCCATGCAGATGTTCTCGCCTTTCCTCGGTGGCCAGCAGCCAGCCAAGGAAACCAAGAAGGCGGAAGCCAAGGATATCGACGAGTTGAAGGAGCAGTTGCGCTCCCTGCAGAACAAACTCGACAATCTTTGAAGAGCGAGGCCCCGGAAGGGGCCTTTTTCATATTGGGGATCAGAGCCCGATCGAGACGTCCCGTCCGGCGGCCCGATTGGAGATCGTGAAGCCTGCAACGACATCGATGAAGGCGATGACCATCAGGCTGAAGAACAGCTGCGTTGCTGCGTCGCGCACGAGCAGGAATTCGACGAGAAAGCCGATAAAGACCACCATGGAAAACATGTGGTTCATCAGCGACCCCCGGGTACTCAGCGTCGCTTTCAACACCTCGAAAAACAGGGCGATCAGCGCCGACAGGATGACAAGATCGCCGAGCGTCATCGTCCAGACGGCACCCGACAGCATCGGCACGGTCATGATCACTGTCGAGAAGGCGGCAATCCCGCTTCCGAGCATCACGGCGTTGTAGAAGATGAAGGGAACGATCATCAGCGGCACGGCAATCAGCATGCGGAATCCTTCCTTGCACTGCGATCCCGTCCGGCTCCGCGGCGGGCGCGGCGCAATTTAACTATGCCAAATGACAAATGAAAAGGCCGGCGCAAGCGCCGGCCCTTCAAACTAGTCAGTCAAAGCGCAGGAATTATGCGCTTTCCTTCGGCGTCAGAACCTGACGGCCGCGATACATACCGGTCTTCAGATCGATATGGTGCGGGCGGCGCAGTTCGCCGGAGTTCTTGTCTTCGACATAAGTCGATGCCTTCAGCGCGTCAGCAGAGCGGCGCATACCGCGCTTGGACGGGCTTGTTTTTCTTTTTGGTACAGCCATTTTCGTTACTCCACGTGACGGGCAAGACGGGTTTATTCGGCCTCGATGAGACCGGACAGAACACGTCTCGAACTCGGAATTTGGCGGGCTTATACATGCCCGAAGTCGGTTTGACCAGACCCCGGGCCACTTTTTTCGAATCTAACCGAGGCCCGCTCAGGCCTCGTCTTCGGGCACGATCCAGGGTTCAGCAAGTGCCGCCGTCTCCCAGCTACGCCAGGCCGGATGCGCTCGCATGGCATCCATATAGGCGGCCGTCTCTGCATCTCCTACCAGATCGTAGGCTGCAAAGCGATTCACGACAGGCGCGAACATGGCATCCGCCGCGGAAAAGGCGCCGAACAGGAAGGGCCCGCCCGACCGTTTCCGCATCTCCCGCCAGATCGCCTCGATGCGGGCGACATCGGCCGCCACCCCCTCGGGCAACGGGATCGCCCTCACGGGCCGCCGCAGGTTCATCGGGCAAGCGCTGCGCAAGGCTCGGAACCCGGATAGCATTTCCATCGAGATGGATCGCGCGAGCGACCGGCTCTCGCGATCCGCAGGCCAGAGCCCGGCATCGGGATAGAGCTCGGCGACATATTCGATGATGGCGAGCGATTCCCAGACCCGGACAGAGCCGTGATGCAGCACAGGCACCTTGCCCGTCGGCGAAAGCTCACGGAACTGAGGATGCGTGGCACCCGGCCCGAAGGGGATCAGTTCTTCGCGAAACGGTATGCCGGCGGCCGTCATCGCGATCCAGGGCCGAAACGACCAGGAGGAGTAGTTCTTGTTGGCGATGTAGAGGATCAGGTCGTCCATGGCGCGCTCCGCGTTGTCGAGAACCGATCCTAGACGCGAGGGAGTGGTTCCGACCAACGAAAGCTTCTGATCTCAGCCATAAAGACAGGTGATGTAATCACCCGAGGCGCGCGCACGACGATCGACGACCCCGGCCAGACGCCTCAGACCCGGCCCCGGCTTGCTCGCGACACGATCGATCGGATTGGGGAGGGAGACGGCGAGAAGGGCCGCCTGCTGGCGACTGAGCTTCGCGGCCGACGTCTTGAAGTGATGCTGCGCAGCCGCTTCGATGCCGTAGATACCCGGACCCCATTCGGCGACATTGAGATAAATCTCCATCGTCCGCTCCTTCGGCCAGGCAGCATCCAGCGCCAGCGCCAGGGGCAGTTCGAGGCCTTTGCGAATGAAAGAGCGACCGTTCCACAGGAACAGGTTCTTCGCTGTCTGCATCGGGATCGTGCTGGCGCCGCGCGTCGCCTCACCCGCCATTGCGTCGTCGATCACGGACTGCAGCTGGGTCCAGTCCACCCCGCCGTGATTGCAGTACTGGCCGTCCTCCGACATCATGACGGCCCGCACGACATTCGGCGAGATATCCTCGAACTCCACCCAGCGACGATCGTAGCCTTGCAAGGTGGCGAGATCCGCCAGCATCAGCGTCGAGACCGGCCGGACAAACTCCAGACGATAGAGCAGAATGAGAAGGTAAGGCGCGGCGAGGAAGATGAAGAGTGCAATGAGCACGGCCCGGACGATCCGGGGCCGACGCCGCCGCTTCTTCTCGGGCGCAAACTTCTCGTCTTGCTCCAATGCCTCGACTTCCAGTGTCAATGAAGTGGGGTCCGTGATCGATGATGGCCCCTCATAGCCGCCCTCTTGGCAAATGACCAGTCTGGGTGCGCGCTTCCGCCTCTTTCCCCGGCTCAATTTCCCGTTGCCTGACCAGGGGTAGCGTGCCAAATAGCCGGAATGACCAAGAGCGCCGATGCCTTTGAAAAAAGCCTGAACGCCCACGCCACACTCGTCGAGGCGAGGCTGGACATCCTGCTGGACGCAACGCCGCGTCCGGCGGAAGTCGCTCGCCCCCGGCGGCTGATCGAGGCCATGCATTACGGCGCCCTGAACGGTGGCAAGCGCCTTCGGCCTTATCTGGTGATGCAGGCGGCACGCCTTTTCGGCGGAAGCGAAGAGGCAGCCCTTCAGGTCGGCTGTGCGCTCGAATGCCTGCATAGCTATTCGCTCGTCCATGACGATCTGCCCGCCATGGACGACGACGACCTGCGCCGCGGCAAGCCGACGGTTCACAGACAGTATGACGAAGCAACCGCGATCCTCGCCGGCGATGGTCTGCTGACCTACGCCTTCGACATCATCGCTTCACCGGAAACACCCCTGCCCGACACAGCCAAACTCGCCCTTGTCCTCGAGCTCTCACGAGCAGCCGGAATCGGCGGCATGGCTGGTGGCCAGATGCTTGATCTCGCTGCCGAGACGGATCAGCCCGACGAAGCAGGCATCGTGACGCTGCAGGCCATGAAGACGGGCGCGCTACTGCGGTTTGCCTGTGAGGCAGGCGCCATCATCGCCGGTCGCCTGGCGGAAGACCGCGATCGCCTGCGCCGCTTTGGCGAAATCATCGGCCGCGCCTTCCAGCTGGCCGACGATCTGCTCGACATTACCTCGGATGCCGCCACCCTTGGCAAGGCAACAGGCAAGGACGCGGCCAAGGGCAAGGCGACGCTGGTCGGCCTCAAGGGCACCGACTGGGCCCGCGCCGAACTCGACCGGCTGGTCGCCGAAGCCAACGCACTCCTTGAGCCCTACGGCGAACAGGCCGAGCCGCTCAAGGAAGCCGCCCATTTCATCGCATACAGGAAGAAATAGCATGAGCCGTTTCTGGTCGTCCGCCGTCCACGCACTGGAACCCTATGTCGCCGGCGAACAGCCGAAAATCCCGGGTCTGGTCAAACTCAACACCAATGAGAGCCCATACGGACCCTCGCAGAAGGTGCTGGACGCGATCGCAGCCACTTCCGGTGAGCGTCTGCGCCTTTATCCCGATCCGGCGTCCACGGCCCTGCGCGAGGCCATCGCGAAGCGCTTCGACCTGACCATGGACGAGGTTTTCGTCGGCAACGGCTCTGATGAAGTGCTGGCCTTCACCTTCGCAGGCCTGCTGAAGCACGACGCGCCGCTCCTCTATCCCGACATCACCTACAGCTTCTACAAGACCTATGCCCGTCTCTTCGAGGTCAAGGTCGAGGAGATCCCGCTGGACGAGGGCCTGCGCGTGCGTATCGGCGATTACGACCGCCCTTGCGGTGCAATCATCCTTGCCAATCCCAACGCCCCGACCGGCATCGCTCTCCCGCTGTCTGAGATCGAAAAGCTGGTCGCCTCGCACCCTGATCAGGTCGTGGTGATCGACGAGGCCTATGTCGATTTCGGCGCAGAGACGGCAGCTTCGCTGATTCCGCGCTACGACAACCTGCTCGTTGTCCAGACCTTCTCGAAATCCCGCTCGCTCGCAGGCCTGCGCGTCGGCTTTGCGCTCGGCCAGCGGCCGCTGATCGAGGCGCTGGAGCGGATGAAGGACAGCTTCAACTCCTATCCCGTCGACATGCTGGCCCAGGCCGCTGCAACCGCGGCGATCGAGGACGAGATGTGGTTTGACGAGGCACGCAGCAAGATCATCGCCAACCGCGACATGGTGACAAAGGCGCTAGAGACCCGTGGCTTCGAGGTCCTGCCGTCATCGACGAACTTCGTCTTCACCCGCCATCCGGCGCATCAGGGTGCCGTTCTGCAAAAAGGTCTGCGTGAGCGAGCGGTCCTCGTTCGCCACTTCAACAAGCCGCGCATTTCGGACTTCCTCCGCGTGACAATCGGCACGACAGAGGAATGCCATCAGTTTCTGGACGCGATCGATCAAATCATCTGACGTGTCGTCCGCGCCGGAAAGCGCTACGCTCCTGCAACTTTAGTGAGAGCCGGAGCGTGCCCGTGACTGAAATCCTGCAACACTGGCCTCAGGTCGTGACCGCCTATCTCGTCTACCTCGTGGCAGTCTTGAGCCCCGGTCCGGCCACCATGGCGATCGCTTCCGCCTCGCTTGGCCAGGGACGGAGGCACGGCCTGACGATTGCGGCGGGCATCTTTTGCGGATCGATGACCTGGGCGATTGCCGCCTCCCTAGGGCTGGCCGCGGTCCTGTCGCAATATGCGCAGGCGCTGATCCTGATGCGGATCCTCGGAGGGCTCTATCTGCTCTATCTCGCCTGGCGCGCATTCCGCTCCGCCGCGAGCAGCATTGACCCGCTTTCCCTGACCAAGGCCGCTTCGAGCCTGAAACGCACTTTTCTGATGGGCTATGCGATCCACCTGACGAACCCCAAGGCGATCTTTGCCTGGCTCGCCATCATCTCGCTCGGCCTGCCGGCCAATGCCACACCGGTTGCCGTTGCGATCATCGTCTGCGGCTGCCTTATGACCGGCTTCATTGTCTTCATGGGCTACGCATTGTTGTTCTCAACGCCCGGGGCACTGCGCATCTACCGCGCGGCGCGTCGCTACATCGATGGAACGCTCGCGGTCCTGTTCGCGACCGCAGGCGTGAAGATGCTGACCTTCCGCTGAAACGAAAAAGGCGCCGCATGGGTTGCGGCGCCTCTTGCAAGTGTTTGGATCGCAGATCAGCCCTGGGTCAGCGGTGAGATCTGGATTTCCACGCGACGGTTCTGCGCACGGCCGTCCGGTGTCGCGTTGGATGCAATCGGCTGGTTCGGGCCGAAGCCAACAGCCGAGACACGACGCGGGTCGACGCCCTGGCTGTTGAGATAGCCGGCAACGGACATGGCGCGGCGCTCGGACAGACCCTGGTTATAGGCCTGGCTGCCGGTCGAATCGGTGTGACCGTTGATATCGATCAGCGTCCGGTCGAACTTGCGCAGCACGATCGCGACAGAGTTCAGGGTCGGGTAGAACTGCGGCATGACCGCATCCTGATCGGTATTGAACGTGATGTTCGACGGCATGTTCAGGACGATGCGATCGCCGACGCGGGTGACCGAGATCCCGGTTCCCTGCAGCTGGGCGCGCAGTTCGGCTTCCTGCTGGTCCATGTAATTGCCGATCGCGCCGCCCGCCAGCGCACCGATACCGGCACCGATGAGGGCTGCGTTGCGGCGGCCTTCCGGCGAACCGCCGACAGCGAGGCCACCAAGCGCGCCAACGGCAGCGCCCAGCGCCGCGCCGCCCGCCGTGTTGGACACCTTCTGCTGCCCCGTATAGGGGTCGGTCGTGGTGCAGGCACTCAGATAGGTCGCGCACAGCGCGAGAATGGCGAACTTCTTGATCATGCTCGGTGTCCCTCCAGGATTCGGCTGATAATCCGTCAACCGTGAAATTGCGGCAACAAAAAGTTGGCCAGCAAGCTCACTCAGCCGCCGACTTCTGGCCGTAACGCTTCTCGATATAGTCTGCCACCAGCGCCTCGAAATCGGCTGCGATGTTCGGGCCGCGCAGAGTCATCGCCTTCTCGCCGTCGATGAACACGGGAGCCGCCGGGTTTTCCCCGGTGCCCGGAAGCGAGATGCCGATATCGGCATGCTTGCTTTCGCCAGGACCATTGACGATGCAGCCCATGACCGCAACGTTCAGGCCCTCGACACCCGGATACTTTTCACGCCAGACCGGCATGTTCTTGCGCAGGTCGTCCTGGATCTTCTGGGCGAGTTCCTGGAAGACCGTCGATGTCGTGCGACCGCAACCCGGACAGGCCGCGACAACAGGCACGAACTGGCGGAAGCCCATGACTTGCAGCAGTTCCTGGGCAACCTGGACTTCACGGGTCCGATCACCATTCGGTTCCGGGGTGAGCGACACGCGAACCGTATCACCGATACCATGCTGCAGCACGTAGCCCATGGCCGCGGACGAGGCGACGATGCCCTTCGAGCCCATGCCGGCCTCGGTAAGCCCCAAATGCAGAGCATGGTTCGAGCGCTCGGCGAGCATCGAATAGACGGCGATCAGGTCCTGCACCTGGCTGACCTTGGCCGAGAGAATGATGCGGTTACGGGGCAAGCCAATCTCTTCGGCAAGCTCGGCCGACAGGAGCGCGGATTGCACGATCGCCTCACGCGTCACCTGACGCGCCGAAAGCGGCGAACCATTGGCCGCGTTCTCGTCCATAAGCCGGGTCAAGAGCTCCTGATCGAGCGAACCCCAGTTGACCCCAATGCGGACAGGTTTGTCGTAGCGGATCGCCATCTCGACGATCTCGGCGAACTGCTTGTCCTTCTTGTCCTTGAAGCCGACATTGCCGGGATTGATGCGATACTTGGCGAGCGCCTCGGCGCAGGCCGGGTGATCGGCGAGCAGCTTGTGGCCGATGTAATGAAAATCGCCGATCAGCGGCACGTCCATACCGAGGCGGAGCAGGCGCTCGCGGATTTTTGGAACGGCAGCGGCACTCTCGTCACGGTCGACGGTGATGCGGACGACCTCGGAGCCTGCCTTGTAGAGGGCAGCAACCTGGGCAACGGTCGCATCGACATCTGCGGTATCGGTATTGGTCATCGACTGAACGACGACAGGAGCTCCACCACCGATGATGACGCCACCCACTTCCACCGCGACCGACGAACGGCGCGGCTTGGGGTCAAAGGCATCGGCGGGCGGGATCAGGGGTGCGTTCATGGCTGTTTCTCTGCAAGCCTCAATCGCCATGGAGGTGGATCAAAGCCGATCGCTTGTCAACTGAAAGACGCCTTTACGCGTTCACATGCCCGCGTGCGCAAGTCTGTCCAAAGCGACGTCCCCACATCTTTCAGTGACCTGTCGCCCGGTCCGCATGACGCGCGAGCCTGGAGAGAGCCAGAACCACGATCAGCAGCGCTGGGATCGCTGTGTAGACACTCGACAGCGACGTGTGCTCGGCCACAAACCCGATCAGCGATGGCGCAAAGAGGATGCCGGAATAGCCCATGGTGGTGACGACCGAGAGGCCAACACCGGGTGCAAGCCCCGGAATGTTGCCGCCCGCCGAAAACGCGATCGGCACCATGTTCGAGATCCCGATTCCGGTGATGGCAAAGCCGATCAGCGCAAAGGTCACGCTGGAAGACTGGCCCGCCATGACAAGCCCGATGATCGCAGCCACACCGCAGAAGCGCAGTGTATTCACGGCACCGAAGCGGTCACGGATGAAATCGCCCGCAAAGCGGCAGACCGCCATGGTGAGGGAGAAGGCCGCGAAGGCGAAGCCCGACATCTCGGTCGAGGCATTCAGCTCGTTGCGCAGGTAGAGCGCGCTCCAGTCAAGCACGGTGCCCTCAGGGATCATGCAGAACAGCGCGATCGTGCCGATCAGCCAGGGCAGCGGCGTCATCGGCAGCTTGGCCTTGGCCGGCTCGTCACTTGGATGCGGCGCGTCCGAGAGGATCATCGGGCGGGCGACAAGAAAGAGAACGACGCAGACGGCGGCCAGAAGCAGCACGTGACCAGTGACACCGAGCGCCGCAATCAGAAAACCGCCGGTCGCCGCACCGCAGAGCCCACCAAGGCTCCAGAAGGCGTGACAGGAGGACATGATCGAACGGCGCATGTTGCGCTCGACCTCGACCGCATTGGCATTCATCGCCACGTCCATCGCCCCGGTCAGGCCACCGAACAGGAAGATGGCGATGGCTCCCGTCCAGATATTGTCAACCAGCGTGACGAGCACGATGGTCGGGATGAACAAGAGCGTGGTCACTTCCACGACGCGCCGCGAGCCGTAACGGGCAATCTGCATGCCGGCGATCGGCATCAGCACCAGCGAACCCACGCCGAAGACGAAGATCATCACGCCCAGCATCAACTCCGACAACCCGAGCGCCTCTGAGAAGAACGGAATTTTCGGTGCCCAGGCTCCGATGACGAGGCCATTCAGGAAGAAGAGCAGGGCGACAGCGGCCCTCTCCCTGGTGACGATCGGCGCTGGTTCGGCCGGGGAAGTGATGGTGTGGGCTATGTCATTCATGTCCTGCTCCCATAGTCGGGCGCACTGTAATTAAATCGATTTAAACGACAACATGTCCCGCGCGTCCCAACTGTAAATTTTTGTTTCGCATGACAACATTGTCGGGAGTTCTGAACGGGGATTGACAGGGACGAGCCGGCGTCTGACACAGATAGTCATTGCGGCCCTCTGCTTGCGCCGCCCGACCCGAAAGACGCTTCCGTGAAAACCGCCGTTGGCGCTGGCATCCTGCTCTCCAGTCTCGCCTATCTCTTCTTTGCCATGCACGACGCCATGATCAAGTTGCTCGTGGAAACGACAACCGTCTGGCAGATCTTGTTTTGCCGCAGTATTGCGATCCTGCTTGGCTGTTACATCCTCGGTGGCCGCTCACTCGCGCGGGAGACGGTGACGTCGCCGGCGCTTCGCCCGATGATGCTGCGCAGTCTTTTCCTGCTCGCCGCCTGGCTCTGTTATTTCAACGCGGCCAAGCATCTGCCGCTCGCCGATCTCACGACACTCTACTTCGCCGCACCAATCGCAGCGATTCTGCTCGCCATCCCCATTCTGGGCGAACGAGTTCCCATGAGCAGCTGGATTGCCGTCATCACCGGCTTCGTCGGTGTGGTCGTCGCCAGCAATCCGACAGGCCTTGCGACCGGCTGGCCCGTCTACCTCGCCCTCATCGCCGCCGTCTGCTGGGCGATCGCCACGACGCTGCTCAGAACCACCAGCAAGAGCGCCAGCAGCATGGTTCAGATGACGATGACGAATGTCTTCTTCCTGGCCCTGACGACACCCATGGCCATCCTCTCCTGGACAACCCCAAGCGGTCCGACGCAAATCCTGTTGCTGGCCGTCGGCTTCATCGGCGGTCTTGGTCAGATGAGCTTTTTCGAGGCACTGCGCCGCGCGCCGATCTCGGTGATTGCGCCCCTGGAATACACGGCGCTTGTCTGGGCCTTCGCGCTTGGCTACGCGATATGGGGAGACATCCCGGGACCGAATGTCTGGGCCGGCGCCGTACTGATCGCCGGCGCAGGCCTGATCATTCTCTTTGCCCAGCGGCGCAAAATGCCCGCTCAGGACCTCGAGAGATAGCGCTCTGCAAGCTCCACCCAGAGGGTGGTCCCGACGGGCAGGATATCGTCGTTGAAGTCATAGCGTGGGTGGTGCAGCGGCGGATCGTTGGGTGTCCGTTGCGTGCCGAGGAAGAAGTAGCTGCCCGGGCGCTTGGCGAGCATGTAGGCGAAATCCTCGCTCCCCATCATCGGGCGCGGCAGGTCATAGACCTTGTCCTGTCCAGCAAAGCTCACCGCGAGATCGCGGACGAAATCCGTTTCGGCCTTGTGGTTGATGGTCGGGTCGTATCCCCGCTCATAGTCGATGGTCACGCCCATGCCGTAACTCGCCGCCTGACCTTCGGCCACCGCCCGAATGCGCTGCTCGAGCTGGTCGCGGACCTTGGGATCGAAGGAGCGGATCGACAGCACCATCTCCGCCCGCTCCGGAATGACATTGCTCGCCGCACCCGCATGGAACCCGCCGACGGTGATGACGGTCGGATCGAGCGGGTGGATGTTGCGCGACACGATTGTCTGCAGCGCCATGACGATGGACGCGCCACACACAATGGGATCGGCCGTCGATTGCGGTTCGGCCCCGTGACCACCACGGCCGTTGACGGTGATCTTGCACTCGTCGACGGCAGCCATTATCGGCCCTTCCCGGAGCGCGATATGGCCGAACGGGATCTCCGGATCGTTATGCAGCGCGAAAACTGCATCGCAGGGGAAGCGATCGAAGAGGCCATCCTCGATCATGATCCGGGCTCCGCCGAAATTCTCTTCGGCTGGCTGGAAGATGAGGTGAATGACACCATCGAAATTCCGCCGTTCGGCGAGGATCTTCGCCGCACCGAGCAGCATTGCGGTATGACCATCATGGCCACAGGCATGCATCACGCCCGGTATCTCGCTGGCATAGGGAAGACCGGTCTCTTCGAGGATCGGCAGAGCGTCGAAGTCGGCTCGAATGCCGATGCTTCGCTCGCTCGACCCGTTTCTGAGGGTGGCGACAATACCGGTCTTGGCAAGCCCGCGCGTCACCTCATAGCCGAAAGCGGTCAGTTGTTCGGCGACATAATCCGACGTCTTGAACTCCGACAGGCCGATCTCCGGAAACCGATGCAGATGATGCCGCGTCGCAAGCACTTCAGCCATCACATTGGGCGCGTGGATCGTCACGGAAATTACCTTTCGGTCGTCTGGGCATGAGCATGAAAGCGCAGACTGTGGCACTTGCCGGCCAGTTGTTCAACCGTATAAAAAGACGTCCATCGCTGACGAAAATCTGCTGCCCTATCCGTGCCGGAGAGACCACCATGACACGACGCACGTTCCAGCGTGCCGGTGAAGCCGAGCGCCGGAAGGATCTGATCGCGGCGACCTTGGACAGCGTTTCGGAACATGGCCTGGAAGGCGCGACCGTCCGCGACATCGCCGCCAGAGCCGGCGTGACCGGCGGTTTGATCCGTCATTATTTCTCCGGCAAGGACGAAATGGTCCAGGCGGCCTATCGCGAAATGCTGGCAGGAATGACCGGCTCCGCCGTCGATGCCATGGCGGAAGTCGGGGCGAACCCGCAGCGGCGCCTGCACGACTTCATCGTTGCCAATGTCAGCCCACCGATTGCCGATCCGAAAGCACTGTCCCTCTGGGCAGCGTTCATCGGTCGGGTGCGATCGGACGAGGAACTCGCCCGCATCCATCGAGAAAACTATCTGGTCTTCATCGGCATACTCGAAGACCTTGTCGGAGCCGTCTTGGCGGCGCGACGGCACAACCCGCCCTTCTCCGAAGTCCGGCATCTCGCGGTCGCGATCAACGGCCTCATCGACGGTTTGTGGCTTGAGAATTCGCTCGCAAGTGACCTCTTCGACGAGGGACGTTTGCCGCAGATCGCACTGGATGCCGTCGAGGCTCTGCTGGGCGGATTGTCCTTGAGAGGTGCGGACTGAGAGATGAGACCCGCATCGCAAACAAGCATCCGGTACGCGTCGCGTTCGCGATCTGGTAACCTCACCGACAGATCGCTGACCTGCGAAGTTTCGACCTGCTTGATCGATGCTCGGCGGCTGCGATCAAGCCCCTTGGCCAGCCGCTTGAAATAAGGCATAAAAACGCCAACTCACCTGCCAGGATGCGAAAGTCGCAAAGAGAGTTCAACCGCCTCTGTTAGCCGTCGTATTACGGCCTCTTTCTGCCTCGATTGTTGGTCAACAACCCAATTTTGTGCAATGAGGCGCGGCGGCGAAGACCGGACGGTCGGACCACAACGGCTTTCTATTGAACCATCGAACCGAGAACCTATTTTTCATGACGCTGCATGTCCCATCGCGCGACCTCGAAACCAAGCAGATCGACCATAACGATTCCATACGATCTGCCTATTTTACGATCGAGGAATTGCGGGAAAGCGCCGCTTCTCTGGCGCTGAACGGCGTCGATGAACTACCCGGCCTGCTGGACTTCGACTTCTTCGCTAGGCACAAGGAAAACGAGCGCGAGATCCTGCGCGTCTATCGCGCGACGGCGGCTGACGTCGAAGCCGGGGCCACGATCACGCCTGCGGCCGAGTGGCTGCTCGACAACCACTACATCATCGAAGAAGCGATCCAGGAAGTTCGCCGCGACTTCCCGAAGAAGTTCTATCGCCAGCTGCCGACGATGAAGGTGGGAAGCCGTGAAATCCCGCGGACAATGGCGATGGCATGGCTCTACGTCGCGCATACCCACTCGACAGTCAGCCAGGAAAGCATGACGGCCCTTGTCGAGGGCTACCAGCAGCACCGGACGCTGGAGATCGGTGAACTCTGGGCACTGCCGTCGATCGCGCGCTTCGTGCTCATCGAAAATCTCCGACGCATCGCAACCCGCGTCGATCGCTCCCGCCGGATGCGTCGCCGGGCCAACGAGGTCGCCGACGAGATCATCCGTCTCAACGATCCTGTGGCGGCCGCGACCTATCTCAGCCAGATCGAGCAGCTGGCTGACGACAACACCTTCGCGACACAGTTCCTGTACCGCCTGCGCAATGGCTCGCAGAACACGAGCTTTGCCGTCGAATGGCTGGAAAGCCGACTGGAAGCGGCCGGCCGCACCGCCCAGGAGGCGATGGACGCCGAACACAACCGTCTCTCCTCCGGCAACGTTACGATGGGCAACATCGTGCGGGGCCTGCGCGAGATCGACGACAAGGAATGGTCGGTCTGGGTCGAAGAGGTCAGCCATGTCGACCGGGTCCTCGGCCAGCACACCGATTACCGCGAACTCGATTTCGGCTCGCGAAACGCCTATCGCAACACGATCGAAAGGCTGGCGCGTCGCTGCGACCAGAGCGAGATCGAGATTGCCCAGACGGCGATCGATCTGGCGACACAATCGGCGGGACCCGATGGACAGCTCGATGTTGGAAGCTATCTCGTCGGCAACAGACGGACCGAGCTGGAAAACGCCATCGGCTACAGCCAGCCTCTCTCCCGGATCCTGACCGACGGCATAAAGCGCCTGAACTGGCTCTCCATCGCAATCCCCGTCATTGCGCTCACCGTCGCAGCCCTAGCGGTTATCGGTTACTTCCTTAATCAGGCCGGCCTGCCGACCTCGCTCATCATGGTCCTGCTGGTCCTGGTCTCGCTGCCGGTTTCCGAAGGCGCGACGGGACTGTTCAACACGCTTGTCACCTTCTTCGTCAAACCGTTCCGCCTGACCGGCTACGAGTTCAAGCAGGGCATTCCCGAGGAAGCACGCACCCTCGTCGTCGTGCCCTGCATGATCACCAAGCGTGACGACGTCGACGAACTCATCCGCAATCTCGAAGTCCACTACCTGACCAACCCGCATGGCGAGATTTATTTCGCGCTCTTGAGCGACTGGAAGGACAGCCAGACGGAAGAGACCCCTGCCGATCTGGAGGTCCTCGATTACGCCAAACGCGAACTCGCCCAGCTCAATGGTCGCTACGATTTCGGCGGCAGGAACCGCTTCTACCTCTTGCATCGTCGCCGCCTCTACAACGAGGCCGAAGGCTGCTGGATGGGCTGGGAGCGCAAGCGCGGCAAGCTGCACGAGCTGAACCTGCTGCTGCGCGGCGATCGCGACACCTCCTATCTCCCGGGCGCCAATATGGTGCCGGAAAACGTGCGTTACGTGATGACGCTCGATGCCGACACGCGCCTGATGCGCGACGCCGTCACCAAGCTCGTCGGCAAGATGCACCATCCGATCAATCGTCCGGTGCATGACGAGAAGACCGGCCGCGTGATCAGCGGCTACGGCGTCCTGCAGCCGCGTGTCACGCCCTCTCTGACCACGGGCAAGGATGCCTCGGTCTTCCAGCGCATCTTCTCGATGAACCGCGGCCTCGACCCTTATGTCTTCACGGTCTCCGACGTCTATCAGGACATCACCGCCGAAGGCACCTTCACTGGCAAGGGCCTTTACGACGTCGACGCCTTCGAGACGGCGATCAAGGGCCGCATCGACGAGAACAGCGTGCTCAGCCACGACTTGCTCGAAGGTTCCTTCGCCCGCTGCGCGCTTGTCACCGACGTCGAGCTGGTCGAAGACTTTCCAACCCGATACGAGGTCGAGATCTCGCGCCAGCATCGCTGGGCCCGCGGCGACTGGCAGCTCATCCCCTATATCGGCGATACCAGCCGCGGCATCACCAGCCTCGGCCGCTGGAAGATGGTCGACAACCTGCGCCGCTCGCTGACCCCGATTGCCTGGTATGCCGCCTCGGTTCTCGGCTGGGCCACCATGGAGCCGGTGGGCGCCACCATCTGGCAGCTGCTTCTGATCTTCAGCCTCTTCGTCGCCCCGACCCTATCGCTTTTGTCGGGCATCGTCCCGCGTCAGACCGATATCGTGCCGGCCGCGCATTTCCAAACGCTGTGGTCGGAAGTCCGCTCGATCAACGCCCAGGTCGCGCTCCGCATCGTCTTCATCGCCGACAATGCCTGCATGATGGCCGATGCCATCGCCCGCTCGCTTTACCGCATGCTGGTGAGCCGCAAGCTGCTGCTCGAATGGCGCACGGCCGCCAGCGTCCAGTCGGCAGCCCAGGGCTCGATCGCCTCATATTACGAGAACATGCGCCATGCGCCGATCCTCGCCATCCTCTCGGTCGGCGTCGCGGCCATACCCGGCGGCTATGGCTATCTGATCGGCCTTCCGTTCGCCTTCCTCTGGGTCCTGTCGCCTCTACTCGCCTGGTATGTCAGCCAGTCTGCCGAAACGGAAGACAGCCTCGAGGTTCCAGAAAACGTCTCGTACGAACTGCGCAAGATCGCTCGCCGCACCTGGCGCTACTACGAGACCTTCACGACCGCCGGCGACAACTATCTGCCCCCGGACAATTTCCAGGAAACGCCGGAACCGCTGATCGCCCATCGCACCTCGCCGACCAATATCGGCGTCTATCTGCTCTCCGTCGTCTCCGCTCGCCATTTCGGCTGGCTGAGCTTCGAACAGACCATTGAGCGCATGGAGCAGACGATCTCCACCGTCGAACGGATGGAGAAGTATCGTGGCCATCTCTACAACTGGTACTACACGGACACGCTCAACACGCTTGGCCCGAAGTATATTTCGGCGGTCGACAGCGGCAATCTCGCCGGCCATCTGATCGCGATCTCCTCGGCCTGCCGCGAATGGGCGGAGGCGCCGTCCGCACACCTTCAGGGCAATTTCGACGGCATCGGCGATGTCGGCGGCATCCTGCTCGAAGTCCTCGGCGAGCTGCCGGACGACCGAAAGACGGTGCGTCCGCTCCGTCGTCGTCTTGAGGAACGCATCATCGGCTTCAACACGGCGCTTGCCGCCGTCAAGCGCGAGCATGAATTCGCCTCGATCCGCATCATCAATCTTGCCGTGCTCGCGCGTGACGCACAAAAACTGGCGGCAAATCTCCACCACGAAATTCGCTCGGAGGCGAGTGCGGAAGTCGTTCGCTGGACGGAATCGCTGGTGTCGGTTTGCGAAGCCCACATTGCCGACACCGCATTCGACCTCTCGAACATCGATCCGCTGCGCCAGCGCCTGAGCCAGCTCTCCGAGCGCGCCCGCAACCTCGCCTTCTCGATGGATTTCACCTTCCTCTTCCGACCGGAGCGTCGCCTGCTGTCGATCGGTTATCGCGTCGACGCCCGCGAACTGGACGAGGCCTGCTACGACCTGCTCGCGTCGGAATGCCGTCTGACCAGCCTGTTTGCGATTGCCAAGGGTGATCTGCCGACGGAACACTGGTACCGCCTCGGTCGCCAGGTCGTGCCGATCGGTGCCCGCGCTGCGCTGATCTCCTGGTCGGGCTCGATGTTCGAGTATCTGATGCCGCCGCTCGTCATGCAGGAGCGACAGGGTGGCATTCTCAACCAGACGAACAATCTCGTGGTCATCGAACAGATGAACCACGGCCGCCGGCTGAACATCCCCTGGGGCATTTCGGAAGCAGCCTTCAATGCCCGCGACCACGAGATGAACTATCAGTACACCAACTTCGGTGTGCCGACACTCGGCCTGAAACGCGGCCTCGGCCAGAACGCCGTTGTGGCACCCTATGCCTCGATCCTCGCAAGCCAGTATTACCCCGAGGCAGCGCTTGAGAACCTCAAACGCCTGCGCAAGCTCGGCGCGCTCGGGGCTTACGGTTTCCACGACGCGGTCGACTTCACCCCGACGCGCCTGCCAGACGGCAAGAAATGCGCTGTCGTCTACAACTACTATGCCCACCATCATGGCATGTCGATCGCAGCCATCGCCAATGTCGCCTTCAACGGCCGCCTGCGCGCGCTCTTCCACGCCGATCCGGTGATCGAAGCGGCAGAACTTCTCCTGCAGGAGAAGACGCCCCGCGAAATCCCGGTCATGAGCGCGAAATACGAGCCACAGACCCCGGGCAAGGGCCAGGCGGACCTTCTGCGCGCCGAAGTCCGCACGATCGAGGATCCCGCGACCAAGGACCGCGAAGTCGTCTTCCTTTCGAATGGCCACTATTCTGTGATGATGACAGCCACCGGCTCCGGATTCTCGCGCTGGAACGGTCAGTCCGTCACCCGCTGGAAACCCGACACGACCGAAGACCGCTGGGGCACCTTCCTCTTCCTGCGCGATACCGCCACCAATGAGTGGTGGTCGGCGACATCGGCGCCGCGCCGCGCAGAAGATGAAAAGACCAAGGTCATCTTCGGCGACGACAAGGCGGAATTCTTCAAGACCGTCGGCGACATCTCGACCTCGGTCGAATGCATCGTCGGCACCGAGCATGATGCCGAAGGCCGCAGACTGACGATCCTGAACACCGGCACGGAAGACCGCTACATCGAGGTCACGTCCTACACCGAGCCGGTGCTGGCCTACGAGGATAGCGACAACGCCCATCCGCTCTTCTCGCGCATGTTCGTCAAGACCGAATTCGGTCGTCGCCGGGACGTGATCCGCGCCGAGCGCAACAAGCGCAGCCCGTCCGATCCGGATATCTGCGTTGCCCATCTGGTGGTCGACAGTGCGGGCCAGGGTCGCCCGACGGAATTCGAAACCGACCGCCGCAAGTTCCTCGGCCGTGGCCGCAGCCTCGGAGAGGCAGCCGCCTTTGACCCCGGCGCCAACCTCTCCGGCTCGGAAGGATTTACGCTCGATCCGATCCTCAGCCTCCGCCGCGTGGTGCGCGTGCCGGCTGGCAAGAAGGTCCAGGTGATCTTCTGGACCATGGCCGCCCCGAACCGCGAGGAAATCGATCAGGCGATCGAACGCTACCGTCATCCGGATGCCTTCAGCCACGAGCTCATCCATGCCTGGACGCGTGCCCAGGTCGAGCTTCGCCACATCGGCATCACCTCACAGCAGGCGGCTGCCTTCCAGCATCTGGGCCGTTACCTGACCTATCCCGACAATCACCTGCGTGCGGATCCCGAAACGGTCCGCAAGGGGCTGAGGTCGCAGTCGGCGCTGTGGCCCATGGCGATTTCGGGCGACTTCCCGATCTTTGCGCTGCGCATCAACGACGACATGGACATGGACATCGCCCGCGAGGCGATGAGTGCACTGGAATATCTGCGTCGCCGCGGCGTCGTGGCCGATCTCGCGATTATTAACGAGCGCGCGACCTCCTATGCGCAGGACATGCAGCATGCGCTCGACCAGATGGCGGACAATCTGCGCCACCGCCTGCCCGGCGGTCGCCAGCATGTGTTCACGGTCCGCGACGACCTGCAGGACGAGGGCTCGACACTTGCAGTCCTGGCAGCCGCCCGCGTTGTACTCCACACCCGCAACGGCAAGATCGTCGACCAGGTGAACCGCGCCGTCTCGCTCTTCGCCACTCCGCGCACGATCGATGGTGAGCTCGAATGGGCCGGCTTGCCGCCCGTACAGTCGGCACCCGCCAAAACGGGCCGCGTGATCGACGGTTCCGACCTCGACGTCTGGAACGGCTTCGGCGGTTTCTCGAAAGACGGTTCGGAGTATGTCGTGCGTCTCGACGGATCTGCGGCAACGCCGCAGCCGTGGATCAACGTCATCGCCAACGAGAACTTCGGCTTCCACGTCTCGGCAGAAGGGGCCGGCTTCACCTGGAGCCAGAACTCGCGCGACTACCAGGTAACGCCCTGGACCAACGATCCCGTGGTAAACCGTCCGGGCGAGGCCTTCTACGTCACCGATCTTGGCAGCGGACGCGCCTATGCGACCGTCAGCGCGCTGAACACCGATCCTGCGGCCACCTTCGAGACACGCCACGGCATGGGTTACTCAACCTTCGTCAGCCAGCATGGCGATCTCGAAATCGAACTGACCCAGACTGTGGATCGCGAGCGCCCGGTGAAGCTCACGAAGATCCGGCTGAAGAATGCGAGCCCGGAGCCACGCAAGTTCCGCATCTATGGCTACGCAGAATGGGTCCTCGGCAACAATCCGGCCCGCACCGCACCTTTCGTTCTGTCGACCTTCGATGAGGAGACTGGGGCACTGCTTGCCTCCAATCCGTATGACATCAACTATCCGGGCCGCTTCGCCTTCCTGGCTGGACCGGAACAGCCGGATGGCTATACGGCCAGCCGGCGCGAATTCATCGGTCGCAACGGCACGATCAAGCTGCCACAGGCCGTCGCCCGTGCCTCGGGACTTACGGGCTCGATCGAGAGCGAAAGCGACCCTTGTGCGGCAATTGCCTTCGATGTCGAGCTTGCTCCCGGTCAGTCGCGCGACATGACCTTCCTGCTCGGTGAAACCGAGACAGCGGAAGCCGCAGTCGATCTTGTGAAGACGGTTCGCGGCTCAGGGTTCGAGACGGTCCTCAAGGCCAACCGCGACTTCTGGACAGGCTTCACCGGCAAGCTCTCCGTGGAAACCGGCGACAAGGCATTCGACAACCTCGTCAATCGCTGGCTGCCCTACCAAGCGCTTGCCTGCCGCATCTTCGGCCGTGCCGGCTTCTACCAGGCAAGCGGCGCCTACGGCTTCCGCGACCAGTTGCAGGACACGCTGGCATTCCTGACGGTCGAACCACAGCTCGCCCGTCGCCAGATCCTGAATGCCGCTGCGCGTCAGTTCGTAGAAGGGGACGTTCAACATTGGTGGCTGCCGCAGACAGGCGCGGGTGTCCGCACCATGATCTCCGACGACGTCGTCTGGCTCGCCTATGCAGTCGACCAGTATGTCTCGGCGACGGGTGACCAGGCGATCCTGTCGGAACAGATCCCGTTCCTCGACGGACCGCAGCTTACGCAGGGTCAACATGACAGCTTCTTCCTGCCCAATACCGCCGCTGAAACGGCAGATCTCTATGAGCACGCGGCTCGCGCGCTCGACCTCGCCATTGCCCGCACCGGAGAACACGGCCTGCCCTTGATCCTCGGTGGCGATTGGAACGACGGCATGAACCGCGTCGGGATCGAAGGCCATGGCGAAAGTGTCTGGCTTGGCTGGTTGCTTGCCGCCACATTGGAACGTTTCAGGCTGCAGGCGGACAAGCGTGGCGATCGAGACCGCAGTGCCCGCTGGAGCGAGCATGTGGCAAAGCTCAAGGCTGCCCTGGAAACGGCAGGCTGGGACGGAGAGCATTATCGTCGTGGCTATTTCGACGACGGCTCGCCGCTCGGTTCGAATGACTCACGCCAGTGCCAGATCGACTCCATCGCCCAGTCCTGGAGCGTTCTGTCCGGAATGGGAGATCCCGCCCATACCGGAAAGGCACTCGATTCCGCCGTCTCGAAGCTTGTAGACGCAGAGAATGGCATCGTCCGCCTCTTCACGCCGGCTTTCGAAAAACCCGAAATCGATCCGGGCTACATTGGCGCCTATCCGCCTGGCGTGCGTGAAAACGGCGGCCAGTATACCCATGCGGCGATCTGGCTCGGCCTGTCCCTGGTCCAGGCCGGTCGTCTCGCCGATGCCTGGCGCGTCTTCGAAATGTTGAACCCGATCAATCATGCAAGAACGGCAGACGAGGCAGAGCGTTATCGCGTCGAGCCTTACGTCGTTGCGGCCGATATCTATGGCGGCGACGGCTATGCCGGACGCGGTGGTTGGACCTGGTACACGGGATCTGCAGGCTGGCTCTATCGTTTCGCGGTCGAAGGCTTCCTCGGCATCCGTCGCAAGGACGGCGAGCTTGTCGTGAACCCTGCCCTGCCCGAACATTGGGAAGGCTTCAAGGCCAAGGTCGACGTCGATGGTCGAAAGGTCGCTGTCGCCGTCACACGGACCGCAGAAGGCTACGATGTGACCCTCGATGGCAAGCTGCAGGCAACCAGTGAGGATCTACCGCCTGCACCGCCGCCGGCCAAGAAACCGGCGCGCAAGCAGAAGATCAAGGCAGCCGAATAGGCAGCCAATGCAGCAAACGAAAGAGGCCCCGCCAGCGCTGGCGGGGCCTCTTTGCTGTTTCGCAATGGTGCCGGCCGTCAGGCCGAGTACACGATCAGCAAATCCTTGGCGTCGATCTGGTCACCAATCCGCACCAGCACTTCCGCAATCGTCCCGTCGCGGTCGGCATGCAGCGCCGTTTCCATCTTCATCGCTTCGATCGAAAGCAAGACGTCGCCAGACTTGACCGTCTGGCCGGCAGAGACGGAAACCTGCGAAATGACGCCCGGCATCGGCGCACCGAGCTGCGCGGTATGGCCGGTTTCCGCCTTGCGGCGGACGGCGCTGCCTGAAGCTCCATGGGCCCGATCCGGCACCTTGATACGGCGTGGCTGCCCGTTCAGTTCGAAGAACACGGTCACCATACCCTTGTCGTCGGTATGGCCAAGCGCCTGATTGACGATGACAAGCGTCTTGCCCTTTTCGAGGTCGAGGAACAGTTCCTCGCCGGCAGGCAGGCCATAGAAATACTGCGGCGTCGGAATGACCGAGACCGGACCATACATGTCGGCCGCGAGCGCGTAATCGGTGAAGACCTTCGGATACATAAGATACGAGGCAAATTCGAAGTCGCTGACCTCACGACCGAGCTTCTCCTCGATCACCTTGCGCTCGGCGTCCAGATCAGCCGGCGGCAGAAGCGAGCCCGGCACGGCCGTATAGGGCTCCTCGCCCTTCAGCACCTTCTTCTGCAGCGCTTCCGGCCAACCGCCTGGAGGCTGACCGAGATCGCCCTTCAGCATCGAGACAACCGAATCAGGGAAAGCGATGTCCTTGGCCGGGTTTTCGACCTCGGCCACAGAGAGATCCTGGCTCACCATCATCAGCGCCATGTCACCGACGACCTTGGACGACGGCGTTACCTTGACGATGTCGCCGAACATCTGGTTGGCGTCGGCATAGGCCTGGGCGACTTCATGCCAGCGGGTCTCAAGACCGAGCGAACGGGCCTGTTCCTTGAGGTTGGTGAACTGGCCACCCGGCATTTCGTGCAGATAGACTTCCGAAGCCGGCCCCTTGAGGTCGCTCTCGAAGGCCGCATACTGCGTGCGCACGGCTTCCCAGTAGAAGGACAGACGACGGATCCAGTGCGGATCGAGACCTGGATCGCGTTCGGAGCCGCGCAGGGCCTCGACGATCGAGCCAAGGCACGGCTGCGAGGTATTGCCCGAGAAGGCGTCCATGGCGGCATCGACCGCATCGACGCCGGCCTCAACAGCGGCGAGCACAGTCGCAGCCGCAATGCCGGAGGTGTCATGGGTGTGGAAATGGATCGGCAGACCCGTCTCTTCACGCAGGGCCTTGAACAGCACCTTGGCGGCGGCAGGCTTCAACAGGCCCGCCATGTCCTTGACCGCGATGATATGCGCCCCGGCCTTTTCCAGCTCCGCGGCAAGCGCGGTATAGTACTTGAGGTCATACTTCGGACGGGCCGAGTTGAGGAGGTCGCCGGTGTAGCAGATCACCGCCTCGCAGAGCTTGTTCTCTTCGATGACGGCATCCATCGACACCCGCATGTTGTCGACCCAGTTCAGGCAGTCGAAGACGCGGAAGAGGTCGATCCCACCCTGGGCCGCCTGGCGGACGAAATACTTCACCACGTTGTCGGGATAGTTCTTGTAGCCGACGCCGTTCGCGCCGCGCAGCAGCATCTGCAGGAGCAGGTTCGGCGCGCCTTCACGCACGAGAGCGAGACGCTCCCACGGGTCTTCGGTCAGGAATCGCATCGAGACGTCGAAGGTCGCGCCACCCCAGCACTCGAGCGAGAACAGGTTCGGCAGCGCCCGCGCATAGGTATCCGCGATCCTCGCGATATCATGTGTGCGGACACGCGTCGCCAGCAGCGACTGGTGGCCGTCACGCATGGTCGTGTCGGTCATCAGGATGCGCTTTTCGTTGCGCATCCAGTCGCCGAATTTCTTCGGCCCGAGCTCGTCGAGCAGCTGCTTTGTGCCCGGCTTGATATCGGCGTCGATATAGGGAACGACCGGCTCGGCGGCATCGGCCGGCGGCTTGGGACGACCCTTTACTTCCGGATGGCCGTTGACGGTCACATCAGCGAGATAGGTGAGAAGCTTCGTCGCACGGTCCTGACGCTTCACCTGCTGGAAGAGTTCCGGCGTCGTATCGATGAAACGGGTCGTGTAGGAATTGTCGCGGAAGCTCGGATGGCCGATGATCGCTTCGAGGAAGGTCAAGTTGGTGGCAACACCACGGATGCGGAACTCGCGCAGCGCGCGGTCCATGCGGCTGATCGCTTCCTGCGGCGTGCTGCCCGACGCCGTTACCTTGACCAGCAGCGGATCATAGTAGCGGGTGATGATCGCACCCGAATAGGCAGTACCACCATCGAGACGAATGCCGAAACCGGCCGCCGAACGATAGGCGGTGATGCGGCCATAGTCGGGAATGAAGTTCTGTTCCGGATCCTCGGTGGTGATGCGGCACTGCAGCGCGTGGCCGTTGAGGCGGATGTCAGCCTGCTTGGGCACGCCCGATTCAGGCGTCCCGATCGCGTGGCCATCGAGGATGTGGATCTGTGCCTTGACGATATCGATGCCGGTCACGACTTCTGTGACCGTGTGCTCGACCTGGATGCGCGGGTTGACCTCGATGAAGTAGAATTTTCCGGTGTCGGCATCCATTAGATATTCGACTGTGCCAGCGCCGATATAGCTGGTCGCCTTGGCGATACGCAGCGAGTAGTCGGCCAGCTCCTGGCGCTGCGCTTCGTTGAGATAGGGCGCTGGCGCTCGCTCGACGACCTTCTGGTTGCGGCGCTGGATCGAGCAGTCACGTTCGAAGAGATGCACGACATTGCCATGCGTGTCGCCGAGCACCTGACTCTCGACGTGGCGCGCACGCTCGACGAGCTTCTCGAGATAGACCTCGTCCTTGCCGAACGCGGCCATGGCCTCGCGCTTGCCTTCCGTTACCTCACGCAGCAGGTCCTTCGGATCGCGAATGGCGCGCATGCCACGACCGCCACCGCCCCAGGAGGCCTTGAGCATGACGGGATAACCGATCTCCGCGGCAAGCCGATGGATCTCGGCCTCGTCGTCCGGCAACGGATTGGTGGCGGGTACGACCGGCACGCCGACGCTGATGGCGAGATTGCGGGCGGCAACCTTGTTGCCGAGCTGGCGCATCGTATCGCTTTTCGGGCCGATGAAAATCAGACCGGCATCGTTGCAGGCGTCCACGAACTCGGGACTTTCCGACAGGAGGCCGTAGCCCGGGTGAATGGCATCGGCGCCCGACAGCTTGGCAACGCGGATGATCTCATCGATCGACAGATAGCTTTCGATCGGGCCAAGATCCCTCTCCAGATGCGGACCGCGGCCAACCTGGTAACTTTCATCCGCCTTGAAGCGGTGCAGCGCGAGTTTGTCTTCCTCGGCCCAGATGGCGACCGTTTTCAGACCGAGCTCGTTGGCGGCGCGAAAGACGCGGATCGCGATTTCCGAACGGTTGGCGACAAGGATCTTGGATATTGGCAATTCGATCTCCCCAAAACGATATGCCAGGGCATTGTGCACCTGCGAAGAAAAGTCATAGCGCGTTGTTTTAGGAAGTTCAATTTGCCTTGGTCGACCTCGAGAAAATTCCGTCCCTTCTCAGGTCACCAGGCCGAGACGGAACGACAAGGCCACGACATGCTGGCGATTTTTAGCATTTAGTTTGTCCTGAATACCATTCATGTACCAGTCGACCGTATGGTTGGAGATCTTCAGGATCTTGCTGATCTCGTTGGACGTCAGCCCATCTGCCAGATAGTTCAGCACTTCCATTTCGCGGCGCGTCATCCGCGTATCGATCGGCTTCGTCGCTTCTGTCTCGTTCGCATGCTTGAACTCGAGCAGACGCCAGTAGGCCTTCTTCGCCACCGCATCGAAAAGCGCGATCTCAGTTGGCGAAAGATCGACAGGACGTCCGCCGACCGTCATATTGCCGAGCAGGCCTGTTCGCCCATGAACGGGGAAGATGTAGCCATCCGCCAGGCCGAAACGCAGGCTGTCTCCAAGCATGCGCTCCATCCGCTTGCGATGCGGATCGGCACGGAAAGCGTGCAGCGCGTCGCGCGTCGCGCCAGCGGAACCCGGCATGGGCCTGTCCGAGATAGCGGATCGTCGGATCGATCAGAACGTATTTCTTAGCGATATAGAGCTGCGGCCAACCCTCGGGCCAGTGGCCGGTCAGGACGAGGTTCATCGGGTTCTCGTCCGGCTTCGGCTGGCGAACAACCCCATAATACTCGAAGCCATAGCCTCGAACCAGTTTCTCCAGCTCCGAAACAACCTCGGCTGCCGATCGGCATTCATCGACGATGACAAGGAAATGCAGCAATTGGTTGATATTCACAAAGTCTCTCCAAAATGCGCTACTAAAATTACCATTAAAAAGCCACGAGCGACGGCTTTTTCGGCCACGCGAAGCAATTTGAACGTTTACCGTCAAAATGGGTTATTGGAAACCTATGGCGGCGTGCGGAATTCTAGCTTCGCCCGACCACGAAGCGCTGTCTGGCATGGGTGGGATCTTGCGGCGGCATGGCTGTCGCATTAGGCATCCTTTCTGGCTGGCGGACTGCGCGAGCGGAAAATTCGGCGAGTTTCGCGACATCAGGCAAAGGTGAACCCAGTTGTCCCTGCTACAAGTTTATTTTAAGGCCCTGAAATACCTTGCAAGTTACAAGTTACGAGTTTCACTCGTCGTCGCTGCGAACGTCGTTCTCGCTGTCATTACGATCCTCGAGCCCATTCTTTTCGGTCGCATCATTGATGCGATCTCGGAAAAGCGGGACGCCACGGGAATCCTGATCGCCTGGGGCTGCTTCGGCGTATTCAATACGGTCGCCTATGTGCTTGTCGCGCGCCAGGCCGATCGACTGGCCCATGGCCGCCGCGCGGATCTGCTGACCGAATCATTCGGCAAGATCATTTCCATGCCGCTCAGCTGGCACCACACGCGCGGCACCTCGAATGCCCTGCATACGCTGTTGCGCGCGGGTGAGACGCTGTTCGGGCTATGGCTGGAATTCATGCGAACCCATCTGGCGACAGCCGTTGCATTGGCCTTGTTGATCCCGACCGCCTTTTCGATGGACGTGCGGCTCACATCGGTCCTGATCATCCTGGCTGTCCTCTATGTCATCATCGGCAAGACAGTGATGAACAGGACCAAGGAAGGCCAGGCCTCGGTGGAGAGCCACTATCACACGGTCTTTTCCCATGTGAGCGACTCGATCAGCAACGTCTCGGTTCTGCACAGCTACAACCGCATCGAGGCGGAGACGCGCGCGCTGAAAGAATACACGACCAAGCTGCTCTCCGCTCAGTATCCGGTCCTCGACTGGTGGGCGCTGGCAGGCGCCCTGAACCGCATCGCTTCGACACTCTCCATGCTCGTCATCCTCGTAATCGGCACACTGCTGGTTCAGCGAGGCGAATTGACGGTAGGCGACATCATCGCCTTCACGGGCTTTGCCACCCTCTTGATCTCCCGTCTCGATCAGATGATCGCCTTCGTGAACCAGATCTTCGAAGCGCGATCTAAACTCGAAGACTTTTACAAGCTTGAGGACGCCGTGCAGGAACGCGAGGAGCGCGCAGGTTCGGCCGACCTCGAGCCGGTTCGCGGCGATGTGGAGTTCCGCAATGTTTCCTTCGATTTCGCCTCCACCACCCAGGGCGTGCGCGATATTTCCTTCCATGCCCGCGCAGGCCAGACGGTTGCCATCGTCGGTCCAACGGGCGCCGGCAAGACCACGCTCATAAACCTCCTGCAGCGCGTCTATGATCCCCAGTCGGGTCAGATCCTGATCGACGGCCAGGACATCGCCAAGGTGACCAGGAAGTCGCTGCGCCACTCGATCGCGACTGTTTTCCAGGATGCAGGCCTGCTGAACCGTTCGATCAAGGAGAATATCCGCCTTGGTCGCGAGGACGCGACCGAGGAGGAAATCATCCAGGCGGCCGAAGCGGCCGCCGCTACAGACTTCATTGAAAGCCGCATGATCGGCTACGACACCCATGTCGGCGAGCGCGGCAACCGTCTGTCCGGCGGCGAACGCCAGCGTATTGCCATTGCTCGTGCGATCCTCAAGAACGCCCCGATCCTCGTGCTCGACGAAGCCACCAGCGCGCTTGACGTCGAAACGGAAGCCCGCGTCAAACAGGCAATCGACCGGCTCAGAAAGAACCGCACCACCTTCATCATCGCCCACCGCCTCTCGACCATTCGCGAAGCCGACCTTGTCGTCTTCCTCGACCATGGCCAGGTGATCGAGATGGGCAATTACGATCAGCTGAGCGCGCTCGGTGGTCGCTTCACCTCACTCCTGCGCACCAGTGGCCTTCTGAAGGAAGAGCCCAGCCCGGCAATCTGAGGCTCTCGAAGCCGTTCAGAGGCTATCGAGTCTGTCCAGTACCTCAGTGGCGTGCTTGCGGATGGCGTCCTGCTTGAAGGGATCCATGCGCCGCCAGGTCGCATACATGTTGGAAAGCCGCGGATTGCGCGCGAGCTTCTCTGTGTTGCGGTCGAGGAAATCCCAGTAAAGCGCATTGAACGGACAGGCCTTCGATCCCGTCGTCAGCTTTGGATCGTAGCGACAGCCGCCGCAGAAATTGCTCATCCGGTCGATGTATTTGCCGCTCGCCGCATAGGGCTTGCTCGCCATGATCCCGCCATCGCCATAAAGCGCCATGCCGAGCGTGTTGGGCAGTTCGACCCAGTCATAGGCATCGGAATAGACGGCAAGATACCATTCACAGACTTGGGCAGGATCGATCCCGGCCAGCATGGCAAAGTTGCCAGTCACCATCAGCCGCTGGATATGATGCGAATAGGCGTGTTCGATCGTGTCGCCGACCGCACCCCGCATGCAGGCCATGTCGGTCTTCGCCGTCCAGTACATCTGCGGCAGGGGACGCGACGCAACAAGATGATTGAGGCCGGCATAGTCGGGCATCTCGGTCCAGTAGATACCGCGCACATATTCGCGCCAACCGAGGATCTGCCGGATAAAGCCCTCGACGGCATTGAGCGGCGCCCGCCCGTCGAACCACGCCGCTTCCGCTCGCCGGATGACGTCAATCGGAAGAAGCAGGCCGGCATTGACGTAGGATGAGATCAGCGAGTGGTAGAGATAAGGCTCGCCCTTCACCATCGCGTCCTGATAGTCACCGAAAGTGGGCAGGATCTCGTCGATGAACTGCTGAAGTTCGATCTCCGCCTGGGCAGCAGTCACTGCAAAATGAAAGCTGGCGAGCGAGCCCATGTGGCCGGTGAAGCGCTCTTCGACCAAGTCCAGAACGGACTTGGTGATCGTATCCTTTCGGTGGCTGATTCGCTTTGGCCCCTTCAACCCCTCCGCCGGTGGCTTGCGGTTCTCGGCATCGAAATTCCACTTGCCGCCGACAGGCTCCTCGCCCTCCAGCAGCACCCGGTGACGCCTGCGCATGTCGCGATAGAAATACTCCATGCGCAGCTGCTTGCGGCCTTTGCGCCATTCCCGGAAGTCCTCGATCGAACAGAGAAAGCGATCATCTTCCCGGATCTCGACCGGCACACCGAGGGCGGCTTCCCATCCGCGCATCTCGTCCGCCAGACGCCACTCCCCGCATTCCGTCACGACGACGGAGGCTGCGCCGGTGTCGGCAAGAGCGCGGGCAAGTTCGCCTTTCAGGCTCTGCGTGTTCTGAGGATCGTCCAGAGTGACATAACGGACGGAAAGACCCTTTTCTCTCAACTCCTCGGCAAAGTGCCGCATGGCGGAAAACAGAAAGGCAATCTTCTTCTTGTGATGCTTCACATAAGTCGCCTCGCTCATGACTTCCGCCATCAACACGAGCGAGGTTTCAGGATCGGCATCGGCAAGCGCTGACAGCGAGTGACTGAGCTGATCGCCGAGGACGAGATGGATGCGCGATGCTTTCACCATTCGATCGGCTGGCCGTCATAGGCAAAGAAGCCACCGGTCTGTGCGGGCTCAAGACCATTCAGAACCGAGAGCATCATGGCGACACTGTCTGCCGGCTGGATCTTGTCATGCGTCTTGGAGAAACCGCCGGAAAAGCCGGTATCAACGGAACCTGGATGCAGCGCCACCACAACGCTCTTCGGTCGAAGACGAGCGATTTCGATAGCACATGTGCGGGTGATCTGGTTCAGCGCCGATTTTGCGGAGCGGTAGGAGATCCAGCCGCCAAGCTTGTTGTCGCCGATCGAGCCGACCCGTGCCGAAAGCGTCGCAAAAACGCTCTTGCCCTCATTGGAGAGCAGTGGTGCGAAGTGCTTGAGCGCAAGTGCCGGGCCGATCGCGTTCAACGCAAACTGCGCTGCCATCACATCGGCCTGGATCGCCTTGATCGTCTTCTCCGGACCATTGCCATTGATCACGAGCGCACCCGTTGCGCAGAGGATCAGGTCGAACTTGAAGCCCGCTTCCGAAAGTCGCGCAGCCGCAGCGGCGACAGACGCATCATCCGTGATGTCGAACCCGTCAACGCTGCGGGAGAGTTCGACCACGCTGCCGCAATTCGGATCGGCCTTGATCGCAGCGGCAAAGGCGCCGCCGATACCGCCACTTGCCCCAAGCACGAGCGCGCGGTAGCCGGGATTAAGGGACGTCATTCCGGAAAAGTCGGTCATCTGAAAACTCCTGCAGGTCTGTGCTACCCAATACGGCAGGCAGCCAGACCGGATCAGGCACAGATTGTCTCATGGGCGTTCGATGGCGCCGTCGAAAGACGGCATCGCGCCAGGATCGATCTCCATCAACCGGCAGATCAGCCCCGCAATCTCGGTTTGCTTGAGCACAACATCGAGACCAAGCCGGAAACCGACCGTGTAGAACGGCACTTCGGTCTCCTGTAGCGTCGGCCCGGCATGATTGCCGTCGTCACCCATGCCGTGATCGGCGGTGACGATCACCGTGTAACCGGCCTCGACCCAATCAGGCAGATGTCGCGCAAGCAAATCCCCCTGCAGGCGCGCTGCATTGCGATAGCCGATGCTGTCACCCCCATGCTTGTGGCCGGCATCGTCGACATTCATCGGATGGAGCAGGAGAAAGTCCGGTGCCTTGGCGCGGATCAGCCATTCGGCATCGGCGAAGAGATGGCTGTCAGGATAGGCATCGTCCCAGTAGAAAACGCCATGGGTGATATCGCCTGTACCATCGACAAGAATGCGATCACGATACCGGTCGAACGGGCAGGATACATAAAGCTCGGACACCCAGTGATAGGCCGCCGCAGCCGTCACGCCACCCTGTGCCCTAACCCGCGCGAAGAGATTGTCCCCCACCGAGCGCCGCACCACGCCATTGCTGACGACACCGTGGTCCACGGGCTTCCGCCCAGTCATCAGCGTCTCATAGAGGGGACGTGACATGGCGGGTAGCTCGCAGGTCAGCTTGAGCACATCGGCGCGGCCCGCAGCCACGAGACCTTCCATGTAGCCGAGACAGGTACGGGCCGCATCGTAACGCAGCCCGTCGAGAACGATCAGGATCACTTTGTTCATGGCGCGCAACTTGCCACGCCGCGCGCCAAAGGCAAGGCCGACTTAGATTATAGGCTTCCCACCTGTGACAGCGATCGTCGCGCCGGACACGTAACTCGATAGCGGATCGGCGAGCATCACGTAGGCCGTTTGCAATTCGGCCGGTTGCCCAGGCCGCTTCATCGGCACCTGTTTGCCGAAGTTCTTGACCTTCTCTTCCGGCATGGTCGAGGGGATGAGCGGCGTCCAGATCGGCCCAGGAGCTACCGCATTGGCGCGGATATTCTTTTCCGCCAGCATTTGTGCGAGCCCAGCCGTGAAGTTCTGGATCGCGCCCTTGGTAGTCGCATAGGCGAGAAGGTGCGGGCTGGGGCTATCCGAGTTGATCGACGCCGTGTTGATGATCGAACCGCCATTTTTCATATGCGGCACGGCCGCCTTGGTCAGATAGAACATCGCATGGATGTTGACCCGAAAGGTCAGCTCCCACTCCTCGTCCGGGATCTCCGTGATGTCATCGAAGGTGGCCTGGTGGGCGGCATTGTTGACGAGAATATCGACGCCGCCGAGTTCACGAACCGCTGTGTCGACAATCTCTCTGCAATGATCAGCGTTTTGGATATCCCCTCGGACCAGCACGGCCTTGCGCCCCGCCTTTTCCACCCAACGGGCGGTGTCCTGCGCGTCCTCGTCCTCCTCGATATAGGAGATCAGCACATCGGCGCCTTCGCGTGCATAGGCGATTGCCACCGCCCGACCGATCCCGCTGTCGCCGCCGGTGATGATCGCCTTCAGCCCTTCGAGCTTGCCCGACCCCTTGTAGCTTTCTTCGCCATGATCGGGCCTAGGATCCATGTCCGAGGTGCGGCCCGGCATCGGGACTTTCTTCTGCGAAAATGGGGGCGTCGGATAATCGGCCATGGGTCATCTCCTCGTTGCTGATGTCGAGGGTCAAACCGGTGAGCCATGGATGAGTTCCGGAAATCGGTACCGGCAAATGAACGGGACCGGCGTGACGCCGGCCCTTTGAAACATTCGGGATCACCCGTGCCAGGCGGCGACAGCCTGCGGTTTCAGCACGCTCTCGCCAAGCACCGGATCGGCGCCTTCAGGGAGCGTCCAGTCTTCCATTCCGTAGTTGAAGGCGAAGACGAGATCGCCGCGGCGACGGATACGGATGAAGTCGGGCACGCGCAGCGTCGCAACACCGGCCTTCTTCGTGGCCAGTTCCAGCACCTCGGCCAGGAGACCAGCATCCGCCCAGCAGGCGAGATAGAGCACATTGCCCTTCTCGGTCAGTGCCGGATCGCCATTGTCGAAGGTGGCGAGTACCGAGGCCGAGGTCTCCAGATATTCGCGCCAGCGGATTGCATGACCCGAAACCGCACCGGAAACGCCATCCGAGAGCCCCGGACGCATGGAGGAAACCTGGATGACACGATTGCCCGTGAGTGCGCCCAGCGGACCCGGCGGCAGGTTTTCCGGGATGCGGAAATTGCGGTCGCGCGAACCCGTGCGGGCGCCGATCACGACGACACCCCCAGCCTTTTCGAGCTCGGCCCGTGCCGCTTCGGTCACTTCCGTCATGCAGGGCACGAGGACCAGCGGATAGCCCTCAAGCGAGGCACCCGGACGGACGAAATCGACGTTCAGACCAAGATGGCGAAGAGCCTCATACCAGCGGAAGCAGAGTTCCTCGTAGCGGAAATCCTTGCCCTGCGGCTGGATCATCGTCGACCAATAGCTCTGATAGTCGAAGACCAGCGCGACGGGTGCCTGGCTCGTTTCGGGAAGCGCGCCGAGGGCGGCCAGCTCCTCCGAGACCTGCATGGCTTCGCGGCCGCCCGGCGACCATTCGTCGAGGCCAGGCAGGTTCAGGCCCGCATGCATCTGTTCCTGCGCAAACGGTGCCTGACGCCAGCGGAAATAGCTGACGACATCAGCGCCATGCGCCAGCGCTTCCCAGGTCCACAGACGCACCATGCCGGGCTTCGGCACGGGGTTCCACGGCGCCCAGTTCACCGGCCCCGGCTGCTGCTCCATCACCCAGAAGCGGCCCTTGCCGACGGCGCGGTAGAGATCGTGGTGATAGGGCGCGATATCGGGATGCGAGGTTTCGGCCCAGCGATTGCGCTCTTCTTCGGTAAAGGGAAACTTCTCGACGAAGCCGATCGGATAGCTGTCCCAGGAGGCAAGATCGAGATTGTCGCCGACCTTGAAGTGGTCGAAATCGGACACGAAGCCCATGAAGTTATGGGTGATCCAGCGACCCGGCGAATGCTTGCGGATGATCTCGCACTGCATCTGGTCGTAAGCCGCGACCTGGTCCGAATGGAAACGCCAAAAGTCGAGACGCGTTGCCGGGTTCGGCTCGGTCACCGTCAGGTTCGGCAGGGCGACATCGTCGAAGTTGTTGAGTTCCATCGACCAGAAGACCGAACCCCAGGCTTCGTTCAGCTGGTCGGTCGACTGGTAGCGCAGCCGCAGCCAGCGCTTGAAGCTCTTCAGATCTTCAGGGCCCCACGAGAGGGTCGTGTCATGGCAGCCATATTCATTGTCAGTCTGCCAGCCGACGATGCCGGGATGGGTCCCGTAGCGCTTGGCGACGATCTCGACGATCCGGGCGCTTTCCTTCCACCAGGTCTCCGACGAGAAGGTGTAATGGCGACGCGACCCGAAACCGCGCGGGCGGCCCTGTTCGTCATAGGGGATGATGTCAGGGCATTCGTCCACAAGCCACTTGGGCGGGGTCGCGGTCGGCGTGCCGAGAACGACCTTGAGGCCCGCTTCATGCAGCACATCGATCGCCCGGTCGAGCCATTCGAAGGTGAAATTGCCGCGCGAGGGCTCAAGACGAGACCAGGCGAATTCACCGATACGCACGAAGGAAATGCCGAGTTCGCGCATCCGGCGCGCGTCGGTTCGCCACCGGCTTTCGTCCCAGTGTTCCGGATAGTAGCAGACGCCCAGCATTATCGTGTCAGATCCCCATTGATGACGGCCTTGCCGTCCTTGTCGAACAGATGGCAGGCCTTGGCATTGATGCCGAGGCGCAGCGTCTGGCCGGGCTTCTCGCTGGCCAGGCCGTCGGCCTTCACTGAAAGCTCCGAGCCGTCGGCGAGTGTGACGAAGAACAGCGTCTCCGAACCCAGATATTCGGCGAGCTTAACGGTCGCTTCGATCACGACATCGCCCTTGCCGGTCGCGTCGATATGCTCGGGACGCAGGCCGAAGGTCAGCTCTCCGGCCGGAACGCTCGCACCATGCGTCGGGATCGAGATGTCGGCGCCAGGCAGACGCACCACGGCAGCACCATCGGCGGTCGAAGCCTGAACCTTGAGGAAATTCATCTTCGGCGAGCCGATGAAGCCGGCAACGAAGAGATTGTTCGGGCGATGGTAAAGCTCGAGCGGCGAACCAACCTGCTCGATCTGGCCTGCCGAGAGCACGACGATCTTGTCGGCCATGGTCATGGCCTCGACCTGGTCATGCGTGACGTAGATCATCGTCGCCTTGAGGTCCTGATGCAGCTTGGAAAGCTCCGTGCGCATCTGGACGCGGAGCGCTGCATCAAGGTTGGACAGCGGTTCGTCGAACAGGAAGACTTCCGGATTGCGCACGATCGCACGACCGATCGCCACGCGCTGGCGCTGACCGCCCGAAAGCTGGCCAGGCTTGCGCTGCAAAAGCGGCTCGAGCTGCAGCATCTTCGCGGCAACGGCGGTGCGTTCCGCGATTTCGGTCTTCGGATGTCCTGTCATCTTCAGGCCGAAACCAATGTTTTCCTCGACCGTCATGTGCGGGTAAAGCGCATAGGACTGGAAAACCATGGCAACACCGCGCTCGGACGGGCCGATGCTGGTCATGTCCTGGCCAGCGATCGACAGAGCACCTGCGGTAATGTCTTCCAGGCCGGCGATCATGCGCAGAAGCGTGGACTTGCCGCAGCCCGATGGGCCGACAAAGACGCAGAACTCACCGTCCTTGACGTCGAGATCCACCCCCTTGATGACGCTGAGCGCGCCGAACTGTTTCTTGACGCCACGCAGGCTTACATCAGCCATGGGTCTTGCCTCCCTTGATCGGTTCGAGTTCGAGGAGAAGCGCGCTTTCGGGCGTCAGCATCGGCAGCGGCAGGCCGGCAAGTCCGGCACTGGAAAGCGCGAAGGTGACGGCACCGGAAAGCAGCGCTTTCTGGCCCTCGGAGATACGGATGAATTGCGGTTCTGCCGGCAGCACGGTCTTGATCCGCCACTGGCCACCGAACTGGGTGACCTCATCGGGCAGACGCAGAGGTGCTGGCTGTTCGCCCACCATCTGCGGTCCCTGGGCGACGATGACCACGATCTTCTCGGCCGAAGCCGCACCCCAGACATAGCGACCGTCGAGCGGCTCCATGCGGAAGCTGGCGCCCGGTGCATGGAAGAGATCGCGCAGCCGCTTGTAGGTCTCGATATAGACCTTGAGTTCGTCGCGCTCCTCATCGGTGAGTTCGAGCGGGTTGAGCTCCACCCCGAGATGATAGGCGATGGCCACGAGCGCCCGGAAGGCAAGCGTGTGGCGACGACCTGTCTGATGGTTCGGCGAGGCCGAGATGTGACTGCCGAGAATTTCCGGCGGCACGAAGACCGAAGCGCCGCGCTGGATTTCCAGCCGTTCCAGCGCATCCGTGCAATCGGACGTCCAGACGCGATGGGTGCGCTTCAAGGCGCCGTAATCGATACGTCCGCCACCGGAAGCGCAGCTTTCGATTTCGACATTGGGATGAGCGGCACGGATGCGGTCCATCAGCGCATAGACGGCACGCGTCTGGGCGGCAGTCTTCGCCTTGCCGTCGCGACCGGCCGCATGCGTCAGATCTCGGTTCATGTCCCACTTGATGTAGGAGACGGCATGGTTGGACAGCACCGCGTCGATCTTGCCGAAGAGATAGTCGGAGACTTCGGGACGCGTCAGATCCAGCACCAGCTGGGTGCGCGATTCGAGGACCGGACGGCCCTCGATCGTCAGCGCCCAGTCGGGATGCGCCTTGTAGAGCTCCGAAACCGGGTTCACCATCTCAGGCTCGAACCAGATGCCGAACTGCATGCCGAGCCCGGTCACGTGATCCACCAGCGGCTTCAGGCCATCGGGATATTTGCGCGCATCGATATCCCAGTCGCCGAGGCTCGTGGTGTCGTTGTCGCGCTTGCCGAACCAGCCGTCGTCGAGCACGAATCGCTCGATGCCAAGTTCGGCTGCCGCGGTCGCTTGCGCCTTCAGGCTGTCCATCCGGTGGTCGAAGTAGTTGCCTTCCCAGGTGTTCAGCGTCACCGGGCGCGGGCTCATCTTACCGCCTGGCCAGGTGGTAAGTTCTTCGCGCACGAAGGCATGGAAGTCTTCCGTGTCGGCGCCTGCATAGGCAATCGGGCTTTCATAGCTCTCGCCCGGTCCGAGGATGATTTCGCCCGGCTCGAACAGCTCACCGAGATGCACGAGGCGCCGTCCGTCATCGGTCCGGTCAATCACCATCTGGTGGTTGCCGCTGAAGCCGAGCGTGACGCCAAAGATCTGGGCCTCGCTTTCGATAAACAGCATCGGGAAACGGTCATGCGAGGTGCGACCGCGACGGTTTTCCTGGATCCAGGCGCCATTACCGAGAAGCTCCCGCCGCGTCTGGAACTCGCGCCCCCAGATGCCGGTGAAGCTCATCACCTGTAAATCCCCGGCAGGCGCGAGGAAGGTCGCCGCCATGCAGCGATCAAGCTGGTAATCCGCATCGCCCAGATTCCTGAGTTCCGTCGCCATCGAGATCAGGCCGGAGTTATGCGCGGTGAGCGTGATGGCAATGCCGAGCCGGGCGACCGAATCGACAGCTTTCAGCACCGTCTGATTGCCGTCGCGAATGACCGTCCAGCCGCCGAACTGCGCCACGAAATCGCGGCCCCCGCGGTGACCTGCAATCGCCGGCCAGCCAAAGAAGCCCATGCCACCCGTCGGCAGGAGCACGTTCGAGGGCACGGCCACGTCCATGCCGTTGACCCGGCTGGAGCGCTCGATCTCGAACAGCGGATCAGCGTCTACAGGCTCCGCACCGAAGGACAGGATCTCCGGCATGCCAAGCGCCGGCAGGCGGAGGCTCAGCGCCAGCTGGCCTGAATCGATGATGACGATTTCACTCATCCCTTGGTCGCTCCGAGTGTGAGGCCGGCAATGAAGTGGCGCTGCATGAGGAAGAACATGGCGACCGGCGGCAGCGCTGCCACGATCGAACCGGCAGAGACGAGATGCCAGGCGGCAACCCACTGGCCGTTCAGCGAATAGAGACCTGCTGTCACCGGCATGGCATGCTGGCCCTGCACGAGCACGGTTGCCCAGAAGTAGTCGTTCCAGACGAAGGTGAAGATCAGAACGGACAAGGCAGCGATCGCCGGCCGCATCAGCGGCAGCACAATGTAGCGGAAAATCCGCCATTCGGAGACACCCTCGACCCGCGCCGATTCGATCAGCGCAAAGGGCAGCCCTTTGATGAAATTGCGCATGAACAGCGTGCAGAATCCGGTCTGGAAGGCGACATGGAAGAGTACGAGGCCCATCGTGGTGTCGTAGAGACCCGCGCGCAGAGTCATGTCGCGAACCGGAACCATAAGGATCTGGAACGGGATGAAATTGCCGGCGACGAACATGAAGAACAGGATCAGATTGCCCTTGAACTTGTAGACCGCGAGCGCAAAGCCGGTGAGGCAGGAGAGCGCCACCGCGCCGATCACCGTCGGGATCGTCACCTTGAAAGAATTCAGGATGTAGTAGCCGATCGGCGAGTTGTTGAAGACGGCCGAATAGTTCTCGAAACCGGCAAAGCCCGAAGGAATGCCAAAGTAGTTGCCGGCAGCCAAGTCACCGGCCGGACGAACCGAGGTGATCGCAACGCCGATCAAGGGCAACAGCCAGAGGACGAGCGCCACCGGCAGCAGGAGCTTGTAGGCCGTCTGCGCAAATGGCGAGGCCTTCTGGATCGGAGTGGGGAACATCAGGCGTTCCTTTCCTGAGCGAGCATGCGTACGATGAAGAGCGAGATGAAGACCATCATGATCAGGAACAGCACGACCGCGATCGATGCGCCGTAGCCCATGCGGAAGCCATATTCGGAGAGCGCCTGCTCATACATGAAGTAGGACAGAACCTGGCTCGATCCGTAAGGGCCGCCGGCGGTCATGATCGACACGAGATCGAAGGAGCGCAGCGAGCCGATGACGGTCACAACCATGGCGATGAAGGTTGCCGGTGCGAGTTGCGGCAGGATGACGTACCACAGCAGTTTCAGACCCTTGGCGCCATCCATGCGGGCAGCTTCGACCTGCTCTGGATTGATGTTGTTGAGACCCGTCAGGTAGAGGATCATGCAGTAGGCCGTCTGCGGCCAGAGACCGGCGACGATGATACCATAGGTCACGAAGCGCTCGTCGGCGAGCACGGCGAACTGTTCGCCCGTGATCAGCTCAAGCAGCTTGGAAAACAGTCCGAAGTCGGGCGCATAGAACCAGGTGAACATCAGGCCGACAACCACCTGGCTGATCACGAAGGGGAAGAAGAACAACGACTTATAGAGCCGGATGCCGGTGACCGTCTGGTTGAGGAACAGCGCGACCGCCAGACCCGCCGGGATAGCAAGAAGATAGAGAACCAGCCAGATGAGATTGTTTTCGAGCGAGACGTAGAAGGAATCGTCATCGAGCAATTCGACATAATTGCCCACGCCGATCCATGTCATTGCGCCCAGGCCGTCCCAGTCGTGGAAGCTGATCCAGATCGACTGAAAGATCGGGACCAGAACATAGATCACGAACATCAGCATGCCGGGCGCGAGGAAAAGAAGCGGCGCGAGCGTCTGCTGATTGCGCTTCCAGAAACCGGAAGCCGGGGAAACGGTGTTGCTCATGGCGGCACCTCTGAGGAATGGGAACGGCAACCGGATGCCATGGGCCCAGGGAGACCCACAGCACCCGGCGCAGGGAGCTCTATGGCTTACTTGTAGACGCGGGCGCGAACCTTTTCGAGGCGCTCCAGTATGGCGTCCAGACGCTCAGGCTTGACCATGAATTCCTGGAAGCCTTCCATGCCGGCCTTTGCCATTTCGGCATCGGCGTCACGATCGTAGAACTGCGCCAGCGCATAGGCGTTGGACAGCATCTCGAAACCGGCCTGCAGGAACGGATCAGCCGGCTTTTCCGACTGGTTGTTCACCGGCAGCTGGCCGAGCGTGGCATTCATCTTCGACTGCGCAGCCGGCGAAGCAACGAAGGCGAGGAACTTCTTCGCATCTTCCTTGTTCTTCGCACCCGACGGGATGTGGAAGGTGTCGGTCGGCGCTTCCTCTGCCATCGGAATGCCGGCAGTGATTTCCGGGAACTGCATGAAGCCGATCTGCTCTTCCTTCAGTCCGCCGTCCTTCATCGTGGCAACGGCGAAGTTGCCCATCAGATACATGGCAGCCTTGCCCTGGACCATCTGCGGGATTGCATCCTGCCAGTCGATCGCGGCATGGTTTTCATTGAAGTAGCCGGCCTTGACCAGTTCGCCCCACTTCTCGAACACGGCCTTCACACGCGGGTCGGTGTAGGGAACCTTGCCCGAGGTCAGCTCCATGTGGAATTCGTAGCCATTGACGCGCAGGTTCAGATAGTCGAACCAGCCGCCCGTCGGCCAGAGTGCCTTGGTGCCGATGGTGATCGGGGTGATGCCGGCCGACTTCAGCTTTTCGCTGGCCGCCAGGAACTCGGCCCAGGTCTTCGGCGGCTCGATACCCTGCTCGGCGAAGATATCCTTACGGTAATAGATACCCCACTGGTAATAGGTATAGGGAACGCCCCACTTCTTGCCGTCGATGGTCATCGAAGGTGCAGCGGACTTCAGCTGGTCGTTGAGGCCATTGGCTTCCCATACGTCGGTCACGTCTTCGAAGAGACCCGCCTTGACGAAGGGCTCCATGCGGTTGCCGGCGAACCAGGAAACGACGTCAGGCGCGTCGGCGGTCAGGAAGTTGCGGATCGCGGACTTGTAGCCCTCGTGGTCGAAATTGTTCCACTTGACCGTGATGTCGGGATTGGCCGCCTGGAAATCCGCGATCAGATCCTCGATCGCCTTTTTCGGCGCCGGGTCGGAATGGTTCGAGTTGAGGGTGATTTCACCGGCAAACGCGGTGGACGACAGCAGGACTGCACCCAGAGCGATCGCGCTCAGGCTTTTGAAAAAGGTCATGTTTTCCTCCCTATGACCGTTATGCATGGCATTTCCGGAGCTCTAGCCCCGGATCCCACCGGAGCGGATTTCTCAGCTCTGCTTGATCATCCGATTCAAACCCGTAATAATCTACCGAGTTTTCACCGAACTTTTCCGGGATCCTAAGATTTGGAACATGTGAAGCCGCTTCTCGAGGACGAGTCCGTCCCGGTCCATCCGGATCATGACCCGCGACACCCGCTGGTCATCTTCGGCGATCACCGGTTTTGTGCTGGCGAAAATCTGACGGTCCAGCGGATGGCAGGCCCGCACATGCACAGCCAGATCGAGCTCAACTTCGTTCTATCGGGCCACATGACCTACTGGTTCGATGGCCGTGAATTGACGGTGGACGAGGGTCGCCTTTGCCTCTTCTGGGGCATGATCCCGCATCAAGTGATCGACAGACAGGAAGGCACACGCTTCGTATGCCTTTACGTGCCGATGTCCGTCTTCCTCGGCCTCGCCAATCTGAGCCGTTTCCGCGATGCCGTGTTTCGCGGCGCGATGATTGAAGCGCTCGAGATCCGTTCCTGGGACCGTGATATCTTTCAGCGCTGGCGCGAGGAACTTCTGGCCGGCGACGAGAACCTGACCGAAATCGTGCGAAACGAATTGACGGCACGCGTTCTCAGGATCGAGCGCGACGGCTGGCGGGATCTGCGCGAAGAAGGCTCGGCGATTGCCAGCTTCAGCGCCAATGACAGCGAGCGCGTCGAACACATCGAGCGCATGCTGCGCTTCATCGCCGAACATGCGCTCGAAAACATCTCTGCAGATGACGTCGGCAATGCGGTGGGCCTTCACCCGAACTACGCCATGTCGATCTTCAAGCGCGCCGTGGGCCACACGATCAACCAGGCGATCGTGCGCCACCGCCTCGACACCGCACAGTCCCTGCTGATCTCGACCGACCTCTCGATCACCGATGTCGCCTTCGAAAGCGGCTTCGGATCGGTCTCTCGCTTCTACGAGGCCTTCAGCCAGCGTTTTGTCGAAAAGCCGACCGCCTTCCGTCGTCGCATGCGCTCGAAAGGGGCGCCGCCGACCTGAGCAGCCATGCCGTTATCGAGCGGCAATCGCCGAAAGCTTCGGCATGGCGACGTCAGGGCACCAGTCCTTGAAACCGATGATGCGGCGGACGATCTTTTCTGCGTGGTTGCCAGCGATATCGCACAATCTGTGGTCCAGATAGGGATTGAGAAAACGCTCGAGCGTGGTCGCGACATAGGCCTCGGCCTCGTCGCCAAGACCATGCCGGCGAAAACCAGGGACAACCTCTTCTCGGTAGATCAACTCGAGTTCCGACCGGATCGCGGGATCGGCAAGAATATCTTTCACGCATTCCCCGCCGGGGCGACCGTCCTTCAGCCAGCGATCGGCCAACACAGTATGGCCAAGGTTGAGGATATGCAGCTTCAGCCGCTCATAAGGCGTCAGGTCGTCAACGAGCTTGATGCAGGGATGCTCGCAGGGCAGCGTGAGCCCTGCCTGGCGTTCGATCGCCCAGATCGCATAGGGCTCCGCGATCGCCCCCGCCGGCTCGATCGGTTCGGACACGATGCGATCGACCAGCGTGTTGCCCCAGATGACCCGCTCCGAAAGCCAGGACACGAAGGTCGCGTCGGGAACATGGCGGCTCGCAAGATCGACGATGAGGTCCCGCAGCACCTCGCCATTTCGCGAGATCAACTCGCAGGGCAATATCGTCAACGGCATCGCGCCGCCGCGAAAGCGCGCGTGAAGGAGCGCCAGTAGCTTCATCGGAAAGGAGCGCGGAACCCCGTCGACACTGTCCCCCTCGACGAGGGCGTACCCCTTGTCTCCGGTATTGCTCAGCACGACTCTCGCCTCTTCGACGAAAACCCGCCTCACCTCGGCCCAGTCGCTGGAGGTCGAGAGCGACCGCGTCACGGATCGTACCCTGAGCTCTCGCTCGACAGGCTGCCCCTCCTCCAGCCCCCTGATGATCACTGGAAAGCCCTCCGGCGCCGACAGCGCACCGATGCGCCCGGCACGTGCCGGATCACCCGATGTCTGCACCACGGTGATCGGCCCAAGCGCCTTATCCGCCTCCATGGCTTCGCTGACGAAGAGATCGGCATGCGCCTGGAGAAATCGGCTCGTGCCGAATTGCAGGATGGGCGTCGTCATGGCTCAGGCAGGCTCCTGGATGGATTGCAGCAATGTTTCGCGCGCCGATTTCAGGTGCTGCCGGCAGGCCTTCTGGATCGCCGCCGGATCGCGGGAAAAGAGCGCGCTGATGTAGTCGAGATGCTCTTCCAGCGCTCGCTGGTTGCGCGCCCGCGCATTCGTCTTGTTCCACTGGTAGTGGTAGTGGAAGACGATCGCGATGATATCGTAGAAATCGATGATGAAGCGGTTACTCGAGGCCTTCTGGACGAGCAGGTGGAACCGCTCGTCCAGCTCCGAAAACTCCATGTAGCGGTTGTCGATATCGGCCAACAACGCATGATGCTGTGCCTCGACGGCCTTCAGCTCAGCCCAGGCCGGATGATCTGCCGCCAGATGGACGAAGGCGGCCGCAGAGCGCAGTTCGAACATCTCGCGGACTTCGGTGAGTTCGAGCGCAAACTCACGGGTAAAGCCCTTCAGCACCCAATGGCTGTTCGGCCGTTTCTCGATCAGCCCGAACCGGCTGAAGCGGATAAGGAATTCCCGCACGCTGGTCGTTCCAATGCCGATCTCGCGGGCCAGTTCCAGCTCGTTGATCTGCATGCCCGGCTGTGCGCCCCCTGCCAGGATCCGGCGCATGAAGCTTCGCTCGATGATCTCCGACAACGAGTTCGTCTCCTCGTCGGGGAAATAGTCGTTCTCGACCGGCCGTCGCAACACCGTCTTCGACCGCTTGTCCCAGGCCACCAGCCCGACCTCGCCGAGACGCGTCAGAACGGCCCGCACTGTGGTCCGGCTGACGCTTAACAGACCGCCGAGTTCCGGCTCCGAGGGAAGCGTATCCGTTTCCTCGATCAGCTTCAGCGTGCGGTTGTAAGCATCCTTGAAGACGGTGTTCTGCTTGGCCATGGATCTGCCTGGTTGATGTGTTATCTGGCGCTTCGGTCTTTTGCCTCTTGGCGCAAGATGCGAACCCGCGCAATGAAAACCACCGATTGCGGCGGCCTTCCTCTCCTTCGACAAGGGTTTGTGTTCCTCCCGCTCCGAGCTGGAGCAAATTGTTCTTTATCGATATCATACCCATTGACGAGAAACTGTCTATTGCCGATAAAAGACAAAACACAGGATCCGGTATCGCCGGACGCATGGGAGAAACATCGGGTGTCGAAACCAGCCTGTATCCTGCTATCGCAGGACGACAATGTTGCCGTGACCACTGTTGCAATCGAAGCCGGGCATGTCCTGCCGGGCGGCGCGCCGGCAGCGGCGAAAATTGATCCTGGCCACAAGGTGGCGGTCCGTGCCATCCACAAAGGCGAGCCTGTCGTCAAATATGCCCAGGCGATCGGCCGCGCTACCACGGACATTGCAGCCGGCGACCACGTCCATTCCCACAATCTTGCCTTCGATGAAGATCGCCTCTCGGTCAGCGGCCTCGCCCAGCCCGAAACGGCGACGGCTGCCGACAAGGGCCGCACCTTCATGGGCTATCGCCGCGCCGACGGACGCTCTGCCACCCGCAACTATATCGGCATCATCGCCAGCGTGAACTGTTCCACCACCGTCTGTCGGGCGATCGCGGATGCCGCGAACCGCACTATCCTGCCGCATTACGAGGGCATCGACGGCTTCGTGCCGATCGTCCATGATCAGGGCTGCGGCATGAGCTCGACCGGCGACGGCATGCGCACGTTGCACAGAACGATAGCCGGCTACACAAGACACGTGAATTTTGGCGGCGTGCTGATGGTCGGTCTCGGCTGCGAGGTCAATCAGCTCACCCTGTACGGCCAGAGCGGCGCCGGCGCCTCCAAGCGTCACTTCAACATCCAGGATGCCGGCGGCTCGCGTCGCGCGGTCGAAAACGCCCTTTCGATTCTCAAGGAAATCGCAGCCGAAGTCGGCACGATGCGCCGCGAACCGATCTCCGTCAGCGAAATCATCGTCGGCCTGCAATGCGGCGGCTCGGATGGCCTTTCGGGCATTACCGCAAATCCGGCACTCGGCGTCGCTGTCGACATTCTGGCCGGCGCCGGCGGCACGGCGATCCTCTCCGAAACCTCGGAGATTTATGGCGCCGAACATCTGCTGCGCAGCCGCGCCGTGAACGAAGAGGTCGCAGTCAAGCTCGACGGGCTGATCTCCTGGTGGGAGGCTTATGTCGCCCAGCACGGCGCCTCCCTCGACAACAATCCCTCGCCCGGCAACAAGAAGGGCGGCCTCACCACCATTCTCGAAAAGTCGCTCGGTGCGGTCGCCAAGGGCGGACGCTCGCCGCTGACCGCCGTTTACAATTACGCGGAACGCGTCACCGAGCACGGCCTCGTTTTCATGGACACGCCCGGCTACGACCCGGTCTCCGCAACGGGACAGGTTGCAGGCGGCGCCAATGTGATTGCCTTCACCACCGGCCGCGGCTCCTGCTTCGGCTCGCGTCCCGTGCCCTCCATCAAGCTGACGAGCAACACCGCGCTCTACAAGTCGATGGAAGAGGACATGGACATCGATTGCGGCGTCATTGCCACGGGTGATGCCAGCGTCTCCGGGCTTGGCCGCGACATCTTCGACCTGATCATCGAGACCGCCTCGGGCCAGAAGACCAAGAGCGAGCTCTTCGGCTACGGCGACAACGAATTCGTGCCTTGGCACCTCGGTGCCACGCTCTGACCTCGACAACTGGGAACCGGATATCAGCATGAAGACGAGACGCATCGGCAAGACCGCCCTCGAAGTGACCGAATACTCCTTCGGCACGGCCCCGCTTGGTGGCCTCTACCGCCCCTGCCCGCGTGATGTCGGCATCGCCACGCTGCAGGCGGCCTGGGATCACGGCATCCGCTATTTCGATACGGCGCCGCATTACGGCTTTGGCCAGGCCGAGCGTTATGTCGGCGACTTCCTGCGCGACAAGCCGGAAGACAGCTATGTGCTCTCGACCAAGGTTGGACGTCTGCTGGCACCAGTACCAAAGGACCAGATCCCGAATGTCGGCTTCGTCGATCCGCTCCCCTTCAAGCTGGTCTACGACTACAGCTATGACGGCATCATGCGTTCGGTCGATTTCAGCTATGCCCGCCTCGGCCTCAACCGCATCGACATTCTCTATGTCCACGATATCGGCGTTTACACACATGGCCGCGAGGCCAACGATCGCTATGTGAAGCAGCTCCGTGATGGCGGTTACAAGGCGCTCGACGAACTCAAATCCTCTGGCGCCATCAAGGCCTTCGGTCTCGGCGTCAACGAGGTACCCGCCTGCCTGGAGATGATGGCGGACATCGATATCGACGTCATCCTGATGGCCGGGCGCTATTCGCTGCTCGATCGCTCCGCCGTCGAGGAACTGCTGCCGCTCTGCGAAAAGCGTGGCACCTCGATCACCGCCGGCGGCGTGTTCAATTCGGGCATTCTGGCGACAGGAGCCGTTCCGGGCGCGCATTTCGACTACACCCCCGCGACGGATGAGGTACTTGGCAAGGTGCGCGCGATGGAAGACCTGGCGAAACAGGCCGGCAAGCCGCTCGCCCAGTTTGCAATGCAGTTCCCGCTGCACCATTCGGCCGTTGCCTCTGTCATCATCGGCACGGCAAAGCCGGAAAGCCTTCATCGCAACATGGCGCTGACATCAGAGGAACTGCCGGCTTCCGCCTTTGCTCCCTTTGAAGCGCATACGCTGGTCGCACCGCCGCTCGGCGACGCGCCGGTGCGGGAATAGGGAGCGCACTATGCTGAAGGGCATCCATCCTCTGCTGGGACCTGACCTGCTGCACGCCATTGCGACTATGGGTCATGGCGACGAGATCGTCATCGCCGATGGCAATTTCCCGGCCTCGACCATGGGTCCACCGGTGATCCGGGCAGACGGCGTCGGTGCCGTCGAGATCCTCGAAGCGATCCTCGCCCATATGCCGCTCGATCAGTTCGTGGACGATTCGGCCTGGCGCATGCAGGTCGTCGGCGATCCGCATGCGGTTCCGGAAATCTGCGCCGAATTCCAGTCGGTGATCACGAGACTGGCCGGCGACGTCCAGCTGGAAAGCCTTGAGCGCTTCGCCTTCTATCAGCGCGCACAGACAGCAGCGTACATCGTCGCGACGACGGAATTGCGGATCTACGGCAACGTCATCCTGAAGAAGGGTGTCGTCTATCCGGAAGAGGTTCATCGGGTCTGAGGAGACCCCGGAAGCCCTGGATTTCAAGGCAAAATCGAGTTTGGAGGAGCTCATTTTTGCCCGCTTGCATTCTCCAGAATGCTGGAGTAGCGTGCTCGATAAAATGTTTTTTATCGATAAAAGATCGATCTGGTTGCGTTCTGCGGATCGATCTCACCGGAGGAACAGGACGCGTTGAGAGGAGAACCCAAATGACCATTCTGAAGAGCATGACTCGCCGCGCCCTGATGGGGATTGCAGGCGCTGCAATGATGACCTCAATGATGCCGGCCGCTTCCTTTGCACAGGACGTGACCATTCCGATCATCGTCAAGGACACCACGTCCTTCTACTGGCAGATCGTGCTCGCCGGCGCCCGTCAGGCCGGCAAGGACCTCGGCGTCAACGTGCCTGAACTCGGCGCTCAGTCGGAATCCGACATCAACGGTCAGATTAGCATCCTGGAAAACGCAGTCGCTGGAAGCCCGGCCGCAGTCGTCATCTCGCCGACCGAGTTCAAGGCCCTCGGCAAGCCGATCGATGAAGCCGCCAAGGCGGTTCCGATCATCGGCATCGACTCTGGTGCGGATTCCCAGGCCTTCACATCGTTCTTGACCACCGACAACGTCCAGGGTGGCCGCATTGCAGCTGACGGCCTGGCAGCCGCCATCAAGGCCGCGACCGGCAAGGAAGAAGGCGAAGTCGCCATCATCACCAGTCTGCCGGGCGTCGGTTCGCTCGACCAGCGCCGTGAAGGCTTCCTCGACCAGATGAAGACCAAGTATCCGGGCATCACCGTGGTGGTTGACCGGTTTGCTGATGGTCAGGCCACGACCGGCCTCAACATGATGACCGACCTGATCACCGCCAACCCGAACATCGTTGGCGTCTTCGCCTCGAACCTGATCATGGCGCAGGGCGTCGGTCAGGCGATCGCCGAAAACAAGCTCGGCGACAAGATCAAGGTCATCGGCTTCGACTCGGATGAAAAGACCGTCGGCTTCCTCAAGGAAGGCGTGCTCGCCGGCCTCGTCGTCCAGGATCCCTATCGCATGGGCTATGACGGCGTGAAGACGGCACTCGCCGTCTCCAAGGGCGAGAAGGTCGAAACCTTCGTCGATACCGGTGCCAACCTCGTGACCCAGGCCAATATGGCCGACCCGAAGATCGACGCCCTTCTGAACCCGAAGGTCAACTGATCAAGACTTCGGCACGCGCGGCGCTCGTCGCGCGTGCCGAACCGGAAACGGCAGACGCGGGAGGCGTCGGCCGCTTCCACTGATTTACGGGAGGAATGATATGACTTCGCTGCACGATGTGAGCCACCGGCACGATGACGCGCCGGAACTGCTTGAGACCGATCGCATCCCGCCGGGAACGCCGATCCTCGAGCTCATCGGCCTGCAGAAGAAGTATGGCGCCGTCGAGGCCCTGAAGCCCGCGACCATCACCTTCCTCGCTGGAGAAATTCACGCCATCGTCGGCGAAAACGGTGCCGGCAAATCCACGCTCATCAAGCTTCTGACCGGTGTCATTCCACGCACTTCGGGCGAAATACGTTGGTGCGGCAAGCCGGTTGCGCTCGCGACCCCCAACGAGGCGATCCAGCGCGGCATCAATGCCGTGCACCAGGAAGTCGTTCTCTGCTCGCATCTCTCAGTCGCAGCCAACATGTTCCTCGGCGACGAGATGTCATCAGGTGGAATCATGCGCCAGCGCGCCATGACGCAGGCTGCGCAAAACGTCCTCGACGACCTCGGTTTCAATCTTCCCGCCGGCGAGATCCTCGGCAACCTGACGATCGGTCAACAGCAGCTGATCGCCACCGCCAAAGCAGCGATGCGCGGTATCCGTTTCATAATCTTCGACGAACCGACCGCCTATCTGACACGTCAGGAATCCGCCCAGCTCTTCCGCCTCATCCGCCGCCTGCAGTCGGAAGGCGTCACCATCGTCTATATCAGCCACCGCATGGAAGAGGTCTTCGAACTCGCCGACCGCGTCTCTGTCCTGCGCGACGGCACCCATGTCGGCACCCGCCTGATCGGCGAGACCAACGACGCCGAACTTATCTCACTGATGATCAACCGTTCGATCGAGCAGATCTACCACAAGGAAAAGCTGCCGATCGGCGCGACCATCCTTGAGGCGAAGGGCCTTTCCGGACCGGGTTTCTCGGATGTCTCGCTCTCGGTCCGCTCGGGCGAAATCGTCGGCCTCTATGGCCTGATCGGTGCCGGTCGGAGCGAATTTGCGCTGGGTCTCTATGGCCGTCACAAACTGACGGCAGGCGAAGTCTTCTGGGACGGCAAGAAAGTCGTCATCGACACCGAGCGCAAGGCCATGGACCTAGGCATTGCGCTCGCCCCCGAAAGCCGCCGCGATCAGGGCCTTTGCCTCAATCTGCCGATCGGCCTCAACATCAACCTGCCGGTCTTTGGCCGCCTGAGCCGTGGCCTCACCATCAGCCCAAAGCTGGAAGCCGGAAACGCCGACAAGCAGATCAACGATCTGAAGATCAAGACGCCGACCCGTGCCGTGCTGGCCTCTGCCATGTCCGGCGGTAACCAGCAGAAGATCGTAATCGGCAAGTGGCTGAGCCATGGCGCGCGCCTCTTCATCTTTGATGAGCCGACCGTCGGCGTCGACGTCGGCACCAAGGCGGAGATCTATCGCCTCTTCGCAGAACTCCTGAAGCAGGGTGCAGGCATCATCCTGATCTCGTCCTATCTGCCGGAGGTCTACGAACTGGCCGACCGACTGCATGTCTTCCGTCAGGGGAAACTGGTGGCGAGCCATGACTATCGAACCGCATCGCATGAAGACGTGCTGACCGAGGCGATCGGCGTCTGAGACGAGATCCCCGAAAACACCGATATGAAAAGACGACTGGGAGGACAAAGATGAGCACCGACACCACCGAGACCAAGGTCGCACCGAAGAGGGGCATGAGCATCCTCTTCAGCCTCACGCTGCTCGGCCTCCTGCTCTTCCTGTGGCTGCTCCTTGGCTTTGCCACCAACAGCTTCTGGACGCCGAACAACATCAGCAACCTGCTGCGTCAGGGCTCGATGACGGCAATCCTCGCCGTCGGTCAGACCTTCGTCATCATCACCGCCGGCATCGATCTCTCGGTCGGCGCAGTCGTCGGTTTTGCCAGCGTCATCCTCGCCTGGCTGCTGGCCGCCGGCCTGCCGGTCTGGCTGGCGATCATCCTCACCCTCCTGATGGGTGTGGCGATCGGAAGCTTCCACGCCTTCGGCATCGTACGCATGGGTCTTCCCGCCTTCATCATCACGCTCGCAACCCTCACCTCGCTGCGCGGTATTGGCTTGTTGATCACCAATGGTTCGACCATCTCGATCTCGAACGAGGCGTTCACCAACTTCGCCCGTGCCGACTTCCTCGGGGTACCGAGCCTGTTCTGGATGGTCATCGTGGTCGCCGTGCCGGCCTATATCTTCCTGCACCTGAGCCGCTGGGGCCGCTATCTTTTCGCGGTCGGCTCCAACAGCGAGGCGGCCCGCCTCTCAGGCGTCAACGTGAACCGCACGATCTACATGGCCTATATCCTGTCTTCAACCTGTGCGGCATTCGTCGGCATCCTGCTTGCCTCGCGCATCGGGATCGGCAACGCCACCCAGGCGGAAGGCTGGGAACTGCAGGCAATCGCCTCCTCGGTCATCGGCGGCACCAGCCTCTTCGGCGCCGTCGGCTCAGTCCAGGGCCCGCTGCTCGGCGCCTTCATTCTGGCGACAATCAACAACGGCGCCAACCTGATGAACGTGAACTCCTTCTGGCAGCGCATCATCACCGGCGCCCTGATCATCCTGATCGTCTATTTCGACCAGCTGCGCCGCCGCGGCAGCCGCTGAGAATTTCCCAAGGTGGGGGTGCCGCGAATGGCATCCCCTTTTTTTCGTCAAACCTTGCCGGGCAGCCAAGAGGAACAAGCATGAAGGCCGCATTATGTGTCGAACCGGGCCGTCTCGAAATCGTCGATCACGATCCGGCGCCACGTCCTAAAGCAGGCGAAGCCCGCATTGCCATCAGCCATGTCGGCATCTGCGGGACCGACTACCACATCTTTGAAGGCAAGCACCCGTTCCTCGAATATCCTCGCGTCATGGGCCACGAGATCTCGGCAACCGTCGTGGAGGCTGGAGAGGGGGTCGATCTGCCGGCCGGCACGAAGGTCATCGTCAATCCCTACATCGCCTGCGGCACCTGCATCGCCTGCCGCAAGGACAAGCCCAATTGCTGCAACAACATTCGCGTGCTCGGTGTGCACACAGATGGCGCAATGTGCGAGGAGATCACGGTACCCTCGGGCAACCTTTATCCCGCTGACGACCTTTCCCCGGAAGCGGCGGCCACCGTCGAATTTCTGGCCATCGGCGCGCATGCCGTGCGTCGCTCCATGGCTCCCGCAGGCTCAAAAGCACTGGTTATCGGCGCCGGTCCCATCGGCCTCGGCACGGCGATCTTCGCACGTATCGCTGGCCACGAGGTAACCCTCCTCGATACCAGCCAGGAACGCCTGAGGATGGCAGCCGATCGCCTCGGCTTCACATCAGGGCTGATCGCCGATGACAGCCTCGAGTCTGCGGTCGCGGAATTGACCGGGGGAGACGGCTTCGATGTGGTCTTCGATGCCACCGGCTATCGCCCCTCGATGGAACGAGCATTCCGCTTTGTCGCCCACGGCGGAAGCCTGGTGCTGGTCAGCGTGGTGAAGGAGGACATCACCTTCTCCGACCCCGAATTCCACAAGCGCGAGATGATGCTGATCGGCAGCCGCAACGCGACCCGCGTCGATTTTGATCATGTCCGCAAATCGATCGCGGATGGTCTCGTGCCGATCGACCAGCTGATCACGCATCGCACGACGCTTGCAGATCTCGCCTCGGATCTGCCGCGCTGGGCGCGGGAGAAATCCGGCCTGATCAAGGCGCTGATCCAGATTGGCTGAAATCCGGATATGAAGAAGCCCGCGGTTCTGACGCGGGCTTTTCATTTGAGTGTTCCTGATCTCAGGCCTTCTGCAAGAAGGCCGCGATCGCATCGACCTCGCCTTGCGATACCTCATGCCCGCCCTGATGCAGGAAGGTCTCGACAGACACCCCTTGCGCCTCGAAGTAGGAGACCAGACGCTCGGTGAGCGGCAGCGGGCAGATCGGGTCGCGCTGTCCGGCCGTGACCAGCGCGGAGACGGACCCAAGCCCTGGCTGCGCCGGCGGGTCGAACGGGATCAGCGGATGCATGAGGATGACCCGGTCGAAGAGATCAGGCGCCTCGAACAGGACCGAAGCCAGAATGTTGGCACCATTCGAGTAACCGAGCCCGTAGACCGGGCGATCCGGGTTCTTCTCCTTGTGAGCGCGGATGAAGGCCGCCATCTTAGCCGTCCTCTCTGCGAGATCGGCCATGTCATAGACACCCTCGCCGGTGCGCTTGAAGAAGCGGGCTGCCCCGTATTCCGAAACATCTCCGCGGGGCGAGACGATTCCCGCCTCGGGCAAAACCTGTCCCACAAGACCCGGAAACTGATGTTCGTCTCCACCGGTCCCATGGAAGGTGAAGACCAGCGGCGCAGCACCCTGGGGTGCCTGATGGTGATGTATATAGCTGTCGATTACCATGATGCTTTCCTCCGCATCGGGAACGACGCCTGGTGCCAGGCATCGCCCCGCTGTGCGTTCAGTCCTGGATCGGGGTCAGATGGGCTTCGATCTGCGAACGATACTGCTGGTAGCGGGTCGGCAGCTTCAGCGCCTCACCGAGATGTGCGGTATCTTCGTCACGGTTGAAGCCAGGTTCGTTCGTGGCAATTTCGAACAGCACACCACCCGGTGTGCGGAAATAGATCGCCCAGAAGTAATCGCGGTCGATGACCGGCGTGACCTGATATCCCGTGTCGAGCAGCGCCTTGCGCACCTCGAGCTGGGCGGCGCGGTCTTCGACGGCGAAGGCAACATGGTGAACCGATCCGGCGCCCTGCTGGGCATGCGATGCACCCGGCAGCACTTCGAGATCGATATAGTCGGCCCCATTACCGCCGGGGACTGCGTAGCGCACGAAGTCACCTTGGCTGTCGACCGGCTGATAGCCCATGAACTTCAGGAGTTCACCCGTGGCCCCTTCGTCGCGCAGCCGCATGGTCACGCCCCGGAAGCCATGAATGCCTTCCGAGACCGCAACCGGGCCGGCAAACGGCACGCGGCTGTCGCCATCGACTTCGGCAAGAGCAAAGCCATCGCCATCGGGACCGGCAAAGCGCAGACGATTTTCACCGAACAGCGAATAGGAACCGAGCTGCTTCACGCCTTCCTTCGACAGGCGCTCCTGCCAGAAGCCGAGCGTGCCCTTCGGCACGGAGAAGACGGTCTCCGACACTTCGCCGGCACCGCGACCACCTTTGCCCATATTGGCAAACGGAAAATAGGTCATGACCGATCCGGCATTGCCGACTTCGTCGCCGTAGTAGAGGTGATAGACATCCGGCGCGTCGAAGTTGACGGTCTTCTTGACCCGGCGAAGGCCAAGCGTCTTGGTGAAAAAGTCGTTGTTTTCCTGGGCATCCGCAGCCATGGAGGTAACGTGATGCAGGCCTTTGATCTGGGTAAGCATGGCTCTGATCCTTTCCCGGCACTCGCGCCGGCCTTGTTCTGTTGAACGGAATATGGGCCATGGCTTTTCTGATGTGAACAGTTGTAATATTGTGGATATTATTTCACTGGGAGCAATAATCAGATGGGCGAGCTCGAAGCGATCAGAACGTTCCTGACGGTTGCCAGCCAGAGCAGCTTCAGCGCCGCAGCCCGCCTGCTCGGCATGACGCCCGCCTCGGTCACGCGCACGATCTCTAGCTTGGAGGAACAGCTCGGCGTCCAGCTTTTGCTGCGCACCACGCGCAAGGTATCGCTGACCTCGGCGGGTGCCGCCTATGCCGCGCGTGTCGCACCGCTGGTCCAGGGCCTCGCCCGCGCCACGGAGGAAACCCGGGATCTGCAGAAAGTGACCGCCGGTTCGCTTCGCGTCTCGGCCCCGATGTCGCTCGGCATGAAAGTCCTGCCGACGGTCCTGTCACAGTTTGCAATCATTCATCCACGCACCAGCGTCGCGATCGAACTCTCGGACCGCTTCATCGACATCGTTGAGGAGAACTACGACCTCGCGATCCGCATTTCCGGGCCGCCGACCGACAAGTCGACGATCTGGCGCAAGATCCGCCCCGTGCCCCGGCTGCTGGTCGCCGCGCCCTCCTTCATCGCCCGCCATGGCATGCCCATTATGCCCGAGGACCTGAGCGGGCTAGAATGCCTGAGCTATCACGATCAGCTGAAGACGGAGACCTGGGTCCTCAGCCGGCCAGGGCAGACGAGAACGATCGAAGCCAAGGGCCGTTTCTCGATCAACAACGGAGACTTCCTCTGCCGGCTCGCTGTCGCAGGCGAGGGCATCGCGCTGTTGCCACGTTTCATTATTGAGGAGGACTTGCGTGCCGACCGGCTGGTCGAGGTGCTCCCCGAATGGAGCACACCGGAAATATGGCTGACGCTCTACTATCCGCCTTACGAACAGCTGCCGCTGAGGGTCGCGACCTTCTCGGACTTCTTCGAGGCCTTCATCAAGGAAAGCTGGGACGCTGGACGGACCAGCTGACCAAGGTCAGCGGTCGCGCCCGAGAAATTCGCCGATTTCCTGAGCGATGCGGTCCGTCGCGATCGGAACGTCGACCTTCTTCACCTTCTCGAAGAGCGGCTCGGGGATGGCAGCCTTGCGGGCCTCCGCCAGCCCCTCGAAGAAGCGCGGCGAAAACTCCGGATGCGGCTGATAGGAGAGACCCCAATCGCCGTAGCGGATGACGGCGTTCTCGCAGGTGTCGGTCTTGCCGACGACTTCGGCTCCCTCGGGTACCTTGATGACCTGGTCCTGATGCCAGGCAAGCAGCACCTGCTCTTCGCCCGTATCGGACCGCTTGTAGGTCACCGGACCGGCAGACCAGCCCCCCTTGAACTTCTCGACATGCCCACCGAGTGCCTTGGCCATCACCTGATGTCCAAAACAGATCCCGACCATGGGCACCTTGGCCGCATGCACCTGGCGAATGAAGTCCTCAAGCTTGCGGATCCAGTCATGGTCCTCGTAGACGCCGAACTTGGAGCCGGTCAGCAGCCATCCGTCGACCTCGGTCGGACTTTGCGGGAACTCGCCGTCAACGACGAAGTAGCGCTTGAACGAGAAGTCGAAATCGCCCAGCAGCGCGGCGAACATATCGGCGTAATTGCCGTACTCGGTCGCGAGTTCGGCGGGTGAGTGACCCGTAACGAGAATGCCGATGGTCTTGGCGGTCATGTGGGCTTCCTGAAACATGCGAAAAGAACGGCCTTTGGGCCTTGCACTCCGTCCATCTATACCAAATGCTAGTTTGATCAAATTTCAAGAGGGTGCACGGCTATTCGGCGCGCCCTGTCCACGATAGCAGCGAAAAGGCGGGATCTGGATCTGAACCATGGCATTTGAAGAAGGCAAGGCAGAGAAATCGTTGAAGCAGCGGGTCTACCGGACCTTGCGCAGCCGTGTGATGTCAGGCGCGGTCGCTCCAGGCCTGCCGATCACCATCAACGGTGTGGCCGAAGATCTGGCCGTCAGTGCCATGCCGGTGCGCGAAGCGCTTCATCGTCTCGTGGCCGACGGAGCCCTGGAATATCTCGACAATCGCCGCGTGCGCGTGCCGGAAATGACGCTTTCCAAATTCGAGGAGATCATTGCCGCCCGTATCGCGCTCGAGACACTTGCGGCAACCAGGGCCTTGCCCCATATCGACGCCGAACGGCTAGAACGTCTGCAGATAATCGATACCGCGATCGACGACGCCTATGCGGCGAACGATCTGCTGCGCTCGACGGAACTCAACTTCCTTTTCCATCGCACGCTTTACGAGCCCGGAGCGAGTGGTGTCATTCTCGATCTGACGGAGTCCGTCTGGTTACGTCTCGGCCCGTTCATGCGCCTGGCCACGGCCAAGCTGGAAGAAAGCTACCGAATTGACCGGCATGCCGAGGCACTGGACGCGATCCGCGCAAGGGATCCTGATGCGCTTTCGGCCGCAATCGAAGCAGACATACAGGATGGGGTCGGCCACCTCGGGCGGCACTTCCTAAGCGAAGCAACTGTCGCCGCCCGATGACCTGTCGCGCTTGATGCACCGGGACGAGCGTCAGCCCCGATTGCGGAATGCCAAACGCATCTGCTTTTCGATTTCCACCAGAGCGAAGAACACGGCCCCGATCCCGACGATCAGCAACCCGTCCTGCAGGGGAACGCTCTGCGTCCCGAACAGGGATTGCATGAAGGGCAGATAAGTGACGGCGAACTGGGCAACCGATACGGAGATCACGCAGATCCAGACGACCTTCGTCCCGCGCACGGCCTGCCAGGTGAGCGATGTTCCGTAGATATTGCGGATGAAGAAGACGTGGAAGATTTCCATGACGACCAGGGTGTTCATCGCCATCGTGCGTGCGAGCTCAATCGGATAACCCCTGTCCAGGGCGTAGAAGAAAATTCCGAAAACCGCAGCGGCAAAGAGCACGGAAACGAGCAGAACATGCCAGATGAGGTCGCCGGTCAAAAGCGGCTCGTCCCGCCGGCGCGGTGGTCGCCGCATGGTACCCTCTTCCGATGGCTCGAAGGCAAGCGCCAATCCGAGCGTAGTCGCCGTGACCAGATTGATCCAAAGGATCTGGACGGCCGTGACCGGGAGCGCCAGGCCGGCAAAGAGCGCGACGATGATAGTTCCCGCTTCGCCAGCATTCGTCGGCAGGGTCCAACTGATCACTTTCTTGATGTTGTCGTAGACGGTGCGCCCCTCACGAACGGCGGCGGCAATGGAGGCGAAGTTGTCGTCCGCCAGAACCAGCTCGGCGGCTTCCTTCGCCGCTTCGCTGCCCTTCACGCCCATCGCGATCCCTGCATCGGCCCGCTTGAGGGCCGGCGCATCGTTGACACCGTCACCGGTCATCGCGACCGTCAAGCCCTGGGACTGGAGCGCGGTGACCAGCCGCAACTTGTGAGCCGGCGAGGTTCGAGCAAAGATATCGGTCTCGGCGGCGGCAAGCGATAGCGTGACATCGTCCATGCGGTCGAGATCCGCTCCGGTCAGCACCCGATCGGTGTTCTTCAACCCGATCATTCCGGCGATCGCCCGGGCAGTCGCAGCATGGTCGCCAGTGATCATCTTCACCCGGATGCCCGCCTGATGGCAGTCGGCCACAGCGACAATCGCTTCCGGGCGCGGCGGATCGATCAGGCCCACCAGGCCGATCAGCGTCAGCGTGCCGGGAAGCTCGGCCTGGACAAGATGCGCCCCGCCGCTTGGTGGAGCGCCGACGGCAACAGCGAGCACGCGCTGCCCTTCAGCGGCAAGAACCTCGACCATCTGTTCCCAGTATGGCGCGTCGAGCGCTGCCGACGAGCCATCCGGCATGCGCTGGGTGGCGCAAAGCTCGAAAACGGCCTCTGGCGCACCCTTTACATGGACATGCCTGTTGTTCTCGTCATCGACGTGAAGAACGGCCATGTAGCGATGCGCGGCATCGAAGGGGATGGCATCGATCCGTCGCCAACCTGCGGTGAAGGGATCACTGCCGCCACCGGTGATCTTGCCCGCAAGCGCCATCAAGGCCCCTTCCATGGGGTCGCCTTCCACGCGCCAGGCGCCATCAGCCGAATGCAGCACGGCGTCATTGCAGAGCCCGGCGGCACGCGCGAATTCGGAGAGAACGGCGTGGTCTTGCGGATCGACATCGGCGTCGTTCCAGCGGACGGAACCTTCCGGTGCGTAGCCTTCTCCATCAACTGCATAGACATGGCGCGCAGCCACGAGGCTTGCCACGACCATTTCATTGCGCGTCAGCGTACCAGTCTTGTCCGTGCAGATCACGGACACCGAACCCAGTGTCTCGATCGCCGGCAGCCGTCGGACGATCGCATGGCGACCAGCCATCGCCTGGACACCGACGGCAAGTGTGATCGTCATGACCGCCGGGAGACCTTCGGGGATCGCTGCGACGGCAAGACCGACAATGGTCATGAACAGTTCATCGAAAGGAAGATGCCTGACAACCAGCCCGTAGGCGAGCAGCATGCCCGATATGATGAGGATGAAGAGGGTAAGCCAGCGCGCAAAGACATCCATCTGCCGAACGAGCGGCGTCGAGAGAGACTCGACGGCCTCCAGCATCCCGCTGATCTTGCCGATCTCCGTTGCCATGCCAGTCGCGACCACGACACCCTTGCCCGTCCCCGTGGCAACCAGCGTTCCGCTGAACAGCATCGAACTGCGATCACCCAGAACGGAATCGGCCGAGACGGCTTCGCCGGTCTTGTCGACAGGCACCGATTCACCCGTCAGGGCCGCCTCCTCGACCTTCAGGCTTCGCGCTTCCAGCAGTCGCAGATCCGCGGGAACGCGATCGCCGGCCTCGACCAGCACGATGTCTCCCGGCACGAGATCGGCGGCATCGACCGAAGTCCGGCGGCCGTCACGAAGCACCGCGGCATGCGGCGCCAGCATGACCCTGATCGCATTCATCGCATCTTCGGCACGACCTTCCTGCAGATAACCGACGACGGCATTGCCGAAGACGACCGCGAGGATGACGCCCGTATCGATCCAGTGCTGCATGAAACCTGTGACCGCTGCGGAAGCCAGCAGGACATAAATCAGGACATTGTGGAACTGCGACAGAAAGCGGACGACGGGGCTGCGCTTTGGCGCTGCAGGCAGACGATTGGCACCATGGACCTCCAGCCTTCGCTTGGCCTCCTCTGCCCCGAGCCCCGCGACATCCGTATCCATCGCCTGGAGCACCACCTGCGGCGGCAGGGCATGCGGCATAAAATCTGCGGTTCTGTCGTTCATCCCAGTCCTCTGCGCATTTCGATTCTCGAACAGGCCCGCTGAAGAATGGCCTCGGCAGCCCTTGCGGGTACTGCATCTGCTGACGTGCGGGAGAATGTCGTCATGATAGGCCTCTCGCCTTGATCTATGACAATTCTGGACGATGCCGGCCTCGGCTTCGCGCCTCGGACGCCTGCCGGCGACAACCAACCGGGAGGTGTGGAAGCACAGGCTCAGGCAAGCCTTGCGGCTTAAAAGCAGGTGGTCCTGCGCGATGTCCTCAGACCCGCCAGACAAGACTTTGTGCCGGAAGGTGTTGAAAAGGTTGAGACGCATTGCCTCGATCGGCTGCATGCCAACCGGTGGAACACATTTGAGCACATTCGTTTCAGAACAAGAGGCCGATAGCGATGACGTCGATTTCCCTGCTCAGCCCAGCCCAGATCCGGGCGCTCCCCAACTCGACGGTTAGCTCCTGGTCAGACGACGAAATCAGCCAGCTGTCGAGCACGCAGGTAGGCGCCCTGACGTCGTCCCAGATCTCAGCGCTGCAGACGGAAGCCGTCGCAGGCCTGTCGACGTCGCAGTTGAAGGCAATCGCGCCCCGTTCGATCACCGGCCTGACGCTGGACCAGATCACCGCCCTGTCGACTGAAGATGTTTCAAGTCTGGTCGCCTCGCAGATCGCGGCGATGTCGGCAAGCCAGCTCGGCGGGTTGTCTTCCGAGCAGTCCGAAGCCTTGACCCCCGCACAGGTCGCCAGATTGACCGCAACGCAACTGAGCGCTTTCAGCGCGGAAGACCTCGCGACGTTTTCGCCGGAAGACATGGCGGCGATCAACACGGCTGCCTTGCGCGGGCAATCTGCCGAGAGACTGGCCGGGTTCAGCACGACCCAGATCGCGGCCTTGAAACCGAACCAGATCGCAACGCTCACGCCAACCCAGATCGCAGCACTCACGCCCCAACAGGTCGGCGCCTTTTCGAACCAGCAGATGGCGGCCCTGAGTGCAACCCAGGTTGCAGCACTGACATCCGACCAGCTTGGCGCGCTCTCCGCGACGCAAGTCGCGGCCATTTCGCCGCGCGCGATGACTGGCCTCTCGACCACGCAGATTGCAGGTCTTGGCAATGAAAAGGTCGGTGCGTTGACCACGGCGCAGATGGCAACGCTGACCTCGAAGCAACTGCCCGCGTTTAGTACCGAACAGGTGGCCAATTTTTCGACAAGCCAGATTGCAGCGATCAATCCACGCGCCATGTCGGGTCTTTCGGTAGACCAGATCGCGGCTTTGTCGCCGGATCAGATGGCGAGCCTCACCGGCGCTCAGATTGCCGCTCTCACCCGCACCCAGATGTCAGCCTTCAGCGAAGAGCAGCTGGCTGCACTCACCGCAACCCAGATCAGGGCGCTCAGCGCGACACAGATCGCAGCCATGCCGCCAGCGACCGTCGCGGGCTTTACCGCAACACAGATCGCAGCACTCACACCAAAGGCCGTCGCTGGCCTGAATGCCGAGCAACTCGGCGCGATGAGTGTCGATCAGCTCAAGGGGCTCAGCACCTCTCAGATCGCGGCCATGACCGCAACCCAGATCGGAAGCCTGTCGAGCGACAAGGTCGCTGGTCTTTCGGCTGCCCAGATCGGTGCGTTGAGTTCGTCTGCCGTCACGGGCCTTACGCCTTCGCAGATCTCCGCCCTGACCCCTAGTCAGATTGGGGCAATGTCGAGCTCGCAGATCACGGCACTGAAGACCACGCAGGTCGCAGCCTTCACGGCAGACCAGATCGCGGGCCTCACGCCAACGCAGATCCGCGGCCTGACAGGTCCACAGCTCGCTGCGATGCCCGAGAACGTCATCACGGGCTTTTCGGACGAACAGATCGCAGCCTTGAGCACGCGCGCCATCGCCGGTCTGACGGCCGAGCAGATTGGCGGGCTGTCGATGGATCAGCTGGACGCATTGAGCACCAGCCAGATCGGCGCGATGAATGCCACTCAGATCGCAGCATTGCCGCAAGAGGCCATTGAGGCGATGAGCCCGGCGAAGATCGCAGCCATTAGCGCAAAGGCGATCACCGGTCTGACATCGGAGAATCTGGCCTCGCTCGCACCGGCCCAGATCGCCGCCTTGACTGTCACCCAGATCAGAGGCCTCAAGGCCGACCAGGTCTCCGGCCTGACGGCGTTCCAGACCGAATCGATGACCAACAGTCAGATCACCGCCTTGACGGCGGCGCAGCTGTCGGCACTGTCGGTCGACGCTGTGAAGGTCTGGTCACCATCGCAGCTCGCTGCGGTCTCACCGACCTCGATCAGCGGATTGACGACCGATCACATCACCGCGCTGAACGACAGCCAGATCGATGGTCTCACCGCAGCACAGATTTCACGGATGAGCGGGCCGCAGATCGGCGCCCTGTCCAAGGAGCAGCTTGCAGCCTTCCTTCCGACCGAAATTGCGTCGATCTCCGCCAGCGCCATCTCATCGATTTCCGCGGACAAGATTGACGGTTTGAGCCTCGAGCAGATCGCAAGGCTGACCACGGCTCAGATTTCCGCCATGAAAAGCGAGCAACTGGTCGCCTTCACGCCCACGCAGCTTGCATCATTGACTTCCACCCAGCTGCAGGCCGTGACCTCCGCGCAAATCGCGGCCCTTTCACCGAGCAACATCGCATCGCTTTCACGCGAGCAGATTGCCAGCCTCTCCGCGCGCAGCATCGCGTCTCTGAGCAACGAACAGATCGCGGCCATGTCCGCCGATCAGATCGATGCCATGACGGCGACCCAAATCTCGGGCCTCACGGCAAGTCAGCTTGGCGCGATGCGCAAGGCAGACATCCTCGCCTTCCTGCCGGCAGAAATCGCAGCCATCAACACGACTGCGTTGAGCAGCCTCGATGCAGAGACCATCGCGGCCCTCAGCATTGACCAGATTGCCGCCATGACCCCGGCACAACTGGGCGCCCTGAGCACGGACCAGGTCGCAGCCCTGACGCCAACCCAGCTTGACGCCATGAGTGCAAAACAGCTGGCAGGCTTCGGCGCAACGCAGGCGACGGCGTTGACGACGGCGGCCTTGGGCGCCCTGACGCCGGATCAGATCGCAGGCCTCAGCACGGCCGCGATTACCGCGCTCTCGACGACCCAGATCGCGGCCCTGTCGACAATCCAGATCGAAGCCCTGACCACCGCACAGATAGGTGCCCTGACGGCCACACAAGTGGCCGCCCTGACGCCGACCCAGCTGAGCAACCTGCCGGCCACGAAACTGGCCGCGATCAGTGCAACCGGCATTGCCGGGCTGACCACGCAGCAGATCGCCGGTCTGGGAGCGGATCAGATCAGCGCCTTGACGGCAGCACAGATCGGGGGACTGACCCCGGCACAGATCGGCGCGATGACGCCCCAGCAGGTCACGCTCCTGTCCAACACCCAGATCGCAGCATTGAGCGCCACTCAGGTCGCCGCATTGACCAACGACGCCCTGGCCACTCTGACGAGCGAAAAGATCGCGGCACTGACGGTCAAGGCGATCCCTGGCCTGACGGCGACACAGATCGCCTCGATGTCGACCACGCAGATCGAAAGCATGAGCCAGGCCCAGATTGCCGCGCTCACCTCGACGCAGATCGGAGCACTTTCGTCGGCACAGCTGGCGACCTTCTCCAACGCCGAACTCGCCGCGATTGCCCCCACAGCGTTTCCCGGCCTGTCGGCAGCCAACATCGCGGGCCTCAGCCAGGAGCAGATCGGTGTTCTTACCGCCGCTCAGATCGGCGCCTTGACCTTCGACCAATTGAACGCCCTGCGTCCGGATCAGCTTGGCGTCATGACCCCGACACAGATCGGAGCCCTGACGGCGACACAGATCGCCTCGCTTTCGGCAGGAACCATTTCCGGTCTGTCCGCCACCCAGATCGCAGCCATTTCAACCAAGGCCATCGCCGGCTTGAGCACGGCGCAGATCGCAACGCTGACCGCCAGCCAGATCGACGCGATGACTTCGGCGCAGTTCGGTGCCTTGAATGCGACCCAGTTGTCGGCATTCAGTCCGACAGCACTCGAAACACTGACCTCCGCCGACATTGCGGCCCTCTCGCCGAGCGCGGTAGGAGGGCTCTCGCCGACAGTGTTTGCCACCCTGCAGCCAGAGCAGATCGCGTCCCTGACAACGGGTCAGGTGGCGGCGCTGAGCTATCACCAGCTTCGAGCGATGACCCAGGATCAGATCGGTGCCATGACGACGGCACAGATCGGGGCGATGAACGCCGTCCAACTGGCAACACTGGGAACGGACAGGGTCGGCTGGCTGACGACGGACCAGATCTCGGCCATGGATCCCAAGGCGATTGGCGGCCTGAGCGTGGCCCAGGTCAGCGCCCTCACGGCCGCCCAGGCGGAAGCCTTGACGCCAGCACAGGTCGCGGGGCTCAGTTCGGCACAATTGACGGCGATGGGTGCGAACAACCTGCGGACCTTCTCGACCGAGGATCTGGCAGCCATCAGTCAGCAGGCGATCCCCGGGCTGACAGTCAGTCAGATTTCCAACATGACGTCGGCGCAGCTTCAGGCGATCACGACGACACAGTCCAACTACTTGAGCCCGGACCAGATAGCCGCCGTGCTCGCGGCTTACCAGGCGGCTGGATCCTGAAGACCTGGCTGAGGTCGGCCAGCGGTCGGCCTCAGCTCAGTTTCGGATCGTGAACTGAACGCGATCTGCCGGGAAACGGGTGACCGCATACTGAATCGGGCAGCCTGCCGGATCGGTATTCAGCGCACGGGTCACCAGTACGATCGCACCCGGCGTCAACTCGAGATGAACAACGTCGTCCGGCTCTGCGTGGACGGCCGAGATCTCGGTGACCTCACGGACGTAGTCATCGACACCACAGCGAGAGAGCGCCCGGGTGATCGAACCCGTTTCGGCAAATGCCGTGTCGATGCCAGCAAACCGCTCTGCCGGAAACCACATGGTTGACCGTGAGACGGCACGACCGTCGGCCTTTCTGATGCCATCGAGCCGCAAGACCTCGTCGCCTGGATTGAGTTTCAGGCGCTTGACGAGATCGGCGGAGGCAATTTCGCGAGCGGACGACAGCAGGATCCCCTTGAGATCCCGCGCCTGCTCGCCAATGCCTTCGCTGAAGCGGGTACGCCTCCCGATCGGAAAGTCGAACTTGTCGCGCTGGGTAATCATCGTGCCGCGCCCTTGGGCCGCGCGCACGATGCCCTCCTGCGCAAGCGCCGCCAGTGCCGCGCGCACCGTGTGGCGGTTGACGCCGAATTCCTCCGCCAGCGCCGTTTCCGCCGGCACCATGCCCGTCTTGTCATAGAGACCTGTCAGGATATTGGCGCGGATCCGATCGGAAATCTGGCGCCAAAGGGCCACGCCCTTCTGTCTCTGCATCACGGAAACACCGCCCCCTGTCACAAGCTTGTCACGACCACGCGTTACTCATAAAGTAACTTGTATGGTTGTCTATATTACTAGACATTTCGAGGACTGACAATGGAAAAAGCCACCGACATCGATCGCGGCGCCCAGACCGCCAGGAAGCGGATCGTCGATCTGCTTGCCAGGGCCACGCTCGCCGAACTTCAAGACGCCCTCACCGCCTTCGACCCGGCACCGGTCTACACCGCCCTGCGCGGACCCGAAACTGGTCTCGTGATGGTCAAGGGCCGCATCGGCGGCGGCGGTGCCCCCTTCAATCTCGGCGAAGCGACCGTCAGCCGCGCGAGCATTCGGCTCTCTGACGGCAGGATCGGTCATGGCTACCGGCTCGGAACGGACCGCAAGTCAGCACAGCTTTCGGCCGTGCTCGACGCGCTGGCGCAGGACGAAGCCGGCCGAGCCCTGGCTGAAACACGCCTCCTGGCACCGCTCGAAGCACGCGTCGCGGCGGAAGCCGCAAAGCTCGAAACCGAAACGGCCGCCACGAAGGTCGATTTCTTCACCATGGTTCGCGGAGAAGACTGATGCTCGAAGTGACTGAAAGCCTCGACGGCGGTTTCCCGGATGCCGTTACCCATGCCCAGACGGTCTTCCGCAGCATCATGGACGCCATGGCCCGCCCCGGCAGCGTCGGTGTGGTCGACGTGGCAGTTGCACCACCCGCCCCGCTCGGTATCGCGGCTGGCGCCCTGCTGCTGACTCTGTGCGACCACGACACGCCGATCTGGGTCACGCCTGTTCTCGCCAAGTCCGCCCTTTCAGGCTGGATCGGCTTCCACACCGGCGCCAGCCTGACGTCCACAAAGACGGATGCCAAGTTCGCCTTCGTCGAAGCAGGCGCGCCGGTCCCGTCGCTGACACAATTTGCGCTGGGAACCCAGGAATACCCTGATCGTTCGACGACGCTGGTCGTCGAGGTCCCATCGCTCGAGGGCGGCAAGCCTCTGCAACTGTCAGGCCCTGGAATTCGCGACACCGCCGTCATCGCTCCGAAAGGTCTGCCCGAAACCTTCCTGCGCCAATGGGCCGACAATGGTGCTCTGTTCCCGCGCGGTGTCGACATGGTGCTGACCGCGGGTCGCCGTTTCATCGCGCTGCCGCGCACGACCAAGATCCGTGAGATGGAGGCCTGAGCCATGTATGTAGCCGTCAAGGGTGGCGAAAAAGCCATCGCCAACGCCCACAAGCTTCTCGCCGACCGCCGCCGGGGTGACAGGTCGCTGCCGTCGGTGACGATCGATCAGATCGTGGCCCAGCTCGGTCTCGCCGTCGACCGGGTCATGGCCGAGGCCTCGCTCTACGACTGCACGCTCGCAGCCCTCGCCCTGAAGCAGTCGCGCGGCGACATGATCGAGGCGATCTTCCTCCTGCGCGCCTACCGCACAACGCTGCCGCGCTTCGGCACGTCTCGTCCGATCGAAACGGCCGAGATGCGCGTCGAGCGCCGTGTCTCCGCCACCTACAAGGATCTGCCCGGCGGACAGCTGCTGGGCCCCACCTTCGACTATACCCATCGCCTGCTCGATCCCTCGCTGCTCGATGACGAGACGGTGGATATGGGCGAGCAGCGCGAGGAAGGTCTCGATCCAGTCATGCGGGTCTCCGACATCCTCGATGGCGAAGGCCTGATCGAGCCGGATGGCGAGATGCCCGAGGATCATATCGCCGGCGACATCACCCGCGAGCCGATGGAATTTCCGATGCCCCGCGACCTGCGTCTGCAGGCGCTTGCCCGCGGCGACGAAGGCTTCCTTCTGGCACTCGGCTATTCGACCCAGCGCGGCTATGGCCGCACCCATCCCTTCGTCGGCGAAATCCGCATGGGGCTGGTCGAAGTCGAATTCGACGTGCCGGAACTCGGCTTTGCGGTTTCACTCGGCGAGATCCGCGTCACCGAATGCCAGATGGTCAACCAGTTCAAGGGTTCGGCCAAGGCTCCACCGCAATTCACCCGCGGCTATGGCCTCGTCTTCGGCCAGAGCGAACGCAAGGCCATGTCCATGTCACTGGTGGATCGGGCGCTCCGAACCGACGAATTCGGCGAGGATGTCGTCGCCCCCGCCCAGGACGAGGAATTCGTGATTTCCCATTGCGACAACGTCCAGGCGACCGGCTTCGTCGAACACCTGAAGCTGCCGCATTACGTCGACTTCCAGGCCGAACTGGATCTCGTCCGCCGCATGCGGGCAAAGCACGACGCCAACAAGACAGATCTGACCGACCTGAAGGAGGCCGCAGAATGAGCGCGCCGGCAACCGAACTCGCGACCTATAATTTCGCCTATCTGGACGAACAGACCAAACGCATGATCCGCCGCGCGATCCTGAAAGCGATCGCCATCCCCGGCTATCAGGTGCCGTTTGCCAGCCGCGAAATGCCGATGCCCTATGGCTGGGGTACCGGCGGCGTGCAGGTGACAGCCTCGATCATTGGCCGCGACGACACGCTGAAGGTCATTGATCAGGGCGCTGACGACACGACAAATGCCGTGTCCATCCGCGCCTTCTTCCAGAAGGTCGCAGACGTCGCCGTCACCACCAAGACCAGCGAAGCGACGATCATCCAGACTCGTCACCGCATTCCCGAAGAAAAGCTGAGGGAAGGCCAGGTGCTGGTCTACCAGGTGCCGATCCCGGAACCGCTGCGTTTCCTCGAACCGCGCGAGACCGAGACCCGCAAGATGCATGCGCTGGAAGAATACGGCCTAATGCATGTGAAGCTCTACGAAGACATCGCCAGGCACGGCCGCATCGCAACGACCTATGCCTATCCGGTGAAGGTCGAGGGCCGCTACGTCATGGACCCGTCGCCGACGCCGAAGTTCGACAATCCCAAGATGCACATGTCGGAGGCGCTTCAGCTCTTCGGCGCCGGCCGCGAGAAACGCATCTATGCGGTCCCGCCCTTCACTGAAGTCGTCAGCCTCGACTTCGAGGATCACCCCTTCGAGATCCAGACATTCGACAAGCCCTGCGCGCTCTGCGGCGCCCACAACGTCTATCTCGACGAGGTTGTACTCGACGACAAGGGCGGCCGGATGTTCGTCTGCTCCGATACCGACCATTGCGAGACGCGCCAGGCCGAGGGCCATGTCGGCGAAATGCTCGCGAAGAATAAGGAGGCCGCCGAATGAGCGACCAGCCGCTTCTGAAAGTTCGCAACCTCTCCAAGTTCTACGGCAGCCGGATCGGCTGCTCGAACGTCTCCTTTGATCTCTGGCCGGGCGAAGTGCTCGCCATCGTCGGCGAAAGCGGCTCGGGGAAGACGACGCTTTTGAGCTGCCTCTCGACCCGGCTGATGCCGACGACCGGCAGCGTCGATTACCACATGCGCGACGGCCAGTACCGCGAGCTCTATCACATGGGTGAAGCCGAACGCCGCTTCCTGATGCGCACGGACTGGGGCTTCGTGCACCAGAACCCCGCCGATGGTCTTCGCATGACGGTCTCTGCCGGCGCCAATGTCGGTGAACGCCTGATGGCCGTCGGCGATCGCCACTATGGCCGCATCCGCCAGACGGCGAGCGAATGGCTGGAGCGCGTCGAGATCTCGACCGATCGCATCGACGACCAGCCGCGCGCTTTCTCCGGCGGCATGCGCCAGCGCCTGCAGATCGCCCGCAATCTCGTCACCGGCCCTCGCCTCGTCTTTATGGACGAACCGACCGGCGGCCTCGATGTCTCGGTCCAGGCCCGCCTGCTCGATCTCGTCCGCGGCCTCGTCAACGACCTCGGCCTCTCGGCCGTCGTCGTTACCCATGACCTCGCGGTCGCCCGCCTGCTGTCCCACCGGATGATGGTGATGAAGGACGGCCATGTCATCGAACACGGCCTGACCGACCGCGTCCTCGACGACCCGCGCGAACCCTACACTCAGCTGCTCGTATCCTCGATCCTGCAGGTCTGACGGAGATATCAATGGCCACGCCCCTCATCGTTTCGGAAGTCGCGAAAAGCTTCACCATGCATCTGCGCGGCGGGCTCGTCCTGCCGGTCGTCTCCAACGTCTCCTTCTCTGTCGCATCCGGAGAATGTGTCGTGCTCGGCGGCCCCTCTGGCATCGGCAAGAGCTCGATCCTCAAGATGCTCTACGGCAACTACGCCGTCGACCAGGGCCAGATCCTGGTCAATCACTGCGGCCGCATCGTCGACCTTGCCAGCGCCGACCCGCGCACGGTGCTTGAAGTCCGCCGTGGCACGCTGGGTTATGTCAGCCAGTTCCTGCGCACCGTCCCGCGTGTCTCGACACTCGACGTGGTGGCTGAACCGCTCGTTGCACGCGGTATATCTGTAGACGAAGCGCGCGAACGCGCGAGCGAACTCCTAAGCCGGCTAAATTTGCCGCGCGATCTCTGGCAGCTGCCACCCTCCACCTTTTCCGGTGGCGAACAGCAACGCGTCAACATCGCCCGCGGCTTCATCACCGACCATGCCGTGCTGCTGCTCGATGAACCGACAGCCTCGCTCGACGCGGCCAACCGGGCCGTGGTCGTCTCGATGATCCGCGCCAAGAAAGAGGCAGGCGTCGCGCTGCTCGGCATCTTCCACGATGAGGAAGTCCGCGAAGCCGTGGCCGACCGGATCCTCGATGTCATGCTGTTTTCGCCGCGAAAGGCAGCCGCATGACGAAGAAGCTCGGGCTCGAACCCCTCGTCCACGACACCGCACGCGTCGTGAATTCGACGCTTGGCCGCTATACGGAAGTCGCCGATCGCTGCCGGTTGGATGAAGTCGAAATGGGCGACTACTCCTACATCATGCAGGACGGCGCCGTCTGGTGTGCGACGGTCGGCAAGTTCGCCAACATCGCGGCTGCCGTGCGCATCAACGCCACCAACCATCCGACCTGGCGCCCGACGCTGCACCACTTCACCTATCGCGCGGGAGACTATTTCGACGGCGCCGAGAACGATCACGACTTCTTCGCCTGGCGTCGCGAAAACCGCGTCGTGATCGGCCATGACGTCTGGATCGGTCACGGGGCAACCGTCTTGCCAGGCGTCACCATTGGCGACGGTGCGGTGATTGGCGCCGGCGCCGTCGTGTCACGCGATGTAGCCCCCTACACAATCGTCGGTGGAGTCCCGGCCAGGCTCATCCGTGAACGATTTCCAAAGTCAGTTGCCGAACGCATGCAGGCGCTCGCCTGGTGGGACTGGGATCACGACCGGCTGTTCGCCGCACTCGACGATTTTCGTCACATGGACACTGAAGCTTTCCTCGAAGAATACGCCTAATCGCAAATTTTTCAGAGACTTACACAGTTTAACAAATCCTACACAAATCTGACATTCCGGCTTCACGGACCCGCGTTACTGCAATCCCAGCACCGCAATCAATGACGGCGAAGGAAAGATAATGCTCTTCAGGCTGGACAATCTCACCCGCCAGTTCGGGACAACCAAGGCCGTGGACTCGGTGACCCTCGAGATCCCCGCCGGCCAGATGGTTGGTGTGATCGGCCGTTCGGGCGCCGGCAAGTCGACACTGCTGCGCATGATCAACCGCCTGGTCGACCCAACCTCGGGCAGCATCCGTTTTGACGATCTCGAGATCTCCAATCTTCATGGCACGGCCCTGCGCAACTGGCAGCGCGACTGCGCCATGATCTTCCAGCAGTTCAACCTCGTGCCACGTCTCGACGTGCTGACGAATGTACTGCTTGGCCGCCTGAACCATCGGTCGACAACCCTTTCGATCCTCAACGTCTTCACCCGCGAAGAGCGCCTGATGGCAATCGCCGCCCTCGAGCGGCTCGGCATCGAGCAGACAGCCCTGCAGGCAGCCGGAACGCTTTCCGGTGGCCAGCAGCAGCGCGTGGCGATCGCCCGCGCCCTGATGCAGTCACCGAAGATGATCCTCGCCGACGAGCCGATCGCCTCGCTCGACCCGTTGAACGCCAAGATCGTCATGGATGCGCTGCGCGACATCAACGAGCGCGAAGGCATCACCGTCATGACCAACCTGCACACGCTCGATACGGCCCGCAACTACTGCGAGCGCATCATCGGCATGGCGCGGGGCCGCGTCGTCTTCGACGGCACGCCGGCAGAACTCACGGCCGAGGCAGTGCACGAAATCTACGGCGCCGACCAGCATGGTGCCGGCATCGATGAAACGATGACCTCGACGAGCATCAACATTGCGCATCAGGACAACGAACAACGCAAGATCCCATCCGCTGGCCTGCGCCCTCTCGCCGTAGCCGAGGCCTGAGCCACGAAGATCGCTGGCCCTGCGACAAGGGCAATACCGAAAGACACTCCCTCATCCTACGAAACAGGAGATGCACTCATGTTGAAGAAGACCCTGCTCGCCACGGCGGCTCTCGTTGCTCTGGCTTCCGGCGTCCATGCCGAAGACCTCAAGGAATTCCGCATCGGTATTCTCGGCGGCGAAAACGAAGCCGACCGTCTGCGCAATTTCCAGTGCATGACCGAAAAGCTCCCGGCCGCTCTCGGCGTCGAGAAGGTCTCGCTCTTCCCGGCCGCCGATTATGATGGCGTCGTTCAGGGCCTGCTCGGCGGCACGCTCGATTACGCCGAACTCGGCGCCTCGGCCTTCGCCAAGGTCTACCTCGCCAAGGAAGACGCCGTCGAGCCGATCCTGACCACCGTCCAGACCGACGGTTCCAGCGGCTACTACTCGATCATGGTTGCCCGCAAGGATTCGGGCATCACCAAGATCGAAGACATCAAGGGCAAGAAGCTCGGCTATGCCGATGCGGACTCGACCTCCGGCTATCTCGTCCCCCTCGTCACCCTGCCGGAAGCCCTCGGCGCTCCGGTTGATCAGGTCGTCGCCTCCACCGGCTTCGGCGGCGGCCATGAGAACCTTGTTCTCGAAGTCGTCAAGGGCACCTTCGACGTCGGCACCACCTGGGGTTCGGGCGTTGGCGATTTCAAGGACGGTTACTCTTCTGGCAACCTGCGCAAGATGGTCGACAAGGGCGTCCTGAACATGGACGACCTCGTCGAAGTCTGGAAGTCCCCGCTGATCCCGAACGGCCCGATCGTCGTTCGCACCTCGATGAACGAGGACATGAAGATGAAGTTCAAGCAGTTCATGATGGAACTGCCGACCTCCGACCCGGCCTGCTTCTCGGCTGTCCAGGGCGGCGATTTCAAGGGCTACACCGACGTCACCGTCGACTTCTACAAGCCGATCATCGATGCCCGCAAGGCAACCATCGGCGGCTGATCGCTGACGAAACCAATAGGACCGCCGGCCGGGACACCGCCGGCGGTCTTTCCTTGAAGTCTTTTCCAAAGGATTTGCGGTGATGGCCATGACGGCGACACAGCCCACCCTGAGCGAGCGCGGCGCGGTCGTCGAGCGCCATTGGCAGGAACTGGCGGCGAAACGGCGCATCTATACCGGCCTTGGCGCCGTTATCCTGCTCCTCGCCGTGACCGGTTCGCTCTGGTTCGCCAACGACACCAATGCCGGCAAGTTCTTCGACCGCCTGCCCTACCTTTTTGACTTCGTGGGCGAACTCGTCCCCCGCGACGGTTGGGAGATATGGCGGGCCCTGTTCGACCTGCCCTCCCCCTATGACGACGGCAGCTTGAAATACAATTATCCGGAGGGTCGGTTCTACATCACCGACAGCCTCTACATCCCCGAATACTTCCACAAGATGCTGGAGACGGTGAATATCGCGCTCCTGTCCACCGTGATCGCGATGATCTTCGGCTATGCGCTTGCCTTCCTTGCAGCCAAGAACACCATGCCGAGCGCCTGGATCCGCTGGCCGGTTCGTCGTTTCATGGAGATCCTGCGCGCCTTTCCGGAAGTGGTCATCGCAGGCTTCTTCCTGGCCATCCTTTCGCTTGGTCCCATCCCTGCGATCATCGCGGTGACGATCCACACCATCGGCGCACTCGGCAAGATGTTCTTCGAAGTCATAGAGAATGCCGACATGCGGCCTGACGAAGGGCTGCGTGCCGTCGGCGCCAACTGGTTCGAGCGCGTCTGGTTTGCCATCACGCCTCAGGTCATGCCGAACTTCATGAGCTACTTCCTGCTGCGCATAGAAATCAACGTGCGCGCCTCCACGATCATCGGCGCTGTCGGCGGCGGCGGCATCGGCGAAGCCCTGCGCCTGTCGATCGGTCAGGGCCACGAGGCAAAGACCCTCGCAATCATCCTTCTCCTTTTGTCGACAGTCATCGCCGTCGACCAGTTCTCCGCATGGCTGCGCCGCAAGCTCGTCGGCGAGCAGTCTTTCCAGTCGGTCACGTGAGGTTTCGATGTCCATGATGAACGCTGCCGAACTGAACCGTCTGGCCGAACGCTATCCGCAGGTGCTGGAGCGCAGCCTCTGGCAACGCTATCGCATTCCGGCTTCGCTCGGCATCCTGACCTTTTACTTCCTCTTTTGCTGGTGGTTCTTCGCCATTGGCAAAACGATGTCGGAGGCCAATTGGGGCATCGCCGGCAACTACCTTGCCGACTGGGTCTCTTACGAGATACGCCCGGAATTCGAAATCGACCGCGACGGAGCGTTGACGATCAATTATCCGCGCTTCGATCCCATCGGACCAAACCCGAACCCGGACTGGATCGAGACGAAACGCGAAACGATCACCCGGGCCGAGCCGCAGGCCCCTGCAGCCGCGGCGCCGGCCCCGGCGACCGCCACGCCGAGCTCGACCTTCAGTTTCATGACGTCTCCCACGCCGCAGGCATCAACTGGGGCCGCGAGCATCGAGACCAATGTCGCCGCAGCTCAAGCAACCTCCGAGGAAGTGATCACCGAAGCACAGGTGGCACTCTCCGGCACGGCCCGTATCGACATTGCCGGTGATCGCGTCACACTTGTTCGCGGCGAAGAAACAGTGACCCTGTTGCTCGATCCCGCCAGGGACACCGTGACGGTCGAAGGCGCACGTCCCGACTGGGTGGAGCAGCGCCTCGAAGGCGGCCGCGTGATCGCCTATTTCGGCTCGGCCGGCTGGCTCGACGTCTCCTCGGATCGCGTCCGCGTCCGCAAGCGGTTCTTCGGCTGGGAGAATTTCATCTTTGATACCAACTCGCCCTTCTTCGGTCTCTCTTCGGGTGAAGTCTGGCAGACAATAACATCCGGCGAACGCATCGATCCGAAGATGAGCAACCTGGCACTCGCCTGGAACAACATCCTCTACAATGCCTCCTGGCAGCATCTGGACGTCTGGACCAAGCTCTTGCAGACCATCGTCATGGCCTTCATGGGTACGCTGCTCGCCATGCTGGTCGCCTTCCCGCTGTCCTTCATTGCGGCGCGCAACATCACCCGCAATCGACCGGTGAACCAGATCACCAAGCGCTTCTTCGACTTCGTCCGGTCGGTCGACATGCTGATCTGGGCGCTGTTCTTCACCCGCGCCTTTGGCCCTGGGCCGCTTGCCGGCATCTCGGCAATCTTCGTCACCGACACCGGCACGCTCGGCAAGCTTTATGCCGAGGCGCTGGAGAACATCGACGACAAGCAGCGCGAAGGGGTGAAGTCGGTCGGAGCGCCGGCAGCGGCCGTCCAGCGCTTCGGTGTATTGCCGCAGGTGATGCCGGTTTTCGCTTCCCAGGCCCTCTATTTCTGGGAATCGAACACACGATCGGCAACCATCATCGGCGCGGTCGGCGCAGGTGGCATCGGCCTCAAACTCTGGGAAGCCATGCGCACCAATTCCGACTGGGAAAATGTCGCCTACATGGTGCTCCTGATCCTGATCGTGGTGTTCATTTTCGATGCCATCTCCAATAGCCTGCGCTCACGCCTGATAGGAAAGAGCCGCCACTGATTCTTAGGGCGCGGGGTTCGTTTCCGCGCCACTACACACGAAAGACATACCCTTGCGTTACGCCCTATACTTCGCACCCTGCGCCGACGCACCGCTGAGCCAGACGGCAGCGGCTTGGCTGGGACGCGATGCCTTCACCGGGATTGAACATCCAAGAACGGCCGAAACGGATTTTCCGGCGGAAGACCTGGATGCCCTGACGGCCGATCCCCGGCGATACGGCTTTCACGCGACGCTCAAGGCGCCCTTTCACCTGGCCGAAGGCGTGAGCGAGGCCGATTTGCTTGCCGAGTTTGCCGCGTTCGCCGCGAAAACGGCGTCCTTGGAAGTCCCCTCCGTTATCATCGGCCAGCTTGGGCCGTTCTTCGCCCTGGTTCCGGAACGGCAGCATGCGCCTCTGCAGACGTTCGCTGCCAGTGTCGTCGAGGCATTCGAGCCCTTCCGCGCGCCGCTCTCGCAGGCAGATATCGAAAGGCGCAAGCCGGACAGCCTGCCTCCGCGCCAGCGCGAAAACCTGATGCGCTGGGGCTACCCTTACGTCTTCGACGAGTTCCGTTTCCACATGACGTTGACCGGGCCTGTATCCGACGCCCAGTCGCCTGCCATGGCCAATGTGCTCAACCTCCGCTTCGCCGAATTCAACGGCCGCCCCCTCCGGATCGATGGCCTCGCGCTGTTTGTTGAGCCCGAGCGCGGCGCCCCCTTCCTTGTCCATTCATGGCTGCCCTTAAAGGCCGCCCAACAAAACGGCTGACCCCATGTCCGAACAGATCTTTTCCAATGCCCGCATCGTTCTCGAAGACCGGATTGTCGACGGCAGCGTGGTGATCCGTAACGGTCGTATCGCCGCGATCGACGAAGGTTCGAGCCGCAGCGGCGAGGACTTTGGCGGCGATTATCTGATCCCCGGCCTGGTCGAGCTTCACACCGATCACCTGGAATCGCATTATTCCCCCCGCCCCGGCGTGCGCTGGCACATGACCTCGGCCATTCAGGCCCATGATGCGCAGATCGTCACCTCGGGCATCACCACTGTCTTCGATTGCCTGCGCATGGGCTCCGACGAGGACGGCGGCTTCGACAAGGGCGAGATGCGCGACATGGCGGATGCCATACAGGCGGCCGAACGCGACGACCGGCTGCGGGCGGAGCACCTGATCCACCTGCGCTGCGAAGTTGCCTCCGACAACGTGCTCGAGCATTTCGCCGACTTCGAGAACGACCCGCATGTGCGTCTCGTCTCGCTGATGGACCATTCCCCGGGCCAGCGTCAGTTCCAGACGATGGAACAGTACACACTCTACTATAAGACCAAGCGCGGCCTGACCGACGAGCAATTCGCCCGCTTCGTCGAAATCCGGCTTTCGCTCTCCGAGCGTTACTCAGCCCTGCATCGCGACACTCTCGCGAGGTCCTGCGCCGAGCGCGGGATTACGGTCGCAAGCCATGACGACGCGACGCTCGCCCATGTCGAGGAAGCCAGGGGTCATGGCGTCAAGCTCGCCGAATTCCCGACCAGCATCGAAGCCGCGGAAGCCTCGCACCAATCGGGCATGAGCGTGCTGATGGGCGCCCCCAACGTCGTCCGCGGCAAGTCGCATTCCGGCAACATCGCAGCCCGTGATCTTGCCAAGCGCGGTGTGCTCGACGTCCTCTCGTCCGATTACGTGCCGCTGAGCCTGCTGCATGCGAGCTTCGTGCTGGCCGATGAGATCGACGGCATCTCTCTGCCCCAGGCCGTTGCCATGGTGACGGCGACGCCGGCGCGGACGGTGAGCCTTGACGACCGGGGGCGGATCGCCACGGGCCTTCGCGCAGATCTCGTGCGTGTGCGCCGTGACGAAGGCGTGCCGGTGATCCGCGCCGTGTGGCGAGAAGGGCGGCGGGTCGCATGATGACGCATGCCGTAGCAAACGCATCTTTGGAGAAAGCCACCGGAACTCTCGTCGTCGTCGTCGGCCCGAGCGGGGTGGGCAAGGACAGCCTCCTGGACATTGCCCGCCGACACTTCACCGACCAGGATGACGTCCGCTTTGTGCGACGGACCATTACGCGCCCCGAAGACACCGGCGGCGAAGTCCATGACGCTGTCAGCCCCGAAACTTTCGATCGGCTTGTCAGCTCCGGAGCATTTGCCGTGAGCTGGAACGCCCACGGCCTTGGCTACGGCATTCCGCTCGATGTCCGTACGGACCTCGCTCAAGGACGCACCTTGATCGTCAACGGATCCCGCTCGGCTCTTGCAAGCGTCCACGCGGCCTTCCCCAATCTCGTGGTGGTCAACGTGACCGCACGCGCCGACGTTCTCGCAAAGCGCCTCGCAGCCCGCGGGCGCGAGACGACCACGGAAATCGAAGCCCGCCTCACCCGAACCACTGCCCCCCTCCCCACAGATCTGAAAGTCATCAACATCGACAACAGTGGTGATCTGGAACTGGCTGGCAACGAGCTTGTGCAATTGATCGAGGGATTGTTGCACAGTGAGTGATGGTGGGATTCGAACCCACGATACCCTTGCGAGTATGCCGCATTTCGAGTGCGGTGCTTTCGACCACTCAGCCACCTCTCCGGTCACATTGGTCGGCGCTCGATGGCGCGGGCTGTCTCATAGCGGCAACTCACCCCCCATGCAAGAGCGAATGTGACGGTTTTTCCGGCTTTTGTCTTGACACCCCGCAGGGCCTCACGTATGCGACGCTCGACTAAAAGCGTGCGTGACGTGCGCCTTTCGTTCTTCGCGATCTGCGAAGTGAACCGGCGGGATAAACATCCTGCTCCTCCGACTGGCAAAAAGACGGCCCCTCGCAAGGGGAGAGCCGGAACGAACATGAAAGGATAAAAAATGTTCGCAGTCATCAAGACCGGCGGTAAGCAGTACCGCGTTAACGCCAACGACGTGCTGACCATCGAAAAGCTGGAAGCCGAAGCTGGCGCAACCATCGAATTCACCGAGATCCTCGTCGTCGGCGAAGGCGAAACCGCAACCATCGGCGCGCCCTTCGTGGCTGGCGCCAAGGTTACGGCAGAAGTTGTCGAGCAGACCCGCGGCAAGAAGGTCATCGCCTTCAAGAAGCGTCGTCGTCAGAACTCCAAGCGTTCGCGCGGCCATCGTCAGCACCACACCGTGGTGCGCATCACCGACATCGTCGCAGCCTGAAACGCTGATAACTAGGTTTAAAGGAGCAATCCAATGGCACACAAAAAAGCTGGCGGTTCCTCGCGCAACGGTCGCGATTCCAATTCCAAGCGCCTCGGCGTGAAGAAGTTCGGTGGCGAAGTCGTCATTCCGGGCAACATCATCGTGCGTCAGCGCGGCACCCAGTGGCATCCGGACGCAAACGTCGGCATGGGCAAGGACCATACCCTCTTTGCACTCACGGCTGGCAATGTGAACTACCGTACCAAGGCGAACGGCAAGGTATACGTGTCCGTAATGCCGAAAGCCGAAGCAGCAGAATAAAGCCGGTAGCGTTTAACAGCCGGCGTCTCATCGACCCGGCTGACCGCATCAGGTTCAGTCTAGAAAAAAGGGGAGATGGGGCGCCATCTCCCCTTTTTTCTTGTCCAACGAAGGAGACTGAACCATGCAAAGTCTGATGTTGAGGGATGACCAATCACGGTCACCCGAAGAGCAGCCAAGGCCCGATCGGCCGAGGAGCGATTGCCCTGTCTTATTGTCGCAAAGGCTCGTCCTGCGCGCACCCCACATCGAAGACATCGACGCCCTTGCCCATCTCGCCAACAACGCCGCCATCGCCACCATGGTGGCGCGCATGCCGCATCCCTACACGGCAAAAGACGCGGCCGACTTCGTGCGACGCACGAATATCGGCGAGATCGGCAAGTGCGTCTATGCCATCACCAAAGCGGACAACGGCGAGTTCCTCGGTTGCTGCGCGCTGGAACCCAATCCGGCCGACGATACCATCCTGGAAATGGGTTACTGGCTGGGGGAACCCTACTGGAACAAGGGTTACGCCACGGAAGCGGCCCATGCACTGATCGACATGGCCTTCCGCACCCGTGAATGGGTGAGCCGCATCGATGCGCGCTGCCGGGTGACGAACATTGCCTCGCGCCGCGTCATCCAGAAGTGCGGCTTCCAGTTCCAGGGAACAGGCATGGTCGGCAACCTCGCCATGGGCGGAACAGTCCCGGTCGAATGGTACCGGCTTGACCGCAAGACCTGGCTGTCCCTGAAGAGCTGGGGGGAAATGCGATGAGCGCGCTTGTTGCAGAAAGACCGGTGCTCGAAACGTCCATGCCCGGACCCTGCCCGGTCATCGAAACGGATCGCCTGGTGCTTCGTCCGCATCGCATGCAGGACGCGGAAGCGATTGCGAATTCGCTGAGTGATTTCGCGGTCGCCCGCATGCTGACGCGCGTGCCGGTTCCCTACGATCGCGAGGACGGACGCGACTGGTTGAACATGGTGACGTCAGGCCTGAAGCCAGACTGGCACTTCGCGATCACGCTCGATGGCGTCCATGTGGGCGTGGTCTCCCTGGAGCTCCGCCATGGCCTTTGGCACATCGGCTACTGGTTGAATCGCTTCTACTGGGGACGCGGCCTGATGTCCGAGGCCGTCGAGGCAGCCCTTGACCGCTTCTTCCAGCGCATGGGCGGTGCCGAAATCTTCGGCGGCGCCTTTGCCGACAACCCGGCATCGCTCCGATTGCTGGAAGCCCGCGGCTTCCGCACGGTCGGCGTGAGTGACGTGTTCTCCAAGGCGCGCAACGCCATGGCGCCGCTGGTCGAATTCCGTCTCGCCCAGCCAGACTTCGCCGCCCGCAGGAGACTTGTATAGCCATCAATGCTCCGGGCGCCAGCCGCCCGGAGTTCAACCTTCCGCCAGTTCGAACCAGACCGGGAAATGGTCAGATCCGACGGCGGACCGATCCACATGGCAGCCCCTCAGCCGATCGACGAGCCCGCCGCTGACGAAGCAGTAATCGAGATGCATGCGCCGCGATCCGTCCTCGCTGATCCAGCTATAGCCATCCGCAGGCCGCGATTTGAGTTGAGCTTCGACATCGACAGGATAGCCCGCTCTCGGCGCACGTCCATAATAGGCGTCGTTTCGCCCGACCATGGCGATGTATTCAGGGCTTTCCGGCTCCATGTTGAAGTCACCCATGACAAGAAAATCCTCCGGCAACGGCGGATCAGTGACGGCGAATTCGATGGCACCCGTGAGCGCCCCGCCCTCGGACAGGTAGTCACAGACACGTTCCTTGAGATAGGCGATCTGCGCCAGCCGCTCGTCCGGGGAAACATGATCCAAATGGACGGAATAGACCCGCAGCGCCCTATCAGGTGCCTCGATGACGGCCTCCAGCGCCCCCCGCTGCAGATTGAGCTTGTCGAAGGTCCGGTTGCGCGGCAGGAGCAGGTTGCGGCTGGCCCGGATCGGAAAGCGCGACAGCACCATGTTGCCGAACTGGAAACGCCGCTCACGGAGGCGACCGTCGGTTATCGCGTGATCGACCAGCACGTCGCAAGCCGGACCGAAGGATGTAAAGTAGTCTGGAAACAATGCGGAAAAGGTCTCGACCAGATCGGCGTAACCGTTCCGGCTATAGCCACGGGTCACCTCCTGCAGCGCAATCACGTCCGCATCGCGGATGCTGTCGGCGATCCGATCAGGGTCAAAACGCCCGTTCTGGCCGAAGCCATACTGGATGTTGTAGCTGACGAACTTCACGATACTCTTTGACCTCCGCGCCAAGCGGCTATATCGATGGCCGCAACTCTCCGCGCAGAACCTGACAGAAGAATTGACGGCAGCAAGATGAAATTTCTCGACGAGGCTAAGGTATATATTCGCTCGGGCGACGGCGGCGGCGGTGCTGTCTCATTTCGGCGCGAAAAGTTCATCGAATTCGGCGGACCTGACGGCGGCGACGGCGGCCGGGGCGGTGACGTCTGGGTCGAGGCCGTCAACGGCCTGAACACCCTCATCGACTTTCGCTTCCAGCAGCATTTCAAGGCGAAGACCGGCACCCACGGCATGGGCCGTAACCGCACGGGCGCAAACGGCGAAGACGTGACACTCAAGGTGCCTGTCGGCACCCAGATCTTCGAGGAAGACAACGAAACCCTGATCGTCGACATGACGGTCGAGGGCCAGCGTTTCCGCATCGCCAAGGGCGGCAATGGCGGCTTCGGCAACGCCCATTTCAAGACCGCGACCAACCAGGCACCGGACTGGGCCAATCCGGGCCTCGAAGGTGAAGAAAAGACCGTCTGGCTGCGGCTGAAGCTGATCGCCGATGCCGGTCTCGTCGGGCTGCCCAATGCCGGCAAATCGACTTTCCTGGCATCCGTCACGCGTGCCCGGCCGAAGATCGCCAATTACCCATTCACGACCTTGCACCCGAACCTGGGTGTGGCCACCGTCGACGAACGCGAATTCATCCTCGCCGATATTCCGGGCCTGATCGAAGGCGCCCATGAAGGTGTCGGCATCGGCGACCGTTTCCTCGGCCATGTCGAGCGCACCCGTGTCCTCCTGCATCTCGTTTCCGCCCAGGAAGAAGAGGTCGGCAAGGCTTATAAGACGGTGCGCTACGAGCTTGATGCCTATGGCGGAGGCCTGGATGACAAGCCGGAAATCGTTGCCCTCTCGCAGATCGACGTCCTCGACGAAGCGGAACTGAAGAAGAAAGCGGCGGAACTGAAGAAGGCCTGCGGCCAGACACCGCTCCTGCTCTCCGCCATAACCGGCAAGGGCATGACAGATGCGCTGCGTGCCCTGCGCGATATCATCGTCGCTGCCCAGGGTAACCAGCCCCTGCCCGAAAAGCGCGAGAAGAACCGCCGCAAGCGGGATGACGACGGAAATCTGGAAACCGGTTTCGACGGAGAAGGCGACGATTGATGTCCACCCGGCTCCGCTCGCTCTCCCGCGTCAAGCGGGTCGTCATCAAGATCGGATCCGCCCTTCTGGTCGATCGCGGCTCCGGAATCCGCAAGCAATGGCTCGATGCAATCTGTGACGATATCGCAGCTCTGAAAGCCCGTGGGACCGACGTTCTCGTCGTCTCCTCGGGCGCGATTGCGCTCGGCCGCACCGTGCTCGACATGCCCTCCGGTGCCCTCAAGCTTGAGGAGAGCCAGGCCTGTGCTGCCGTCGGCCAGATCGCGCTTGCCCGCCACTGGTCGGAAAGCCTGTCTCGCCACCAGATCGTCGCTGGACAGATCCTGCTGACGCTCGGCGACACCGAGGAACGCCGGCGTTACCTGAACGCCCGCGCCACCCTCAGCCAGCTCTTGAAGATTGGCGCCATCCCGATCATCAACGAGAACGACACGGTCGCCACCACCGAAATTCGCTACGGCGATAACGACCGCCTGGCAGCCCGAGTGGCAACCATGGCCGGCGCCGACCTGCTTGTGCTGCTCTCCGATATCGACGGCCTCTATACCGCCCCGCCGCACCTCGATCCTGAGGCGCAGTTTCTCGATACGATCGAGGAAATCACGCCCGCAATCGAAGCCATGGCCGGGGGCGCAGCCTCCGAGCTTTCCCGTGGAGGCATGCGCACCAAGATCGATGCCGGCAAGATCGCAACCAGCGCTGGCTGCGCCATGATCATCGCTTCCGGCAAGACGATGAACCCGCTGTCATCGATCGAGAACGGAGCCCGCCATTCCTGGTTTGCGGCATCCAAGTCGCCCGTTACGGCACGCAAGACCTGGATCGCAGGTCAGCTCCAGCCGGCGGGCACGCTCCAGGTCGACAACGGCGCCGAAGGCGCGCTTCGCTCGGGCAAGAGCCTGCTCCCGGCCGGTGTCCGCTCCGTCTCCGGCGCCTTCCATCGCGGCGATACGGTTTCGATCGTCACGATCGAGGGTCGCGAGATCGCCCGCGGTCTGGCGGGTTACGACGCCGATGAGGCGCGCCGCATCTGCGGCCGCAAATCCAACGAGATCGAGAATATCCTTGGTTATGCCGGTCGCGCTGCGATGATCCATCGCGACGACCTCGTCATGACCGAACTCGGCCAGCGCGAAGCCGCAGCCGGTGACCGGAAGGATGCCGCCCATGCATGATACCGTGTCGAACCAGAACTCCGTCGAAGGCCTGATGCTCGACATCGGTCGCCGCGCCCGCGCGGCAGCAAGACCACTGGCGATCGCATCGACCGAAGCGAAGAACCGGGCACTTCTCGCAATGGCCGACGCCTTGATGACGGCCGAGTCCGACATCCTCGCGGCCAATACGATTGACCTCAAGAATGCGGCAGAATCGGGCCTTGCCGCATCCTTCATCGACCGGCTCACCTTGAATTCTGATCGTATCGCCGCGATCGCCCGGTCGATGCGCGAGATCGCCGAACTGCGCGATCCCGTCGGCACTGTCATCACCGAATGGGACCGTCCGAACGGCCTGCATATTGAGCGCGTGCGCACGCCGCTTGGCGTCATCGGCGTGATTTACGAAAGCCGCCCCAACGTGACGGCCGATGCCGGCGCACTTTGCCTGAAGGCCGGCAATGCCGTGATCCTGCGCGGCGGCTCGGATTCGGCCAATTCATCGCGCGCTATCCATGCCTGCCTGGTCAAGGGCCTTCTCTCCGCCGCCCTGCCGGCTGACGCCATTCAGCTCGTGCCGACCACGGATCGTGCCGCCGTCGGCGCTCTGCTTTCCGGCCTCGAGGGATCGATCGACGTGATTGTGCCGCGCGGAGGAAAAAGCCTCGTCGCGCGCGTGCAGCAGGAAGCACGCGTCCCGGTCTTTGCCCATCTCGAAGGTCTCTGCCATGTCTATGTCGACGGTTCCGCCGATCTGGAGATGGCGAAGAAGATCGTCGTCAACGCCAAGATGCGCCGCACCGGCATCTGCGGTTCGGCTGAAACCCTGCTGATCGACAGCGCCGCAATCGGTACCCATCTGCAGCCCCTGATCGAGGCGCTGACCGAAGCGGGCTGCGAAGTCCGCGCTTCCGCGACAGTGCTCCGGGTCATGCCAGGCCTCAAGCCGGCAACGGAGGAGGACTGGCGCACGGAATATCTCGACGCGATCATTTCCGTTGCCATTGTCGACGGCATTGGTGGTGCGATCGATCATATCGCTCGCTATTCGTCGAACCACACCGAAGCCGTGATTGCAGAAGACCCCGCCGTCGTCGAACGCTTCTTCAACGAGATCGATTCCGCCATCCTGCTGCACAACGCATCAACCCAGTTCGCTGATGGCGGCGAATTCGGCATGGGCGCCGAGATCGGCATCGCGACCGGAAAGATGCATGCGCGCGGGCCCGTGGGCGTCGAGCAGCTGACATCCTTCAAGTACCGCGTCCGCGGCACCGGCCAGGTCCGTCCCTGACGTGGCGGAAACGGCGCTCGCCCATCGCCATCTCGTGATGCCGCATGTCGAGCGCGGCATGGTGATCGGCCTCTTCGGCGGTTCCTTCAACCCGCCGCATCCGGGACACCTGCTGGTCGCAGAGATCGCTTTGCGTCGCCTTGGTCTTGACCAGCTCTGGTGGCTTGTGACACCGGGCAACCCGTTGAAGAGCCGAACGGAGCTGATGCCTCTCGCAGAGCGCCTGAAGGCGTGCGAGCAGTTGGCCACGGATCCGCGCATCAAGGTCACCGCCTTCGAGAAATCGCTCGGTACGAGTTACACCGCACGCACGCTCGAGTTCATCCGCACTCGCAATCCACATGCCCATTTCATCTGGATCATGGGGGCCGACAATCTCGCCGGTTTCCATCGCTGGCAGCGCTGGCAGAAGATCGCCACCACCTTCCCGATCGCCGTGATCGACCGACCCGGCTCGACGCTCGCCTATCTCTCCTCGAAGATGGCCCGCACCTTCGACTATGCGCGTGTCGATGAGGAGGATGCTGGCGTGCTGTGGCAGAAGCGGGCGCCGGCCTGGACCTTCATTCATGGGCCACGTTCGACGCTGAGCTCGTCGGCGATCCGAGCGGCCGCCGGCACCGTGCGACAATGACGACGCAAAGCCCCCGCATCTGCGACCATGCCTTGAAAGTTTAATGGATCGATGCCACCTTTTGTCTGCGATCGAAGTTATGAGAATCGCAGACGTGCTGTTCTGTTTTGCCAAGGAAAGGACGAACTCTGACAACAGTACACACCAAGGGACGCGCCTCCCGCGCTATCCCGAAGAGCATGGAACGTGGCGCCGATGCTGCAGCCCGTGCGCTTGAGCTGGTCCTCGCAAGCCTCGAGGACTCGAAAGCAGAAGACATCGTCTCTATCGACATTGCCGGAAAATCGGCGCTGGGCGACTACATGGTGGTCGTATCCGGACGCTCGAACCGTCATGTCTCGGCGATCAGCGAACACCTCATTTCCGACCTGAAGGACGAAGGCCTGGGTTCCGCCCGCGTCGAAGGCCTTGAGAATGGAGATTGGGTCCTGATCGACACGGGAGACATCATCGTGCATGTGTTCCGACCCGAAATTCGTGAGGTCTACAACCTGGAAAGGATGTGGGCCACGCCGGATATCGAGGATCGCCTGCACTGAAAACGGCCGGCCGTCTTCAAGGACGGTCCCGAAGCCGGATTGACACGGCGGGTCACTTCCTGCCGATAGAGATGGTTTTGTGACCTGAAACTGGGACTGCCCGCATGAAAATTGGCATCTATGCCGTGGGCCGGCTGAAAGCCGGTCCGGAGAAGGAACTCGCGTCCCGCTATCTGGACCGCTTCGCCAAGGCCGGACCGCAATGCGGCCTGGAATTCACGCGCTCCGTGGAGCTGAATGAAAGCCGCGCCGGCAATGCCGACACGAGAAAGCGCGAGGAAGCCCAGGAGCTTTCCCGTCAGATCCCCGACGGCGCGCTGATCGTCGTCCTCGACGAGCGCGGCAAGGCCTTTGACAGCGCCGAATTTGCGAAATTCGTCGGCGACGCTGCCGACAACGGCCAGCGCGACATGGCCTTCGTCATCGGCGGTGCCGATGGTATCGATCCCGACCTCAGAGATCGTGCCCGCCTCGTCCTCAATCTTGGCAAACTGACCTGGCCACATCAGCTGGTCCGCATCCTGATTGCCGAGCAGCTTTACCGGGCCGTGACCATACTGACGGGACATCCCTATCACCGCGTTTGAGGCGCCGATCACGATCGGCGCGGCATACCTTTGCCTTGTTCGCAAATCAGCGTATTTTCCCGCCGAACCGGATGAAGCCTTTGCCCACTGCAGCCAATGACAATGCACGTCTGATCGACGGCAGCCGCCGCAAGGTTGGCTTGGCGGCGGCCTTTGTTCTGGCGGCACTCCTGGCGTCGGCATCCCCGCTTCCGACCCATGCGCAACAGAACACGCCTGCGGATACTGATACCACCACTGGCGCGCTGCCGCCGGCGCCGGCAGCAACGGGTGACCGTATCATACCGGATCCGGCGCCTGATCCAGCCCTCGAACTGCGTTCCAAACGCGATCAGGTGAGCTCGGAGTTGCAGGAAATCGCCGCCAGCATGAAGCTGTCGGAAGAAAAGGCGACCGAACTTGAGAACAGCATCGCAGAGCTGGAAAAGACCTCGGAGAGCCTGAAGACGGCGCTGATCGAATCGGCCAAACGCCGCAAGGACATCGAAAATCAGATCAACCAGGGCGAGAAGCGGCTCGCCGATATCGGCCTTCGTGAGGATGAGATCCGTGGCTCCTTCCGGGAGCGTCGGGCGACGCTGGCGGAGGTCCTGGCCGCTCTCCAGCGGATGGGCCGCAATCCGCCGCCGGCCCTGCTGGTCAGTCCCGAGGACGCACTCGGCTCCGTCCGCACAGCGATCCTTCTGGGTGCGGTCGTCCCCGGCATTCGCCACGAGACGGACAAGCTGGCCGCCGATCTCGAAGAGTTGATCGCGCTCAGGAATGCGGGGAAGCAGGAGATGGACAGCCTCGTCGCGGCCATCGCCAACCGCCAGGAAGAAGAGCGGCGGATGGATCTTCTCGTCGTCGAAAACGACCGGCTCGCCCGCACGAATTCGCTGCAGCTGCAGGCAGAACGCAAGCAATCGGAGGCACTTGCCGAACGTGCCTCGACGATGGAGGCCCTGATCCGGTCACTCGAAAGCGAGATCACTTCGGTGCGCCAGGCGGCAGAACTTGCACGCGCCGAAGAGGCAAGGCGCAGCCAGATGAGCGAGGAGCAGAGAGCCCGCGCGCTGGAGCTCGCCCAGTCTGGACTGCCCGATAAAAACCGCATTGCGCCAGCATATCCGTTCTCTGAGCTGAAGCAGAAACTGGACTTGCCGGTTGCCGGCGAAACCCTGCGACAGTTCGGCGATCCGGACGGGACAGGCCACCAGGCGCAGGGCATCGTCATTGCCTCACAGCCCGGGTCGCTGGTGACCGCACCGGCCGATGCATGGGTAGTGTTTGCTGGAAATTTCCGAAGCTACGGCCAGATGATCATTCTGAATACGGGCGACGGCTATCATATGGTGCTGTCTGGCATGGACCGGATCAGCACGAGCCAAGGCAAGTTCGTCCTCTCTGGGGAGCCTCTGGCGACCATGGGTGAGAAAAGAGTAGCAAGCGCGACAGTATTGGCGCTGGAAACCGATCGGCCGACGCTTTACATTGAACTTCGGAAAGACGGTAAACCGGTTGATTCCCGTCCCTGGTGGGTCGGAGGCGATTCTGGAAAGGCACAGAATGATACGTAGGGTCTCTCTTCTCCTCGTCGGCGCATTGATGGGCGCAACCGCGATGAGCGTCATTTATTCGGCGGGTGTTCCGGCGCAGGCTGCGGGCAATTCCACCTATCGTGAACTGTCGATCTTCGGCGATGTCTTTGAGCGCATTCGCGCCCAATACGTGACACCGCCGGACGAGAACAAGCTGGTTGAAAGCGCCATCAACGGCATGCTGACCTCGCTGGATCCGCACTCCGTCTACATGAACGCCAAGGATGCGGCCGACATGCAGACCCAGACGCGCGGTGAATTCGGCGGCATCGGCATCGAAGTCACGATGGAGGAAGAACTCGTCAAGGTCATCACGCCGATCGACGACACGCCCGGCTCCAAGGCCGGCATTCTCGCTGGCGACTTCATCTCCGAAATCAACGGCGAAAGCGTGCGCGGCCTCAAGCTCGAGGAAGCTGTCGAAAAGATGCGTGGGGCGGTCAACACCCCGATCAAGCTGACCATCCTGCGCGAGGGTGCCGACAAGCCGTTGGACATCACCGTGACCCGCGAGATCATTGCGATCCGCGCCGTCAAGTCGCGCGTCGAGGGCGATGTCGGTTATCTGCGCGTCATCTCGTTTACCGAGAAGACCTATGACGATCTGGAAGCGGCGATCGAGAAGATCAAGAAGGAAGTCCCGGAAGACAAGTTGAAGGGCTATGTCCTTGACCTGCGTCTCAACCCGGGCGGCCTGCTCGATCAGGCAATCTACGTCTCCGACGCCTTCCTGGAGCGTGGCGAGGTGGTTTCGACCCGTTCGCGCGATCCGCAGGATACCCGCCGCTTCAACGCCACCGCAGGCGATCTGACCGACGGCAAGCCGGTGGTTGTACTGATCAATGGCGGTTCGGCATCGGCATCGGAAATCGTGGCCGGCGCGCTGCAGGATCTGAAGCGTGCGACCGTGCTCGGCACCCGCTCCTTCGGCAAGGGTTCCGTGCAGACCATCATCCCGATGGGCGACAAGGGCGCACTGCGCCTGACAACGGCACTCTATTACACACCCTCCGGCAGTTCGATCCAGGGAACCGGCATCGAGCCCGACATCAAGGTCGAGCAGCCGCTTCCGGAAGAGCTCCAGGGCAAGGTGCGGACCGAAGGCGAATCCTCTCTTCCTGGCCACATCAAGGGCCAGAACGAGAACGAGGAAGGCTCCGGCTCGGTTGCCTACGTGCCGCCGGAAGCCAAGGACGACGTCCAGCTCAACCATGCACTCGATCTGCTGCGTGGCGTGAAGACCGATCCGGCCTTCCCCGCCGATCCGCAGAAGGCCGCTCTGCAGTAAGCATCTGATCTGACCGCCCGCGTATCACAGATGCGCGGGCGGTCTTTCTGTATCCGGACTGCCGACATCACTGGAAGTATCGCATGGATCTTCATGCACCGCTCGGACAGGAGCGCAAGGACAAGAAGCCAGGCAAAGGCAGTTCTGCTTTGTCCAGTCTTGCGGCTGTTCTTGCCGTTGTCTCCCTTGCAGGCTTTTCCGCATGGACGGCCCTGTCCCCGGCAAACCTGCGCATGGTCCCGCCGATCAATCTCGCCCCTGCACCACCGGAAACGGCCCAGGCTCCAGACACCCCGGCAAGCAGTGAACCACAGAATGAGGCAGCCGGCATCGTCAGGAGCGGTCCGAACGACGGAGCCGTGCTCCGCCGCACCACCACCGCAGACGGCAATGTCGTCACGACCTTCAGCCCGACGGGTCGACAGGGGCCGGTAATCATCGGCACCGCATCGACCCAGGATCCGCGACTGGCCGGCCAGCCCAATGAAGACCTGATCGAACTCACCGATGCGGGCGAACTTCCTGCCGTGTCTGCCTCCGGCCTCCGACCCGTCGATTTCTATGCGAGGCCGTGGTCCGGCGCACGCGGCACACGGATCGCGATCGTCATTGGCGGCATCGGCCTCAGCCAGACCGGCAGCCAGAAGGCGATACGCGAACTGCCCGAGGACATCACCCTCGCTTTCGCCGCAACGGGCAACAGCCTGCAGCGCTGGATGCAGGAGGCGCGCCGCAAGGGACACGAGATCGTTCTTCAGGTGCCGATGGAGCCCTTCGATTATCCGGCCAACGATCCGGGACGAGGCGCGTTGCTGGCCGAGAAGACGGCAGCGACCAATATCGCCAACCTGCACCAGGCCATGGCGCAGATCACCAACTACACCGGCATCATGAACTATATGGGCGCCCGCTTCCTCGCCGACGACAAGGCCATGGACCCTGTCATGCGCGATATCGGCAAGCGCGGGCTGATGTTCCTCGACGACGGCTCCACCGCGCGCTCGCTGTCGGGTGATTTCGCCAAGGCGATCGGCTTCCCGCATGCCTATGCGGACGTGATGATCGACGCGCAGGTGGATCGCCAGGCGATCCTGGCGAAGCTCGACGAACTGGAGCGTATTGCGCGGCGCAACGGCCAGGCGATCGGCGTCGGTGCGGCCTTTGACGAGACCATTGCAGCGGTCGCCGAATGGCGTAATGAAGCAGTCGCCCGCGGCATCGAATTCGTCGGCGTTTCGGTGCTCGCCAACGACAACAGCCCCTGAGGATATCATGACCGAGCCCCAATCGACCAAGCCCCAGGTGAAGGCTGAAGATCTGCCCTATCGCCCCTGTGTCGGGATCATGGTGTTGAACCGCGAGGGTCTCGTCTGGGCGGGACGCCGCCTTTCCGAAGGCAATTCGGAATATGACGGTTCGCCCCAGCTCTGGCAGATGCCGCAGGGTGGGATCGATCCGGGCGAAGATCCGCTACCGGCCGCCATGCGCGAGCTTTATGAGGAGACCGGCATGAAATCCGTCTCCCTGCTCGCCGAAGCCGGCCGTTGGATCAATTACGACCTGCCGGCCCATCTGATCGGGATTGGCCTGCGCGGCAAGTTCCGCGGCCAGACCCAGCGCTGGTTCGCCTTCCGCTTCGAAGGAGACGAAAGCGAGATCGCCATCAACCCACCGCCCGGTGGGCACGAAGCGGAATTCGACGCCTGGGACTGGAAACCGATGCAGGACCTGCCGGATCTCATCGTGCCCTTCAAGCGCCGGGTTTACGAAGAGGTCGTCGCCGAATTCGCCCATCTGGCAGGATGAGCGAACCGGTAGCCAGGATCAGGCCCCGCTTTCGATCTCGAAACCTTCATCCGCCCAGCCGGTCATGCCGCCGATCATCACCTTGACCCGGCACCCGAGCCTCGCCAACCGCAGTGCGGCGCGATCGGTTCCGTTGCAATGCGGTCCGGCGCAATAGACGACGAACAGCGTATCTTCGGGCCATTCCGCCATCTTCCGCTCGGTCATCTTGCCATGCGGCAGGTTGATCGCGCCGGGCACATGCCCCCTTTCGTAAAGCTTCGGTCCGCGCACGTCGAGAAGCACGAAGTCCGCCTCGCCGCGGCTCATCACCTCATGCACATCCCAGCAGTCGGTCTCGAAGGCGAGCCGCGCCTGATAATGCTGAGCGACAAGGGCCGGATCGGCGGCGGGAATTTCACTGACGAGGCTTGGCATGGCAGGCTCCTGTTCGGTCGTTGATTACTAGACCTTGCCTTTTTCCGGGAATTCGGAAAACTGGCGTGAATGACAACATGCGTAAAGATCACGCCAATGACATCGGCATCGCCTTTCACATCCTCGCCGCTTAAAGGACCACGCGTCGTAACGCTCGCCTATGACGGCCTTTGCACCTTCGAATTCGGGGTTGCCGTTGAGGTCTTCGGCCTTGCGCGACCGGAAATGGGAGAGGGCTGGTATCGACACGCAACGGCGGCGATCGAGCAGGGCCCTCTGCGCGCTGCTGGCGGCCTGACGGTCAGCGCTTCAGGTGGACTGAAACTCCTCAAGGAAGCAGATCTGATCGTCGTGCCAGGCTGGCGCGGGATCGATGAGCCTGTTCCGGCCTCCTTGATCGAGGCGCTGCGGGCAGCACATGCCCGGGGTGCGCGTCTGATGTCGCTGTGCTCCGGCGTAGCGGTGCTGGCCGCGACCGGGCTGCTTGACGGCCGGAAAGCCACGACCCACTGGCGCTATGCCGACACAATTTTGCAAAGCCATCCCGAAATCCATCTCGATCCCGATGTACTCTATGTCGACGAGGGTCAGATCCTGACGGCTGCAGGCAGTGCTGCGGGCATCGATTTGTGCCTGCATGTCGTCCGCCGCGATTTCGGCGCGGATGCCGCCAACAGCGTTGCCCGCCGCCTTGTAGTCCCGCCGCATCGGGAAGGCGGACAGGCGCAATTTATCGAGAGGCCGGTACCGCAGGAACGCGAAGGACAGCGGATGGGGCCGCTGATCGACTGGATCGAGGCCAATCTGCAGCGCGAGGTGACACTGGCCGAAATGGCAGCACGGGCCGGGATGAGCAGCCGGACCTTCCAGCGCCGCTTCCGCGACCTGACAGGTCACAGCCCCGGCGAATTCCTGCTAACCCGCCGGCTGCGCCACGCCTGTGACTTACTGGAGCGCAGGGCAAGCCTGTCACTCGACGACATCGCGGTCGCATCGGGCTTCGGCACACCGGCGACCCTACGCCATCATTTCCGCACCCGACTGCAAACCAGCCCCGCCGCCTACCGGGCCCGCTTCGGGCAAAGCGCGTGAGGCATGGCACAGTCGGGGCACTGACCGCTTATTTGACGGCGGCGTTGCCGCCATCGGCGTAAAGGGCAGACCCCGCAACGAAACTGCCCATGGGACCAGCAAGGAAAAGAGCTGCAGCTGCGATTTCCTCCGGCCGTGCGATCCGCTTCAGCGCATGCAGCGAAGCAGCCCAATCCTTTTGAGCCTGATCGCCAGCCATGGCCGTATCCGTTCCACCAGGCAGCAAGGCGTTGGCTCGGATGCCTTCGGCGGCATAATCGGCCGTAATCCCTTTGACGAGCCCCATCAGCCCCGCCTTGGCCGCACCATAGGCAGACATTCCAGGCAGACCGACGCTTGTGCCAACGAAGCTGGAGACAAACACCAGCGCACCCCCTCCACGCGCCTGCATCGCCGGGATCTGGGCGCGGGCCGCGAGGAAGGCCGAGGTCAGATTGCCCGTGAGCACATCATGCCAGTCATTGGGCTCGAGAGAAGCGAGAGGCGCAATCCGTCCAACGGTACCGGCATTGTTGATGGCGATATCGAGCCGGCCAAAACGCTGCAGGGCCGTATCCACGAGCCGTGCATGCGTTTCTGGAAGAGCGACGTCACCGGCCACGGCAACAACCGTCCCGCCAGCCTGCCGGATCTCGACGGCGGCATTTTCGAGCGCATCTGCACCCCGTGAATTGAGGACGACAGCAGCCCCATGTTGAGCGAAAAGACGTGCTGTCGCCAGCCCGATACCCGATGAAGCACCGGTGATGATCGCGACTTGGCCGTGAAGTGTTTGCATGATGAGAACCTCCTTGAATGGAGGTCGGTCATAGGCAATCGGGATATGCCCGGCCCACCCGTTTCTTGCCGGGCCGTCCAGGGCTCATTCCGTCACAAAAGCAAAAACCTGGCTTTACCGCTCAGCAGCGGCGGCCTCTTCGGCGCTTTCCTCGATCCGCTCCATGTCATCATCGGAGAGGCCGAAATGATGGCCGATCTCATGGATCAGCACATGGGTGATGATATCGCCCAGCGTTTCCTCGTTTTCGGCCCAGTAGTCGAGGATGGGGCGGCGATAGAGGATGATGCGGTTCGGCATCATGCCGGTTTCCATCGAAAAACGCTCGGAAATCCCGCGTCCTTCGAAAAGGCCGAGCAGGTCGAAGGGCGTCTCGAGCGCCATATCCTCGAACACTTCATCGGTCGGAAAATCGGCGATCTCGATAATGAGATCGCGGCTCAGGTCGCGGAACTCCTGCGGCAGGTGCCCATAAGCCTCGATCGCCAGCGACTCGAATGTGCTGATCGTCGGGGCGTGTCGTTCGCGCCAATCCTCGCTCTGGTCTATGCGGGCCATGAATACTCCTTACTGCCCGGAGATATAGGATGTTTGCGACGGTATTTCGAGAGTGAATTCAACCAAGGAATAAATTCTCATCTGAATCCGGTTGACTCTTTTATGAAGCTCTGGAATCCATAGGAACAAATAGAGAACAATTCATCAGGAGACATCGTCATGGGCGAGAGCCCTCAGGCGCGCGAGACGCTTTTTGCCTTGCGAGAGGCGATTGCCCGGATCGAGGGAAAGCCCGACCATGCCGCGCGTCTGACGGTCCAGACTACGGGCCCGGAAACGAAACAGAGGGCTGTGAATGAAAGGCTCGAACACCAGGATCTCTTCGGCAGCATTGTGGGTGACAGCCTCGCCCTGGGAACGTTGATCGAAGTGAGGGGACAGAGGCTGCAACAGGCGGGAACCGTGACCGGTTTCGGAGTGGCGCTTGCTCTGATGGCGGCGGAGAAAAACCAGAGGCAGAGGCAGCGCCTCCTCTTCATCGCCGATCCCCAGGTCGTCCGGGAAGCGGGTCTCGCCTATGGCCCTGGCCTCCTCGATTTCGGCCTGTCGTCGACCGCCTTGGTGCATGCCCTGCCTCGCAGGGTCGAGGACGCGCTCTGGCTGGCCGAGGCAGCCCTTGCCTCCCGGGCCTTTTCCACCGTGCTCCTGGAAGTACAGGGCAATCCGAAGAAATTCGGCCTCACCGAGAGCCGGCGCTTGAGCCTCAAGGCGCGCGCCACCGGTGGCAGGCTATTGATCCTCCGCCAGGCGGGCGAAGAAGAGGCGTCAAGCGCCCTTCTTCGCCTGTTTGTCGAACCCGCGCCGGCGGCGGCGCGATCTCTCGCCGACGGGTCCCTGCTGGGCGGCAGCATCGGGTCACCAGTCTTTCGCATCATCCCTGAGAAATCCCGCATTCCGGGCTCGCCCGAACTCATTCTGGAGTGGAATTCCGATGACCGCCGCCTTCAACTTTTCGAACAGTCAGAACCCGCAAGCCTCGGATCGCCGCATTCTGTCGCTCTTTTTCCCAAGGCTCCCGACCGACCGCATCGCCCGGCGGCGCTGGGGTCTCTCGTGGCGTTTGCACCCCGGCTCGACCGCGCATCCTGACCGGGCGCCACTGGCCTGCGCCGGCCGTTCCGCCAATGCCATGCGGATCACCGCACTGGATGACATGGCGGAAGGCTACGGCCTGCGGATCGGACAAGGACTGGCGGAAGCCCGCGCCATCTGTGCAGACCTCGACGTGATCGAAGCGGATCCGGCCGCAGACCGCGCTCTTCTTGATGCCATCGCCGACTGGTGTGACCGCTACACGCCGCTGGTGGCTCTCGACGGCGATGACGGACTGATGCTGGATATCACCGGCTGCGCCCATCTCTTCGGCGGCGAGGAAAGGCTGATCGAGGACGTTGATCGCCGCATGACCGCCTTCGGCCTTGCGGTCAAGATCGCGGTCGGCCCGACCTCTGGTCTCGCCCGTGCCTGCAGCCGTTTTGATGGCCCACGGCGCGTCGCATCATGCGAGGCCGCAACAGCACTCGCCCCCCTGCCGATCGCGGCCCTCAGGCTCGAACCGCAGATCGTCATGAACCTCGCACGGGTCGGCTTGAAGACAATAGCGGATCTGCTCGCAGCCCCGCGCGCGCCGATCACCCGCCGCTTCGGCGCAGGTCCGATCCTGCGTCTCGATCAGGCGCTTGGACGGGAAGGCGAGCCCATTTCGCCGCGACGCCATCTGCCGCTCTTGTCGGCCGAAAGGCGTCTCGCAGAACCGATCATGACCGAAGATCAGGTCCTTGATCTCGCGGGTCGTCTGGCTGCGGGCTTGAAAACCTCGCTTGAAGCCCGCGGCGAGGGGGGCCGGCTGTTCGAACTTCTGGTTTTTCGGGTCGATGGCAAGGTCTTTCGGATCGAGGTCGGGGCCTCCGCCCCCTTGCGTGACCCAGGCCGCATCCGGGCCTTGTTCGAGGAACGCCTTTCCGTCATCCATGACGAGCTTGATGCCGGTTTCGGCTTCGAGCTCGTTCGTCTCAATGTCCTCCTGAGCGAGGCCTTTGAAGTCCGCCAGTCCGCCCTTGCCGACGAGGAGGACAGCGGCGAAGATCTCACACGCTTCCTCGATCAGGTGGCCGCCCGCCTGGGTGAGCGGGCGCTGCGTCTGCCCGTACCGCTGGCCAGCCACTGGCCGGAGAGAGCATCCACACACGCCCCGGCCGCCGATGCGCTCAAGGCGGCAGATCTTTCTTTGCCTCGATCCCGAACGGCGGCGAGATCGGCGCGTCCCTTGCGCCTCCTCCATCGACCTGAAGAGGTCGAGGTCATGTCCGTGGTCCCGGATGGTCCACCGGCCAGCTTTCGCTGGCGCCGTGTCCAACGGCGTATCCTCAGGGCCGAAGGCCCGGAGCGCCTGGCGCCGGAATGGTGGTCCGATGGCGAGGATGCTCCGCCACGCGATTATTTCCGTATCGAAGATAGCGACGGCCAGCGCTTCTGGCTGTATCGCGAGGGTCTTTATGAGCGGCGGACCGTGACGCCGAGCTGGTTCCTTCAGGGCTTCTTCGCGTGAGGCAGGAGCCGTGACGATGCAGAGGTTTTACGAAATCGGATTGCGCAGCAACTTCTCCTTCCTCGACGGCGCATCCCATGCCGAGGAACTGGTGGAGCGCGCGCTGTTTCTGGGCCTATCGGGCCTTGGCCTCGCCGATCGCAACACGGTCGCTGGTGTTGTCCGTCTGCATGCCGCGGCAAAATTGAATGGTCTCGAATTCCGCCCCGGCGCCCGCCTCGTCTTCGATGACGAAACGCCTGAACTTCTCGCCTATCCCTTGAACCGCAAGGGATGGGGAAATCTCTGTCGTTTGCTGAGCGAGGGAAATCTGCGCTCGAAAAAGGGCGTTTGCACGCTATGGGAAAAGGATCTTCTGGCATGGTGCGAGGATCTTCTGTTCATCGCCATGCCACCCCCGCTGGCAAGCCATGCCGATGTCGAAACCTTCGAAACCCGGCTCGCCTCTCTCCGCTCTCGCCTGGCGGATCGTCTGTATCTCGCCCTCGTTCCCCGTCATGATGGCGCCGACCAGAGGAACTTCGCTGAGCTTGACGGAATAGCAAGGCGGCTCGGTCTTCCCCTGATCGCCACCAACGACGCCCTTTACCACGCCCCCGAGCGCAAGCCGGTTGCCGATGTGGTCGTCGCCATCCGCGAGCATGTGACGATTGCCGAAGCCGGGCTCCGGCTGCACGCGCATGCCGAACGACACCTGAAAAGCCCAGAGGAAATGGCCCGGCTGCTGAGGGCCTGGCCGGAGGCCCTGGACAACAATATCAACTTCTTTAGCCGGCTTCAGTTTTCTCTCGATGAATTGTCGCACCAGTACCCCGATGAGATCTTCGACGGAGAACCCCCGCCTCTGGCCCTCCGGCGGCTGACCTATGAAGGCGCGCGCAACCGCTATCCGGAGGGCATTCCACAAAAGGTCCTCGGTCTCCTCGACTACGAACTGAAGCTTATCGCGGAGAAGCGCTACGAACCCTACTTCCTGACCGTCTACCGGATCGTCTGCCACGCCAGGGAGGCAGGCATTCTCTGCCAGGGCCGGGGCTCGGCCGCCAATTCTGCCGTCTGTTTCTGCCTCGGCATCACGGAAGTCGACCCGCAGAAGACGACGCTGCTGTTCGACCGCTTCATCTCGACGGAACGCGACGAGCCGCCGGATATCGATGTCGATTTCGAGCATGAGAAGCGGGAGGATGTGATCCGCTTCATCTACGAGACCTATGGTCGCCAGCATGCCGCCCTGACAGCGGCAGTCATCAGCTATCGCGCCCGTTCCGCAGGCCGCGAAGTGGCAAAGGCCTTCGGCATGTCCGAGGATGTGCAGTCCGCCCTTGCCGGTTCGATCTGGGGCTGGTGGACCAGCGATTTCACCGAGGAGCAGGCAAAGGCTGCCGGCCTCGACCTCAAGGATGCCACGACCCGGCGCGTGCTTGATTACGCCCAGGCCTTGCAGGGCTTTCCCCGCCATCTCTCCCAGCATGTCGGCGGCTTCGTCATCACCCGCGACCGCCTCGACGAGGTCGTTCCGATCATGAACACGGCTGACGGACGCTACATGGTTGAATGGGACAAGGACGATCTCGACACGTTGAAGATCCTGAAGATCGATGTCCTGGCGCTTGGCATGCTCACCTGCCTCGCCAAGGCCTTCAAGCTGCTGTCCGCCCATTATGGCGTCGAGGAGACACTCGCCTCGATTAACGAAGACCAGCGCCCTGAAGTCTATGACATGATCTGCCGCGCCGACACGATCGGCGTCTTCCAGATCGAAAGCCGCGCCCAGATGAGCATGCTGCCGCGGCTGAAGCCGCGCAAGTTCTATGATCTGGTCATCGAGGTGGCGATCGTCCGGCCAGGCCCTATCCAGGGCAACATGGTCCATCCTTACCTGAAGCGGCGCGAAGACCTGCTGGCCGGCCGGCCGATCGACTATCCGAGCGATGAACTGCGCACAGTCCTGGAGCGCACGCTGGGCGTACCCCTTTTCCAGGAACAGGCGATGCAGATCGCCATTACCGCTGCCGGCTTCACCCCGGGAGAAGCCGACAAGCTGCGCCGTGCCATGGCCACCTTTCGCCGCACCGGCCAGGTCTCCAGCTTCCAGAAACGCATGATCGAGGGAATGGTGACCAATGGCTACGACCCTGAGTTCGCCGCCCGCTGCTTCAGCCAGATCGAAGGCTTCGGCGAATACGGCTTCCCCGAAAGCCATGCCGCCTCCTTCGCCCTGCTCGTCTATGTCTCCTGCTGGTTCAAGGCCTTCTATCCGGATGTCTTCTGTGCCGCGATCCTGAATTCACAGCCCATGGGCTTTTACGCCCCCGCCCAGCTCGTGCGCGATGCCCGCGATCACGGCGTCGATATCCGCCCGGTCGACATCAACCACTCGACCTGGGACTGCCTGCTCGAAGGGGAAGAGGCGGGCGGCTTCGATCCAACCCGGATCGCCAGCCGTCACCGGTCCATGGCCGGCGTCATCAGGTCGAATAAGGCAGTTCGCATCGGATTTCGCCAGATCAAGGGCATACCGAAGGAGGCCATGGATATCCTCGTTGCAAGACGGGGTGCCGGTTATGATTCCGTTCGCGACTTATGGCTGCGCACGCGACTTGCCCGCCCCGTCATCGAGAAACTCGCCGATGCCGACTGCTTTTCCTCTCTTGGCTTGTCGCGTCGCGAGGCCCTCTGGGCGGCTCAGGCCCTGGATGGAGAGGCGGCCGTCGAAGTCCTGCCGCTCTTCGAGGCAGCCCCACAGGAAAATCTGCAGCACGAGGCCGAAATGATCCTCCCCCGCATGTTGCCGGGCGAAGAGGTCTTGAGTGATTACCGCAGCCTGACCTTCTCCCTGAAGGCGCATCCCGTTTCATTCCTTCGTCAGGCCATGCAGCGGGCCGGCCTCAAATCGGCAACCGATCTCGAAGGTCTTCCCCATGGCGCCAAGGTTGAGATTGCAGGCCTAGTCCTTGTCCGCCAACGACCCGGTTCGGCAAAGGGTGTCATCTTCATGACGCTGGAGGACGAGACGGGCACAGCCAATGTCATTGTCTGGCCGAAGGTGTTCGAACGTTACCGGCCGATCGTCATGGGCGCGCGGCTGGTCGCCCTGCGCGGACGCCTGCAGAAGGCGCATGGCGTCATCCATGTGGTCGCAGACCATCTGGTCGATGCAAGCTCCAGGCTCGGTCTGCTGCTCGAAGAGCTAAAGACCTTCGACACGCTCGCCCATGCGGATGAAGTTCGTCGCCCGGGCGTCGATCAGCGACAGGCGAAACGGGAAAAGGTCCCGCGTCTCCCTCCGCCGGCCGCCCCTCCGCCCGGCCATCCTCGCCGCAGCGCCATGGCGGACCTGATGCCGAAAGGACGCAACTTCCATTGACGGTACGACACCTTGAGGAGCGATCACATCTGATGCCCTATCCGCGATTTTTCTTGACAAAGGCCATCTGGTTTACGACAAAGGCGACAGTGAATGTCATGTTTGACGAGTGCCCCGTCCATGCTGGTCTGCAGCTGCAATTACATCACCGACAAAGACATCAAGTCAGTCATCAACGAGATGCTGGACGAAGACTGTTGGCAGTTGATTGTTCCGGGCAAGGTTTACCACGCCATGAACAAGCGTGGCCGCTGCTGCGGCTGTTTTCCGAATGTCGTCGACCTGATCATTCGCACCACCGAAGAATATCACGCCCTTCGTCAGACCGAAGAAACCAAGGTCATCAACTTCATGGAACGCCTCAAGCAGTTCCACGAGGAGCAGAAGGCAGCGCTGGCCGAACGGCGCCAGGCAACACTGACGGCCCGACACGCTGCCGGCTGAGACGCATGCATCGGCATCGGCTGCCCACCTAGGCCGCCAGAACCATTTCCCTACCCGTCACGCCCCAGTTCTCAGACACCATGCAGATGGGAATCTGCCCTGTCGATCCGGTCGCTGAAACCTGCGCGTCACCGCCAAGAATTAGAATACTTCTAAAAAAGGCTCGACAGGCGACAGCGCTGGCGCTAGAGTTGCGTCATTCAATTCATACAAGGGACGAACATCATGAAGGGTGATCCGAAGGTCATTGAACGGCTCAACGAAGCGCTGTTCCTCGAGCTCGGTGCGGTCAATCAGTACTGGCTGCACTACCGCCTGCTGAACGATTGGGGCTACACGAAGCTCGCCAAGAAGGAGCGGGCCGAGTCGATCGAGGAAATGCAGCACGCCGACAAGATCATCGATCGGATCATCTTCCTCGAAGGTCACCCCAACCTCCAGACGGTTGCACCGCTGCGCATCGGCCAGAATGTCAAGGAAGTGCTCGAAGCTGACCTCGCAGGCGAATACGACGCCCGCACCTCCTACAAGGCTTCGCGCGACATCTGTTATCAGGCCGGCGACTACGTCTCGATGAAGATCTTCGAACAGCTGCTGATCGACGAGGAAGGCCATATCGACTTCCTCGAGACCCAGCTCGAGCTTCTCTCCAAGATCGGCGAAGAAAAATACGGGCAGCTCAACGCGGACTCCGCCGACGCTGCCGAGTAAACTGCGTTCCATTCTTCCAGAAAGCCCCGCTTGCGGGGCTTTTTTCGTTTGTGCGAATTTACACTACCGCGGCTCTCAGCGTCTCCGCGCAGCCGCGAACTCAGCGATCCCGGCGAGCCATGAAGGCGAGGCGCTCGAACAGATGCACATCCTGCTCGTTCTTCAGAAGCGCGCCATGCAGCTTCGGCAAGGCATTCTTCGCCTCACCGCGCAGATCGGCTGGGTCGACGTCCTCGGCGACGAGCAACCGGATCCAGTCGAGCGCCTCCGAGGTGGACGGCTTCTTCTTCAGCCCAGGGGTCTCGCGGATCTCGTAAAACTGGGTCAGCGCGTTGCGCAGCAACGTCTTCTTGATTCCGGGATAGTGAACCTCGACGATCCGCTCCAGCGTATCGGCATCGGGGAAGCGGATGTAGTGGAAGAAGCAGCGACGCAGGAAGGCGTCCGGCAGCTCCTTCTCGTTGTTCGAGGTGATGATGACGATCGGCCGGATCTTTGCGCTGACCGTCTCCCCGGTCTCGTAGACGTGGAACTCCATCCGGTCCAGTTCCTGCAGCAGATCGTTAGGAAACTCGATATCCGCCTTGTCGATCTCGTCGATCAACAGCACGCATTTTGTGTCAGTGGCAAAAGCCTGCCAGAGCTTGCCCTTGCGGATGTAGTTCTTCACGTCATTGACACGCTCATCCCCGAGCTGGCTGTCGCGCAGGCGCGAGACGGCATCATACTCATAGAGCCCCTGCTGCGCCTTGGTCGTCGATTTGACGTTCCACTCCAGCATATCGAGCCCGAGCGCCGCGGCCACCTGTCGGGCAAGCTCGGTCTTGCCGGTTCCCGGTTCTCCCTTGACGAGCAAAGGCCGCTCCAGCCGGATCGCGGCATTGACCGCAATCATCAGATCCTTGTCTGCCACATAGTCTGCGGTACCCTGAAACTGCATCGTATCTGAGCCTCGTTCATCTTCGGCGGCAAAGTAATGACGCATCTGACCGGGTGCAAGCACAGGTGCGGCTTTAGCCCGTTTACCAGAAATAGCTTGTATTTTCCCGGCAATCTGACAGGCTGTATTCCATGAACGCTGATGCGTGTCCGTCTGCAAGTGCCCCATCCGCAAGGACGGAATTTCGGGCTCCGGACATCACCGACCTTCTCCTCGACCCCATATTCGCAGTCTGGACCAATTGGTCCGGCCGCAATGCCTCGTATAACGGCAGGCTCCTTTAGACCGGCGGGACGTTTTGTCCGACCCGCAAGTCACAAGGATGTCTGTCCCGACCGCAGCCTCCCAGCTGCAGGAGATCCCCATGACCAGACACCTGTATTCCATCGGCGACACAGTGACGCTGAAAGATGGCCCCGTCCGCCTCGCCCGCAGCAATGGCTCCTGCAAGGTGCTCGCGACCCTTCCCGAGACCGGGGGAAGCCGCCAGTACCGCGTCCGCTTCGAGAGCGAGAGCTTTGATCGCTGCATCGCAGAAACGGATATTGATCCCAGCCGCAGCAAGGCATCCGCCCGGACGACGGCTCCTGCAAACACCCCGAAAAAGGAAAGCACATCATGGCTAAAGGCCAACAGCGTTCGAACCGCGAAGTAAGAAAGCCGAAGCAGGACAAGTCCAAGCCGGCGGCGACCCCGGTTTCGACCTTCACCACGCAGATCAAGAGTGCAGAGGCCGCTTCTCCCAAGAAGCGCTGAAATCGCTCGACCCGGACCGTGCCTGAAACGGCTGGTCCGGGGAGCCGTTCGACAAGCAGCCAAGCGCAGTCTGCGACGCATTCGCCTTTCCCTTTTTGGCGAAGATGCGCTAAGGGCTGGCGCATGACCTCGACCTCATTCACCCTTCTTCTCGGCGGAAGCCTCACCGTTACCGACCGCCTGCGGGCGCTGACCGAAGGAAGCCGCGTGATCGCGGCCGATGGCGGCATGCGCCATGCAGTGAACCTCGGCGTCACTCCAGAGCTCTGGGTCGGAGACTTCGACAGCAGCGACAGCGAATTGATCGCCCGTTTTCCGACCGTGGAACGCCGCAGCTATCCGGCGGCAAAGGCCGTCACTGACGGGGAGATCGCAGTCGCAGAAGCGATCGCGCGGGGCGCCAGCCGGCTGATCTTCGTCGGCGCACTCGGCGGCGAACGGTCTGATCACGCGCTGCAACACTATCTGAACGCCCTCGGCCTGGTCGAAGACGGTTACGAGGTGGTCCTGACCTCTGGCGAGGAAGAGGCCTATCCCTTCGCCGAGGACAGCGAACTGGCTCTCGAAATGCCCAAAGGCGCGCTTTTCTCGGTGCTCGGCTTCACCACGCTCGAAGGACTGACGATCCGCAACGCACGCTATCCTTTGCAGGACTTCAGTTTGCCCTTCGGCTCATCGCGCACGATATCCAACATCGCCGAAGGACCGATCTCGGTCTCACTGTCCCGCGGCCGGGCGATCCTGCTTGCCCGCCCCTACGATCTTTCCGGAGCCTGAAGCCTTGGCGCCTCCCATTCTGAAACTTGACGATATCCAACTCTCCTTCGGCGGAACGCCTTTGCTTGCCGGTGCCGGCCTGCAGGTGGAGCCTGGCGACCGCATCTGCCTCGTCGGCCGCAACGGTTCTGGCAAATCAACGCTGATGAAGATTGCCGCCGGCCTCGTCGAAGCACAGTCCGGCGAAGTTTTCCGCCATCCGTCCTCGACCATCCGCTACCTGGAGCAGGCGCCTGATTTTGCGGGTTATGCAACGGTCCAGGCCTATGCCGAGGCGGGATTGGGACCGGGCGACGATCCCTATCGCGTCACCTACCTGCTCGAACATCTCGGCCTGACCGGCCAGGAAGATCCGACCCGTCTCTCTGGTGGGGAAGCCCGCCGCGCAGCCCTTGCCCGCGTGCTCGCGCCCGAGCCAGACATCCTGATGCTCGACGAGCCGACCAACCATCTCGACCTGCCGACCATCGAATGGCTGGAAGGCGAATTGTCGAAGAGCCGCAGCGCGCTTGTCCTGATTTCACACGACCGTCGTTTCCTCGAAAAGATCTCGACCGCCACCGTCTGGCTCGATCGCGGCCAGTCGCGAAGGCTCAATCGCGGCTTTGCCCATTTCGAGGAATGGCGTGACCAGGTGCTCGAAGAGGAAGAGATCGAACAGCACAAGCTGGGTCGCCAGATCGAGCGCGAAGAACACTGGCTACGCTACGGCGTCACCGCACGCCGCAAGCGCAATATGCGCCGCCTTGGCAATCTGCAGGCTCTGCGCGCCAACTACCGCGGACACAAGGGCCCACAGGGCACGATTCAGGCATCGGCGACGGAAGGCAAGGAAAGCGGCAAGCTGGTCATCGAGGCTGATAAGGTCATCAAGACCTACGGCGATCGCGCCATCGTCGCCCCCTTCTCGATCCGTGTCCATCGCGGCGATTGCATCGGTCTGATCGGCCCGAACGGCGCCGGCAAGACGACGCTTCTGAAGATGCTGACGGGCCAGCTGGAACCGGACGAAGGCCTGGTGAAGCTCGGCACCAATCTGGAGATCGCCGTTCTCGACCAGAAGCGCGAGGATCTCAATCCCGACGATACGCTCGCCCACTACCTGACCGACGGCCGGGGTGACAACCTTCTGGTCAATGGCGAGCAGAAGCATGTGACCGGCTACATGAAGGACTTTTTGTTCCAGCCGGAACAGGCTCGCACCCCGATCCGCAACCTCTCGGGCGGCGAACGCGCACGCCTGATGCTGGCGCGGATCATGGCAAAGCCCTCGAACCTCCTGATCCTCGACGAGCCGACCAACGATCTCGATATCGAGACACTCGACCTGCTGCAGGAAATCGTCGCCGGCTATACCGGTACGGTCATCCTCGTCAGCCATGACCGTGACTTCCTCGACCGCACCGTCACCTCGACCATCGCACCGGCCAACCCCGACGCGCCCGACGGTCGCTGGATCGAATATGCAGGCGGCTATTCCGACATGCTCGCCCAGCGCAAGGGCGTCGAGGACGAACGCAAACGCGTTGAAAAGGCCGAAAAAGCCAAGGCGCAGGAAGCCTCGGGCGGCAAGTCCGCCGATGGCGGATCGAAGGGCAAGGGCAAGCTTTCCTTCAAGCAGAAATTCGCGCTCGAAAACCTGCCGAAGGAAATGGAAAAGGCCGAGAAGGAGATCACCGCGCGCGAAGCCAGGATGGCCGATCCCAACCTCTTCACCAAGGACCCGGCGACGTTCAACAAGCTCGCCGCCGAAATGGAAAAGCTGCGTGCCGACATCACACGCATGGAAGAGGAATGGCTGGAGCTCGAAATGCTGCGTGAAGAACTGGAGGGCTGAGGCTCTCCGGCTTTCGGCTTCAGGCCCGCATCTCTCCTGATCTCTCCAGATGCAACGCCCGCGCACCGGTGGCAGTGGCGAAAGCCATGGAACGTCCCAGGTAGATCAGGGTCGTCCCCGCAAGTTCCGTCGACAGGATGTTCATGAGCCGGCTCTCGGTTTCCGGCTCCAAACCTTCCAGCACATCATGCAAGACCAGCCAGCGCGGCTTTCTGAGCAGGATATTGGCAAAGGACAGCGCCATCTGCTGGTCCTTGTCCAGGATTCGCTCCCACCGGGCTCGCTCGTCGAGACGGCCGGCCAACTCGGCCAGTCCCACGAGCTGAAGCACGCCCGTCATGTCTGCATCGGTGAAACGCGCCGAGGCGACGGGATAGGCGAGCAGGCTGCGCAGCCTGCCCTCCGGCAGATAACCCGATTGCGGCACGAAGATGATGTCCGACTCGGCCGGAAGGGCGATACTACCTTTGCCGAAGGGCCAGAGCCCGGCCATGGCATGGAACAATAGCTTGCGATTGACGCCCTGATCGCCATTGATCATCACGCGGTCCCCCGCCGCGATGATCACCGCACGCTCACGAAGACGAAACGCCGCTTCGGAGCCTTCTGCTGTGACACGGGTGCGGATTTCCAGGTCTTCCAGTCTCAGCGTGCCATCCTCGCTGCGCGTCAGCTCCACTTCACCGGCGCTGTTCTGTCTGTCGCCCATGCTGGTCAAGGCGGCGCGAAACACCGTCACCCGCATCAGCGCCGCACGCCAGTCGGCGATGGCCCCGAAATTGTCGACATACCAGCGAAGCGCCGAATAGACCTGCGTGAAGGCCGCGGCCGCCATCATCAGACCGCCGAACGTGATGGTGCCGGCGAAATAGGCGGGCGAGGCGATCAGGATCGGCACGATGATGGCAAGCCAGCCGAAGCCTCCTGTCACCCAGGTGAGATTGGTCAAGGCCAGAGCCAGGTGACGGATCGAGATGAGGACCCCGTCGAGCGACTGATGAATGTGGCGGCGTTCGGTCTCATCGCCATGCGCAAGCGCAATCGCCTCCAGGTTTTCATTGGCACGCATCAGCGAGAAACGCAGATCGGCCTCCCGGGCATAACGTTCGGCATTCAGGTTCGAAAGGCTGCGCCCGACCACCTGGCTGAGCAGCGATGCGAGAAGCGCGTAGATAAGCGCGCCCCAGACCATGTAGCCGGGGATCTGGAAACGGGTCTCACCGATCTGAAAGGTGAAGTCGCTGGAAAGACTCCACAGCACCCCGATAAAGCTGACCAGCAGGATCGTCGCATTGAACAACCCGATAGACAGAGACGTGGTCATTTCCGCGAGTTTGCGCGCATCCTCATGCAGGCGTTGATCGGGGTTGACCCCGAGCGGGCTCGACACGGAGAGCCGATAGGCCCGCGCACCATTCAACCACTGGTCGACGACATCGCGCGACAAGCCCTCGCGCATGGAAAGCGCGGTCATCTGGTTAAGCCAGGCCTGCACGACATTGAGCACCAGCAGGGCGCCCGCAATCATCGCGAAGTGGCGCAGTTCAAGAAGAAAGGCCGGCAGGTCACGCCGTTCCAATGCGTTGTAGAAGGGCGCGTTCCACTGGTTGAGAAGCACGGTGCCATAGGCGGTCGCCAGGATCACCACCACGAGCGCAAAGGCGAAGGCCAAGATGCGGTTGCGGACGGATGATCGCCAGAAGCTGTCGACGGCCATTCCGAGCTGCCGCCGGAGGCTGCCTTCGACCTCGGCGACAAACCTGTCCATTCCGAGCCCTTCATTCGACTGCGACTTCGCCATACGCATCACGCCATCATGATAAATGCCTTCCCCTTATCACGTGGCTATTGACGGTTTCCTGACAGTGAACGGCGCGACCCATCGCACGCCACACCTTGCACCCTGCACCCTTGCGCTCAGCTCGCCTGCGCGCTATCTCAGGCTTGCTCTAACGGGGTGCCTTGCGATCTCACGCGATCGGGAAGGCTGAGAGGCGTCATGCCAACCCGCGGAACCTGATCCGGTTAACACCGGCGGAGGGATTAGACGCGACGACATCAGGCGCCCTATCCCGACAGCAATGACACCAAGGAGGAGGGCGCGATGCGACCCAGTACTGTTTCCATGCTCATCGGCAGCGTCTCCGCTGCGATCCTCGGCTTTGTCTCCCCGGCACTGGCCGCCGGCAAGACGCTGACCGTCTACACCTATGAGAGCTTCGTCTCCGAATGGGGTCCCGGCCCAAAGGTCAAGGAAGCCTTCGAACAGACCTGCGACTGCACCGTCAACTTCGTCGGCGTCGCCGATGGCGTGGCGCTGCTGACCCGTCTCAAGCTCGAAGGCGAGACCTCGAAGGCCGATGTCGTGCTCGGTCTCGACACCAATCTCGTCGAGGAAGCCAAGCAGACCGGCCTCTTCGAAGCACATGGCGTTGATGCCGCCAATGTTCAGGTGCCCGGCGGTTTCAGCGACGATGTCTTCCTGCCCTATGACTACGGCCATTTCGCCGTGATCTACGACACCGAGGTCATCAAGACCCCGCCGACGAGCCTGAAGGACCTGGTCGAGGGGGACCCGGCCCAAAAGATCGTCATCCAGGATCCGCGCACCTCGACGCCGGGTCTCGGCCTGCTGCTCTGGGTCAAGTCGGTCTATGGTGACCAGGCACCGGAAGCCTGGGCAAAGCTCAAGGATCGTGTCCTGACCGTCACGCCAGGCTGGTCGGAAGCCTATGGCCTGTTCACCAAGGGCGAGGCACCGATGGTCCTCTCCTACACCACCTCGCCGGCCTATCACATGGTCGCCGAAGAGACCGACCGCTATCAGGCGGCCGAGTTCTCCGAAGGGCATTATATCCAGATCGAGGTCGCAGGCCTTCTGAAGACGGCGCCGGAAAAGGAACTCGCCCGCCAGTTCCTCGCCTTCATGCTGCAGCCCGGCTTCCAGGACACCATCCCCACCAACAACTGGATGATGCCGGTCGCTGCCACATCAGAGCCCCTGCCGGACGCCTTCGGCAAGCTCGTCCAGCCGAAGACCACCTTCCTGATGGACCCGGCCGAAGTTGCGGCCAACCGTCAGGCCTGGATCGACGAGTGGCTGAAGGCCATGACGCTGAAGTAACACCGGATGCTCCGACCGCTTCACCAGTCGAGACGTCAGAGGCTGCCCGCTCTCGCGGGCGGCCTTTTGGTTTTGCTGGCCGTGGCGGCTTTCGTCGGCATCGCCCTGACCGCACTGCTCGCCGGGAGAATGACCGTCGGCATTCTGCAGGCCTTCGGCGATCCAGTCGTCCGTTCGGTGCTGTCATTCACCCTCTGGCAGGCCTTCCTGTCGACGCTCCTCTCCGTCGGGCTTGCCTTGCCTGTCGTCAGCGCGCTTGCTCGACAGCCGGCTTTCCCCGGACGAATCTGGCTGATCCGTCTGATGGCGGTTCCCATGGGACTTCCCGTTCTGATCGGCGCACTGGGTCTGATCGGTATTTTCGGCCGCAACGGCATCGTCAACGATGCCTTGGGAGGCCTCGGTCTCTCGCAGCCCATCTCGGTCTACGGCCTGACCGGAATTCTGATTGCCCATGTCTTTTTCAACCTGCCGCTTGCCACACGACTGATGCTGTCTGCCCTGGAGCGCGTGCCGGCCGAATACTGGCGGATGTCGGCAAGTCTCGGCCTCTCGCCGATCGCCACCTTCCGCTTCATCGAGTGGCCTGTCCTGGCGCGCGTCATCCCGGGGGCCGCGGGGCTGATCTTCATGCTCTGCGTGACGAGCTTCACGCTGGTGCTGATCTTCGGCGGGGGGCCTGCTGCAACGACAATCGAGGTCGCCATCTACCAGGCTCTGCGCTTCGACTTCAATCCGGAGCGCGCCGTATCGCTGGCACTGCTGCAGATCACGGTCACCGGCGTGATCCTCATCGGCCTCAGCCTGCTGCCCGCAGCCTCCGACACCGGTGTCACAAGCGGGCGCCGTTTCCCTCGTTTCGATGGCCGACGCCCGCTCGTCCGTTTGATCGACGCGCTGCTGCTCTCGCTGGCCGGCCTCTTTCTCATCCTGCCGCTTGGCCAGGTCGTCGTCTCGGGACTACAGGCAGACCTCGCTCGGCTGATATCGCAATCGACGTTCCAGCAGGCGGCTCTGACAAGCCTGCTCGTAGCGCTCGTGTCAGGCGTTACGGCGACACTGCTTGCCTTTGGCGCGGTCGCAGCAAGGACCGAAATCGACACGCAGCGAAACCGGAATGTCGGCAATCGCCTCATGTCGATCGCGCTTGCCTCGCTCTCATCGCTGGTTCTGCTTGTGCCGACGAGCGTGCTTGCCACCGGCTGGTTTCTCGCGCTCCGATCGAGCGGTGAGATCGCAAACTTCGCGCCCTTGGTCGTCGCCGGCATCAATGCCCTGATGGCCCTGCCGTTTGCCGTGCGCGTGCTGGAGCCGGCCTATCGCGAGCACCGTGCGCGCACGGGTCGTCTCGCTGAAAGCCTCGGCCTGTCCGTCGCTCAGCGTCTGCGCCGCGTCGACTGGCCGGAGCTGAAACGACCATTTCTGACCGCGCTCGCCTTTTCCATGGCACTTTCCTTGGGAGATCTCGGAGCAGTCGCCCTGTTCGGCTCGGAAAACATCATGACACTACCCGCCCTCATCTATGCGTCCATGGGAAGCTACCGCAGCACGGATGCTGATGGACTTGCTCTGTTGCTCGGAATGATGTGTCTCCTCCTCGCGCTCCTCGGAGCGCCTGGAACGCGTCAGGCAAGTGAACGGGAGGCCCCCGATGCGCGATGAGACTTCGACGGCAATCCGCCTCGATGCGGTGCGACTTACACTCGGCCAAAGCGAGTTTCACTTCGATTTCGGTCTCGATGCCGGCAAGATCACGTGTATTGTCGGCCCATCCGGATCCGGCAAGTCGACCCTGCTCAACCTCGTCTCCGGCTTCGAGCAACCTGAGACCGGCCGGATCAAAATAGCTGATCGAGATGTAACGGATCTGGCGCCGGCGGAGAGGCCGGTCTCGCTGGTCTTCCAGGACAACAACCTCTTTGCCCATCTCGACCTGTTCACCAATATCGGCCTCGGCATCCATCCTGGCATGCGTTTGACCTCCGCTGACCGCAAGGCGATCTCCGCCGCTTTGGATCGCGTGGGCCTCGCGGGCTACGAGCGGCGGCTGCCGGGTTCTCTCTCGGGCGGAGAGCGGCAGCGGGCAGCCTTTGCCCGGGCGCTAGTCCGCAGCCTCCCGATCCTGCTCCTCGACGAGCCCTTCGCCGCATTGGATCCTGGTCTGCGAAGCGCAATGGTTGACCTTCTCGCCGAACTCCATGCTGAAACATCGGCCACCGTCCTGCTCGTCACCCACGATCCGCGTGACGTCATACGTTTGGCGGACCATGTCGTTTTCCTCGAAAACGGCCATGTCGTGGTGAATGCATCGAAGAGCGATTTTCTCGCGAGAACAGATGTCACAGCCGTGCGCGACTTCCTCGGCACGACGGCAATTGCACCCCAATCGCCTTAATTTCGTCGCCCGCGCCTGCCATGCGCGTTGGGAATAGTTGTTCCTGCAGCAAGACCATTGGTCATTTGCCTCGGCGTGACTATCTTCTGGAGCGAGTGGTGTTTTCGCACTATGTGAAATGCTGCCGGATCAGCAGAATGCGGATATCGGCTGAAGGCAATTGGATGCTGCACCCGGATGTTGCCAGGTTGGCGATCGTTCGGGAACAGGGTGAAGGGGCAGGATGCAGTTTTTGAGCCGGAACAGCGCGATAGCTGCAGAGACGAATCTGCGGCGCCGGCCTTTCAGGTTTGCGTCGAGTGTCGCCGTGATCGTCTCGGCGGGCCTCGTCCTATCCTCCTGCCAGTCGCTGTTCGAGCAGGCCTACGAGCCGTCCGTTGCGCCTTCCAGCAATCCACAGATCGTCGACGAAGTGCAGAAAGGCGATCCGCGCGCCCAGATGGGTGCCCGTGAACACCCGCGCATCGTCGCATCCTATGGCGGCGAATACTCCGACGCCAAGACAGAACGCCTCGTCGCCCGCATCGCCGGTGCCCTGACGGCGGTTTCGGAAAACCCGAACCAGTCCTATCGCATCACCATCCTGAACTCGCCGGCGATCAACGCCTTTGCGCTGCCGGGCGGCTATCTCTACGTGACACGCGGCCTCCTGGCGCTCGCTAATGACGCCTCGGAAGTGGCAGCCGTTCTCAGCCATGAAATGGCGCATGTGACCGCGAACCACGGCATCGAACGCCAGCGTCGCGAAGAGGCGGAAGTGATTGCGAGCCGCGTCGTCGCCGAGGTTCTGTCGAGCGATCTCGCCGGCAAGCAGGCGCTGGCCCGCGGCAAGCTGCGCCTTGCCGCCTTCTCGCGCCAGCAGGAGCTGCAGGCCGACGTCATCGGCGTGCGCACGCTGGGTGAAGCCGGCTATGATCCCTATGCCGCCGCCCGTTTCCTCGATTCCATGGCCCGCTACAGCCAGTTCAGCTCGGTCGATCCCGATGCCGACCAGAGCCTGGACTTCCTCTCGAGCCATCCGAACGCGCCGCAGCGTGTCGAACTGGCAAAACGCCATGCACGTGCCTTTGGTCCGGAAGGCAGCCATGGCGAAACCGGCCGCGACTATTACCTGAACGGCATTGACGGCCTGCTCTATGGCGACAGCCCCCAGGAAGGCTTCGTCCGTGGCCAGACCTTCCTGCATGGGCAACTCGGAATTCGCTTTGACGTGCCCCAGGGCTTCCAGATCGACAACAAGGTCGAGGCCGTCCTCGCCACCGGACCTGGCGATGTGGCCATCCGTTTTGACGGCGTGGCCGACAGTCAGAAGATCAGCCTGCCGAACTATATCTCAAGCGGCTGGGTAACCGGTCTCCTGCCGGATACGATCCGCACCATAACCGTCAACGGGTTGGAAGCGGCAACCGCCCGCGCCTCCGCCGATCGCTGGGATTTCGATATCACCGTCATCCGGATCGGGCCGCAGATCTTCCGCTTCCTGACGGCAGTGCCCAAGGGCAGCCCGGCTCTGGAAACAACGGCAGCCCAGCTGCGCGCCTCCTTCCGCCGGATCACGCCGCAGGAAGCAGCCTCACTGAAGCCGCTCCGCGTCCGAGTGGTAACGGTCGGTTCCAACGACTCGGTCGGAACCTTGTCGGCACGTATGATGGGCACCGACCGCAAGCTCGAACTCTTCCGGCTGATCAACGCGCTCGGCCCGACCTCGACGGTCACCCCAGGCATGCGCGTCAAGATCATCTCGGAGTGACAAGGTCGCGCCCTGGCCCTCCCAGACGAATCCACGGGAAGACTGCGGATATCTGAAGGCGGCGAATGCCATATGCTACGTTGGTGAAAGCCTGCGTGCGGGAACAAGCTCGCCTATCAGTTTGATGGCTCCCGGAATTGACAACATGAATGTCATTATGACATTGTAATTGTCATGAGAAAATCTGAACAGCTTTATCGCCTCATCTGGTTGTCGCGTCCGCTCATGCAGGCCGCGGAGGCGCGTGTCGAGAGAGGGTTGGACGGCACCGGGCTGACCGTTCGCATGCGGGCAGTACTTGAGATCCTTCACGCCCATGGGAGCGCCAGCGTACCCGAACTCGCGATAAAGCTTGAGATCAAACGACAGTATGTCCAGCTGATGGTCAACGAAACGCTTGCGGCAGGCCTCACAGTCGGCCGCACCAACCCGCGTCACAAGCGATCCACGATGATTGCGCTTACCCCCAAGGGCCAGAGCCTGATCGAAGACGTCGTGATGCGTGAAAAACGGCTGGTGGAACAGCTCGGCGCCGAGATTGATGCGAGTGATATCGAGACGGCACTTCAGGTGGTGAGGATCCTACTTGAGAAGCTGAAGACCGACGGGGAGGAGCAAGCGAAGTGATAGGCCAGATCCTTACCATAGCCGCCCTTTCCGGGCTTGTTTGGCTTGCGAACGGCGTCAGACAGATCGGTGCCGTCAGTCGCGGCGAGCCCATTGGCAGCCGTCCCGGGACGGCCCTGCTCCTGATCGATCTGCAGTCCGTGTTCTGGGACGAAGGTCCCTATGAGGACGCAGCAAAGGCGGATGCGATGTCAGCCATCCTCGCCGAAGTGGCGAAGGCGAAGGCCGAAAATCTGCCGATCATCGCGGTGCGTCAGGAGTGGTCCATCCCTTCGACAAAGATCATCGCGCGACTGACGATGAGAGGCCAAGCAATTGAGGGAACGCCCGGAACCCAGATCGCGAAGCCCTTTGAAGGGCTTGCCGAACACGTCCTTGTCAAGAGAGTTCAGGACGCATTCGAGAAGGGCGAGCTGGACGAGCTTCTGGAAAGGCTCGACGTGGGTAAGCTTCGAATTGTCGGGCTGGATTTCCGATATTGTGTCGCAAAGACCGCCCTTGCCGCCCGTCAGAGGGGGTATGCAGTCGAAGTCGCCACCCGGGCGACCTTGTGCGTCAATCAAACTGCTGGTGATGAAACCCGCGGCATACTCTCTTCAAACGCTGTCATTCTGAGATAGGGCGCGCCCAGCGCCTCTTCCTTGATAAGGCCCGTCAGGCATTGAAGTTTGCATGAAAAAGCCGGCATCTCCGCCGGCTTTTTCATTGTGATCTGTGATTGCCGCTCACATTGCCATTTCAAGGCGAGCTGCACTCGGGGCCTTATCCGTGAGGGCGACTTTCAGTTTTTCCAAGGCCCGCGTTTCGATCTGGCGGACACGTTCCTTGGAAATCCCGAGCTCGGCGCCGAGTTCTTCCAGCGTTGCGCCATCTTCCGTGAGGCGCCGCGCCTTGATGATCCGGCTTTCACGCTCGTTGAGGCGGTTCATTGCATCCTTCAGCCAGCCATTCCAGCGTTCGCCATCGATGATGGACGTCACCTGCTCGTCCGGCAGCGCCTCATTGCTCTCCAGCATCTCAAGCTGTTCGGTACCTTCGCCATTGCGACCAGCTACAGGGGTCTGCAGAGAAGCATCGTTGCCGGAGAGGCGTGCATCCATCGACTGAACGTCGGCGAGGCTGACGCCGAGCGCAGAAGCGATTTCCTGGTGTATCGCCTGGTCGGAGAGGCGATTGTCGCCCTGAGCGAGCTTGGCGCGCAGGCGACGCAGGTTGAAGAACAGCGCTTTCTGACTGGAGCTGGTGCCACCGCGGACGATCGACCAGTTGCGCAGGATATAGTCCTGCATCGAGGCCCGGATCCACCAGCCGGCATAGGTCGAGAAGCGCACTTCGCGACCTGGGTCGAAGCGGGCAGCCGCTTCGAGAAGGCCGATATAGCCTTCCTGGATCAGATCGTTAAGCGGCAGACCGAAACCACGGAACTTGGAAGCCATGGCAATGACCAGACGCATATGCGCCTGGGCGATGCGGTTTCGCGCTCCCTGATCGTCATTTTCCTTCCAGCGGATCGCGAGGTCGAGCTCTTCCTCGCGCTCCAGATAGGGCTGTGACATGGCATACTTTATGATGTGTCTGTCAGCGGATGTGGCTTTCATCGAACATCTCCATGGTCTCTCGGGACCGCTGGCCTCTCGCAGGCCTATTTGCCGGCATTGTTTGCTGAACGGTTCAGTCTCGGTCAGGTTCCAACAATGTCGAACAGGGCGGTGGTTGCATCACTCTCATCTGCTTGTCTGACCACTATTACGGGCCGTGTACGACATCGGATTTCCGCATTGGGTGCGACCTTCTGTCGAACAGGGATGATCACGGTGAAGTGAGAGAAAGAGGGCCGAGCTGGGCGCGGCGACAGGGAAAACGCAAAACGGCGCGGATTGCCCCGCGCCGTCGGATCAGAACTCAGAAGTTAGTTCAGGCGGAAAGCGCCTTGAACTCCTCAAGGATCGCATCACCCATCTCAACAGTGCCGACCTGGCGGCAACCGTCGGCCATGATGTCACCGGTGCGGATGCCCTTGTCCAGCACATTGGCAATTGCCTTCTCAAGGCGATCGGCTTCCGTGACCATGTTGAACGAGTAGCGCAGGCACATGGCAAACGAGGCGATCATCGCGATCGGGTTGGCGATGCCCTTGCCGGCGATGTCCGGTGCCGAGCCGTGAACGGGCTCGTAAAGCGCCTTGCGCTTGCCGGTCTTGGCGTCCGGAGCGCCGAGCGAAGCGGATGGCAGCATGCCCAGCGAACCGGTCAGCATGGCGGCCACGTCGGAAAGCATGTCGCCGAACAGGTTGTCGGTGACGATGACGTCGAACTGCTTCGGCGCACGCACAAGCTGCATGCCGCCGGCATCGGCCAGCATGTGGTCGAGCTTGACGTCGGAGAACTTCTCCTTGTGCGTCGCCGTCACGACCTGGTTCCACAACACGCCCGACTTCATGACGTTGCGCTTTTCCATCGAGCAGACGGCATTGTTGCGGGTGCGGGCCAGTTCGAAGGCGACGGCGGAGATACGCTCGATCTCGTAGGTGTCATAGACCTGCGTATCCACGGCACGCTTCTGGCCATTGCCGAGATCGGTAATGGTCTTCGGCTCGCCGAAGTAAACGCCACCGGTCAGCTCGCGGACGATGAGGATGTCGAGACCCTCGACCAGTTCCGGCTTCAGCGACGAGGCATTGGCAAGCGCGGGATAGCAAATCGCCGGACGCAGATTGGCGAAGAGCTCGAGATCCTTGCGCAGGCGCAAGAGGCCGGCTTCCGGGCGCACGTCATAGGGCACATCATCCCACTTCGGACCGCCGACGGCACCGAAGAGAACGGCGTCGGCGGCAAGCGCCTTGGACATGTCTTCTTCCGAGATCGCTGCTCCATGCGCGTCGTAGGCGCAACCGCCGACAAGACCTTCGTCGGTGACGAAGCCGGCGCCCTGCGCCTCGTTCATATAGGCGATGATCTTTCGAACTTCGGCCATGGCCTCGGGGCCGATGCCGTCGCCGGGGAGAAGAAGAAGATTGCGAGCCGTCATGGAAACCCTCCACTCGAAAAAGAAGTCGCGGTGTCTTACGCGCGGGTCAGGGGCATTTCAAGCGAGATAGGGCGGAAACGGTACGGTTCCGGCCATTCCAAGCAAGGGCTTCCCGGTTGACCCGGTTGTTTCCGAGGTCCAAAAGATCTGCATCCCTCCAGCATCCCCGAGTGCCCCATGCCGCTTTCTCCCCTTCATATCGAGACGCCACTCCTACGCACGGCCGCCGACTACAGCGCGAGCGGCTTGCCTCTCTGGCTCAAGCTCGATGCCTTGCAGCCTTCCGGCAGCTTTAAGCTGCGTGGGGTGGGACTGCTCTGCCAGCACGAGGTCGCCAAGGGGGCGAAGGAAATCTTCTGCGCCTCTGGCGGTAATGCAGGCATTGCCGCCGCCGTTGCCGGCAAGGCGCTCGGCGTCCCGGTGACGATCGTCGTGCCGGAAACCACGTTCGCCGAGGTTCGCACGCGAATTGCCGCGACAGGTGCCAAGGTCATGGTCCACGGGTCCGTCTTCGACGAGGCGAACGCCCATGCGGTGGCACTCGCGGCGGAACGCAAGGCCGCCTACGTCCATCCTTATGATCATCCGCTGCTGTGGGAAGGTCACGCGACCCTGATCGACGAGGTGGTCAAATCAGGTGCGGAATTCGATTGCGTGGTGACGAGCGTCGGCGGTGGCGGACTGCTCGCAGGCATCGTCGAAGGGCTGCGGCGCAACGGGCTGCGCGACATCCCCGTCATTGCGGTCGAGACGGAAGGTGCCGCTTCCCTGAACGCTGCCGTTCTCGCCGGGGAACGTGTTACGCTGCCGACCATTACCTCGATTGCCAATTCGCTCGGCGCGCGCCAGGTCGCACAACATGTCTTCGATCTTCTGGAAACCCATCCGATCGAAAGCGTTGTTGTGACCGACGCCGAGGCCGTTGCGGCCTGCCTGAAATTTGCCGATGCCCAGCGGATCCTCGTCGAACCTGCCTGTGGCGCAGCGCTCGCCGTGGCTGACGTTCATGTCGATCTGCTGGCGCGTTACAAGGCACCGCTGATCGAGGTCTGCGGCGGGATCGGCGTATCGCTCGCAGCGCTTGAAGCCTGGCGGGCCCGTTTCCTCTAAGGCCAAAGAAAAAGCCGGGCGCGAGCCCGGCTTCATCAATTCAGCGCTTGAGCGACGCTCACGCCCAGGGGCGTTGGGCGGCGTTGGACTGCTCGAAGGTCGAGATGCTCGTTGCCTTCTCAAGTGTCAGGCCGATATCGTCGAGGCCATTCAGCAGGCAGTGGCGCTTGAAGGCGTCGATCTCGAAGGCGATCTTGCCGCCATCCGGACCGGTGATCTCCTGAGATTCCAGGTCGACGGTCAGCACGGCGTTGGAACCGCGCGAGGCATCATCCATCAGCTTGTCGAGGTCTGACTGGCTGACGACGATCGGCAGGATGCCGTTCTTGAAACAGTTGTTGTAGAAGATGTCGGCAAACGACGTGGAGATCACGCAACGGATGCCGAAGTCGAGAAGCGCCCACGGGGCATGCTCACGCGAGGAACCGCAACCGAAGTTATCGCCGGCAACGAGGATCTGCGCATTGCGATAGGCCGGCTTGTTGAGAACGAAATCCGCGTTCTCCGAACCGTCTTCCTTGTAGCGCGCTTCGGCGAACAGGCCGGTGCCGAGACCGGTGCGCTTGATGGTCTTCAGGTAATCCTTGGGGATGATCATGTCCGTGTCGACATTGACGACCGGAAGCGGTGCAGCGACACCGGTGAGCTTTACGAACTTGTCCATCAGTCTGCCTTCGATCTGGCTAATGCGCGTTTGATGCCTCGCCCATAGAGCAAAACCGCAGAAATTTGAAGGAGAATCTTGAGGAGGCTCTATCGCCGTTTTCCAAGCGATAGCCACATCTCACCCGATGGACAGGTGAGATGATGGAGCGACCTTCGGCCAGATCAAAGATCGATGATCGTACCCTTGCCGTCGTTCCAGACGCGCACGTCATCGCGACGCTTGGCTTTCACATAGGCCGGAGCGCGCTTCGTCTTGCCCATCAGCATGCGGGCGCCGAGCGTCACGGTCAGGAGTGCGCCAATCACCAGAGTGAGCGACACCGCAAAGGCGGCGGCAAGGCCGACAAAAGCGAGGCCAACAAGGGCATAGGCGGCGGAGCGGATGTTCTGCATGATCTTGTCCTTTCGCAGTTACCAAGGTGGTCCTTATCCCAAGGCTTTGCAAGGGCCTTTCACCCAATTGTCATCTTGCGTGGGCGGGCAAAGCTTGCCAGAACTCGGCCATGACATCAGAGGCCTCCTCCTTTCGCTTTCACCACCCGTCTCGGCTTCGCCGATCGGTCCTGACGGTGCCCGCGATCAACGACCGCGCCCTGGAGAAGGTGACGGGCCTTGATTGCGATACCGTCATCTTCGATCTCGAGGATTCCGTGGCCGAAGACCGGAAGGCCGACGCCCGGCACAAGCTTCTGGAATTCTTGCGAAATGCCGATCTCGGCCATCGCGAGCGCATCGTCAGGATCAATGCCTCCGACACACCGCATTTCCGCGAAGACATGAGGCTCGTCTTGCAGTGCGTGCCCGACGCCGTGCTGCTGCCTAAGGTCGAGGAACCGGTCACGGTGCAGGACGTGGCGGACCTGATCGGCGAGCAGGATGCGGCGGAAGGTCTCAGGATCTGGGCCATGATCGAAACGCCGCGCGGTGTGCTCAACGCGGCAGCGATTGCCTCTTCGGGGCGCACCAGCGACAGCCGGCTCGACGCCTTCGTCGTTGGGCTGAACGATCTGCGCAAGGCCACCGGCATTCCGGCAGCGACCGGACGCACCTATCTGGTGCCCTATCTGATGCAGGTCGTACTTGCCGCCCGGGCCTATGGGCTCGATGTGATCGACAGCGTGTCGAACGATTTTCGCGACCTCGAGGCCTTCTCCGCCGAATGCGCCCAGGGCAGGGCCATGGGCTTCGACGGCAAGATGCTGATCCATCCGGCGCAGATCGAACCCGCCAATCGCCATTTCGGCCCCTCGGAAGCCGCGATTGCCGAGGCGCGGCTCGTGGCCGACGCCTTTTCCGACCCGGCCCATGCGGGCCTCAACGTTATCAACATCGATGGGCGGATGATCGAACGACTGCATGCCGAGGAGGCCGCCCGCCTTCTCGCCAAGCTCGCCCTGATCACTGCCAGAAAGGACAAGCCATGAAAGTCTATCGTTTTCTCACCGGCCCGGATGATTCGAGCTTCTGCCACCGCGTCACCGACGCGCTGAACAAGGGCTGGGAACTGCACGGCTCGCCAAGCCACACATTCAACGCTGCCGAGAACAAGCTATATTGCGGCCAGGCCGTGGTGAAGACGGTGCATGGCAAGGATTACGATCCCAGCATGAAGCTCGGTGAGCAGTGAATGTCCTCTCCCCGTTGTGGGAGTCTCATCTCCCCCTTGGTGGGGGAGAAAGCGATTTCGATGAATTAGGCGAGCGAAAGCCGCCTAAACATCTGAAATCGCAAGAGAGGGGGTCCGTTCGTCGTGCCCGCAGCACCGATCCCCTCACCAGCAAAATCTGAAGTTTAGGTGGCTTGCGCTCACCTAAGCCTTCGATTTTGCAACCTCTCCCACAAGGGGGGAGAGGCGGGCGCGGCGGCTTCAGCTCGGGCGCATGCTGAGGTGGTGGCCTGGCCCTTCGAGGCCCGACAAGGTCGGGCGCCTCAGGGTGAGGGGAAATCTATTGCTGTCAAAAACCCCAAGCTTCGCCGCCGGTCGGGATCGCTCCCTCCGGGTGGTCTGAAATTTGTCTCGGACGAGGCGCCAGAAGCAACCCGTCTAGGTAGTTTTATGTGGCTCCTTCCGGCGCCTCGTTCGGCGTCTATTCCCGCTGCATGCGTCTCTCTGGCAAGGCGGCGACGGTCCTCGTCATCCTCGGGCTTGACCCGAGGACCGAAGATTGACCGGGCGCGGGTCCGGCTGCGGCATCACCGTGAGGTGGCGCTTCAGCCTGGCCGGTGGCCCGGGAGGTTCCCGCCGGATGGTGCACCATTCCGACCGGGACCCTCGCCCGGGGGATGATTGTCTCGCCATTTGCGGCCCGGCGCTCATCCCCGCCGTTTTATTCGCCCCGCTGTCTGGATGTTCGCGACAGCATTGGCGCCTTGTCTGTGTGCCTCTGAGGCACGTCCTTCCGATCGGGGGTTTCAGGCGTCCAGCATCCGGCTGTCCACCGTCACTTCCACCCCCTCGTCCGGAGGGAGACCGTTGCAGCGGGCCGGGGATTTGGATCTGCGACAACCCTCCACCCCGGCGCCGGCCCCGCCTCGCCTGACATCGCATCGTCAGGTGTATCCGAGGGCGGGACGGGAATTAGGGTAAGGGGGTGGAAATGGGCGGGGATGAAAAAACTTTGTTTTGTTGATTTTGTTGCGGGATTTTTGAAAGTCGTCCCCCTTTTTTGGCGGTTGGCGCCGAGTTTGTGGCTTCGCCCCTCACCCTACCCTCTCCCCGCAGGCGGGGAGAGGGGGTGCAAGCGGTTGATGTCTCGGCCTTCTCCCCGCTTGCGGGGAGAAGGTGCCCGAGGGCGGATGAGGGGCAAAGCCGCAATGGGGAGGCACCAACGCCTCCATCGCCTTCCCCATTGATTCGCAACCCCGACAGGCGTAAAAGGCCTCGTGTTCCGTGGTGATTTGGCCGGCCGGCTTGCAGCCACGTAAAATAAGTCGCTAAAGGGCCGAGGCGAGTTTGAAGACTTTCCAAGGACCGGTAGCGATATAAAAGCTGCCGGTATTTTTGTTTCCGCGGTCTGAAACCGCCGTGACAAGGAAAGTCGAGAGTAAGATGCCGATCAGGATCCCCGATACGCTGCCCGCCTTTGAAACCCTCGTGCATGAGGGCGTGCGGGTCATGACCGAAACCATGGCCATTCGCCAGGACATTCGCCCGTTGCAGATCGGCCTGCTCAACCTCATGCCGAACAAGATCAAGACCGAGGTGCAGTTCGCCCGGCTGATCGGCGCCTCGCCGCTACAGGTGGAGCTGACGCTGGTGCGCGTCGGTGGCCACAAGGCCAAGAATACGCCGGAAGAGCATCTTCTTTCCTTCTACCAGACCTGGGACGAGGTGAAGGATCGCAAGTTCGACGGCTTCATCATCACCGGCGCGCCGGTGGAGACCCTGCCCTTTGAGGAGGTCACCTACTGGCCGGAGCTGGAAGAGATCCTTGATTGGACCGAGACCAACGTGCATTCGACGATGAATGTCTGCTGGGGCGGCATGGCAGCGATCTACCACTTCCACAAGGTGCCGAAACATGCGCTGAAGGAGAAGGCCTTCGGCGTCTATCGCCACCGCAACCTGGCGCCTTCTTCGGTGTACCTGAACGGCTTCTCTGATGATTTTCAGGTGCCGGTCTCGCGCTGGACGGAAGTCCGTCGCCAAGACATCGAGAAGGTGCCGGAACTGGAGATCCTGCTCGAATCCGACGAGATGGGTGTGTGCCTGGTGCAGGAGAAACGGGCCAAACGGCTCTACATGTTCAACCATGTCGAATATGACTCGACCTCGCTCGGCGACGAGTATTTCCGCGACAAGAATGCCGGCATTCCGATCAAGCTGCCGCACAATTATTTCCCGCACAATGACGACACGCTGACGCCGCTCAACCGCTGGCGCGGCCACGCGCATCTTCTGTTCGGCAACTGGATCAACGAGATCTACCAGATGACGCCATACGATCTGAATGAGATCGGCAAGGATCTGGCAGGCTGACAGCGACACGGGGGACGGGAGCGGATTTTGCCAGGACAGGCGGGGTCCGCTATGACAGGATGCTGCCGCCGATGAACCGAGCCATTGTCATCCGATGTTTCTGCCGTTTTTTCTGCGTCTGAAAGAAGAGAAGGTTCCCGTGACCCTGCGGGAATATCTGGCGCTGCTCGAAGGCCTGCAGTCAGGTCTGGTCGACTTCGATCCCGAAGGTTTCTACTACCTCGCCCGCACCACCCTGGTGAAGGATGAGCGCTTCATCGACCGATTCGACCGGGTTTTTTCCGAGATCTTCGGTGGCATCCTGAGCGAGGGCGCAGCAGAAGGCGTCGATCGGCAGACAATCCCCGAAGACTGGCTGCGCAAGATCGCCGAAAAACACCTCTCCGACGAGGACAAGAAGCTGATCGAGGCGCTTGGCGGCTTCGACAAGCTGATGGAAACGCTTAAAAGACGGCTGGCAGAGCAGAAGGAGCGCCACCAGGGCGGCAACAAGTGGATCGGCACGGCCGGCACCTCGCCCTTCGGCGCCTATGGCTACAATCCGGAAGGTGTGCGCATCGGCCAGGAGGAAAGCCGGCATCGGCGTGCCGTGAAGGTCTGGGACCAGCGCGAGTTCCGCAATCTCGACGACCGTGTCGAACTCGGCACCCGCAACATCAAGGTAGCGCTTCGACGGCTGCGCCGCTTTGTGCGCGAGGGAGCTACGGAAGAACTGGATCTCTCCGGCACCATTCGCTCGACCGCAGAGCACGGCTATCTCGACGTGAAGACCCAACCCGAGCGGCGCAATGCCGTGAAGTTGCTGATGTTCTTCGATATCGGCGGCTCGATGGATGAGCATGTCCGCGAGGTCGAGGAACTGTTTTCGGCGGCCCGCTCCGAATTCCGGCATATGGAGTATTTCTACTTCCACAACTGCCCCTATGAGCGCGTCTGGAAAGACAATCAGCGCCGCCACGCCGATACCATCCCGACATCCGACGTCATCAGAACCTTCGGCGCCGACTACCGGCTGATCTTCGTTGGCGATGCGGCGATGAGCCCTTACGAGGTCACCCATCCCGGCGGGTCAGTCGAGCACTGGAACACCGAAAGCGGGGCAGCCTGGCTGACACGATTGACCGATCATTTCCGCCGGCATCTCTGGATCAATCCGCTTCCGCAGGCGAACTGGGACTATACGATGTCCGTCGGCCTGATTCGCCGGCTGATCAGCGACCGGATGTATCCGCTGACGCTGGGCGGCCTGGAGGCGGCAGCCCGCGAATTGGCGCGATGACCGACAGACAAAAGACTTTGATGAATTCAGGCGAGGAAACGACAGGATGACGAAGACGATATTCGGCGTGATGCCCACGGGCGAGGCGGTCGAGAAGGTGGTGCTGAAGGGTGGGGGCCTTACGGCGTCGATCATCACCTTTGGTGCAGTCCTGCAGGATCTGCGTCTGGAGGGACACGATGCACCACTGGTGCTCGGCTTCGAGGATCTCGCCGGCTATCTCGACCATTCCCCCTATTTCGGCGCGACACCCGGACGCTGCGCCAACCGCATCGGCGGCGGGCGCTTCACCCTGGATGGCGTCGACTATCAGCTCGAGCTCAACGAGAAGGGGATCTCCCACCTGCATGGCGGTTCTGATGGCATGGGCCGACAGAACTGGACGATCCTCGATCATGGCGGCGACTTTGTCGTGATGGAGGTGACCGATCCGGACGGTCGCGCCGGCTATCCGGGGACCACGCGCACCCGTGCGAGTTTTGCGCTGAAGGACAGCGGCACCTTCTCTGCCCTCTATGAAACAGTGACCGACAAGCCGACGATCGCCAATGTCTGCCACCACGCCTATTTCAATCTCGATGGCCGTGCAGACATCCTCGGCCATGATCTGATGATCGCGGCCGATCACTATACGCCGGTCGACGAGCGGCTGATCCCCACCGGAGAAATCAGGCCGGTCGAGAACACTGCCTTCGACTTCCGTGAGATGCGCCCGATCCGCCTCGAAGTCGATGGCGCGCAACTCGGCTACGACCATAATTTTTGCTTCTCGAGCAGTCGGGTCGCCAAGCGTAGCGTCTCCCTGGCGCGCAGCGTCAATTCAGGCGTGACCATGGAGATCCTGACATCGGAGCCTGGCGTGCAGTTCTATGCCGGCGGCAAGGTATCGCCGGCTGTTCCCGGCCTCGACGGCCGGCGCTACGGCGCTTTTGCCGGCTTCTGCATGGAAACACAGGTCTGGCCGGACGCGATCAACCATCCGAATTTCCCGAACGCGGTACTGCGACCTGGCGAAGTCCTGCGCCAGGAAACGGATTACATCTTCTCGAAAGCCTGAATGAAGAAAACCGGCTGCGGGGCAACCTGCGGCCGGTAACGCGTTGCAGCGAGCACGGCGCAAAGGCGCCACCAATCCCACGACGTCAATCAATGTCTGAAGGAAGAATGGAGCGGGTGAAGCGATTCGAACGCTCGACCCCAACCTTGGCAAGGTTGTGCTCTACCCCTGAGCTACACCCGCTCATAACCTCGATCCTGGGGTAGTGTCTGGATCGTGGGCCGTCCGTCTTGCGGCGACGGGCGCTATATGGCCCAACCGATTTTCAAATGCAACAGGGAAATGACGGATCGGCGCGAAAAAAATTCGACAAGGGCACAACGACCTGAGAAAGCTCAGCTTTTCCGGGCTTTCGCGGCGTACGAAAGATTGCGAAACGTCGGTCCTGGACCTATTGCTGAGGTGGAAATCCGATAGTGGGAGCTCAAGGCCCCGGACGATTCAGAGTGAGAACAGCCATGACGACAGCCAAAACCGCCGAAGACCTCTTTCGTTTCCTCGACGAACTCGGGATCGCACACAAGACGAAGACCCACCCGCCGGTTTTCACCGTCGCGGAATCGGTCTCGCTGCGCGATGAGATCCCCGGCGGTCACACCAAGAACCTGTTCGTCAAGGACAAGAAGGACAACTTCTTCCTGCTGACGGTCGAGGAGAATGCATCGGTGGACCTGAAGACGGTGCACACGATCATCGGCGCCGCCAGCAAGGTCTCCTTCGGCAAGCCGGAAAAGCTGATGGAATATCTCGGCGTCGTTCCGGGCTCGGTCACGGCCTTCGGTGCGATCAACGACACGGACAAGAATGTCACCTTCGTGCTCGACAAGGATCTGATGGAGCATGACATCATCAATTGCCATCCGCTCTCCAACGACGCGACGACCTCGATCGGCCGGGACGATCTCATCCGCTTCATGGAGGCAACCGGCCACACGCCGCTTGTCTTGAAAGTCTCGGGCTGACATACGATCTTAACGGCAAGAACGTCAGCCTCCCCAAAGGCTGCGAAACAGGCGGGAGATGCGAGAATGAGCGACTACGGCAACCCTTACGGCAGCTACGGCAACCAGACCATGACGGCCAAGGCGGAGTTCGGTGGCGCTCCTCAAGGCACGCCCGCAGCAGGCGACCTGATCAAGGATACGACGACAGCGAACTTCGCCCGCGACGTCATGGACGAATCGCGCAACCAGCCGGTTCTCGTCGATTTCTGGGCGCCCTGGTGTGGCCCGTGCAAGCAGTTGACCCCCATCATTGAAAAGGCCGTCAACGAAGCTGGTGGCCGCGTCAAGCTCGTCAAGATGAACATCGACGACCATCCGTCGGTCGCCGGCCAGCTTGGCATCCAGTCGATCCCCGCTGTGGTCGCCTTCGTCAATGGGCGCCCGGCTGATGGCTTCATGGGCGCGCTGCCCGAGAGCCAGGTGAAGGCCTTCATCGACAAGGTGGCAGGTCCGGCCGGCGCCGATCAGGCAGCTGAAATTGCCGCCGTGCTCGAAGAAGCCGCAGGCCTGCTTGCCGCTGGAGATATCGATGGTGCCGCCCAGCTGTTTGCCGCGATCCTCCAGGCCGACCCCGACAACACAAAGGCGATTGCCGGCCTTGCTGAATGCATGATCGGCGCCAACCAGCACCAGCGCGCCCGCGAACTGGTCAGCCAGTTGCCCGAAGATCTGGCCAAGGCCGCCGAAATCCAGGCCGTTCTCACTCGGCTGGATCAGATCGACGAGGCACGCAAGCTCGGTGATCCCGTGGCGCTGGAGCACACGCTGTCGCTGAACCCGGACGATCACGAGGCGCGCTTGAAGCTCGCCAAGATCCGCAATGTCGAAGGTCGCCGCGAGGAAGCCGCAGAACATCTGCTGCTGATCATGAAGCGCGACCGCACCTTCGAGGACGATGGTGCGCGCAAACAGCTGCTGCAATTCTTCGAGGTCTGGGGGCCGAAAGACCCGGCCACCATCATGGCGCGGCGCAAACTCTCGTCGATCCTCTTTTCGTGAGCCGCCGCCGGCCTTGAGTTTTGGCCGGCGCGACCCAGATAGAAGCAGGAACGAACGCCGGAATTTTCCGGACAGGATGTGCTTCGATGCAAGTGGGAAATGCCCGATATCTGACGGCTGCGGACCTCCCCGAGACGGTCGCGGTCTTCCCCATCTCCGGTGTGCTGCTGCTGCCGGGTGGTCAGCTGCCGCTCAACGTCTTTGAACCGCGTTACCTCGCGATGCTGGATGCGGCACTCTCCGGCAATCGACTGATCGGCATGATTCAGCCGGCGATGTCGGAGGTCCAGGCCAACATTCTGCCCGAGCGCCCACAGCTGGCGCCCGTCGGCTGCCTTGGCAGGATTACCTCCTTCAACGAAACCGGTGATGGCCGCTACATCGTGTCGCTTGCAGGGGTGTGCCGTTTCCGGCTGATGGACGAGGTGACGACCAGCAAGCCCTTCCGCAGCTTCCAGATCGCACCTTTCATCGCCGATCTGAGTTCGGCGGAAGACGAGGGACAGGTCAACCGTACCGGCCTCCTGGCGGCCTTCAAGGCCTATCTGGAGGCCAACAAGCTCGAAGCCGATTGGGAAAGCGTCGAGCGGGCATCGAATCTGACGCTGGTAAATTCCCTGTCGATGATGTCGCCGTTTGGCCCGCCTGAAAAACAGGCGCTTCTGGAGGCGCCCGACCTCAAGACGCGTGCCGAGACCCTGATTGCGATTACCGAAATTGTCCTCGCCCGGACCTTCGGTGATGCCGATACCATGTTGCAGTGACCCATGGCCGATAATCCGACCAGCCTCATCGATCCGAAGATGCTCGAACTTCTGGTCTGTCCTCTGACGCAGGGCACCCTGAAATGGGACCGGGAGAAGAGCGAGCTCGTCTCCGAGAAGGCGCGTCTCGCCTACCCCATCCGCGACGGAATACCGATCATGCTGGTTTCGGAAGCCCGCAAGCTGGAGATGCCCGCCTGAGCGGGCCTGCCCCTTTACCAGATCCGGAAACGAACGCTCAGATGCTCTGGCCGCCTAGAAGGCGCGGCCCGGCTTGCCCGGATGTGCCCGCAGCTTCGCGGATGAAATAGTTCTTCAGGCCCGGGATACGATCAACGACGCCAAGGCCGAAATCGCGCAGCACCCGGATCGGTGTGACATCGTTCGAGAACAGCCGGTTCAACACATCCGTTGTGACCCCCATGCGGAAAGTGTCGAAGCGCCGCCAGATCTGGTAGCGCTCGAGCACATTGACCGAGCCGATATCGAGACCCAGGCGGTCGGCCTCGACGATCGTCTCCGCAAGTGCCGCGACGTCCTTGAAGCCGAGATTGAGACCCTGGCCGGAGATGGGATGGATGCCATGCGCCGCGTCGCCGGCAAGCGCCAGACGCGGCGCGATGAAGGCGCGGGCAAGGGTCAGACCGAGCGGGAAGGCCCGACGGTCCGGCGTCGCACGGATGGTGCCGAGCTTGTGGCCGAAGCGACGCTCGAGCTCAGCCTCGAACAGCAGGTCGTCGGAGGCGACGAGCCTGTCGGCATCTTCCGTGCGCTCCGTCCAGACAAGTGACGAACGGTTACCCTTCAGCGGCAGGATGGCAAACGGACCGGCCGGCAGGAAGTGCTCCTCCGCCACGCCGTCATGCGGCCGCTCGTGCTCCACGGTGGTGACGATGCCGGATTGGCCATACTTCCAGGTGACGGTCTTGATGCCGGCGAGATCGCGCAGCTTGGATCGCACGCCGTCGCAGGCAATGACGAGGCGTGACGAAACGACGCTGCCATCCGAGAGCGTCAGTTCGGCACTCGGTCCGGTATCGCGAAAGCCGGTTGCCCGCAGTCCATGCCGGATGCTTATACCGCGTTCCTCGCAGGCCTGGCGCAACGCGGCGACCATGCTGACATTCGGAATCATGTGCGCGAAGGGCTGACCGTCTTCGACGGCACCATCGAAGGTCAGGAAGACCGGGCGCACGGGATCGGACGTTTTCGAATCTGTCACGATCATCCGGTTGATCGGCTGCGCATCCGGCTCGATCTGGTCCCAGAGCCCGAAAACATCGAGCATCTTGGTCGCAGCCGCAATGATCGCCGAGGCCCTCGGGTCCTTCTTCCACGCGTCCTCGGGCGCCGCTTCGACAACCTCGACGGCGAGATGCGGGGCCGCCTGCTTGATTGCGACTGCAGCGGAAAGACCGACATAGCCACCGCCGACGACGAGCACATCCAGCATGGCAAATTCCTTTGTTCTTGTAGACCTGATGACACCTATATAGATCAGCCTTGAACGGGTGCCTATAAGCGGAGCAATGCAATATGTCGCAGCCATCAGGCCAGACCAAACCGATGCAAGACCTGATCGAGCGTCTCGATCTGGAAAAGCTGGAGGAAAACCTGTTTCGCGGCAGCAGTCCGCAGAACGGCTGGCAGCGTGTGTTCGGTGGCCTGGTCATCGCACAAGCACTGATGGCGGCACAGCGCTGCGTCGACCCCGACCGCATCGTCCATTCGCTCCATGCCTATTTCATGCGCCCAGGCGATCCCTCCATCCCGATCGTCTACCAGGTCGAGCGCATCCGCGACGGCTCTTCCTTCACCACCCGCCGCGTTGTCGCGATCCAGCATGGCAAGGCGATCTTTTCCATGTCGGCCTCCTTCCAGATCGAGGAACCGGGCTTTGACCACCAGGTGAAGATCCCGAACGTCGCCGCACCGGAACAGCTGATGGGCGAAGCGGAGTTTCGCGCCGCCTTCCTCGCCCAGGCACCGGATACGGTGAAGAAATACTGGGGCCGCGAACGGCCGATCGAGATCCGCCCGACATCGCTGACCCACTATCTGTCCCGGGAGAAACTGGAACCGGAGGCCCATATCTGGGTGCGCGCATCCGGCATCGTTCCCGACGACAGGCACTATCAGGCGGCAATCCTTGCCTATCTCTCGGACATGACCCTGCTCGACACCTCGCTCTATGCGCACGGCACCTCAATCTTCGACCCCGAACTGCAGGTCGCGAGCCTCGACCACGCCATGTGGTTCCACCGTCCCTGCCGGCTGGACGACTGGCTGCTCTACACGCAGGACAGCCCCAGTGCGGCAGGCGCACGCGGCATGACCCGCGGCAGCATCTTCACACGTGACGGAAGACTGGTTGCCTCGGTGGCTCAGGAAGGGTTGATCCGCAAACGGGCAAATGACTAGATTTAAGCCAATCGCGATATTCTGCACAATTTATGTGCGCCCATTGCGCATTCATTTGCCTGTTTATTGGCTGTGTTTTTCATAGTCTTTAGATTTCAATAACTTATAGGCAATTCTGAATCTGGCACGCCTTTTGAATGTCATTGTCCAGTCGCTGCGCGAATGTTGCTGCGGGCGGCAAGGAGAGTCGGCTCCGAGCCGAGGACAAGCAAAGGATGGGAAACCAGATGAAGATTGTGATGGCTATCATCAAGCCGTTCAAGCTGGACGAGGTACGCGAGGCCTTGACGGCTGTGGGGATCCAGGGCCTGACCGTGACCGAGGTCAAGGGCTATGGACGCCAGAAGGGGCACACTGAAATCTACCGCGGCACCGAATACGCCGTCAGCTTTCTGCCGAAACTGAAGATCGAGATCGCAGTCTCGTCCGAGCTTGCCGACAAGGCCGTCGAAGCCATCGCTTCGTCCGCCAAGACCGGCCAGATCGGCGACGGGAAGATCTTTGTCTACGCGATCGATCAGGCCGTGCGCATCCGCACCGGCGAAACCAATACCGAAGCGCTGTAAGAACGGCTGTAAGGGGAGTTGTTACTGATGTCATTTGCCAATCTGAATTCCAATCTCGTGCGCCTTGGCGCCGCGTCCGCAGCAGTGCTGGCGCCGGTTGTCGCCTTCGCGCAGGAAGCAGCGCCTGCTGCAGCCGAAGCAGTTGCTGCGGCTCCGGTTCCGGACAAGGGCGACACCGCCTTCATGTTCCTCTGCACCATCCTCGTCCTGTTCATGCTGATCCCGGGCCTGGCTCTGTTCTATGGCGGTCTGGTTCGCGCCAAGAACATGCTCTCGGTTCTGATGCAGTGCACCGTCATCGGTTCGACCGTGATGCTCGCCTGGGTGATCTACGGTTACTCGTTCGCATTTGGCGGCTCTGAAAACGCCTATTTCGGCGGCTTCGCCAAGCTGTTCCTCTCGGGCGTCACGCCGGAAAGCACGGCAGCCACCTTCTCTGATGCCGTCATTCCGGAATACATCTTCATCATGTTCCAGATGACGTTCGCCGCCATCACGCCGGCCCTCATCGTCGGCGCCTTTGCGGAACGCATCAAGTTCTCCGCAGCTGTGCTCTTCTGCCTGCTCTGGGTCACCGTGGTCTACTTGCCGGTCGCTCACATGGTCTGGGATGCCAACGGCCTGATCTTCGGCTGGGGCGCGCTCGACTTCGCTGGCGGCACCGTCGTTCACATCAATGCCGGCGTGGCTGGTCTGATCGGTGCGATCATGCTGGGCAAGCGCACGGGCTATGGCAAGGACATGATGGCTCCGCATTCGATGACGCTGACGCTCGTCGGTGCAGCCATGCTCTGGGTCGGCTGGTTCGGCTTCAACGCAGGTTCCAACCTCGAAGCCTCTGGTGGCGCCATGCTGGCGACCGTCAACACCTTCATCGCAACCGCAGCCGCTGTCGTCTCCTGGTGCCTGGTTGAAACCTTCACCCGTGGCAAGGCTTCGATGCTCGGTGCAGCTTCCGGCATGATCTCCGGCCTCGTTGCAATCACCCCGGCAGCCGGCATCGCCGGCCCGATGGGCGCGATCGTCATGGGTCTCATGGTATCGCCGCTCTGCTACTTCTTCGTCGCCGTTGTGAAGAACAAGTTCGGCTATGACGACACCGCAGATGTGTTCGGCGTTCACGGTATCGGTGGCCTCTTTGGCGCCATCGCAACCGGCGTCTTCGCATCGGCTTCGCTGGGCGGCATCGGCTACGCTGAAGGCGTGACCATGGGCGGCCAGGTCATGACCCAGATCTATGCTGTCGTCGTCACCATTCTGTGGTGCGGCATTGGCTCGATCATCCTCTACAAGCTGGTCGATCTGATCGTCGGTCTGCGTGTGCCGGTTGAAGCCGAACGCGAAGGCCTCGACCTCGCCTCGCACGGCGAAGCTGCCTACCACAGCTAAGATCCCTCGGATCCTTGCGGTTCAAATGCGGCAACGCCCGGGTCTCATCACCCGGGCGTTTTTTATCGGGAATTGACGACGGCTCCCTGTCACGCATGGTTAATGCAGCATTAACCCTCGATCCTGTAGTCTAGCAGCTGGCGATCTCCGTCTTGGGCGGGGATCAATGTCATCACCGGCAACAGGACGGACAGAGACCCCATGAGCAGAAGCCATTCAGCAACGCTTCCGGAGCACTCGACGCGCTCGGCGTTGTCAGCCTTCCTGCTGCGCCAGATCCTGGCACTGACCGGCTTTGGTCTGTTTCTTCTTCTCGTGCTCGCAGTTGCGGCGCTCGCCACCTGGAACGTTTCGGATCCGAGCCTCTCCTATGCGACGGACAATCCGCCGACGAACATTCTCGGACTGTCCGGCGCAGTCTTTGCCGACCTGATGATGCAGTTCTTCGGGCTCGGCAGTCTTTTGGCGCTCCTGCCGGTCATGGCCTGGTCCTTTGCCCTCATCGGCGGACGCCGAGTGACCCGCATCCCGGCCCGCCTCGGTGCCTGGGTTGCAGGTGCCCTGGTGGCGGCAGCCGCCGTCGGCTGTTTTCCGCCGCCGCAGACCTGGCCCCTGCCGAGTGGAACAGGCGGCGTGCTCGGCGATCTCATTCTGCGCTTTCCGGCACTCTTCATCGGCGCCTATCCGACGTCGACATTCGCCATGATCCTGGGTGCGGTACTGGCCCTGCCGGCGACCTGGCTGATGCTATTTGCGGCCGGCATCGTCGGCAAGGCCGTCGAGCCGGCGGATGACGAGGAGCCGGTCGCGCCGCTCGTCCGCGCCAAGCCGAAGACACCCGTCTTCGAAGACGATGAGGAAGACGACGAACGCGAAGGCCCGATCGCTCTGGTCATGGGTGCGCTAACTCACAATTGGTACACGACGCGCGCCCGCGTCCGACGCCTGTTCGGATTGACCTCCAGCGATCGTCGCGAGCGCGATTTCGAACAGCCCTATGATTTCAACGATGACGAGTTCGGGACATTGAACGAGCCGGTGCGCGCCAAGGCGCCGCCGCTCAATGCCCGCGTCGAACCCTCTTTGGACGGTGCGCCTCTGCGCCCGACCGGCCGCTCGATCGTCTCCCCGCCTCCGATGTCGGCTGGACACTTCGATGACGACGAGGACGATTTTGGTCTCGACGATCTCCCGCGGCCGGCCGGCATCCTCTCCGACGACGGCGTGCGGTCGGCCCCGGCAAAGCCTGCCGGAGCCTCGCCGCGCGTTGCCGCACCCGCTGCACGGCCCAAGCCGGGCGCCCGCATGGAGCGCGACGCGCAGGGATCCTTCCTGCGTCCCGAAGGTTTCCAGTTGCCGTCCGTCCATCTTTTGGCCGAGCCGCGCGCCATTACGCGCGACGCCACGCTGTCTGCCGAGGCATTGGAGCACAATGCCCGCTTGCTCGAGGGCGTTCTCGACGACTTCGGCGTCAAGGGCGAGATCATCCATGTCCGGCCAGGCCCTGTCGTCACGCTCTACGAGCTCGAGCCGGCACCCGGCATCAAGTCGTCGCGCGTCATCGGCCTTGCCGACGACATTGCACGTTCGATGAGCGCAATTGCCGCCCGTGTTGCCGTGGTCCCCGGTCGCAACGCGATCGGCATCGAACTGCCCAACCAGACGCGTGAGACCGTTTACCTGCGTGAATTGATCGGCTCCCGCGACTTCGACGGCAACAAGGCAAAGCTTGCCATGGCGCTCGGCAAGACGATCGGCGGCGAACCCGTCATCGCCGACCTCGCCAAGATGCCGCATCTGCTCGTCGCCGGCACCACCGGTTCGGGTAAGTCGGTCGCCATCAACACGATGATCCTGTCGCTCCTCTACAAGATGACGCCGGAGCAGTGCCGCCTGATCATGATCGATCCGAAGATGCTGGAACTCTCCGTCTATGACGGCATCCCGCATCTTCTCTCTCCCGTTGTCACGGATCCGAAGAAGGCCGTGGTTGCGCTCAAATGGACCGTCCGCGAGATGGAAGAGCGCTACAAGAAGATGTCGAAGATCGGTGTCCGCAACATCGACGGCTTCAACGCCCGTGTCGCCCAGGCGCTCGAAAAGGGCGAGGTCCTGACCCGCACCGTGCAGACCGGCTTTGACCGCCAGACGGGCGAAGCGATCTACGAAACGGAAGAATTCGACCTGCAGCCCCTGCCCTATATCGTCGTCATCATCGACGAAATGGCCGACCTGATGATGGTGGCCGGCAAGGACATCGAAGGCGCCGTGCAGCGGCTTGCACAGATGGCCCGTGCAGCCGGTATTCACGTGATCATGGCAACCCAGCGCCCATCGGTCGACGTCATCACCGGTACGATCAAGGCGAACTTCCCGACCCGTATATCCTTCCAGGTGACGTCGAAGATCGACAGCCGGACCATTCTCGGCGAACAGGGGGCCGAACAGCTACTCGGCATGGGCGACATGCTCTACATGGCCGGTGGCGGGCGCATCCAGCGCGTCCACGGCCCCTTTGTCTCCGACCATGAGGTCGAAGAAATCGTTGCTTACCTCAAGACACAAGGGTCGCCGCAATATCTCGAAGCGATCACCGTCGACGACGACGAGGATGGCGAAGATGGCGGCGGTCCTATTGGAACCGGAAACCTCGGCGAATCGGATGACCCCTATGATCAGGCGGTCGCCATCGTGCTGCGTGACGGCAAGGCGTCGACCTCCTATGTCCAACGTCGTCTCGGCATCGGCTATAACCGTGCCGCCTCCCTGATCGAGCGCATGGAGAAAGAGGGCATCATCGGCCCTGCGAACCATGCCGGGAAACGCGAAATTCTGGTACCGACCGAAGAGTAGGCACCCAACCGGGTCCGGAATGGAACAAGCGGACGTGCGGACGAGTTGCCGCAGCGGCACAGGCGATGACGGTCATGAAGCCGCCGCCTTTTTCGGCGAGACCGAAAGCATATGAAGGAGTATCGCATGAAAGAAATCAAGGAACGCGGCGCCCGCCTCCCGATGTTGGCCAGCCGTCGCCAGTTCGTGCTGGGTACGGCTGCGATGATGGCTTGCGCCGCTCTGCCGTTCCCCGCCTTCGCACAGGCGGGCGCGGCCCAGCAGATCGCCGACCATTTCTCTAGCGTGAGCACCATGATGGGCGAATTCGTCCAGTTCGGTCCGCGGGGCGAGCAGACAGGCGGCAAGTTCTTCATCGAACGTCCGGGCAAGCTGCGCTTCAACTATGAACAGCCATCGCCGATGCGCGTGATTTCCGATGGCAAAAATGTCGTTATCGGCAATACCAAGCTGAAGACCTGGGATCTCTACCCACTCAACAAGACGCCGCTCAGCCTGCTTCTCGCCAACCGGATCGATCTCGGCAACCAGATGGTCCGCGACGTCAAGCAGGAAGCGGACCTGACGACGATCGTGCTCGGCGACCGGACGATCTTCGGCGATTCGACGATCACCCTGATGTTCGATCCGAAGTCCTACGAACTGCGCCAGTGGACGATCACCGATGTGCAGAAGAAGGATACGTCGGTGATGATCTTCAATGTGCAGAACGGCGTGCAGTTCGACCCGAGCGTGTTTGAAATTCCCTATGCCGAAGTCCACGGCCAGAAGCGCGGCGGCTAAGACATTCTGTTTCGACCTGTGGAGAAGGCGGCGGATCGCAACGGATCAGCCGCCTTTTCCTGTTCATGGGCACCTGAACACCTTAAGAAGCCAAGGGAACATTCAAGGCGGCCACGATGACACTCGCAATCACGACCTGGAACATCAACTCGGTGCGTCTGCGCCTGCCGATCGTCCAGGACTTCCTCAAGCGTGAAAATCCGGACATCCTGTGCCTGCAGGAAATCAAGTGCCAGAACGACCAGTTCCCGGCAGCGGAGATCGCAGAACTCGGCTATTCCAACATCGTGATCCATGGGCAGAAGGGCTACCACGGGGTGGCAATCTGCTCGAAACTGCCCTTGGCGGAGGACCACCGGCAGGATTACTGCGGCGTCGGCGACAGCCGGCACATCTCGGCAGTCTTCGAATGGGCCGGACGGAGGATCCGCCTGCACAATTTCTATGTGCCGGCCGGCGGCGACGAGCCGAACCGCGAGATCAACCCGAAATTCGGGCACAAGCTCGACTTCATCGAAGAGATGAAGGCCCTGTCCGCCGAGGCGGAACCGAACACGGGCTCCATTCTGGTCGGCGATCTCAACATTGCGCCGCTCGAACACGATGTCTGGTCTCACAAGCAGATGCTCAAGATCGTCAGCCATACGCCGGTTGAGACCGAAGGCTTGCTCGACATCATGCGTCAGGGCAAATGGGTCGACCTGATGCGCCAGCACGTACCGGCTTCGGAAAAGCTCTACACCTGGTGGAGCTATCGGGCGAAGGATTGGGCCGCAGCGGACCGAGGCCGCCGTCTCGATCACATCTGGTCGTCTGCGGATCTCGCGCCACTTCTGTCGCGCGTCGATATCCTCAAGGAAGCGCGTGGCTGGAACCAGCCTTCGGACCATGTTCCGGTGACGGCCCGCTTCCAGAATCCATAGCAGGCGATATAACGTCGGCTATTCAGGAGAATTTCGGCGCGAGTGCTTCCGCCCCGTCGATCAGAGCCGCGAGCGACTGCTTGATACGCCCCTCGACCTGGCGCGCCATCTGCGGATATTCCTCGAGCAGTCGGTGGAAGAGCGTGCGGGTGATCCTGATGACGTCGACATCCTCGACCGCAACGGCGGTGTATTTGCGCTCCACCATGGTGATCAGGGCAAGCTCGGACAACATGATCCCGGGTCCGACCCGGGCTTCCAGATGCGGCTTTCCATCCCGGCCGATGACATAGAGTTCGATATCGCCGCGAACGACGACATAGGCGCATTCTGCCGGCGCCTTTTCCCGGAAGAGAGCCTGCCCCGCTGCGACCTGCCTGTGCTCGGCACCGAAGGCGATCAGCCGCAACTGATCCTTGTCCAGACCGGAAAAGAGAGGCAGAGCCGACAAAAGCTCGATATCGTCGCTGAGTGACATGACGTTTCCTGGTCCGATCGGGCATCGTCGATACGCCCGCTGTCAGTCCATAACGCAAAACGGGGATGAAAACGACACAGAGGTCGCCTTCATCCCCGTCGCATTCTGATCCGTCGTTCAGGGAACGATCTTGTAGCCGCCGTTTTCGGTGACCAGGATTTCGGCATTCGAGGGATCGCGCTCGATCTTCTGGCGAAGCCGGTAGACATGGGTTTCGAGCGTATGGGTCGTCACGCCGGAATTGTAACCCCAGACCTCTTCGAGCAGAACATCGCGCGTCACCACTTTCTGGCCGGCGCGATAGAGATAGCGGATGATTGCGGATTCCTTTTCCGTCAGCCGGATCTTCTTGCCGTCCTCCGTCGTCAGCAGTTTCTGGCTCGGCTTGAAGAGATAGGGACCGACCCCGAACGTCGCGTCCTCGCTCTGCTCGAACTGGCGCAATTGCGCGCGGATACGGGCGAGCAGAACGGCGAAGCGGAACGGCTTTGTGACATAATCATTGGCACCCGCTTCGAGGCCGAGGATGGTATCGGAATCCGTGTCGTGACCCGTCAGCATGATCACCGGAGACTTGAAGCCGCCCTTGCGCAGGAGCTTGACCGCTTCGCGGCCATCCATGTCCGGCAGCCCGACATCCATGATCATCAGATCGATCTGGGCGGCTTTTGCCGTCTGCATGGCGCGGGTCGCATTGCTTTCCTGCATGAGCGCAAACTCTTCGTAGAGCGAGAGCTGCTCGACCAGGATCTGCCTCAGATCGTCGTCATCATCTACAAGCAGAATGGTCCGCGTCGTCATCCGTTATCCTTCCGAATTGGTCCCGTGCTCGGGTCTTGCTGCCCAAGTACACCGGATGTAAGCCTTACTCGCAGCCGTTTAAGGGCTATGAATACAACAATATTCACGAACAAGGCAAAAAGTCGTGACCAAGAGGCGGAAGGCAGCGAAAATCGCACGCTCAGCAGTCAAACGACTATTGGTCCGCCCCGCTCCCGGCAATCAAAGACAGGCTATTCTTCAGGCGGGATCACTGGTCTTTCGAGCGGCCCTCGGGCGCGGCGGCCGCACCAGTCGCAAGCGTGAGGGTGATGGCGCGACACCGATCGCGGTCATGCCTCTGCTCTTTGCCTATCGCCGGGGTGACCGAGGGCCCTGGCCCTCCACCCTCTTGAGCATGCGCCGATCATCATCCGACATGCTCTGGTGCGACGCAGTCGGCGACCCGAACTACAATCGCGCCGTCCGCGCGCCCTTCAAACCCAGTCATGAAACACTGCAGCGGACCGACGAGCTGTATGACGTCTGCATCGTGCTCGACTGGAACCTGCGAAGCCGCAAGCGCAGATGTGGTTCTGCGATCTTCTTCCACATCGCAAGACCCGGTTACACACCGACAGAGGGCTGCGTCGCCATCAGCCCGCGGGACATGCGCCGCCTGCTCCCGCATCTCGGTTCCCGCACCACGCTTCAGGTTCTCTGAACGGAGATTAAGGGCTTTTGGGCGGTTCGGCCCTTTCACCGATGGCGCAGCATCCTAAATGCCGGGAAGGCGGACGGCGCTTTTTTTTGCGCCTCTTCGTGACCGCCAACGATTTCGCGCCAAGCGCAACGAATGACACATCTGGAGATATTGATGACAGACCAAACGCATATTGCCCTGAACGACGGCGCCCGCATCCCCCAGGTGGGGCTGGGCGTCTGGCAGACCCCGAACGACGAAGCGGCTCCGGCCGTCAAGGCCGCGCTTTCGGCCGGCTATCGCCATGTCGACACGGCCGCCGTCTATGAAAATGAAGAGGGCGTCGGCGAAGGCATCCGCCAGTCCGGGATCGACCGGTCGGAAATCTATCTCACGACCAAGCTCTGGAACACCGAACAAGGCTATGACCAGACGCTGAAAGCCTTCGATGCCAGCCTGAAGCGGCTGGGAACCGATTATGTCGACCTCTATCTCATCCATTGGCCTTCGGCTCATCGTGGCCTCTTCGTCGACACCTGGAAGGCATTCGTGAAGCTGAAGGAAGAAGGACGCGCAAAGTCCATCGGCGTGTCCAACTTCTATCCGGAGCACATCGAGAAGATCATCGCCGAGACGGGCGTAACCCCGGTCATCAACCAGATCGAACTTCATCCGGACTTCCAGCAGCGCGAGGCGCGCGCCTTCCATGAGAAGCATGGCATTGCGACGCAATCCTGGAGCCCGCTGGGCCAAGGCAAGCTGCTCGGTCATTCTACCATTGCCGATATCGCCGCCAAGCTCGGTCGCACGCCGGCTCAGGTCATCATCCGCTGGCACATCGACAATGGTCTTGTGGTCATTCCGAAATCGGTCACGCCGTCGCGGATCAGCGAGAACTTCAAGGTCTTCGACTTCAAATTGTCTGCGGAAGATCTGGATACGTTAAACGGTCTCGACGATGCGGGCGCCCGTATCGGACCGGATCCAAAGACGGCAACTTTCTGATTCACGTGAGACACTGCGGACCGACATGAGACGGGCCGCCTCCCGAGAAGGAGGCGGCCCGTTTGCCGTTCACTGTTTGACGGCCGAATCCCAGTGCTCGTCGGCCTTGCCATCGACGATCCGCCAGGTGTCGTACCATGTAGTGGTGTAGGTCTTCGACGGATCCTTGGGATCCTTCTCCTCACGGACGATGCCGACGGTCACCAGATCGCCCTCGGCTGTGACGAAAGCCACGGGGGTCGAAAGCTTCTCGGGGATCGGTTTCTTCTCGACTTTCAGGACCTCTGTGAAAAACGCGACGACGGTATCCCGGCCCGACGCGACGTTCGGATTGTGCTGGATGTAACGCTCCGTCAAAAAGCGGTCGGCCTGGTCCCAGTGCCCGGCCTCCAGAAGGTCCCGCATGATGTGATAGACGACCTGCTTGTTGGCATGCAGCTTTGGATCGGCGCTCGTGAACAGAGCCTCCTTGTCGGCCGCGGCAACCACAGCCTCCTGAGCGAAAACCGGTGCGGGATGGGCCAGCAGTGAAAACAGGCTGAGGGTAACGGCAAGAACGGCCGATTGCTTGATCATGGTTTCAACCTCAAAGACAGCAAGGGAAGACCATCCGTTGATATCGCTTGATGCCCGATGCAGGTAGAAGGCAGTTTTTTCAGCCGAAGTCTGCAAAACAGAACCGCCACGAGATCTGCTCCACAAGAACAAGGAGCCGGAGATGCTCTCCTGTATGGGCGCTTCTTGCCATCCCTGAACAAGATGTGACACTGTGCGCTGCCACAATTCGGGAGATTTCCATGCTGTTTCGCCGCGCTGTCCTTGCCGGTCTCTCCGCTCTTGCCCTGCTGCCTCTTTCGGCCCATGCAACCGAACTGCCGGATCTCGGCGGCAAGACGGTCGTCGTGGTGACGGAAAATGCCTATCCACCGCTGCAGTTTGTCGACCCGAAATCGGGTCAGCAGATCGGCTGGGAATATGATGCGATGAACGAGATCGCCAAGCGGCTGAATTTCACCGTCGAGTATCAGAACACCTCCTGGGATGCGATGATTCAGGCCGTGTCGGACAACCAGTTTGAGATCGGCATGACCGGCATCACGATCAAGGAAGACCGCAAGGAGAAGGTCGATTTCTCCGACCCTTACATGCGCTCCGAGCAGTTCATGCTGGTTCGCGGTGACGAGAGCCGGTTTACCGACGGCAAGAGCTTCGCCGCCGTTGAAGACGGTCTTGTTGGCGCACAGCCGGGCACGACCCCCTTCTACACGGCCGTTTATGAGATCCTCGACGGCAACGAGCAGAACCCGCGCATCAAGCTGTTCGAAACCTTCGGCGCGACCGTCCAGGCACTGAAGACCGGTGACGTCGACGTGGTGCTGACGGACGGCACCGCCGGCAAGGGCTATGTCGATGCCTCGAATGGCGGGCTGAAGCTCGTCGGTGGCCCGCTCGGTTCGGAAGACTTCGGCTTCATCTTCCCGAAGGGCTCCGAACTCGTCGCTCCCGTCAATGCTGCGATCGCCGCGATGAAGGCCGACGGCACCATCGAGACGCTGAACAAGAAGTGGTTCCTAGACTACAAGATGGGCGAATGAACCGCGTCCGTGCCTGCGACCTGAAGACGGGTGACTGATGGCATTTCAGACCCTTCCCCAGGGTGACCAGAAAGGCGATCGGCCCTGGTGGCTGATCGCCTTCCTTGTGCTGGCGGCAGCCCTTGCTGGCGTCATCTTCGTCAGCGACCTCTATGCCCAGGTCTTCAACACGGTGGCCAAGGGGCTCTGGGTGACGATCTTCGTCACGCTGATCGGCTTTACCCTGGCGACGGCGCTTGGCCTGCTGATTGCACTCATGGGAATGTCGGACAGCCTTGTCCTGCGCCAGATCGCCCGTTTCTACGTCGAAGTGGTGCGCGGCATTCCGATCATCGTCTTGCTCTTCTACATCGCCTTTGTCGGTGCGCCCGGCTTCGTCGCGCTCTACAACCTCGTAACGTCACCCCTCGTATCGGCGGGCCTTGCCGAGCCGATGGTGGTGCGTGACATCTCCCTGATGTGGCGTGCGATCATTGCGCTGATGATCGGCTATTCGGCCTTCATCGCCGAAATCTTCCGCGCCGGGATCCAGTCGATCGACAAGGGTCAGATCGAGGCGGCCAAGGCGCTTGGCTTGAGCCGCGGCCAGCGCTTTCGTCTGGTGGTCTTCCCTCAGGCGATCCGCGTCATCTTCCCACCTCTGTCGAACGACTTCGTGGCCATGGTGAAGGATTCATCCCTCGTTTCGGTCCTCGGGGTTGCCGACATCACCCAGATGGGCAAGGTCTACGCCTCCGGCTCGTTTCGCTTCTTCGAGACCTATTCAATCGTGGCCTATGTCTATCTGGTGCTCACAATCGGCCTGTCGATCCTCCTGCGAGGCTTTGAACAGCGCATGAGGGAGCGTCGCGGATGAAGCTCCCTTCACTTGGCGGCACAGCGACGACCATCAACCGGGTCCGCTATTATGCGACGGGAATTGCCCGTCACGCGTTGCCGAGGGAGTGGTTTCTACAAAGAAGCAAGTCGATCCTGCGCGATCTGGAAGACGCGCCGGAACTCGATGAACTCGTTCGGCGCGCGAATTACTGCAACAAGTTGGGTCACGGTGTCGCAAAACCGGGTGTGAGGCTTGATGCAGTCGATCGAGGCCGGAGCCGCTACTACTTCGATCTGGACGAGTATCTGCGCTACTTTCCCACCCAACTGAAGGTCAACTATCTCTTCGGTGACGTGACCTGGGTTCCGAACGCGCCAAGCCTTGTCAAAAGTCGCCCGACTGACGGGGAGAACGGAAACTCCGTGCTTCTGAACCTCGACAAGCTCAGGCATTTCCGGCTGTGCTACGATGACACGCCCTGGGAGAAGAAGAAGCCCATGGCCGTGTGGCGCGGAGCGCTCAACAATCCGCTGCGCTCTGAACTGCTCCGCCGGCATCATGAGAGCGCGTTTGCCGATGTCGGCCATGTCGGGGACACCAAGGAGGGCTTCAGGTCAAAAGGATTTCTGAGCCCGCAGGACCAGATGGGTTATCGCTATATCCTGTCCATCGAGGGCTTCGATGTCGCCACCAACCTGAAATGGATCATGGCCTCCGGCAGTGTTTGCGTGATGCCAAAGGGGCGCTACGAGACATGGTTCATGGAAGGCGGCCTGATCCCCGACTGCCACTTCGTCGAGGTGCGCCCCGATTTCAGCGACCTAGAAGACAAGATTGCGGCGCTGGAACGGGATCCGCTTTGGGCACAGGACATCGTGGCGAACGCCAACGCCTATGTTGCCTCGTTCTGCGATCGAAAGACCGAGCGCAAGATCTCCCTGCTGGTGCTCCAGAAATATTTCGAAGCGACGGGACAGCTTCCCCCGTCAGCCTTCAGCCACCTTTTCTTTCAGCAGACGCGCGAATTTCAGCCTGGATGAACCGTCAATAGGTTTCAGGGACATACATGTCCGCCGGCACGGGATGGCGGATATAGTCCTCATTGCGCACCCGCGCGGGAAGCTCGATCGTTTCCTTCGGCACATGCTCGTAAGGCACCTGCTTCAGCAGATGCGCGATCATGTTGAGACGCGCCTTCTTCTTGTCGACGGCCTGGACGACCCACCAGGGTGCCTCCGGGATATGCGTGCGCTCCAGCATCTCTTCCTTGGCGCGGGTATAGCTTTCCCAGTGTACCCGGCTTTCGAGATCCATCGGCGAGAGCTTCCACTGCTTCAGGGGATCGTTGATCCGCATCCGGAAGCGGAATTCCTGCTCCTCGTCGGTGATCGAGAACCAGTATTTGACGAGGATGATGCCGGAGCGCACCAGCATGCGTTCGAATTCCGGGACGGAGCGGAAGAACTCTTCGAGCTCGTCCGGCGTGCAGAAACCCATGACCCGCTCGACACCGGCGCGATTGTACCAGGAGCGGTCGAACAGCACCATTTCACCCGCCATCGGCAGATGCTGCACATAGCGCTGGAAGTACCATTGGCTGCGCTCGCGCTCGGTCGGCGCCGGCAGGGCGACGACCCGGCAGACGCGCGGGTTGAGCCGCTGGGTCACGCGTTTGATCGCGCCTCCCTTGCCAGCCGAATCACGGCCCTCGAACAGCACGACCACTTTCAGCTTCTTGTATTGAACCCAGTCCTGCAGCCGAACCAGCTCGTGCTGGAGGCGAAAGAGTTCGCGAAAGTAGATCTTCCGGTCGATCATCGGTTCGGACATGCCGTCGGCGACGAGCTGGTCGAGACGATCCTCCTCCAGCTGCTGCTCCAGTTCCTCGTCGAAGCTGTCGAGGAGTTCGGTCTTGATGCGGTGGATCTCTTCGTTCATGGCGCCGGTTCCGAATGGAGTTCGATACTGACGAAGATCAATCATGCTTGCAAGAAAGCTTCATGACAGTCGCATGTCATGGGGCACTCGAAGCAATTGCCGACATTCATGAAAACTGGTATGACGCCGGTCATGGGATCGAAATTCGGATGCCTCGCGAACCAGTTCATCGTGCTGCAGGACCACAAGCGTCTGCCGGCACGCTTCTTCGCGCGCGTTCAAGGGGCCCTTGCGAGCCTTCGCGGCTGAGCTCCTGCGACCGGACAACCGGCGCGATAAGACCTCACACTTCAAGAAATCCCGTTACTTCAGTCTGGATGGAACTCACCCATGAGCGCACCTCGCACCCTTTACGACAAGATCTGGGACGACCACGTCGTCGATCGTCAGGATGACGGCACCTGTCTTCTCTATATCGACCGTCACCTCGTGCATGAAGTGACGAGCCCGCAGGCCTTCGAGGGTCTGCGCATGGCAGGCCGCAAGGTCCGCGCCCCGCAGAAGACGCTGGCAGTCGTCGACCACAATGTCCCGACCTCGCCGGACCGCCACCTTGGCATCAAGAACGAGGAAAGCCGCATCCAGGTCGAGGCGCTTGCCACCAACGCAGCCGAATTCGGCGTCGAATACTACTCGGCTTCCGACAAGCGTCAGGGCATCGTGCACATTGTCGGTCCGGAACAGGGCTTTACCCTGCCGGGCATGACCATCGTCTGCGGTGACAGCCATACCTCGACGCATGGCGCTTTCGGTGCACTCGCGCATGGCATCGGCACGTCCGAGGTCGAGCACGTGCTCGCCACCCAGACGCTGATCCAGAAGAAGGCGAAGAACATGCTGGTGCGCGTCGACGGGAAGTTGCCCGAAGGCGTCACGGCCAAGGACATCATCCTCGCCATCATCGGCGAGATCGGCACGGCCGGCGGCACCGGCCACGTCATCGAGTTCGCTGGCGAAGCGATCGAAGCCCTGTCGATGGAAGGCCGTATGACCGTCTGCAACATGACGATCGAAGGCGGTGCCCGCGCCGGTCTCATCGCGCCTGACGAAAAGACCTTCGAATACATCAAGGACAAGCCGCGCGCGCCCAAGGGCGAAGCCCTCGAGCAGGCGCTTGCCTACTGGAAGACGCTGAAGTCCGACGAAGGCGCGCATTTCGATCGCGTCGTCGTGCTCGATGCGGCGAACCTGCCGCCGATCGTTTCCTGGGGCTCTTCGCCGGAAGACGTCGTCTCCGTCGAAGGCGTCGTTCCCAACCCGGATGAGATCGCGGATGAAAACAAGCGCACCTCCAAATGGCGTGCACTCGACTACATGGGCCTGAAGCCGGGCACCAAGATCACTGATATCGCGGTTGATCGCGTTTTCATCGGCTCCTGCACCAATGGCCGCATCGAGGACCTGCGCGAAGTGGCCAAGGTCGTCGAAGGCAAGACGGTCGCCTCGACTGTTTCCGCCATGATCGTTCCGGGCTCTGGCCTCGTTAAGGAACAGGCGGAAGCCGAAGGCCTCGACAAGATCTTCAAGGCTGCCGGCTTCGACTGGCGCGAGCCGGGCTGCTCCATGTGCCTCGCCATGAACGACGACCGCCTGAAGCCGGGCGAGCGTTGCGCCTCGACCTCGAACCGCAACTTCGAAGGCCGCCAGGGCTTCAAGGGCCGTACCCACCTGGTATCGCCGGCCATGGCAGCCGCAGCCGCCGTTGCCGGCCACTTCGTCGACATCCGCAGCTTCAAGTAAGTCGGCATCAGACGGATGACATCAATGACCGTCCGCTGAAAAGCGGGCGGTTTCTTTTTGGCGCCCCGTTGCAAAGGCAGGCGAAGCGGCTATCGTCGCGATGTCGTAAAACTGTCACATACCGCCCGCGGAACTCCCATGAACATCAGTGAATTTGCCCTCTCGCACCGCCGGTCGCGATCGTGAGTGCCGTTGCCATTGGGCTGGCGCTCGTCGCCGCGATCCTGCACGCCAGCTGGAATGCGTTCTTGAGGACCGGAGCCGATCGACTCTGGTCGATCACCGTCATGAGCCTGACCGGAAGCATCATCACGCTTCCCCTACTCTTTACCGTTGCCATCCCGGGCGCCGCCGCGTGGCCCTATATCCTGGCCTCGGCAGGTCTGCAGGTGGGTTACAGCCTGTTCCTGGTCGCAGCCTACAGGCATGGCGAGCTCGGCCAGGTCTATCCCATCGTTCGCGGCACCGTGCCTCTGCTTGTCACGCTGGGTGGCCTCGTCTTCTTTGGTGAGGTACTGGGACCCTGGCAAACACTGGGCGTGATCCTGATCGCGACCGGCATCATGAGCCTGTCGCTGGGCAAAACCCGGGCTGCAACTTCGTCGATCCTCTTTGCGCTGACGACCGGCCTCATCATCGCCTGCTATTCGACGGTCGATTCGCGCGGCGTGAAGCTGGTCGAAGAACCCATCGCCTATGCTCTCTGGGTGCTCTTTCTCTTTGGCATCATGATCACGATCGCCTTTGCCGTGACACGCAGGGGCCTGGTGATCGACCTGCGCTCGCCGCTGACCTGGAAGGCGGCCGGCGGAGGCGTCGTTGCCATGTTCGCCTATGGCCTCGTCGTCGTGGCCTACGCCTATGCCCCGGCGGGCCTCGTCACGGCGGTGCGCGAAACGAGCGTTGTCTTCGCGGTTCTGATCGGCGCGCTACTGCTGGGTGAGCCTCTGACGTTCCGGCGCCTGGTGGCATGCGTCATCGTGGCCGGCGGCGCTATCAGCGTCAGTCTCTGACAGACCGCCCAAACGAAAAAAGGCTCCGGAAACCGGAGCCTTTCGTCATTTCGTATGCTGGCAGCTGCTTATTCGGCAGAAGCTTCTGCGGCTGCTGCAGCTTCAGCGGCAGCGGCCTTTTCAGCGGCTTCGGCTGCTGCCTTTTCGGCGGCCAGTGCCTGTGCTGCGGCGACCTTCTCGGCTTCCAGACGTGCCTTTTCTTCGGCAACGGCGGCGCGTTCGGCGTCGTTCAGCTTGCGAGCGCGGGTGCCGGTGTTCTCGACGATACGAGCCGACTTGCCGCGACGATCGCGCAGGTAGTAGAGCTTGGCGCGACGGACCTTACCGCGGCGAACGATTTCGACGCTTTCGACGAGCGGCGAGTAGACCGGGAATACGCGCTCGACGCCTTCGCCGTAGGAGATCTTGCGAACCGTGAAGCTCTCGTTGATGCCGCCGCCCGAACGAGCGATGCAAACGCCTTCATAGGCCTGTACGCGGGTACGGTTGCCTTCCTTGACGGTAACGTTGACGCGGACCGTGTCGCCCGGGGAGAATTCCGGAAGCTTGCGCTTGGCTTCGATCTTGGCGGCCTGTTCGGCTTCCAGCTGCTGAATGATGTTCATGTCTAACCTCGGTTTTCTTCTGAAACAGCCAGAGCGCTCAACGATGATCCCTTGGAACGAGCCTGAGGATATTGACCCTGACGGGCCGGAGCGAATTCGCAGTTCTTTGTTGTGGCAGACGGGCGAAGAGCCCATTTCCGAGGCGGCCAATACACCAAGACGCTCCGCTTGTCACCCCTAACGCGGCGAATTTTTGCATGGCCGATCCCGTGCGAAGCCTTGCGGCGCAGGAACTCTCCTCCTATCACGTCCTCCTCATCACGGTGGAGATAGTTCGCATGTCTATGGCTCTGATCGCCCTGCTCTTCGCATCCGGCTTTCTTTCGGGAGCAGTGAATGCCATTGCGGGCGGTGGGACCTTCCTGACCTTCGGCGCGCTGACCCTCGCCGGCCTTCCCCCGATCAGCGCCAACGCGACCTCATCGGTCACGCAGTTTCCGGGCTATATCACCTCTACGCTTGCCTATCGCGCCGAGCTCAAGGAGATGAAGCGCGGCGCAATTGTGCTCGGCATCGTTTCGGCAGTCGGAGCGGTTGGCGGTTCGCTCTTCCTGATCTCGCTGTCGAACCCGGCCTTCCGCTCCATGGTCCCTTGGCTGCTGCTCGGTGCGACCGCTATTTTTGCAGCCGGCCCCAAGCTGAGGCCGAAGACCAAGGGTGAAAGCCATCCCGCAAGCCCTCTGGGCCTTGTGATGCAGGCTGTCACATCCTTTTACGGTGGCTTCTTCGGCGCTGGAATGGGCATCATGATGCTCGCCTCGCTGGGCTTGGCAAGCGGCGGCGACTATCACCGGCTGAACGCGCTGAAGAACTTCCTGTCGATCGTTATCGCGGCCGTCGCCATCGTGATCTTCGCCAGTGCAGGCGCACTATCCTGGCTGCATGCGGCCATCATGATCCCCGCTGTGGCGATGGGCGGTTATGCAGGCGTCGCGATGGCCAAGAAAGTGCCGCAGAACGTGCTGCGCTGGCTGGTCGTGGCGGCCGGACTTGGCCTTGCCGCCTACTACTTCTTGACCGGCTGATTGGGCAGCAGGTCAGGGCGCCGTTCGCGGGTAAGCTTCACCGCCTGCTCATGGCGCCATTTTTCAATGGCTGCGTGATTTCCCGACGTCAGCACTTCGGGAATTTCCCGCCCCTCGAATACCTGGGGGCGCGTGTATTGGGGATGTTCGAGCAGCCCGCCTTCGAAACTTTCATGCACGCCGGACAACTGGTTGCCCATCACGCCGGGCAAAATGCGCACCACTGCATCCAGCAGCGTCAGCGCTGCCGGCTCGCCGCCGGAAAGAATGTAATCACCGATCGAGACTTCTTCGAGCTGGCGCGCATCGATAACCCTTTGATCGACGCCTTCAAAACGACCGCAGACGATGACTACGCCCTCGCCTTCAGCGAGTTCCCGAACACGTTCCTGCGTCAGCGGACGACCGCGCGGGCTCATCAGCAGCCGCGGCCGTCCATCGTCGGCTATGGAATCAATTGCGCGCGCAAGCACATCGGGCCGAAGCACCATCCCGGCACCGCCGCCCGACGGCGTATCGTCAACGCTGCGGTGCTTGTCCTCGGCGAAATCGCGGATCTGGACTGCTTCGATCGCCCAGTCGCCCCGCTCCAGCGCCCGGCCCGCCAAGGCCAGTCCGAGATGGCCGGGAAACATGTCCGGATAGAGCGTCAGGATGGAGGCCTTGAAGGGCATGGCGCGGTCAGCGGCCATTGTTCGGCCGCGGCTTGCCGCCGGCATTGCCGTAAGGCTTCTCTTCCCCGTCATCCTTCAGGCCCGCTGCAATCGGATCGACAAGCAGGCGTCCGCCTTCGAGATCGATCTCGAGCACGGCCGCTTCGGAAAAGGGAATAAGCACGGGGCGCTTGCCGGGGCCCTTCAACTCGAGCAGGTCACCGGCGCCGAAATCATAGACGGCGGTCACCGCGCCGTAGTGATTGTTCTCGGCATCATAGACCTCGAGACCTTCGAGATCGGCGTAGTAGAATTCGTCCTCGTCGAGATCGTCATCCGGCAGCGCATCACGATCGACGAAAAGCTCGGTGCCGTTGAGTGCTTCAGCGGCATTGCGATCGTTGATCCCGCGGAAACGCACAACGGCAACCGTCTTGCCGTCACGGATTTCGAGGATCTCGAATTTTCGCCCGTCAGCCGCATAGAGGACGCCATAGTCACCGAGACCGAGCGGATCCTCGGTGAAGGTCTTGACCCGCACCTCGCCCCGGAGCCCCTGGGCGGCACCGATCACGGCCATCAGTATCGGATTTTCAAGCTTGCTCATGAGTGGGAACGGTCCTGCACACACCTCGGTTCGACATTCCTTTTATACCAAGTGTCGATGATAGGAACCCATAGGATCGGCTCGACCGCCCTTTCTGGCTAGGAGAGGTCCGAAGAGCGATGCTGGCGCATCGATCAAGGAACTCGACGACGCCAGAACGGGCGGGAAGCCGACCAAAGGTGGCTTATTGTGGGCCTCTGGCGTTGTTGCGCCGCTTGACCGATGCGACAGCATCGCCCGGCGCGCCGCGCCTAGCCAGAAACCCACAATAAGCCATCCTATCGGTTCCTATCATTGACACTTGGTATCAGGCGGAAGCGACCGGAAAGAAAACGCAAAAACGGGCGGTGGGATGACCCACCGCCCGCTGGAAACGGCATTATGCCGATTATTCTGCAGCAGCTTCCGAAGCGGCAGCAGCAGCGTCAGCAGCCTTCTGGGCACGCTCGGCAGCGCGCTCCTGAGCCTTCTTGCCCGGCTTTGCCTTGTCCGGGTTGCTGCGGGTCGCGCGCTCGGCGAGACCGGCTTCAGCCATGAAGCGCAGAACGCGGTCGGTCGGCTGGGCGCCCTTGGCAACCCAGGCCTTGATGGCGTCTGCGTCCAGCTCGACGCGCTTTTCGTTGTCCTTGCCGAGCATCGGATTCCAGGAACCGACCTTGTCGAGGAAGCGGCCGTCGCGCGGTGCGCGGGCGTCGGCAACGACGATCTGGTAATACGGGCGCTTCTTGGAACCACCGCGGGCGAGACGAATCTTGAGGGACATGTGAATACTCCTTGAGGTTTAGTTCAGGTCGCCGCAGCAAACCCTGTTCTTGTTGAGGCCGCCGTCAGGCGGTCTTTTCGGTTACACCGCCATGTTCGGCGGCAATGGCTTCATGATGCCGGATGACTTCCTTGATGATGAAGTTCAGGAACTTCTCGGCGAAATCCGGGTCCAGATTGGCATCCTGAGCCAGACGGCGCAGGCGGGTAATCTGGTATTCCTCGCGCGCCGGATCGGCGGGCGGCAATTCGTGTGTGGCTTTCAGCACGCCGACGGCCTTGGTGCAGCGGAAGCGTTCCGCCAGCATGTGGACCAGCGCCGCATCGATATTGTCGATCGACTGGCGATAGCCGGAAAGCTGTTCCTTGACGGACGGATCAATCATCGGCGCCCTCTCACTTCTTCTTCGGCAGGCCTGGAAGGCCCGGGAAACCGCCACCACCGAGGCCGGGAAGCTTCGGACCACCAAGACCCGGCAGGCCACCAGCACCCAGACCTGGCAAGCTGCCAGGCTTCATGCCGGCCGCTTCCGCCTGCTTGGCAAGCGCCTCGAGCTGCTTCGGATCCATCTTCGACAGATCCGGCATGCCCATGCCGCCACCCATGCCGCCGAGGCCCATCTTCGACGCGAGACCGCCCATCATCTGCTTCATCATGCCGCCGCCCTTCTTGCCGCCCATGGCTTTCATCATGTCGGCCATCTGGCGATGCATCTTGAGCAGTTTATTGATGTCGGAGGCATCGGTGCCGGAGCCGGCTGCGATGCGCTTCTTCCGGGAATGTTTCAGAACGTCGGGATTGGCGCGCTCAGCCTTGGTCATCGAGGAGATGATGGCGAGCTGGCGCTTGAACACCTTGTCATCGAGGCCGGCGGCCGAGATCTTGTCCTTCATGCCGGCCATGCCCGGCATCATGCCCATGATCCCGCCCATGCCGCCCATGGCCTGCATCTGCTTGATCTGCTCGGCGAGGTCGTTGAGGTCGAACTTGCCCTTGGCCATCTTCTCGGCCATGGCGCGGGCTTTGTCCGCGTCGATGTTCTCGGCAGCCTTCTCGACCAGCGAGACGATGTCGCCCATGCCAAGGATGCGGTCGGCGATACGGCGGGGATGGAACTCGTCGAGTTCCGTCATCTTCTCGCCGACACCGATCAGCTTGATCGGCTTGCCGGTGACGGCGCGCATCGAGAGCGCCGCACCGCCGCGGCCATCGCCGTCCATGCGGGTCAGAACGAGGCCGGTGATCCCGACGCGTTCATCAAAATTGCGGGCGAGATTGACGGCGTCCTGACCGGTCAGCGAGTCTGCGACCAGCAGGATTTCATGCGGCTTGGCGCGAGACTTGATCTCGGCCATTTCCATCATCAGCGGCTCGTCGATATGCGTACGGCCGGCGGTGTCGAGGATGACCACGTCATGGCCGCCGAGCTTCGCGGCCTGGACGGCGCGGCTCGCGATATCGGTCGGCGACTGACCGGCGATAACAGGCAGGGTATCGATGCCGGTCTGCACGCCGAGCTGACGCAGCTGTTCCTGGGCGGCCGGACGACGCGTGTCGAGCGAGGCCATCAGGACCTTCTTCTTGTCACGATCCGTCAGCCGCTTGGCGATCTTGCCGGTGGTCGTCGTCTTACCCGAGCCCTGCAGACCGACCATCATGATGACAACGGGAGCTGCGGCATTGAGGTCGATCGACACACCTTCGGTGCCAAGCATCTCGACCAGCTCGTCATGGACGATCTTGACGACCATCTGCCCGGGCTTGATCGACTTCAGGACCGAGGCGCCAACAGCCTTTTCACGAACCTTGTCGGTGAAGGCGCGGACCACCTCGAGAGCAACATCGGCCTCGAGAAGGGCACGACGGACCTCGCGCAGAGCAGCCGAGACATCCGCCTCGGACAGTGCGCCACGGCCGGTCAGTCCATTCAGAATGGAGCCAAGACGGTCCTGGAGGTTCTCAAACATCGGCTCTTCCTTGCATGGTTCGGGGAACCCCAAACCTCGGTCTTCTCCGCGCGGAAAACAAGACGCAAAGCCAAAAAGCACCCGAGGGCGCAACGCGCTTTCGGGTGTTGACCTCCGGGATCTCTTTATACCTGTTCGGGTCCCGGTCGGCGGCTCGGAGTGCTCGTCTCTTCGCAGATTGCGGCGGATAAACAGGAAAACGGTCGGGAAGTCAAGCAAAGCCCCGATTTTTCGGGAGATCCGCTGCATCCAGCAATCTGCGGCGGGCCTATTGCCGTAGAATTGACAAAACCACATATGGGTAAGCCATGAACAGACGCAGCTTTCTCAAATGGTCGGGCTTCGGCCTCGTTGCCGCAACACTCGGAGGTCTCGGCTTGCGCGAGGCACATGCGGGCAACCGCTATTATTCCGGTCCGGCCTCAGATCATTTCGACGGCAAGGTGTTCTTCAACCCGGGCGGAGAGGAGCCACGCGGCTTCTCGGAGTTCCTCCGCTGGCAGTTCGGCGGCGGCAAGATCGAGTGGCCGCGACCGGCGCAGGCTGCCGATGTCGTGACGACGAAACCGGAACCACGTGTCGAGGGAAGCCGGCTTGTCGTGACCATGGTCGGCCATGCGACCCTGCTCATCCAGACGGCAGGGCTGAACATCCTGACCGACCCGGTCTGGTCGGAGCGCGCAAGCCCCGTCTCCTTTGCCGGACCAAAGCGCAACAATCCGCCGGGTGTAACCTTCGACGACCTGCCGAAAATCGACATCGTCATCGTCACCCACAATCACTACGACCATCTGGACACGGCGACGCTGAGGCGCCTTTTCAGGCGGGACAATCCCCGCATCGTCACCCCGCTCGGCAACGACACCATCATGCGCGACGACATGCCGGGCATGGTGGCTGATGTCATGGATTGGGGTGACCGGGTCGAGATCGGTAAGGGCGTGGCCATCCATTGCGAGCCCTGCCATCACTGGTCGGCGCGCGGTATGGGCGACCGGCGCATGGCGCTCTGGGCTGCCTTCGTCATCGAGACGCCAGGCGGCAAGATCTATCACATCGGCGATACCGGCTATGCCGAAGGAAAGCACTATCGCGAGATCAAGGCAAAGCATGGCGACATCAGGATCGCCATCATGCCGATCGGCGCCTACGAGCCGCGCTGGTTCATGAAGGCGCAGCACCAGAACCCGGAAGAAGCGATCGAAGGCTTTCGCTTGAGCGGCGCGGCCTTCGGCATAGGCCACCATTTCGGCACGTTCCAGCTGACCAATGAAGGCATCGACGATCCGCCGAAGGCACTGGGCGTGGCCATGTCTGCGGCCGGCATTGGCAATGAGCGCTTCAAGGGATTGCGCCCCGGCCAGCAGTTCGAGGTGCCTCGCGCCGGCGCCTGAGGCTCACCTTCCGCGTTGACAGACCGGCCGCTTTTGGCCAGACTTAATGCATTCACCAGGGGTGTCCCGACAAGGGGCTGAGATTTCGCTACGCCAAACCGCAAGGGACAAGCAGCGCGATGACCCGTTGAACCTGATCCAGTTCATACTGGCGTAGGGACGGTGCGAGCGCTGCAAAAACGACGATTCGGAATCCGAATCCCGTGGCGTCTTTCCATCATTCCGGCTGACATGACTGGGTCTCCAACCTGAACACTTGGAGCTCCATGATGAACATTGCCCCGCATTTCGACAGACCCGACGTCACCACCGGGCCGCTTCCCGCCTCGACCAAGATCTTCCTGCCGGGCGATATGCACCCGGATATCCGCGTGCCCCTGCGCCAGATCGCGCTGCATCCGACCTCCGGCGAACCGCCGGTCAATGTCTACGATGCATCGGGACCCTACACCGATCCGCAAGCCACTATCGCCATCGATCAGGGCCTCTGGCGGCACCGGACAGCCTGGGTCGAGGCACGCGGCGATGTCGAGGCCTATGACGGCCGCGCGATCAAGCCCGAAGACAACGGCTTCGTCTCTGCCGACAAGATGACCCCGGTGTTTCCCGTGAAACATCAACCCCTTCGCGCAACGGGCGGCAAGGCCGTCACACAGCTCGCCTATGCCCGCGCCGGCATCATCACGCCGGAAATGGAATTTGTCGCGATCCGAGAAAACCTCGGCCGCAAGGCAGCGAAGGAAGCGCTTGTCCGTGACGGTGAAAGCTTCGGCGCCGCTATCCCGGATCACGTCACGCCGGAATTCGTCCGCCAGGAGATCGCCTCAGGGAGGGCCATCATCCCCGCCAACATCAACCATCCCGAACTCGAACCGATGATCATCGGCCGGAATTTCCTGGTGAAGATCAACGCCAATATCGGCAATTCCGCCGTCACCTCCTCCATGGCCGAGGAAGTCGAGAAGATGGTCTGGGCGATCCGCTGGGGAGCCGACACGGTCATGGATCTCTCGACCGGCCGCAACATTCACAACATCCGCGACTGGATCATCCGCAATTCGCCCGTCCCGATCGGCACCGTGCCGCTCTACCAGGCACTGGAAAAGGTCGGCGGCATTGCCGAGGATCTGACCTGGGAGGTCTATCGCGACACGCTGATCGAGCAGGCCGAGCAAGGTGTCGACTATTTCACCATCCATGCCGGCGTGCGGCTGCATTACATCCCGCTCACCGTCAACCGCGTGACCGGCATCGTATCGCGCGGCGGTTCGATCATGGCCAAGTGGTGTCTGCATCATCACAAGGAGAGCTTCCTCTACGAGCATTTCGAGGAAATCTGCGACATCTGCCGCGCCTATGACGTCTCCTTCTCGCTGGGCGACGGCTTGCGCCCCGGCTCGATTGCCGATGCCAATGATGCCGCCCAGTTTGCCGAACTGGAGACGCTGGGTGAGCTGACCAAGATTGCCTGGGAGAGAGATTGCCAGGTGATGATCGAGGGGCCCGGCCATGTTCCCATGCACAAGATCAAGGAGAACATGGACAAGCAGCTGAAGACCTGCGGCGAGGCCCCCTTCTATACGCTGGGGCCGCTGACGACGGATATCGCACCCGGCTATGACCACATCACCTCCGGCATTGGTGCCGCGATGATCGGCTGGTTTGGCACCGCGATGCTCTGCTACGTCACGCCGAAGGAGCATCTGGGCCTGCCCGACCGTGACGATGTGAAGACCGGCGTCATCACCTACAAGATAGCAGCCCATGCCGCCGACCTCGCCAAGGGCCATCCGGCAGCGCAGCTGCGCGATGATGCACTCAGCCGGGCCCGCTTCGAATTCCGTTGGGAGGATCAGTTCAACCTCTCGCTCGACCCGGAAACGGCCCGCGCCTTCCATGACGAAACCCTGCCGAAGGAGGCGCACAAGGTTGCGCATTTCTGCTCGATGTGCGGGCCGAAATTCTGCTCGATGCGGATCTCGCATGACATCCGCGCCGAGGCCCAGAAGGAGGGCCTGACCGCCATGGCGGAGAAATACCGGGCCGGCGGCGATCTCTACATGACGGCAGACGAGATCGCAGCGCTTGAGACGGGAGAGCGGTGATGACCATCCTCCTAAAGGGCGCCGGTGTCGGAGGGCTGGCGACGGCGCTGGAACTGGCGCGAAAGGGCGTCTCCGTCGAGGTCGTGGAGCGCCGGGCCGATATCGGGCTTGGCGCCTCCCATTGGGCGGGCGGCATGCTCGCCCCCTATTGCGAGCGGGAGGCGGCGGAAGAGATCGTGCTGACATCAGGGCTTGCCGCTGCCGACTGGTGGGACGAGGCCGTGCCCGGTCTCGTCCAGCGCCGGGGCACGCTGGTGCTGGCCAACCCGCGTGATCTCGCCGACCTCAAGCGCTTTGCGACCCGCACGCGCGGCCATCGCTGGCTGGGCGAGGACGAGATCGCAGAGCTTGAGCCGGATCTCAAAGGGCGCTTCGGCAGCGGCCTCTTCTTCTCAGAAGAGGCCCATCTCGATCCCCGCAAGGCATTGCGGCGTCTTTATCAGGCAGCGCGGCAGTTGGGTGTCTCCTTCCGCTTCGGGGAGGAGGCCGCTGATGCGGGAGGCTATGCGAGCGTCGTGGATTGCCGGGGACCACAGGCGATCGGTGAGATCGACGGATTGCGCGGTGTGCGCGGCGAGATGCTCTATCTCGAGACGGGTGACGTCACCCTCTCCCGTCCCGTGCGTCTGCTGCATCCCCGCCACCCCCTCTACATCGTGCCGCGCGGCAACGGGCTTTTCATGCTGGGCGCGACCATGATCGAGACTGACGATGACGGACCGATCACGGCGCGCTCGATGATGGAGCTGCTGAACACCGCCTATGCGCTGCACCCGGCCTTTGCCGAGGCGCGCATCGTGGAAACCGGCACCGGCATCCGCCCGGCTTTCCCGGACAATGTGCCACGCCTCATCAAAACCTCAGACGGCCTGGCAGTGGCCGGCATGCACCGCCACGGCTTTTTGCTGGCTCCAGCACTGGCGCGTGAGGCGGCGGACAGGCTCACGACCACAAACGCAATCGAGAGAAGGAGGAGCGCATGAAGCTCACCGTCAACGGAGAAGCTCTGGAGCTCGATGCCGGCAACCTCGCCGATCTCCTCGCCAAGCTCGACTACGAGGGCGACTGGCTGGCAACCGCCGTCAATGGCGACCTGGTTCCTCGCGAGGAGCGATCGTCGCAGGCACTGAACGATGGCGACCGGATCGAGATCCTCTCGCCCATGCAGGGAGGCTGACATGGCCCTGGAACTCTATGGCAAGACCGTCTCCTCGCGCCTGCTGCTCGGCACGGCGCGCTACCCCTCGCCCGCGATCCTGGCGGAGGCGGTGCGGCGATCGAAGACCGAGATCGTCACCGTGTCGCTGCGCCGGGAAACCGCAGGCGGCAAGGCGGGCGGGGCCTTCTTCCAGCTGATCCGCGACCTCGGCGTCCACGTCCTGCCCAACACCGCCGGTTGCCACAGCGCCCGCGAGGCGGTGCTGACGGCAAAGATGGCGCGGGAGGTCTTCGGCACCAGCTGGATCAAGCTCGAGGTGATCGGCCATCACGACACGCTGCAGCCTGATGTTTTCGAACTGGTGGACGCGGCGAAGATCTTGAACGCCGAAGGCTTCGAGGTCTTCCCCTACACGACAGACGATCTGGTGGTCGGGGAGAAGCTGCTCGCCGCCGGATGCCGGGTGTTGATGCCCTGGTGCGCCCCGATCGGCAGTGCCATGGGGCCGCAGAATCTGCCGGCACTCAAATCCATGCGGGCGGAATTCCCCGACGTGCCGCTGATCATCGATGCCGGCATCGGTCGTCCCTCCCATGCGACTGTTGTGATGGAACTCGGCTATGACGCCGTGTTGCTCAACACCGCCGTCGCCAGCGCCGGCGATCCGGCTGATATGGCCGAGGCCTTTGCCAAGGCAATCGAGGCAGGACATATCGCCCATCATGCCGGCATGCTGGAACCGCGCGACATGGCCGTGCCATCCACCCCCGTCATCGGAAAGGGGGTTTTCGCATGAAGCTCGATCCCTTCTACCTGATCGTCGACAATGCCGACTGGATCGAGCGGCTGGTGCCGCTGGGTGTGAAGCTAGTGCAGCTGCGGATGAAGGACGCAGAGGAAATTGTGCTTCGCCAGCACATCCGCCGCGCCCGGCAATGTTGTGCCGACCAAGGCTGCCAGCTCATCGTTAACGACTTCTGGCAGATCGCCATCGACGAGGCCTGCGACTTCGTCCATCTCGGCCAGGAGGATCTGGCAACGGCCGATCTCGCAGCGATCCGCAGCGCGGGCCTGAAGCTCGGCCTCTCCACCCATGACGAGGCCGAACTCGAAACCGCGCTCGCCGCCAAGCCTGATTATGTTGCCCTCGGCCCTGTCTATCCGACGATCCTGAAAAAGATGCCCTGGGCCCCGCAGGGCCTGGAACGGCTGACCATGTGGAAAGAAAAGATCGCCCCCCTGCCCCTGGTCGCGATCGGCGGGCTTCGCCCCGACCGGCTTCCCGGTGTCTTTGCGGCAGGTGGCGACAGTGCGGCCGTGGTCACCGACATCACGCTCAATGCCGATCCGGAGGCGCGAACTCGCGAATGGCTTGGAGTCACCGAGCCATGGCGTTGACCATGGTTGCGCGGTTTTGGTCGCTCTACTGGTAATTTGGCTGTATTTCCGCCATATAGGCTGAAAGTGCAGTTGTATGGAGTGACGATGTCGGATCGGGTCGAATTCGCTAGGATGAACGGGCTTGGCAACAAGATCCTGGTCATTGACATGCGCGGTCGCACCGACCGGGTGACCCCGGCTGCCGCAGTCGCGCTCGCCGCCGAACAGGCAACGGCCTTCGACCAGATCATGGCCATCCATGATCCCAAGGTCGACGGCACGGACGCCTATATCGACATCCTGAATTGCGATGGCTCGAAGGCGCAGGCCTGCGGCAACGGCACGCGCTGCGTGGTGCAGGCACTCGCCAGCGAAACCGGTCGCAAGAGCTTCACCTTCCAGACCATCGCCGGCATCCTCAACGCCGTAGAGCATGCGGATGGCACGATCTCCGTCGACATGGGCAAGCCAGTCTTTGCCTGGGACAAGATCCCGCTCTCGGAAGAATTCCACGACACCAGCCGCATCGAGCTGCAGATCGGTCCGATCGACGCGCCGATCCTGCATTCGCCCTCGGCCATGTCGATGGGCAATCCGCATGCTGTGTTCTGGGTCGATCGCGACCCGATGACCTATGACCTGGAACGTTTCGGGCCGCTCCTCGAAAACCATCCGATCTTCCCGGAAAAGGCCAATATCACGCTGGCCCAGGTCATCTCGAAGACATCAATGGTGACACGCACCTGGGAACGCGGCGCCGGCCTGACGCTTGCCTGCGGGTCTGCTGCCTGCGCCGCTGGCGTGTCTGCTGCGCGCACCGGCCGCACCGAGCGCAAGGTAACGATCACGGTGGCGTCGAGCCCCAATCGCGGCACGCTGACCATCGATTGGCGCGCCGACGACAAGGTCGTGATGACCGGCCCCGCGGAATGGGAATGGTCGGGCATGGTTGATCCGGCCACCGGCAGCTGGCAGCGCGATATGAGCGCCGATGCAGAGGCCGCCACCCCGTGACTTCCGTGCAAAAGGGTTCTGTCGAGGTCATCACCTTCGGCTGTCGCCTCAACACCTATGAATCCGAAGTCATGAAGGCCGAAGCCGCCAAGGCCGGCCTCGACAACGCGATCCTCGTCAACACCTGTGCGGTCACCTCGGAGGCCGTGCGCCAGGCCCGCCAGGCGATCCGCCGGGCGCGCCGGGAGAACCCGGGAGCCCGTATCATCGTCACCGGCTGTGCTGCCCAGACGGAGGCGCAAAACTTCGCTGATATGCCCGAGGTCGACGCCGTCCTCGGCAACGAGGAAAAGCTCAAGGCCGAGCACTACCGCCGCCTGCCGGATTTCGGTGTCTCGGCGGAAGCGAAGGTTGCCGTCAACGACATCATGAGCGTGACCGAAACGGCACCGCAGATGGTGGCGCATATCGACGGCCATGTGCGCGGCTTCCTGCAGGTGCAGAATGGCTGCGATCACCGCTGCACCTTCTGCATCATTCCCTATGGCCGCGGCAATTCGCGCTCCGTGCCGATGGGCGCCGTCGTCGACCAGGCGCGCAAGCTTGTCGAGAACGGCTATCGCGAAGTGGTGCTGACCGGGGTGGATGCGACGAGTTATGGCGCGGACCTGCCTGGCAATCCGACGCTTGGCCTTCTCGCCAAGACGCTCCTGAAGCAGGTGCCGGAGATCCTGCGGCTGCGCCTCTCCTCGATCGACAGCATCGAGGCCGACAGCCATCTCTTCGACCTGATCGCCGAGGAACCGCGTTTCATGCCGCATCTGCATCTATCGCTGCAGCATGGCGACGACATGATCCTGAAGCGCATGAAGCGGCGGCACTCGCGCGCCGACGCGATTGCCTTTGCCGAGCAGGTCCGGCGGCTGCGCCCCGGCTTTGCCTTCGGCGCCGACATGATCGCCGGTTTCCCGACGGAGACCGAGGAGATGGCAGCAAACTCCGCGCGCCTTGCCGAGGAGATCGGCATAGCGCACCTGCATGTCTTTCCCTACAGCCCCCGCCCTGGCACGCCGGCAGCGCGCATGCCGCAGCTGGACCGGGCACTCGTCAAGGCGCGTGCCGCAGACCTTCGGGCCGTCGCCGATCAATTGCAGGCTATCCATCTCGCCTCGCGTGTCGGGACCCGGCAGAAGCTGCTGGTCGAGCGCAACGAAATGGCGCATACGGAAGACTTCACCCTCGTTGCAGCGCCCGGCATGAACCCTGGCAGCCTCGTCGAGGTCTCGATAGGCGGCCATAACGGTCGCCATCTGACGATTGTATCGGCAGCGGCTGACGCGGCTGCCTGAGAGACGGAATAGAGTGACCATGGCCCTCGGCTTCATCAAGAAAGTCTTCACCTTCGGCAAGGAGAAGCCGGCAGAAACGCCCGCAGCACCGGCGGAGCTGACGGCCGAGGAGAAGGCTGCGATCTATGCCGAAAGCGAGCCGAAAGATCACGACGAAGATTTAGTCGTGGCCAAGGACCCGGTTCTCGCAGAAGAGATGGAAACGGCCGGCGGACCGGCGGACGATCTGTCGCCTGAAGATCTCTCCATGGTGCCGCTAGACTTGCTCGAGGCGGAAGCCGACGAGCCGGAAGCAGAAATTGAAACCGCGGCCGCCTTGGATTCTGTATCGGAGCCCGTGGTCCCCGTCCTGCCCAAGGGTTTCGCCTCCGCTGAGACCAGAGCGCCAGAACCCGAAGCACCCGCCCAGGCGGAGAAACTGAGCTGGTTCCAGCGCCTGAAAGCCGGCCTCTTCCGCACCTCCTCGCAGCTGACGAGCCAGATCACCGCGCTCTTCACCAAGCGCAAGCTGGATGACGAGACGCTCGAGGAGCTGGAAGACCTGCTGATCCAGGCCGACCTTGGCGTCGAAACGGCGCTCCGCGTCACCGACACGCTGGCCTCCGAGCGTTACGGCAAGGATGTGACCGGTGAGGACGTCACCAAGATCATGGCGACAGAGATCGTCAAGGTGCTGAAGCCGGTCGCCAAGCCACTGGCCCTTGATCTCAGCCACAAGCCGCATGTCATTCTCGTCGTTGGTGTGAACGGAACCGGCAAGACGACAACCATCGGCAAGCTGGCCGCCAAGCTGTCGGGCTCGGGTCTCAAGATTATGCTCGCCGCCGGCGACACCTTCCGTGCGGCCGCCATCGAGCAGCTGAAAATCTGGGCAGACCGCACCGGCTCGACCTTCATCGGCACCAAGCTCGGCGCCGATGCCGCAGGCCTCGCCTATGAAGCCTTCGAGAAGGCCAAGGCGGAAAAATCCGATGTCCTGATCATCGATACCGCCGGCCGGCTGCAGAACAAGACGGAGCTTATGGCGGAACTCGAAAAGATCGTCCGCGTTCTCGGCAAGCTGGATCCGGATGCGCCGCATACGGTGCTGCAGACGCTGGATGCCACGACAGGCCAGAACGCCCTGCAGCAGGTCGAGATCTTCCGCAATGTGGCGGGCGTCAACGGCCTGATCATGACCAAGCTCGACGGCACGGCGCGCGGCGGCATACTGGTTGCCATCGCGGCAAAACACAAACTGCCAGTCTATTTCATCGGCGTCGGCGAAGGCATCGACGACCTCGAACCCTTCGAGGCGGAAGACTTCGCCAGCGCCATTGCCGGCATCGCGCGCTGAGCGCCGGAAACTTTAGGGAACGACATCATGTCGGATACATCCACCGATACCCACGCCTCCAAGGCCGAGAAACAGAATCCCCTGCTGAAGATGGCGCTTGAACTCGGGCCGCTCCTGATCTTCTTCTTCGGCAACCTGCGCGGCGAATGGCTGGCCCGGACATTTCCGGAGCTGACAGCGATCGGCGGGCCGCTCTTGATTGCGACCGCCCTCTTCATGGCCGCAACCATCCTCTCGCTGATCATTTCGAAGATCGTCTTCAAGCACCTGCCGGTCATGCCCTTTGTCTCGGGCATTGTCGTCCTGGTCTTCGGCGGCCTGTCGATCTGGCTCCAGGACGACACCTTCATCAAGATGAAGCCGACGATCGTCAACACGCTCTTCGGCGTCGTTCTGCTCGGGGGCTTGGCCTTCGGCACCTCGCTTCTGGGTTACGTGTTCAACGCTGCCTTCCAGCTGGACGCTGAAGGCTGGCGGAAGCTGACGCTCCGCTGGGGCATCTTCTTCCTCTTCCTCGCCGTGTTGAACGAGGTCGTCTGGCGCAATTTTTCCGATGATGTCTGGGTCAGCTTCAAGGTCTGGGGCACCATGCCGATCACCATCCTCTTTACGCTCGCCCAGATGCCGCTGATCATGAAGCACTCGCTGGAAGAGAAGGAAGCGGAATGACCGATACGACCAGCCAGGCGGGCGAGAACTCGACGACGCATTTCTGGCTGGCGGTGACCTTCGTCATCATCCTCGTTCAGGTTGTCTCCCAGTATCTGATGGGGCGGCTCTGGATCTGCGAATGCGGCTATGTGAAGCTTTTCGAAGCGGGCGTGAACACGCCTGGAAACTCCCAGCATCTGTTTGACTGGTACACTCCGTCTCACATCATTCACGGCTTCCTCTTTTATGGCCTCGGCTGGCTCGTGCTGCGCAAAAAGCCGCTCGCGGCAAAGCTCGCGCTCGCAGCGTTGATCGAAGCCGGCTGGGAAATCCTGGAAAACTCGCCTCTTGTCCTCGACCGCTATCGGACGGCCACCATGGCGGTCGGCTATAGCGGCGACAGCATCCTGAACTCGGGGATGGATATGGTCGCGATGATCGCCGGTTTCTTCTTTGCGGTGCGCGCGCCGATCTGGCTGACGGTGGTGCTCACGATCGCGTTCGAAATCCTGACGGCCATCGTCATCAGAGACAACCTGACGCTAAACGTCGTCATGCTGGTTTGGCCGATCGAGGCGGTGAAGACATGGCAGGGAGCTCTCTGATCGAGGAGGCTCAGCTGCCGGCCAGGGCCTTTTCGATCGCCGGCATCAGCTGGGTCTTGAAGCTCTCCGGATCGAAGGGACCGACCTTCTTGTAGAGGATCATGCCATCGGGTCCCACGAGATAGCTTTCCGGAATGCCATAGACACCCCAATCGATGGCAGCCTTGCCATTTGGATCAACCCCGATCGCGTCGTAGGGATTGCCGAGTTCGCCAAGAAACCGCAGCGCGTTGTCGTTGCGGTCCTTGTAATTGATCCCGACGACATTGACGCGTGGGTCCTTGGAGAGTTCGAGCAGCATCGGGTGTTCCTGGCGGCAGGGCACGCACCAGGAGGCAAACACGTTGACCAGCGTCAGCTTGCCGGAAATGGCGGCCGTGGTCAGCGCCGGGCGCTCGGAGCCCTCAAGAGCGGCAAGATCGAGTACCGGTGCCTTGGTCCCAATCAGGGCCGACGGGATCTCCGATACGTCGCGACCGGATTGAAGCTGGGTCATGAAGACCGCAGCCAGACCGGCAAACAGGACGAGCGGCAAGGCGGCAATGAAGTACCGCCCACGCCCCTTGGAACCGGCTACTTCGGTTTCGCTGCGCTCGGTCATGCCGACGTGTCCTGTCCGGCAGAGGCCGAACGGCGGCGAATGCCCTGTCCTTCAAGTGCTTTCAGTTCCGCCTGTCGGGCCCGACCGTCGAGATAGATCCAGACGGCCAAACTGAGACAGATGGCAGCTGTCAGTACATAAGATCCAATGACGTAGAAGGCGTGCGTCATGCCTGATGCTCCCGGCCAGCCTGACGGGCTGCCATGCGGCGCTGTGCGCCGACACGGCGGCGCCATATCTCGTTGCGCATCGCCATCAGATGCAGCGTGAAAAAGAGGAGGGTGAAGGCCAAAGCCATGACGAGGAGCGGCCAGAGAAACTCGGGATGGATGGTCGGACCGTCGAGGCGCATGACGCTGGCCGGCTGGTGCAGCGTGTTCCACCAGTCGACCGAGAACTTGATGATCGGGATGTTGACGAAGCCGACCAGGATCAGGACGGCGCTGACACGCGCAGCCTTGGACGGGTCGTCCATGGATCGATTAAGCGCAATCAGGCCCAGATACATCAGGAACAGCACGAAGACCGAGGTGAGGCGCGCATCCCAGACCCACCAGGTGCCCCACATCGGCTTGCCCCACAGCGAACCGGTGACGAGAGCAATCAGCGTAAAGGCCGCCCCGAGCGGGGCAGCAGCCTTGTGGCTGACATCCGCCAGCGGATGACGCCAGACCAGCGTGCCGATCGCCGAGAGTGCCATCACGGAATAACACATCATCGAGAGCCAGGCGGCAGGCACATGCACATACATGATGCGCACGGTATCACCCTGCTGGTAGTCCGTCTCTGACGTGAAACCAAGGTATAGCCCCACGACAAAGAGGAGCGCGGTGATGCCGACAAACCACGGCAGGGCCCGCTCGACAAAAGCGAGGAATCGCGTCGGGTTGGCGAGATCGATAATCTTGGTCAGGGCGATGCTATTGTCGGTCATGCCTTGTTCTAGCCTGTCTCAGCCGGCCCTGCAATTGATCCTAGTCAAGCCGAATTGTCTCAATCGCCTGAACTGCGCAAGGCGGCGGCCGCACCCACGGGTCCGATCACGGCAAAGAGAAGCGTGATGGCCGAAAGGAACATGAAGGGCGGCAGGAAAGGGGCAGGATCCTCCACCGCCGCATAGGAGGCACTGACACCGAAGATCAGCACGGGGACGGCAAGCGGCAGCACGAGAATGGACACCAGCAGACCACCGCGGGGCAGGGCGACGGCGACCGCGGCACCGGCCGCACCGATGAAGGTGATCGCCGGCGATCCGACCAGCAGTGTCAGCATCACGGCGCCGATGGCGACCTCATCCATGTTCATGAAAAGGCCGAGAAGCGGCGAGGCGATCACCAGCGGCAGACCGGTCGCAACCCAATGCGCCAGACATTTGACGAGCACTGTGAGCACGAGCGGTGTTTCCTGCATTAGCAGAATGTCGAGCGACCCGTCGTCGCGTTCGGCCTGGAACAGCCGATCGAGGCCGAGCAGGGCAGAGAGCAGGGCCCCGATCCAGACGATGGCAGGTCCGATCCGCGAGAGCAGATTGAGATCCGGCCCCACACCGAAGGGGATGACGGCAACGACCGTGGTGAAGAACAGGACACCGATCATCGCGCCGCCGCCGGCACGGACGGAGAGTTTCAGATCCCGGAGAAAAAGCGCCATCATGCGGAATACTCCAATTCGACGCCATCGAAGCCGAGCATCTCCAAGGTCTGGGCTCCTTCCATCCCGAGCGGCTGATGGGTTGCGGCAAGTGCGATACCGCCAGACTGCCGGTGACGGCGCACGAGCTCTTCGAACATCGCGTCCGCCTTGCGGTCGAGTGCGGCCGTCGGCTCGTCGAGGATCCAGACCGGGCGATGCGCGACAAGAAGCCGCGCCATGGCGAAGCGCCGCTGCTGTCCGGCAGAAAGATAGCCGTACGGAAGATGCGTGATGCCGGAAAGATCGACGGCCGCAGCCGCCTCCTCCACGCTGAGCCCCACTCCTCCGCGGATATCGCCGAGGAAGGATTTCCAGAAGGCGAGGTTCTCGGCGACCGTCAGTTCGCGCTTCATGCCGTTTCGATGGCCGAGGTAATGGCTGAATTCTCCGGCGGGCCGGGCCTCTACGTCCGCGTCGGAGACACAGACCGCCCGGCCTGTCTCCGGACGAAGAAGTCCGGCAATGACGCGCAGAAGCGTCGATTTTCCGGAGCCGTTTCGGCCCGTCAGAACCATCGCTTCTCCTGGAGCCAACTTAAAGGAAACATTAACGAAAATCAGATCCTCGCCACGGCGCGCTGAGAGATTTTCGGCTTCGAACCTGATCATGGTCGCCTTCTGGCAGGATGAGGCCTGCCTCATAAAAAATTCCGTTTTCGTCCTTCGTCGGTCTGGCGCCTTTCTTAGAAATTATCTATAAGACCTGCAACCACGCCAGCGGCCGGCGTGAAGTTCATCCTTGTGCCGAACTTGAATATCGCGAGGAGCGATTTTCACGTGCGGACAGCGGAAATGGTCGTACCCGCATCCTGATGTGCATGAAGTGCATAGGCGTCCGCACGATTGTGTTGGCTATCAGAATATGCGGGGTTTCTATCCGTGGCTAAATCTCTCGACAGCTTCAATTGCCGGTCGGTCCTGACCGTTGACGGCAAAGACTATGTCTACTACAGCATCCCGAAGGCCGAAGCGAACGGTCTTGCCGGTGTATCGAAGCTCCCTTACTCGATGAAGGTGCTTCTCGAGAACCTTCTCCGTAACGAAGATGGCCGTTCGGTCACCAAGAAGGACATTCAGGCCGTTGCCGAATGGCTTGCTAACAAGGGCCTGACCGAGGCAGAAATCGCCTATCGTCCGGCCCGCGTGCTGATGCAGGACTTCACCGGCGTTCCCGCCGTTGTCGACCTCGCCGCCATGCGCGACGCCATGGTCAATCTCGGTGGTGATCCGGAAAAGATCAACCCGCTGGTTCCTGTCGACCTCGTCATCGACCACTCGGTCATCGTCGACGAATTCGGCACGCCGACAGCTTTCGCCCGCAACGTCGAACTCGAATACGAGCGCAACGGCGAGCGCTACCGCTTCCTGAAGTGGGGCCAGCAGGCATTCAAAAACTTCCGCGTCGTGCCGCCCGGCACCGGCATCTGTCACCAGGTCAATCTGGAATACCTCGGCCAGACCGTCTGGACCAAGGATGAGGACGGCGAAACCACCGCCTACCCGGACACCTGCGTCGGCACGGACAGCCACACCACGATGATCAACGGTCTCGGCGTTCTCGGCTGGGGCGTTGGCGGTATCGAAGCTGAAGCCGCCATGCTCGGCCAGCCGGTCTCCATGCTGCTGCCTGAAGTCATCGGCTTCAAGCTGACCGGCAAGGTCAAGGAAGGCGTGACCGCGACCGACCTCGTTCTGACCGTCGTGCAGATGCTGCGCAAGAAGGGCGTCGTCTCCAAGTTCGTCGAATTCTACGGCCCCGGCCTTGATTCGATGTCGCTCGCCGACCGTGCAACGATCGGCAACATGGGTCCGGAATACGGCGCGACCTGCGGCTTCTTCCCGGTTGATGGCGAAACCATCAACTACCTGACCATGTCCGGCCGCACCAAGGACCGTATCGCCCTCGTCGAAGCCTATTCGAAGGTTCAGGGCATGTGGCGTGACAGCGACGGTTCGGATCTCGTCTTCACCGACACGCTGGAACTCGATCTCGGCGACGTTGTCCCGTCCATGGCCGGCCCGAAGCGTCCGGAAGGCCGCCTGCCGCTCGAAACCATTGCTCCTAACTTCGCAACGGCGCTCGAAGGCGATTACAAGAAGCCCGGCCAGCTCTCGAACCGCTACGCGGTTGAAGGCACGGACTTCGACCTGGGCCATGGCGACGTGGCGATTGCCGCAATCACCTCCTGCACCAACACCTCGAACCCGAGCGTGCTGATTGCAGCTGGCCTTCTCGCGCGCAACGCCGTTGCCAAGGGCCTGAAGTCCAAGCCGTGGGTGAAAACCTCGCTTGCGCCGGGATCTCAGGTCGTTGGCGAATATCTCGCCAAGTCGGGCCTTCAGACTTCACTCGATGCCCTCGGCTTCAATCTCGTCGGATTCGGCTGCACCACTTGCATCGGCAACTCCGGCCCACTGCCGGCGCCAATCTCGAAGACGATCAACGACAAGGGCCTGATCACCGCAGGCGTACTTTCGGGTAACCGTAACTTCGAAGGCCGCATCTCGCCTGACGTCCAGGCCAACTACTTGGCATCTCCGCCGCTGGTCGTTGCCTACGCGCTTGCCGGCACGGTCCAGAAGGACCTGACCACGGAGCCGCTCGGTGAAGACCAGAACGGCAACCCGGTCTTCCTCAAGGACATCTGGCCGACCTCGCACGAGATCCAGGAATTCATCCTGAAATACGTCACGCGCGAACTTTACGAATCGAAGTATGCCGACGTCTTCAAGGGCGACGAAAACTGGCAGGCCGTTCAGGTCCCCGCCGGTCAGACCTATGCCTGGGATGACAAGTCGACCTATGTGCAGAACCCGCCTTACTTCGTCGGCATGGGCAAGACTGGCTCGGGCCTGAAGAACATCAACGGCGCCCGCGTCCTTGGTCTCTTCGGCGACAAGATCACCACCGACCACATCTCTCCGGCCGGTTCGATCAAGGCAGCGTCTCCGGCAGGTGCCTACCTGACCGACAACGGCGTCGGCGTGGCGGACTTCAACCAGTACGGCACACGCCGCGGCAATCATGAAGTCATGATGCGCGGCACCTTCGCCAACATCCGCATCCGCAACCACATGCTCGGCCCGAACGGCAAGGAAGGTGGCTACACCGTCCACTATCCGTCCAAGGAAGAGCTGTCGATCTATGATGCAGCCATGATGTACAAGGAAGAGGGCGTTCCGCTCGTCATCTTCGCCGGCGTCGAATACGGCAACGGTTCGTCGCGCGACTGGGCAGCCAAGGGCACCAACCTTCTCGGCGTCAAGGCCGTGATCGCCCAGTCCTTCGAGCGCATCCACCGCTCGAACCTCGTGGGCATGGGCGTCGTGCCCTTCACCTTCGAAGAAGGTACCACCTGGGCTTCGCTGAACCTCAAGGGCGACGAGATCGTGACGATCGAAGGCCTGGAAGGCGACATCAGGCCGCGCGAGAAGAAGATCGCCAAGATCACCTACTCCGACGGCACCGTGAAGGACGTACCGCTGCTCTGCCGCATCGATACGCTCGACGAAGTGACCTACATGAACAATGGTGGCATCCTGCAGACCGTTCTGCGCGATCTCGCCGCCTGATCGGTTAAAGCACAAAACCAAGAGAGGCCGCCGGGAAACCGGCGGCCTTCTCTTTTGCACCAGCACGCTCGGCCGGTGCCGAAAGTTTCACCCCATCGTGACTTCCCGCATGGCGCTCTTGGCGCTATCAGTGCTGCACTCAAGTGAAGGCATCTCGATAGCATGCGGCACAAGAATTCTGACAAGACAACGGCATGGGTCACGGCATGGGCAATGGTGGCCCTCGCCGCCGCAAGCCTGTTCCTCTTTCCGGGGCAAGGCACGGCCGAGGAATTTGTCGAACCTAAGGGTGTCGTCGAGCTCTTCACCTCGCAGGGCTGCCGTTCATGTCCACCTGCCGATCGCGCCTTCGAGAAACTGGTCCGCCAGGGCGAGGTGGTGGCACTCTCCTATCACGTCGATTACTGGAATTATCTCGGTTGGGCCGATACACTTGCCACGCCCGAGAACACCGAGCGGCAATACGCCTATGCGAAGGCCTTTGGCCGAAGCGGCGTTTACACGCCCCAAGCGGTTCTCAACGGTCGTGAGCACCTGAAGGGCACCGACGCAACGGATATCGACCGCCGCCTCCAGAAGCTCCAGTCTGCCGGCAAGGGCCTGCTTGTGCCCATCCGCGCCTCGCGGCACGACGACCAGCTGACGATTTCGGTGGGTGCCGGTCGCGGCAAGGCCAATGTTGTCGTCGTTTACTTCCGCCAGCATCAGACCGTCGAGGTCCTGAAGGGTGAAAACACCGGACAGAACCTGGACTACTGGCACAGCGTGACCGATGTGCAGACTGTCGGCATGTGGGACGGGAAGCCTCTGGACATCACGCTGCCCGCAAGACGCATGGGCGACGACAAGAGCGACGGCTGTGCGATCCTGCTGCAAACGGCAGATGAAAAAGGAAACCCCTCCCATATCGTCGGTGCGACGATGATGATGGTGAAGCCGAATACGCTGTGAGGGAAAACAACCTGGTGTGGTCCGGCCCGGAAGCATTGGGGGGCTGGGGGTAAGGGGTCAATGCGCCAGACCGGACCTTTTGGCGCACCGCGCCAACCAAGTTAGTTATACTATATCGCAAAAAGCGGCGCAGGTATGTTCAAATTTGGGCAGCTGCACGTTTATCTGATTTGACGCGTGATATCGGTCACACGCCATATTCATAAGTTGAAACGAAAAAAGCCCGTCCGGCAGGCGGACGGGCTCTTAATGCAGATAAGGTCGTTCCCACTTAGCCCTGCAGGGCGTCGTAGGCCTCCACACTTCTGACGGCACGCTCGCCAATAAGCTTGGCATCGTCGCCCGGCTTGTACAGGCTGGAGCCAAGACCGAAGGCACGAACGCCGACCTTCCAGTAATCGGCAAAGTTGGAATCGGAAACACCGCCGACCGCGCCGATCGGCAGATTCGGTGGCAGGATGGCCTTGATCGCCGAAATACCGCCTGGTCCGAGAACGCTTGCCGGGAAGAACTTCAGCGCAGCAGCACCACACTTGGCGGCAAGGAGCGCTTCGGTCGGCGTGAAGACGCCCGGCATTGCGACCATGCCATGGGCGACGGCACGCCTGATAACGTCGGGTTCGACATTCGGGGTGACGAGCAGATTTCCGCCGACGTCATGAAGGCGATCGACCTGGGCAACCTCGAGCACGGTGCCGGCGCCGATCAGCACGTTTGCGGGAGCGCGCTTGCGCGCCTTTTCGATCGAGACGAAGGGATCAGGGGAATTCAGCGGCACTTCGATCGCTTCGAAGCCAGCCTCGATGAGAACATCGACGGTTGCCTCGATCTCGGTCGGCTTGATGCCGCGCAGGATGGCAACGAGGTTGCGGCGAAGGGCGGGCCAGGCAACGGAGGCAGTCATCGTTCAGTCCTTGAATTCATGATCGAAAAGCGAAAGCGCCGAGGCGAGCAGGCCACGGCGTACCAGCAGGCCGCCATCAAGCAGTACAGGCTCACCGCCGGCCTTGGTGATGGCGCGCGCATAAAGACGAGTCAACTTGCCCGTACCGATCAGATAGGCCTTTCCGTGGCGCAGAAGGTCATCGCGGATGGCAGCGATCTCGGCACCGATGAGAAGGCCAGAAAGACGAGCTGCCGGATTGACCTTTGCGCCTTGGCCAGCAAGCAGGCTTTCGGCACGGATCGAAAACAGCACGGAGGTCAGCGCAAACCCGGGCTGCAGCGCCTGATCGACGGCAGCGTCGAAAATGTCGGGATCGGCTTCCGCATCACCGTCTTCCGGAACGGAAAGCCGCAGGATCGATTGCCGGCTAATCAGATTGAATAGCTCACCGGTCATGACGGTCGAGAAGCGTTTCACCTGACCGTTCTCGACCAAGGCCCATTTGGAATGGGTTCCAGGCAAGCAGAAGAGGGCATTGTCGAGGCCCTGCTCCAGGGCACCGGCCAACTGCGTTTCCTCGCCGCGCATGACGTCAAAGGCACCGCCCTCGCGCTGGCAGACGCCAGGCAGGATATAGACCGGGCGATTGACGCCCTCCGGCTGGACCGCATGCTGGAACAGGCCGACCAGGGGTGCTGACGTTTCCACATAGGGTGCTTCCCGCCAGCCGGTGCGGGCACCGGCCATGCCGGCCACCACCACCGGCAGATCCGATGGTGCGCCGAGTGCGGAAAGATGCCCTTCCAGCACGGCAGGATAGGCAGCCTTATCCAGGCTGCCCATTCCCTCGGGTGACTGCCTTTCACCAAGGACCGCGCCCTGGCTGTCAACGAGCCAGATACGCAGGTTGCTGGTGCCCCAATCGACGAGCGCGGCAAAGGCTGATGCAGTCACGGGATGTCCTCAGGCGAGATCGGTCGGCAGAAGCGCCGCCGGGATGTCCTGGAAGCAGACCGGCCGCAGGAAGCGACGGATCGACAGCGTACCGACCGAGGTCGCGCCGAAGTTCGTGGACGCCGGGTAGGGGCCACCATGAACCATGGAATCGGCCACTTCGACGCCAGTCGGGAAGCCGTTGGCGAGCACGCGGCCAGCCTTGCGCTCCAGGATCGGCATCAACCGCTTGCCAAGCGCTTCGTCACCGGCGTCAACATGCAGAGATGCCGTCAACTGGCCGGAAAGGCTGCGGGCCATGGCAACCATTTCGTCTTCACTTTCCGCGATGACGATCAGGCCGAGCGGTCCGAAGACTTCCTCGCCGAGCACGTGATTGTCGAGCCAGTCCTTGGCTGTAGTCTGGAACAGGTAAGGGGTAGCGTTGCGCAGGTCGCAGGTCGAGGTGAGCACCGAGCGCACGCCCTCGGTACCGGCGATGCGGGTTGCGCCGTCACGATAGGCCTTGGCGATGCCGTCGGTCAGCATGGTCTGCGGTCCGACACCCGAAAGGGCCTCGGTTGCCGTCTCGACGAACTTGTCGGCGTCGGCGCCCTTGAGCAGCACAACGATGCCCGGATTGGTGCAGAACTGGCCGGCACCCATGGTCAGCGAACCGACCCAGCCCTTGGCGATGGCTTCGCCACGGGTGGCAACAGCCTTGGGCAGCATGAACATTGGGTTGACCGAGCCGAGCTCGCCGAAGAACGGGATCGGTTCAGGGCGCTGGGCGCAGAGATCGAAGAGCGCGCGACCGCCACCGAGCGAACCGGTGAACCCGACAGCCTTGATCAGCGGATGCTGGACCAGTGCCTGGCCGACGTCCCGGCTGCCACCATGCACCAGCGAGAAGACGCCCGGATGCACGCCGCAACGCTTGATCGCGGCATCGATTGCAGACGCCACGATTTCGCCGGTGCCCGGATGGGCATCATGCGCCTTGACCACGACGGGGCAGCCGGCAGCAAGGGCTGCAGCCGTATCACCACCAGCCGTCGAGAAGGCGAGCGGAAAGTTTGAGGCACCGAAGACGGCGACAGGGCCGATCGGGCGCTGGACCATTCTGAGGTCCGAACGCGGAAGCGGCTTGCGATCCGGCAGGGCTTCATCGTGACGGCGGTCGAGATAATCACCCTTGCGGATATGGGCGGCAAACAGGCGAAGCTGGCCGGTGGTACGGCCGCGCTCACCGATCAGGCGGGCTTCCGGCAGGCCGGTTTCCTGGGAGCCAATCTCGGTGATCGCGTCGCCGCGTGCATCGATCTCCTCAGCGATGGCATCGAGGAAGGCGGCCCGTTCTTCGCGCGTCGAATAGGCATAGGTTTCGAAGGCCTCTTCGGCGGCCTTGACCGCCTGATCGACCAGGGCAGGCGTGCCCTTCGAAAACGTGTGGGAGGAGCCCGTGGCAGGCGACGAGGTGAAAGTATCCGTGCTGGCAACCCAGTTGCCGGCGATCAGGTGTTTTCCAGTCGGTGTATAGGCCATGGGATGGGCCTCCTTTTGATGTCAGTCTTCGAAGTGAGCGACGACTTTTCGTTCCCCGCAAAGGAACGAATCCGCCACGATGCGCAGCGGCTGATAGTCGGTGTCGCTCTGGCGGGAGCGGATGAGGTGGGCGAAGCGTTCGTAGATTCCAGCATATTCGCGGTCCGGGCCGGACGCCTGTTCCTTACCCCCGATATAGAGTTCCGAGCCGCCCTTTGAAAGACGCAACTCGCCGGCATTCGTCTGGACTGTGATGTCCCACGTCTGCGGGCCTTCCTGTCGCCAGTCGAATTCGGCCGTAACCGGCGCGCCTTCGACGGTCCGCATGGCGATGGAAGCGGCGATCGGCTGCTTCTTGTTTTCAGGGAACTCAAGAACCGACTTCTCGACCATGATATGCCCGGGGACGATCTCGGTCAGAATGGAAAGCGCGTTGATACCGGGATCGAAGACGCCGAAGCCGCCCGGTTCCCAGATCCAGGCCTGGCCGGGATGCCAGCGACGCACGTCTTCCTTCCAGACGATCGAGATCGACTGGATGACCTTGTCTGCGAGCCACTGCTTCGCAGGCTCGACACCGAGCGCAAAGCGCGAATGCCAGGTGGCAAACAAGGTGACGCCGGCCTTGGCGGCAAGCTCCGAAAGGGCCTCCGCTTCGCCGAGTGTGGTTGCAGGCGGCTTTTCCATCAGCACATGGCGACCGGCAGCAATCGCAGCCTTTGCCATGTCGAAGCGGACTTCAGGCGGCGTGCAGAGCGATACGACCTTGATATCCGGGCGCGCTGCGAGAAACTCATCGAAATCGGTGAAGTTTTCCGCACCGTCGACTTTGCCATGCCGGCTGACGCCGACGGCAACGACAAAGTCGTCACCGCCTGCGATCGACGGAATATGTTGGTCGCGGGCAATCTTGCCGATGCCGACCAGCGCCAGCGGGATACGTTCTGCCATCTTGATATCCCTCAGTGTGCGTCCTTGCCGACCGGCGAACCGCGGCAACCCTTCAGGAAGTCGAAGTCTGCTCCGGTATCGGCACCCTCGACGTGATCGTGGAAGAGCTTGGCATAACCACTGGCCGGCGGCTCGACCGGCGGGCGCCATTCGGCCAGACGCCGCTGCATTTCCTCGTCCGAGATGTCGAGATGCACCCGACGGGCTTCGACATCGACTTCGATGAAGTCACCGTTCTTGACGATCGCGAGCGGACCACCACGCGCCGCTTCCGGCGAGGTGTGCAACAGGACAGTGCCGTAGGCGGTACCGGACATGCGCGCATCGGAGATGCGGACCATGTCGGTGATCCCCTTGCGCAGCACTTTCGGCGGCAGGCCCATGTTGCCGACCTCGGCCATGCCCGGATAACCACGCGGACCGCAGTATTTGAGGACCATGACGCAGGTTTCGTCGATATCGAGCGCCTCGTCGTTGATTTTCGCCTTGTAGTCATCGATGTCTTCGAAGACCACGGCACGGCCGCGATGCTTCATCAGATGCTGAGAGGCAGCCGACGGCTTCAGCACGCAGCCCTTGGGTGCGAGATTTCCACGCAGGACGACGATACCGCCCTGCTGGGTCAGCGCCTTGTCGACCGGCAGGATGACGTCCTCGTTCCAGTTGCGGACATCCTTGACCTCGTCCCAGATGTTTTCGCCAGAGACAGTCAGTGCGTCCTTGTGAAGCTTGCCGGCTTCACCGAGCATCTTGATGACGACAGGCAGGCCACCGGCATAGAAGAACTCTTCCATCAGATATTTGCCCGACGGCATGAGGTTCACGATCATCGGTACATCACGGCCCAGGCGATCCCAGTCGTCGAGGGTGAGATCGATGCCGACACGGCCCGCCATGGCGAGCATGTGGATGACGGCATTGGTCGATCCACCGATCGCGCCATTGACGCGGATCGCGTTTTCGAAGGCTTCCTTGGTCATGATGTCGGAAGGCTTCAGATCATCCTTGACCATCTGCACGATGCGACGACCCGAAAGCTGCGCCATCACCTTGCGGCGGCTGTCGACGGCCGGGATCGCGGCATTGCCGGACAGAGCCATGCCGAGCGCTTCAACCATGGAGGCCATGGTCGAGGCGGTGCCCATGGTGTTGCAGGTACCACTGGAACGCGACATCGAGGCTTCCGCTTCGACGAATTCTTCCTGGGTCATCTCGCCGGCCTTCACGGCTTCGGAGAACTTCCAGAGGTGGGTGCCGGATCCGACGCGCTCACCACGGAAATAGCCGTTCAGCATCGGACCGCCAGTCACGACGATCGACGGAAGGTCGGTGGAAGCGGCAGCCATCACCAGCGACGGCGTGGTCTTGTCACAGCCGACTAGCAGGACCGCACCATCGATCGGCTGCGCGCGCATGGCTTCCTCGACGGCGAGCGCCGCAAGGTTGCGATACATCATGGCCGTCGGGCGGAAGGTATTTTCCGACGCCGAGAAAACCGGGATCTCGACCGGGAAGCCGCCGGCTTCCCAAACGCCGGCCTTCACCTTTTCGGCCAATTCGCGCAGATGGCCATTGCAGGGGGTGAGGTCGGACCAGGTGTTCAGAATACCGATGACGGGACGACCGTCGAACAGGTCGTGCGGGTGACCCTGGTTCTTCATCCAGCCACGGTGGTAGATGGTGTCACGCGACGTGCCGCCATACCAGTGCTGCGATCTCAGTTGGCGCGGCCAGGCCGCCGGTTTGAACTTGCTCATGGCTATCGTCCTGTCTCTGTTGAATGGGCGGGTCGGAGGGCCGATCCGCTCAGAGCATCTTCACCTTGACGGTCTCTACAGCAGCCTTTGCCAGGCGGTTGCGCAGCGGAAGACCGAATTGCGGCGACTCGATTTCGAATACGTCGCCTTCCTGCGTCACAAAACCATCCGCCACGGACAGTGTCGCCGTGCCGTACATGTGAATGTGGAGGTCGCCGGGCTGGCAGAAGAGCGCATACTTGAAATGGTGGTATTCAAGGTTCGCGATCGTGTGCGACATGTTTGCCTCACCCGAGAGGAACGGCTTCTCCCATACGGTCTGGCCACCGCGCACGATGCGCGAGGTACCTTCGACGTGGTCAGGTAGGGCGCCGACGCGCAGTTCCGGACCAAAGGAGGCCGGACGCAGCTTGGAGTGGGCGAGGAAGAGATAGTTGATCTTCTCGGTCACGTGGTCGGAAAATTCGTTGGCGACGGAGAAGCCCAGGCGATGCGCGGTGCCATCGTCGCCGATGATGTAATAACCGGCCATCTCGGGTTCTTCACCACCATCGAGAGCGAACGATGGCGACACGAGGTCGTCGCCGGGTGCGACAGCGTTGAAACCGTTGCCCTTGTAGAACCACTCGGGCTGTACGCCGGTTTCGCCGGGCTTCGGCTTGCCGCCTTCCAGACCCATGCGGAACATCTTCATCGAGTCGCTCATGCCGGCGGTGTCCGCATGCATGTTGTCTCGCGCAGATGCCGAACCCGTATGGGTGAGACCCGTACCGGTCAGGTACATGTGGGCCGGATCCGGATGACGGACCGGGCAATCGAGCTTGCCTTCGGCCGCAAGCGCGACGAGGTCGACGGTGTCGCCTTGGCCCTGCTTTTCGATCAGGGCGGCAACGGAGGTCCCGGCGGCTATCGCCGCCTTGGCCAGTTCGTATGTGGAGTTAAATCCAGGGACAAGGCGCGCAGCCTCACCCTGGCGGCAAATGATGCCGCCAGCCTTCAATTGCGAGAGAAACATAAGCCTATCCTCAGACTGCTTTGTTCTTGTTGTAAACGTCGAAGAAGACAGCAGCCAAAAGCACGAGGCCCTTGATGAGCTGCTGGTAGTCAATGCCGATACCCATGATCGACATGCCGTTGTTCATGACACCCATGATCAGGGCGCCGATGACAGCACCGGTAATCTTGCCCACGCCGCCGGATGCAGAAGCACCGCCGATGAAGCAGGCCGCGATGACGTCGAGTTCGAAGCCGACACCGGCTTTCGGCGTCGCCGAATTGAGGCGCGCCGCGATGATCATGCCGGCGAGCGCTGCGAGAACGCCCATGTTGACGAAGGTCAGGAACACCAGACGTTCGGTGTTGATGCCGGAGAGCTTTGCGGCCTTCTCGTTGCCGCCCAGCGCATAGATGCGACGGCCAATGGTCGTGCGGGTGGTGACGAAGGAATAGAGGGCAATCAGAATGCCCATGACGACGAGCACGTTCGGCAGACCGCGATAGGTCGCCAGCTGATAGCCGAGGAAGATCGCGACAACGCTGATGATGCCCATCTGCACGGCGAAGAAGACGAAGGGTTCGTTTTCCGTGCCATGCTCTTCGTTCAGGCGACGGTGCTTCATGCCGTTAAAGATGGCGAGAGCAACGAGCAGCACGACCACGATGATCGCGACATGGTTGGCGATACCCGTCGTCGCAACATCCGTCAGCGGCATGAAATCCGGGATGAAGCCGGTCGACAGCAGCGTGAATTCCTTCGGGAACGGACCGATAGGGCGTCCCTGCAGGACCACATAGGTCAGACCGCGGAAAACCAGCATGCCGGCGAGCGTCACGATGAAGGACGGGATCTTCTGATAGGCGACCCAGTAGCCCTGGGCGGCACCCATGATGCCGCCGAGCATCAGACATAGCGGAACGACGAGGGAGAAATGCCAGCCCCATTTGACCAGCATGATCGCCGATATGCCGCCGATGAAGGCGACAATCGAGCCGACCGACAGATCGATATGCCCCGCCACGATGATCAGCAACATGCCGAGCGCCATGATGACGATGAACGAGTTCTGCAGCACCAGGTTGGTGATGTTGACCGGGCGGAAGAGAACGCCCTCGGTCAGGAACTGGAACAGCAACATGATGACGACGAGTGCAAGCAGCAGTCCGTATTCGCGGATGTTGTTGCGCAGATAGTCGCCCACGGAGACCTTGGGGGTTTCGGTTCTTGTGTCGATGGCCATTAGTGTTTCTCCCCAGAGCGCATGATGGCACGCATGATGGACTCTTGGCTTGCTTCTTCCTTGGACAGTTCCGCGACGATGCGACCTTCGTTCATGACGTAGATGCGGTCGCAGGTGCCGAGCAGTTCCGGCATTTCCGATGAGATCATCAGAATGCCCTTACCTTCGGCGGCAAGCTGGTTGATGATGGTGTAGATTTCGAATTTTGCGCCAACGTCGATGCCGCGGGTCGGCTCGTCGAGGATCAGGATCTCGGGGTTGGTGAACAACCACTTCGACAGCACAACCTTCTGCTGGTTGCCGCCGGACAGGTTGACGGCTTCCTGGTAGATCGAATGTGAGCGGATCCGAAGCTTCTGACGATAGTCGGCCGCCACCTTGGCTTCCTTGCGATCGTCGATGACGGTGCCGCTGGAAACGCCGTCGAGATTGGCGAGCGTGGTGTTTTCCTTGATGTTGTTCTGCAGGACCAGACCGAGATGCTTGCGGTCTTCGGTCACGTAGGCAAGTCCCGCATCGATCGCCTTCGGGATCGTCGAGACGTCGACCGGCTTCCCATGCATCCAGACGTCACCGGTGATCTTGTGACCCCAGGACTTGCCGAAGATGCTCATCGCCGTCTCGGTGCGGCCGGCGCCCATGAGCCCGGCGATACCGACGACCTCACCCGCCCGAACGTTGAAGGCAATATCGTGCAGGAACTGACGATCACGGTGGTTCTGGTGGAAGACGTTCCAGTTCTTCACTTCGAGAAGCATGTCCCCGATTTTCGGTTCGCGCTTCGGATAACGGTCTTCCATGTCACGGCCGACCATCCCCTTGATGATCCGGTCTTCAGTGATTTCCTGCGTGTGACAGTCGAGCGTTTCGACAGTGCCACCGTCACGAATGATGGTGATCTTGTCGGCGACCTTGCGGATCTCGTTGAGCTTGTGGGAGATGATGATCGAGGTCATCCCCTGCTTGCGGAATTCCATCAGAAGCGTCAGCAGCGCGTCCGAATCCGTTTCATTGAGAGAAGCGGTCGGCTCGTCGAGGATGAGCAACCGGACCTTCTTCGACAGCGCCTTGGCGATTTCGACCAGCTGCTGCTTGCCGACACCGATGTCGGTTATGCGGGTGGAAGGAGAATCCTTCAGGCCAACCTTCGCCAGCAACTCTTTCGTCCGCGCGAAGGTCTGGGGCCAGTGGATCACGCCCTTGTCGGCGATCTCGTTGCCGAGAAAGATGTTTTCGGCGATCGACAGGAGCGGCACGAGTGCCAGTTCCTGGTGAATGATGATGATGCCGAGTTCCTCGCTGTCGGAAATCCGGCCGAAGCGACGGACTTCGCCGTCGTAATAGATATCGCCGTCATAGGTGCCCGCAGGATAGACGCCGCTCAGGACCTTCATCAGCGTGGACTTGCCGGCGCCATTTTCGCCGACCAGCGCGTGGATCTCCCCCTCGCGCACCTTGAAGCTGACATTGTCCAGCGCTTTCACGCCGGGGAATGTCTTTGTGATGCCGCGCATCTCGAGAATGATGTTGTCCATGTACAGAATTCCTGCGCCAAGCCAGCGATCCTATCTGGATCGAGCCGGAGGCGCGAGCTCCCTCAATGCGTATAGAAAAGGGGTCCGCGACGGATCGCGGACCCGGATGCGATCCGAAGGATCAGTTGTCGATCTGATCGGCGGTGTAGTAACCGGCGCCGACGAGAACGTCCTTGGCATTCGACTTGTCGAGAGCGACAGGCTTCAGCAGGTAGGACGGAACGACCTTAACACCATTGTTGTAGGTCTCGTTGTCGTTGATCTCGGGCTCCTTGCCTTCCATGATGGCTTCGACCATCGAGACGGCAACCTTGGCGAGTTCGCGGGTGTCCTTGAAGACGGTCGAGTACTGCTCGTCGGCAAGCATCGACTTGATCGAGGGCAGCTCGGCGTCCTGACCGGTGACAACCGGCATCGCCATGTCGCCCGAACCGTAGCCTACGCCCTTGAGAGCAGACAGGATGCCGATCGAGAGGCCGTCATAAGGAGACAGAGCGCCATGCAGCTTGTCTTCGGTGTAGGTCGAGGACAGCAGGTTTTCCATACGAGCCTGGGCAACGGTGCCGTCCCAACGCAGCGTACCGACCTGGTCCATGCCCTGCTGGCCGGACTTGATCACGATGTCGCCGCTGTCGATGAGCGGCTGCAGAACCGACATGGCGCCGTCGTAGAAGAAGAAGGCGTTGTTGTCGTCAGGCGAACCGCCGAAGAGTTCGACGTTCCACGGCTTGGTGTCCGGGAACTTGGCCTTGAGGCCATCAACGAGGCTGGTTGCCTGGAGAACGCCGACCTGGAAGTTGTCGAAGGTGGCGTAGTAGTCGACATTGCCCGAGTCACGGATCAGGCGGTCATAAGCGATGACCTTGACGCCGGCATCGGCGGCCTTCTGCAGGATGTCGGAGAGCGTGGTGCCGTCGATGGCGCCGATCACGAGAACCTTGGCACCCTTGGTGACCATGTTTTCGATCTGGGCCAGCTGGTTCGGAATGTCGTCGTCAGCGAACTGCAGGTCCGGCGTGTAGCCAGCGTCCTGGAACAGCTTTTCCATGGTCTCACCATCGGAGATCCAGCGGGTCGACGTCTTCGTCGGCATCGAAATGCCGACCATGCCCTTGTCCTGTGCGAAGGACGCGGGCGCGAATGATGCGATGCCGATTGCGAGCGACGCAATCAGGGCGCCAAGTTTCTTCATGGTAACCTCCCTGGTCATACCGTGCGAGGCCAAGCTCCTCCTGGCACTCGCTGAAACAAGAACGAGCGGCTGACGCGGCAGCCCCCAGCTCCGTGGCGAGTCTTATCGTGGCCAATATACCGATCAAATGATTATTTTGACTTTCTGCATACCATGGTTGATATGTCCTTTATGGCCGAAATTCATGTCCACCGATTGCAACCAAAGCATCTGAACCTCATCCGCTCGATCGCGGAGCTCGGGCAATTAAGCTTGGCCGCTCAGGAGCTTGCGCTGACGCAGCCTGCGGCTTCCCGCATGTTGGGCGAAATCGAACGCTATGTCGGGTCACCGATCTTCGTCCGCACGCCCAAAGGCATGGAGCCGACAGCTGTCGGCAGTGCGCTTGCTCGCCGTGCACAGAACGTACTGGAGGAAATGCGCGAAGCCGCCCGCGAGGTGGAAGCTATCCAGCGCGGGCTGACAGGCAAGGTCAGGATCGGCGCCGTCACCGGCGGAGCGGTCGGTTACGTTGTGCCCGCCATCCGGGCTTTGAAGGCTGAAGCCTCCACCGTCGACATACATGTCGACGTTGCACCGAGCGGCGAGATGATCCGCGATCTTCTGTCAGGCCAGTACGACTTCGTTCTCGGGCGCATCCCGGCCGGCATCGACGCGCGACAGTTTCATGTCGACGGCGCGACCATGGAAGAGGTGGAGATCGTCGTGCACCGCATTCATCCGCTGGTCAACGTGGACCGGCTCAACATCTCGGACATGGCCCATTTCCCCTGGGTCATGCAGGCGCCCGGCACCCCCCTGCGCCAGGCGGTGGAGAATGTCTTCATCGAAGAAGGCGCCCCCATTCCGCGCAACATTGTCAACACCACATCTCTTCTGGTCATGATCGCGATGCTCGCCTCGTCCAACGCGATCGCTCCCATGTCGCGTGAAGTCGCCGATCTTCTCTGTCGACAGACGCCCGTCGGCGACCTGACCACGCTGAAACTCGATACGCCGATCGAAGTGACGCCCTATCATCTGATCACCCTGAGCGGCAAACGTCTGTCGCCGATCGCAGCACGGCTGCGTGAGCTGCTGCTCAGTCGATTCCTGAGCAGGGGACGCTGAGACCATGGTCGCGGGACCCCGATAAGCTTGCAATTTCGGGCATGTCAGGCACACTGTCACCCAGCCGTCATGAATCGCAGCTCATGGAGCATTGATGACAGAGCAGCCGGAAGGGCAGCGCCGTGAAGACGAGGGAGCCGAGAAAAGCGCCACCGGCGTAGTCGATCTCGGCATATACAGGCAATCCCTCGACCCTCTTCCCGTCACGTTCCATCGCCGCGAACTGGACGCGATCCTCTGGATCTATGGCCGCATGGTCGGGGAGGGTGAATGGCGCGACTATGCGATCGATCACCTCAAGGATCGAGCCGTTTTTTCCGTCTTCAAAAGGTCAGGCGAATATCCGCTCTACCGCATCGAAAAGAATCCGAAGCTTGCGGCCAAGCAGGGCGCATTTTCGGTCATCGCAACGGATGGCCGGATCCTGAAGCGCGGCCACGACCTTCGCCAGGTCCTCAAGATTTTTGACAAGGCGTTGAAAGCCCTCGACTGACGATCAAGGCATCGTGCCGGGATAGCTGGACAGATCGGGCATGGTCGAATTCCCCTCGCCCAGCACCTTCTGCATGAAGACGGTGTCGAGCCACAGGTCATGCTTGAAGCCGGTTCCGACCAGGCGTCCGGCGGGTTCGAAGCCACAACTGCGATGCACCGCCATGGACGCCTCGCTCGCACCGCCGATGACCGCGATCATCTGGCGAAAACCCAGCGCCTCGCACCGTATCAGCAGTTCTCTCAGCAGAGCCTTCCCGACACCGCGACCGCGAGCCGAAGGGGCGATATAGATGGAATCTTCGACGAGCCATCGATAGGCCGGACGGGTTCTGAAGGCCGATGCATAGGCATAGCCTGCAAGCGATCCCTTTTCATCGACAGCAGCGAGATAAGGATAGCCCTTGGCCTTGAGGGCGGCAAATCTCCCCGACATCTCTTCGAGATCGGGCGAAACGAGCTCATAGCTTGCGGTTCCGTTGACCACGGCGTCTGCGTAGATTGCAGTCACCTGCGGAAGGTCGTCAGGGATCAGATCGCGAATTTCGAGATTCATGCAACTACTCCGGTCAACCTGCTTGTTTATCCACGTGCTGACAGGCGAGACAAGCGCCGGAGTGTAACGGTGACACTGCGATCGATCCCAACACCTTCGCTTTTCGCCGAAGCGGCGGGTGTGTCGGCTTGACTCGCGCTGAAAACCTTGTAATCCCTCGCCGCGAAGAGGAATTCGGTCCATGCACGCTTTCGGGCAACCCTTTGCGGTCTTCCACCCCCTGCAGCAGTCTGCTGCCGGTGGCGCATGCCTTTCTCTTGCATCCACGACCAAGGCCAAAACGACGACGAAAACCGTCTGACGTCTTCGGCCACCGCTCTCTCCCCGGCACGGCCGGGGACAAGGAAGGTTGCGCACCCGTCGCGAGCTTCCCCCTCACCACCCGAGGAGAGACAGAAAGAGAGCATAGACATGGGTTTCAAGATTGCAGTCGTAGGCGCAACCGGCAATGTCGGGCGCGAAATGCTGAACATCCTCTCCGAGCGCGGCTTTCCGGCATCGGAAGTCGTGGCACTTGCCTCGGCGCGCTCGCAGGGCACGGAAGTCTCCTTCGGTGACAAGGTCCTGAAGGTTTCCAACCTCGACAATTATGATTTCTCCGACACGGACATTTGCCTGATGTCGGCCGGTGGCACCATCTCCCAGAAGTGGTCGCCGAAGATCGGCGCGCAGGGCTGCGTCGTCATCGACAACTCCTCGGCCTGGCGTTACGATTCGGACGTTCCGCTGATCGTTCCGGAAGTCAATCCGGACGCCATCGTCGATTTCAAGAAGCGCAACATCATCGCCAATCCGAACTGCTCGACCGCCCAGCTCGTCGTAGCTCTGAAGCCGCTGCATGATGTCGCCAAAATCAAGCGCGTCGTCGTCTCGACCTACCAGTCGGTTTCCGGCGCCGGCAAGGAAGGCATGGACGAACTGTTCACGCAGACCCGCGCCGTGTTCGTCGCCGATCCGGTCGAGTCGAAGAAGTTCACCAAGCGCATCGCCTTCAACGTCATCCCGCATATCGATAGCTTCATGGAAGACGGCTACACGAAGGAAGAGTGGAAGGTTCTGGCCGAGACGAAGAAGATGCTCGATCCGAAGATCAAGGTGACCTGCACTGCCGTGCGCGTTCCGGTCTTCATTGGTCATTCGGAATCCGTCAACATCGAGTTCGAGAACGAGATCACAGCCGATCAGGCCCGCGACATCCTGCGCGAGGCTCCGGGCTGCCTTGTCATCGACAAGCATGAAAACGGCGGCTACATCACGCCCGTCGAATGCGCCGGAGAAGATGCCACATTTATTTCCCGTATCCGCGAGGATGCGACGGTTGAGAACGGTCTCAACATGTGGGTCGTCTCCGACAACCTGCGCAAGGGTGCAGCCCTCAACGCCATCCAGATTGCCGAGCTGCTCGTCAATCGCGGCTTGATCAAGCCCCGCGCAGCCGCTTGATCTATTGCAGCAGAGGCTTCCCGATTGAACACGGGAAGCCTCGAACGGCGCTTTCAGCTGAAAGTGATCCGATTTGAGACCTTCACGGCCCTACATTAGCTTTGGACGGATGACAGAGTCATCTTTCACTGGCATGGTGCGGCCGAATCGCCCTCCACAGTCCGTTATGAGGCATCAATGCGACTGACATCCACTTTGTCGGCGGCTCTCGTTTCCGTCGTCGCGCTGTTCGCCGGCACGCAACACGCCGCCGCCGCTGCTTGCAGCAACACTTCCGCTGGCTTTGAAGATTGGAGCGCCGCTTTCAAGCAGCAGGCTGCTGCCCAGGGCTTCAGCCCGCGCATGTTCGATAAGGTTTTCTCCGCGGTCAACTATAGCCGCAGCACCATCAGTGCAGACCGCGGTCAGAAGAGCTTCAAGCTCTCCTTCGATCAGTTCATGCAGAAGCGCGGCGGACAGACTATCATCAACCGCGGCAAGACGATGAAGAAGAACAACGCGGCTCTCTTTGCACGGCTTGAGAAGCGTTATGGCGTCCCGGCAGGTCCGCTGATCGCCATCTGGGGCATGGAGACCGGATTCGGCTCCTTCCTCGGCAAGGAGCACACCCTCTCGGCCGTCGCCACGCTCGCCTTCGATTGCCGCCGCAGTGCATTCTTCACCGACCAGTTCTACGCAGCGCTGGAACTCGTTCAGGCCGGCAACCTCGATGTGAACGCCAAGGGCGCAGCCCACGGCGAAATCGGCCAGACGCAGTTTCTGCCGCGCAACGTCGTTCTTTACGGGACTGACGGCGATGGTGACGGCCACATCGATATGGTTCGTTCGCGCTCAGACGCGCTTGCGTCAACCGCCAACTTCCTCCGCGGACATGGTTGGCAGCCGGGTGGGGTTACCAGCAGGGCGAACCGAATTTCGTCGCCATTGAGGGCTGGAACGCGGCAAAGGTATACCAGCAGGCGATTGCCTATATCGGTGCGCAGATCGACGCCGAATAAGTGAAGAAAAAGCGGCGGCCACAGGCCGCCGTTTCGCATTTCAGGTAAAGGCGAAAGTCGATAACCGGCTGATCAATTGCCGGTCTCGGCGCCGAGACGTTCGAAGTCCCTGGTCTTCGGGTCCATGACCCACAATTCCCCATTGCTGATGTCGAACCAGGCACCGTGGATGCGCAGCTTGCCGCGCTCCTCAAGGATCTTCACGCAAGGGAAAGTCCGCAGATTGGCAATCGAATTTCGGATGGAGATGCGCTCGAGGGCCGTCTGGCGCTCGGCTGGCGTCATGGTGGAGTTGCCCTGGATCTGCTCGGCAGCGGGCGCGACGAGGTTCATCCACTTGCCGATGAAATCCCCCGGCGAGAGTGGCTCGGCGTTCGGATCAAGGGCTGCACGAATACCGCCGCATCGCCCGTGGCCCATGACGATGATGTCCTGCACACGCAAGGCCTGGACGGCGAATTCGAGGGCAGCCGAGGTTGAGTGGTACTGCCCGTCCGGCTCGTAGGGCGGCACCATATTGGCAACATTGCGGACAACGAAGAGCTCGCCCGGAATGGAATCGAAGATCACCTCGGGCGCAGCCCGGGAATCGCAGCACGCAATCACCAGCGTATTGGGCTTTTGCCCCTGCTCGGCAAGGACGCGATAGCGGTCACGCTGATCGTGATACCGGCCGCTCATGAAGTTGCGATAGCCGTTGAGAAGTGCGGAGGGAAATTGGCTCATCGCTACCGATTACAGCGCGTGAACGGCACTGGCAACCAAGTGCCGCCAGAGAATTGCCTGGGAAATCAGGAGCCGCTACCGGGCCTCCGCAGGGCGGGATGCAAGAGGCGGCGCATCTGTACCATGGCCATGGGGGTCGAAAGGCTGGAGGCGTCACTCTCCAGAGTCAGCTCGTCACCGCCGCGCTTGGCTGTTTGCATCAGAATTTCGAAGACACTGGACGTCGCCAGTTGCAGCGCCTTTTCTTCGTCCATGCCTTCGAGAAGACGCGCCAGAAAGACGGCGGCCAGGAGATCGCCCAGACCGTTTGGCGGATTGTCGATGAGCCGGTGCTCGGCGAGCAGGGCCGAGCGACCGCTGAGCAGGAGGTTTCCTGTTCCCTTGGCCATCATTGGCACCGCGGAGGTGACCAGCATGCGTTTCGGTCCGAGATCGCCCGCCGCTTCTATGATCGCCTGATTGCTTGGCAGCTCGCGTCCTGCCATCCACTGCAGTTCATAGCGATTGGGTGTCGCAAGATCGGCAAGCGGAATGAGCCGCTCTCGGATGGCCGTTGCGGTTTCGACCGGCACGTAAAGTCCTCCGAGATCGCCAATCACGGGATCGCACACATAGATCAGATCCGAATTCTTTTCTTTTGCAGCCTCAACGAGACGAGCCACGGCTGCCGGCTGGCGGGCGCTGCCGAAGTATCCGGATAATATCGCGGAAACCTCTCCGAGCCAGGGCGCCCTGATCAGGTCATCGATCACGCTGTCGAAGTCGTCATCGGGAAATCGCAGACGCGTCGCCGGACCATGTCCCGGATGCCAGGGAAGCACGATTGTCGGAAGTGCCCAGACTGGCCGACCCAGGACTTCCAGGGCGAACACGGCGGCTCTGTTGCCCACGGATCCTCGGACCACATGGCTCGAAATGACGATAACTGCACCCTTGCTGAATTCGCGCATTTTATGTGATTCGCTTTCTAAGCCAGCAATCGAACTGGAAAGACACCATCTGGTACAAAAATTTCCTGAATCTTACGAATTTGACCGCATATTTTCGCCTGATTTTTTCCTATTCCTGTTCCATACATACTTTTGCAAGCCATTTGCGTGAAGATGAAGCGCAAAGGCGCGATTTACGGAGGGGTACATGGGCAGGACCGGGTTCAGCAAGCGGGATGAATTGCTGGAAAATGCGGAGCAGATGGCGCGAGAACAGGGCGGTGCCCATGTATCGCCCAAAGTCATATTCGGAAGGGCAAGCAACGACGACCTGGATCGCTACGAAGCGTCCATGCTGGCGCGATCGGCCTCGAGAGCCGCAAGTGACATTGCGGGTTGGGATCGCACGACACCCCATATCAGCATCGATACCATCGAGGGCGTCAGCCCGAACGGCATTCCGGTCAGCGTTCTCTCCATCGTCGACCATAACAAGTCCTTCCTCTACGATTCGCTGATGGGCGAGGTGACCAGCCACTATCGCGACATCTATATGGCGGTCCATCCTATCCTTGCCGTGACACCGCGCGGTGACATCTCGCTCTCCAACCCGGACTCCGATCCGGAAGGCGCGATCAAGGTCAGCTATATTCAACTTCATCTGGCGCCGCTCTCGGCGGAGCAGTCCGCCGATTTGATAGGGCGGCTCCAGAACGTGCTGGCGCAGGTCAAGATGGCGGCGACCGACTGGAAGCCCATGCTCAATCTGCTGGAAACAGCGCTTTCCGAGCTTCGGGACCTGTCTGCCGGGCGGACCGAAGCCGAGCGCGACGAGGCGGTTGCCTTCGTCGAGTGGCTGCGCAACAACAATTTCACCTTCCTCGGCATGCGGGAATACACCTATTCGGGCGATGGAGCCGAAGCGACCGTTGAGCGCGACAAGGGCAGCGGCCTCGGCATTCTCTCGGACCCTGATGTTCGCGTGCTTCGCCAGGGGCAGAATCAGGTCACGACGACCCCCGAGATCCTCGCCTTCCTGCAAGGTCCCGACTACCTCATCGTCACCAAGGCGAATGTCAAATCCGTCGTCCACCGCCGCGCCTACATGGACTATGTCGGCATCAAGCGCTTCGGACCGAACGGCAAGGTCGCAGGCGAGCTCCGCATCGTCGGCCTGTTTACAGCCACCGCCTATACGCGCTCGGTCAATCAGATCCCGCTCTTGCGCGCCAAGGTCGAGAAGGTCGTGTCCCATTTCGACTTCGACCCTCGTAGCCATTCCGGCCGCATGCTGCAGAACACGCTGGAAAACTATCCCCGCGACGACCTCTTCCAGATCACACCGGACCTGCTGGCAAAGTTCTGCGAACAGATCAACGATCTCTCCGAACGCCCGCGGGTGCGCGTCTTGCCGCGCATCGACCATTTCGATCGTTTCGTCTCCCTGATCGTTTACGTCCCCCGTGAAGACTACAACTCCATGGTCCGCGAGAAGATCGGCCTCTATTTCCAGTCCGTCTACAAGGGGCATGTTTCAGCCTTCTATCCGGCCTTCCCCGAAGGCGGCGTGGCCCGCGTGCACATCATTATCGGCCGACGCGAAGGGACGACGCCTCAGATCCCCCAGGCGACGCTTGAAGAGGCGGTTCGTCAGATCACCGCTCGCTGGGCGGATCGGTTCGTGGCCCTTGCCGGCAAAGGCGCGCCGACGCTTGAAGTGGGGCAGGCATTCGAGGAAGCCTTTACCCCCGAAGAGGCGGTCAGCGATCTCAAGCACATCAAGGCCTGCATCGCAGGAGCCCCGCTGTCGCTCGAATTCCACCAGGTGACGGACGAGCGCGGCCCGCTTCTCTATCTCAAGATCTTCCACATGGGTGATCATCTGCCCCTGTCGCGTCGTGTCCCTCTGCTTGAAAACCTCGGTTTCCGGGTGATAAGCGAGCGTACCTTCGACATCGGCATCGGTCGCTCCGACGACGACCAGAGTGTTGTCGTTCTCCACGACATGGAACTGCAGGTTCCAGACGGGATAAACTTCGACATCAAACAGCATGCGATACAGGTTGAAGAGGCCTTTCTTGCGGCCTTTACGGGTGCGGTCGATAACGACGCATTCAACCGCCTGATCCTGGCGGCGAGCGTCACTGCCCGCGAAGCATCGGTACTGAGGGCCTATGCCGCCTATCTCCGGCAGGCCGGCGCGGTCTATCCCCTGACCTACATGGCGGAAACGCTGACGAAGCACCCGGCCATCGCAGCGGACCTGGTGACCCTCTTCAAGAACCGCTTCGATGTCTCGCTGGCTGAGAAAAGCCGCAAGACCCGCCACGCAGAACTGCTTGACGCGCTGGAAAGCAAGCTGAACGACGTCAAGATCCTTGATGAAGACCGCATCGTGCGTCGCTACATCAATGCGATCGAGGCGACACTTAGAACCAACTTCTACCAGAAGGGCTATCAACAGAGCGATCGCCCGATGCTTGCCTTCAAGTTCGATCCGCACAAGCTGGAAGGCCTACCCGAACCGCGTCCGTTCCGCGAAATCTTCATCTACGGCGTCGAGGTCGAAGGCGTCCATCTGCGCTTCGGCAAGGTCGCCAGAGGCGGTCTGCGCTGGTCGGATCGCGCGCAGGACTACCGCACGGAAGTGCTTGGCCTCGTCAAGGCGCAGCAAGTCAAGAATGCCGTGATCGTGCCGGTCGGTGCGAAGGGCGGCTTCTTCCCCAAACAGCTCCCCCCTGCGACCAACCGCGAAGCCTGGTTCGCAGCCGGCACGGAAGCCTACAAGACCTACATCCGCACCCTCCTGTCGATCACCGACAACATCGTTGCCGGTGAGATCGTTCCGCCAGCAGACACCCTCCGGCCGGATGGCGATGATCCCTATTTCGTCGTGGCCGCCGACAAGGGCACGGCGACCTTCTCCGACACGGCGAACGGCCTCGCTCAGGAAGCCGGCTTCTGGCTCGACGATGCCTTCGCCTCTGGCGGTTCTGCTGGATACGACCACAAGAAGATGGGCATTACCGCCCGCGGCGCCTGGGAAACGGTCAAGCGTCACTTCCGTGAAATCGATACCGACATCCAGAAGACGCCGTTCACCGTGGCTGGCGTCGGCGACATGTCGGGCGACGTCTTCGGCAACGGCATGCTGCTGTCGGAACAGATCAGGCTGATCGCGGCCTTTGACCACCGCGACATCTTCATCGATCCCAATCCCGATCCGGCCATCTCGTTTGCCGAACGCAAGCGGATGTTCAACCTGCCGCGATCCAGTTGGCAGGACTATGACCGCTCAACCCTGTCGGCCGGGGCGATGATCATCTCTCGTGCAGAGAAATCCGTGAAACTCACCCCGGAGGCGGCCGAGGCAATCGGCCTTGCAACGACCACCGCCACGCCGATGGACATCATGACGGCAATCTTGAAGGCGCCGGTGGATCTCCTCTGGTTCGGCGGCATCGGCACCTACATCAAGGCGGCGGCGGAGACCGACGCCGAAGTCGGTGATCGCGCCAATGACGCAATCCGGGTCCACGCGGCGGATGTCCGTGCCAAGGTCATTGGCGAAGGTGCCAACCTGGGCGTCACCCAGAAAGGCCGTATCGCCTATGCCTTGAATGGAGGTCGCTGCAATTCCGATGCGATCGACAACTCGGCCGGGGTGAATTCCTCGGACGTCGAGGTCAACATCAAGATCGCCCTGAGCCCGGCCATGCTGGAAGGGCGTCTGCCACGCGAGAAGCGCAATGTGCTGCTCGCCGAGATGACGGACGAAGTTGCAGATCTCGTGTTGCGCAACAACTATCTCCAGTCGCTCTCGATCTCACTTACTGAAGCCAAGGGTGCCGGCAACCGCGAAGAGCTGAGCCGGCTCATGGATTATCTCGAGGGCATGGGGCGCCTTAACCGCAAGGTCGAGACACTTCCGGATTCCGCAGGCGTCGCAGAGCGCTACGTCTCGGGCAAGGCGCTGACCCGACCGGAAATCGGCGTGCTTCTCTCCTATGCGAAGATCGTGCTCTTCGATCAGTTGATCGAGTCGGATCTTCCGGACGACAGTTATTGCGAGGCGACGCTGTTCAACTACTTCCCGGCCGCCATGCGCGATACCTTTGCGACCGACATCGCTGCACATCGCCTCCGCCGTGAAATCATCGCGACGGTTCTTGCCAACCACGCCATCAACCGAGGCGGCCCCGGCTTTGTCGTTTCGGTCTGCGACGCGACGGGGAGCTCTCCTGACACCGTCGTCAAGGCCGCACTGGTCACCCGCGAGGCGCTCGGTCTGACGCCGCTCTGGGACAAGATCGACGCCCTGGACGCCCGCATCCCGGGGCAGACGCAGAACAGGCTCTACGCGATCATCTCGGAGATCTATGCGGCCATGACCCGGTTGCTGATCGATACCGGCTTCGTCAAGGGATCGATCGGCGATGCCGTGACGCAGTTGAAGGCTGCGGTGGCTTCGGCGTCACCCGTGTTCAAGAAGACGGTTCCGGCCGCCCTTCGCCAGCATTTCGACGACCAGATTGCCGCCCTCATCGAAGCCGGCGCACCGCAAGCCTTGGCGGCTGAGGTCGTCAATCTGCAGACCATGCAGCTGCTGCCCGAGATCCTGCAGATTGCCGAACGAACCGGCGCCGATTTCGCCGGAGCCATGCGCGGCTTCTTCGCTGTCTCCGAGGCCTTCCGTATCGGCCGCATTATCGAGAATGCCGGACGGATCCAGACAACGGACCACTATGACAGTCTGGCCCTGACGCGCAGCCTCGACCGTATCGGTCAGGCACGCAGACAGATCGTCTGTGTGGCGCTGACGAGCCACGGCAGGGATCCACAACCGGTTCAGGCATGGATCGCGACGGACAAGAACCGTGTCGAGCGGATCGGCAAGGAACTGGCATCGATCGTCGACAGCGGCGAACCGAGCATTTCCAAACTCGCGGTCGCTGCCGGACTTCTGGGTGATCTTGCACAGGACCACGTGAGGTGACACTGTCCCGGGGCTTTAGAGCCTCTGGGGGATGCCTGTGACGACAAGTGAAGACGTGAAGACCAGCCACGGCCCCATCGACAGGGGTGTCCGTGGCTGGATGTTTTTTGACTGGGCAGCGCAACCCTTCTTCACCGTAGTCACGACCTTCATCTTCGGTCCGTATTTCGTCTCACGGATGACCGATGATCCGGTGAGCGCCCAGACCGCCTGGAGCAATGCCGCGACGATTTCCGGCGTCATCATTGCCATCCTTGCACCCATTCTCGGTTCAATCGCCGACGAGTCCGGGTCCAGGAAGCCCTGGATCGCCTTCTTCGCGCTGATCAAGATCGCCTGCCTCGCCCTTCTCTGGACAGCCGCTCCGGGCTCGCCCGTCGCTCTCGTGATGCTGTTGATGATCCTCGCCAGTATCGCAGCGGAGTTTTCCATCGTCTTCAATGATTCCATGATGCCGCGCCTTGTCAGCCAGCAGGATGTCGGGCGGGTGTCCAACATTGCCTGGGGCATGGGCTATATGGGCGGCATGATCGTGCTGATCTTCGTGGTGCTCTTCCTTGCCGGCAACCCGACGACCGGAAAGACGCTGATCGGGTTCGATCCGCTGTTCGGGCTGGACCCGGCAGCGGGCGAGGATGCTCGCATCACCGGCCCGATTTCCGCGGTCTGGTATCTGATCTTCATCTTGCCGATGTTCTTCTTCACCCCGGATGCAGCGAAGGGCAAAGCTTTGGGCGCGGCCGTCCGGTCGGGTCTTCGCGAGATCCGCTCGACACTTGGCGAATTACGCCACCGCAGCAATATCCTGCGTTTCCTCATCGCCCGGATGATCTACCAGGACGGCGTCAACGGACTTCTCGTGCTGGGCGGTGTCTTCGCTGCCGCCATGTTCGGCTGGTCGACGATGGAAATCGGCATCTACGGGATCATCCTCAACATCGTCGCGATCTTCGGCTGCCTCGTGGCCGGTCGCGTGGATAGGGCACTCGGCTCCAAAGTGGTGGTACTGGTGAGCTTGGGATTGCTGATCATTGCCACCTTCGGGATCATCTCGACCGGCGTCGACTTCACCCTCTTCGGGCTGGTGAGCCTGCCGATCACAGGCACCGACGGACTGTTCGCCACCCCCGCCGAAAAGGCCTATGTCCTCTACGGCCTGTTGATTGGCATGTCCTTCGGCCCTGTCCAGGCCTCGTCGCGCTCCTATCTCGCCCGCAGCGTCGAACTGCACGAAGCCGGCCGTTATTTCGGTATCTACTCCCTGTCAGGCCGCGCGACGAGTTTCCTCGCGACGCTGTCCTTCTCTGTGGTCACCGCATGGTCGGGCTCGCCGCGTGCCGGCATGGCCACACTGCTGGTGTTTCTGATTGGCGGCCTCGTCCTTCTCTTGAGGACGAATTACCCGGCAACGGACAAGGGGACGAGCCTATAAAAAAAGGCCGGTGGATCGCCCCACCGGCCATTTGTTTTCATCAGCGATCGGGCTTCCTCAATGGCGGAAGTGACGGACGCCGGTAAAGACCATCGCCACGCCGTGCTCGTCGGCGGCTGCAATCACTTCTTCGTCGCGCATCGAACCACCGGGCTGGATGACAGCCGTGGCACCTGCTGCGATCGCGGCCAGAAGACCGTCAGCGAAGGGATAGAATGCCTCGGATGCAACGGCCGAACCCTTGGTCAGCGGTGCCGCAAGGCCGAGAGCCTTGGCAGCGTCTTCGGCCTTCAGCGCTGCAATGCGGGCGGAATCGACGCGGCTCATCTGGCCGGCGCCGATGCCGGCGGTCTGGCCGTCCTTGGCGTAGATGACGGCATTCGACTTCACGTGCTTGGCGATCTTGAAGGCGAACTTCATATCCTCGAGCTCGGTGGCGGTCGGCGCGCGCTTGGTCACCACCTTGAGGTCGAGATCCTCGACCATGACATTGTCGCGGCTCTGGACAAGCAGACCACCGGAGACCGTCTTGGCCATGACGCCGCGGGCGCGCGGATCGGGCAGGGCGCCCGTGGTCAGCAAGCGCAGGTTCGGCTTGGCGGCGATGATCGCCTTGGCCTCGTCGGTGACTTCAGGCGCAATAATGACTTCGGTGAAGAGCTTGACGATTTCCTGCGCGGTCTCGGCATCGAGGAGCTGGTTGAGCGCGATGATGCCGCCGAACGCCGAGGTGCTGTCGCAGGCGAGCGCTCGCTTGTAGGCCTCGACCAGGCTTGAACCTGTCGCGACGCCGCAAGGATTGGCATGCTTGATGATCGCGCAGGCCGGGCCGTTTTCCGGCGGGAATTCGGCGACGAGTTCGAACGCCGCATCCGTATCGTTGATGTTGTTGTATGAAAGCTGCTTGCCCTGCAGCAGCGTCGCGGTCGCAACACCGGGACGGTGGTCGCCGGTGACATAGAAGCCCGCGCTCTGATGCGGGTTCTCGCCGTAGCGCATCTTTTCCTTCAAGACGCCGCCAACGGTCCGGTAGGCAGGCATCTCGATCTCGAGCGCTTCTGCAAACCAGTTGGAGATCGCAGTGTCATAGGCAGCGGTGCGGGCATAAGCTTTGGCCGCAAGCCGTTGGCGCAGCGCATAGGTCGTCTGGCCGTCATTTTCGGAGAGCGCGGCAATCACCTCGGCATAGTCGGCAGCATCGGTGACGACCGTGACATAGGCGTGGTTCTTCGCCGAAGCGCGGATCATGGCCGGTCCACCAATGTCGATGTTTTCAACGGTGGTCGGATAGTCGCCACCGGCCGCGCGAACCTGCTCGAAGGGATAGAGGTTGATCACCGAGAGATCGATGGCTTCGATGCCATGCGCCTTCATCGCCTCGACATGCTCTGCATCATCCCGGATCGACAGCAGACCACCATGGACCAGCGGATGCAGCGTCTTGACGCGGCCATCCATGATCTCGGGGAAGCCCGTGATCTCGGAGACATCGATGACCGGCAAGCCGGCCGCAGCAAGAGCCTTGTGGGTGCCGCCAGTCGACAGAAGACGTACGCCGCGCTGGTGCAGCGCCTGCGCGAATTCGACGATACCGGTCTTGTCGGAGACCGAGAGAAGTGCGGTACGCACGCGCACGAGGTCAGGGGCGGGGATCTTTTTGGAAACGACGGCCATGGTTCACTCCGAGCTGGCGGGCGCCCGGAAATGCGGCAGCGGGCGCGATGCCGCCGCCTAGCACAGCTTCACCTGTGAGGAAACCGCAAGATGCCCGCCATCAGGCGTGATGCGCGAGAAACCAGCGTATTTCCGGCCCCTCGAAGACGATCTCCAGCTGCTGCGACGGACGGATGCCCGAAACATCGGCGAAGAAGACATCTTCACCAATGGCGATTTCGCCGACGGGGATGGAGAAGGACCAGCTCTCGCCATCAGGAGCCACCAGCCTGATCTTCCGATCGTCGGAACGCTCGACGGTGATTGTCGGATGAACATGGAAACGCGCAATGACCTCTGCACCCGGCAGATTGGGAGTCGGCAGGCCGTCCGGCAACAGCAGGCGGTCCCGCCCGGCGATCTTGGTGCCCTGCTCGTTGATCCGGATCTCTCGCTCATGCAGGACACCGAAGCGCTTCACATAGCCGTCGTGCCGTGCCGACAGCCGGTCACTGCCATCGGGACCGGTCTGTCGTTCGACCTCGATTTTGGAGGGGCCCGACAGCATGATCGTGCCGAGGCGGGACGACTGCGCGATCCGCGCCGAGGAAACGTCACCAATGCACACGGTGCTATGGGCAGCCGTAGCACGCGCCAATTGACGGAGCCGCTCCCCTGCAAAGCGCGGTGAGCCGCTATTGATGAGGAAACGGTTCCGTCCGGAGGACAATTCGAACGAGAGACAACCGGCGTGGGCCGTGCTCGAAAGCCGCGCCGAGAGGGGTTTGCCTGTGTCGACCAGGATCGTCGTGTCACCACCGGAAAGCCGCTGATAGCCCCCATGCGGCAAGGCCTTGAAGGGCTGCCCAGCCGTCTCGTCATATCTGAGAACACTCATGAGATCGGTGGCCAGCGAGGAACTTGCACCGTTGAACAGAGCCACATCGCCGCTGCTGTGGCGGAAGAAACGCACGGCCGGGTACATGCGGTCGATGACCGGAATAAGCTTGGCTGGAACCTCATGTCCGAGGTTGATGTAGCTTTGGCGAAGCGGCAGAAGGTCGAAAAGCAGATCGACAGAGGCCTGCGGATTGCGGGAGACATGGCTTCCATCCGCCAGAACCTGCCGGTCAAGCTCCCGGTCAAGCAACCGTCCTGCGCGGCGGACTGCCGCCGGACGCGCCTCGGCTGCAATCGACGCCATGGCGATGGCGATGCGCGCCTTGAGGCGCGGGAGACCGTCGGGCATCGAATCGGCACGGCGCTGAAGGTGGCGCACCTGCTGCCCAAGTGAGGACGTGAACCGACGGTAGAAGCCCGCATCGGCTTCGTGCAGCACGATCGGTGAATGCGAAAGCCAGCTGATGATCCGCCGGGACACGACCTCATTGTCCCAGGCGACACCCTTGCTACGGCCGCCATGCAGGCTGATCCACTGGTCCGTGATCCATCGCGCCTTGTCGCAGGCGGCAGCCGTCTTGTCGGCGCGAATATGGCGCAGCCAGCCAAAACCGTGCAGGCGGCGTGCAAACTGGACGGACGGCAGCTCCAGTTCGAAGGGAGATTGACCCTCGGTATCCAGAACACGCCCGGCGAGTGGAAAGCGCCCGTTGACGATCTCATCCGCCACAAACGAGTCGATCGCCCTGAGATCTGTCGGTGCCACGACGACTCGGTTTACGCGGAAAGCCCCGCGCTGCACCGCCGAAGGCATAACGATGGCAGCCGCCTGCCGCATGCGTCGCCAGGTTTCGGCGACGTGCAGCGAGATCAGTCGGACGCGATCATTGATTCGCATAATGGTTCCTGTCACCAGATCATGATGATCCAGCCATTCCGGTTGTCCGAGCCCGAGCAATGCGAAGGGATAGGGCCTTCGGGCTCCTGGCGATGGGCACGAAATGACAAGTCATATCGCCGTGCCCCGGTCATGCGGAGCAACGGTCCACGTTCACGCAGACTTCCCAACAGGTTTATTGAGATATTAGTTAAGTTTTAGCAATGATCGCGGCGTAGAAGCCATCAAGCCCGCCATTTTCTCGAAGCATGTCGGGCGTGGTCCTGAACTCACCCTTGGCGGTGATCGCTGCTTCCAGCCCGAGCCAGTCGGCCGGATCGATCGACTGCAGGCGCAGGTCAGGGATCTCCGCCAGCACCCGGGCAACAATCTCTTCGCCTTCGGAAGGGTCAATGGAGCAGTTGGAAAAGACCAGACGGCCACCCGATTTCAACAGTGTTACGGCGTGACGCAGCAACTTCTCCTGCAGCTCGGCGAGCTTGGCGATATCGGCCGCATTCTTCGTCCAGAGAACATCCGGGTGGCGACGCGTCGTACCGGTCGATGAACAGGGTGTATCGAGCAGGATCGCATCGAACGTCTCGTTCTCGTCGAGGTCGAGCAGGTTCGCACACCGGATTTCGACCGAAACTCCCAGGCGCTGGAGATTGGACTCCAGACGCTTCAGGCGCGACTTCGATTGCTCGACGGCCAGAACATCGCCGCCGGCGAGCACCAGCTGTGCCGTCTTGCCGCCAGGTGCGGCGCAAAGATCGGCAACCCGTTTTCCTGTGAGATCACCGAACAACTTTGCCGGAATCGCGGCGGCGGCATCCTGCACCCACCACTCACCATCCTCGAAACCTTCGAGCGCGGTCACCGATCCACGAAACCGCTCGAGACGGACACTGCCGGTCGGCAAAACCTGTCCGCCAAGCCGCGCAGCCCAGCCGGCTGCATCCGACTTCACGGTCAAATCGATCGTCGGGGACTCCAGTTGGGACGCAGCGATCGCAAGCGCTCGCTGATCACCATAGACTGCCGTCAGGCGTGCCATGAACCAATCCGGCAAGCAGGGAAGATCATCCACGGCAGCGAGAAGCTCCGCCTTCTCACGACCGATGCGGCGCAGGATGGCATTCACCAGCTTCGAGAAACGACGACTTCTGGGATCGCCATTGGCCTGCTCCACGGCAAGGTCAACAGCCGAATGATCGGGCACATCGAGATAGAGCATCTGCGCCGCAGCCACGATCAGAAGGTGATGCAGGGAGCGGGCACCGTCCGGCAGCGGGGTGTCGAGCAGTTCCGCGATAATCGCCTCGATCCGCGGCAGATGGCGCAGCGCGCTCTGAAGGATGGCCTTCACGAGGCCGCGATCGGCATCGTTCAATGGCAAAAATGCGGGATTGCCATGCTCTGAATCCAGCATACCGTCGAGCGACGTCTTCCGATCGATCACCGCTGCCAGGATTCGGCTTGCGGCAATTCGGGCTTCGAGCCCCGGCTTCAAGGGCTGCCGAGAGGCATGATCTCCATGCTTCCTGTTGCCATTGTGCTTGCTTTTCGGTTTGCCCGTCGATGTGTCGTTCAAGACCATGGTCCCTTGGGTGGTTCGGCTTTACCGCGTCCCCAACCGGTGGTCGGAACAGAACGCGCAGTTCGCGTTGCCTTAACAGGGGCCTCAGGCGGCGTCGATCCCCCAGGCCGGATATCGCTCATGGCCATTAGCGCTTCGATGCGATTGCGCGTGTTGGGATGAGTCGAAAAGAGATTGTCCATCCGCTGACCGTTCAAGGGATTGATGATGAACATATGGGCGGTCGCCGGATTGCGCTCCGCCTCCACGTTCTCGATGTGAGACGCGTCGCCGGCGATCTTCTGCAGGGCCGATGCGAGCCAGCGGGGCTGCCCGCAGATCTCCGCCCCGCGGCGGTCGGCCGCATATTCGCGCGTCCGGCTGATTGCCATCTGGACCAGCATGGCAGCAAGGGGGGCAACAATCATCGCGATCAGGACACCGACAAAGCCGAGCGGATTGTTGCGATCGTCACGCCCGCTGGAAAACAGGAAGGCGAAGTTCGACAGCATCGAGATCGCACCCGCCAGTGTGGCGGTGATGGTCATGGTGAGCGTGTCGCGGTTCTCGATATGGGCCAGCTCGTGGGCCATGACACCTGCGACCTCTTCCGGGCTGAGCCGCTGCAACAGCCCGGTGGACGCAGCAACGGCTGCATTCTGCGGATTGCGCCCTGTCGCAAAGGCATTCGGCTGCGGGTTGTCGAAGACATAGACCTTTGGCATGGGCAGACCCGCATTGCGCGCCAGATCCCGCACCATGACGTAGAATTCGGGAGCCGTCCGCTCATCGACCTCCTGGGCGCGATAGGCTCGAAGCACCATCTTGTCGGAATTCCAGTAGGAAAAGAAGTTCATGCCCGCGGCGATGACGAAGGCAATCATCATGCCGCCCCTGCCACCGATCAGGAAGCCGACGCCCATGAAGAGGGCGGTCATGAAGGCGAGCAGCATGGCAGTCCGCATGGTATTCATGTCGTGGTCCTCTAAAAGCAGCGCTCTTGGCAATTCTGTTGCCGTTTTCGCCTGTTGATTTAAAAAGCGCCGACCCCAATTTCAATGTTTGCGCATGAAATGCCGTCTCAGCAAAGGACGATGTGATGTCAGAAGATCGTGAAGCCGAAGTCAGTGTCGAGGAAATGCCGCGTGAACTGAGCCCGGCTGCGAAACGGGCACTCGCGGAAGCGGAGGAGCGACGCCGGAAGGAGGAGGCTCAGCAGATGCCGCCCGAAATCGGCGGACGCGGCGGTGCCGATCCTGCGCGCTTCGGAGATTGGGAGATCAAGGGTCGCGCGATCGATTTTTAAGGAATAATTACCCATTGATTTGGGTCGGATATCGGAATACATTCCTATAATGTTCCGATCAGCGCTTGTTCCTTTGACAGTTTTCCCGATGCTGGCGTCCGAAGCGCCGGTAAGCGCATCCAGCCGTCAGATCGAAGGGCCTGTTACGGCCGAGGTCGTGAAGATCATCGATGGCGACACGGTCCTTGTGGAAGCAATGCCTTGGCCAGATCACAAGGTCAGCACCTATGTGCGCCTGCGCGGCATCGATGCGCCCGAGCTGCGGTCGAAATGCCCCGCCTTTCGTGAGGCGGCCCTTGAGGCGAAGAGCGAGCTCACGAGCCTGGTAGAGGGCGAGCGGATGGTGCAGTTGACCGCAATCTCCGGCGACAAGTATTTCGGCCGCGTAGTCGCCGATCTCAAATTGTCGAATGGCACTCGACCGGCGGAGCTTCTCCTACAGGCAGGTCTGGTCGAGCCCTATAACGGGCGGACGAAAAGCAAGCGGCCCTGCCCGAATGACTGACATGAAAAAGGGGCTCCCGGCGGAAGCCCCTCTTTTGATTGAGATCTGTTTTGATCAGGCGATCTTGTTCTGGCGGTTCGCGATCAGGTCGTCCACGACAGCCGGATCGGCCAGCGTCGAGGTATCGCCAAGCGCGCCGAAATCGTCCTCGGCGATCTTGCGCAGAATGCGGCGCATGATCTTGCCCGAGCGCGTCTTCGGCAGACCGGGTGCAAACTGGATCTTGTCCGGCGTCGCGATCGGACCGATTTCCGTCCGCACATGCTTCACCAGATCGGCTCTGAGCGCATCATTGCCCTCGTGACCCGACATCAGGGTGACATAGCAATAGATGCCCTGGCCCTTGATAGTGTGCGGATAGCCGACGACGGCCGCTTCGGAAACGAGGTGGTGCGAAACCAGAGCCGATTCGACTTCCGCCGTTCCCAGGCGGTGACCGGACACGTTCAGGACGTCGTCGACGCGGCCCGTGATCCAGTAATAGCCGTCTTCGTCCCGGCGGCAGCCGTCACCTGTGAAGTACTTGCCCTTGTAGGTGGAGAAGTAGGTCTGCACATAACGGTCGTGGTCGCCATAGACGGAGCGTGCCTGACCAGGCCAGCTGTCGGTGATGCAGAGATTGCCGTCGGTCGCCCCCTCCAGAACATTGCCTTCATTGTCGACAAGCTCAGGCTTGATCCCGAAGAATGGCTTGGTTGCCGAACCCGGCTTGAGATTGGTCGCACCCGGCAGCGGCGTGATCATGATCCCGCCGGTTTCGGTCTGCCACCAGGTATCGACAACAGGCGACTTCTGCTCGCCGACGACGTTGTAATACCATTCCCAGGCTTCCGGATTGATCGGCTCGCCGACGGAACCCAGAAGACGGAGCGACGAACGGTCCGAACGCTTGACGAAATCGTCACCCGCACCCATCAGCGAGCGGATAGCCGTCGGTGCGGTATAGAAGATGTTGACCTTGTGCTTCTCGATCACTTCCCAGAACCGTCCCTGATCGGGGAAGGTGGGAATGCCTTCGAACATCAGCGTCGTCGCGCAGTTCGAAAGCGGCCCGTAGACAATGTAAGAATGCCCGGTGACCCAGCCGACATCGGCAGTACACCAGTAGACGTCCCCATCGTGATAGTCGAAGACATATTCATGCGTCATCGAGGCATAGACGAGGTAACCGCCCGTGGTGTGCATGACACCCTTCGGCTTGCCCGTTGAACCGGAGGTGTAGAGGATGAACAGCGGATCTTCTGCCTTCATCTTCACCGGCGGGCAGTCTGCCTTGACCGTATGCACTTCCTGGTGATGCCAGATGTCGCGGCCCGGTGCCCAGCCGATCTTGCCACCGGTGCGGCGCACGACCAGAACCTTGTTCACGATGACATACTGCTTGGCGGCGATGTCGATCGCGATGTCGGTGTTTTCCTTGAGCGGCACCGGCTTGCCGCCGCGAACGCCCTCATCGCAGGTAATCACGAAGGTTGATTCGCAGTCGACGATACGGCCTGCGAGTGCTTCCGGCGAGAAGCCGCCGAAGACGACCGAATGGATGGCACCGATACGGGCGCAAGCGAGCATTGCATAGGCCGCTTCCGGAATCATCGGCATGTAGATGGTGACGCGATCACCCTTCTTGACGCCGTGCTTCTTCAACACGTTCGCCATACGGCAAACATGCTCGTAGAGCTCGTTATAGGTGATCTTCTTGTCGATATAGGGGTTGTCACCTTCCCAGATGATGGCGGTCTGTTCGCCATGCGTCTTCAGGTGGCGGTCGATGCAGTTATAGGAGACGTTGGTGAGGCCGTCTTCGAACCACTTGACGGGAACCTTGCCCTTGAAGGACGTATTCTTGACCTTCGTATACGGCTTGAACCAGTCGATCCGCTTGCCGTGTTTGCCCCAGAACTTCTCGGGGTCCTCGATGCTCTCCTGATACCATTTCTGGTATTTGTCATCATCGATCAGGGCGCGGGTTTTTGCCGATTTCAGCACCGGATAGGTTTTGGCTGACATGAACTCCTCCTCATGTTGACGGGCCACTAATGGCGACCAGGACCGTCCTCCCCGGCCTATCGCCGCCATTCATAGCAGGTGCAACATGGCCAGCAATTAGACAAAGGTCATTCGTGACTTCGCGAATTGCAATTTCGTTACATAATCGCTATAAGGACGCCGAATTCCCGGAAATAGTGGTTTAAACCCACGGCCCGCGACAACCGGCGCGGACCCTCAGAAGGATTGTATCCATGGCCCAGACACTGCTCATGCCGAAGGCGACCGCTGTATGGCTCGTCGACAATACCGCGCTGTCATTCGACCAGATCGCGCAGTTCTGCAAGCTGCACCCGCTCGAGGTGAAGGCGATTGCGGACGGCGAAGCAGCTCAGGGCATCAAGGGTCTCGACCCGATCGCAACCGGCCAGCTCTCGCGCGACGAGATTGGCCGCGCTGAAAAGGACGTGAACTACAAGCTGAAGATTTCCGAGCCGAAGGTCCGCGTCCCCGACTCGAAGCGCCGCGGCCCGCGTTATACGCCGGTCTCGAAGCGTCAGGATCGTCCGAATGCCATCCTCTGGCTGGTTCGCAACCATCCGGAACTGAAGGACGCCCAGATCTCGCGTCTCGTCGGCACCACCAAGTCGACGATCGAGCAGATCCGCGAGCGCACGCACTGGAACTCGGCCAACCTCGCACCGATGGACCCGGTCACGCTTGGCCTCTGCAGCCAGATCGACCTCGATCTCGAAGTCGAAAAGGCATCGAAGGGTCGTCCGCTGCCGACCGCTGCCGAACTCGGCGCGACTCTGCAGTCTGCAAGCGAGACCGAAAACCTCGGCTTCAGCTACGAGCGCGAAGAAGAGAAGGAAATCGACGCCAACGCCGTCTTCGCCAAGCTGCAGTCGCTCAAGTCCGACCGCAAGAATGACGACGAAGACGACCAGTACTGATCAGAGATCGGTACAAGCGATGCACCCCGGCAGCCCAAGGCGGCCGGGGTTTTTTCTTGCCCGCCTGATGGTTCAGGCGCTTGCAACCGTTTTGGCCGATGCCGGGACCTGACCATGCGCCTGCAACACTGCCGTGATCTCGTCGAGGATTGCAGGATCGTCGATTGTCGCAGGCATCTTCCAGGGTAGACCGTCGGCGATCTTCTGCATCGTGCCACGCAGGATCTTGCCCGAGCGCGTCTTCGGCAGACGATCAACCATCAGCACCATCTTGAAGGCTGCCACGGGCCCGATTTCGTCGCGCACCAACTGAACGACTTCCTTGGCGATCACAGCATGGTCGCGATGCACATTCTTCTTCAGGATCAGGAAGCCGCAGGGAATCTGTCCCTTCAATTCGTCGGCAATCCCGATAACAGCGCATTCCGCCACATCGGGATGCATGGCGCAGACCTCTTCCATGGCACCGGTCGAGAGACGGTGACCAGCGCAATTGATGATGTCGTCGGTCCGCGCCATGACGAAGACATAGCCGTCTTCGTCAATGATGCCGGCATCCGCCGTCTTGTAGTAGCCGGGAAACTCCTCGAGGCAAGAGGCGCGAAAACGTTTGTCGGCATTCCAGAAGGTAACCAGACAACCCGGAGGAAGGGGAAGCTTCGCGACGATGTTTCCAAGCGTGCCAGGAGCGACCGGATGTCCCGCGTCGTCGAGCACTTCGAGCGTGTAACCCGGCATGGCCTTGGTCGGTGATCCGTGTTTCACGGGAAGCAGTCCCAGGCCCGCAGGGTTTGCGGCGATCGCCCAACCTGTTTCCGTCTGCCACCAATGGTCGATGACAGGTATCTTCAGGATCCGTTCCGCCCATTTCAGCGTTTCCGGATCGGCCCGCTCACCGGCCAGGAAGAGGGCGCGAAGACCGGAGATGTCATAGCGCGCGACATGTTCGCCCTCCGGATCGTCACGACGGATCGCGCGGAAGGCTGTCGGCGCCGTGAACAGCGCCTTCACGTCATGGTCGCTCACCACACGCCAGAAGGTGCCGGCATCCGGCGTGCCCACCGGCTTGCCCTCGAAGATCACGGTGGCATTGCCGGCCAAGAGCGGACCATAGACAATGTAGGAATGGCCGACGACCCATCCGATGTCGGAGGCGGCCCAGAAGACTTCTCCAGGCTTGACGCCGTAGATGTTCTTCATGGTCCAGTTGAGAGCGACCATATGGCCGCCATTGTCGCGCACGACGCCCTTGGGCTGACCGGTCGTTCCCGATGTATAGAGAACGTAAAGCGGGTCGGTTGCGGCCACCGGCACGCATTCGACAGACGAGCCGTTGATCTTTTCCTGTTCGATCGCCTGGGCCAGATCGACATCGCCATGCTCGTAGCGAAGGGGCGCATGATACTGGTCGCGCTGCAAAATCAGACAGTAATCGGGCTTCACCTTAGCCATGTCGATTGCCTGGTCGAGCATCGGCTTGTAGGGGACGATACGTCCAGGCTCGAGACCGCAGCTCGCGCCGATAACCACTTTGGCGCCGGAATCGTCGATGCGGGTCGCGAGCTCATGCGCCGCAAAGCCGCCGAAGACCACGGAATGCACGGCGCCGATACGCGCGCAGGCAAGCATCGAGAAGACGGCTTCCGGGATCATCGGCATGTAGATGATGACCCTATCGCCCTTCGCGACGCCGTGATTGCGCAAGACGGCCGCTATCGCAGAGACTTCCGTCAGCACCTGGTCATAACTGTAACGTGCCGTTTGACCGGTCATTGGACTGTCATAGATGACGGCCGTATCAGCACCACGCCCGGCTTCCACATGACGGTCGATGCAATTGTAGCAGGTATTGGTCTCTCCACCGGGAAACCAGCGACCATAGGTGCCTTGTGAGGCGTCGAAGACCGCGTCCGGCGCCTTGAACCAATGAACCTGTTCCGCAGCCGTGGCCCAGAAGCCCTCCGGATCTGCTGTCCAGGAATCGTAGATGTCCTGATAGCTCTCGCGCATGTCGATCCTCCCATGACAACGCTTGAGGCTTTCGCCTTTGGCATCATTTTAGGATCGACGAAGGAAGGAGGAAAGAGAGACCAAAGCGCTATGCCGAAGGTCTAAGGCAACTTAACGTGTGCCAAAAATTGCCGATCCGACTCTGACGCTCGTTGCTCCAAAGCCGATGGCGGTCTCGAAATCGCCGGACATGCCCATCGACAGCTTCGAAAGCCCGTTTTCTTCGGCGAGTTTGGTAAGCAGAGCGAAATGTGGCCCGGGATTCTCATCGACCGGCGGGATGCACATGAGGCCCTCGACTTGCATCGCAAGTTCATCGCGGCAAAGCGCGACAAAAGACCCAACATCATCGGGCGCAATCCCCGCCTTCTGAGGCTCGAGACCGGTGTTGACCTGGATGTAAAACCGTATCGACCGGCCCTGCCGCTTTGTCTCCTCTGCGAGCGCTCGGGCGATCTTCTCGCGATCGACTGTCTCGATGACATCGAACAGCGCGACAGCATCGGCTGCCTTGTTCGACTGAAGCGGGCCGATCAGATGCAGTTCGAGATCAGGAGTTTCCGCCTTCAGTTCAGGCCATTTCCCCTGGGCTTCCTGCACGCGGTTTTCCCCGAACACCCGCTGACCCTCGACAATCGTCGGGCGGATATGTTCGGCATCGAAGGTCTTGGAAACCGCGACGAGTGAAATCGAATCCGGCTCACGACCTGCCTCCTGCGCAGCCTTTGCGATTTTGCCCCGGACGTCCTGGAGCCGCTCTTCAACCGACATGCCCAACCCTCGTTTTCATCTGCTCGATATCTGGTGTCATCAGATCTTTCGGCAAGGGGTTAAAGGCAGGCTGCGGCCATGGCAAGCGCTTGGCGGGAAAGGCCTTGCGAATGCCTCAAAAACTTGACGCTTGGCCGGTTTCATGATGAAGGTCGGCCCTCTCTTTTTGATGCTATTCCCGGAAATGCGATCCATGGCTACCGAACGTTACAATCCGCGCGACGCCGAGCCCCGTTGGCAGGCGAAATGGTCCGAAGACAAGGTCTTCGAGACCGACAATGCCGACCCGCGCGAGAAATACTACGTGCTTGAGATGTTCCCCTATCCGTCGGGACGCATCCATATGGGCCATGTCCGCAACTATGCGATGGGCGATGTCGTCGCACGCTACAAAAGGGCACGGGGCTACAATGTGCTGCATCCGATGGGCTGGGACGCCTTCGGCATGCCGGCGGAAAATGCCGCGATGAAGAACAAGGTCCACCCCAAGGCCTGGACCTATGAGAACATCGCGACCATGCGCGGTCAGCTGAAGTCCATGGGCCTGTCGCTCGACTGGTCGCGCGAATTCGCGACCTGTGACGTCGACTACTACCATCGCCAGCAGCACCTCTTCCTGGACTTCCTGGAAAAGGGCCTGGTCTATCGAAAGAACTCCAAGGTCAACTGGGACCCGGAAGACATGACCGTGCTCGCCAATGAGCAGGTCATCGATGGCCGTGGATGGCGCTCCGGCGCGCTGGTCGAACAGCGGGAACTGACCCAGTGGTTCTTCAAGATCACCGACTTCAGCCAGGATCTGCTCGACGCGCTCGACGAACTCGATAACTGGCCGGAAAAGGTCCGGTTGATGCAGAAGAACTGGATTGGCCGCTCGGAAGGCATGGCCATCCGCTGGGAAGTCGCCTCCGGCAGCGAAGCCGGCGAAGTGACCGTTTACACCACCCGGCCCGATACCCTCTTCGGCGCATCTTTCCTGGCAATCGCCGCTGATCACCCCTTGGCCAAGGAAGCCGCCGCGCGCGACGCAGCCGTAGACGCCTTCTGCCAGGAATGCCGCCATGCCGGCACGTCGCTCGCAGCACTGGAGACGGCCGAGAAGAAGGGCATCGACACCGGTATCCGCGTGAAGCACCCGCTCGATGCGAACTGGGAGCTGCCGGTCTATGTCGCGAACTTCGTGCTCATGGAATACGGCACGGGCGCGATCTTCGGCTGCCCCTCCGGCGACCAGCGCGACCTCGATTTCGCCCGCAAGTATGACCTGCCCGTCGTGCCGGTCGTTATGCCGAGGGATGGTGACGCCGCAAGCTTTACAGTCGGCGACACCGCGTTCACCGATGACGGCGTGATGATCAATTCGCGCTTCCTGGATGGGCTCTCCACAGCGGAAGCCTTCGAAGACGTCGCAAACCGCCTTTCGTCCCAGCAGCTCAACGGCACGCCGCAGGGCGAGCGCAAGGTCAACTTCCGCCTGCGCGACTGGGGCATCTCCCGCCAGCGCTATTGGGGCTGCCCGATCCCGGTCATCCATTGCGACGATTGCGGCGTCGTGCCCGTCCCGAAGAAGGACTTGCCGGTGAAGCTGCCTGACGACGTCAGCTTCGACAAGCCGGGCAATCCTCTCGACCGTCACGCGACCTGGCGACACGTTGCCTGCCCCCACTGCGGCAAAGACGCCCGTCGCGAGACGGACACCATGGATACCTTCGTCGATTCGAGCTGGTATTTCGCGCGTTTCACGGCACCCTGGGAGGACAATCCGACGGATCCCGCCGTTGCCAACCGCTGGCTGCCGGTCGACCAGTATATCGGCGGCATCGAGCACGCGATCCTGCACCTGCTCTATTCGCGCTTCTTCACGCGCGCCATGCGCGAAACCGGTCATCTCGATCTGAAGGAACCCTTCAAGGGCCTCTTCACGCAGGGCATGGTCGTGCACGAAACCTACAGCATCGGCGAAGGTCTGCAGCGCGAGTGGGTCGCCCCGGCAGATCTGCGTATCGAAGAGACCGATGGTGCACGTCGCGCGTTCCTGCTCAGCAATGGTCAGGAAGCCAGGATCGGCTCGATCGAAAAGATGTCGAAGTCGAAGAAGAATGTCGTCGATCCCGATGACATCATCGGCTCCTACGGTGCCGATACCGCTCGCTTCTTCGTTCTCTCGGATTCGCCGCCGGATCGTGACGTCATCTGGTCGGAATCCGGCGTCGAGGGCGCACACCGCTTCGTTCAACGCGTCTGGCGTCTCGTGTCGGAAGCTGCCGAGCGGTTGAAGTCCGTACCTTCGAATCCGGCTAAGGACGGCGACGGACTGGTAATCTCGCAGGCGGCGCACAAGACCTTGAAGGCTGTCCAGGGTGACCTCGACAAGCTGGCCTTCAACAAGGCGATTGCGCGCATCTACGAACTGGTCAATGCGCTGGCTGCACCGCTGACGAATGTTGCGGCAGGGCAGGGAGATGCAGCTTACGTTGCAGCTGCCCGCAATGCGGCGGAGATCCTGGTACATCTGATCGCGCCAATGACGCCGCATCTCGCCGAGGAATGCTGGTCAGTTCTCGGAAATGACGGCCTGATCGCCAGGACAGACTGGCCTCAGTTCGACGAGGCGCTGGTCGCCGAAAACGAGATCGTTCTGCCGGTGCAGATCAATGGTAAGAAGCGTGCCGAATTGACAATCGCGCGCGACGCAGACCAGAATGCCGTCCAGGAAGCCGTTCTGGCGCTCGACGCCGTCAAGGCCGTTCTCAATGGCCAGGCCCCGAAGAAGATCATCGTTGTCCCGCTAAGGATCGTGAACATTGTCCTCTGAATTCAAGCCTTCCAAGCTGCTTCGGCGCTCGGTTCTGATCGGCGCGGCTCTGCTGATGGCGGGCTGCCAGGCTCGTCCGCTCTATCAGGATACCAATGGCGAAACCCGCGGCGCATTGGCTGCGATCGCCTATTCCGAAGCGACCAGCCGCATCGGCCTCGAGACGCGCAACCGATTGATCTTCTTGACCAGCGGCGGTGACGAAACGAAGACCCCGGAATATCGGGTCGACCTGACTGTCAGCGGTGGTGTCGAGGGTATTCTTCTCGATGAAACCTCCGATACGGCAAACTCGGGTCGAGCCGTCGTCATGGGCACTTATACGCTGAAGCGGATATCGGACGACACGGTGCTGAAGACAGGCCGTCGTTCGGGGGTAGCTCTCTTCGATTATCCGCGCCAGGAGTTCGCAAAGCTCCGTGCCGTGCGTGACGCGGAGACCCGGGCCGCCCGCGAGCTTGCTGAAATCATCTATGCCGATCTTGCCATGGCTCTCGGTCGCTGATCTGCGGCCATGGTTGAGGTCAAATCGCATGAATTCGAAGGGTTCCTGGCCAAATCGGCCAGGCACTATCGGATGTTCGTTATTTACGGGCCTGATCGTGGACTCGTTGCAGAGCGCGCCTCACAGGTTGCAAAGACAACCGGTGTTGATCTCAACGACGGCTTTGCACTGATTCGTCTGGATGCCTCCGACATCCAATCTGATCCGGGTCGCCTCATCGACGAGGTCAACGCCTTCGGGCTGTTCGGCGGTGAGAAGCTGATTTGGGTTCGAGGCGCCGCCAACGAGAAACAGTTGGTCGACGGTTTGGCGCATCTCGCGGCACATCCACCCGAGGGCAGCTATCTTCTGATCGAAGCCGGTGACCTCAAGAAGGGGTCAGCACTTCGCAAGGTCGCCGAGGGAGAGCGCAGCATCGCCTGCATCGCCTGCTACCAGGATGATGCACGAGCGCTGAATAGCCTGATCGACGCGGAATTGGCGGCCGCCAATTTGCGCATTACGCCGGCAGCACGCGAACTTCTGCTGGAATCGATTGGTGGCGATCGGATTGCGTCCCGCAATGAAATACAGAAGCTGGTCCTCTACTGCATGAAGGACGAGTTGATCGACGAGAACCATGTGCTCGAGATCGTTGGCGATGCGAGTGCAGTATCGACTGACGAGGTGGTCGATGCCGTTTTGTCAGGCGATCCTGATGGATTTCTCCATGCCGTCCAGAAGGTCATTGCCTCCAAGACCGCTGTCTTCCTCGTCCTGCAGGGCACGATGAAACAGATGCAGCTGCTGGAAACCATGCGCCTGGAGATGGAAGAGCGCCAGCAGCAGGCTTCGCAGGTCATGCAGACGCATGGGCGGGGAATTCACTTCAAGCGCAAACCGATAATCGAGAAAGCGTTACGGAACTGGAACAGTTCTGAGCTGGCCCGGGAAAGCGCAAGACTGAACGCCGCGATCCTCCAAAGCCGCCAGAACGCGCAGCTTGAAGACAATCTGGCAATCCAGACGCTTCTTGCGACAACGCTGCAGTCAGCTCGAAGGAATCGCCGCGCCTGATCAGCGTGCTTCGAGCAAGCGGCAGATCTCTTCGAGCTGATCGAGCGTCTTGTAATTGATCTTCAACTGACCGCCGCCGCCCTTGTGGTTGATCGACACTGACAATCCGAGGCGATCTGAGAGGCTGCGCTCCAGGGCGATGGTATCGGAATCCTTGGATTCACGCACATCTACGGGGGCAGGGGACTGCTGTGCCTTGATATGGTTCTGCGCCAGCTTCTCAGCATCGCGAACGGAAAGACCCTTCTGGGCGATCGTCTTGGCAAGAACGACGGGATCCGGAGTAGATACAAGCGCGCGCGCATGACCCGCTGAGAGGCTGCCATCAGCCAGCATGTCCCGAACCGGATCAGGGAGTTTCAACAGTCGAAGACTGTTGGCAACATGGCTGCGGCTCTTGCCGATGATCTCACCCAGATCATTCTGGGTATAGCCATGTTCGGCAATCAGCTGCTCGTAGCCAAGAGCTTCTTCCAGCGGATTGAGATCGGCGCGCTGAACGTTTTCGACGATCGCCAGTTCAAGTGCTGTCCGGTCATCGACATCGCGAACGATGACGGGGATCTCAACGAGGCCGGCGAGTTGTGCCGCGCGCCAGCGACGTTCGCCGGCAATGATTTCGTAGCGATCGCTGCTCGTGGTCCGTACGACGACAGGCTGCACGATCCCGTGCTGGCGAATGGATCCGGCCAGATCCTGAAGTTCGGCCTCGTCGAAATACCGGCGAGGGTTTTTGGGGCTACGGGCCACGAATTCGATCGGAACAGTCCGGTCCGCGCTAACGGTCGGGCGCGCCTCGCCGACGGGAACTGGCTGATCCATCTCGCCGATCAGCGCTGCAAGTCCACGCCCGAGGCGCCGTTTCGATACGTCTTCGCTCATACTCACACCCTTGTACGAAGATTAGGCGGCTTTGCGCTGCCGTTCGCGCTGAATGACTTCCGAAGCCAGCTGGAGATAGGCCTGACTGCCGGCGCATTTGAGATCATAAAGGATAGCCGGCTTACCATACGATGGCGCTTCGGAGACCCGCACATTCCGCGGAATAAGCGTAGCGTAAACCTTCTCGCCGAGATGCTCCCGCACATCGCTAACGACCTGCTGCGCGAGATTGTTGCGGGAATCGAACATCGTCAGCACGATACCCTGGATATCGAGGGTCGGATTCACCGTCTGACGCACTTGGTTGATGGTGTCGAGCAGCTGGCTGAGACCTTCGAGCGCAAAGAACTCGCACTGCAAAGGCACCAGAACCGAATGCGCCGCCGCCATGGCATTCATCGTCAAAAGGTTGAACGAGGGCGGGCAGTCGAGCAGCACATAGCTGTAAGCGCGCGCATCATCCTGGTTGAGGGCTCTTCTCAGACGAAAGACCCGATCCGCCTGCTGCGAGATTTCCATTTCGAAACCGAGCAGGTCCATCGTTGATGGGACGATCGAGAGGTTCGGCACAGCCGTTTCGAGGACCGCTTCGCTGACCGAATGGGTCCCGATCAGCACATCGTAGGAAGACAGGCGCCGGTCACGACGGTCGATACCGAGGCCGGTACTGGCATTTCCCTGCGGGTCCAGGTCAACGATGAGCACACGCTCTCCGATCGCCGCCAGGGCTGTCGCCAGGTTGATCGCTGTCGTGGTCTTGCCCACGCCACCCTTTTGGTTGGCGATGGTGATGATGCGGTTTTTCTCGAGACTCATTTGGCACCCGAACCGTTAAACCCTGCGCGTCAGAGAGGTGATCTCCAAGATCACGGAATCTGCCTCGACAACGCTTTGATGTTTTACCAGATCGAAGTCCCAGCGACCACGCGCTTTATCGATCTCGGACTGGTAATCCCGACCTTTATGGAAGATCAACTTGAGATTTGGATTGGCAAGTGCCCAGGGATGGGCATAAGCGAACAGCAAATCAAGTTCGGCAAGTGCACGCGCGGATATGAAGTCGGGCGCGGGAAGCTTCGAAGAGGCATCCTCGATCCGGAGAGGATGGACGGACGCCCGCGCACCTGTCTCCAAAATTGCCGTCCGCAGGAAGCCACACTTCTTATTGTTGCTTTCGACGAGATCCACCCATCCAGCTTGGCTTTCCGCCAAGGTGATCGACGTGATGATACCCGGAAATCCCCCGCCGCTTCCGAGATCGATCCACTGGCCCGGAGTCGGCACAATGTTTCGGAGTTGCAACGAGTCCGCAATGTGCCGCGTCCATAGTTGTTCCAGCGTCGAAGGCGCTATGAGATTGATTCTAGCAGCCCATTTCAGAAAGAGGTTGGCAAAGCGATCAAGGCGCTCCTGCGTTTCACGTGAAACATCGATTCCATACGGAGCACTTTTCGTTCTTTGCATATCAGGATGCCAATTTACTAACTTGGGTTTTGCGCAGGTGCGCGACAAGCAAAGCGACAGCCGCAGGAGTCATCCCTTCGAGCCGACTTGCCTGGGCAATATTGCGGGGCCTTCTAGCAATCAACTTAGCCTTCAGCTCATTAGAGAGACCAGATAGCACTGAATAGTCGAAATCATCGGGGATCACCCGCTCTTCCTCGGCCCGCAAGCCTTCGATATCCGCCGACTGCCTTTCAAGATAGACATGGTAGAGGCAATCGATCTCGACGGCGGTTGCGATCTTCGCATCCGTAGAATTTAGTTCAGGCCAGACTTGAACAACCTGATCCCAGTTTATGTCAGGATAGGAGAGGATCTCTCGAGCCGAACGACGACGACCATCCTGGTTGATCGCCACTCCGGCGATAGCCATCTCATTAGGCGAGGCGGTAAGCGCTCCAAGCTGTTCATACAGCCCTTCCCGTTGAGCGCGATAAGTCTCAAATTTTCTGGCCCGTTCAGAAGATACGCAACCAAGCTCAATGCCATAGGGCGTAAGCCGCATGTCGGCATTGTCAGCCCTCAACGACAACCGATACTCGGCCCGCGAGGTAAACATACGATAGGGCTCTGCAACGCCGCGCGATGTCAGGTCATCGATCATTACGCCGATATAAGAATCCGTACGGCTGAAGGAGAAACCACTTTGACCGGCTGCAAGCCGGGCTGCATTGATCCCTGCCAGCAACCCTTGCGCGCCAGCCTCTTCATAACCAGTGGTGCCATTGATCTGACCAGCGAGGTACAAACCCTTCACACCTTTAACAGCCAGCGATAGGTCGAGCTGCTGTGGATCGACGTAGTCATACTCGATCGCATAACCCGGCTGGAGGATTCGGACATTCTCCAGGCCAGGGATTGACCGTATGAATAGCTCCTGGACATCCTCCGGAAGCGAGGTCGAGATCCCGTTTGGATAGATGGTGTCGTCATCCAATCCTTCCGGCTCCAGAAAGATCTGATGACCATCGCGATCGCCGAAGCGATTGATCTTGTCCTCAATGGAAGGACAATACCGCGGACCGACACCTTCGATTTGGCCGGAATACATGGCCGAGCGGTGGATGTTCTCCCGGATGATCCGATGGGTTTCAGTCGTCGTTCGCGTGATGCCGCAAGCGATCTGTGGCGTAGTGACCGTTTCCGTCATGAATGAGAATGGGATGGGATTCTCATCCGCTTCCTGAACTTCAAGCTCGTCCCAGCGGATCGTTTTGCGATCGAGGCGCGCAGGGGTCCCGGTCTTGAGGCGACCAAGCTTCAGGCCCAACGCTGCCAAGTCATCACTGACACCCAGGGCAGGGGCCTCGCCAACACGGCCGGCAGCAATCTTTTTGTCACCGATGTGGATCACACCGTTGAGAAAGGTACCGGTTGTCAAGACGACTGCTGCAGCACGAAGTTGCAGCCCGTCACCAAGGATCACACCATTTATTTCGGTAGTGTCACGAACAAATCCGACCACGCCACCTTCGATGATGTCGAGATTAGGAATGTCCGCAAGCAAACGCTGAACAGCCCGTCGATAGAGCTTTCGATCCGCCTGCGTGCGCGGCCCCCAAACAGCCGGGCCCTTCTTCCGGTTCAACATACGAAACTGAATGCCGCCCTCGTCCGCCGCGCGACCCATGATGCCGTCAAGCGCATCAATCTCACGGACAAGATGCCCTTTTCCCAAGCCGCCAATCGCCGGATTGCAGGACATGACGCCGATTGTTTCAGCCTTGTGGGTCACGAGCGCGGTTTTTGCACCCATGCGTGCAGCCGCTGCGGCTGCTTCGGTACCGGCATGACCACCACCAACAACAATTACATCGAAATGTCTCTCAGACATGATCGCGATACAGCCTGTTTCACGTGAATCACTTGCCGACACAGAATTCGGAGAAGATTTTACCCAAAAGCGTTTCGGTATCGATTCGACCGGTCACTCGCGCCAATTCGACGGACGCCAATCGCAATTCTTCGGCACGGATCTCGAGAGGTAACAGAATGCCCTCCAGCGCGGACGCAAGATGTCTCGACGCCAACCGAAGGCGCTCTGCATGCCTCAAACGACTGGGAATTGCAAGGCTCTCGACCTGAGTATGGCTACGCACTGCATCGAGCAGCCGATCTCTCAGGACATCAAGCCCTTCTCCTGAAGCGGACGACACGTGGAAAGCGCAAGCAGAATTAGGCACTACATCGCTGGCAAGGTCGCTTTTCGTCCCGATACACAGTGTGGGGCGGTCGAAATCTATCGGCTGCGCTTTCGGCTGCTCGGACAGATCGATCAGATGCAGAACAAGATCAGCATCATTGATCGTCCGGAAGGCACGACGGATCCCCTCCTGCTCAACCAGATCGTCTGTGTCTCTGAGACCAGCAGTATCGGAGAGTTCAAACTTGTATCCATCGATGTCCAGTTCACAGCGAACAACATCGCGCGTCGTACCGGCTACAGGTGTCACAATTGCCACGTCGCGCTGCGCCAACGCATTCATCAGGCTTGATTTCCCGGCATTCGGCAGGCCGGCAAGGGCTACCTTGAAACCATCACGGATGATCTCGCCGGCCCGAAGATTGCCGATTGCCCGGTCCACCTGTAACTTTAGCTCGCCGACGTCGGCCCAGATACGATCGGACACCGAACCTGGAATGTCGCCCTCGTCACTGAAGTCCAGTTCTGCTTCGAGCATGGCGCGTACGAATACAAGTTTCTCACGCCATTCGTCGTAGACAGCGGACAGATGACCATTGGCCTGTTCACCCGCAAGCCTTCTCTGCATCTCGGTCTCGGCGCTAAGGAGATCGGCGAGACCTTCGACCTCGACAAGATCCATCTTGCCGTTTTCAAACGCGCGTTTCGAGAACTCTCCGGCTTCGGCCAATCTAATCCCGTTGAATCCGGCTAATGATCGAAGTGCCGCGTTCACAACGGCACGGCCACCATGCAGATGCAATTCCACACAGTCCTCACCGGTGAAGGAATTGGGTGCTGGGAAAACGAGAACAAGACCCCGATCAAGAAACTCACCGCTCGTGGTCCGCAATGTCCGCAGGGCTGCCAGGCGCGGTTCGGGCAGTGAGCCAACCATCTGACTGACGGCTTCGAAGCTGCTAGGACCACTGACCCTGATAACAGCAACGCCGGCGGGTAAACCGCCGGACGCAAGAGCACAAATCGTATCGGAACGAGCGGTCATGAGATCACTCACAGGCGAAGCCTGAGGCTGCCGGCCGAAACCGGCACCACATCAGGTGTTCATCGAGTCGAAGAAGTCGCCGTTGTTCTTCGTCTGCTTGAGCTTGTCGATGAGGAATTCGATGGCATCGGTCGTGCCCATCGGCGCAAGAATACGGCGGAGAACGAAAATCTTCTGGAGATCCTGGCGCGGGACCAACAGATCTTCCTTACGCGTACCGGACTTGAGGATGTCCATGGCCGGGAAGATGCGCTTGTCCGCGACCTTGCGATCGAGAACGATTTCCGAGTTACCGGTGCCCTTGAACTCTTCAAAGATGACTTCGTCCATACGGCTACCAGTGTCGATCAGTGCCGTTGCGATGATCGTCAGCGAACCGCCTTCTTCGATGTTGCGCGCTGCACCGAAGAAGCGCTTCGGGCGCTGCAATGCATTGGCATCGACACCACCGGTCAAGACTTTGCCGGACGACGGCACAACGGTGTTGTAGGCGCGGCCGAGGCGCGTGATGGAATCGAGCAGAATGACGACGTCTCGGCCATGTTCGACAAGACGCTTGGCCTTCTCGATGACCATTTCTGCCACCTGAACGTGACGAACCGCGGGCTCGTCGAAGGTCGAAGACACGACTTCACCGCGGACCGAACGCTGCATGTCGGTCACTTCTTCCGGACGTTCGTCGATCAGAAGGACGATCAGATAACATTCCGGATGGTTGGCCGTGATGGAATGCGCGATATTCTGGAGAATGACCGTCTTACCGGTGCGCGGTGGTGCGACGATCAGGCCACGCTGGCCCTTGCCGAGTGGCGCCACGAGATCGATGACACGTGCAGACAGGTCCTTCGACGTCGGAACATCGAGTTCCATCTTGAAGCGCTCGTTCGGATAGAGCGGCGTCAGGTTGTCGAAATGCACCTTGTGGCGGATCTTTTCGGGATCCTCGAAATTGATTGTGTTGACCTTCAGCAGCGCGAAATAGCGTTCGCCTTCCTTCGGTCCCCGGATTGGACCCTCGACGGTATCACCGGTCTTCAGCGAGAAGCGGCGGATCTGTGAGGGCGAAATGTAGATATCGTCAGGGCCTGGGAGATAGTTCGCATTGGCCGAACGCAGGAAACCGAAGCCATCCTGCAGTACTTCCACCACGCCTTCGCCGATGATCTCAACATCCTGGCTCGCCAGCATCTTCAGGATCGCAAACATCAGCTCCTGTTTGCGCATCGTGCTCGCGTTCTCAACTTCGAGCGATTCAGCAAAGGTCAGGAGATCGGTCGGCGATTTGCTTTTGAGTTCTTGTAGCTTCATTTCAGCCATGAAGAGGGACCACGTCAGATAGAATTTTCAAGGGGAACGGCGAGCTGGTGGAATTCGGTACGATCGCGAGAGCCGCAAATGACTGAATAGTACGCAAGCCAAAGGAGGAAGTAGCGCGAAAATAGCGACTCGCGGATTCGACCGCAAGCAAAAAGCCGGCACCACCGAAAATAATGCGTGATCGCGCCGCGATCAGAAGGGCTTCACGACCGCAAGGACCACAATCAGGATCATCAGCAGGGTAGGCGCCTCGTTCATCATGCGCCAGTAACGCGGCGTTCCCACGTACTCGCCACGCCCGAACGATTTGACAGCCTTGGCGAAATAGCCGTGAACGCCGGACAATGCGACAACGGCTGCGATCTTGGCATGCAGCCAACCACCCTGGAACGCAAAAACCTGCCAGGCCAGATACAATCCCAGAATCCAGGAAACGACCATCGCCGGCGTCATGATCACCTTCATCAGCCTGGTTTCCATGACGGCAAACGTTTTTGCCTCCTGTGACGATGGATCACAGTCCGAATGATAGATGAACAGTCGCGGCAGGTAGAGCATGCCTGCCATCCACGAGATGATCGCGATGACATGCAGCGCTTTGATCCAGGGGTAAGCCTGATCTGGTCCGGCCAGCATGATACCGGCACCGACGATCCCGAAAAACACGAGAGCTGTCGCAGCCTTTCTCGCTGCGCGCATCCCGGGCTTGTCGTCGATCTGCTTTTCCATGGTTAGCCGAAACTCCGAACCTGAGCGACGAGTTCGGTCACATGCTCCGGATCAGCCTGCGGCGTAATCCCGTGGCCGAGATTGAAGATCAGCGGTCCATGGCCGAGCGCCTGGAGGATCGCGTCGATGCCGTCCTTGAGCGCTGCGCCACCAGCAACGACACGCATCGGATCCAGATTGCCTTGAACCGGACCATCCTTCTGCAGCTCGACAGCGAAGCTCAACGGAACCGACCAATCGAGACCGATGGCGTCGGCACGGGTGACCTCACGATAATTTTTCAACAAGATCCCCGCGCCCTTGGCAAAGGCGATCACCTTCGCCTGAGGACGACGCGACTTGACCGAGTCGATGATGCGGCGAACGGGCCGCACGGCGAAAGCCTCGAATTCTGCCTCGCCCAGAACACCTGCCCAGGAATCGAAGATCTGCACGGCGTCTGCACCGGCATCGATCTGCGCGACGAGGTAGTCGGCGGAGACATCGGCGAGAAAATCGAGGAGACGGGCAAAGACCTCCGGATGACGATAGGCGAAGAGACGGGCAGGCGCCTGGTCGGGTGTGCCATGTCCTGCGATCATGTAGGTCGCCACCGTCCAGGGAGCCCCACAGAAGCCAAGCAGGGTCGTTTCGCTGGGCAGCGCCCCACGCAGCCGTGAAACCGTCTCCATGACCGGCTTGAGGTGATCCAGGACGCCTTCCTGCGAAAGCGCCAGTATGCCGTCCGTGTCGATGGGGTCCATCTGCGGACCATGGCCTTCAGTGAAGGTCACGTTGCGATGAAGCGCATCCGGGATGACCAGAATATCCGAAAACAGGATGGCTGCATCAAAGCCATATCGGCGGATCGGCTGAAGGGTCACCTCCGTCGCATACTCAGGGGAGTAACAGAGATCTAGAAAGCTCCCGGCTTTCTTCCGTGTTTCCCGATACTCCGGGAGATAACGGCCTGCTTGTCTCATGAGCCAGATGGGCGGTGGCGTGACCGTTTTCCCATTCAGAACGTCGAGGACTTTTCGGTTCGGCGTGCTCAAGGCTCAAGCCCTTTCAAAAAAGAAAAGAGATATTGAATCTTCTTCTATTTCTAAGAGTCTCTGACTATCAAGGATTAATCGACGATCACAGCTTGTTCGCAATCCGGGATTTCAGTCGATAGTCGAGGCCACCAAGTTCGCTCCGGCTCTGGGATAATGGGGATAACTGCAAATTAACCCGTGATTCCATGGATTTGCGATCCGGACAGAATCCGGGTTAACGGAGGAGGAGGAGTCGAAATGCGAAGAACGATCTTCTGTCATTACCGTAATTCACAGCCCCCTGGAATCGAGAGCCTCTCGGGGTCCAATTGTGGATAAATCGGCACTTTTCCCGTCCCTGGTCCGCCCCGCCCGCCGTGGCCTCTGTTTATCCCAGACTATCAACAGGGTGCGGTGAAGAACGTGGAGAACCGGAAAAACTTCTTCCATCTCCACCTGATTTCTGACTCAACGGGGGAGACTCTGATCTCGGCAGGCCGAGCAGCCGCCGCGCAATTTCGCGGTTCAAATGCCATCGAGCATGTTTATCCCCTGATCCGCAGCAAGAAACAGATCAAGGCGTTGATCGATGCGCTCGATCGCGAACCCGGTATCGTGCTCTACACGATCGTCGACCAGGATCTCGCAGCACTTGTCGAAACGGGATGTCATGAACTGGGCTTGCCCTGCGTCAACGTGCTGGCCCCGATCATCGAGAAGTTTCAGGACTATCTGGGCGCGCCGTCCCGCGGCCGCGTCGGTGCTCAGCATGTTCTGAACGCCGAATATTTCGCACGCATTGAAGCGTTGAATTTCACCATGGACCATGACGATGGCCAGGCGCCGGAGGATTATGATCAGGCCGATGTCGTGATCATCGGCATCAGCCGCACCTCCAAGACCCCGACGAGCATCTATCTCGCCAACCGCGGCATCAAGACCGCGAACCTGCCGATCGTCCCGGGCGTTCCGCTGCCCGACGGATTGCTGAAAGCAACACGGCCTCTGATCGTTGGTCTCATCGCCACGTCGGATCGGATTTCCCAGGTTCGCGAGAACCGGGTCCTTGGCGCGACAACCGGCTATGACCGCAGCGAGTATGTCGACCGGGCCTCAATCACGGAAGAGCTGAAATATGCCCGTTCGCTGTGTGCGCGCAACAACTGGCCTCTGATCGACGTGACGCGCCGGTCGATCGAGGAGACGGCGGCGGCGATTGTTGCTCTGCGTCCCAAGCCGCGCTAATTCAGGACACTACCATCACGAAGGTCTCAGCATGGGCTCACCCTTGATTCTCGCGTCGGGCAGCACGGCGCGCCAGATGCTTTTGAAAAATGCCGGCCTCGAGTTTATCGCGATCCCTGCGACGGTGGATGAAAGAGCGATCGAGGAAAACCTGCCGCTCGCAGGACGAGACCCGGTATCGGTTGCCCGGCACCTGGCGCTGGCCAAGGCCATGGATGTGTCGGAGCGCGCTCCAGGCGCCTTCGTCATCGGCTGCGACCAGACCATGTCTCTCGGAATCCAGATCTTTCACAAGGCCGCTTCTCTGGATGAGGCCCGGCAGACCTTGATCAGCCTGCGCGGCAAGGCACACTTCCTGAATAGCGCAGTCTGTCTGGTTCGGGATGGCGAGCTGATCTGGAGCGACGTGACGAAAGCCTGCATGCAGGTTCGTGACTTTTCAGATGAGTTCCTGGACGGCTACATCGAGCGCAATGGCAAGTCGATCTTGTCCAGCGTCGGCTGCTATCAGCTCGAAGGGGAGGGCATTCAGCTCTTTGATGCCATCGCTGGCGACTATTTCACCATTCTCGGCCTACCGCTTTTGCCTCTCCTCGCAGCCCTTCGTCAGCACGAGATTAACCATGCGTGATTCACGTGAAACATCTTTTGCTCGTGCTTTTGTCGCCGGCTATCCAATTAAGCATTCTCGCTCGCCTGTGATCCATGGGCACTGGCTTCAAGCCTACGGTCTGCCGGGTACCTATGAGAAGATTGCGGTGGCCCCGGAGGACTTTGGCGATTTCATGCTTCGTCTCAAAGACGCAGACAGCCCCTATCGGGGCGGCAACATCACGATCCCGCACAAGGAGGCGGCGAGCAGACTTGTCGATCGGATTGACCCGGTGGCAGAAGAGCTCGGAGCAGCCAATACGCTCTGGCGTGAAGACGGTTTGCTGCACGCGACGAACACCGACGGCATCGGCTTTGTTGCAAATCTCGATGCACAGCACCCGGGATGGGATAAGGTCGATCGCGCCGTGGTTCTGGGAGCAGGGGGGGCCAGCCGTGCCATTCTCCAAGCTCTTCGTGATCGGGGCATCTCTGAAATCCATGTGGTCAACCGGACGATAGAGCGCGCGCAGGAACTCGCAGATCGGTTTGGGGCACCGCTCCATGCGCACGGCATGGACGCCCTCAATTCCCTTCTGGACGGTGCCGGGCTGTTCGTGAACACGACATCTTTGGGCATGGATGGCACGGCTGCGCCCCTTCTTCCCTTTGACAGGATGAAGAATGACGCCCTTGTCACCGATATCGTCTACGTCCCTTTGAAGACACCCTTCCTTCAGCAGGCAGAGCAGATTGGTCTGCCGACGGTCGATGGTCTCGGCATGCTTCTGCACCAGGCCGTGCCTGGATTTGAACGATGGTTCGGACAAAAGCCCGAAGTGACTGCTGAGTTGCGCCAACTCGTGCTCGAAGACATCGAGGCGCATGCATGATCATCGTGGGGCTCACAGGCTCGATCGGCATGGGCAAGTCCACAACGGCTGCGCTCTTTGCCGACGAAGGTGTGCCCGTCAATGATGCGGATCGCGTGGTTCACGAACTCTACCGCTCGGAAGCCGTCGAGCCCGTCGCACGCATCTTCCCCGATACCATTGTCGACGGCATTGTTGATCGTGCCAAACTGTCGGCGAATCTGGCAAAGAATCCGGCTAAATTTAAAGAGCTCGAAGCCATCGTGCATCCTCTGGTGCGGAACAGGGAATTGACTTTTCTCGAGCAGCAACGCGCACTCGGCCAAGCTTTCGTCGTGCTCGACATTCCCTTGTTGTTCGAGACCGGCGGTGAAAAGCGTGTTGACCGGATCGTTGTCGTGAGTTGCGAACCCGAGATGCAGAGAGCGCGGGTGCTGGCACGGCCTGGGATGACCGAAGAGAAGTTCCAGTTGATCCTCTCCAGGCAGGTTCCGGACGCACAGAAGCGTGCGAGGGCCGATTACGTCATTGATACCGGTCACGGGATTGACAGCGCGCGGGCGCAGGTCAAAACGATCGTCAAAGAACTACGCGAAGAGGCGGAGCGGACAGACAATGCGTGAGATCATCTTCGATACGGAAACGACCGGGCTCGACAACAAGGCTGACCGGATCATCGAAATCGGTGGCATCGAATTGCTCAATCATTTTCCGACCGGTCGCACCTTTCATGTCTACATCAACCCCGCCGACCGGAAGGTACATCCCGATGCGTTGGCGGTGCACGGCATCACCGATGAGTTCCTGAAGGACAAGCCGGTCTTCGCAGAGATCGTTTCCGAGCTCCAGGAATTTTTTGAAGGCGCCAAGTGGATCGCGCACAACGCCTCATTCGACATGGGTTTCATCAACGCTGAGTTCGAGCGCCTGAGCCTCGCACCGGTCCCGTCCGATATGGTGATCGACACGCTGGCGCTCGCACGCCGCAAGCATCCGATGGGGCCGAACTCGCTGGACGCCCTCTGCCGTCGATACGGCATCGACAACTCGCATCGTACGAAGCACGGCGCTCTGCTCGACTCCGAACTGCTGGCCGAAGTCTATATCGAGATGCTCGGCGGGCGGCAGGCAGCACTGGGTCTGACGACCATCGACACGCGCCGGAGCCAGACGAGCGAGATCGATGACGTGATCGAGATCAGCTACGACCGTCCGCGTGCTCTTGCACCACGTCTCTCCGCGGCCGAGGTGGAAGGCCATGCCAAACTCGTCGGGCGTCTTGGCGGCAAAGCGATCTGGTCAAAATACGACGCATGAAAAAAGGGCCCAAAAGGGCCCTTTGCTTTGGCAGATAGAGAATGCCGTCTCAGTTCGGCACTGACTGCGTCTTCGCGCGGGACTGCTCTTCGGCAACACGCTGAGCGAACATCTGGGCGAAGTCGATCGGATCGATCATCAGCGGCGGGAAGCCGCCGTTGCGGGTCGCGTCGGCGATGATCTGACGGGCAAAGGGGAAGAGCAGGCGCGGGCACTCGATGAAGAGAACCGGCAGCATGTGTTCCTGCGGGAAGCCTGAGATGCGGAAGACGCCGCCATAGATCAGTTCGGTCACGAACACGACCTTGTCGCCATCCTTGGCTTCCGCATTCAGCGCCAGGACGACGTCGAAGTCATTGTCGGAAAGCGGGTTTGCATTGACATTGACGTTGATGTTGATGGCCGGCGCCTTGTCGCGCGCTTGAAGCGAGCGGGGTGCACCCGGATTTTCAAATGAAAAATCCTTGATGTACTGGGCGAGAATGTTGAGGGACGGAGAAGCCGTTCCCTGATTGTTGTCGGCCATAGGGCGTGTCCTTGAAGATGAATTGCTAAGGCCATCTAACATTTGAAACTGGCGCTTACAACCCTGCCGGCCAGTGCCGCGGAGCGTCAGTCGCGGCCGATCCGCGGATCGCGCCAGGGCGAGTTCGGGTCGGGTTCACGCTGATACTCGTCGTCGCCGAGGTCGACCACATTCTCGTCTTTTGGGCGGTTTGTCCTGAAACCTGCCTCGGAAAAACTGCTGCGGACAACGAGCCGCGGCTTGATCACACGCCAGGCGAGATCACGAACGAAGGGCAGGAAGAGCAGAATTCCGATGATATCGCCAAAGAAGCCGGGCACGATCAGAAGAAAGGCAGCCACCACCAGAAGGGCGCCGTGAACCAGTTCCCGTCCGGGATCCATGCCTCGCTGCGCCTCGCTCTGCAATCGGCGCAGGATACCCGCCCCCTGATAGCGAAGCAGTATGACACCTGCGAATGCCGACAGAATGATCAGCGCCAGGGTCGGCAACACGCCGATGGCTTGCCCGACCAGGATAAGGCTGGCGATTTCAATGAGCGGTGCGATGAGAAAAAGCACCAGGGGAAGGCGCATGGGCTGCTCCAAACGCCTTTGTGATCCGGATATCGCAAGAGTCGGCGCTTACTCGATGCAAAGAATGCATTGCGCCATTTGAATGATGCGGCGCTGCGGACTATATGGGAGAAGGAAAAATCAAATTCAATCAAGCCTGGCGGTATTCATGGGGTCTAGTGATTTCGTTACATTGTTCTTCCTGGTCGCGGCGGTTCTGATCTTCTTTCAGCTCCGTAGCGTGCTTGGACGACGCACGGGCCATGAAAAGCCGCCGTTCGATCCGTTCGCACAGCGCGATCTGGCCAAGGGTGCAGCGCGAGACGATGGCAAGGTTGTCACCCTTCCGCGCCGTGAGGATGGCAACGCTGAAGATCGCTATGTGGCCGTGGACGCCTACGCGCCTGCCGGCACAGCCCTGAACGATCAGTTGCGCGAACTTCTGCGCCACGACGCGAGCTTCAACCCGAAGGAATTCCTGAACGGTGCCAAGATCGCTTACGAGATGATCGTCATGGCCTATGCCGATGGCGACCGGAAGGCTTTGAAAGGACTGCTCTCCCGCGAGGTCTTCGACGGTTTCGAAAGCGCAATCGCCGATCGCGAGAGCCGCGGCGAGATCGTGAAGTCGACTTTTGTCGGCATCGAGAAGGCGGACATCATCCAGGCATCCGCTCGTGAAAACGAGGAGCAGGTGACCGTTCGCATCGTCAGCCAGTTGATCACGGCCACCTACGACAAGGCAGGCGTCATCATTGATGGCGATGCCGAGGCGGTGTCGGAGGTGAACGACGTGTGGACCTTCGCCCGCGATGTGCGCTCGCGCGATCCGAACTGGAAGCTGATCGCGACCGAAGCAGAACAATGACCGATCTCAGCGCCTGTCGTCTGAGGCCGGCATCCTTCGATGATCTGCCCGGCTGGTCATCCGACGATCCGTCATCGCTTTGGCCTGCCTTGACCGACTGTAGGAGATACCTGCAGTCGGTCAAACCATATAAGCCAGGTGCCTTGGGACTGACCGCCGAAGATCTGATGCCTCTGCTGGACGCTGCATCGACGCACAGTCCGGACAACGCAGCTCAGGCGCGGCTTTTCTTCGAACAGCGAACGCGACCCTTCCTGGTCGAGCCCAGCGGCCAAAACGCAGGTCTGGTCACGGCATTCTACGAGCCTGAAGTCGCTGTCAGCGATCAGCCCGATGACGAATACCGCCATCCCTTCTATCGTCGTCCTCTGGATCTCGTAGACGTGGATGACGCCAACCGAACCGCCGACCTCGACGCCGGTTACGCATTCGCTCTACGCACAGACGATGGCCTCAAGCCGTATCCGGATCGCCGCGACATTGATCGGGGCTGGCTCGAGGGCAGGGGGCTCGAAATCGCCTGGGCTCGCTCGAAGGTCGATGTGTTCTTCGCCCATGTCCAGGGTGCTGCACGGTTGCTATATCCCGATGGACGCCTGCGTCGGATAACCTATGCGGCCAAGGCTGGTCATCCTTTCTCCGGCATCGGGCGCCTGCTGATCGATGGGGGGGAGATCCCGGAGGTCAATATCTCCATGCAGTCGATTCGGGCCTGGCTCGCTGCACATCCGGATCGCGTCGACGAGATCCTCTGGCACAACCGATCCTACATCTTCTTCCGGGAGGCGGAGGTTGACGATCTCACCCGTGGTCCGATTGCGGCCGCCAAGGTACCGCTGATTGCGGGCCGATCTCTCGCGGTCGATCGCCAGATCCATACTTTCGGATTTCCTTTCTTCATCCATGCCAAGGGATTGACGCATATGGATGGCGGACGCGATTTCGCGCGGACCATGCTGGCGCTCGATACCGGTTCTGCAATCGTCGGACCTGCACGCGGGGATATCTTTACGGGCTCCGGAGACGAGGCGGGCGAGTTGGCAGGGGCCGTGCGCAACACGGCCGACTTCTATATACTCATCCCGAAGCAGGCGGCAGAGAGGTTTGTCTGAGTGTCGGGTGGACCAAAGCTCAATCCGGAAGATCGCATCCTCTGGGGCAAGGTCGCGCGTTCGACCCGCCCGATGCCCGGACGTATGGAAGACCTGCTGAGTTTCGAAGAGCAGTTCGAGACTCCGGTAGAAGAGAAGGACGTGCCCGCTCTCAATCGGACCGCCATCTCATCGTCGACCTCGGCCACTGATCCTGAGCGTAAGTCCGCACCCCGAATCCACCACCCCCTCGAAAAACCGGTCAAGCGCAAGCTCTCTCGCGGTCACCTGGCGCTTGAAGCTCGGATCGATCTGCACGGACTGATCCAGAGTGAGGCGCATGGAATGCTGCTCGATTTCCTCATCCGGGCGCATGATCGGGGTTTGCGCCATGTCCTCGTGATTACTGGCAAGGGAAGCTCGCTGGGGAGTGAAGGCGCCTTGAAGCGCGCGGTGCCGCTCTGGTTTGCCCTGCCGGAATTCCGTTTCCTGATTTCCTCCTACGAGCCTGCCGCACGTCAGCATGGCGGGGAGGGAGCTCTCTATGTGCGGCTCGCCCGCCGCGGACAGGAGCGCTGATGACGCCTTTCGGTGACGCGTTACGGCAGTTGCGGGAACGCAAGGGTGTCTCTCAGAAGGAGATGGCCGCAGCGATCGGGGTCTCTCCAGCCTATCTCTCGGCACTCGAACACGGCCGGCGCGGCCTACCAAATTTCGACTTTCTCCAGCGCGTTGCAGGCTATTTCAACATTATCTGGGACGAGGCGGAGGAGCTCTTCTCGACGGCCGGCCGTTCCGATCCCCGAGTGGTGGTGGACACATCAGGCATGAAGCCGGAATACACGGCTTTCGCCAACGATCTTTCGAAGCTGATTCGCCAGCTCTCCCCGGATGTGATACGAGACATGCAGGATATTCTGGATGGCGCCAAAAAACGGCCGTGATGGGGTTGAAAAGCCCTCTCTATCCACCAGAAACAACGCCCTCGCCTTTGGAACTCAGGCCAAAACCCCTATAGTCGGGGCACTTGAAGCTGCTGATTCGAATCAGCTGGGCCTTTGAGAATTGACTGGAAAGATTGCTGAATGACCGACTTGCCGATCGCGGAAAATGATGCACCGGCCGAATATGGCGCTGACTCGATCAAGGTTCTGAAGGGACTGGACGCGGTCCGCAAGCGCCCCGGCATGTATATCGGTGACACCGACGACGGCTCGGGCCTTCACCACATGGTCTATGAAGTCGTCGACAACGCGATCGATGAGGCCTTGGCTGGTCACGCTGACATCGTCACGGTCACCTTGAACGCGGATGGTTCGGTCACGGTAACCGACAACGGTCGTGGCATTCCAACGGATATCCATACCGGCGAAGGCGTTTCGGCTGCCGAGGTCATCATGACCCAGCTGCATGCTGGCGGTAAGTTCGACCAGAATTCCTACAAGGTATCAGGCGGTCTGCACGGCGTCGGCGTATCCGTCGTCAATGCGCTATCGGTCAAACTCACCCTGAAGATCCGCCGCAACAACAAGCTGCATGAAATCACTTTTACCCATGGCGTAGCCGACGGTCCACTGAAGGTGATCGGTGAATATGAGGGCCGTTCGGGAACGGAAGTCACCTTCCTGCCGAGCACCGAGACCTTCACCAAGGTCGATTTCGACTATGGAACGCTCGAGCATCGCCTTCGCGAGCTCGCCTTCCTGAATTCCGGTGTCCGCATTCTTCTGACCGACAAGCGCAAGTCCGACATCCGCCAGGAAGAGATGCTCTATGACGGCGGTCTGGAAGCCTTTGTCCGCTATCTCGATCGCTCCAAGAAGCCGCTCGTCGACAAGCCTGTCGCCATCAAGGGTGAGAAGGATGGGATCACCGTCGAAGTCGCCATGTGGTGGAATGACAGCTACCACGAGAATGTGCTCTGCTTCACCAACAATATTCCCCAACGCGACGGCGGCACCCATATGGCCGGCTTCCGCGCCGCTCTGACCCGTCAGGTGACGTCCTATGCGGATAGCTCGGGGATCACCAAGAAGGAGAAGGTGTCGCTGCAGGGTGAAGACTGCCGCGAAGGTCTTTCGGCCGTCCTCTCGGTAAAGGTACCGGATCCGAAGTTCTCGTCCCAGACGAAAGACAAGCTCGTTTCGTCCGAGGTACGCCCGGTCGTCGAAAACCTCGTCAACGAAGCGCTCAGCACCTGGTTCGAGGAACACCCGACGGAAGCCAAGATCCTTGTCGGCAAGGTGGTCGAGGCCGCTGTTGCCCGCGAAGCCGCCCGCAAGGCGCGTGAACTCACCCGCCGCAAGGGCGCACTCGATATCGCTTCTCTGCCCGGCAAGCTCGCCGACTGCTCCGAGCGCGATCCGGCCAAATCCGAACTCTTCCTCGTCGAGGGTGACTCGGCAGGTGGCTCCGCGAAGCAGGGCCGTTCGCGCGAAAACCAGGCGATCCTGCCGCTGCGTGGTAAGATCCTCAACGTCGAGCGCGCCCGCTTCGACAAGATGCTCTCGAGCCAGGAAATCGGCACGCTGATCACAGCGCTCGGCACATCCATCGGCAAGGACGAGTTCAACGCCGACAAGCTGCGCTACCACAAGATCATCATCATGACCGATGCTGACGTCGACGGCGCACATATCAGAACGCTTCTGCTGACATTCTTCTTCCGTCAGATGCCGGAGCTCATCGAGCGTGGCCATCTCTACATCGCCCAGCCGCCGCTCTATAAGGTCTCGCGCGGCAAGTCCGTCCAGTACCTGAAGGACGAGAAGGCGCTGGAAGACTATCTGATCACCATGGGTCTCGAAGAGGCAACGCTGACGCTCGCCAATGGTGAAGTCCGCGCCGGCCAGGACCTGCGCGACGTGATCCAGGACGCGTTGCGTCTGCGGTCACTGATCGACGGTCTGCATTCCCGCTACAACCGGAATGTCATCGAGCAGGCTGCCATCGCCGGCGCGCTGAACCCGGAACTGACAGGCAACCGCCAGCAGGCCGAGGCGACCGCAGCGCTGGTCGCGAGCCGTCTCGACATGATCGCCGAAGACACCGAACGTGGCTGGCAGGGCTTCGTCACCGACGAAGGCGGCCTTCGCTTCGAGCGTATGGTCCGCGGCGTCAAGGAAGTGGCCTCAGTCGATGTCGCCCTCATCGGTTCGGCGGACGCTCGCCACATGGATCAGATGTCCGCCCGCCTGCGCGAGATCTACTCCGAACCGCCGGTTCTCACCCGTAAGGACGGCCGTAGCGACATGTCCGGCCCGCGCGCCCTTCTTGATTCGATCTTTGCGACCGGCCGCAAGGGCCTTTCCATGCAGCGATACAAGGGCTTGGGCGAAATGAATGCCGAGCAGCTCTGGGAAACCACGCTCGATCCGAACGTACGCTCTCTACTTCAGGTCCGGGTCAACGACGCGACCGACGCCGACGGCCTGTTCTCGCGCCTCATGGGCGACGAGGTCGAACCTCGCCGCGAGTTCATTCAGGACAACGCGCTCAGCGTCGCCAACCTCGACATCTGAGATCTGCAGATGCAAATCAAAAGGGCCGCTCCTCGGGAGCGGCCCTTTTTCTTGATCAACAGGTTTCGTTGTTGAGATGGTTAACGTGATTCACGTGAAACCATGAATGCGCGGGCTCAGAAACGTCCCTCGAATGCCACTTCAGCCAGAGCCTTGCGACCATTCGGCGTTTCCTTCGAACGCAGACCTTCCGGCAGCGCTTCCTTGTCACCCAGCTTGCCGATGGCCACCGCTGCGTTGATGTGGAAACCATCAGGCGCGCCCAGCTCGGAGACGGCCCGATCGAAGTCGAAGCCGGTCATCGCGTGGGCGAAATAGCCCGACTTCATGGCCTGAACCGAGAGCAGACCCCAGGCAGCACCCGCGTCGAAACTGTGGCTGCGATAGGACTTCGGCTCCGAACCATCAGCCGGACGGCTCAGCGTGTCGGAAAAGATGAAGACGAGGGCCGCGGCATTCTTGGCCCAACCCTGGTTGAACTCGATCAGAATATCGAGAAACTTGTCGAACTCAGGTGTTCCCTTCAGGGCGTAGATGAAGCGCCAGGGCTGGTAGTTGAACGCTGACGGCGCCCAATGCGCGGCATCGAGGATGGTCAGGAGATCTTCCTTCGGCATCGTGCTTCCATCAAAGGCACGCGGCGACCATCGATCGAGAAAGATCGGATCGACATTGTATTCGGACTGGCGGTGATTGCTGCTGGTCATGGTGTTCCTTCACACATGTCTTGGGATGACGGATGGAACAAACATCAATTCGCAAGCCTCGGAAAGGGTCGCGGCTGCAAATTCGGGTGAACACTGTGATCGTTGATTAACCCCATCGAGGGGAGGGAACCTTAAGGCTTTTCGAACATCATCCGAAGTCATGAGACTTTATGTGCTGCGAAAGGAGGGATAATCCGGGCTTTTGCGATGCACAAAGTCTGTTAGTGTAGCGAATGAACGCGGACCCTCTGGTCCGACAAAAAGGTACAGAACCCATGTTCTATCAGCTCTATGAACTGAACCATGCATTCATGGCGCCATTCCGGGCAACAGCGGACGCGATGAACCTGGCATGGAGAAACCCGCTCAACCCTTGGTCCCATACGGTCGTCGGGCGTTCATTCTCAGCGGGCTTTGAAGTTTTCGAACGTGTGACGCGCCGCTACGGCAAGCCGGCCTTCGGTCTCCCGACAACCAGGATCGGGGATGAAAGCGTCACGGTCGAGGAAGAAATCGTCTGGCGCAAGCCTTTCTGCGATCTGATCCATTTCAAGCGCCATCTTCCAGCCGGCACCGAAAAGGGTCCGCGCATCCTCATCGTCGCACCCATGTCGGGCCACTACGCGACCTTGCTCCGTGGGACGGTAGAGGCACTGCTGCCGAGTGCGGACCTTTACATCACCGACTGGATCGATGCCCGTATGGTGCCGGTGACCGAAGGCGATTTCGATCTCGACGACTATATCGATTACGTCATCGACATCCTTCATCACCTCGGTCCTGACACCCATGTGGTCGCGGTCTGTCAGCCCTCCGTTCCCGTGCTGGCCGCCGTCGCCGTCATGGAAGGTGAGGGGGACGTCTGCGCACCGTCCTCGATGACACTCATGGGTGGCCCCATCGACACGCGCATCAACCCGACGGCCGTCAATCAACTGGCCCAGGACAAGCCGCTCGAATGGTTCCGCGACAACGTCATCATGCAGGTGCCGTGGCCGCAGCCCGGCTTCATGCGTCAGGTCTATCCGGGCTTCCTGCAGCTCTCGGGATTTATGTCGATGAACCTTGATCGGCACATGATTGCGCACAAGGAGTTTTACATGCACCTCGTCAAGAACGACGGGGAACCGGCCGAGAAGCACCGCGACTTCTACGATGAATATCTGGCGGTCATGGACCTCACGGCGGAATTCTATCTTCAGACCGTCGAGACGGTGTTCATCAAGCACTCCCTGCCCAAGGGTGAGATGATGCATCGCAACAAGCGCGTCGACACGACAGCGATCCGCAACGTCGCGCTTTTGACAGTCGAAGGCGAAAACGACGACATCTCGGGTCTCGGTCAGACCAAGGCGGCGCAGACAATCTGCACCAACATTCCCGATGATATGCGCCTGCACTACATGCAGCCTGACGTTGGCCACTACGGCGTCTTCAATGGCTCGCGTTTCCGTCGCGAAATCGCGCCGCGCATTGTCGAATTCGCCCGCACACACGGCAAGAAGGCCAAGACCACCAATCCGGTCAAGCGGGTCATCAAGGGCGGCAAGGCTCTCTGACATTTTCGTCATTCCGAATTTAAGAAGCGGATTCAGTCGGTTCTCCGATTGGGTCCGCTTCTTTCTTGAAGGGCAGGGCGGCATTTCCCACATCGAAACCATCGGACGGCATTCCGCTGTCCGCGCAAAACGAGGTTATCGATGATGAACCAGTCAGCACTGCTTCGGCCGGATTGGACTCCGGCAACCGTCGCCTTGATGGTGCTCGGCTTCATGGTCTTCTGGCCGCTCGGTCTGGCCATGCTTGCCTACATCCTGTTCGGCGAGAAGTTCCAGAGCTTCAAGCGGGAAGCCAACCAGAAGGCTGATAGTGCCTTCGCCTGGTGCCGCTCCAACAGCTATACTGCGCCTGCCTCAACCGGGAATGTCGCCTTCGACGAGTGGCGCAAGACCGAACTCGAGCGTCTCGACGAAGAACGTCGCCGTCTCGATGAGATGCGTGCCGAATTCGACAACTACGCCCGCGAACTGCGTCGGGCGAAGGACCAGGAAGAGTTCGACCGCTTCATGCGCGACCGTCAGCAGATGAAGACTTCAGGCGAGGGCGGTCCCGCCCAGGGTTTCACCGGCAACTGACCGGTCGAGCCATCCTGTCGCAACCGGGGTCGGCGCACTTGCGCCGACCTTTTTTATTGCAAGAAGAGCTCCCGAATCGGCTAGAACACACGCATGTTTCCCCTGCTTAAAAAGCTGACACCGCAGAGAGCCCCGGCGATCCAGCTGGAGCGGGCGATTGCCGTGGATGGACGGTCCATTCCGCTGACCATCAGAAAGAACAGCCGCGCGACCCGCATCACGCTCAGGATCGAGCCCGGCGGGCGCGCTTTGAAGATGACAATTCCGCCAGGGCTGCGCGAACGGGACATCGATGACTTTCTTGATCGCCACCAGGGCTGGCTCAGCACCAAGCTCAAGCGCCAGAAAACGGTCGGCGCCATTGAGGATGGCGGAGACATTCTACTCCGAGGCATTCCCCATCGTATCGTCCATACAGGTCAGTTGCGCGGCCTGACCCAATCGATCGACAGCGAGATTGGCCATGTCCTCAGCGTCAGCGGCCTTGAGGACCATTTGCCGAGGCGCGTCGCCGATTTCCTCAAAAAGGAAGCACGCCATGACCTCGAGCGCCTCGTGGCTCTGCATGCCAGAAATGTCGGCAAGCCAGTCAAGAGCATGACGCTGAAGGATACCCGCAGCAGATGGGGATCCTGTTCCTGGGACGGCAAGCTGAGCTTCTCCTGGCGCATTGTCATGGCGCCGCCTCTGGTCATCGACTATCTCGCTGCCCACGAGGTTGCGCATTTGCGGGAGATGAACCACGGTCCGGCCTTCTGGGCACTTTGCAAGGAGCTCTGCCCACCCATGGACGAAGCGAAGTCCTGGCTGAAGCGTCATGGCTCGGCCCTTCATGCCATAGACTTCGACTGATTGACCCCGCGACCTTTCAGCCTCTGTCGCAAATTGGCTCGACTCTTTTTTGATTTCGTGCGACTTCGCTGCCATGAGACCCGATATCAAGATCTGCGGACTGAAGACGCCGGAGGCGGTCGATCGTGCGGCCGACCGTGGCGCGAGCCATATCGGCTTCATCTTCTTCGAAAAGAGCCCGCGCAACATCGAGCCTGACATCGCAGGCGTGCTCGCCGACCGAGTTCGCGGTCGTGTGAAGAGCGTGGCGGTGACAGTCGATGCAGACAATGACGATCTCGACGAGATCATCGCCTTGATGCGCCCGGATATCCTGCAATTCCATGGTCACGAAAGCCCGGAACGCCTGCTGACAGTCAAGGCGGTCACCGGTCTTCCGATTATGAAGGCATTTTCCATTCGCGATGCCGATGACCTGAGGCGTATCGAGCCCTATATCGGGATTGCCGATCGTTTTCTCTTCGATGCCAAACCGCCTGTGGGCTCCGATTTGCCTGGCGGAAATGGCGTCACCTTCGATTGGCGTCTCTTGCGTTCGCTTGACGACAGCGTCGATTACATGCTTTCCGGAGGCCTCAACAAGGCCAATATCGCAGAGGCCCTGCGGGAAACCGGAGCACGGGCAATCGACGTATCCTCTGGCGTGGAATCCGCGCCGGGCGTCAAGGATCTGCAGATAATGGATGAGTTTTTTGCGGCCGTTGCCGAGGCAAGTCGTGCACAGCCGGTTTCAGGGAGTGTCAAGTGAATCAGTCACCGAAACCCAATTCCTTCCGTGAAGGTCCAGACGAAGACGGCCGCTTCGGCATCTTCGGTGGCCGTTTCGTCGCCGAGACGCTGATGCCGCTGATCCTGGACCTGCAGGCGGAATGGGAAAAGGCGAAAACGGATCCGGAATTCCAGGCCGAACTGGCGCATCTCAACACCCATTATACCGGTCGCCCAAGCCCGCTCTATTTCGCCGAGCGTCTGACCGAAGAACTCGGTGGCGCGAAGATCTATTTCAAGCGCGATGAGCTGAACCACACCGGTTCGCACAAGATCAACAACTGCCTCGGCCAGATCCTGCTCGCTAAGCGCATGGGCAAGACCCGTATCATCGCTGAAACTGGCGCCGGCCAGCATGGTGTGGCCTCTGCCACGGTCGCCGCTCGCTTCGGCATCCCTTGCGTCGTCTACATGGGCGCGACCGACGTCGAGCGCCAGGCGCCGAACGTTTTCCGCATGAAGCTGCTCGGTGCCGAGGTGAAGCCGGTAACCTCTGGCCATGGCACCCTCAAGGACGCAATGAACGAGGCGTTGCGCGACTGGGTCACCAATGTCGACGATACCTATTATATGATCGGCACAGCCGCCGGCCCGCATCCCTATCCGGAAATGGTCCGCGACTTCCAGTCGGTCATCGGCCGCGAAACGCGCGAGCAGATGCTGGCTGCGGAAGGCCGCCTGCCGGACATGCTGATTGCTGCCGTCGGTGGTGGTTCGAACGCGATCGGCCTCTTCCATCCCTTCCTGGATGACGAGAGTGTCCGCATCGTTGGCGTCGAAGCCGGTGGCAAGGGTCTCGAAGGCGAGGAGCACTGCGCTTCGCTGACCGCAGGTACGCCCGGCGTCCTGCATGGCAACCGCACCTATCTGCTGCAGGACGGCGACGGCCAGATCAAGGAAGGTCACTCGATCTCCGCCGGCCTCGATTATCCGGGTATTGGCCCGGAGCATTCCTGGCTGAAGGATATGGGCCGCGTCGAATACGTTCCGATCAGGGACGACGAGGCGCTCGCCGCCTTCCAGCTGCTGACGCGCACCGAAGGCATCATCCCGGCGCTCGAGCCGAGCCATGCGCTCGCCGAAGTCGTCAAGCGCGCCCCGAAGATGGACAAGGACCAGATCATTGTGATGAACCTCTGCGGCCGCGGCGACAAGGATATCTTCACTGTCGGCAAGATTCTCGGTATGGGGCTCTGATCATGACTGCGCGTATGGACCAACGTTTCGCTGCACTGAAAGCAGAAGGCCGCCCGGCTCTCGTCACCTATTTCATGGGTGGCGATCCGGACTACGACACGTCGCTCGCGATCATGAAGGCTCTGCCGGAAGCCGGCGCGGACGTTATCGAGCTCGGCATGCCCTTCTCGGATCCCATGGCCGATGGCCCGGCGATCCAGCTTGCCGGCCAGCGGGCCCTCAAAGCCGGCCAAACCCTCGTTCGCACGCTCGATCTGGCGCGTGAATTCCGCAAGACGGACAATGAAACGCCGATCGTCATGATGGGTTACTACAACCCGATCTACGTCTATGGCGTCGAGCGTTTCCTTGACGACGCATTGGCTGCCGGCATCGATGGCCTGATCGTTGTCGATCTGCCGCCGGAAATGGATGACGAACTCTGCATCCCGGCCCGCAGCCGTGACATCAACTTCATCCGTCTGGCAACCCCGACAACCGACGACAAGCGTTTGCCCACCGTTCTCAAGAACACCTCGGGCTTCGTGTATTACGTCTCGATGAACGGCATCACCGGTTCGGCACTGCCGGATCCCTCGCGTGTTGCCGGTGCCGTCCAGCGCATCAAGGCGCATACAGACCTGCCGATCTGCGTCGGCTTCGGCGTCAAGACCGCCGAGCATGCCCGCCTGATCGGCGCCAATGCCGATGGCGTCGTGGTTGGTACCGCGATCGTCAATCAGGTTGCTACAAATCTCACAGCCGATGGCAAAGCGACGGCGGATACGGTTCAGGCCGTCGCCACGCTGGTGCGCGGACTGGCAACCGGCGTGCGGTCTGCACGCCTTGCTGCTGCCGAATAAGCACCCCATATGGGCTTTAAATATCAGGAGTAAGCCGCGTGAACTGGATCACCAACTATGTGCGCCCGCGCATCAATTCCATGCTGGGCCGCCGCGAAGTTCCGGAAAATCTCTGGATCAAGTGCCCGGAAACGGGCGAGATGGTCTTCCATAAGGACCTGGAAGAGAACAAGTGGGTGATCCCGGCTTCCGGCTATCACATGAAGATGCCGGCGAAGTCGCGCCTGATCGATCTCTTCGACGGAGGCCAGTTCGAAGCCCTGCCGCAGCCGAAAGTCGCGCAGGATCCGCTGAAGTTCCGCGATTCCAAGAAATACACCGACCGTCTTCGTGACAGCCGCGTGAAGACGGATCAGGAAGACACGATCGTTGCCGGCGTCGGCACGGTGCAGGGCCTGAAGCTCGTTGCCGTCGTCCACGAGTTCAACTTCATGGGCGGTTCGCTCGGCATTGCCGCTGGCGAAGCGATCGTGAAGGCCTTCGAACGCGCCATCAAGGAAAAGTGCCCGCTGGTCATGTTCCCGGCTTCGGGTGGCGCCCGCATGCAGGAGGGTATCCTCTCGCTGATGCAGCTGCCGCGCACCACGGTTGCCGTCGACATGCTGAAGGAAGCCGGCCAGCCCTACATCGTCGTCCTCACCAACCCGACTACGGGCGGCGTAACGGCATCTTACGCCATGCTGGGCGACCTCCACATTGCCGAACCGGGTGCCGAGATCTGCTTTGCCGGCAAGCGCGTTATCGAGCAGACGATCCGCGAGAAGCTGCCTGAAGGCTTCCAGACCTCGGAATACCTGCTGGAACACGGCATGGTCGACATGGTCGTCAAGCGTCACGACATTCCTGACACGCTCGCGCGCGTCCTGAAGATTATGACCAAGCGCCCTGCCAACGACACGGCGGTCCCTGCGAAGGTGGCAGAGCCGGTCGAGAAGGCCTCGGCCTGAGCCGCGTTTTCTGTGAGGCCGCGGTCGCGGAACGAAAGTGATGACAGCCCCCATCGTCAGCCAGGCCGATGCCGAGATCGAAAAACTCATGGGGCTGCACCCCAAGGGCTACGATCTGTCGCTCGACCGTATCCGCCGCCTCCTTGAGGTTCTGGGTAACCCGCATCTGAAGCTGCCGCCGGTCATTCATGTGGCCGGCACAAACGGCAAGGGGTCGGCCTCGGCTTTTTGCCGGGCGCTTCTGGAGGCCCAGGGCCTGTCCGTCCACGTCCACACCTCGCCGCATCTGGTGCGCTGGCATGAGCGCTATCGCATCGGCGTCAAGGGGGGACCGGGGCAGATCGTCGACGATGAACTGTTTGCCGATGCTCTGCGCCGCGTTGCCGAGGCAAACGGCGGCAAACCGATCACCGTCTTCGAGATCCTGACGGCGGTGACATTCATTCTCTTTTCCGAACAGCCTGCCGACGTCGTCGTTTTGGAGGTCGGTCTTGGCGGCCGCTTCGACGCCACCAATGTCGTCGAAAAGCCAGCTGTCTGCATCATTCAGCCGATCTCGCTCGATCATCAGGCCTATCTCGGCGATCGCGTCGAACTGATCGCCGCCGAAAAGGCCGGAATCATGAAGCGCGGCGTCCCCGTGGTGATTGGACACCAGGAGTTCGACGGCGCCAAGGATGTGCTGATCAGCACGGCCGAACGCCTCGGCTGTCCTCTCACCGTCTTCGCCCAGGATTTCCTGGCGTACGAAGAATTCGGACGGCTCGTCTACCAGGACGAATTCGGTCTGATGGACCTGCCGCTGCCGCGTCTGCCGGGTCGGCACCAGATCGGCAATGCCGCAACCGCCATCCGTGCGGTCAAGGCAGCCGGCTACTCCGTCACCGAAGAGATTGCCGAAAAGGCCATGCTGTCGGTCGAATGGCCGGGCCGCCTGCAGAAGCTCACCGAGGGTCGGCTGGTGGAGCGTGCGCCGGCCGGCGCTGAAATCTGGCTCGACGGAGGCCACAATCCCGGCGCAGGCGAAGTGATCGCGGAGGCCATGGCATCCATGGAAGAACGCCAGGCGCGACCGCTGCATCTGGTCATCGGCATGATCAACACCAAGGATCCGATCGGCTTCTTCCGCGCTTTCGTGGATATCGCCCATAACGTCTACACTGTCCCGATAACGGGCTCTGACGTTGGCCTCGACCCGGTGGCACTTGCCCAGTCGGCAGCTGAGGCTGGTTTGAAGGCCCTTCCGATGGAGTCGCTTGGCCAGGCGCTGGACGCAATCCGCGAACGCAGTGAAGATGGCGTTCCGCCCCGCATCATGATCGGCGGCTCGCTTTATCTGGCGGGCAATGTGCTCGCCGAAAACGGCACCATCCCCAAATGAAAAAAGCCCGGCTGTAACCGGGCTTTTTCTTTATTCATCAATGACGTGAGGCTTATGCCGCGCCCGCGATCCAGCTGGAAAGCGCAGTCTTCGGAGCCGCACCCACCTTGATATCGGCCACTTCGCCACCCTTGAAGACGGCCAGCGTCGGGATCGAGCGAACGCCGAACTGGGCAGCCAGTTCCGGGTTTTCATCGATGTTGAGCTTGGCGATCTTCACCTTGCCGGCGAGTTCGTTGGAGATTTCTTCGAGGCTCGGGGCAATCATCTTGCACGGGCCGCACCATTCAGCCCAGAAATCCACGACAACCGGTTCGGAAGCGTCGAGAACCTCGGCCTGGAAATTGGACTTGTCGACTTTAACGGTAGCCATTGGGCTCTCCCTTCATAAATACGGAATTGACCAGATATGTGATGCCGCGCGGCAGCAATTTCAATATGCGGTATCTCATGATGTTTCGAGGTCGGCAAGGGACCGCTGAAGAAGGCTTTCATCAAGGGGAATGAGGCTGCCGTTTTCGGTGTAGATCAGCCAGCATTCGACTTGTTTGCCGGGATAGAGCGGCTGTAGGATCTCGCGATAGATGGCGAGCTGCACCCGATGCGAGAGGGGGCATTGGGCCGCCTCCAGTGGTGGATTCCGGTTGGTCTTGTAGTCGGCGATGATCACCCGGTCGGCAAGCACGGTCATGCGGTCGATCCGGCCGGAGACCGCACGCAATTCTCCCTTCAGCCGCATCGTGCCCATGACCGAAACTTCCGCGCGACTGCCGGCATCGAACAGCGGGCGAAGCGCCTCGTCTTCGAGAACGGTGATCACGGTGGAGACCAGTCTCTGTCGCTGCTCTGCCGGCCAGAACCGGGCAGCACGTTCTGCATAACGCTCAGCTGCCTCGCGGCGGTCACCCTCCGGAAAGCTCGGCAAATTCTGCAGCATCCGATGGATGAGCCGCCCGCGCTGCAGAGCGAGATCCGCCTTTTCCGTCGTCGAGAACAGCGCAGAGGCGGTCAACGCATCCTCGTCTTCGTCGATGACGATGCTGCCGGCACCGGAGGGGCTGAGCGGTCTCGGTAGGCTGATCGGTGGCGGCAGCGGCTTCCAGAGCGTCGAGGGAAGGCTGTGGCTCTCCTCGCTTTCGGCGCCCTCTTCGGTCACCGGCAGATCATGCTCTGCCTCGCCGAGAGACCAGCGCAATCCGGCCCAGCTGCCATCCGGCCCGGTGAATTCGACCTGTTTGCAGCGCGTTTCGTCGGCGCTCAGCGCCCGCGCGATCATCTTGTGCCAGATCTCGCCCGTGTCCTGCACGCCGCGATAACCACCGACGATCAGACGGTCGGCAGCGCGGGTCATCGCGACATAGAGCAGCCGGCGATATTCCTCCTCGGCCTGATCCTTGCGCCGATCCATGTCGGCAGCGGAGATCGAATTGCCGAGCGACTTCGACGGCACCCAGATCGGGAAGGGCATGCCTTCAGCCGTCCCAATGATTCGCAGCTTTGCCACATGGTTCGAATTGAAGGGCTTCGAGCCGCCATCGATCAGGAAGACGATTGGCGCCTCAAGTCCCTTCGAGGCATGAACCGTCATGATCCGGACTTCGTTGCGCTCCTTGTCCTGTTCGCGCTTGACCTCAGGCGCTTCCATCTCGAGCGTCGAAACGAAGGATTGCAAGCCGGGCAATCCGCTGGTCTCGAAGGAGAGGGCAAAGGTCAGGAACTCGTCGATGATGTCGCTGACCTCGGAGCCGAGGCGACCGAGATAGGCCCTCCGACCACCATGAACGCTGAGCACCCGGGCATAGAAATCATGAACGGAGTACTCCCGCGCCTGTTCGAGAAACAGGGTGAGCCGGTCGTAGGTCTTCTTCCACGCGCCATCAGTTTCAGCCTGCTCCGTCAGTCTCGCCCAGAGGCTCTGTCCTTCCGGTCGCTCGGCAGCGAGCTGCATCAAATCATCTTCGCCGTGATTGAACAGTGGGCTCTTCAACAGCGAAGCGAGAGACAGATCGTCTCCCGGCAGCAGCAGGAAACGTCCGAGCGCCAGCATGTCCTGCACGGCAATATGGCTTGTCAGCTTCAGGCGGTCTGCACCAGCGACCGGTACGTTATGCGGGCGTTTCAGCGCGCGGGTCAGCGCATTGACGAAGCCGTCGCGCTTGCGCACGAGCACGAGGATATCGCCCGGGCGGATCAGCCGCTTGTTGCCCTTCTCGATGATCGTTTCCCGTCCGACGATCTGGCTGATCTGATGCGCCACGCGTCGTGCGAGAATTGCCGACGGGGCGCTTTCCGGCGTCGCGTCGAAGGGGGCGGTCCAGTTCTCGTCCTTCTCCTGCTTTTCGGCGGCGATCATATCCCAGACATCGACGGTCCCCGGATGTCCGATGCGGCTCGACTGGTGGATGACGGGTTCGCCGCCGGCACTGAGGCCCCGGCTGTTTTCCGGCAGGCTGAAGACCTGGTCGACGGCCGCAAGGACCGATTGCGTCGAGCGGAAGGAGAGCGGCAGACGCACCGTGTTGAAGTCCTGTCCGCTTTCAGTCACGGCCTGCGCGGTCTGGCGCGCCTCTTGCGAGAACTGCTCCGGGCGCGCGCCCTGGAAGGAATAGATCGACTGCTTCTCGTCGCCCACGGCGAAGAAGGTGCGGATCCCGGGCCGGGCGCTCAATCCGGTGAAAAAGTCTTCGCGCAGCGACCGGATGACATCCCATTGCACTGGGCTCGTATCCTGCGCTTCGTCGACGAGGATATGGTCGATACCCTGGTCCAGCTTGTAATGCACCCAGGCGCCGACATCGCCGCGCGTCAGAAGCCGGGCGGTGCGCACGATCAGATCCTCGAAATCGAGCTGAGACCGTCGCTTCTTCAGTTCCTCGTAGTCGGTGTCGAGACGCACGGCCAGCGTCAGTGCAGACCGCGTCGCCTCATACATGCGGAAGATCCGCAGCCCGTCCCGCATCGCGACCACATGATCCCGGGCCGCAATCACGGCATCCTTGAGATCCGGCGCCACCTTGGTCATGGCGGCGGCAATCAGCGAGCTGTCGGCCTTTGGCGCTTCCTGTGCCGTCAGGAAAGCCTGGTCCAGAAGCTTCGCTCGCTCCAGCGGATCGGCTTCCACCAGCGCCCGTTCCAGCACTTCCGCGACGGCCCGCACCTTCTCGCCGCCCTTTTCGAGGGCAAGCTGGATGTACCGGGCAAAATTGCCACCGGACAAACCGGCAAGCGGCCAGTAGTCCTCCGCGCGGCTGGTCTCGCTCTCCAGCGGCCCGATGCCGAGGCCCTTCCGCAGGGTCGCATCAAGGCCTCCCGTCCGTTCCGCCCGCTGCCGGAAGTCTCTGACAGCATGGCGGTTGGCCACGGTATCGGCAATCAAGCCTTCGAGCCCGCTTTCATCGGCAATGCTCAAGACCTGCGAGAAAGCTTCGGCGAGTGCTGCATCATTCTCCGTCGACGTGGCCGTCAGCAGCGATCGCCGCGCTTCGGCCAGAACGGTGACCGCGACGCGATCATCGAGGACGTTGAAATGCCCGGCGACATTCGCTTCCAAGGGAAACTGGTGCAGCAACGCTTCGCAGAAGGCGTGAATCGTCTGGATCTTAAGACCACCCGGCGTTTCCAGCGCCTTGGCAAAGAGCCGCCGTGCAGCCGCAAGCGTCGCCCGATCCGGCTCCCTCTGCTCGATGGCCGCAATCCGCTTGGACAGTTCCCGGTCATCGAGCGTCGCCCATTCCGCCAGCCGCTCGAAGACGCGGTTCGACATTTCGGACGCCGCAGCCTTGGTGTAGGTCAGGCAGAGAATGGATGAGGGGCGGGCGCCGGCGAGCAGCAGCCGGATCACCCGCTGCGTCAGCACATGCGTCTTGCCGGAGCCGGCATTCGCCGACACCCAGGCCGACTGGCCGGGATGCGAAGCGCGCGACTGGGCAAGCGTCGTCCAGCCGAGCCAGGCGGCGGGATCGCTGCCGGTCGGTAGCTCGTCCAGGGCAAAGCGCTGATCACTCATCGCCGGCTCCTTCCTCGGCTTCCGCCGTCGACCACTCCGCGACTCGCGCCAGATGGTCGTATTCGCCGCCATAGGCGTTCTGTTCCGCCGGGATGAGGCGGGAGACATAACCCCGCTCGCCGCTCTGCAGCGCCTGGACGAAGCGGCCAAGTTCGTCAACGGATTGCGTCGCAAGCTCAAGCGCAGACTTCTTGTTGTCGCCCCGCGTTGCCATTTCGTTGTTCACCTGGTCTGCCGAAAAGCGATCGCCAGGTCTCAGGCGTACATAGACAAGATTGAGAGGTTTCACGTCACCGGCAGGCTTGAAGGCGCCTTGGAGAAGGGCCGCCGCCTCCAGCGCCAATTGTGGGTCAAGCAGGCTGCGCGCCTGATTGGCGCTCGGGTTGAGGCCCGTCTTGTAGTCGATGATATCGGCAAAGCCGCCGCCTCGGATATCGATCCGGTCCGCTATTCCGCTAATGGTGATATCAACAGGGCGAAGCAGCACATTGCCTCTGACTTCCGTCATCGAGCGCTTGATTTCCGGTCTCCGCTGCCGCTCCCAGCTGAGAAAGGCAGAGGCGACACTGTAGAAGCGCTGACGCCAGACGATATCGATGTGCAGCGGCAGAGCCTCCGTCAGGAACTCCTCATCGGTGATCCGGTGCAGGATATCGAGCGCGTCCAGCCGGGCCGGGTCATGATCCTCGCGGATGAAACGCTCGACGATGCGGTGATAGAGCGTCCCGCGTTCCGCCGCCCCCGGATCCTGGTTGAAGGGATCGACGGGATCGAGACGCAGGATGCGCCGCGCATAGATGGAATAGGGGTCCCGCCGGAAGCGCCCCACCTCGGAAAAGCTGAAGCTACGCGGCTGAAGTTCTGCGCGCGGTCGTGGCGCGGGGCGCTGTGCCGGTGCCTGGTTTTCGCCCTGGTCGATCAGGTCGGCGTAGCGCCGATAGATCTGTCCGCGCTTTCGCATCTCGTCTTCCAGAAGGGGCCCGCCAAGAGCCATCAGACGCTGCAGCCAGCGAGAGGCGACCGTCGGCGCAGAGCCTTGGCGTAGCGAGCGCGAGAAGATCAGTTTCCGCGTGCCACAGGCCATCTGGAAGTCATGCGCCACCTGGCCGATCTGCCGTTCCGGCGGCTCAAGCCCGACTTCGGTCTTCATGACGCGCGACAGGAAGGGATTGTTCTTGGTCTGGCTCGGCCAGCTCCCCTCGTTCATCCCGCCGATCACCATCATGTCGACATTCTGCAGGCGCGCTTCGAGCGTCCCGAAGATGAAGACGCGGGGATGCCGCATGGCGCGTGGCTTGACCGCCTGGCCGGCCATCAGCGCCGTCAGGATATCAACCCATTGCGCGCCGTCCGCCTCGATCTGTCCGTCCGTCTCAAGCACCTCGGCGAGGAGCCTCGCCAGAGCCTCGCCCGCCGCATCGCCCCAGAGACCGGCCAGATCACCGCGCTCGTCGACCGTGACGGCTTCCAGCACCCGACCCGTGCGCTCGGCCCAGTCACTGACCGTCAATGTCTGCGACAGCACGCGCCCGTCAGTCGACCGGATGACGGACGAGACGAGGGGGTCGACCGCCTTGGTTACCCGGCTCGCCAGCAGGCGAGCAAGCTCGATCTCCTCGGGCGCAATCGAGATGCGCCATTGCGGCTTGTGACGGTCGGCCAGATGCGCTTCGAGCCCTTCCGCAAACAACGGTTCCATCTCGGCAAGGTCGAGGCTCTTCAGACCGCCACGCAGCGCGATGCGTTCCAGCGCGTCGGCAGCCTTGCGCATATCCTCGGCCGTGAAACCGAACCGTGCCAGAGGATGCTTGATCAGGGAGACGATGGCCACCGGATCGCCCGGACGCAGGCAGGCCTCGGCCACCACCTGGGTCAGCATGGCAGCCTGGGTCCCGGTCATCGGCGTACCCGCCGAATCATCCGCCTCGATCCCGAACCGCGCGAGTTCGGACATGACACGCCGCGCCAGCGCGCGATCCGGCGTGATCAGCGCCACCCGGCTTTCGGGATTGTCGGAAACCTCTTCGAGCCCCAGCCGGAGCGCAATTGCAATCGCCGTTGCTTCTTCGCGCTCATTGGCCGTCTCGATCAGGGCGACATCGCGAAATGCCGCGAGCAGGCGTGAATCGTCGATATCCTGCCGCCAGGCCTTCCAGGTGTCGGTCGCCTCGGCGGGCGCCATGGCACGCGACAGAAATTCGGCTCGATCCCGGAGCGCCGGATCGGAGGCTTCGAGAGCCTGAACATCGGCGCGTTCAAGTTTCATATGCCGCAGCAGATGGGCAAGGCCATATTGCGGATGCCCGCGCACGGCAGGGCTTGGACGTATCACGGAGATCTCGCGATCGTTGAGCTTCGCCCAGTCCTCGTCCGGCATGTCCAGATCAAGCCCGGGCAGCACCACGACCCCCTGGTCGAGCTCGGCAATCGCGGCAATGAGCTCGGCCGCTGCCGGGATCGAGCCGGTGGAGCCCGCAACGATGACGGGACCGGAAGCACCCTGTCTTCTGAACCGTTCGGCCTCGGCCCTCAGCACCGCATCGCGGTGGCGGGCCGGAGACGACCGCACCAGTTCCTGCAGCCGTGCAGGCCAGAACAGGGTCGCAATTTTCAGAAACTCCAGCGTCAGCTGCCACCAGGAGCCGAAGTCGGCCGATTGAAGGTTCTCCAATTCCGTCCAGTCGCAACCTTCCGTCTCGGCTGCTTCGATCAGCTCCACCAGCGCCCGTGCCAGCCAGACGGCATCTGCCGGGCTCGCCGGTGCCACGAACGGCGTGTCCGAATGGATTGACCGGACGATCTCCGGCAGCTGGTTGCGCCAGGCAAGGATCAGCCGGGCGAGTTCCAGAAGCATGACGGTGCCGCTCACCGGCGGGGCAAGATCCATCAGCTGCGGCGCATCGAGATCGAAGAAGCCACTGTCGTCATCCGTCTCGCCGAGCGTGCGAATGTCGGGAAGGATCGCCGCGCGACCACCGAGCAGATCGACGAACTCAGACCGCAGCACGCGCGCTGCGCGTCGGGTCGGAACGAGCAGAGTGACGCCTGCCAGAGAAAGCGGATCGGCGGGGTCATAGCGAAAACCGTCGGTGAGGCGACCGTCGAGCAGCGCTTCCGTCAGCGTCCTGAGGAAGGGCCGGCCCGGTGGGATCGTCAGCAGACGCGGCGCCTTGCTCACCATCTCAAAGGCCCCTGCCGTAGCGGGCCACCACGGCTTCGGCAGGCGCGATCGCGTCGGGTGTGCCAACGGTCAGCCACTGTCCATTAAGGTCCGTACCGAATAGCCGACAGGCGGCAATCGCACGATCGAAATAGATGTTGAGGTTGAAGGGGCCATCCGGCGCATCGTCGAAGAGATGCGGCATCAGCGCTAAGGCCCCGGCATAGACGACCGGGTTCGGTGCGCCCGAGACATAGCGGGTGAGCTTGCCGTCATCCGCCATCGAGAAATCATTCTTGCCGTTATGGCCCGTGGTCCGTTCCTGCTCGACACAGAGCATCGCAATGTCCATCCGGGAGGGATCGAACTGTTGCGCCAGCCGGACAAGATTGCGCGGCTCATCATCCCGTTCTCCGACCCAGAACAGGTCGGCATTCATGACGAGTGCCGGCTGGTCCTGGTCGAGCAGCTTGAGGCCCTTGGCCAGACCACCGCCCGAATCCATCAACCGCTCCCGTTCGTCGGAGATCCGGATCTCGGCCCGTGTCTCCCCGGCGAGATGGGCCTCCATCTGATCGGCATGGTGATGCACATTGACCACGACCGTCTCGACGCCCGCCTCAACAAGCGCGTCGAGCACATAGTCGATCATCGGCTTTCCGCCGATCTGAACCAGCGGCTTCGGGGTCGTCTCTGTAATGGGGCGCATCCGCGTACCGAGTCCGGCCGCGAGCACCATGGCTTGCTTGATGATCATTTGCTCAGGCCGGTGATTCGGGAAGCTCGATTCCAGCCTCTATGCACCAGTTCCGCAAGGGGGCGAGGACAGGATGTTCGAAAGCAACGCTCAGGTGCCAGAGCGTGCGGGGAAGATGGCGCATATAGCCCGGCTTGCCGTCGCGATCCTTCAGCCGCACCCAGAGCCCGTTCAGCTTGCAGGCCCGCTGCGCCGACATGATCGCCCAGCTTTTCAGGAAGGTGGCCTCGTTGAAATCCGCTTTCCTGGCGCGTGCCGAAAGATAGTCTGCCATCAACTGATCCATCAGCGGCCGCTCAATGGTCACCCGTGCATCCTGGACCAGCGAAACGAGATCATAGGCCGAGGGGCCGATCATGGCGTCCTGGAAATCGATGAGGCCGACCCGGTCATGCCCTTCGCGATCATCGCGCCAGATGATGTTGGGCGAGTGGAAGTCACGCATGACGATGGACGTATCGGAGCCCGCCAGTTCGTCGATCAGTTGGTCCCAGATGGCGAGATAGCTGGCACGTTCTTCCGCTGTCGCCTGTTGCCCCTTGCGCTTCCAGGGCAGGTGCCAGTCAAGAAGCAGCTCCACCTCGAACTTCATCGCCGCTCGATCGAAATCGGGAATGACGTGTTTATGCCCGCCCGCAATGACGATCTCCCGATCGAAGGGCGTGTCATGAATGGCGGCCAGACAAGCCGCACTGGCACGGTAGCGGTCAGCGATCGGCTTTCCCTGTTCGTCGAGAACACCGCCTTCGCCGAGATCTTCGAGAAGCAACAGACCTGCGTCGAGATCCTGTTCCAGGACTTCGGGAGCGGCAAAGCCGCGCTCGCGCAGCGCCTGTCCGATGGCCACGAAGGGACGCACATCCTCGGCCAGATGCACGAGCTGCGAATAGGGCTTGCCGTCCCGGATCGGCGGACCGTTCGGCCGCTTGGGCGCATCCATCAGGACGAGGCGGGCACTGCCGTCGGCAGGATAGACGTGCTCATAGGCCCGGTTGGAAGCGTCGCCCGTCAAATGCCGTCGGTGGGCATCTCCGTATCCGCATCTCTTCAGGAAGCGGCGGATTTCATCCACGCGCCGAAGCCGAGCCAGTTTTGCCTCTGGCGCGCGGATAACCAGGTTTCGCCCGCCATCGGACGCGAATTGAAACTCGATCTCGATCCGGGTTCTAGGAAGCGCGCGGCCTGCCTTGCCCGGCCACTCGACGAGGCATATGCCATCGGCCAAGGCTTCTTCCAGCCCCAGTTCATCCAGTTCGCTCGGATCGGAGAGCCGGTAAAGGTCGAAGTGGGCAACGGGAATACTGAGATCATAATTCTGAACCAGCGTGAATGTCGGGCTGGGCACTTCGAGATCGGGATCATCGGCCAGGGCGCGTATGAATGCCCGGCTCAAACTCGATTTGCCGGCCCCGAGATCGCCGTCCAGCGCGACACAATCGCCGACCTGAAGTGCCAGCAACAGATCCTCGCCGAACAGTGCCGTGGCGGCATCATCGGCGAGGTGAACGACAAGCGTGGACGGCTCGGAGTTCATTCTGCGGCGGCGATCATCTGCGGTATGCTGGCATTGGGGATGCGGCAATGAACCGTGGTACCCTGACCTGGCTCGCTCTCGATCTTGACGTCTCCCTTGTGGAGATTGACGAAGCTCTGGACGATCGACAGACCAAGGCCCGGTCCGCTGCGCTTGCCACCCTTGGCGCTCGTCGAAAATCGATCGAAGGCCGAGGACAGGAGATCGGCGCTCATGCCGCAGCCACTGTCAGTCACCGAGAACGAGAAGTCGGTGCCGTCGCGCCAGCATTTCATGGAAACCACGCTGCCTTCGGGTGCGAAATTTACGGCGTTCGTCAGGATCTTGATGAGGATCTGCTTCAACCGCTGCCGGTCTGCGATCAGGTGGCCGAGCTGGGCAGGGGCAGCAATCTCCAGCGTCACGCTGCTCTCCTGGAGCCGATCGGTCATCTGCATGGAGACATCGTCGAGCAGGTCGCTCAGATCGATCTCTGAATAGTCGAGCTGCATGATCCCGGCATCCACGGTCGCGAGATCTAGGATGTCGTTGACGATGGTCAGGAGGACGGACGACGACGTCGAAATATGATCGATGTATTCGGCCTGCCGCTCGTTGAGCGGACCGATCGTCGGTGTCTTCAGAAGATCGGTGAAGCCGATGATGTTGGTGAGCGGCGAGCGAAGTTCGTAGGAGACGTGCTGGACGAAATCGTTCTTCAGCTCGTCGGCCTTCCGCAGCGCTTCATTCTTCTCCTTCAAGGCCCGTTCCGCCCGGACGCTGTCCGTCATGTTGACGAAGGTCAGCATGGTCTGTGCGTTGGGCAGTGGCGTCACGGCATAGTCGAGGACGAGGCCGGAATAGAGTTCGAGCGTCCCCTGGCTGGAAGGACGTTCGTCCTCGAAGCTGGTGATCATCTTGCCGTAGGCTTTCCAGCCGTCCGGCTTGTCATAGGACGGTGCACAGGCGGCTTCGAGCAGCCGGATATGCGTGCCGACCGCCGCCTGGGTCTCGGTGATGCCCCAGAGTGCCCGGAAGGCGGGGTTGGAGAGCTGAATCCGGCCATCGGGCCCGAAAACGGCAACACCCTCCGACAGATGGTCGATGGTTTCGCCCTGCACCTGGACCAGCGTATTGTAGCGGGTTTCCAGATTGAATTGTTCGGTCAGGTTTTCAAAGACCCAGGTCGCGCCGCCCTGCGGGTGAGCCGAGGCGATCACGCGCAGCGTCTGGCCGTTGGGCAGATGCCATAGGTCGGTCTGGGTTTCGAGCGCCCGATAGACAGAAAGGCAATTGTCCTTCCAGGCTTTCCAGCTCAGCTGCTCCGGCAGCTTGTGCGCGGCGCGCAAGCGGTCGAGCAGTTCGGCATGATCCGGTCGGCTCTCGAGGAACTTGGTCTCGAGACCCCAGAGCTGGAGGAAAGCCTGATTGTAGAACTGCAGGCGACGATCAGCGTCGAAGATCGCAACCGGGGTCGCGAGATGGTCGAGCGTATCGGCGTGGCTCTTGAGCGTCCGCGCAAGTTCCTCCCTGAGTGTCTCGGAGGAGGAGACGTCGATTGCCATGCCGCAGGAGCCGCCAGGACCCCGCACATCGACGACGTCGAAGAAGGTGCGTGCGCCGCGGACGGCGGTCGAAACGGTATCGTGGAACGGTGATTCCGGCGTTGCGGAAGCCTTGATCTTCTCGCGCGTCAGAGTGCCCAGGATCTCGCGTCCTTCTTGCACCGCCTGTTGCGGTGACGTGGATTCGACGGCATCGCTATAGGCCTGGTTCACCCAGACGAGACGCCCGTCGCCATCCCGCTGCCAGACCGGCTGTTCGATCGAATCGAGCAGCGATTCGAAGGTCGCGATCGAGCTTCGCAACCGGTTGCGTTCGATCTTGAGTTCAGCGAGTTCTGCACGCAGATTGTCCAGCGCCACGAAATGCGCATAGGCGCGGCCACCGTAGAGGTTGCCCTGAACCTCCAGAACGTCTCCGCGCTGGGTCTCGACCACGAGATCGAAAGTCTTGGCGTTCAGCCGGAGTGCCTCGATTGCGCGCTCCACCTCACTGGCGGAATGAGGCTTCAGCCAGCGTCCGAACGCCAGAAAGTCCGGATCCTGCTGGGGAGCACCCGTCTCCGCCGGGAGCTGTCCGAGAAGCTCGGCGCGGCCGTTGTGACCGTCCCAGATCACCGTGCGGCGATTCTTGTCGGCAATCAGCGTCTGATAGCGTGAGATCTTCTGCTGACTGTCCGAATAGGCGGAGCGCAGTTCGCGCACTTCGCCATCGAGTTTGTTGCGTTGACGCAAGAGAACAGCCGCGAAGATCAGGGCGGCCGAAACCGAACCGAGAAGCACCGCATATCCGGCGACGTCGATGCTGTTGAAGCCGCGCATGGCGGTCGTCGCCTGCGCATACGCAAGGCCCGGAGCAAACAGGCTCGCGAGCGCACTTCCGCAAGCCAGAACACGCCTTCTCAGCGCCAAGGCGGGACGATGGGACAGCTCGTGGAGCATCCCGTTTTTTCGCTCAGAAACTGGCCGCCAGAGGCTTGGAAAACCGGCCGTCATAGCCGTATCCCGCTGACGCGGGGCGCGTTGATTTACCGACATTCTCGGTCTGTCTCCGTCTTATTATGTGCCGCATCGTCGACAAGACATCCGTATCCGCGGACCGCTCGTGCAGTTCACGAATCAAGTTCTAAAACAATACCTTTGATGGGAAGGGTCGGGAAGGCCGGGCTCCAAAAAAGAAGGCGGCGCCTTTGTCAAGGCGTCGCCCACTAGATGTAGATATTATCCAGCTATATTTTAATAGCGGTAGTGTTCTGCCTTGAACGGACCCTGCGCCGTGACGCCGATATAGGCGGCCTGTTCGTCCGAGAGCGTCGTCAGCTTCACGCCGAGCTTTTCGAGGTGCAGGCGAGCGACCTTTTCGTCGAGGTGCTTCGGCAGGACGTAGACGCCCGGCTTGTACTCGTCGGTCTTGGCGAAGAGTTCGATCTGGCCGAGAACCTGGTTGGTGAACGACGCAGACATTACGAAGGACGGGTGACCCGTTGCATTTCCGAGGTTCAAGAGACGACCCTCAGACAGCAGGATCATGCGGTTGCCCTTCGGGAACTCGATCATGTCGACCTGCGGCTTGATGTTCGTCCAACGCAGGTTCTTCAGAGAAGCGACCTGAATCTCGTTGTCGAAGTGGCCGATATTGCCGACGATCGCCATGTCCTTCATCTCGCGCATATGCTCGATGCGGATGACGTCCTTGTTGCCGGTCGTGGTGATGAAGATGTCGGCCGAGGAGACCACGTCTTCCAGCGTGACCACTTCAAAGCCGTCCATGGCGGCCTGCAGGGCGCAGATCGGATCGACTTCCGTCACCTTGACGCGGGCGCCGGCGCCGCGCAGCGAGGCGGCCGAACCCTTGCCGACGTCGCCGTAACCGCAGACGACAGCGACCTTGCCTGCCATCATCACGTCGGTACCGCGGCGAATGCCGTCGACCAGCGATTCCTTGCAGCCATACTTGTTGTCGAACTTCGACTTGGTGACCGAGTCGTTGACGTTGATGGCCGGGAAGGGGAGGAGGCCCTTCTTGGCGAGTTCATAAAGGCGATGCACGCCGGTGGTGGTTTCTTCGGTGACACCCTTGATCGCATCGCGCTGCTTGGTGAACCAGCCAGGCGAAGCGGCGAGACGCTTCTTGATCTGCGCAACCAGGATTTCTTCTTCTTCCGACTGCGGATTGGAGAGAACGTCCTCGCCGGCTTCGGCGCGGGCGCCGAGCAGGATGTACATGGTGGCATCGCCGCCATCATCGAGGATCATGTTGGAGAAGCCGCCGTCGGTCCACTGGAAGATCTTGTCGGTGTATTCCCAGTAATCGGTGAGCGACTCGCCCTTGATCGCAAAGACCGGGATGCCGGCAGCGGCGATCGCTGCAGCGGCGTGGTCCTGGGTCGAGAAGATATTGCAGGATGCCCAGCGGACATCGGCACCGAGCGCGACGAGCGTTTCGATCAGAACAGCGGTCTGGATCGTCATATGCAGCGAACCGGTGATCCGTGCACCCTTCAGCGGCTGGCTCGCGCCGAATTCTTCGCGGCAGGCCATCAGGCCCGGCATTTCGGTTTCAGCGATGCTGATTTCCTTGCGGCCGAAATCGGCAAGACCGATATCAGCGATCACATAGTCATGTTTGCTCATGGGATTCTCCGGCTGGATCCGACCCGATCCGCATCTCATGGCGGATGGATTAACTGGCTCTCCCGCAGATCTGGCTGCAGGGCTGGTCGTCTTCTAGCAGGGAACCGCATCAAACGCAATCTGACATAAAGAAGTCTTTATGTCTTTATGTCGCGATGCTTTACATCTCTTCACCAAAGCGGTCCGCGACCAGAGCGGCAAGTGCGTTCATGACGTCCTCGGCCTGACTGCCCGAAGCCGATACGCAGATCGAGCACCCCGGGCTTGCCGCCAGCATCATCAAACCCATGATCGAGGTGCCGCCGACAGTCGTTCCATCCTTGGAGACGCTGACGCTCGCATCGAAGCCGCTGACGGTCTGTACGAATTTGGCGGAGGCGCGCGCATGGAGGCCACGCTTGTTGATGATCAAAAGATCGCGGGAGATCGGGTCGGCCATCGCAGTCATTTGCCACTCAATACGCGGCTTGCAACATTGATGTACTTGCGCCCAGCCTCGGAGGCCTCGACGAGGGCGCGATCCATGTCGTTGTCGCCGCGAACGCCGGCAAGCTTGATCAGCATCGGCAGATTGACCCCGGCGATCACTTCGATCCGGCCGGTGTTCATCACGGAGATCGCGAGGTTCGAGGGCGTACCACCGAACATGTCGGTGAGGATGATTACGCCATGGCCATCATCGGCACGTGACACGGCATCAAGAATGTCCTGACGACGCTGATCCATGTCATCTTCGGGGCCGATCGAGACGGTCTCGATGCATTTTTGTGGGCCTACGACGTGCTCCACCGCGTGGTGAAACTCTTCAGCCAGCTTGCCATGCGTGACAAGCACAAGTCCGATCATTCTCTACTGCCCCTTAGCGCAACTCTCGCCAAATAGCTCAAGATTGGCGTTTCGTCCATCAGTAGGACGCCATCTTGTCGATCAAAGCGGGAAGTGCAAGCCAAATCAGCGTGTAAATTGCCGGTTCGCTGCAAGGCTTCGAATACGCGCCAAGATCAGGCTGAGTGGAAAACGGCTCCACATCGGCACCCTGACGACCGGAAGGCTAAGTCCCGCGATAAGCTCGGCTTGCTCGTCGTCCGGCGGCAACCGATGTCTTTCATCCGCGCCGACCGGCAGCACGATATAGCTCAGTTCGGCGCGGTCCACATGATCGACGGAGACGATACCGCTGTATCGGAGTTCGATCAGACCGCGGATCGGTTCGGGGCAGGAGGCAAAGACCTGGCCGTTCTCCAGCGATATGATGACACGGTCATCCGAGATTAGCGCAGCCGGGATATTGGCGAGCCTGGCTTCTGCGAGGCAATCGAAAGCAAGGCTCGACTTGCCGCTGCCCGATGGCCCGACAAATGCCAAGCCGAGACCATCGACGCTGATCGCCGTCGCATGGATGTTGTGGGTCTCGCCCGTCATGCCGCAGTCTCTACGGGCAGGGACAGGACGAAGCGGGCGCCGGTGATGCGGCCCGATGCCGGGTCCACGACGTTTTCGGCCCGCAGGGTGCCGCCATGGGCCTCGGCGATCTGTCGGCTGATCGATAACCCGAGACCGGAATTCTGGCCGAAGCTCTCGCCCTCTGGTCGGTCGGTATAGAAACGTTCGAAGATGCGGTCTATGTCCTCGGCCTGAATGCCGGGCCCGTTGTCCTCCACCTGGATCTGGCACCGCGTGCGATTGCGCGACAGCTTGACGAGGATCCGGCCGCTGTCTTCTGGCACGAAGGACCGTGCATTCTCGATCAGGTTGGTGACGATTTGTCCGAGACGCAGGTCGTGCCCGTGGACCACGAAATGCTGGTTCGATCCGGGTTTCTGATCGATCACGTAGTCGATCTGAACGGCCTTCTTGCCGCTGCGGATTTCCCTGGAGATGTCGACGAGGCTGGAAACGAGCACCCCGAGATCGACAGGCTTTGCGTCCGAGCGCGCCAGTTCCGCGTCGAGGCGCGAAGCGTCCGAGATGTCGCTGATCAGACGGTCGAGACGGCGGACGTCGTGCTGGATGATATCCATAAGCCGCTGCCGGGACTGGTCTGTCTTGGCGAGCGGCAGGGTTTCGACGGCCGAACGCAGCGAGGTCAGCGGGTTCTTGAGCTCGTGGCTGACGTCGGCAGCGAAACTCTCGATCGCATCAATGCGATCGTAGAGCGCTGTCGTCATTTCGCGCAGCGCGATGGAAAGGTTGCCGATCTCATCCTGTCGGATGGAGAAGTCGGGGATTTCCTCACGCTCCTTTGCGCCACGGCGAACACGGATGGCGGCAGCCGAGAGGCGACGCAGCGGGTTTGCGATGGTCGAGGACAAGAGCAGCGACACAACGATATTGACGAGGGTCGCAACCCCGAAGACCCGCAGGATCGCGAGGCGTTCCGCATGGACGATCTTGTCGATGTCGCCTGCCTGGGTCGAAAGCAGCAGCACACCGAGGACAGCACGCGAGCGCTGTACCGGTACTGCGACAGACACGATGAGCTCCCCCTGGTCGGTCACGCGGACGACCGCACCGCGAACCCCGGTCAGCGCGTTCATGACCTCCGGATAGATCGAGCCGTCACCGCCAGGCGCTTCCCGATAGACCGGCAGATTGCCGGGCTGCAGGATCGTGTTGAAGAGGCGAGTGATCCAGTCGGTAAAGCTGGTGGAATCATTGTCGACCGGCGGCAGGTCGAAGCGCAGAACCTGGCCGCGCGAATAGAGATGCCGCGAATCAAGCAGCAGGTTGGCGTCGGCGTCGAAGAGGCGGGCGCGGATGCGCGTCGGGGAGATCAAGCGCCGAAGAACCGGTGCCACGCGTTCCGGATTGATCGGAAACTCGAGATCTTCGTCGTTCGGAACCGGCGTGATGCTCTGTCCGGCCTGCAGTTCGAGCAGTTTCTCCGGATCGATCGTGATCGAGTTCGTATCGACAGAGGCAGACGCCGATACGGCCGCCGCGATGATCTCGCCCTGCGTCAGAAGGCTCTCGACGCGTGCATCGATCAGTCCCTCGCGGAACTGATTGAGATACATGATGCCGCCGACGAGCACGATGAGTGCGGCGAGATTGAAGAAGACGATCCGGCGCGTCAGGCTGGAAAACAGCGCGTGGCCGAAGATCCGGCGGATGAGCGTGAAGGGATGGCTGAACAGCCGACGCTGCTCGGAGCCGGAATCCGTCTCCTCCAGATGTCCCTCGTCAACCTGCTGGGTCAAACCTTTGCCTTTCGCCCATCCTGTCAGCCATCAAGGCTGCAACGGCAGGACCTTACGCTGCTTCGCGGAAGCGGTAGCCCACACCGTAAAGCGTTTCAATCATGTCGAAGTCGGTATCGACCATCTTGAACTTCTTGCGCAGCCGCTTGATGTGGCTGTCGATCGTGCGGTCGTCAACATAGACCTGCTCGTCATAGGCCGCGTCCATCAAGGCGTCACGGCTCTTGACCACGCCGGGGCGCTGCGCCAGCGACTGCAGGATGAGGAATTCGGTCACGGTCAGCGTCACCGGATCACCCTTCCAGGTGCAGGTATGGCGTTCCTGGTCCATCACCAGCTGTCCGCGCTCCAGCGTGCGGGCCTGTTGCTCCGGGCTGCCCTTGGCGGGGCCGTTACCCGCCGCAAAGCTCTCGCGGCTTGCAGACCGTCGCAGGATCGCCTTGACGCGCTCGACCAGCAGGCGTTGCGAGAAGGGTTTGGTGATGAAATCATCAGCGCCCATCTTCAAGCCAAAGAGTTCGTCGATTTCCTCATCCTTGGAGGTCAGGAAGATCACCGGGATATCGGACTTCTGGCGCAGGCGACGCAGCAGCTCCATGCCATCCATGCGCGGCATCTTGATGTCGAAGATGGCGAGCTGTGGCGGTCGGGCCAGAAGACCGTCGAGAGCCGAGGCGCCATCGGTGTAGGTTTCGACCTTATAACCTTCTGCTTCGAGTGCGATGGAAACCGAAGTCAGAATATTGCGGTCGTCATCCACGAGGGCGATCGTCTGCATAGGGTACGTCTCCGTCATCGTTGCGCTGCTCCTGGTCTGTCCAGCCCAGCTCTGGTTCCATGGCAGTGCGATATGGGGATAAAGGTGGAACAAATTGTGGCAGAGGGGAAGGGGCAGGGACAGCGGATTTCGTTTCGTCCGCCGTTTTCCGTCCATTGCGGCCCCCGAAGATAGCGGAATGGAAGCGGAACTAAACGATTTAAAAATAGTGTTTTCCGTTTTAAATCGATTAAATAATTGATATCATTATATTTTTCTCGCTGCTGCCTTGCTTTTCGCTGCTCTGCCGTTTAGGTTTCGCTCATTCAAAGTTCTGGCCCATGTGAGAGGAAAGCGGACCATGGAGGAATTCGGCCTGAGGAACCCGGCTGCGGGGATCGCGGAAATCGGCTTGGGGAAGGCTGCCAGCGTTCGCTACAACTTCCTGGAAGCGGCTCTTTATGAAGAGGCGATCCGTCGCGGCGAGGCGGAGCTGACAGCAGATGGTGCACTTCGTGCGCTGACCGGTCAGCACACCGGCCGTTCTGCCAAGGACAAGTTCGTCGTCCGCGACGACAAGACCGACGGCCAGATCTGGTGGGACAACAACAAGCCTATGTCACCGGAGCATTTCGCCGTGTTGCATCAGGACATGCTGGCCCATGCCGATGGCCGCGATCTTTTCGTTCAGGACCTGATCGGCGGCGCCGACGCGGATAACGCCTTGCCAACGCGGGTAGTGACCGAATTCGCCTGGCACTCGCTCTTCATCCGCAATCTGCTGATTCGCCCCGAGCGTGACGCCTTGGAAGGTTTCCTGGCGAAGCTGACCATCATCGATCTGCCGAGCTTCCGCGCCGATCCGGCCCGCCATGGCTGCCGCACCGAAACCGTCATTGCCTGCGACCTGACCAATGGCATCGTCCTCATCGGCGGCACGTCCTACGCCGGCGAGATGAAGAAGTCGGTCTTTACCGTCCTCAACTACCTGCTGCCGGCGAAGGGCGTCATGCCGATGCATTGCTCGGCCAATGTCGGTCCCGATGGCGATGCGGCTGTCTTCTTCGGCCTGTCCGGCACCGGCAAGACGACGCTCTCGGCCGATCCAAAACGCACGCTGGTCGGTGACGATGAGCATGGCTGGGGCGAAAACGGCATCTTCAACTTCGAAGGTGGCTGCTACGCCAAGACCATCCGTCTCTCGGCCGAAGCCGAGCCGGAGATCTTCGCAACGACCAAGCGTTTCGGCACGGTGCTCGAAAACGTCATTCTCGACGAGAACCGCGTGCCCGACTTCAACGATGGTTCGCTCACGGAAAACACCCGTTGTGCCTATCCGCTGCATTTCATCCCGAATGCGTCGGAAACCGGAATCGCGCCGCATCCGAAGACGATCATCATGCTGACGGCGGATGCCTTCGGCGTGTTGCCGCCGATCGCGAAGCTCACGCCGGAACAGGCCATGTACCACTTCCTGTCCGGCTATACTGCAAAGGTAGCCGGCACTGAAAAGGGCGTGACCGAACCGGAAGCGACCTTCTCGACATGCTTTGGCGCACCCTTCATGCCGCGCCATCCGACCGAATATGGCAACCTGCTGCGTGATCTGATCGCCCGTCATCAAGTCGATTGCTGGCTGGTCAACACCGGCTGGACCGGAGGTGCCTACGGGATCGGTAATCGCATGCCGATCAAGGCGACACGCGCGCTGCTGACCGCTGCACTAACCGGCGAATTGAAGAAGGTCGAGATGCGCACAGATGCGAACTTCGGTTTCGCGGTTCCGGTCGCCGTTGATGGCGTCGATACCAAGATCCTCGACCCGCGTTCGACTTGGGCCGATGGTGCGGCCTACGACGCGCAGGCCAAGAAGCTGGTCGGCATGTTCATCGACAACTTCGCCAAGTTCGAAGCTCATGTCGACGGCAAGGTTCGTGATGCGGCCCCGGGCATTCGCCTCGCGGCGGAATGAACGACTGAATTCCCGAAGATGAAGGAGGCCCGGCAGCTTTGCTGCCGGGCCTTTTCTGCTTCCGGCTTGCCTTTGCTGCGGTCACGGCCGATATGGAGGCCTGACCAAGAGACCGATGACATGGCAAGCGAACCACTCGAGATCAACAACCGCATCATGATAGCCGGCTGGGAATTGACGGAGCAGTTCGTGCTGGCCGGGGGCCCTGGTGGCCAGAACGTCAACAAGGTTTCGACTGCGGTCCAGCTCTTCTTCAACCTGCTCGGATCGCCCTCGCTGAACGACCGCGTGAAGCAGAATGCGGCGAAGCTCGCCGGCAAACGCCTGTCTAAGGAAGGCGTGTTGATGATCGAGGCCAGCCGCTTCCGCAGCCAGGATCGCAATCGCGAAGATGCACGGGAACGGCTGAAGGAATTGCTCCTCGAGGCCGCCAAGCCACCGCCGCCGCCGCGCAAGAAGACGAAACCGACCAAGGGTTCGATCGAACGGCGCCTCAAGGCGAAATCCGGCCGCTCGGATGTGAAGAAGATGCGCGGAAAACCGACGGGGGACTGAGCGTGGCCGCAGCGAAAGCCGAGATCAGTCTTTCATCCGGTCTTCGTTACCTGCCGGGCCGGCTGGCGCGCGAAGAGCAGGCAAACCTCGTCGAGATCATTCGCGGCGTCGTCACTGAAGCGCCGCTTTATGTGCCGGTCATGCCGGGTTCCGGCAGGCCCATGTCTGTCCGGATGACAAATTGCGGACCGCTCGGCTGGGTGACGGACAAGGAGCGCGGCTATCGTTATCAGGCAACCCACCCGATGACTGGCAAGCCATGGCCAGCAATTCCGGACGTTCTTCTTGATCTCTGGCGCGAGCTTTCAGGCTATCCGAAAGATCCGGAGGCCTGCCTCGTCAATTTTTATGCTGACGATGCCAAGATGGGCCTGCATCAAGATCGCGACGAATCGGAATTTGCCGCACCGGTGCTCTCGATCTCACTCGGCAATACCTGCCTGTTTCGCATCGGGGGATTGGCACGGACCGATCGCACCCAATCGCTGAAGCTGGAAAGCGGCGACTTTTTCTTGCTGGGAGGGGAGGGGCGCCTCTGCTTCCACGGGGTCGATCGAATCTATCCCGGGACCTCGACCCTTCTGAAATCGGGTGGGCGCATCAATCTGACCCTGCGCCGGGTCAATCCATAGCCGGCGATCGATCGCCTACAGTTTTCTCAGCGCCACGGTTTCGACGAGGTGATTGTCACCCTTGCGCAGGATGAGATCGGCGCGTGGCCGGGTCGGCAGGATGTTTTCCCTGAGGTTCTTCAGGTTGATATTCGTCCAGAGGCCCTCGGCGATCTCCTTGGCCTCGTCCTGACTGATGGTAGCATAGCGATGGAAGTAGGAGTTAGGATCGCGGAACGCGGTCTGCCGCAGTTTCATGAAGCGGTCGACATACCAGCGGTGGGTCGCGTTCTCATCGGCGTCGATATAGATCGAAAAATCGAAGAAGTCCGAGACCATCGGCACGATCTTGCCGTCGGCCGGAAGGTTGCGCGACTGAAGGACGTTGATGCCCTCGAAGATCAGGATATCCGGACGGTCGATCACCCGGTGCTCGTTCGGCAATACGTCATAGGTCAAGTGCGAATAGCTGGGCGCCTTGACATTTGGCAGTCCCGCCTTGATCGCTGACAGGAAGCGCAGGAGCGCACCGATGTCGTAGCTTTCCGGGAAGCCTTTGCGATTCAGGATGCCGTTCTTCACCAGATGCGCGTTCGGATACAGGAAGCCGTCGGTCGTCACGAGGTCGACCTTCGGGCTGGATGGCCAACGCGCCAGAAGTTCTTTCAGAACACGCGCGGTCGTCGATTTGCCCACGGCAACGGATCCGGCAATGCCGATCACAAACGGCGTCTTGAAGACGTCGGAAAGGCTGAGGAAGCGGTTGCGCTGCTCGAACAACAGCTGCGACGATTCCACATGTGAAGACAACAGGCGCGAGAGCGACAGGTAGATCCGCCGGACTTCATTGAGATCGATCGGGTCATCGATCGAGCGGAGCCGGTGAACCTCGTCAGCTGTCAGGGTCAGCGGCGTATCGGCGCGGAAATGCGCCCATTCTTCGGAATCGAAGAAGTGATAGGGGGAATAGCCGTTCGCCTGGAAATGGTCGAGGACGTCTGGCGTTTCGGGGTCCCGCATAGCTATCGTCATGGATCCTGCCGACTGGCCTTCTCGCTCAGGCCTGTCTGAGCAGTGCGGCGCTCAAGTTCCTGCATTACTGCTTGTAAAGGGATGTCCGCAATTTTCAATACGACCATCAGGTGATAAAGGAGGTCCGCGCTCTCGTAGACGAGGTTCTCGCGGTCTTGTTTGACTGCGGCCATCACAGCCTCGATCGCCTCTTCGCCGAGTTTTTTTGCAGCCTTGTCCTGGCCGCCTGCCACGAGTTTTGCCGTCCAGGATTGGCTTGGATCCGCCTGGGCCCGGCTGGCTACAATGGCTTCGAGATCGGCAAGGGTGAAACTGCTCATCACGGGTCCTTCCGCGTCAGTCGAGACGCATGGCGATGCCGGCTGCGGCCATATGGGCCTTGGCCTCTGCAATCGAATAGGTGCCGAAGTGGAAGATCGAGGCAGCGAGAACCGCTGTTGCGTGACCATCGCGGATGCCGGCGACCAGATCATCGAGATTGCCGACGCCGCCCGAGGCGATGACGGGGACGCGGACGCTGTCGGCGATCGTACGGGTTAGGCCAATATCGTAACCGCTCTTCGTTCCATCCCGGTCCATCGAGGTGACCAGAAGTTCGCCGGCCCCGCGCTCGACCATCTTCACCGCGAATTCCACCGCATCGATCCCGGTCGGCTGGCGTCCGCCATGGGTGAAGATCTCCCAGCGATCCGTTTCGCCCGCAGCTGAAACCTTCTTCGCATCGATCGACACGACGATGCACTGGTTGCCGAACTTGCCGGCGGCTTCCGCGACAAAATCGGGGTTCTTCACCGCTGCCGAATTGATCGACACCTTGTCGGCGCCGCAAAGCAGGAGCTTGCGGATGTCGGCGACGGCGCGAACGCCACCGCCAACCGTCAGCGGCATGAAGCAATGATCGGCCGTCTGGGCAACCACGTCGAAGATCGTATCGCGGTTGTCGGAGGACGCGGTGATGTCGAGGAAGCAGAGCTCGTCGGCGCCAGCGGCGTCGTAAGCCTTGGCAGCCTCGACCGGGTCACCGGCATCGATGAGATCGACGAAATTGACGCCCTTGACGACGCGGCCGTCCTTGACGTCGAGGCAGGGGATCACGCGGGCCTTGAGTGTCATGGTCTTGTCCTCAGCCTCTCGCAGCCTTGATAAGCGCCAGCGCCTCTGCTGGGTCGATGCGCCCATCATAAAGCGCGCGACCGGAAATCGCACCTTCGAGCTTCTTCGCATCAGGTTCCAGCATACGCTTGATATCTTCGATCGAGGCGAGACCGCCCGACGCAATCACCGGGATCGAAACGGCAGCGGCCAGTTCCAGCGTCGAGGCCCAGTTGATGCCGGTCAGGATCCCGTCGCGGTCGATATCGGTATAGATGATTGCGGCGACTCCTGCGCCTTCGAAACGCTGCGCGAGTTCGATCACGCCGAGTTCGGAGGCTTCGGCCCAGCCTTCGACGGCAACCTTGCCACCCTTGGCGTCAATGCCGACGGCGACCTTGCCCGGGAAACGCTTGCAGGCTTCGATGACGAGGGCCGGATCACGCACGGCGACCGTACCCAGGATCACCCTCGACAGCCCACGCGACAGCCAGCTCTCGATGTGGTCGAGCGTGCGGATGCCGCCGCCGAGCTGTACCGGGTTCTTCGTGGCCTTCAGGATTGCATCGACGGCAGCGCCATTGACGCTCTCGCCTGCAAAGGCACCGTTCAAGTCGACCACATGCAGCCATTCAAATCCCTGGTCTTCGAAGGCGCGCGCCTGAGCGGCCGGATCGGGATTGTAGACAGTCGCCTGGTCCATATCACCAAGCTTGAGGCGTACGCACTGGCCGTCCTTGAGGTCGATGGCGGGAAAGAGGATCATGAGTGTATCCGTGCCCTTCAGGGCGTCCAGGTCAGAAAATTGGCGATGAGCTTCAGGCCGAGTGCCTGGCTCTTCTCGGGATGGAATTGCGCACCCACCATGTTGTCACGCCCGACAAAGGCCGTCATTGCGCCACCGTAATCGGTCGTTGCAATCACGTCCTCGGGCTTGCGCGCAGCGAGGTGATAGGAATGGACGAAATAGGCGTGCAGCCCGTCCGGTCCTGTCGGAATGCCGTCGAACAGCGGATGTGGCCGGTTGAGTGTGAGCGTGTTCCAGCCAATCTGCGGGATCTTGAGGGATGGATCGGACGGCGTCATTTCGACGACATCGCCTTCAATCCAGCCGAAGCCGTCGGTCACGGTCTTCTCGAGACCACGCGACGACATGAGCTGCATTCCGACGCAGATACCGAAAAAGGGACGCCCCTTGGTCTCAACCACTTCCGTGATCGCGTCATGCATGCCGGGAACGGCATCGAGCCCCTTGCGGCAGTCGGCATAGGCCCCGACACCCGGAAGCACGATTCGGTCGGCGATGGCGACACGGTCCGCCTTGTCGGTGAGTTCGATTTCGGCGTTAAGGCCGGCCTCGCGGGCGGCCCGTTCAAAGGCCTTGGTGGCCGAGCGCAGATTGCCCGAGCCGTAGTCGATGATAGCTACACGCATGTCTTCCAGTCCTTTCTGCTCGACGGTTCGGCTTCAACGTCCGAACCGGAGCAAGGTGGCAGTCTCACTCGGGAAACTGCCCCTTAAACCAGGGTGCCCTTGGTGGAGGGGATACGGTTTGCCTGCCGCGGATCGACTTCCGTTGCCGTCCGAAGCGCGCGCGCGACTGCCTTGAAGCAGGTCTCGGCGATATGATGGTTGTTCGCGCCGTAATGGTTCAGCACATGCAGCGTGATCCCGGCGTTCTGGGCGAGAGCCTGGAAGAATTCGCGCACCAGTTCGGTGTCGAAAGTGCCGATCTTCGGCGCACTGAAATTGACGTTCCAGACCAGAAACGGGCGGCCGGAGACGTCGATAGCCGCCTTGGTCATCGTCTCGTCCATGGCAAGGTCGATAGAGGCATAGCGCGTGATGCCCTTGCGGTCGCCGAGCGCCTTGGAAATGGCCTGACCGAGCGCAATGCCCGTATCCTCGACGGTATGGTGATCGTCGATATGCAGGTCGCCCTTCACATCGATATCCATGTCGATCAGCGAATGGCGGCAGAGCTGGTCGAGCATGTGATCGAAGAAGCCCACGCCGGTCGAAATCTTGCCCGTGCCGGTGCCGTCAATATGGACGGAAACCGAGACCGAGGTTTCGTTGGTTTTGCGGGAAACTTCGCCTTTACGCTCTGCCATTTGGCTGCTCCATGAGGATCTGGGCCCTCCCATAACAGCAGGGCGGTGAAATATCCAGAAGTTACATTGCGCTGCCGCAAGGCGGCGCTGGAGCTTTTGCCGCAGATTGCAATCGTTGAAAGCCCACTTACATAGGAACCGACAAACCGGGCCTCAAAGCCCGTTCCACAAGGCCCGCAGAGGCGGGTGACAGGTGATTGATGACAACGATTGTTACCGTACGCAAGGACGGCAAGGTGGTGATGGCCGGTGACGGACAGGTCAGCCTTGGCCAGACCGTGATGAAGGGCAATGCCCGCAAGGTCCGCCGCATCGGCAAAGGCGGCGATGTGATCGCAGGCTTTGCCGGCGCGACAGCCGATGCCTTCACGCTGCTCGATCGTCTCGAAAAGAAGCTCGAACAATATCCCGGCCAGCTGATGCGCGCAGCCGTCGAGCTCGCCAAGGACTGGCGGACCGACAAGTATCTGCGCAATCTCGAAGCCATGATGCTGGTCGCCGACAAGTCGATCACGCTCGCAATCACCGGCAATGGCGACGTCCTTGAGCCCGAGCACGGCACAATCGCGATCGGCTCCGGTGGCAACTATGCCTATGCGGCTGCGCGCGCGCTTATGGACAGCAATCGTTCGGCCGAGGAGATCGCAACCCGCGCTCTGACCATCGCCGGCGAGATCTGCGTCTACACCAACAACAACATGGTGGTCGAAACCCTCGACGCCGACTGACGGCTGCCGATCGAATTCCACACCAAGAGACGATGCGCGGGTCCGCGGCATCGTGAGGAGCAACCTGAAATGACCAATTTCTCCCCGCGCGAGATCGTTTCCGAGCTCGACCGCCATATCATAGGTCAGCATGACGCCAAGCGCGCGGTCGCTATCGCGCTGCGCAACCGCTGGCGCCGCCAGCAGCTATCAGAAGATCTGCGCGACGAGGTGATGCCGAAGAATATCCTGATGATCGGACCGACCGGCGTCGGCAAGACGGAAATCTCCCGCCGTCTTGCCAAGCTCGCTGGCGCCCCCTTCATCAAGGTGGAGGCGACAAAGTTCACCGAAGTCGGTTATGTCGGCCGCGATGTCGAGCAGATCATCCGCGATCTGGTCGAGATCGGCATCGCACTCATCCGCGACAAGAAGCGTCTGGAAGTGCAGGCCAAGGCGCATCAGCTGGCCGAAGAACGCGTGCTCGATGCCCTGGTCGGCGCCACGGCATCTCCGGCTACACGGGACAGCTTCCGCAAGAAGCTCCGCAACGGCGAGCTCGATGACAAGGAAATCGATATCGAAGTGGCCGACAGCGGCTCCGGCGCGCCCGGCTTCGAAGTTCCCGGCATGCCCGGTGCCAACATCGGCATCCTCAACCTGTCGGAAATGTTCGGCAAGGCCATGGGTAACCGTACCAAGAAGGTCCGGACCACCGTCAAGGCATCCTATGCCGACCTGATCCGTGATGAATCGGACAAGCTCATCGACAATGAAGTCATCCAGCGGGAAGCGCTGCGTTCCGTCGAAAATGACGGCATCGTCTTCCTCGACGAGATCGACAAGATCGCCGCCCGCGAAGGTGCCATGGGCGCCGGTGTTTCGCGCGAAGGCGTGCAGCGTGACCTCCTGCCGCTGGTCGAAGGGACGACGGTCGCGACCAAATACGGTCCGGTGAAGACCGACCACATCCTCTTCATCGCGTCTGGCGCATTTCATGTGTCCAAGCCCTCCGACCTTCTGCCGGAGCTTCAGGGCCGCCTGCCGATCCGCGTCGAGCTGAAGCCACTGACCAAGGAAGATTTCCGCCGCATCCTGACAGAGACCGAAGCGAGCCTGATCCGCCAGTACAAGGCGCTGATGGCAACCGAGGAGCTCAATCTCGACTTCACCGAGGATGCGATCGATGCTCTCGCCGATGTCGCGGTTCAGCTCAACGAAACGGTTGAGAACATCGGTGCCCGTCGCCTGCAGACGGTGATGGAGCGGGTGCTCGACGAGATTTCCTTCCATGCACCGGACCGCGGTGGCTCGGAAGTGATGATCGACTCGGCTTATGTGCAGGAGCATGTCGGCGATCTCGCCGCCAACACGGACCTTAGCCGCTACATCCTGTGATCTTTGTGCATCTATGGGTCGCTTTCGCCCCCGGCGTGCCGGGAAAGTGAAAGCGGCCCATATCGACAATACAGGTGCCTCTTATGTAAGGAGGGCCGCAGTCGGACGCTGCCCGCGAATGCGCCGGCAATCCGTTCGAGGACAAATGTCCAGGGGCCGCGCATCGTGCTTACTATTGCCAGAAATCTCATCGTCGCCATTACGCTCGCCGGGCTTGTGCCCGCAGTGTCGCTTGCTGACGACAAGGTCCCCTCGGGAAATCGCAATGCCGAACAGCCGGCCATTCCCGGCGCCTCCGTGCGGCGTACCAAAGCGGGCAAGACCAGCTTCGATCTGAAATATGAAAAGGTCCGCGATCTCCTGAAGACGGACTCGAAGCTGGTGGGCAAGCTCAAGAAGACGGCCGCCGCCTATGGCATTGCGCCCATCCACATGGTGGGTGCCATCGTCGGCGAGCACACCTACAATGTCGACGCCTATGACAGCCTCCAGAGCTATTACGTGAAGGCCGCATCTTACGCCGGCAACAGCTTCCGATTCGGCTACAAGGACGAGAGCATTGCCGACTTCGTCGGCCGGCCGGAATTTGCCGAATGCAACGGCTATTCTGACTCCTACCGTCTCTGGACCTGCCGCGAAGATGTGTGGCAGGATCGCTTCCGCGGCAAATCCGTCGGCGGCAAGTCCTATCCGAACAATCGCTTCAGCGCCGTGTTCTTCCAGCCCTTCTATGCGGGTCAGACCTTTGGTCTGGGGCAGATCAATCCTTTGACGGCCCTCATGCTGTCGGATCTCGTGCATCAGAAGTCCGGCTATGCCCGGCTCGACGAGAACGACGCGGCGGGCGTCTACAAGGCGATCATGGATCCCGACATCTCGCTCGCCTTCATGGCAGCGGTCATCCGCAAGTCGATTGACGACTACAGACAGATTGCCGATGTCGATATCTCGGGGAACCCGGGTGTTACGGCGACGCTTTTCAACATTGGCGGCTCGCAGCAGCGGGCCCGTGCTCTGGCGGCAAAGCGGGCGAGCGGTGCGGCGAATTGGCCGGAAGAGAACTATTACGGCTGGCTGATCAATGATCGGCTGGACGAGTTGGAGTCCCTGCTCTAATTCCTCTAGGGGGGCTCCAACCCTTCGAGGGAGCATCACATGGACGCCAGTCTGCGCAAATCGACTTTCGAGCCGCCGGCGCCTGTGCCGCGGACGGTCCCGCCCAGCCGACTGGAAATCATCCGCACAGTGCTGAGGAACCCGCTCGAACTTTGGGGGCAGCCGTCCTACACCTGGCCCTGGATCGTCACTCGCTTTTTTGGCCAGACCACCATCATTGCCAATGACCCAGGTCTGATCCGCCACGTGCTCGTCGACAACGCCTCGAATTACGAGATGTCCGAGATCCGCCAGCTTGTCCTGCGCCCCATTCTGCGCGATGGCCTACTGACGGCCGAAGGTCCCGTGTGGAAACGCTCGCGCAAGGCCATGGCGCCGGTCTTCACTCCTCGCCATGCCCGCGGCTTCGCCCGCCAGATGCGCGAGCAGAGCGAACTTTTTCTTGAACGTTACGAAGCGGGGACCGAGGGCGTCGTCCGCGATATCGCCGTCGACATGACCGAACTGACTTATGCGATCCTTTCCGAAACTCTCTTCTCCGGCGGGATCGTCTCCGAACAGGGCGATTTCGCCAAGGATGTCGACGATCTCCTGCACAGCATGGGACGGATCGATCCGCTGGACTTGTTGAAAGCTCCGAGATGGATCCCGCGCCTGACCCGAATCCGGGGTCTCGGCGTCTTGCGCAAGTTCCGCGAACTCGTGCGACGGACGATGGATCACCGCCGGGCCATCATCAAGACGGATCGGGAGAACGCACCGGACGATTTCTTGACATTGCTTCTCGAGCTGGAAGGACCTGACGGTCTGACCTCGGAAGAGATCGAGGACAATATCCTGACCTTCATCGGGGCCGGGCACGAGACGACGGCGCGTGCCCTGGCCTGGACCTTGTATTGCGTGGCCCACTGTCCGGATGTCAGGGACGCAATGGAGCGGGAAATCGATGAGGTCATAGCGTCCGGCGCCGATCCGGTCGATTGGCTTGAGCAGATGCCGCATGTGCGAGCCTCTTTCGAAGAGGCGATGCGGCTCTATCCGCCGGCGCCCTCAATCAACCGCGATGCGATCGCCGACGATCGCTATACGGCGCCCAGTGGCGAGACCGTCGAGATTGCGAAGGGCGCCACTGTCCTTGTCATGCCCTGGACGCTGCATCGCCACGAGCTTTACTGGGACAAGCCACGGATCTTTGACCCCTCCCGCTTTCTGCCAGGGGAGCGCGAGAAGATCGGCCGCTTTCAGTATCTGCCATTTGGCGCCGGTCCACGCGTCTGCATCGGCGCCACCTTTGCGTTACAGGAAGCCGTGATCGCGCTCGCGGTGCTGATGCAGCGATATCGTTTCGCGACGACGCCGCAGACGAAACCCTGGCCGGTTCAGAAGCTTACCACCCAGCCAGCTGGCGGCCTGCCGATGCGGGTCACGCCGCGCAAGCCGTAATGCGGCGTGTTCCTGCCGCTCCCTCGCTGGAAATCGCACTAAGCCCTGTGCCATAAGGGATGCGTCGCCGTAGTGGCGGGGAAGATGGGGAAGACTGCGTGACATCCGATTACATGCTGGGCATCGATACCGGCGGCACCTACACGGACGCCGTGATCTACAGCGAGACGCATGGGATCGTCGCCAAGGCGAAGTCGCTCACCACCCGGCACGACCTGTCGATCGGCATTTCCGGCGCGCTCGAAAGCGTGCTCGCCGAATCAGCGATTGATCCCTCGGCGATCGGTCTCGTCTCGCTGTCGACGACGCTCGCGACCAATGCGCTGGTGGAAGGGCAGGGCGGCCGCGCCGGCCTGATCATGATCGGGTTCGGGCCAGACGATATGAAGCGCGATGGCCTGGCCGATGCGCTTGGCAATGATCCGGTCCTCTTCATTGCCGGCGGTCATGACGTTCATGGCACCGAGACACTTTTCGACCAGGCGGCGCTGGAAGCGGCACTGCCCGAGCTTTCGGCCAATGTCTCATCCTTCGCGATCGCCGGTTATTTTGCGGTTCGCAATCCGGCGCACGAGCAGCGGGCGCGCGAGATCATTCGCCGGCATTCCGGCCTGCCCGTCACCTGCAGCCACGAGCTTTCCTCCAAGCTCGGCGGGCCAAGACGGGCACTGACAACCCTTCTCAATGCCCGCCTGGTCTCGATGATCGACCGGTTGATCGGCTCTGCCGAGCGCTATCTCGGGGAGCGCGGCATTCATGCGCCACTGATGGTCGTGCGTGGTGACGGCGCGTTGATCTCGGCAGCCGAAGCTCGGTTGCGACCGATCGAGACCATTCTCTCCGGTCCCGCCGCGAGCCTCGTCGGCGCACGCCACCTGACCGGCCTCGATGATGCCGTCGTGTCCGATATCGGTGGCACGACGACCGACGTCGCCGTGATGGAGGCCGGTCAGCCGCGGCTTGATCAGGATGGCGCCGTCGTCGGCGGTTACCGAACTATGGTGGAAGCAGTCGCCATGCGCACCTTCGGCCTCGGTGGTGACTCGGAGGTGCGTTTCGACGATCGCGGCCTTGCGGCGAAGATCGACCTCGGCCCCCGTCGCCTTGTCCCGTTGAGCCTTGCAGCAGCCCTGCATGGAGCGTCCATCACTGACGTACTCGAGCGCCAGCTCCGCGCGCCACATCTCGGACGTCACGATGGGCGCTTCGCGGTCCGCACCGGCGTCCCGGATCATCTGGCGGCCGGTCTCCAGCCGCAGGAGGCAGCACTCTTTCAAAAGATCGGCAGCGTGCCGCTTCCCCTGGACCAGCTGATCAGCTTCACCCAGCAGAAGGCGACACTCGACCGTCTCGTCGCCCGTGGCCTCGTGCATCTGTGTGGGCTCACGCCATCCGACGCCATGCATGTCCTGAACCGCCAGGGCCAATGGGATCGCAAGGCGGCCGAACTCGGCATGGCGCTGGCGATCCGACAGAAGGATGGTTCTGGCCAGCCGATCGCGTCATCGCCGGAAGTGCTTGCCAAGTTGATCGTTGATCGCCTGACGCGCCAGTCGGCCGAAGTCATTCTCTCCGCAGCGCTTGCCGAAGATGGCCTTGCCGACATCGAGCCTGCGAAATCGGTGCTGATCGATCGCGCGCTCAAGCGACAGGGGGGTATCGCCCGCTTCAACCTCTCGCTCGACCGGCCATTGATCGGCCTCGGTGCCTCGGCCGGCGTCTACTACCCGGCGATCGCCGAGATGCTGGCTTCCGATGTCGCCGTGCCTGCGGATGCCGATGTGGCCAATGCCGTCGGCGCCGTCGTCGGGCAGGTGCGCAGCAGTGTTTCTGTCACTGTCGGATCGCCGGAGGAGGGGCTTTTCATGATCACCGGCGGCGGCGACAGCGAGCGGGCGACGGATGAGACCGTTGCTCTGGAAAGGGCGAGGACAAGGGCGACCGAACTCGCGCGTGCAAGGGCTGAAGCCAGTGGCGCCGTGGATGTCGTGCTGATCCTCCGGGAGGAGCTCGATGCGCCTGAGATCGAGGGACGCCGCAAGCTCGTGGAAGCGCGGATCACGGCGACGGCCTCGGGTCGCCCCAGGACTGCACGCGGCTGACTTTCGAATTTGGAAACAATATTTCGTATTTATGACGGATTGACTGCTAATCGGTTTCAGCCATGCTGCGTGCCAAAGCCAGTCCAGTAAGAGGAATGACGTCATGACATCTATTGAAGCTCACGGCCTTTCGATCGACAAGCGCCTCTACGATTTCATCGTGACCCAGGCGATCCCGGGAACGCAAGTCGAGGCCGATGCCTTCTTCGCCGGCTTCTCCCGGATCGTTCACGACTTGGCGCCGAAAAACCGCGCCTTGCTCGCCAAGCGGGATGACCTGCAGGCCCAGATTGACGCCTGGTATCGCGAGAACGGCGCGCCCGCCGATCTCGCCGCCTATGAAAGCTTCCTGCGTGAAATCGGCTATCTCCTGCCCGAGGGCCCCGACTTCAAGATCGAGACGGCCAATGTCGATCCGGAGATTTCGTCGATCGCCGGTCCGCAGCTCGTCGTGCCGGTCATGAACGCGCGTTATGCGCTGAACGCCGCCAATGCCCGCTGGGGTTCGCTTTACGACGCGCTTTACGGCACGGATGCGATTTCCGAGGCTGATGGCGCGGACAAGGGCAAGGGCTACAATCCGGTTCGCGGTGGCAAGGTCGTGGCGTGGGCGAAGTCCTTTCTCGACCGGAGCCTGCCGCTCGCCGGCGGCAGCTGGGCTGACGTTACAGGCTTCGACTTTGAAAACGGCGCGCTCTTCGTCGAGACCGCCAGCGGCCGGACAGGCCTTTCCAGGCCCGACCAATATGTCGGCTTCAAGCGTGAGAGCGAAAAGGCATACCGCCTCTATTTCCGCACCAATGGCCTGCACACCCTCGTCTTCGTCGATCCGGACAGCCTGATCGGCAAGGACGACCCCGCCGGCATCGCCGATGTCGGGCTTGAATCGGCACTCACCACCATCATGGACTGCGAGGATTCGGTCGCGGCCGTCGACGCCGAGGACAAGATCGCCGTCTATTCCAACTGGCTCGGCCTGATGAAGGGTGACCTGACGGAGGAAGTTACGAAGGGCGGCAAGACCTTCACCCGTTCCCTGAACAATGACCTCGAACTGACCGGCGTTGACGGCGGTGAGGTGACACTGCCGGGCCGATCCCTGATGCTCATCCGCAATGTCGGTCACCTCATGACCAATCCCGCGATCACCGACAGGGACGGCCATGAGGTGCCGGAAGGCATCCTGGATGCCGCGATCACCGCTCTCGTCGCGCTGCATGACATCGGCCCGAATGGCCGCCGGAAGAACTCCCGCGCAGGCTCGATGTATGTCGTGAAGCCGAAGATGCACGGTCCAGAAGAGGTCGCCTTCGCCTGCGAGATCTTCTCCCGCGTCGAAGAACTCGTCGGCATGGCTCCCAACACGATCAAGATGGGGATCATGGACGAGGAGCGCCGCACCACTGTCAATCTCAAGGAGTGCATTCGCGCGGCCCGAGACCGCGTCGTCTTCATCAACACCGGCTTCCTGGATCGCACGGGCGACGAAATTCACACTTCGATGGAAGCGGGCCCGATGATCCGCAAGGGCGACATGAAGCAGGCCGCCTGGATCGCAGCCTATGAAAACTGGAACGTCGATATTGGCCTTGAATGCGGCCTGTCCGGCAATGCCCAGATCGGCAAGGGCATGTGGGCCATGCCGGATCTGATGGCGGCCATGCTGGAGCAGAAGATTGCCCATCCGAAGGCCGGGGCCAACACGGCCTGGGTTCCGTCGCCGACGGCAGCAACGCTGCACGCCACACACTATCACAGCGTCAATGTCGCGGGCGTTCAGGAAAGCCTGAAGTCCCGCTCGCGCGCCAAGCTGTCGGATATTCTGTCGGTTCCGGTCGCGACGCGTCCGAACTGGACCCCGGAAGAAATCCAGCGGGAACTCGACAACAATGCCCAGGGTATTCTCGGCTATGTCGTCCGCTGGATCGACCAGGGCGTCGGCTGCTCCAAGGTGCCGGACATCAACAATGTCGGTTTGATGGAGGATCGCGCCACGCTCCGCATCTCCGCCCAGCACATGGCAAACTGGCTGCATCACGGCGTGGTGACGGAAGAACAGGTCGTCGAGACGCTGAAGCGCATGGCGATGGTCGTCGACGACCAGAATGCCACTGACCCGGTCTATGTGCCGATGGCGAAGGATTACGACGGCTCGGTTGCCTTCCAGGCGGCGCTTGACCTCGTGCTGAAGGGCAGGGAGCAACCGAACGGCTACACCGAGCCGGTTCTCCATCGTCGTCGCATCGAACTGAAGGCACAGTCTGCGGCCTGACAGCCGGCCTTTGGCGAAACGAAAAGCCCCGCCGGATCGCTCCGGCGGGGCTTTTCGTATTCTGCGTTGGTGCAGCTTACTGCTGAACCACGACCTTGGAGTTCCGGCCCGGCTTGACGCGGTTGTAGAGGTCGATCACGTCCTGGTTCATCATGCGGATGCAGCCCGATGAAGCAGCCGTTCCGATCGATGCCCATTCCGGCGTGCCGTGCAGGCGGAACAGCGTGTCCTGTCCCTTCTCGTTGAAGAGATACATGGCGCGGGCGCCGAGCGGGTTGCGCAGGCCGGGTTCCATGCCCTTTTCGACATACTTGGCGACTTCGGGCTTCCGTTCCGCCATTTCCTTCGGCGGATGCCAGGTCGGCCAGGCCTGCTTCCAGGCGATATAGGCCTCACCCTGCCAAGCAAAACCCTGCTTGCCGACGCCGATCCCATAACGGACCGCTTTGCCGCGCGGCAGCACGTAATAGAGGAAGCGCTCGCGCGTGTTGACAACGACCGTGCCGGGTTTTTCCTTGGTCGCATAATCGACAATTTGTCGGTGAAACTTCTTGTCGACTTTCTGGATCGGAATCGCCGGCAGGGCATAACCTGCATCCGTTACCGAACCATAGGTGTCGCTGAAGATCTCGACCTTGGTGGTTTCGGCCACTTCGGCCTTGTCGCCGGTCGTCGTTGTGCAGCCCGCGAGGCCTAGGGACATAACCAGGCCAAGCGCGGTCAAGATGTTGCGGAAGCGCATGATAAAGCTCGTGGGTGATGGCTGAGAGACGGACTTGTGACCATCTTTGATTATGGTTTATTTTGAATTAATCTCGGCGACGCAAGTGCCGTACTTCCGCCGAATGTCTTCGGCGCTGCAAAATGACTCCGCATTGCTTTTTTGCAACAGACTTGAGCGTGCGGAGCGGAGTTGTCCATGACCTTAGTCTCTGTCGCAGTAAACAATCCCTTAATCGACGGGCGGCAGTCGGATCGCGCCATGATGATTCGGCGTGGTGTCCAGATCCTTCTGGCGGAGATGCGTTTTGCCATCCTGCCGGAACTGACGCTCTCCAATGGACGTCGTGCTGACCTGATCGCCCTTTCAGACAAGGGCGAGATCTGGATCGTCGAGATAAAATCCTCGGTCGAGGACTTTCGCGTCGACCGGAAATGGCCGGATTATCGTCGCTACTGCGACCGATTGTTTTTTGCCACCCACGCCGGTGTGCCTCTCGAGATCTTCCCGGAAGACTGCGGCCTCTTTCTATCGGATGGGTATTCGGGCCACCTGTTGCGGGACGCTCCCGAGCACCGCCTTCCGCCTGCAACGCGGAAGTCGGTTACCCTCGATTTTTCGAGGACTGCCGCCCAGAGGCTCATGGCCGCGGAATGGGCGGCCCAGCTCAAGTCTGTCTGATTACTTCGGGGCGCGTTTGGCCAGTATGCGCTGCAGTGTCCGGCGATGCATGTTGAGGCGACGAGCTGTCTCGGAGACATTCCTCTCGCAGCTCTCATAGACGCGCTGGATATGCTCCCAGCGGATCCGGTCGGCCGACATCGGGTTTTCGGGGATCTCGGCCTTCTCGCCTGGTCGTTGGGTCAGTGCCAGATAGACATCGTCGGCGTCTGCGGGCTTCGCCAGATAGTCGAGCGCCCCGAGTTTGACCGCGGTAACGGCCGTGGCGATATTGCCATAACCTGTCAGCACGATGATCCGTGTGTCGGAACGGCGCTCCCGGATCGCCTCGATGACGTCGAGCCCGGTTCCGTCACCCAACCGCAGATCGACCACGGCATAGGCAGGTGCTGCTTCCTTGACTTTCGCCATGCCCTCAGCGACGGAGCCGGCGAGCTCCACCGTGAAGCCGCGGCTTTCCATGGCGCGCGCCAGACGACGCAGAAACGGCGCATCGTCATCGACGATCAGCAGCGAAGGGTCAGGGCCGAGATCGTGACTGCCCGCTGCTTGCGTGCCGGCGGCTGGTTTTGCGACCTGTGATGCTGCGTCTGCCATCTTCTCGTTCCTGCGACTGTTCCAAAAACTTCGCTGCCGACCTTATGCGTGCCAAGACCCTACAGGTAAAGTCATAACGACGTGTCCAATTCCATGTATTCACGGGGCCAAATCACCATGACGCGCGCCCCGGACCCTTCCGGGCTGCGATTTTCGAAGCGAAGGCTGGCTCCGGACCGTTCGAGCAGTGTCTTTGCGATAAACAGCCCAAGGCCGAGACCCCCGGCGCGCGTTTCATTCTGCCTGCTTGTAACATAGGGCTCGCCAATTCTTTGCAAGACCCCCGCGGAGAAACCGGCTCCGTCGTCTTCGATCGTGACGGTTACATCGGCGGCTGTATGCTCCACGCTGACCATGACTTTGGACCTGGCATAATCGACCGCATTCTCGAGCAGGTTGCCGAGACCATAGAGAATGGCGGGATTGCGGGTCCCGACCGGCTCGAGTGCCCGGTCGGACAGCTCGATCAGCTCAACCTTCACCCCGAATTCCCGATGCGGCGCAATGACCTCCTCCATCATCGAGGAGAGCGGCAGCTCGCGCATGTGGGCTTCGCCTTCCGTGGCGAGCGAGGTCAGGCGGCGCAGGATGTCGCGGCAGCGCTCGCTCTGGCTACGCAGCAGCTGCACATCCTCCCGGTAGCGCTCGTCCTGACCAAGGTCCCGCTCCATCTCCTTGGCTACCACGCTGATCGTTGCCAGCGGTGTACCCAGTTCATGCGCAGCCGCTGCTGCGAGACCATCGAGCTGATGCAAATGCTTTTCCCGCTGCAGGATGAGTTCGGTCGCGGTCAGGGCGTCGGCAAGCAGGGTCGCTTCCTGGGAGACGCGATAGGCATAAAAGGCGGCAAAGGCCGTCATCGAGACAATAGAGCTCCACATGCCGAGCTGCAGAAGCGGGTGCACCTCGAGCGTGCGACCCTCGAACCAGGGCAGGGGATAGGGTGTGAACGCAAGCAGGGTGATGAAGGCGAGCGCGGTTACAAAAAGCGCGATCGAGTGACGGCTCGGCTGCGACGCAAAGGAGATGATGACGGGAATGCAGATCAGCGGCGCGAACGGGTTGTTGAGCCCGCCCGTGATGAAGAGCAGCGCTCCCATCTGGAAGAGATCCAGCGCAAGCACCGCAAAGGCTGCCGCCGGCTCCAGGCGGTAGGTGGGCGGGAAGGCCACCGACATCAACGAATTGGCCGCAGCCAGTGCGGCGATCAGCCCCAGACATGTCACGAGCGGCAGGGGAAATTCGAACCAGAGCGCCACGACCAGAATGGTCAGCAATTGCCCCGCCACGGCCACCCAGCGGAGCTTCACCAGGGTTTCGAGACGCAGGCGCCGGCTGCTCGGACCGAATTTGGCTGCCAGATCCATGGTCATCACTATTCCCTGTTCTGCCGCGCCATCAGGTTCCGCGGGGTTTCGCTCGTGTCGTGGGATCTGCCGCAGCAGGGTCCTCTGGCCAGGGATGCTTCGGATAGCGACCACGCATGTCGGCGCGCACATCCTTCCACGATCCGGTCCAGAACCCCGGAAGATCCCGTGTTGTCTGAATGGGTCGATGGGCGGGCGAGGTCAACTCCAGAAGCAGTGGCAATTTGCCGCCGCCGATCGTGGGGTGCGTCTTCAACCCGAAAAGCTCCTGCACCCGGATCTGCAGGACAGGCTCATCGCCCTCGTAGCGGATCGGATGGGATTGTCCGGTCGGCGCGGTGAAATGCGTCGGGACGAGCCGGTCGAGCTCCCGCTGCGATCCTCCAGGGACCAGCGCCATCAGTCCGTCATGCAGGCTGCCGGCACCGATCTCCTGAAAGCTCGTCACGCCCGACTGGAAGGGCACGAACCAGTCGTCCAGCCTCGCGATGAGACCGTTATCGCTGGTATCCGGCCATGGCTCGCCGAGGCTTCGGTAAAGAAAGCCGAGCCTCTGTCGCAACTGAGCCGCCGCCTTCGAGAAGGGCAGGGCGGCGACACCCAGATGGCGGACCCCTTCGGCAAGTGCTCTGGCAGCATTGTCTCCCTTTGGCTTCGGCAGGGGTTGTTCGTCGAAGATGATCGCCCCCAACCGTGTCACCCGTCTCGCCCGCACCTGGCGGCTCGCCGTATCGAAGCCGCTTTCCTCCGACGTCGTGATAGCCTTGGGGAGAAGTGTCTCGATGTCGCCGTGTGAGGTTTCTGCTGCGGCCAGCACTCGCCCCTGCGCCGCCTTGCCGGTCAGATCGGCGATGACAAGCAGTTCGGCACCCGCCAGGCGTTCCGATGCGGGGATCTCTGCTCCCCGGCCATTGGCCATGACGAACCGGCCGCGCCCACCCCTTTGGCGCGCGATCCTGTCCGGGAAGGCGTGGATGAGCAGGGCGCCGGCGGAAACAGGCGCTATATTGCCTTCCTCACGGTGATTGAGGCCGGACGACAGCCTCTGTGCGAGATTGCGGGCATTGCGGGCCCGCTCGCCGCGATCCCTGCGGAACTGCCTCAGCCGCTCATCGAGATCGAGATCATTGCCGCCCAGTCCCTGTTCGGTGAGGAGAACCGCCAACTCTGCGGCGGCTTGAGCTTCGCCATGCTCGGACGCGCTGAGCACCATGGCAGACAGCCGGGGTGGCAGTCCGAAATCCCGCATGCGTCGCCCCTTGGCGGTCAACTGCAGCTTTTCGTCGAGCGCCCCTAGCCCGATCAGCAACTGGCGCGCCTCCTTGAGGGCAGCCTCAGGCGGCATGTCGATGAGAAGGAGCTGGCCTGGATCCGCAACGCCCCAATGGGCAAGGTCCAGCGCAAGACCGGAAAGGTCGCTCGACAGGATTTCCGGTGGCGTAAACGCGGGAAGGGCTGCTGTCTGTCCAGCATGCCAGAGTCGGATCGCAATCCCCGGTTCCGTTCGCCCCGCGCGACCGGCCCGCTGGTCGGCGGAAGCTCGGGACACCCGGACCGTTTCGAGACGCGTGATCCCTGTCGATGCTTCAAACACGGGAAGCCGCTGCAACCCGCTGTCGATGACCACGCGCACACCGTCGATGGTGATCGAGGTCTCCGCGATCGATGTCGACAGCACGACCTTGCGTTTGCCCGGTGCCGCCGGACGGATCGCCGCGTCCTGGTCCGCCTGGCTCAGCACGCCATAGAGAGGTGTGATGACGACATCCTGCCCGATCCTGTTTTCAAGCCGCTCGACTGTCCGCCGGATCTCCGCCTGTCCCGGCAGAAAGACGAGGATCGATCCCGTCTCGTCCGACAGCGTCTTCAAAATGGTCGCGGTGACCGCATCTTCAATCCGCTCGTCGCCCGAGCGGTCCCGGTGGCGGATCTCGACCGGAAAGCTTCGCCCCTCACTGATGATGACAGGTGGATCTTCAAGCAACTGCCCGATGCGCTCGATATCCAGTGTTGCCGACATCACGACGATCCGCAGATCCGGCCTGAGCGCCGATTGGGCATCGAGCGCCAGCGCCAGTCCGAGATCGGCGTCCAGCGACCGTTCGTGGAACTCGTCGAAAAGGACGGCGGACACACCGGTCAATTCCGGGTCGTCGAGGATCATGCGCACGAAGACGCCTTCCGTGACCACCTCGATGCGCGTCCGGCCACTGATCCGGTTGTCCAGCCGCATCCTGTATCCAACGGTCTCGCCGACGGCTTCGTCGAGCAGCCCGGCCATTCGGGACGCGGC
>NZ_CP045854.1:4222500-4593875 GCF_009650195.1 Agrobacterium sp. MA01
GGAGGGCCGAACCCATATCTGTTGCAATAGATCGGGATGACTTGTGGCTAGGGGTGAAAGGCCAATCAAACTCGGAGATAGCTGGTTCTCCGCGAAATCTATTTAGGTAGAGCGTCGACCGAATACCCCAGGGGGTAGAGCACTGGATGGGCTATGGGGACTCACCGTCTTACTGATCCTAACCAAACTCCGAATACCTGGGAGTACTAGTCGGCAGACACACGGCGGGTGCTAACGTCCGTCGTGAAGAGGGCAACAACCCTGACCTCCAGCTAAGGTCCCCAAGTCATGGCTAAGTGGGAAAGGATGTGAGGATCCCAAAACAACCAGGATGTTGGCTTAGAAGCAGCCATCATTTAAAGAAAGCGTAACAGCTCACTGGTCTAAATAAGGGTCTTTGCGCCGAAAATGTAACGGGGCTAAAGCCATGCACCGAAGCTGAGGATTTGCAGTTTACTGCAAGTGGTAGCGGAGCGTTCCGTAAGCCTGTGAAGGGGTACCCGTGAGGGGCCCTGGAGGTATCGGAAGTGCGAATGTTGACATGAGTAACGATAAAGGGGGTGAGAGACCCCCTCGCCGAAAGACCAAGGGTTCCTGCTTAAAGTTAATCTGAGCAGGGTTAGCCGGCCCCTAAGATGAGGCAGAAATGCGTAGTCGATGGGAACCACGTTAATATTCGTGGGCCTGGTGGTAGTGACGGATCGCGTAACTTGTTCATTCTTATTGGATTGAATGGGCGAGGAAGCGGTTCCAGGAAATAGCTCCACCGTACAGACCGTACCCGAAACCGACACAGGTGGTCAGGTAGAGTATACCAAGGCGCTTGAGAGAACTATGTTGAAGGAACTCGGCAAATTGCACGCGTAACTTCGGAAGAAGCGTGACCCCTTTATACGCAAGTGTAATGGGGTGGCACAGACCAGGGGGTAGCGACTGTTTATCAAAAACACAGGGCTCTGCGAAGTCGCAAGACGACGTATAGGGTCTGACGCCTGCCCGGTGCTGGAAGGTTAAGAGGAGAGGTGCAAGCTTTGAATCGAAGCCCCAGTAAACGGCGGCCGTAACTATAACGGTCCTAAGGTAGCGAAATTCCTTGTCGGGTAAGTTCCGACCTGCACGAATGGCGTAACGACTTCCCCGCTGTCTCCAACATAGACTCAGTGAAATTGAATTCCCCGTGAAGATGCGGGGTTCCTGCGGTCAGACGGAAAGACCCCGTGCACCTTTACTATAGCTTTACACTGGCATTCGTGTCGGCATGTGTAGGATAGGTGGTAGGCTTTGAAGCAGGGACGCCAGTTTCTGTGGAGCCATCCTTGAAATACCACCCTTATCGTCATGGATGTCTAACCGCGGTCCGTCATCCGGATCCGGGACAGTGTATGGTGGGTAGTTTGACTGGGGCGGTCGCCTCCGAAAGAGTAACGGAGGCGCGCGATGGTGGGCTCAGACCGGTCGGAAATCGGTCGTCGAGTGCAATGGCATAAGCCCGCCTGACTGCGAGACTGACAAGTCGAGCAGAGACGAAAGTCGGTCATAGTGATCCGGTGGTCCCGTGTGGAAGGGCCATCGCTCAACGGATAAAAGGTACGCCGGGGATAACAGGCTGATGACCCCCAAGAGTCCATATCGACGGGGTTGTTTGGCACCTCGATGTCGGCTCATCGCATCCTGGGGCTGGAGCAGGTCCCAAGGGTTTGGCTGTTCGCCAATTAAAGCGGTACGTGAGCTGGGTTCAGAACGTCGTGAGACAGTTCGGTCCCTATCTGCCGTGGGTGTAGGAATATTGACAGGATCTGTCCCTAGTACGAGAGGACCGGGATGGACATATCTCTGGTGGACCTGTTGTCCTGCCAAGGGCATAGCAGGGTAGCTATATATGGAAGGGATAACCGCTGAAGGCATCTAAGCGGGAAACCCACCTGAAAACGAGTATTCCCTATCAGAGCCGTGGAAGACGACCACGTTGATAGGACGGGTGTGGAAGTGCAGTAATGCATGAAGCTTACCGTTACTAATAGCTCGATTGGCTTGATCGTTCTCATTGACCATGCTCATCGGCCCGGACAAAACCGGGCGATGATGCCAAATACGTGTTCAAAAAGACAAACAGGTAATCCCTGTGCCAGCTTCTCAACAACATTGCCCTTAGCCGACCTGGTGGTCATGGCGGGGTGGCTGCACCCGTTCCCATTCCGAACACGGCCGTGAAACGCCCCAGCGCCAATGGTACTTCGTCTCAAGACGCGGGAGAGTAGGTCGCTGCCAGGTCTGCTAAAGGCAATGTTGTCAGGTTTTGTAAAAGCAAATACCTCACGTTTTGCTCACCGCAGAACCACAATCTTCTCAACACACAATCGGCCCAAGCCGAAAACATCGGGCCGCATAAAGCGGCCCTTTTTGCTTGGTAAGAACTCTCAAGCGCAACAATCATAGTTGCGCTCTTGGCGCGGGGTGGAGCAGCCCGGTAGCTCGTCAGGCTCATAACCTGAAGGCCGCAGGTTCAAATCCTGCCCCCGCAACCAAAATCTCGAAAAAAAACCGCCATATACTGAAAAGCTCCTCGCAAAACACGAGGAGCTTTTGGCGTTTCGTAGGCTCCGTCAACTCCTCAAGCTAGCCTCTCGCATTGAGGTAGACAGCGAACAGGGATCGCGTGGCAGTGATGTAGAGGCGGTTTCTCTCCCGCCCTCCAAAGCAAACATTGCTCACTGTCTCGGGAATCAGGATCTTGCCGATGAGCGTCCCATCAGGCCCAAGGCAATGGACGCCATCGCCCGCACTCGTCCATACATGTCCTGATTGATCAATGCGAACGCCATCATACATGCCGTTAGGGCACTCGGAAAACACACGACCGGAGGCTGGCTTCGCCGATGTATCCAAAGCATAGGCCATGAGCTTAGCCGGCTGAACACCGCTGTCGACCACGTACAAGGTCTGTTCGTCACGCGACAAGGCGAGCCCGTTCGGCTGCTGCAAATTGGTGATGATGGCCTCAAGCTGACCGTCGGGTGTGAGCCGGTAGACGTTTCGGCTTCCGATTTCGCTTTCCGCGAGAGATCCCTCATAAGGGGTCGAGATGCCATAGCTTGGATCGGTGAACCAGATACTGCCTTTGCTGTCCGCAATCACGTCGTTTGGCGAATTCAGCCGTTTGCCACCGAAACTCTCGGCGAGAGTTGTCAGGCTACCATCATGCTCTCGGCGAGTGACGCGCCGAGTAAAGTGCTCGCAGGAAATTACCCGTCCTTCACGATCGAGAGTATGGCCGTTGGCAAAGTTGGACGGAGCTTCGAAAATCGCGACCGTCTCGTTTACCTCGTCGTATCGCAGGACACGATTGTTCGGGATGTCCGAGAAGAGCAGATGGCGTGCCGCCGGCACGTAGACTGGCCCCTCCAGCCAGCGTCCGCCGGTGTAGAGTTGGTCGACATGCACATTCGGCAGGATCAGCGATTTGAACGCCGGGTCAACGATCTCGAACCAATCCGTGTAACGCATTCCACCCAAGCTCCCGACAAGATTAGAGTTTGTTCATCCAGCCAAGCCCCTCGCGGGTACCCGCAGCCGGGCGATATTCGCAGCCGACATAACCGAGGTAGCCGACCGCATCGATCTCGCCGAAGATCCTGCGGTCATCGAGCTCTCCGGTCATAGGTTCGTGCCGCTCCGGCACCGAGGCGATCTGGATATGACCGATGATTGGCGCCATCTGCCGCAGCGCCATAATCACGTCCCCATGCAGGATTTGCCGGTGATAGACGTCAAACTGCAGCTTCACATGTGCCGCATCCATTTCGCCGAGGAAGTCGACCGCGCGGTTGAAGTCGTTGAGGAAATAACCCGGCATGTCGCGACCGTTGATTGGCTCTATCACGAGACCGATGCCAGCCTCGCCAGTGCGGTCGGTCGCGTGCTTCAGGTTGTTGCGATAGGTGACGATCGCGGCCGGATCGGTGGCCGGTGCAATTCCCGCCATCATGTGCAGAAGCGGCGTGCCGATGACCTTGGCATAGGCGATGGCCATATCCAGGGCTGCTGCGAAATCCGCCTCGCGTCCGGGCAGTGCGGCCATGCCGCGCTCGCCAGCCACCCAGTCGCCGGGCGGCATGTTGAACAGCGCCTGGGCAAGGCCCGCAGCCTGCAGCCTCTCGGCGACGAGTTCGGCCGGATGGTCGTAAGGGAAGAGATATTCCACCGCTGTGAAGCCGCAGTCGGCTGCGGCCGCGAAACGGTCGAGGAAGAGCACCTCGTTGAACATCATCGACAGATTGGCAGCAAATTTGGGCATGTCAGTCCTCGTCTTCCATGCCGGGCAGCTTGAGGCCGGAAACCTTCGCGAGCAGGCGCGCCACCGAGCTGTCGTCGTCCCGGCCCATGCCGGCGGCCTCGGTCATGATGAAGAGCTGAAGCGCAGCACTTGCGATCGGCAGAGGGAACTTCGTCTGGCGACCAATATCGGAGACGATGCCGAGATCCTTGGTGAAGATCGCAACCGCGCTGTGCGGCGTGTAATCGCCTTCCAGCACATGCGGGATTCGGTTTTCGAACATCCAGCTGTTGCCGGCCGACTTGGTAATCACGTCGAAGACGCGTGAAATGTCGAGGTCGAGGCTCTTGGCGAAGGTAATCGCCTCGCAGGCAGCAGCGATGTGTACCCCTGCCAGCAGCTGGTTGACGATCTTGAACGAGGAGCCGATGCCGGGCTGGTCACCGAGTTCGTAGACTGTTCCCGCCATCGCATCGAGCGCCGGTCGTGCTGCAGCAAAGGCTGCCTTCGAGCCGGAGGCCATAAAGGTCAGCTGACCAGCTTCGGCCTTTTTCGAGCCGCCGCTGATCGGACCATCGACATAAAGAAGGCCAGCTTCCTCGACGCAGGCGGCAAAGCGCTTGGCCTCTGACGGCGAGATGGTGGCGCAGGCGATCACCACTCCGCCGGGCTTCATGGCAGATAAGACACCGTTTTCGGCAAACAGCACGGTCTCGGTCTGTGCCGCATTGACCACGACGACGACGGCAATGTCGGCGCCGGTTGCCGCATCGGCGGGACTTTTGGTAGCGGCGGCGCCAGCGGCTTCAAGCGCGTTCAGCGCATCGGCACTGATGTCAAAGCCACGCACGGCATGTCCGGCCCGGACCAGCGAGCGCGCCATGCCGAGGCCCATGGAGCCGAGGCCGACGACGGCGACGGACGGAAGGTGAGACATCAGCGAAAGCTCCTTTTGTAGCCACGGATCAAAAGCATGGCCAGAATGATGACACCGAAGACAATCTGCCTGAAGGCTTCCGGCATCTGCAGCACAGAGAGGATAGAGGACAGGAGTGTGATGAAGATGGCCCCAACGATGGTGCCGCCATATCCACCCTGGCCTCCCATGATCGACGTTCCACCGATGACCACAGCGGTGATAACAGGCAGCATATAGGGGTCGCCCATGCCCTGATAGGCCTGGTTGGCATAGCCGGCGAGCAGGATGGCGCCAATCGCCGTAAAGACGCCGGCGACGACGAAGGTGAGGGTAGTGACGAGCCGCACGCGAATGCCGGAGAGGTAGGCGGCTTTTTCCGAATTGCCCATGGCAATCAGATATTTGCCGTAGACGGTCCGGTGCAGTAGGTAAAACATGGCCGCCATCACCACCAGCCAGAACAGGAAGGCATTGGGGATGCCGAAACTGCGCTCGAGTGACAGCGTGATCGAGAGTGGTGGAGCCATGCCGCGCGGCTTGAAGCCGCCGGTGAAGAAGACCACGGTCCCGATCAGCATTGAGTTCATCGCCAGCGTCCAAACCATCGACGGCAGGCGCAGGAAGGCCACGCCAATGCCGTTGATCAGGCCGATCAGGGCGCCGGTGAGTAGCCCGATCGGAATAGCAAGAGCAGCCAATGTCGGATCCTGGGAGCCCGCTACCGTCGTAGTGACGATGGCGATTGCTGTAATTGCGGCCGGCACCGAAAGATCGATATGGCCAAGCAGGATAACCAGCGTGGCGCCGGCCGCAATGATCCCGAGGAAAGAGGCGATCTGCAGTTGCTGCAGGATATAACCCGCTGTCAGAAATGTCGGCAGAATGGTTCCGCCGGCGGCCAGCAGCAGGCCGCAGCCGATTGCAACAATGAGAACGGCAGGATCGACGGGAAGGCTGGGCCTTGTTGGCCCTGATATCGTGCGGTCGGTCATTGGGCGAACAACTTCAGTTTGTTGCGGATGCGCAGCACGCCGACGGAGCCGAAGGCAATCGCGAGCGCCAGGATCAGCCCCTCGAAAAAGGGCTGGGCGAGGGGAGGAAGGCCGGAGAAGAACATCAGCGAGGCGACGGTCTTCAACAGCATGGCGCCGACGGCGACGCCGATTGCCGTGCCGATGCCACCGGCAAGCGACACACCGCCAAGCACGATCGCTGCAATCGAGTTCAGAGTGTAGGTCGGACCGATGCCGGCATCGCCGGTCATCGTGACCATGGAGACATAAAGCCCCGCCATGCCGGCCATCAGCCCGCCCAGTACATGGGCGGAGATGCGCATGGATGTCGTGTTGATGCCGGTGAGCTGCGCCGAATGCTCGTTGGCTCCAAGTGCTTTCAGCGCCATGCCGAAACTCGTCTTGCGCAGCACGATGGTGATCACAAGCACGGTGACAATGATTAGTATCAGAGAGGTCGGGATAGGGCCGATCGCGTAGGTGAAGGCATCGGAAAGCTCGGAGTTTACACCGCCGCCTGGCGTCGGCCTGAGGTAAAGCGCGATGCCGGAATAGATCGCGCCGGTGGCGAGGGTCGCGACGATCGGCGGCACGTTGCCGAAGCAGACGAAGAGGCCCGTGAACAACCCGCAGGCCATGCCGACCAAAAGAACGGCAGCCATGCCGAAAACAAGCGATCCGCCGTCGCCGGCCAGTGCGAAGGAAGCCGTGACATTGGTGAGTGCCACGACGGCACCGACCGAGAGGTCTATGCCGCGTACCAGGACAACAAAGAACTGAGCGAAGGCGGCAAACACCAGGAGCGCGGACTGGTTGGACCAGATCGTCAGTACATAGGTGGAGAGCCCCCGCGGATGGGTGGCGATGTAGAGCACGAAGAGGGCGACAAAAGCGATGGTCGGGATGATGACGCGCAGGTTGCGTCGGATGTAGAGCGCGGTCATTGCACGGTCTCCGGCGCTGATGGGGCAGTGCTGAGGCCCATGGCGGCTGAAATCAGGTTTTCAGGCGTCAGTGTGTCGCCGTTGAGTTCCCGCGCGATGCGGCCACGATAGAAGACTGCGACCCGATCGCAGAGATGCACGAGCTCTTCGTAATCCGTCGATTGCATGACGATGGCGATGCCCTGTCCGGCAAGGTCGGTGAGCAGGCGGTAGATCTGCGCCTTGGTCTTCACGTCGATGCCGCGGGTGGGATCGAGCAGCAGCAGGCAGCGTGGTCCAAGCGCCAGCCATTTGGCAAGCAGCACCTTTTGTTGGTTGCCACCCGACAGCGACATGACGGGGTCGGTGAGCTGGCCATAGGTCAGTTCGAGGCGTTCGAGAAGGGCGAGGCAGCGGGCGTCGAGCGCTTCGCTGTCGCCGTGAAGTCCGATGCCGGCAAGCCGCATGTTGTCTGATATCGACAGCGGCTGGATCATGCCCTCGGTCTTGCGGTCCTCGGGAACCAGAGCGATGCCGATCTCCGGTGACTTCGACCGATGCGGCGAGCGGCGCTCATAGATTTTGCCGGAGAGCTCGATCGACCCGCTGACGCCCGAGAGTGTGCCAAAGATCGCTTCGAGCACGCGCTGCTGGCCCTGGCCTTCGAGGCCACCGAGACCATAGATCTCGCCGGGGCGTACCGTGAAGCCGACGTCGAAGAGCTCACCGGCGAAGGACAAGTCCTTGATGGAAAGAAGCGGCGCAACATTTGCGGGCATGGCCGGACGCGGTGGCGGGAAAAGCCGGTCCATTGTCTCGCCGATCATCAGCGACACGATGCTCTGGTTGTCGATCGTGCCTGCCGGGAAGGTGTGGACATGCTGTCCGGCGCGAAACACAGAAATCGTGTCGGCGAGGGCCTCGACCTCGTGGAAACGATGGGAAATGAACAGTATGCAGCAACCTTCGTCGCGCAGTTTGCGGATGACGGTGAACACTTTCTCGACGGCGGAGGCGCCGAGTGCGGAGGTGGCCTCATCGAGGATGAGAAGACGCGGTTTCTGGTAGAGCGCCTTGGCGATTTCCACCCGCTGCCGGTCTGCGAGAGAGAGTTCCTCCACGGGCGTGTCGAGAGAAATGCTCTCGGCACCGATCAGGTCGAGGGCTGCACGGGCTTCGTCATAGGCTTTGGCGAGCATGAAGCCGAAGCGTGTTTGCGGGCGGGCAAGCGTGATGTTGTCGCCAACGGAGAGTGTCGGCAGGAGCGAGAGTTCCTGGAACATGCAGACGATGCCGGCGGCAGACGCCTGGCGCGTTCCGGAAAACCGGATGGGCCTGCCCTCGAGGCGGATCTCGCCGGTCGTTGGCTGGATGGCCCCGGAAAGCAGTTTCATCAGGGTCGATTTGCCGGCGCCGTTTTCGCCGAGGATGGCGTGCACGGAGCCCGGTCGGGCGGAGAAATCGATCGTCTTCAGGGCCTGGATCGGCCCATAGGACTTCGAAATCCCCGAAAGCTCGATGAGCGGAGCTGTCGTCATTCTGGCATGTCCTGGGATGGGTCGGACGGCGGCACCTTCACAGGTCAGGCCCCGCCGCCCAGCCGGGAGGATCAGGTATTGTCGGGGCTCTGGCCGAGCAGCTCTTCCGGGGTGAAGACCGGGAAGCAGTTCGGATAGCCTGTCGTTGTGTAGAAGGTGTCCGGCAGGTTCGGGAAGTAGTCGGTGCCTTCCTTCAGCTCTGCATTGTCCTTGTTCGGGATCGGCAGGAACACCTTCTGCGGCAAGGCATTGCCTTCAAGCAGCGAGACAGCGGCTTCGAGTGCGACGGCCGACATGACAGGCGCCTGGGCTGCGGTGAGGCCCGGATATTTCCCTTCAGCGATCAGCTTGCGGGCGCCGTTGCCGGCATCGCCACCGATCGGAACGACCGGGTGACCGGCATTCTTCATGGCGTTCAGTGCGCCGATTGTGCCTTCCTGGACCATGACGCCGTCAAAGTTGCCATTGGTGGCGATCGCGTCGGCGGTGACCTTCTGGACGGTGCCGGCATCCCAGTTGCCCACCACCTGAACGACCTTGAGGCCCGGATGCTTGTCCAAAACGGAGCGCATGCCGAGATGGTTGTCACGGTCCGTCGCATTGCCCGGCAGGCCGGAGACTTCGAGAACGCTGCCCTCGACCTTGCCCTTCGCCTTCTCGATCTCACGCACGACGGCTTCCGCCTTCATCGCGCCGAGCTCGAACTGGTTTTCGTTCACCTGCACGATGGCATCGGTGTCGAGCACGTTGTCGAAGGGTACAAGCACTGTGCCGGCCTGTTCGGCGCGCTTGATGACGGAGGAGAAGGCGGTCGGGTTGACGGCGATGAAGGTGATCGCGTCGTAGCCGGCGGCGATGAAGTTGTCGATCGCAGCGATCTGGGCGGCGCTGTCATTGCCGACCGAGACGACGGTGAATTCGGACAGCTTTGCCTTGTTTTCTTCGCGGGCCGCCCAGGCCTTCGCGCCCTGGATGGCGGTCACGCGCCAGTCATTGCCGGCGAAGCCGTTGACGAACGCAACCTTGTAGGGGCCATCCCGCTTCTCGTACTTGATGACCTTGGCATTGTCGGGTGCTGCAGAGAAGCACTCCGGACGATGGGTGTCTTCGGCGCGGACGGCCGAACTGAAACTGAAGACGCAGAGCATCGCGGCCGACGCGGCAAGCGCGGCCTTGTTAAAGGTTCTCACGGTGAACTCCTCCCGAAGTGTAATCTCCCAGAAAGCGCTAATCTCAGCGCTAACATAATTTTTTAAGCACATCCTCTAGCCACGATCAAGCGAAATATGTTAGCGCTGAGATAAAGTTCATGGCACGGTCCTGAAGAGCAGATCGCGTGTCGCCGTCTTGGCCAATCGGGCAATGCGGCAGGGGAGGAGACGAAACAAATGCAGCCGGAGACGCCGACGCTCACTCATGTGGCTCGCCTGGCGAATGTCAGCGAGAACACCGTGTCACGGGTCATCCGCAACAAGGGCTCGATTGCGGAGGAAACCCGCAAGCGCGTTCTCGACGCCATCGACACGCTCGGCTACGTGCCCAATCGCGCGGCCGGCTCGCTCGCCTCCTCGGCCTCGCTGATCATTGGCGTGATCCTGCCGTCGCTCTCCAACATCGTTTTTCCTGAGGTGCTGCGCGGCATCCATGCCGGTCTCGCCGACACGCCTTATCAGCCGATGATCGGCGTCACCGATTATGACCTCGGCAAGGAGCAGCAACTCGTCTCCTCGCTGCTCGCCTGGCAGCCGACAGCCCTGATCACCACTGGCTTCGAACACACAGACGCTGCGCGCCGCATGCTGGAGAACAGCCGCATTCGCATTGCCGAACTTATGGACATCGACGATACGCCGATCGATCTCGCGGTTGGCCTGTCTCATCGACGGGCCGGTCGCGCGACAGCCGAGCATCTGGTGCGGCGCGGCTATAGCCGTATCGGTTATGTCGGTCACGATTGGACAGCCGACCGCCGCGCCCGCGCCCGCTATGACGGCCTCTGCGAAGCGCTGTCTGAAGCCGGCCTGTCGTTCTCCGTCGAGAAGCGCCATGACGGTCCGAGCTCAACGATTGCCGGCCGCGACACGCTGGCCGGTCTGCTGGCCGATGGCGCTGTGGCCGATGCCGTCGTCTTCTCGAACGACGACATGGCGGTCGGTGGCTTCATGCATTGTCTGGGCGCCGGTATTCCGGTGCCGGAGCGGCTCGCCCTTTTCGGCTTCAACGGGTTGGAAATAGGCCAGGCGCTGCCCAAGCCCCTGTCGACGGTCCGCTCGAACCGTTTCAACATCGGCAAGACAGCGGTCGAAGCGCTGCTCGCTCAGGCCGAACGGCCGGGCGAAGCGCAGATCATCGATACCGGATTTGCCATCATCGACGGCGCAACGGCCTGACCGCGCGCCACTTCACCGGAGACTACCATGCTTTTGGGCGCCATTGCCGACGACCTGACCGGAGCCACCGACCTTGCCCTGATGCTGTCACGGGAGGGCATGCGAACCATCCAGACGATCGGCGTTCCCAAGGCCGGCCTTGATCTCTCGGGCGTCGACGCAGTGGTGGTTGCGCTGAAGTCGCGCACCAATCCTGCAGCTGAAGCTGTCGCCATGTCGCTCGAAGCCCTCTCCTTCCTGCAAACGGCGGGTGCGATGCAGTTCCTGTTCAAATATTGCTCGACCTTTGATTCCAGTCCGGAAGGCAATATCGGTCCCGTCACCGAGGCGCTGATGCAGGCGCTCGGCACGGAGCTGACGATTGTCTGCCCGGCTTTCCCGGCCAATGGCCGAACCATTTACAAGGGCCATCTGTTTGTCGGCGACCAGCTGCTGTCCGATAGCCCGATGCGCAATCATCCGCTGACCCCGATGACCGACAGCTCGCTGGTTCGCCTGATGGCCGGCCAGTCGCAGCTGAAGGTGGGGCTGGTGACCCGTGAAACGGTCGGGCAGGGAGCTTCAGCCGTCGCGCAAGCCTTCGAAGCTGCGCGTGACAAGGGCGAACAGGCGCTGGTCGTCGATGCGTTGACCGATGCCGATCTCCGGGTGATCGGTGAGGCCGCTGCCGGACTGACCCTGATCACCGGCGGCTCCGGTATAGCGCTCGGTCTGCCTGAAAATTTCCGTCGCGCCGGCTGCTTGCGCTCTTCTGGAGACGCGCTCGCCTTTTCCGCGCCGGCGGGACGGTCGATGATCCTTGCCGGGTCTTGTTCGGATGCGACCCGCAGCCAGATCCGCACGGCGATCGAGGCGGGCGTGCCCGCGCTCAAGCTTGATCCTATCGAGATCGCCGAGGGACGTTTCCGGGTTGAGCAGGCTCTTTCCTGGGCACTCGGCCAGTCGGCACGGGCACCACTGATCTATTCGAGTGCCGAACCGGACGAGGTAAAGGCAGCCCAGGCTGCCCTCGGTCGCGAGAGGGCCGGATCGCTCATCGAGCATTTCCTCGCCGAGACCGCGCTCGGGCTCGAGGCCGCCGGTGTCCGTCGCCTGATCGTTGCCGGTGGCGAGACCTCGGGTGCCGTGGTCGGGGCGCTTGCACCCGACGCGCTCTTTATCGGTCCCGAGATAGATCCTGGCGTACCGTGGACGCTGACACTCGGACAGACGGAGCCGATGGCACTGGCGCTGAAGTCCGGGAATTTTGGTGCGCCCGATTTCTTCCTCAAGGCCTGGGAGATCCTGCCATGACGTCAATTCTTTCCGAGGAAACCCGCCTGCGCGACGAGATCGCCGAGGTCGGCAAATCCCTTTTCGATCGCTGCTTCACCTTCGGATCGACCGGCAATATCAGCGCGCGGCTCTCGAATGGCGAAATGCTGATGACGCCGACCAATGCCTCCATGGGGTCGCTCGATCCCGGCCGACTGTCGAAATTCACCGCCGAGGGCGTGCATGTCAGCGGCGACAAGCCGACCAAGGAAGCCTTCTTGCACCAATGCATGTATTGCGCGCGGGAAAGCTCGGGCGCCGTCGTGCATCTGCATTCCACCCATGCGGTAGCCGTCAGCATTCTCGACGGTCTTGATCCCAACGATGTTCTGCCGCCGCTGACGGCCTATTACGTGATGCGGGTCGGGCGCCTGCCGATGGCCCCCTATTATCCGCCAGGGGATGCAGCGCTCGCCGAAGCCGTGCGCGAAAGGGCTGAGCATAGCCATGCGGTCCTTCTGGCCAACCACGGCCCCGTCGTTGCGGGCAAGACTTTGAAAGAAGCACAGTATGCGATGGAGGAGCTGGAAGAGACCGCCAAGCTCTTCCTGATGCTGCGAGGCGAACGCTTAAGGCCGCTGACCTCCGCGCAGGTCGACGCTTTGCGCTCGACCTAGCCCAATCGTCTGCTGCGCGGGCAGGCCTCGATGACCTTTAGCTGCGAGTCTGTTCTTCCCGCTTCTCCATGTCTTCGCCCTGATCAGCTAGAACCACAGGATCGCTGCGTTTATCCTGTCGCGCCAGTCGCGTGCATCGATCAGTTCCTGCGGGAATAGACCAGCTATTGCGAAAAACGGTGCGGAGGGGTCGGTGGCGCCCATGCTTGCCGCCGCCGCAATCACCTCGCTGCGACGGGGATCACCGCAATCACCTCGCTTCTTCACCGATGCCATCCAGACCCCCACTGCATAGGCCGTCGCGCCCGCTGTCTGACCTTTCGCCAACATGTCGACGGTGGGCGCCAAAAGCCGCTGCGGTAATTTTTGCGTGGTATCGAGCGCGATCTGGATATTGCGATGGTCGATTGTCGGATTGGAAAAGCGCGCCAGGAGATCGTCGATATAGGCGGGAAGGTCGATGCCGGGCACCGGATCGAGCGTCGAGACAACCTCTTCCATATGCAGGCGTGCCTTTGCCGCCAGATGCGGTACGGCCATCACGTCGCGAATATAGTCAAGGTCTCCAAGGATCCCGAGATGGGCGAGCAGCGTATGCGTGCCGTTGAGCAATCGCAGCTTCATCTTCTCATAGGGCTCGACATTCCCGGCGAAGATTGCGCCGCCGGCCTCCCAGGCGGGGCGCCCGGAAACAAAGTCATCCTCGATGACCCATTGCAAAAATGGCTCTGTGTCGATTGCCAGTGCGTCCTGGGCTCCGAGCAGTCTTTCGGCACGAAGCCGGGTGGCGCCGGTGGCGGCGGGCACGATCCGGTCGACCATGGAGCAGGGAAACCGACCCTTGTCGGCGATCCAGTCGGCCAGCGCGGGATCGCGCAACCGCGCCATCTCCAGAACCAGGCGACGCACGACATTGCCGTTGGATGGTAGATTGTCGCAACAGAGAACCGTGTAGGGTGCAAGCCCTGCAGCGCGCCGCAGGGCAAGCCCCTCAACGAGAAAGCCCAGCACACCAACGGGCGCATCTGGCCACTTAAGGTCCGCGGCAATGGCTTGATGAGCGTGGTCCAACCCGCCCGTTGCCGGATCAAGACCATAGGCCTTTTCCGACACGGTAAGCGTCACAACACGGATCGCCGGATCGGCCAGGGCTGAAAGCACCCGGGCGCCATCATTAGCGGCACAGATCCAGTCGACAGTCGCGCCGATGACTTCGGACTGATCGCCCGCCTCGCTCCGCGTAGTGATGGAATACAGGCCATCCTGTGCTGCGAGCGCTTCGACCGGCTCGGGCGAGCGCAGGTTTACGGCAATGATGCCCCAGGGTCCGAATTCGGCTTCCAGAGCATGCTGCGTGAACACTGCTTGATGCGCCCTGTGGAAGGCGCCGATCCCGATATGTACGATGCCGGGTTTCAGTTTCGTCCGGTCAAATTGCGGTTGACGAACCCTATCCGGAAGACCTGTCGTGCTGGAGAGCCTTTGCATCATCAGCCTCCCAGCCCGTATTGGGCATGCGACAGCGTGCGCTCGATGCCGCGAAGCTCTGCCAGGCCCTTGAGCCTGCCGATGGCGGGGTAGCCCGGCTGTGCCCCACGCGTCAGGTCATCGAGGATTTCCTGTCCATGGTCGGGGCGCATGGGAATTTGGTGATCTTCACGCCCTTCCTTACGCCGTTTTGCCTCCTCCGTGATCAAGGCTGCGATGACAGCCACCATATCGGTCCCGCCTTCCAGATGTTCGTCCTCAAAAAAGGAGCAGGGGACTGTGTCGGTGTCGCGGGTCACGTTGCGGAGGTGGACGAAGTGGATGCGGTCGGCAAAGCGCTTGGCAAGAAAAGGCAGATCATTGTCAGGGCGCGCGCCGAGTGATCCGGTGCAGAGGGTTACGCCGTTGGCGCGAATATCGACGGCATCCAGCATATGCGCATAGTCGGCCTCTGTTGAAAGTATGCGCGGAAGACCGAGCAGCGACCAGGGTGGATCATCGCCGTGTGCGCAGATATTGATGCCGACCTGCTGGGCGACCGGCGCCACTTCGCTCAGGAAATCGACGAGGTTTTGCTGCAGCCGTTCGCGGTTGACGCCTTGATAGGAGCGGAGCTTCTCAAGCAACTGCTCGAGCGTGTAGCCATCGGCCGAGCCCGGCAGGCCGGCACCGATATTCTTGCCGAGGGCCGTGATCTTGGCATCCTCCATCCCGGAGAAACGCCGTGCTGCCTCGTCGGTCAGCCAGTCCGGATAGTCTGCGGCAGCCTCGGGGCGGTTCAGGATATGGATGTCGAAAGCTGCGAAATCGACGAGATCAAAGCGCATGGCTTTGGCGCCGTGACCCGTCTCCCACCGCAAATCCGTCCGCGTCCAGTCGAGGATCGGCATGAAGTTATAGCAGACTGTTCGTATGCCCGAGGCCGACAGGCGTCTGAGCGTTTCCTGCCAGTTGGCGATGTGGCGCTTCCAGTCGCCGGTCTGTGTCTTGATGTCCTCGGACACCGGAATGCTCTCGACCACATCCCAAACCAGGCCCCCGGCGCGGATCGCGTCATGCCGTCTGGCAATCTCGTCTTCTGGCCAGAGCTCTCCGGTTGCGATGTGATGCAATGCCGACACGATGCCCTCGGCGCCGGCCTGCGCCGCATCTCTCACACTGACTTTGTCGATGGGGCCGAACCAGCGCCAGGTATGTCTCATCTCTCGTCCTTTAGGCTTTTATCCGTCTGTTGAAATGTGATCTGCACCTTGCAGGCCTTCGAGCGGTCACCGGCCTGTTCAAACGCCTCCACCACCGCATCGAGTGGGAAACTGTGGGAGATGATCGGACGCACATCGATCTGGCGCGTCGAGATCAAGGCGACGGCCTCAGAGAATTCCTCATGGAACCGCTGCGAGCCACGCCAGACGATTTCCTTGCCGACCAGTGCGTTGAGGGGAATGGTGACGTCGCCAGTCACGCCGACCTGGACCAGAATGCCCCGCGGCTTGATCGCCGTAAACGCGGAGCGCAGGGCAGGTCCAGCCGCTGAGCAATCGAAGACCACGTCGAAATAGCCCTTGTGTTCCGTGAAGGGCAGAAGTCCGTCCGGCTCGCTTTTCACATTGATGGCTTGCGTGGCGCCCATCGAGAGCGCACGCGACAAGGCGGAGTCGGCCAGATCCGTGACCACGATCTGGCCGGCACCTGCATGATGCGCGGCGGCCACGGTCAAGATACCGATCGGCCCCGCGCCCGTGACAAGAACGGCCTTGCCGTTGAGATCGCCGGCCTGAGCAATTGCATGGAGGCAGACCGCCAGCGGCTCTGCGCAGGCCGCTTCTCCCGGTGTGACGCCCCCACCCACCGGATGGCATTGAATGGCGGGCACGACCAAGTGCTCGCGAAACATGCCGTCTTCATGCGGCAAGCGCATGGCCGAGCCCATGAAGCGCATGTCCAGGCAGTGAATGGGTTGCCCGATCCGGCAATACTGGCACTGGCCGCAGGGTTGGGACGGATTGACCGCCACAAGTTGCCCAAGTTCAAGACCTGAAACACCGTCGCCAATTTCCTCCACAAAGCCGGAGGCTTCGTGACCGGCGATGATCGGTTCGCGGACACGGACCGGGCCAAAGCCGCCATCCTGGTAATAGTGCAGGTCCGAGCCGCAGATGCCGCCTGCCGCCATGGCAAGCCGAACCTCTCCAGCTCGACATGTCGAATAGTCGAGATGCTCAACGCGCAGGTCGCGCTCAGCATGAAGGCGGGCAACGCGAGTTTGCATCGCACAGAGACCTTTCGTTCAAGACCGAGATCAGCCCGCCAGTGCGGACCGGCAGATCAACGGATCAGACCGAGTTGCGTCGGCAGCCACATGGTGATGGCTGGGATGAAGGTGATGAGTCCGAGCGCCAGGAAGAGCGGGATCATCCAGGGCAGGATGGCCAGCGTCGTCTTTTCCACCGACAGCTTGGAGATGCGCGACAGCACGAAAAGCACCATGCCGACGGGTGGGGTCAGAAGCCCGATCATGAGGTTGAGCGTGATGATCACGCCGAGATGTACCGGATCAATGCCGTAGCGGGCCGCAATCGGCATCAGGATCGGCACAAGGATGCTGATCGCGGCAATCGTATCGAGGAAGGCGCCGACGACCAACAAAAGGACGTTGACGATGATCAGGAACATCCACCAGTTGTCAGTCAGGTTGAACATGAAGTCTGCGAACAGCTGCGCTGCCTGGCTCACCGTCAACAGCCAGGCGAATATCGACGCGGCGGTGACGATGAACAGCACCGAGGCCGTGGTCTCGATGGTGTCGAACGAGGCCTTAGCCAGCGTCCTCACCGTCATTGTCCGGTAGCGGACGAGCCCGAGAAACAACGACCACAGAACGGCCGCGACGGCCGCCTCTGTCGGCGTGAACCAGCCCATCGTCATGCCGCCGATCAGCAGCACGGGTGTCATCAGCGCCATGACCGCGGAAAAGTCGAAATACCAGTCGAGCGCCACGAGAACCGCAAGTCCGATCAGCACCGCGATATTGACCGACATTCCCGCCAGGATCATCAGGTAGATGGCGCCAGGGAAGGCGAGGACGATCACCACTTCCAGCGAGGCAGCCAGCAATTGCTTCAGCTCGAATGGGGTATCAGAGCCCCAGCCCTTGCGCTTGGCGAAGATGTAAACCGTCAGCATCATCAGGATCGTCATGACGACCCCTGGAATGATGCCAGCCATGAACAGCGCCCCGATGGAGGCATTGGCCATCATGCCGTAAATGACGAAGGGCAGAGATGGCGGGAAGATGGGACCCAGAGTGGCCGAGGCCGCGGTAACCCCAACGGCAGCCTCCACCGGATAGCCATGGTCCTTCATGGCCTTGATTTCGATGGTCCCAATGCCGGCGGCATCGGCAAGCGCCGTTCCGGACATGCCGGAGAAAACCACGGAGCCGATGATGTTGACCTGTGCCAAGCCACCCTTCATCCAGCCGACGAGTGACAGGGCGAACTTGTAGATGCGGCCCGTCACCCCGGCAATGTTCATGAGATTGCCGGCCAGAATGAAGAAGGGCACCGCAATCAGAGGGAAGCTCTCGACACCGGCGATCATGCGTTGGGCCGCGATGATGTCAGGGGCAACGCCATAGATCACGAGATAGGCGAGTGATGCGACGGCCATGGAGACCGCAACCGGCGTGCCGAGGATCAACAGAAACAGAAAGGAACCGATGAGAAGCAGCATAGTCTAGATCCCCCCTGCGTGAATGTCTTCCTGCGCCCTCTGGCGCGCGGTTTTCGTCCCCGTCAGATCCTTGACGAGGTTATGGATGGAGCGGACAGACATCAGCGCAAAGGCTGCAAAGACGGTATAGAAGACGATGCCACGTGGCAGGTCCACGGTGACCATGCGCTCCCCGCCGACAATCTCCAGATAGCGCCACATCAACCAGGTCATGTAGGCGAAGAAGGCGATGCCGATGGCATCGACGACCGTTTCGAGCACCCTGACCGCCCGCGTTGGCAGAAAGCGGTAGAGCAGGTCCACCTGGATATGCCGCATGGTGCGCACGCACATGACTGACCCCATGAAGACGACCACGACGAGGCAGTTGGCTGCGATTTCCTCGGTCCAGGAAAAGCTGTTGTTCAAAACGTAGCGTGTAAAGAACTGCAGAAATACGGCTAGGCCCATGCCCCAGAAGACGGCCAGCGTTACCCAGTCTTCGATGGCGTGATGCGATAGATCAATTGGCGTGGCTTCCTCCTCGAAAGCATGCGCCATCTCCTCCACACTGATCGGCGCGTGCGGGTGCTCCGTCATGGGTCGGCTCCAATTCTCTATGATTTGAAAATGGGTCCCGGCGCCGGACAGGCGCCGGGACGGCGCCATTACTTGATGGCGCGGATGGCTTCCCAATCAGCCTTGTCGTAGCCGAAGTCCTCGAACTTCGCCTTGGCGATGACATTCGCTTCGAAGTCAGCCTTGTCGACTTCGGTAACTGTGATGCCCTTCGCCTTGAACTCGTCAACGAGCGCCATTTCACGGGCTTCGATGGTCTTTGTCGTGCGGGCTGCTGCTTCCAGCATCACTTCGGTGAAGATCGCCTTGTCTTCATCCGACAGACTTGCCCAACGGGTCTTGGAAACCACCGTATTCAGGTGGTCAACGATGTGGCCCGTGAGCACGATGTTCTTCTGGACTTCGTAGAACTTCTTGGCCTCGATCGTCGTCAGCGGGTTTTCCTGGGCTTCGACCGTGCCATTCTGCAGAGCGAGATAAACTTCCGCAAAAGCGATCGGTGTTGTGTTAGCGCCGCAGGCCCGCGGCATTGCAAGATAGGCCGGCACATCCGGCACGCGGATCTTCAAGCCCTCCATGTCGGCGCATTTGCCGATCGGGCGGTTTGAGGTCGTATGCCGCGTTCCGTAGTAGCTGACGGCGACGATATGGTTGCCGGTCTTTTCTTCATATCCGGCGGTCAGTTTCTTGAAGACGTCGCTCTTCGTGTAGGCCAGGAGATGGCTCGGGTCGCGGAAGATATAGGGATAGTAGGTGACGCCGATCGGATTGTGGTCGCGTGCGGCAAAGCTCGAACCTGAGATGATGATGTCGACGGTGCCGAGCTTGAGACCCTGGTTGATGTCGGCTTCCTTGCCGAGTTGCGAAGCCGGAAAGACGTCGATCTTGTACCGGCCTTCGGTTCGCTTGGCGATCTCCTCTGCCGCCCAGACGGAATCCGTGTGGAAGGGCTCCGAGGTTTCATAAACATGGGCCCATTTCAGAACGGTCTCGGCATGGGCCGAGACCGTGGACGCGACAATCACTGCCGCTGCTCCAAGAAGCGTCTTAAGTGTCAGTTTCATGTATTCCTCCCATTGAAACAGAACTCTTTGGAAAACCGTCGGCGCAAGGCCTGAACGGTCAGTCTTCTCTGGTCGGCTCCTCCTCAAAGCTTTCCGAGAATCTCCTCTGCGCCAGCGTCAGATGGCGCCGCATGGCCTCTCGGGCACCGTCCGGGTCCCGGGCTGCGATCGCGTTGCGAATGATGCGGTGCTCTTCGAGCGCCAGCTTCCAGGTATGTGGTCCCTCGAAATAGCTGGCCAGCTTCTTGAAATACGGCGACATGCGCGAATCGTAGATCAGGCCAGTAAAGTGCTTGAGCGCCGAATTGCCGATGATGTCGGCGATCGCCGTATGGAAATCGCGGTCGCACGCCAGCGCCACCGCGCCATCGTCCAGTGCGCCCTCCATGCGGTCCAGGATGGCGTCGATACGAATGAGACTTTCCGCCGTCGCAAGCCTTGCGGCCTCTTCCGCGATGCCGCTTTCGATCAGGCAGCGCGCCTGCAGGATTTCCAGCGGTCCTTCGCTGTCATCATCGTCGATCGCATGCAGGGTCGGCCCGGGCCGGCTGCTGATGTAGACACCAGAGCCCATGCGGATCTGAATGTGTCCCTCGACCTCGAGCACGATCAGCGCTTCACGGACAGTCGGTCTTGAGACCGAAAAGCGGTCTGCGAGCTCCCTCTCGGGCGGAAGCCGTGAGCCCGGCTTCAATTCACCCGTTTCGATGAGCGCACGGATCTGCTCCGCGACCTGGCGATAAAGCCGGCGCGGCTCCAAAGCCACGAACATGAAAATCCTCCGAGCGTATCACTCCCCTGATACGCAGGCGGTCAGATTGTCTGACCAATTTTGAGTATGATTTTTTAATCGATCCTGTCAAGCGGGTTTGCAACAGGGCCGAGTGTGGCGGTTCGTGGGAGGGTGCTCAGTTGCGCTGGAGGAAGGGCTGCGCTCGAACGGGCGCCGAGCAGGTTAGCATGTCTGGAGAAGCAGGCGTTCTCAGGCTATGATTTGTTATCTTGCTGTTGCATCCTTCTGGAAATACGATCATATTTCGATCAAGAAGATAACAACATGGAGCATGATGGTGCTTGTCATCATTGCCGATGATCTGACCGGAGCATTGGACACAGCTGCCCCCTTTGCCGCGCGCGGGCTGCATACCGAAGTCGCCTTGACGCCGAATGCGGTCCCGTCAGGGCTTTCACAGTTGCCAGCTGTCCTGTCGATCAATCTGGCCTCTCGGGAGCGGTCTGCAGAAGATGCGTTCCAAGCCATGCGTCAGGTGATGGAAGCACTGCAGCCCAATGTCACGCTGTTCAAAAAGGTCGACTCGCGCCTCAAGGGGCATATCGCAGTCGAGCTTGATGCCATTCCATTCAAGCGCGCACTTGTCGCGCCCGCTATTCCTGCCTTTGGCCGCGTCGTCCGCGACGGACATGTCCAGGGATTTGGAGTGCCGACGCCCGTTTCCGTGGCGAACGCCTTGGGTCACCATGCAGCGCGATGCAGCATCGTCGATGCAGCGACGGATCAGGACATGCGTGATGCTCTGGCGGGCGCCCACGCCGAGGGCATCGATCTCTTCATCGGCGCAAGAGGGCTTGCCGAGGCATTGGCTGTCGAGATGACCGGCCAGCCGATGTCCGAGCTGGTTGAGCCTCCCATCGGCCCCGCACTCTTTGTCATCGGGTCGTATGATCGCATCACCGTGGAGCAGGTCGATCGCTTGCGCGAGATGGAGGCTGTGAATCACCATCCGGCACCCAACGGCTTGCTGGAGATTGTCGCCCAACCGCATACGTTCCCAATACTTGTGCAGGCGGTCTCCGGCGACACAGAGATAAGCTCGGAGGAGGTCGCTCGAAACCTTGCATCCTCAGTGCACCCCGAGTTGACTGTGGGCGCTCGCACTCTGCTCCTTTGCGGGGGGGCGACCGCAGAAGCCGTTATGGCTCGCATGGGGATCAAGTGTTTTCGTTTGCAGGGTGAATGTCTGCCAGGGCTCGGGCTGGCCTATGCCGGTGGGCAATGTATCATCGCCAAATCAGGCGGATTCGGAGTGCCGGAAACATTGGTGATGCTCGCCGAAAAGCTGCATGGGGGCAGGGGCTGAGAATGGGACTGCAAAGCGGAACGGCACGCAAAAGCCTGGCGGATCTGGTTTTTGAGCGCATGCACAGGGCGATCAAATCCGGCTCCTACCAGCCGGACGAACGGCTGCCCACCGAACACGATCTTGCGATCGAATTCGAGGTATCCCGTCCGATCATTCGTGAAGCGCTCAGGCGCTTGCGCGAGCAGGGCTTCATCTATTCCCGCCGCGGCGCGGGCAGTTTCGTGCGCTCTGTCGGCATGAAGCAGCCGCTCGGCTTCGGTCAGCTGGAAAATGTTGCCGATCTGCTGAACTGCTACGAATTCCGCTTGAACCTCGAGCCGGCGGCGGCAGAAGCCGCAGCCCTGCGGCACACGCCCGGCATGCTCGCCGCAATCCGCGACGCGCTCGAACTGATGCGGGATGCGACCAACAGGCAGGCGCACCGCGAAGACGCTGACTTCCAGTTCCATCTCGCGATCGCACGCGCTGCCAACAATACGTATTTTTCGACCGCCATGGAGGCGCTGAAGGATCACATCGCCGTTGGCATGCGCTTCCATGGCGTCTCGGTCAAACGGGACAATGCCGGCCTTTCTCGGGTCTTTGCCGAACACGAGGCGATCGCCGAGGCAATCGCGGCAGGCGAGGGCGCCCGTGCCAGGGAGTTGATGCACACACATCTGACCGGATCGCGTGCCCGCCTGTTCCAGTCCAGTGCTTCGCTGGCGGCGGTTTCCGAGGGATGAGCGAAGATTGCTCTACGCAGAAACAAAAAAGGGGCCGGTTTGGCCCCTTCTTTCTGTGCAGACGATTAGTGGCCCGTCAGAAGGCCGCTCTGTAGATCGCAAGCACGTCTTCGACCGCCATGTCGGCCGGATTGTTATCCATGAGACGACGGTTGCCATGGGCCTCTGCCGCATAGCCGGCGAGCGCGTCTTCTTCGGCACCGTGGCGAGAGAGCTGCATCTCGATATCGAGGTCCGTGCAGAAGCGGCAGGCATTTTCCAACAGGGCGTCGGGCGCGCTCGCACCAAACCCGAGGGCTTCGGCCACCTCCGCGGTCTTGTCGCGGACGACGGGCTGGTTGAAGGCGAGCACATGGGGAAAGACGATCGCATTGGCGAGCCCATGCGGCAGACCGAGACGCGTCCCGAGCGGATAGGCGATCGCGTGGCCGGCCGCCGTGTTCACCGGCCCGAGGCAGATGCCGCCATAGTACGACGCAAGCATCATGCCTTCGCGCGCTTCGGTATCAGACCCGTCCTTGACCGCGCGGGCAAGATATTTGCCGACGAGGCGGAAGCCCATGCGGGCAAAGCCGTCGATCATCGGATGCGCGCGCTTGTTGGTAAAAGCCTCGACGCAATGGGCCATGGCATCGACGCCTGTTGAGGCGGTGACGGCCGGCGGTACGGAGAAGGTCAGTTGCGGATCGAGGACAGCAATATCGGCGATCATGTGCGGGCTTTCGACCGCGATCTTGGCGCCCTTCACCAGATCGGTGATCAGCGAACGGATGCCGGCCTCGGAACCCGTCCCGGCGGTTGTCGCGACCTGCACGAGGCGCGTGTTGCGGCCAGCCACCCTGTTGGGGCCGGCGACGTCGGCGAGTGTCTGCTTGCTATCCCAGAGCGCTGCAACGAGCTTGGCCACATCGAGGACCGAACCGCCGCCAAGTCCGACAACGACCTGGGGCCTGACCCTGCGGGCAACGGCAAGGGCCGCATCCAACGTCCCCACGTCAGGCTCGCCTGGGATCGCGTCGAAGATCTCGATCTTGCCCGGCAGCATGAGCCGATCGATGAAGCCTGCCGTGATCGGGGTCGCGATGACGAGAACGGACGTTGCATCGTCCACGAGGCCGCCGACCTGGCCGATCGCTCCGGCGCCGACGATCAGGCGGCGCGGCTGGTGAAGGGTGATGGATGCGGTCATCGGTGTCATCCTTGCTGGGTCCGGCCGGCGACCAGCTTGCGGGCATAGGCGATGGCGGAATTCATGTTGCCGTGATTGGCGATGCCCTTGCCGGCAATGTCGAAGGCAGTGCCGTGGTCCACGGATGTGCGATCGATCGGCAATTCGACAGAGACATTGACCGCCGTGTCGAAGGCGACGAGCTTGATCGGGATGTGGCCCTGGTCATGATATTGCGCGACCACGAGGTCGAAGGTCCCGGAATAGGCGCGGTGGAAAACAGTGTCGGCGGAAATCGGCCCTTGTACGTCGATGCCCTCGGCGCGCGCTGCGGCAACGGCCGGCGCAATCTGGTCGTCGTCTTCGGTGCCAAAGAGGCCATTTTCGCCGCAATGGGGATTGATGCCGGCGACTGCGATGCGCGGCTTGTCGTAACCGATGCGCTTGAGGTGTTCGTTGCCGGCCTTGATGGTCGCCAGAACCCGTTCGGTGGTCGCCCGGCGGATCGCTTCCTGAAGAGAGACATGGGTCGATACGTGGATCACCTTCAGGCGTTCCGAGGCGAGCAGCATATAGGCCGCCTTCGAGCCGGTGAGGCTGCGCAGCATGCCGGTATGGCCGTCATAGTGATGGCCTGCCAGGTTCAGCGCTTCCTTGTTGATCGGGGCCGTGACGATGCAGCCGATCGTTCCAGCCTGGGCATCGCGCACGGCTTGCTCGATGAAGCGGAAGGCTGCATCGCCGGCGATTGGGCTGAGCGTCCCCCAGGGCAGCGGTGCACCCTCGACCTCGATGTCGACAACGTAAGGGGCGAGGTCCAGGTCGAGCTTGAGTGCCTCGCGTGCAGCGTCGAGTGTCGCAAGGTTGCCGTAGATCCGCGTGGCCGCGCGATCTTCGGCCGACATCTCGGCCAGCGCCCGGACCGAAATCTCGGGACCGACGCCGCAGGGATCGCCCATGGTGATGCCGATAGTGCCGCTCATGTCATTCTCCATTTTCGAGGCGATCCCAGCCGGGGGCCAGCCGGACGTATTTGATCGCACGCCGGTGATATGTATAGGCAATATGTAGTGCGCCATCCGCACCGGCCAGCAGCCAGGGATAGGACATTTCCTTGTTCCGCCCGTCAGTGGAATCGTTGGACAGGCAGGTGCCCGGACCATCCTCGATCAGGATCCGCTGAGTGAAACTCGCACCGCCGTCGCTGGAAATGCAGACGGATACGGGGGCACGCGGCACTCCCCAGATGGGGGCGCAACCCCCGGTCGGGTCCGCCTCCGGCCTGTCGTCTTCCTCTCCGAGTTCATCGTAGAGGGAGGTGCGACGGTCCGGGGAGGCCGTGGCATTGACGGGATTGCAGATGATGGCAACACGTCCGCCGTCCAAAGCGATGGCCGCGATGGAAGAGTTGTTGTTGGGCAGATCGGTCGGCGCTGGAATGCTCCAGGTCCGGCCTTCATCGCTGCTCTCAGTCCGATAGATAAAATCTGCCTGGCGACGTCGGAAGAATGCGGCCATCGTCGTCACGCCAAGGGCGACGGGGGACATGTGCACGCAGCCGATCGACTGGCCGAGTTCCTCAAGTCGCCATGTTACTCCGCCGTCTTCGCTGATGCCAACGGCCGCCGTGTCGTGGCTGCCGTTCCATTTCTGGCCGGTGCGTGGGATGCAACGGAAAATCGGCAGCAGCCAGGCGCCGTCTGCGCGGATCACGACCGGCGCGCGCACGAAGCTGCCTCGGGGCAGGTCTAGATAGCGGCCGTCGGACGCCATCAAGACCGTCGGGTCCGACGCGTCGGTGGTGATTTCGGTCATGCGGATCCGGCATTCGTCCTGGTTGCCTGAGGGCTGCGAGGTATGAAACAGAAGCAGGCGCCCATCGGGTGCCTGAAACAAAACGGGGTTTTGCTCGGAATGATCGGGGTCGGAGCTCAGCTGCTGCGGCGGACCCCAGGCAGACGCACCCGCTGCAAGGACGGAAGCGTAGATGGAAATGTCCGACTTTCCTTCCAGCGATCCGCCAAACCAAGCGCAAATCAGACTGCCGTCTGCCTGTCTGTGCAGGAAGGATGCGTGGTTCTGCACCATCGGCGACGGAAGATAGGCCTCGGTCCGATCGGAATCCGACGTGGTGAGTATGCCGGTCATGCGCCGGGCAATGTCATCAGGTGTCATGGAATGCTCCTCTTGTCCTCCGAAGTCGATCATTTTTCCAAAGTTGTCAAGTTTGTTTATGTTGTAAACTGGCGGATACAGGTTTCGTACGTCCATTATAGCATTGTAATTGTTGACATAAATTCTGAGATTTGGAGCCGGTGAATTTTACATCGGGAAATCATTTGACAAAGATGGCCGGAAGTTGGATGTTTTGAGCATGCCGACGTGGAGGTCGGTTCGGGAGGACGGTATGCATGCAGAAGGGAAAGGCGAGCGGGTTCCCGCTGCAGTGCTCTTTGCAGTCGGAGCGGCGGTCTTGGCTGCATCCGATGCCGTCATCGTGCGTGCTCTGGATGGTGCCGTGCATCCCTTCGTGATTGCCTTTTTCCGCGCCTTGTTCGGTGCCGCCGTGCTCCTGCCTTTCGTCGTTCTGCGGCCAAAGGTGCTGCAATCAACGCATACGCTCGGGCAGCACGCCATCAGGGCGCTTTTCAAGCTTTTGGCAATGGTCGCCTTCTTTGCTGCCTTCAGCATGGGGCCGCTTGCGGACGTCACGGCCATTGCCTTCATGTCCCCGATCTTCGTCGTGCTTGGCGCAACAGTCCTTCTGGGGGAGCTACCCGGCCTTTCGATGCTCTTTGCCGTCGTGGTCGGCTTTTCCGGCGCCATGGTCATCGTCGGGCCATCACCTTCGGGCTTCACGCTCGCAGTCGGGCTCGCTTTGGCGGGTGCGTTTCTGCAAGCCGCAATCCAGCTGATCCTGAAATCGATGTCGCGCGGTGACACGACCTCGACCCTGGTGGTCTGGAACCTTCTTTTGACCGTGCCGATTTCGCTCGCGCTCGCCGTACCCTTCTTCGCCATGCCGGGAAACCGGGAGCTGGCGCTGCTGGCCCTTCAGGGCGTTGTTGGCACCAGCTGCATGGGGTTGATGACGCATGCCATGTCGCTTGCCCCCGCAAGCGTTGTCGCGCCGGTCGATTTCCTGCGGTTGCCCCTCGTGGCCGTCGGCGGTTTTGCCCTGTTCAACGAAACCATCGGCCTGACCACCGTGGTCGGCGCTGTTCTGATCTGCCTCGCGGCTCTCATGGCTGCGCGCTCGCGAGGCGTGAAAGCTTCAAACTGAATTCATCTGGGAGGAGAATGAAAATGAGAAAGACTGCATTGCTTTGTGCCCTAGCCATGGGCACGTCCCTGTCACCAGCCTATGCCGGTTCCGGCCCGATCAAGGTCGTGCTGGCCGAAGAGGCTGATCTTCTCGAACCCTGCATGGCGACGCGCTCGAATATCGGTCGTATTATCATGGAGAATGTCAGCGAAACGCTGACCGAACTCGATGTGCGCGGCGGTGCTGGTGTTCAGCCGCGCCTCGCCGAGAAGTGGGAGCAGAATACCGACGGCAGCTGGCGCTTCCATCTGCGTCAGGGGGTCAAGTTCTCCGACGGCACCGCCTTCGATGCCAAGGACGTCAAGCATAGCTTTGACCGCATCATGAGCGACAAGAACACCTGCGAATCCCGTCGTTACTTCGGCGGCATGACGGTCACGCCGACCGTCGTCGACGACTACACGGTTGATTTCAAGGCCGACCCGGTCCAGCCGATTCTGCCGCTGCTCCTCACTCTGGTCACGATCGTTCCGGAAGAAACACCGCTGGAATTTGTTCGCGAGCCGGTCGGGACAGGTCCCTACAAGCTCACCAACTGGACCCCTGGCCAGCAGATCGTTCTGACGGGTCGCGACGACTACTGGGGTGCGAAGCCCGAGGTGACGGAAGCAACCTATCTGTTCCGCGCTGACCCAGCGGTCCGTGCGGCCATGGTTCAGGCAGGCGAAGCCGATCTCTCTCCGTCCATTTCCCTGGTCGAAGCCACCAACCCGGCGACCGACTTCTCCTATCTGGACAGCGAAACCGTCTATCTGCGTGTCGATCACAACATCGAGCCGCTGAACGATGTCCGCATTCGCCGGGCGCTGAACCTTGCAGTCGATCGCGAGGCCTTCCTCGGCACGCTGCTGCCGGAGAGCGCACTGCTCGCCACCGCAATCGTGCCGCCACCGACACTCGGCTGGAATCCAGACGTCAAGGTGCCGTCCTATGATCCAGAGGCAGCCAAGAAGCTGATCGAAGAGGCAAAGGCGGATGGCGTGAAGGTCGATACACCGATCACCATCATTGCCCGTTCGGCCAACTTCCCGAACGTCACCGAGATCATGGAGGCGATCCAGCAGCAGATGCAGGAAGTCGGCCTGAAGGTCGAACTGAAGTTCGTCGAAGTCGCCGAGCACGAGCAGTATTACTCGAAACCCTTCGCTGAAGGTCGTGGCCCGCAGCTGGTGGCTGCCATGCACGACAACTCGAAGGGGGATCCGTCCTTCTCGATGTTCTTCAAGTATGCGACTGAAGGTACCCAGTCCGGCTTCTCCGACGCGAAGGTCGACGATCTGATCAAGCGTGCCTCCGCTGCCGTTGGCGACGAGCGTGCCAAGCTCTGGTCGGAACTGATCGCCTATCTTCATGACGAAGTGGTCGCCGATGTGCTTCTCTTCCACATGGTCGGCTTCTCGCGGGTGTCCGAGCGCCTGGACTTCAAGCCGACAATGGCGACGAATTCCATGCTCCAGCTCTCCGAGATCAAGATCAAGTAATCGTCGGGCGGCACGCGCCGTCCTATTCAAAGCAAGTCATGCGGCGGGATGATCCCGCCGCACCGTTTTCTTAGAGGACGCCATGCTGAGCTTCATCCGAAAACGCGCCGTGGCCAGTTTGATCTCGTTGGTCGGACTTGTGGTCATGGTCTTCTTCCTTTCTCGCCTGACAGGTGATCCGGCAGCCCTGTTCCTGCCGGTCGAAGCCTCCGAGGAGATGAAGAATCAGTTCCGGGAATTGCATGGCCTCAACGATCCCTTGCTGGTCCAGTTTGGCCGCTATGTCGGCGATGTCGTGACGGGTGATCTCGGCGAATCCCTGCGCAAGGCGCGGCCGGCGCTCGACGTGGTCCTCGAAGCTTTCGTCTGGACGCTATGGCTCGCCGTCATCACCATGAGCTTGGTGACCGCTGCCGCCATCGTTGTCGGCTCACTCGCCGCCTTCCGGGCCGGCGGCTTCTTCGACCGCTTCTCGTCCATCGTCTCGCTGGTGGGAGCCTCCGTCCCGGATTTCTGGCTGGCCATCGTCGCGATCGTCATCTTTGCTGTGAACCTCTCCTGGCTGCCGACGTCGGGGACTGGGTCAGTCTGGCATTGGATCCTGCCAATCGGCGTGCTCTTCGTCCGGCCTTTCGGCATCATCGTGCAGGTCGTGCGGGGCTCGATGATATCGGCGCTCTCATCGGCCTATGTCAAAACCGCGCGGGCCAAGGGTGTGAAGTCGACCCCGATCATCTTCATCCACGCGCTGCGCAACGCCATGTTGCCGGTCATCACCGTGATCGGCGATCAGGCTGCGAGCCTGCTCAACGGTGCCGTCATCATCGAAACCATCTTCGGCTTTCCGGGCGTGGGCAAGTTGATGATCGATTCCATCTTGCAGCGCGACTTCAATGTCGTGCTGGCCGCGATCCTCGTCACGGCGCTCGCCATCTTCCTCATGAACCTGCTGATCGATCTTGCCTATGCGCTTCTCGATCCCCGCATCCGGAATTGAGGAGAAGGCATGTCCATCGAAGCAACCGCCATCATCGACGAACCGCCGTTCCTCAAGCGCATGCGTCGCATGTTGCTTGCCGACAAGTTTGCGCTTTGCGCCGCGATCTTTCTGCTCATCATTCTCCTGATGGCCATAATCGGCCCAAGCTGGCTGGGCGACCTCGCCACCAAGCAAAACCTGCGCGGTCGCAATGCAGCGCCCTTTGATTTCGAGAGAGCATGGGTCTGGTGGATGGGCGCGGATGCGCTCGGCCGGCCGCTGCTGGCTCGCATCATTGTCGCTACCCAGAACACCGTGATGGTCGCGGCCGGTGCCGTGCTGATCTCGGCTGTCATTGGAACGGTTCTGGGCTTAATCGCCGGCTTTTCCTCACCGCGCGCCAGCCAGGTCATCATGCGGCTCGCGGATGTTATCATGTCCTTTCCATCGCTGCTGATTGCGGTCATTGTGCTTTACATTCTCGGGTCTTCGATCCTGAACCTGATGATGGTGCTCGCGATCACCCGCATCCCGGTCTATCTGCGCACCACGCGGGCCGAAGTGCTCGAGATCCGCGAACGCATGTTCGTGCAGGCGGCGCGAGTCATGGGCGCGTCGAGCAAGCGCATCCTGTTCCGGCATATCCTGCCGGTGGTCTTGCCCACTTTGACCACGCTCGCAACCCTCGACTTTGCCTATGTCATGCTGGCCGAAAGCGCGCTGTCGTTCCTCGGCATCGGCATTCAGCCGCCGGAGATCACCTGGGGCCTGATGATCAGCCAGGGGCGACAATACCTCACCAATGCCTGGTGGCTCTCCTTCTGGCCAGGGCTCGCGATCATCCTGACGACGATGTCGCTCAACCTGCTCTCCAACTGGCTACGGATCGCGCTTGATCCGGTGCAGCGCTGGCGTCTGGAAATGAAAGGAGCCAAGAATGGCTGACCATCTTCTCGAAGTCCGCAACCTCTCGGTAGAGTTCCACACGGCAGTCGGCGTCGTGAAAGCCGTGCGCGACATGTCCTACCATCTCGACCGTGGCGAGACGCTCGCGATCCTCGGCGAAAGCGGGTCGGGCAAGTCGGTGTCGTCCTCGGCGATCATGAATTTGATCGACATGCCGCCGGGTCGCATCAGCTCGGGTGAAATCCTGCTCGATGGGGTGGATCTGTTGACGTTGCCACTGGCGGCACGGCGCGCGATCAACGGGCGTCGCATCGCGATGATCTTCCAGGATCCGCTCAGCCATCTCAATCCGGTCTATACCGTCGGCTGGCAGATCCGCGAGGCGCTCACCACGCATGGCACGGACAGCACGAAAGCCCAGGCAGAGGCTCTTCGCCTTCTCGGTCGTGTCGGCATTCCCGATCCCGAACACGCCCTCGACAAATATCCGCACGAGTTTTCCGGCGGTCAGCGCCAGCGTGTGATGATCGCCATGGCGCTGGCCTTACGTCCCGATCTCCTGATCGCGGACGAGCCGACGACCGCGCTTGATGTCACCGTGCAGGCCGAGGTGCTGGCGCTTCTCAAGGAGTTGCAGCGCGAGACCGGAATGGCCGTTCTCATCATCACGCATGATCTCGGCGTCGTGGCCGAGATTGCGGATCGGGTGGTGGTGATGGAAAAGGGCGTGTTGGTCGAGGCTGGCACGGTGCGCGAGGTCTACAAGAATCCGCAGCATCCGTACACGAAGAAGCTGATCGCGGCAGCGCCGGGCAAAGGCGAAATGCATCAGCCGCTGAAGGGTACCGAACCCGTATTGAGCGTGCGAGACGTGCGCAAGAACTATGGCGCCTTTGCCGCCTTGAAGGGCGTCTCCTTCGACCTGCTCGCCGGTGAGACGTTGGCTGTTGTCGGCGAAAGCGGTTCGGGAAAATCGACACTCGCCCGCATCCTGCTCAGGCTCGATGAACCGGATTCCGGGTCGGCGCTGTGGAAGGGCAGGGACCTTTTCCAGCTGTCGCCCGCCGAACTCTACAAGCTGCGTCGCGATCTGCAGATGGTCTTCCAGGATCCGACACAGTCGCTCAATCCGCGCATGACCGTTTACCAGCTGATCTCGGAAGCCTGGGTCATCCATCCCGATATCCTGCCCAAAGCGAAGTGGCGGGAGCGGGTGGCCGAACTGTTGACCCAGGTCGGGCTCGGACCTGAGCATATGGGCCGTTACCCGCACCAATTCTCGGGCGGCCAGCGCCAGCGCATCGCGATCGCCCGCGCTCTCGCGCTCGAACCGCAATTGATCATCTGCGACGAGGCCGTATCGGCGCTCGATGTCTCGGTCCAGGCGCAAGTCATCGCGCTTCTCGACGGGCTTCGAAAGCAGATGGGCATCGCCTTCATCTTCATCGCCCATGACCTGCCGGTCGTGCGAGATTTCGCCGACCACGTGATGGTCATGCAGAAAGGTGAGGTCGTGGAACTCGGCACGGTCAGAGAGATCTTCGAGACGCCCAAGGAAGCCTATACCCGGGCGCTGCTCGCCGCCGGGCTTGATCCCGATCCCGACGTGCAGGCGCAGAACCGTGCCGCACGTCTAAGCCGCGCCTCGTAAGTCAGAAAATTCCGGAGAACATCGTCATGTCGAAAAAGGCCTTCGTCGCGCTCGTCACCGGCTTCAACGAGGACGAGACGATCAATTACGAAGCCACCCGAGCTCAGGTGCGCCGCCAGGTGGCTGCGGGCAACAACATCATGTGCGCCGGCACCAATGGCGATTTCACCGCACTCACCTTCGAGGAAAAGTTAAAGCTCGCCGAAGCCGTGGTTGATGAAGTCGGCGGCAAGGTCGACGTGATCGTCAATGCCGGCATGCCGGCGACCTTCGAGACGATCAAGCTGGCGAAGGAATTCGACCGGATCGGCGTAACGGCAATCGCCGTCATCACCCCCTTCTTCATCGCCTGCACTCAGGACGGTCTCATCCGGCACTTCTCGACGGTTGCGGATGCGGTGAAGACGCCGACCTATCTCTACGATATCCCGGCCCGCACCCAGAACCACATTGAACCGGAGACCGCGCGCAAGCTCGCAACCCACGGCAACATCGCTGGCATCAAGGATTCGGGCGGCGCCAAGGAGACGCTGGAAGCCTATCTTGCGGTGTCCCGCGACATGCCTGGCTTCGATGTCTATTCCGGGCCGGACCATCTCGTGCTCTGGGCGTTGCAGAATGGCGCTGCCGGCTGCATTTCCGGTCTCGGCAATGCGCTGCCGGATGTGCTCGCCGGTATCCTCAAGTGCTACAACATCGGTGACATTGCAGAGGCTGAGCGCCAGCAGGCGATCTTCACGGCCTTCCGTACCGATCTCTACGCCCTTGGCTTTGCGCCTGCCATGGTCAAGCGGGCGCTCTTCCTCCAGGACAGTTCGGTCGGCGCCAGCCGCCAACCGGCACTCTTGCCGGATCCGGAGCAGGACGCAAAGATCGCGGATATTCTTCGGCGATTTGGTCTCTCGGTCCAGTCCCACTAGAGCACGTTAGGTACCTTGGCGACCGCGGCCTTGATGGTATCCGCGGTCGGTAAGGATTTGATCCTCAGGCCGCGCTAGGCCGATGCACGGTCTTGATCTCGAGGAAGTCTTCAAGACCGAACATACCGCCTTCACGGCCATTGCCCGACTGCTTGTAGCCGCCGAACGGGCTGCCATAGCGATGTGGCGCGCCATTGATATGCACCATGCCGGCGCGAAGGCGCGCGGCGACACGTTCGGCGCGGTCGAGATCCCCGGACTGGATATAGGCGGCCAGGCCGTAATTGGTGTCGTTGGCGACCTCGATCGCTTCCTCCTCGGTGTCGAAGGGAATGATCGCCAGCACCGGACCGAAGACCTCATCGCGGGCGATGCGCATCTGGTTGTTGACGCCGGCAAAGATGGTTGGCTTGACGTAGTAGCCTGTCTCGAAACCTTCGGGCTTGCCCGGGCCTCCGACGAGAAGCTCGGCGCCTTCAGCGATGCCTGCCTCGATCAGGGTCTGGACGCGGCCATACTGGATGTCGCTGACCAGCGGGCCGATATGTTCGCCGGCTTCTTCCGGATTGCCGACGTTGACCTCTTTGCCGACGCGCTGGGCGATTTTAACGGCCTGATCGTAAACGGAACGCTGGATCAGCAGGCGCGTCGGAGCATCGCAGGACTGGCCCGAATTGTTGAAGCATTCGAGCACGCTGCCGGTAATGCGCTCTTCGAGATCCGCATCCTCGAAGACGATGTTGGGCGACTTGCCGCCGAGCTCCAGGGTTACGCGCTTCACGGTATCGGCGGCATCCTTGCTGACGGCTGTGCCGGCGCGGGTTGAGCCGGTAAAGGACATCATGTCGATATCCCGGTGTTTCGAGAGCGCTGCACCGACATTGGCGCCATCGCCATTCACAAGGTTGAAGGTCCCGGCCGGGAAGCCCGCTTCGTGTACCATCTCGGCGTAGAGCAGGGCGTTGAGAGGCGTGAACTCGGAGGGTTTCAGAACGCAGGTCGAGCCTGTCGCCAGTGCCGGAACGACCTTCAGGGCGATCTGGTTGATCGGCCAGTTCCAGGGGGTGATGAGGCCACAGACGCCGATCGGTTCGCGCAGCACGATGTCGCCGTTCGGTAGTTCTTCGCGCAATTTGATGCGCTTCAGGGCCTCGATGAAACCTTCGAGATGGCCGACGCCGACATGTGCCTGCTGGTCGGTGCTCATGGTGATCGGGGCGCCGAGTTCGAGCGTGATCGTCCGTGCCATCTCGTCGTAGCGGCGGGTGTAGATCTCAAGCAGCTTTTCGAGAAGTGCAATGCGTTCATCGAGGCTGGTGCGGCTGTAGCTCTGAAATGCCGTCTTGGCAGCGGCAACCGCGCGGTCGATATCGGCGGCCGTGCCCATCGAGATCACGGCGATCGGCTTTTCGGTCGCGGGATTGATGACCTCAAGGTCGTGAGGCGCGATCGGGTCGACCCACTCGCCGTTGATGTAGAACTTGCGCTTGTCGAGCATGATTGCCTCCCGTCAGATTGTCTTGTGTTTTGCGTCGAGCCAACCGGTGATCAGCTCCCGATATCGTTCGCCGCTGAAGCTTGGAAAATGGCCGCCATGAACCAGCCGCACCTTCAGCCGCAGCAGGCGCTCCATCGAAGCGTGATAGTCATTGGCGTTCGAGTGGTAGGTGTCCTCGATCAGCGGACCGTCGTAGAGAATGTCGCCGGAAAACAGGATTTCCGTCGCCTTCTCGTAGAGCGCGATGCCCCCGGGGGAATGGCCGGGAGTGTGAATGATCTCGAATTGCCGATCGCCGAGGTCGACCATGTCGCCGTCCTCCAGTAGGCGCGTCGCCGGCGCCCGCTTCACCGCATAACACTTCGAGCAATAGGGCTCGGGCGGCAGGGCGTCGAAAATGTCGTCGGTAACATAGGGGTCGGCCAGCGTGTTTTCGCGTGTCGGATCAGCGAGCAGATCTGCCTCTGCCGAATGGACCGCACGGCATTCGAACTCGTGGTGGCAGCCGATGTGATCGAAATGGGTGTGGCTTGCCACCGCGATCAACTCGCGCTCGGTAACAAGCGGCACCCACTCACGAAGCGAAACGACACCCATGCCACTGTCGACAAGCATGTCGCGATCGCGCCCGCGCACATGCCAGATGTTGCAGCGATAGAATTCCTGGATATGCGGCTCGCAGATATAGGTCACATCGTCGTCGAGACGGCGGACACTGTACCAGTCTTCAGGGCGCATGCGGGGTTTCATCACGTGTCTCCTAAGCGTCGACCAGAGCGACGATGGTATCTGCCTTGACCGTCAACTCGAGTTCATCGCCCGGCTGCGGGTGTGCGGTTTGCGGCAGATGGGCGGTTATCACGATCTCGGAATTGCCATGTGGCTGAAGGTGGCATCGGTGATGCGCTCCGAAGAAGGCACTGTCTATGATCCGCGCATGGCCGAGCGCAACTGTTGCGCCCTCCTCGCCGGCGGACCGAAAATGTTCGGGGCGAATGCACAAGGTGATCTTCTGCTCTGGCGAAGGCGTGTCCCCGGTGAAAGCCGTGATGGGGATGATCGCTGAGCCAAGCGCCGTTTCCACCTGCGCTTCGCCTTCCGCAATAGAGATCACCCGACCGGGCAGGAAGTTGGCTTCGCCCATGAAACCTGCGGCAAAGAGCGAGCGCGGCCGCATGTAGATGTCCGAGGGTCTGCCGACATCCTCGATCCGGCCGTGGTTCATCACCACGATCCGGTCGGCGATCGCCATGGCCTCTTCCTGATCGTGGGTGACATGGATGAAGGTGGTGCCGACACGCTTCTGTATGGCTTTCAACTCGTCCTGCATCTGACGACGAAGCTTCAGATCCAGTGCCCCGAGCGGTTCGTCGAGCAGCAGCACATCAGGATCGACGGCAAGTGCGCGGGCAAGCGCCACACGCTGACGCTGGCCGCCGGAAAGCTCGTGCGGCTTCTTCGATGCGGAGGCCTTGAGCCCCACGAGATCGAGCATGGCGAGCGCCTTTTCACTGCGCTCGGCCTTTCCCATACCGCGCATGCGCAAACCGAAGCCGACATTGTCGATGAGCTTCATGTGCGGAAACAGCGCGTAGTCCTGGAACATGGTCGTGGTTGGTCGTTTTGCCGGCTCAACATGCGTCATGTCCTTACCGCCGATGGCGATCGTGCCAGCGCTCGGCTCGATAAAGCCACCCAGGATCGAGAGCAGGGTCGTCTTGCCGCAGCCAGAGGGGCCGAGAAGCACGATGAACTCGCCGGCGGCTATCTCTAGCGAGACATCGTCGAGCGCGCGGAAGGCACCGAAGACTTTCGTGGCGTTTCGGATCGAGACGTCTGCAGTCATTGGGATTTTCCGGATTTTCTGAAAACGGCGAGCTCCATCACGATGAGGAATGCGACGGAGATGAGGAAGACGACGCTGCCGATGGCATTGGTCTTGGGGTCAAGGCCGGAGCGCAGCATGCTCCAGATCTCGACCGGCAGCGTCACGTCGAAGCGCGACAGCAGGAATGCGATGATGAATTCGTCCCAGCTGAATGTGACCGACAGGAAGAAGGCGGCGAGGATGGACGGCATCAGCATCGGCGCCGTGACAAGCGTCATGACCTGCCAGTCCCGGGCCCCAAGATCGCGAGCGGCGCGTTCGATGTTGACCTGGTGGCCGCCCATGGAGGCGTAGATGATCGCAAAGCACAGCGGCAGGTTGATCACGACATGACCGATGCCGACGGTCCATAGCGACAGCGAAACATTGAGCCTGGACAGCATCGACAGCAGGCCGAGCCCGATGATCAGTGTGCTGACCGTCATCGGCGCGACGATCAGGGCGCGCTGCAGGCCGGATGCGGGAAGCTTGTAGCGGGCAAATGCATAGGCTGCGAGGAAACCGAGCAGGCAGGAGATTGCAGACGATACGATGGCAACGACGAGCGAGTTAAAGAGCGCTGCCATCAGCTTTTTATCGGCGAAGATCTCGCCATACCACTTCCAGGTCAGTCCATGCAGGGGTGGCACGGGTAGCGTGCCGTCCTGGAAGGAGAAGATCACGAGAACGGCGACCGGCAGGAAGATGAAGAGATAGAGCCCGCCGGCATAAAGGATCGCAAGTGCCATGTTGAGATGTCGCATGGTCACGTCCTCTCCATCTTCAGCCAGCGGGCGCAGGCGAGATAGGCGATCGTCACGACCACCATCAACACCAGCGACAGGGCGGCTGCCATGGGGAAATCCGCGCGGCGGCCGAGCTGCAGCATGATCACCTGCGGCAATACGAGCTCGTTGTTGCCACCGAGGATCTGCGGGGTGATGTAGTCGCCTATGCAAAGAACGAAGGTGAGAAAGGCACCGACCATGATGCCGGGCAGCGTCAGTGGCAGGATCACGTGCCAGAAGGTCTGAAAACCGTTTGCGCCGAGATCCGCTGCTGCACGGCGGTAGTTCGGCGAGAGCTGAACGAGATTGGCATAGATCGTTAGCGTCAGCAGCATGACGAAGAAATGCACGAAGCCAATCACCGTGCCGGTCCGCGTTGCTGACAGTTCGAGCGGCTCGGCGATCAGGCCGGTCCACATCAGGGCCTGGTTGACGACACCGCCCTTGGACAGCACCAACAGCCAGGAATAGGAGCGCACCACATAGGAAGTCCAGAATGGCAGGATCGCCATGATCAGCGCAAAGCGCTGCCAGCGGCGTGGCACGCGCTCGGCGATAATCCAGGCCAGCGGATAGGCTAGTAGAATCGAAATGGCGGTGACGGTGAGCGTCACTTCGAGCGAATTGAACAGCGCTTTGAGAAGATGCGGCTTGCCAAAGAAGGCCGCGTAATTGTCGAGCGCCCAGACGGCGACGATCTCGCGGCCCTCGCGCTTCCAGAAGCTGATTGCCGCCATGTAGAGGAAGGGCACGAGAAAGAAGGCCACGGTCCACAGGACTGCCGGCAGCGCAAATCCCCAGGCCTTGCGGCGTTCTCTGCGCTCGAGCGCGGTGGCGGTCATCGACGGGACACTCCGTTCTTTCATGGCAATCGGCTCGGCTGGCGGGTTTTCATGATGGCCGATCTCAAAGGCAGCGACAAACTTCAGGGCTCAATTCTGCCGAATGCGCGCAGTTCTTTACCCGAGCATGTGACCCGCCCGGGCCGCGATGCTCGTCAAGAAATAACTACGTGAGGGAAGGCTTGGGGCGCGGACGGAAGACACCTCCCGCGCCCTTTATGGGCAGCGCCTACTGCTGCAGCATTTCGGTCCAGACGTCCTGCATGGCCGCGTCGAGATCGGCATTGGCCACCGGATAGAGCTGGGTGTTCTTCAGGTATTCGGGCTGCTTGTCCCAACGGAGCGCCGTCTTCTGCTGGTCGGTGAGCTGCTCGCCGGCCTTCGCGTTTGCCGGCATGCCCCAGTAGCACGACGAGGTGGCAAGACGGGCCTGGCCTTCGGGGCTCAGGATGTACTGCACGAACTTGATGGCCAGATCCTGCTTGGTTGAATCCTTGAACACGCCGATCGACTGCGCCCACCGCAGGGCGCCCTGCTTCGGGACGGTCCAGTCGAGGTCCGGCTTCTCGGCGGTGAGACCTGCGGTCACCCATTCGCCGCCGCCGAGGATGATGTCGACTTCGCCGCTGACGAGCGCCGTCTGCGAGGCCACGACATCGCTCACCTGGCGCGAGACCTTCTTCATCTCGAAGAGTTTTTCCTTGATCGCCGGGAGATCGGCTTCCGTCAGGTCGGCGGTGTTCTTGCCTATGGCAAGGCCCGTCAGACCGATCATCGGCAGGTAGTAGTCATAGAGAGCGATGCGGCCCTTGTATTTCTCGGACCAGAAGATCGACAGGTCTTCCATGTCCTTCGGATCGACCTTGCTCTTGTCGTAGGAAATCGTGTTGTAGCCGAACTTTTCCGTCACGGCGTAGATCTTGCCGTCCTTGGTGTTGTTGGCCTCCATGCGGACTTCCGGAAAAATGTCGGCCATCGGCAGCTTGTCGGCCGGAATTTCGGCGAGAAGATCCATTTCGACGGCGCGCGGCACGTCGACACCATCGATCACGAAGACGTCCCAGTCGCCCGGGCGCGACTGCTCGACGATCGAGAGACCGGCGCCGGTTCCCTCGTATTCCTTGAGATTCACCTTGACGTTGTTCGCCTTTTCGAAAGGCTCGATCAGTGCCGGGTCGGTGTGGTCGCACCAGACGAGGGCGTTCAGCTCCTCCTGGGCATGAGCCCCGCCGGACAAGGCGGAGATGGCAACGGTCGCAAGAAGCAGGCGGCGGGAGAGCCCGCCCAGTACGGTCTTTTCCATAAGTTCACCCTCTTGTCGAAGGCCCCGAGCGGACCCTCGCGTTGATCAGAATAGCGCTCGTTTCGGCGCCTTGAGAAAAAGATTGAGTGAATTCATTTTTTAAGTCAATCTCAAATTTGAGGAGATTCCAACGGAGTTAGCCATGACCGGATTGCGCGCCCGACAGAAGGCCGACAGGAACCGTCGCATCCTGGAAGCGGCCACCACCCTGTTCCGCGAACAGGGTTACGACAGTGCGCGCATCGAGGACATCGCCGAGATGGCAGAGGTCTCGGTCGGCACGCTCTACAACTACTATCAGAACAAGGGCGATGTTCTCGTCGCCACGGTTTCGATGGAAGTGACCGAAGTGCTCGAGGCCGGCGAACGCATTGTCGCGAACCCGCCACTCAGCGTCATCGAGGCGCTCGGTGCCCTGATCAACCAGTATTACGATCACTCGCTCGTCTATCTCAGCAAGGAGATGTGGCGCACCGCCATGGCATCTGCGATCCAGCAGCCTGAGACGCCGCTCTCAAAGCGCTATACGGAACTTGACGGGCGCCTCTGTGCCCAGGTCGTTCAGCTGATCGAGACGCTCCAGCGGCGTGGCGTAGTCATCGCCGGCGTCGACGCGCGGGCGCTCGGAGAGGTCTTCTTCAACAATCTCAACATGATGTTCATCGAGTTTTGCAAGCACGAGAGCATGCCGCTTGAAGAGCTCAAGGCCCGTGTCGCCGAGCAGAACCGCCCGATCGCCGAGTTGATCAGCAGCGTCAAGCGCGTCTGACGCCACCGAAATCCCGAAGAAATGACAGAGATGACAGATCATACGACCGCAGTGCTTTCCGCAGCCGATGCCCTGGTGGCAGCCTTCGGTCGCCACGACACCAAGGCCTATTTCGATGCCTTCGCGCCGTCGGCGACTTTCATCTTCTACAATCTCGATCGCACCCTCGCGGATCGCGCGGCCTATGAGGCGGAATGGGCGCTGTGGGAAACCCGCGACGGCTTTAGCGTCAAGGCCTGCCGCTCAACGAACCGCAGCGTACACATCGTCGGCGATGTCGCCATCTTCACCCATGCGGTGGAGACCGATCTCGTGATCGGCGGCGAAGCGATGACGAACCACGAGCGTGAGACGATCGTCTTTGCCCACCAGCCGGACGGTCGATGGCTCGCCATTCATGAGCATCTTTCCCCGCTCCCGATGTAGTTGTTGTTTGTGACTGGGCTACCTGCGGTTCATTGGTTAGACGCCATCGGCTGCCAACGCATGGTCTGCATTTGAATTCTTTATGTGATGTACCGCTCCTACAATGTGAGACACGAAAGAAAAGCCAGATTGCCCATTGCGGCCTGGCTGGGGGCGGGTCACTCGCCGGTTCTGCTCAGGCTTTGTGATCCAGGAGACCTTGAGCAAGACGAACTGATCCACCGAGCCCAAAAGCATAAACATACTGAGCCACACAAAAGATGGGGGCAGGCAGAAGCATCTCGACACGCCTGCGAATGGTGTGGAGCACGGCTCCATGCCGATAACGATGAGCAGTGATGTCGTGTTGTCTGCGTTGAAGCAGGAATCGTCGTCAGTCAGCCATTCATTTGGCTTGGAAGTGTGTTGATGAAACGAATGCGGTTCTCCACCGCCGCGATGACCAGGTTCTGGACGTCCTCGCTCTCGATGCACTCAGTTGTCTCGACATGGGCAATGGCTTCGCAATCACGGATCCGAGACCGAGCGCACCGGAACCTTCGGCCATCTGTGAGTTGATCCGCCGGCCACGAGCCCCCTTTTGCCCTGAAGGTCGAAAGATAGCGGCGGCAGCTTGGCCATGGGCCTCTCACCGAGCGGGTGAGCTGAAAGAGAGGCTCCATCATGTCACGGTTCGGATTGTCGATGTCGATGATGATGACGTCTGGCGGCAGTGTCTGCTCCGTCTTGGCAGTTCCCTGCCCCTCGAGAGCAGCTGTGACGTGCTAACGACCTGCCTCGCGCAGCAAACCGTGCTCGATCATCGCTGCGCGAACAGCGTTGTCATGGATCACAAGGATAGTGAGGTCGAGGTGGTTCTTAAGCGATTGAGGACGCAATGCTGCAAGGTTGGCAAGCTTGCGGCCTAAGTTTTGAGCCTGCGGCCATGCTAACTGATTTTAGAGCAGATCGGCGGCTTGACTGAACAGCGAGGCCAAAAAACAAACCCCCGGAGTGGTCTATTCCGGGGGGCTGGCGGTGAAGCGCAGGTTAGGCCGATATTCGTTCTCGCTCAGTCATGCCCCCTGGGCTGCAGCGATATCTGCCGTGCGAGCGCGAGCGAGATCAGCGTGCAGACGGCCCCCGACAGAAGGTAGAGGCCGGCTGCAAACAGACCGAACCAGGTAGACAGCAACAGTGCTGCCAAAGGTGCAAACCCTGCCCCGAACATCCAGGAGAGTGCCGAGACCATCGCGGAGGCCGTGTAGCGATTTCGACGGTCAAACAGAGAGGCGATGGTTCCGGAGGACTGGGCGAAATTGAAGCCGAGAATGACGAAACCAACCATCATGTAGGCGACGACACCGGCCTGGCCGCCGTTCAGCAGCAGAGGCGCCGTCAGCGCGAAGGCACCGATGGCCCAGGCCCCCCAGACGAGGATCCTGTCACGGCCGATACGGTCCGAAAGCCAGCCGGAGAACAGCATGGCAAGGATGCCGACGGCAGCACCGGCCGCTTCGATCAGGAGGAAGGTGCCCGGCGCCTCGTCCGTGTAGAGGAAAATCCACGAAAGCGGGAAGACCGTGACCATGTGGAACATGGCAAAGCTCGCCAGCGGCACGAAAACGCCGAGCAGAACCGTGCGTCCGTCCTGCGACAGGGTGGCGCGCAATCCCGTCGGGGTTAGCTCGTTCGTCTCGAAGAGTTCCTTGAACTCGGGCGTGTCGACGATGCGCAGACGCGCAAAGAGCGCGACGACATTGATCGCGAAGGCGACAAAGAATGGATAACGCCAGCCCCAGTCGAGGAAGTCGGCGGCCGACAGCGTCATGACGAGGTAGGCGAACAGCACGGCGGCGACGGCAAGACCAACCACAGCGCCGAGCTGCGGGATCATGGCATAGAAACCACGCTTGTCCTTCGACGCAGTGATGGCCAGCAGCGGTGCAAGGCCATCCCAGGTCCCGCCAAGCGCCAGACCCTGGCCGATGCGCAAGAGCGCCAGCATGGCGATTGCCCACCATCCGGCGGTTTCATAGGACGGCACCAGCCCCATGGCGACAGTGGAAGTTCCCAGCAGGAAAAGCGCCACCGTCAGCTTGGTCACGCGGCCATGTCTGCGGTCGAGGGCTGTGAAAATCACAGTGCCGAGCGGTCGTGCCACGAAGGCGAGCGCCACCAGCACGAAGGACCAGAGCGTCCCGGTCAGCGGATCGAGGAACGGAAAGATGCGCGCCGGAAAGACGATGACGGACGCGATCGCGAACACGAAGAAGTCGAAGAACTCCGACGTGCGCCCGATGATGACGCCGACAGCGATATCGGACGGTGAAACGTGATGGTCATCGTCTGAAGTTGTGCGGCCGTTCTGTGCGGCCGGGGGTGCAGAACCGGTCATGCTCGCCATGTCGCGGGATCACTTTCTCGATTGTACTGGGCGGGCGCGCACCGGGGGATACAGCGTTCGCCTTAGTCTAACATGCTTAAATGAAATGCCGCAGGTGCGGCCAAATTGACAGGTGACAAATTGTCGTATGTGCTGCACCGCAAAACCCAACTAACTAGCTTGGCGAATGTCAATGGTCGTCGAGTGGTGTTCGGGGGGACCCCTGCTCTGTGACCCGTCAGCGTATCAGGGTAAGAGATGCAAGAGCTTCGCCTCCCGAAAATATTGGCCGCCGTGGTGGCGGTCCTTTTCCTGTCCGCCTGCAAGGCTGAAGTCCTTGCTCCCACCGGCGACGTCGCCGCCCAGCAGCGTGACCTTCTGGTCATCTCCACGCTTCTGATGCTGATCATCATTATTCCGGTGATGGCGCTCACCTGCTGGTTCGCCTGGCACTACCGTGCATCCAACAGTCAGGCGATCTACAGGCCGAACTGGTCCCACTCGACCAAGCTCGAGCTGATCATCTGGGCGATCCCCCTGATGATCATCATCTGCCTCGGTGCGCTGACCTGGGTCGGTACCCATCTTCTCGATCCCTACAGGCCACTGGCGCGCGTGTCTGAGGAGCAGCCGCTCGATCCGCAGCAGGAGCCGCTTGAGGTTCAGGTCGTGGCACTCGACTGGAAATGGCTCTTCATCTACCCGCAATACGGCGTCGCCACGGTGAACGAACTTCCGGTCCCGGTCGATCGGCCGATCCGATTCTCGCTGACCTCCTCTTCGGTGATGAATGCCTTCTACATCCCGCACATGGCCGGCATGATCTACGCCATGCCCGGCATGCAGACGACGCTGCACGGTGTTTTCAATAAGGAAGGTACCTTCCAGGGGCTCGCCTCGCATTACTCGGGTGCCGGCTTCTCTGGCATGCGCTTCAAGGCAAACGCAACCGACGCTGCCGCCTTCGAGGCCTGGGTCGAGGAGGCGCGCGCGGGCAGCGACAAGCTGGACCGGGCGAAGTATCTCGAGCTCGAGCGTCCCACCGAGAACGTCACGCCGATCACGTTTGCCAGTGTCGATCCGCAGCTATTTCCGCGCGTGGTCAACATGTGCGTCGAAGACGGCAAGATCTGCATGGCCGAAATGATGGCGCTCGACGCCCAAGGCGGAACGGGTCTCGCCGGAACGGTCAACATGAGCGCCCTGATCTACGACAAGCATGAACGCCGCGGCACGCGCGAGCCGGTCTTCGGCTGGGAACCCTTCAAGGTTCTCGGCTTCTGCTCGGCGGAAGAGCTGGAGCAGATGCTGGCCGCAAAGCCTGCTTCCTACAACGACCAGCCCGTCGTTTCGGGTCCACTGATGGGACACAACATGCCGCAGCCGGTATCGCCTTTCGGCGGTGAGGCCGAACGTTTTCTCACGCTCGTCCGGCAGGCATCCGGCAATGCGCCGCAACTCTGACAGGAATTTGGCATGGCTACGATAGACCATTCCACCACGCTTCTTCTCGGTCGCCTCAATTGGAGTGCGATCCCGTCGGACCCGATCGTGCTTGCAACCTTCGTTGTGGTTGCGGTCGGGGGCGCTGCAACGGTGGGCGCGCTGACCTATTACCGCCTTTGGGGCTATCTCTGGCGGGAATGGCTGACCTCTGTCGATCACAAGAAGATCGGCATCATGTATATAATTCTGGCGTTGGTCATGCTGGTGCGAGGCTTCGCCGATGCCATCATGATGCGCCTTCAGCAGGTGCTCGCCTTCAATGGCTCGGAGGGCTATCTTAACGCCCATCACTATGACCAGATCTTCACCGCCCACGGCGTGATCATGATCTTCTTCGTGGCGATGCCCTTCGTCACGGGACTGATGAACTACGTCGTGCCGCTGCAGATCGGCGCGCGAGACGTCTCGTTCCCCTTCCTCAACAACTTCTCCTTCTGGATGACCGTCGGCGGTGCCGTGCTTGTCATGGCCTCACTCTTCGTCGGTGAGTTCGCGCAGACCGGCTGGCTTGCCTTCCCGCCACTGTCGGGCATCGGCTACAGTCCGTGGGTCGGGGTCGATTACTATATCTGGGGCCTCCAGATCGCCGGGGTTGGAACGACGCTGTCCGGCATCAACCTGCTCGTCACCATCGTCAAGATGCGTGCCCCGGGCATGACCCTGATGCGCATGCCGGTCTTCACCTGGACGGCACTCTGCACCAACATCCTCATCGTCGCCTCCTTCCCGGTTTTGACGATGACGCTGATCCTCCTGACGCTTGATCGCTACGTGGGAACGAACTTCTTCACGAATGATCTCGGCGGCAACCCGATGATGTATATCAACCTCATCTGGATCTGGGGTCACCCGGAAGTCTACATCCTCATCCTGCCGCTCTTCGGCGTCTTCTCGGAGATCACCTCGACCTTTTCCGGCAAGCGTCTATTCGGCTACAGCTCGATGGTCTATGCCACCGTCTGCATCACGATCCTGAGCTATGTCGTCTGGCTGCACCACTTCTTCACCATGGGCTCGGGCGCCTCGGTGAACGCCTTCTTCGGCATCACCACCATGATCATCTCGGTGCCCACGGGGGCCAAGATCTTCAACTGGCTCTTCACCATGTATAAGGGCAGGGTGCGCTTCGATCTGCCGATGATGTGGACGGTCGCCTTCATGCTGACCTTCACCATCGGTGGCATGACCGGCGTACTTCTTGCTGTCCCGCCGGCAGACTTCGTCCTGCACAACTCGCTCTTCCTGGTGGCGCACTTCCACAACGTCATCATCGGCGGTGTGTTGTTCGGCTGCTTTGCGGCGATCGCCTATTGGTGGCCCAAGGCTTTCGGCTTCCAGCTTAATGTCTTCTGGGGCAAGGTCTCCTTCTGGAGCTGGGTCAGCGGCTTCTGGCTCGCCTTCATGCCGCTCTACGTGCTCGGCCTGATGGGGGTCACCCGCCGCATGCGCGTCTTTGATGATCCGGATCTCAGGATATGGTTCATTCTGGCAGCGCTGGGCGCCGTGCTGATCGCTGTCGGCATCGCCGCCTTCTTCATCCAGATCGCAGTCTCGATCTGGAACCGGAAGGACAACATGGATGTCACCGGCGACCCCTGGGATGGTCGCACGCTCGAATGGGCGACGTCCTCCCCGCCGCCGGCATACAACTTCGCCTTCACGCCTGTCGTCCACGATCTCGACGCCTGGCACGACATGAAGCAGGTTGGCCAGACACGCCCGAAGGCACCCTATCTGCCGATCCACATGCCGCGTTACACCGGCTCAGGCGTCATGATCTCCGCGCTTGCCACGCTCTGCGGCTTCGCGCTGGTCTGGTACATCTGGTGGCTGGCGGCCGTGTCCTTCCTCGCGATCATCGCCGTGTCGATCGCCCATACCTTCAACTACGATCGGGACTATTACGTCCCCGTCGACGAGGTCGAGCGTGTCGAAAAGGCGCGTGAGCGCGAACCGGCAAGCGTAGGAGCGCAACAATCGTGAGCACCGTCACCCAAACCGATACGCCTGCCGTCTATTGGGAAACCGAGCCGCATCACCATCCGGAAGGCGCGTCGACGCGGCTCGGCTTCTGGATCTACCTGATGAGCGACTGCCTGATGTTTGCAGTCCTCTTCGCGGTCTTCGCCGTGGTCGGCCAGAGCTATGCGGCCGGTCCCGGCCCAAAGGCGCTCTTCGAGCTGAACCTGATTGCGATCAACACTGGCTTCCTGCTGGTCTCCTCGATCACTTTCGGCTTCGCCATGCTCGCCATGTATGAGGGCAGGCAGGCCCGCATGCAGATCTGGCTTGCCATCACTCTCCTGCTCGGCATCGCCTTCCTGGCGCTCGAGATCTACGAGTTTCATCACCTGATCGAGCTCGGCGCTGGTCCGCAGCGCTCGGCCTTCCTCTCGGCCTTCTTCGCGCTGGTCGGCACGCACGGCCTGCACGTGCTGTTCGGCTGCATCTGGCTTGTCACGCTGATGATCCAGGTCAATCAGAAAGGCCTGATCCCTGCCAACACCCGACGCATGGAATGCTTGAGCATGTTCTGGCACTTCCTCGATGTCATCTGGATCGGGGTCTTCACCTTCGTTTATCTTCTGGGGATGATCTGATGTCGCAACACTCCATCAAGCCCCATGGCCACAACGACCATGGTCACGACAGCACCGGTCATGATCATGGCAGCTACCGGTCATACCTGACCGGCTTCGTGCTGGCCGCGATCCTGACGATCATTCCCTTTGCGATTGTCATGAGCGGTGGCTTCGAAAGCCGCGTCTTGACCGCGGTGACCGTGATCGCCTTCGCTGTCGTCCAGGTTCTCGTCCACATGGTCTACTTCCTGCACATGAACACCCGGTCGGACGAAGGCTGGACCATGCTGTCGATGATCTTCACTGTCATCGTCGTGGTGATCATGATCGCTGGCTCCGTCTGGGTCATGTACAACCTCAACACCAACATGATGCCATCAATGGATCACGAGAGCTTCCAGGGCTTCGGCTCCTGAGACAGCGAGGTGACATGACGCGAGCGGGCCGACCATGGTGGATCATCGGGCTCGGCACGCTCGCCATCGCCCTGCTCCTCGGGCTGGGCGTCTGGCAGCTCCAGCGTCTTCAGTGGAAAACGGCACTCATAGAACGGGTCGAAGCGGGGCTTCTTGCCCCGCCGGTCTCTGCGCCCGGTCCTAATGACTGGGCTGCCGTCTCCTTCGACACCGCGGAATATCGCCGCGTCGAGGTACAAGGCCGCTATCTTCCGGGCGACGATATCCTCGTCAAGGCCGTTACGGCCCGCGGGTCCGGTTTCTGGGTCATGTCGCCTTTCGAAACGCTCGAAGGGTGGCGGCTCTTCGTCAACAGAGGCTTCGTACCTGATGATCGCACGTCGCCGGCAGATCGTCAGCGACCTGCTGGCGAGCCCGAGGTGACGGGGCTTTTGCGGCTCACCCAACCCGGCGGCGCCTTTTTGCGGGACAATGATCCCGCCAATGGCCGCTGGTTCTCTCGCGACACCTTTGCGATGGCCGGTACGCTCGGGCTAGGTGACGTGGCGCCCTATTTCATCGATTCTGACGAACGCGGCGACGCACTCCCGATTGGCGGGCTGACCGTCGTCTCCTTCCCGAACAAGCATTTCGGCTATGCCATGACATGGTTCGGTCTGGCTGCCGTCTTTGCCTATCTGCTTTACCGTGCAACGGGACCCGGCGAACCACACCGCTGATAGAGCCCTTGCAACGGTTGGTCAGGATCCCTTCGTTCCAGCTGCTTGAGGGGTGGGCACCGCGTTGTTAGCGGGGCCGGTCCACATGCTCTTGATGATCTGCTTCACCTGGTATTGCAGCATTTCGTCATGTCTCGCCACCTCCACGAAGCGGCCGGTGAACTCGCGCGTTGAACTCAAGAGTCCCGCAAGCGCGATCGACGCCATCATGCCCAGTTTGATATCGAACGGACGCTTCTGCCCCGCCGCCTCAAGGCTTGACTGCACGAAAGGATAGACGACTTCGAGAAATGGCTTCGCCAAGGCCTCCTCGATGAAATCCTTTCGTTCCTCGTCCCGGCTTTGAATGATTTCCGAAAACATAATTCTCGAAAAATGTGTTCGCCGCCAGATCACGTCCACGACTTCGGAACTGATGAAATCGACACGCTCTGCTTGCGGGCGGTCTTGGGCCCGAGCAATCGCTGCCTCGAGCAATTCCACGGTTTCGCGCGCCACTTCGGTCACGATCGCCTGCCAAAGGCCCATTTTTGATCCGTAGCGGTAGGATATCAGCGCGACGTCGACACCTGCGGTCGCTGCGATTGCGCGCAGTGATGTCTGCTCGAAACCATTTGCCGCAAAGGTCTCCATTGCAGCCTCCAGAAGGCCTTCGGCATTCTGTTCTGCGCCCCGGCGAGGCCGACCCCGTTTCCGCTCTGGCACGTTCTTAACCTGTTTCACACCACCCTCAATTCGTTCGCTTGACAAGCCTAGCCGCATTCCGGCATATATTCAACAGACGATGAATAAAATCCTCCCTCGTTTTCAGGAGCCTGCGATGCCCACCCCGTTGGTAACGCGCCAGATGGGTCGGTTGCCCCCGACGTCAAGAAAACTCCCATGGCTGCTGGCGGCAGTTCTGCCCCTCCTTCTCGCCTCCTGCAGCGACGAGGCGTCGGAAAAGGCCGGCTATGTGCCGACGGTGAGGGTCGCGACCGCAGCCACCGTGTCCGATGCCGTCACGGTCTCCGGTACCGGGGAGGTGAAGCCGAGGGTCGAAAGCGTCCTGTCCTTCAAGGTCAGCGGCCGCGTCATCGCCCGTGATGTCGGGGTCGGCGATCGGGTGAAGGTCGGTCAGGTGCTTGCCCGCATCGATCCGACGGAACAGAAGGCGGATCTGGCGGCGGCAGAAGCGGCCATCCGCGCCCGCCAAGCCACCTTGCGCACCGCCGAATCCTATCTCAACCGCCGTCGCACCCTGACACAGACAGGTGCTCTGCCACAGCAGCAGCTGGACGAGGCGATCCAGCAATATGATTCGGCAGTCAATGATCTCGATGCAGCACAGGCAAATCTCGCCAGCGTGCAGGAAAGCCTGGCTCAGACCGAGCTGAAAGCCGATGCCGATGGCCTCATCACGGCTGTGAGCATCGAGCCGGGAGAAGTCGTGCAGCCATCATCGGCCGCATTCAAGCTCGCCCATGATGGCGAGCTCGATGCTGTCTTCAACGTGGATGAAAGTGCCTTGACCAGGGACACGCCGCCTGAATCGGTCGAAGTCGCCCTTGTCGATCGGCCGGATATTCGCGCAGTCGCGCACATTCAGGAGATCAGCCCCTCGGTGGATCGCAAGCTCGGCACAGTACGACTGAAGCTGTCGATCACCGATCCGCCACCGGAGATCACGCTGGGTTCGGCAATTGTGGCCTATGCGAAGCTCTCGGAAGTGGGGCGAATATCCATTCCGTCCCAATCTTTGACCAGTGCCAACGGAAAGCCCGCAGTCTTCGTCGTCGATCCGGCCACGGAGACAGTCGAGACCCGTCAAATCGAGGTGCTGCGCTACGACGCCGACCGGATCATCGTCGCCAACGGGCTTGAACCCGGTGATCAGTTCGTCGTCGAGGGAACGCAGTTTCTCTATCCGAAACAAAAGGTTCGTACGGTTCAGGGAGACGCGCAATGAAGCAAGTGAAAGCAATTGCATTTCTGTGCCTTGCGGTCGTTGCGCTGAGTTCCTGCAGCGAGGCCGAAGAACAGGCCGCGCCGCAGGAGCGTCCGGCTCTCTCGGTCATCGCCGGGCCGCGCGCGAGTGAGCCTGGATCGACCTTCACCGGGACCGTCGAGGCCAAGCTGAATGTCGACATCGGCTTTCGTCTGCTCGGTCGGGTCACCGCGCGCATGGTCGATGTCGGCGATGTCGTTCGTGCCGGCGAGGTTCTGATGACGCTCGACACGACCAGCCTTCAGCTCGCTGTCCGCCAGGCCGAAGCAGATCTTGCATCCGCAAATGCCAAACTCGATCTGGCGCAGGTCAATGCCAGCCGTCAGGCGACACTTCTGAGAACCCAGGCGACCACGCGTGAGCGACTGGAAGAAGCCGAGCAGACCGCGGAAGCCGCCGAGGCGACTGTCCGGCAAAAGGAAGCCGATCTGACGAAAGCGCGTGAGCAGACAACCTATGCCACTGTCGTCGCACAAACCGATGGTGTCGTTTCGGCCGTTAGCGCGGAAGTCGGACAGGTCGTTGCAGCCGGTCAATCGGCCGTGACGATCGCCCGGCTGGAGGCCCTCGATGCTGTCATCGATGTCCCCGACACGCTGAAGGCGCTTCAACTGCCCGACACGGAATACGAGGTCACCCTCCTGTCGAACCCGCAAATCAAGGCACAAGGTCGCGTGCGGGAGGTCGCACCCGAGGCTGATGGCGCAACCCGGACGCGGCGAACCAAGCTTGCGCTTTCTGCCCCGGACAAAGCGTTTCGCCTCGGCAGCACCGTGGTCGCGAGACCAATCGCAGCCGTCGCCACCGCCATCTGGCTGCCTGAAACGGCCATGGGTGCCGATCAGTCAGGCGGCGCATTTGTCTGGGTCATCGACCCGGCCAGCGGTGCCGTGGCGCGTCGGCCTGTCGAAGCCGAAAAGGCCGATGGCGGCGGCTATGACATTGTTTCGGGATTGCAGGCCGGAGAGCGCGTGGTCAGCGCCGGCGTGAACTCCCTCACCGAAAATCAGATCGTTTCCTTCACCGACGAGATCGCCCGATGAACAGCAAATTCAATCTTTCCGAATGGGCACTGCGGCACAAGTCGCTCGTCTGGTATTTCATGATCCTCTCCACGGTTGCGGGGATCATGGCCTATTTCAATCTCGGACGGGAAGAAGATCCCGAATTCACGATCAAGACGATGCTGATCCAGGCCCAGTGGCCGGGAGCATCGGTCGACGAAATGACCAGTCAGGTCACCGATCGGATCGAGAAGAAACTGCAGGAACTCGAATCCCTCGACTACACCAAGAGCATCAATGCGCCGGGACAGGCGACGATCTACGTCAACCTTCTCGAGAACACGAAGGCGGCGGACGTCAGCCAGACCTGGGTCAAGGTCCGGAACATGATCAATGACATCGTTCCCAACCTCCCTCAGGGTGTGGTCGGTCCCTTTTTCATCGACAGCTTCGGTGATGTCTATGGCAATATCTATGCCTTCACGGCGGACGGACTGACACAGCGACAGCTCCGGGACTATCTGGAAGCGGCAAGAACCGAGATCCTTGCCGTTCCCAATGTCGGTAAGGTCGATCTCATCGGCGCTCAGGACGAAGTGATCTATCTGGAATTCTCCACCCGGCGTATGGCCGCGCTCGGCATCACCCAGCAACAGATCGTCGAGACACTGCAGAACCAGAACGCCGTCGTCGCATCAGGCACTCTGCGCACCGCGTCCGAGAGCATCAGCATGCGCGTCTCAGGTCAGTTCTCCACCGAAGACGATCTGAGAAAGGTCAACCTTCGCGTCAACGACCGCTTCTTTCGACTGAGCGATGTCGCGACCATCACGCGCGGCTATGTCGACCCGCAACAGGCGTTGTTCCGGGTCAATGGCGAGCCGGCGATCGGTCTTGCGATCGGCATGAAGCCGGGCTCCAACCTGCTCGAATTCGGCGAAGCCCTGTCCGAGAGGATGGAAAAGGTAACCGCCAACCTGCCCATCGGCATTGGCATTCATCATGTGGCCGATCAGGCAGTTGTCGTCGACGAGGCGGTCGGCGGTTTCACCAAGGCCCTCTTCGAGGCGATCGCCATCGTTCTCGTCGTCAGCTTCATAAGTCTCGGCGCCAGAGCCGGGCTCGTGGTCGCTCTGTCGATCCCGCTGGTCCTCGCCATCACCTTCGTCGCCATGGAGTATCTGGGCATCTCCCTCCAGCGCATTTCGCTGGGTGCATTGATCATCGCGCTCGGCCTCCTGGTCGACGATGCCATGATCGCCATCGAGATGATGGTGTCCAAGCTTGAACAGGGCGAACCCCTGTCCAAGGCAGCGATAGCGGTTTGGACCTCGACGGCGTTTCCGATGCTGACCGGCACCCTGGTCACCGTCGCGAGTTTCATTCCCGTCGGTCTAAACGACAGCGCCGCCGGCGAGTTCACCTTCTCGCTCTTCGTCGTCATTGCCGTTGCCCTGATCGTTTCCTGGATTGTGGCCGTTCTCTTCGCGCCGGTTCTCGGGGTGCTGATCCTTCCGGCAAAGATGGAGCGGCATCATGAGCAGAAGGGCAGGGTTGCCCAGATGTTCTCGCGCATTCTGGCGGCTTGCATGCATCGGCCGAAGATGACGGTCGCCGCCACATTCGGCGTCTTCCTCCTCTCCGTCTATGGCATGGGCTTCGTCCAGCAGCAGTTCTTCCCAGCATCGGATCGTCCGGAGCTGATCGTCGATTGGACCGGGCGGCAGAACTCCACGCTGGCCCAGACCAAGGCCGACATGGATGAATTCGAGGCCGCCTACCTCGCCAATGACGACAGTATCGACCACTGGACGTCCTATGTTGGGCAAGGCGCCAAGCGTTTCGTTCTCTCATTCGACGTGCAGCCGTCGGCCCCATATTTCGGCCAGATGGTCATCGTGACAAAGAGCATCGAAGCCCGTGAGGCTCTCAAGGAAAAGCTGAAGGCGGTTGCCGCAGATGGCTATCCGGGTACGGACATTCTGGTCAAGGAAATGGAGCTTGGGCCGCCGGTCGGTCGGCCGATCCAGTACCGCGTCAGCGGCCCGGATCCGGAAAAGGTGCGCGAATACGCAGCCGGACTTGCAGCCGTCATCGGCACGGAGCCACGTCTCGGTCGCATCGTCTTCGACTGGATGGAGCCGGCTCGCACCGTCAAGGTCGATGTGCTTCAAGACAAGGCCCGCCTTCTCGGCGTGAGCTCGAGCGATATCGCGACGGCGCTCAACAATATGGCCGGTGGCTCCACCATGACCCAGCTGCGCGACAGTATCTATCTGATCAACGTTGTTGGCCGTGCGCCGGGCGACGAGCGTCAGTCTGTTGAAACACTCCGCAATCTGCAGCTACCCGGCGGTGATGGCCAGTCCGTACCGCTCGCCTCCATCGCCACCTTCTCCTACGGCATGGAGCAGCCCGTGATCTGGCGTCGTGATCGCAGTCCGACGATCACGCTGAAAGCTGCCATTACCGATGCCACGCAGCCGGCCACCATTGATGCGGCCTTGAAGGGCAAGGTCGAAACCTTTGCCGCCGATCTTCCTGCGGGTTATCATGTCGCGGTCGGCGGCTCGGTCGAAAGCAGCGCCAAAAGCCAGGCACCGATTGCGGCCGTCGTGCCGCTGATGCTTCTGACCATGACGACGATCCTCATGTTCCAGCTGCAGAGCTTCCAGCGCCTTTTCATGGTGGTGATTGTCGCCCCGCTCGGACTGATCGGTGTTGTCGCAGCCCTCCTGCCCAGCGGGGCGCCTCTCGGCTTCGTTGCCATTCTCGGCGTCTTGGCCCTGATCGGTATCCTCATCCGAAACTCGGTCATCCTCGTGGTCGAGATCGATACGCTGCAACGCAACGGCCGGCATGCCTGGGACGCCGTACGCGAGGCCACCGAGCACCGCATGCGACCGATCATGCTGACGGCTGCCGCAGCCAGTCTCGCGCTCATCCCCATCGCCTCTGAGATCTTCTGGGGGCCAATGGCTTTCGCGATGATGGGCGGCATCATTGTCGGTACGGTGCTGACGCTGCTTTTCCTGCCGGCGCTTTATCTGATCTGGTTCCGGATCAAGGAGCCCTCGGTCACAGCCTGACCGACTGGGCCAACTTCGACCGGCCTCGACAAAGCTTGCGGCCGGTTTTCTTCTCGGCTCAATAAGAACTTTCGAGACTGTAGCGGCTACCCGGATAGAGAAGCCGAACGGATGTCACCAGCCGGTCGCCGGACCAGGTCCGACGCCGCACCAGAAGACAGGGTTCGGACCTTGCGATGGCCAGCAGCCGGCATTCCCAGGGCTGTGGAAGTACCGCCTCAACGAACTGCTCGGCACGCGAAATCGGCGCGATACCGCTCAGATAGGCATTCGGCGTCATCGCCAGGAAATCCTGATCGAGATAGGCGGGCGCAAGCTCCGCATGGACGAAGCGATCCTCGAGCTGGATCGGCAGGTCGTCCTCCTTGTGCACGATGACCGAATGAAAGGCTGATGTGCCGGCCTCCACTTCCAGCCTGTCCGCCAGATCGTGATCGCAAACTTCCGCCTGCATCAGCACGATCTCTACGGAATGCTCGCCGCCGCGCTCGGCGATCTCCTCGGCGATGTTGCGCACGTCGCTGACATTGGCCCGGCGCTTCTTCGGCGCAACGAAGGAGCCTCGCCCCTGGACACGCACGATGACGCCTTCGTTGGCCAGTTCCCTGAGCGCCCGATGCGCCGTCATCCGGCTGACCCCCAGCATCTCGACCAGCTCGTTCTCGGAGGGAATGCGGTAATTGATCGGCCATTCGCCACGCTCAATCCGCGCCTTGATCTCGGCCTTCATCTGCTCGTAGAGCGGCGTATCCTGCCGTTCCTCGGGGAGTGCAAAGCCTGGCTGGTCGTCGGACATGGTGGGTCGATCCTGATGGTAGCGAAGCGATCTTGCGGGTTTCTAGCCGCCGCGCTTCGGGCATTCCCTTATCGGCACATGCCTTGTCTAGGCAACCGGTTCGGGACCGGAGGCCCGATCCAGAACGGCAATCATTTCGACGCGGTAGAGCGTGCAATCAGCCGCGCGAGGCTCGACGGTGAACTCAAACGGTACCTGCTCTGAGATCATGATATCGCCGAGCCCGACTTCCGATCCCATGCTATCGATCGCAACAAGGGCATCACCCCGAAACACGATTGCGACGGTGTCCCCCGACACCGAAAGCGTCTGTGCGGCTGAGACGTCGATCTTCGTCATGCGATGAACGAAAAACCCGCGACGGCTCATGACATTGAGATCGAGGGTTTCGCCGCCAAGACAATCGGCCTGCACTTCCGAATCGCCGGAAAAGGCGAAGGGAGGCGATTCCACGAGTAGCGGCGGCTCCTGCCTCCCATCGACCGTCAACTGCATGCCGTCGCCTTGCAGAACGGCTATCGTCCTGTCGATCCCGGCAAAGACCGAGAACGGACCGGAGGTCCCGACGGTCGCAAGACTGATTCGCCAGTCGAACCCGCCGGCTCCATCCGAAGCAGGCCTGGAGATCACCTCGCGGGTGATCCCCAGCCCGTTTTTCCAGGGCATCTTCAGGTGCTCGTCGAAGCGCTGGATGCGGATGGACATGGGCGTTTCGCGTCCCCTCAATTGCCGAGAATGCCGGGCAGACGAAGGCCTTTTTCCTTGGCGCAGTCGAGCGCGATGTCATAGCCCGCATCGGCATGGCGCATCACGCCGGTCGCCGGATCGTTCCACAGCACCCGCTCCAGCCGGCGTGCAGCATCGTCCGTGCCATCGGCGCAGATGACCATGCCGGAATGCTGTGAAAAGCCCATGCCGACGCCGCCGCCATGATGCAGCGAGACCCAGGTCGCACCCGAGGCGCAGTTCAGGAGTGCGTTCAGAAGCGGCCAGTCGGACACGGCGTCCGAGCCGTCCTTCATCGCTTCCGTCTCGCGATTCGGCGAGGCGACGGAGCCGCTGTCGAGATGGTCACGTCCGATGACGACGGGTGCCTTCAGCTCGCCAGTCCGCACCATCTCGTTGAAGGCGAGGCCGAGCTTGTGGCGATCGCCAAGGCCGACCCAGCAGATGCGGGCGGGCAGACCCTGGAAGGCGATGCGCTCGCGTGCCATGTCCAGCCAGTTATGCAGATGCGTGTTGTCGGGCAGCAGCTCCTTCACCTTGGCATCGGTCTTGTAGATATCCTCCGGATCGCCCGAAAGTGCCGCCCAGCGGAACGGGCCGATGCCGCGGCAGAAGAGCGGGCGGATATAGGCCGGCACGAAGCCGGGGAAGGCAAAGGCATTCTCGAAGCCTTCTTCCTTGGCGACCTGGCGGATGTTGTTGCCGTAGTCGAGCGTCGGAATGCCCCTGTTCCAGAAGTCGACCATGGCCTGCACATGGGTCTTCATCGAGGCGCGTGCGGCGACTTCCACCGCCTTCGGATCGCTTTCCTGCTTTGCCCGCCATTCGGCAACCGTCCAGCCGAGCGGCAGATAGCCATGGATTGGATCATGGGCCGAGGTCTGGTCGGTGACGATGTCAGGGCGCACGCCGCGACGCACGAGTTCCGGGAAGATCTCGGCGGCATTGCCGACGAGGCCGACGGATTTGGCTTCGCCGGCCTTCGTCCACTGGTCGATCAGGGCAAGCGCCTCGTCCAGCGTATGCGCCTTGGCGTCGACGTAACGGGTGCGCAGGCGGAAATCGATGCGGGTCTCGTCGCATTCGACGGCAAGGCAGCAGGCGCCGGCCATGACGGCGGCGAGCGGCTGGGCACCACCCATGCCGCCAAGGCCTCCGGTCAGGATCCACTTGCCCTTGAGATTGCCGTTGTAGTGCTGGCGGCCAGCCTCCACGAAGGTCTCATAGGTGCCCTGCACGATGCCCTGCGTGCCGATATAGATCCACGAGCCGGCGGTCATCTGGCCGTACATGGCCAGCCCCTTTTTATCCAGCTCGTTGAAGTGATCCCAGGTCGCCCAATGCGGCACGAGGTTGGAATTGGCGATCAGCACGCGCGGCGCGTCCTTGTGGGTGCGGAACACACCGACCGGCTTGCCCGACTGGACGATCAGCGTCTCTTCTTCGGTCAACGTCTTCAGCGTCTCGACAATCCTGTCGAAATCGTCCCAGGTGCGGGCCGCACGCCCGATGCCGCCATAAACGACCAACTCATGCGGCCGCTCGGCAACATCGGGATCGAGATTGTTCATCAACATGCGCAGCGGCGCTTCCGTCATCCAGCTCTTGGCCGAGAGTTCGGTTCCGGTGGCGGCGCGGACGTCGCGGATATTGTGTCTGGGATTGCTCATGGTCCTCGCTCCTCAGCGTTTCAGATCGAGCGCGATGGCTTCGATTGATGTCAGAATCTTCTTGAGATGATGTCGCAGCGCCTCGGCCTTCCCGGCGTCATAGGCGAAGGGTGGTGCTTCGGTGGCCAGATGCGTGACCTGCGCCAGTTCCATCTGGATGGCGTGCACGCCGGTCTCCGGCTGCCCGTAATGCCGTGTCGTCCAGCCGCCCTTGAAGCGGCCATTGACCACAGACGTGTATCCCTCGGCCCGACCGGCGATCTCGGCGGCGGCTTTCTCGATCCTGACATCGCAGGTGCGGCCCATGTCCGTGCCGATGTTGAAGTCCGGCAGAGGCCCTTCGAACAGGAAGGGGATCAACGAACGGATCGAATGGCAGTCATAGAGCACCGCCACGCCATGCAACGCTTTCACGCGCTCGATTTCAGCCTTCAGCGCCGCATGATAGGGCTGATGGAAGCCTGCCAGCCGATCGGCGATATCGCCCTCGGTCGGCTCTTCGCCGCTTTTCCAGATCGCCACCCCGTCGAAATCCGTTTCCGGAACGAGGCCGGTGGTGTTCTGCCCCGGATAGAGGCTCACGCCATCAGGGTCGCGGTTCGCATCGATCACGTAACGATGGAACGTGGCCCTGACCGCCGTCGCACCCGGCAGCAGGCCGGCATAGAGTTCATGGATATGCCAGTCGGTATCGGCCAGCAGTTTGCCGTTATCATCAAGCCGATCCCAGATCGCGGGTGGGACATCCGTGCCCGTATGCGGGAAGGCGAGAATGACGGGCGAGTTGCCTTGGGTGATTTCGAAGACGGCCATCTCAGCCCTCCAGCCCCGGCAGTATCCCGGCGGAGACCGCCGAAACCAAGGTCCCATCCGCCACCAGGCGACCGGCGGCCTCCAGATCGGGGGCCATGTAGCGGTCCTCCTCCAGGGTGGCGACATGGGCACGCAAGGTGGAGATCACGCGTTGCAGTTCCGGGCTTGTCGTCAGGGGCGCGCGGAATTCCACGCCCTGGGCAGCCGTCAGCGCCTCGATGCCGATGATCGAGAAGAGGTTGTCGGTCATCTGCAGCAGGCGCCGCGCGCCATGGCAGGCCATGGACACATGGTCTTCCTGATTGGCGGATGTCGGCGTCGAATCGACAGAGGCCGGATGGGCCATCTGCTTGTTTTCACTCATCAGGGCAGCCGACGTGACCTCCGCGATCATCAGACCGGAGTTGAGCCCCGGTTTCTTGGCGAGGAAGGCCGGCAGCCCGTAGGAGAGGGCCGGATCGACCAGCAACGCGATGCGCCGTTGTGCGATCGCGCCGATCTCGCAGACGGCAATCGCGATCTGGTCGGCAGCGAAGGCCACCGGCTCGGCATGGAAGTTGCCGCCAGAGACGACGCTCATGTCGGAAAGCACCAGCGGATTGTCGGTGACGGCGTTCGCTTCGATTTCGAGTGTCCGGCCCGTCATGCGCAACAGGTCGAGGCAGGCGCCGTCGACCTGCGGCTGGCAACGGATGCAATAGGGATCCTGCACACGTTCGTCGCCGTCCAGATGGCTTTCCCGGATCACCGAACCGGCGAGCAGGCCACGCAATGCCGCTGCCGTATCGATCTGGCCCTTGTGGCCGCGCAGCGTATGGATGTCAGCGGTGAAGGGCGCTGACGAGCCCATGGCTGCATCCGTCGAGAGCGCGCCGGTGATCAGTGCCGCCAGTGCAGCCCGATGGGCGCGGAACAGGCCGGCCAGCGCCAGCGCCGTCGAGGCCTGCGTGCCGTTGATCAGCGCCAGACCTTCCTTGGCCGCCAGCACGACGGGCGTCAGCCCCGCGCGCTTCAGCGCCTCGGCGCCGGAAAGCCGTTCGCCCTGATAGAAGGCCTCGGCCTCTCCCATCATCACAGCGGCCATATGCGCAAGCGGTGCGAGATCGCCGGATGCACCGACGGAGCCTTTCTCTGGAATGAGCGGGGTGACACCCTTGTCCAGCATGCCTTCGATCAGCCGCACCAGGTCCAGGCGAACGCCGGAGGCGCCGCGACCGAGCGAGATCAGCTTAAGCGCCATGATCAAGCGCACGATATTGTTCGCCAGCGGCTGGCCCACGCCGCAGCAATGCGAGAGAATCAGATTGCGCTGCAGCGTCTCCGTATCGGCAGCATCGATCTTGATCGAGGCGAGTTTGCCGAAGCCGGTATTGATGCCATAGACCGGCTCATTGCCGGCGGCGATTTCGGCAATGCGCGCGGCCGCCCTCTCGATGCCGGCATCGAAACTGCGGTCGAGCACGGCACTTTCGCCGCTCCAGTAGATCTCGGCCAGTTCGGCGAGAGAGACGCGGCCGGGGTGAAGCGTAATGGTCACGACAGAATTCCTTTGGTGATGTGGCCGTTCCAGATGCGCTGATGCAGCGGATTGAACCCGATGCGGTAGACAAGCTCAGCCGGGCTCTCGACCGACCAGATGGCAAGATCGGCCTGCTTGCCGACCTCAATGGTGCCGACCGTATCGAGACGCCCGAGCGCGCGGGCGGCATTGCGGGTGACACCAAGAAGGCATTCCTCGACCGTCATGTGAAACAGCGTGGCGGCCATGTTCATGGTGAGCAGCAGGGAGGTGAGCGGCGAGGTCCCGGGATTGCAGTCCGTGGCAAGCGCCATGGCCGTTCCGTGTTTGCGGAAGAACTCGATCGGCGGCTTCTTCGTCTCGCGGATGAAGTAGTAGGCGCCTGGCAGCAGCACCGCGACGGTTCCGGCCTGCGTCATTGCGGCAGCACCTTCCTCATCCGTGTATTCCAGATGGTCGGCCGACAGCGCCTGGTACTCGGCTGCAAGGGCTGCCCCATGGAGGTTCGACAGCTGATCCGCATGCAGTTTTACCGGCAGTCCGAGAGATTTCGCCGCGTCGAAGACAATCCGCATCTCCTCAGGAGAAAAGGCGATGCCTTCGCAAAAGCCGTCCACCGCATCGACCAGTCCTTGCACCTTGGCAGCCCTCAGGCCCGGCAGCACAACCTCCTCGATGAAGGCGCGATTGCGCCCCCTGTAGTCGGCAGGCGTTGCGTGGGCGCCGAGATAGGTCGTCGTGACGGCGACCCGACGCTCGTCTCCGAGCTGACGCGCAGCACGCAGCATCTTGAGCTCGTCATCGACGGTCAGCCCATAGCCGGACTTGACCTCAACGGTCGTCACACCCTCGGCGATCAGCGCATCGAGCCGGGGAAGGGTTTGGGTGACAAGATCCTCCTCGCTCGCCTCGCGCACCTGGCGCACCGACGAGACGATACCGCCGCCAGCGCGTGCAATTTCCTCATAGGAAGCGCCGGCAAGACGCATCTCGAATTCTTTGGCCCGATTGCCGGCATGCACCAGATGGGTGTGGCAATCGATCAGGCCCGGGGTCACGCAGCGCCCCTCGCAGTCGATGACGTCGGCACCGCTGGGGGTCGTGATATCGTTCGCCGCGCCGACGGCCACGATCCGCCCGCCATCTATCACCAGACTGCCATTCTCGATCACGCCGAGCCCTGGCAGGCCCGGTGCCATGGTCGCGAGCCGAGCATTGGTGAGTACAGTCGTCATGCGCCCTCGCTCTCCGACCATGCAGCCGTCGTCTTCAGGAGTATCCGGATCTGCTGGATGTCGCCGTTCATGGGCCGATCGTCCTGGTAGACGGGCACCACATGGCGAAGCCGCTCGTAGATCCCTTGCGTCATCGCAGCTCTCTTGGCCTTGGATGGCTGCAGGTCATGGGCCTGCGCGGCGGCGGTCAGTTCGATGGCAAGCACCGTCTCGAGATTGTCGAGGATGGCGAGCGCCTTGGCAGCTGCTGGCGTCGCATGGGTCAGGATGTCTTCCTGCAGGCCGGATGTGATGCCACCGTCAAGGCTTGCCGGCATCGCCAGCCGGCGGTTTTCCGCCACCAGTGCTGCCGCTGTATACTGAATGATCATGAAGCCGGATTCGACGCCGCTGCCCGATGCGAGAAAGGCCGGCAGACCGCTCACCAGCGGGTTGACCAGGCGGTCGATCCGCCGCTCGGAAATGGCGGCGAGTTCGGCTGCGGCCGTCGCCAGATGATCCATGGCGAGCCCAAGGGCGGCACCGACCGCATGCGCCTGCGAATGCACTTTCGGGTCTTCAGGCGATCCGCTGACAGCGGGGTTGTCGGTGACGCTCGCAAGCTCCCGATCCACCACCGCCCGCGCCTCCGCGAGCGCATCGCGCACCGCGCCATGCACATGCGGCACGGCCCTGAGGCTGAGCGGATCCTGCGTCCGCTTGCCCGCAGATTCCGCCAGAAGCACGCTTCCGGCCAGCAATGTCCGCAAGTTCTGCCCGACCTGCTGCAGCCCATCGGACTTCCGCAGGGAAAGCGGCATTTCCGCAAATGGGCCTGTCTGCGTGCCGAGGTTCTCATAGCTCATCGCGGCAGCCGCATCTGCCCAATCGACAAGATGCGTGAGCCTGGTCACGGCAAGCGAAGCAAGACCCGTGGCGCAGGGTGTTCCGTTGATCAGGCTCAGGCCCTCCTTCGCCTGGAGTATCAGAGGCTTGAGACCCAGTGATGCCAGCGCTTCTGCGCCGGACAGTAGCTTTCCGTCATGACGGCATTCGCCTGATCCGATCAGGACAAGCCCGATCGCCGCGCCATGTGTCAGGTAACCGACGGAGCCCCTGGATGGGATCACCGGAAGCACATCGCCGTTCAGGAGGGCGATGAGCGTCTCGACGACCTCAAGCCGGATGCCCGAATAACCATGCGCGAAATTGGCGATCTGGGCTGCCATGATCGCGCGGGTCTCCAGCAGCCCGAGCGGTTCACCGACACCACAGGAATGGCTGAACAGCAGATTGCGGGAAAGCGATGCCTGGTCCTCGCGATCGATGACCACGTCGCAAAGTGCGCCAACGCCGGTATTGATCCCATAGCCACGGATACCTTGGTCGACCAGGGCTTCAACGATTGCGCGGGCTTTGAGGATCCGCTGCCGCGCCGTTTCGCTTAAGGCCAGCCTGGCGCCCTCGGCAATCGCGGCGATCGCATCAGAAGTCAGCACCTTATCGAGAGTGATCGTCTGCACCATCAGGCGCTCCATCTGCTGAAAAGAATTCGCCGGCTAATGAAACTCATTGCAGGATCCTCTTCAGCGCGCGGGCAAAGTCGCCGTCGATGCGCTCTTCGGCACGGTGGCGACCCTCCCGAACCACGAAGTCTCCACGAACCATCACGTCGCGCACGGCCTCGCTGCCGAGCGCAAAGATCCAGCGGTCGAGGATCTGATCGTCTTTGGCAGCGGCGATGAAAGGGTTAGCGCCGTCGAGTACGACAAGATCGGCGCGCGCGCCGACGCGGAGACCGCTCGTCTTGAGACCCGCAGCCTGGGCCCCGCCGGAGAGGCTGGCGTCGATCAGCGTGCGGCCGACCGAGGCGCCAGGACCGGATACAAGCCGGTTGCGGCGTCGATCGCGCAGCCGCTGCCCATATTCCAGCACGCGCAATTCTTCCGCCACCGAGGTTGCGACATGGCTGTCCGTGCCGATCCCGAAGCGCCCGCCCAGGGCCGTGAATTCCGTTGCGGGATAGATCCCGTCGCCGAGATTGGCTTCGGTGGCCGGGCAGAGACCCGCGACCGCACCTGACTTCGCCAGCCGTGCCGTTTCCTCCGCCGTCATGTGCGTCGCATGGATGGCACACCAGCGCTCGTCGAGCGCAAACTCGTCGAGCAGATAGCTGACCGGCCGGCGGCCGCTCCAGGCAAGGCAGTCCTCCACCTCCCGTTCCTGTTCGGCCACATGAATATGGATGGGCCCGCCAGTTTGCTCCGCCGAGAGGACCGCGCGCATCTCGTCCGGCGTCGCCGCCCGCAGCGAATGGATTGCCAGACCAAGGCGCACATCGGCAGTCGTGCAAGCAGGCGCCAGCCGATCGAGAAGAGCCAGGAAACTGTCGACGCTATGAATGAACGGACGCTGTCCTGCATTGGGCTCGATCCCTCCGAAGCCGGCATGGGCATAGAAGACCGGCAGGTGCGTCAGGCCTATCCCGGCCGTCTCGGCCGAACGCAGGATACGGCTGGACATCTCGAAGCCGTCGGACGTGCCGACCTCAGGCAGAGCATGGTGGAAATAGTGAAATTCAGCGACATGACCGAAACCACCTTTCAAAAGTTCACTATACAACTTCGTTGCAACAGCCTCGACATCGTCAGGCGACATCTGCCCGACCAGCCGATACATGGTGTCACGCCATGTCCAGAAGCTGTCATCGGTTGAGCCGGCGATCTCGGCGAGACCGGCCATTGCCCGCTGAAACCCGTGAGAATGCAGGTTTTGCAGTGCTGGAACCACGGGTCCGGCCAGCATGGTTGAATCTGGCCCATACACCGTGCCGCGTTCGATCGTGGCTATCGAGCCGCTCTGATCGATCCCGATTGTCACATCGCTTGCCCAGCCCTCGGGCAGAAGCACGCGCTCACAGAACAGACTTTGAGAAGCTTTCATCTCGAAACCTTTGCAAGTTGTATAGGCAACATGGCAGGTTCCAAGCTTCGGCGCAAGAGGGCACCGATGCGCCGTCGGATCCGGTGTTCCGTTGACTGCACGCGGCCGAGACCTCGACTCTTGAGGCCGCGTGGGATCAGATGGCCAGGGAAACGGCGTCCTGCGTTCTGCCTTGAGGGCTTGCAAGCGTCGCGAGTTCTTCGCGATGCCGCATCATGGCCAAGAGCAGCGCGTGATCTCGCGCGAGAGCCTGTTGCCGCTTCGGCGATGGAGGAAAGTGCTTCATGGCATACCGCATCCGGCTCCCCGCTTCGGCAGAAGTCGAAAAGGCGCCAGCGGCAACAGCCGCATGCAGTGCGCAGCCGAGCAGAACGGCGTCGCAGTCGATCGGCACGAAGACATCGCAGCCGGTCGCATCGGCATAGAGTTGCGCCAGAAGCGGATGGTCGGCCAGGCCGCCGGCCAACAGAAGCTGTCTCGGCGCTCCCGCACGGCGCGGCTGATGGTCGATGATATGGCGGATGCTGCAGGCAAGCGCCACGCAGCTTCTCCAGTAGAGCCTGAGAAGGGAGCGCTCACTGCGATCGAGATCGAGCCCCGCGATTGTCCCGGTGAGCATCGGATCGGACACGGGTGAGCGTGTACCGTGCAGGTCCGGCAGGACGCTGATCGGCAGACCGAAATCTGGTCCCTCGCTCGCCAGACACTCGGCGATCCCGTCGAGGATTGCCCGGTGGCGTGCCTTCACCGGAATCCCGCCAGCCGGATGTTGCGTTACAATGTGGTCCAGGAAGGCACCCGAGGCGGATTGCCCGGCCTCGGTCAACCAGAGGCCGGCGATCGCGGCATCCCGAAAGGCGCCCCAGCAGCCGATGCCGGACACAGGCTCGCTCGAAAGCCGCACGATGCAGCTCGAAGTGCCTGCAATCAGCACGGCTTCGGCATCGAGCGTGACGTTCGGCCGTTCCCCCGCGGCGAAGAGGCCTACAGTTCCCGCGTAAGCATCGATCAGCCCCGGGGCGACAAGGCACTGCTCGTCGAGACCAAGTTCCGCGGCGCTGGTTCGGGAGAGGCAGCCGATCGCCTGACCCGGCTGTTCCGAAAGGGGCGGCAGCCCCGCTCGCTCCATGACATCGCCGAGTCCAACTTTCCGGTAGTAGTCGATCGGTGGCCCACCGGGCGCCTCCGGCATATAGCCCCATTTCGAGGCGAGCGCTGAATGGCTGCGTTTCTCGGAGCCGGTCGCGCGCCAGGTCAGGAAGTCGCAGAGATCGAAGATTTGTGCGCTTTCGGCCCAGAGATCCGCTCTGTGCCTTTTGAGCCAGAGCAGTTTCGGGATCTGCATCTCGACCGAAAGCCGCCCGCCAAAGCGTTCGAGCAGCGGATCGGCGGTCGCGTTGCAGTATTCGGTTTCCTCGAGCGCCCGATGGTCCATCCACAAGATGGTGTCGAGGTTCGGCGAGCGTGTTTCTGAGACCGAAAGCGGGCGTCCATCGCGGTCACGCACGACAAGCGAACATGTGGCATCGAACCCGAGGGCCAGGACTTGAGCAGCAGAAATTCCGCTCTCGGCAAGGGCAGACTTAACCGCGCTGCAGACTGCCGCCCAGATCTCTTCGCTGTCCTGCTCCATATGCTTGGGCAGAGGCTGGTGAACGCTGATCGGGACGACACAGCGGGCAAGTTGCCGACCGCTGAGATCGAACACCCCGGCCCGTGCACTGCCCGTGCCAACATCCACGGCCAAGAGGTGCTCACGCATCAGTCAGATCTTCCGGTCTCCTCGCTCCGCGCACAAAGTGGAGCAAATTCTCCATCGCGTCAAACTGCCCATCCGGCTTCAGATGCGTGAGCGCCTCCCGGTAGCTGGCATTCCCGGTATGGGATCCGCCGGTAAAGGCGATGACCTTCATGCCGGCGGCTTGCGCCGCACGGATACCGGCGGGACTGTCCTCGATCACGAGACACTGCGACGGCGCGACACCCATCTGGGCGGCAGCATGCAGGAAGAGATCGGGTGCGGGTTTGCCGCGTTCGACCATGGTCGCGCTGAAGATATGTGGGCTGAGACGGGGAAGAAGTCCGGTCACGGACAGGGAGAGCTCGATCCGTTCCCGCTGACTGGACGAGGCCACACAGCAGGAGACCTGCATGGCCTTGAGCGAATCGATGGCGGATGCGACCCCTGGAAGGGCTGCCAATTCCGCACGAAACCGCGCGTAAAGCCTATCCCGCATGCCGGCCAGGAAAGCGGGATCGATTTCGACACCGAATTCGGATCGAACCACCTCTGTCAGCGAACCAAGGCTTCGCCCGAGAAAGCGCTCCGCCGCCTCGTTGGTCGTCAATCCAATTCCCGTTTCGGCCAGCGCTTCGACCAGAACCTCGAGCGCGATGCCTTCGCTGTCGACGAGAACCCCGTCACAGTCGAAGATCACCAGGCGGATCGGCTGCGGGTCCATGGTCACTCAGCTTGCAAGGGTTCCGTCGAGATAGCGCTGGAGCGTAGCGGCGGCGCCTTGGCTCCGCAAGCTTGCGATCGCTTCACCGAATCGCTTCTGGAACTGCGGATTGGCTCCGACGGATCCAAAGATGTCGGTAATCCCGATGAAAGCCATGGGATCATTCCGAGAGGTGAGTGCAGCCGCGTGCAGCCGCTCCGCGCTTGGATCGTTGAAGGCGATCGGCTTTCCGCCGTCGCTCGTGCCTTCGAAGTAGCGACACCAGAGGGCCGAGACGAGAGCAAGGCCTTGCACGTCCAGATCCTGGGCCAGACGATCTGCTGTCGAGGGTAGAATGAACTTGGGCTGACGGTTCGAGCCATCCTGCGCCAGGCGCGGGATGGTGTCGCCAATCTTCGGATTGGCGAAGCGGTTCTCGATGAGCGCGAAATAGTCCTGCAAGCTGGTGTTAGGCACAGGCGGCACGACCGGGATGATCTCGTCGTTTTCGAGCTTCGCCAGGAAGGCCCGGATCAGCGGGTTCTCCATGGATTCATGCACGAAATGAATGTCCATCAGCGCCGCCGGATAGGCGATTGCCGCATGGCCACCATTCAGGATCCTGAGCTTCATCAACTCGTAGGGTGCCACATCGGGCACAAAGGTCACGCCCACGTCTTCCAGAGCGGGGCGTCCCAGCGGGAACTTGTCTTCAAGCACCCACTGCTTGAAGCCCTCGCAGAACACGGGCCAGCCGTCTTCGATCCCGTAACTTTCGCGGGTGAGGTCGATCTCCCGCTGTCCGGTCGCAGGCGTGATGCGGTCCACCATGGAATTCGGAAAGGCGACGTTGTGATGGATCCAGTCGGCGATATCAGGATCAGACAGGCGCGCCAACCCGCAGACGGTGGCTTCCGTGACTTCGCCATTGCCGGGGATATTGTCGCAGCACATGACGGTGAAGGGTGGAACGCCCGCAGCGCGGCGCGCCTTGAGGCCGGCGATGATCAGTCCGAAGACCGTCTTCGGCTCGCCAGGGTTCTTCGCGTCGGCGACGATCGCCGGATGATCATGATCGAACTTGCCGGTTGCCGCATCGATGAAATACCCACCCTCCGTGATCGTCATCGAAACGATCCGGATATCGGGGGAGGAGAGCGTCGCGATGATCCGATCGAAATCCGGTGCCGTGATGACATCCAGCATCGGCCCGGTGATGGTCGCGGCCGAGCGATCGATATCCTGCTCGACCACGGTCGTGAGGAAATCCTGGGCTTTCAGCGTGTCACGCATCCGCTGGTCGGAGGCCATGACACCAGCGCCGATAATGCCCCAATCGAGATCGCGACCGCTGTTGAAGAGTTCGTGCAGGTAGATCGCCATATGGGCGCGGTGGAAATTGCCGACGCCGAAATGCAGGATCCCGGGACGGATGTCCTCGCGGCGATAGGAGGGCAGGGACGCCCGGTCACCGATATCTGCCAGAGTTGCAAGCGAGAGTTTGATCGTCATGAGTGCATTCCTTGGCTGGGGGCCGCACGAGCCGTCAGCTCATCCAGTTTCCGCCGTCGACATTGTAGGTCTGGGCGACGATGTAGTCGGCTTCCGCCGAGGCGAGGAAGACTGCCATGCCGGTCAGATCCTCCGCCCGGCCCATACGGCCGAAGGGGACCGCCTCGCCGACAAGTTTCTTCTTTTCGCCAAGCGGACGGTTTTCGTACTTTGCGAAGAGCGCGTCGACCTCGTCCCACATCTCGCTGCCGACCACGCCAGGCGCGATCCCGTTGACGTTGATCCCGTGCTGGATGAGGTCGAGGCCAGCCGATTGGGTGAGCGAAATGACGGCAGCCTTCGAGGCGCAGTAGACGCCGACCAGCGGTTCGCCGCGTCGTCCGGCCTGGCTCGCCATGTTGATGATCTTGCCACCACGCCCTTGCGCCATCATCTGCTTGGCCACGGCCTGCATCGTAAACAGCGTTCCTCCGACATTGATGTCGAAAACGCGTTGATAGCTCTTGCGGGAAATCTCGATGATCGGAGCGAGATCGAAGATTGCGGCATTGTTGACCAGAATATCGATGCCGCCGGCGCGTTCGACACAGGCAGCAATCGCTGCGTCGATCGATGCCTGATCGGAGACGTCGATCCGGACGGCATAGGCCGCAGGGCCGATCTCCGATGCCGTTGCCGATGCGCGGTCGAAATCGATATCGGCGATCGCAACCGCCGTTGCACCTTCGCGAATATAGACCTCCGCAAAGGCCCGGCCGATGCCGCGGGCTGAGCCTGTGATAATTGCCGATTTTCCGCTCAATCTGCCGGTCATGCTGCCAGTCCCTTGTCATTGAATTTGTGCAGTCGATTGAGATCCGGTGTCACATAAACAGTGTCGCCATGACGGACCGGGAATTCCCCTCCTGTCCGCGTGGTGATCGTGCCGACACCATCCACCTCGACATGCAGGAACGTGTCGGAGCCAAGATGTTCGGCGACTGTCACAAGACCACGCCACATGCCGCTGTCGAGCGAGAGCGTGACATGCTCCGGCCGAATGCCAATCGTGTGGGCGCCATGGGCGGAAGCCGCCTTGCCGGAGATCAGGTTCATCTTCGGCGAACCGATGAAGCCGGCGACGAAGAGATTGGCCGGGCTGCGATAGAGGTCGAGCGGCGATCCCACCTGCTCGATGCGGCCCTTGTTGAGAACCACGATCTTGTCAGCCATGGTCATGGCCTCCACCTGGTCGTGGGTCACGTAAATCGAGGTTGCCTTGAGCTTCTGATGCAGTTCGGTGATCTCGAGACGCATGGCGACGCGAAGCGCCGCATCGAGGTTGGAAAGCGGCTCGTCGAACAGGAAGCAACGGGGATTGCGGACAATGGCACGGCCGATAGCGACGCGCTGTCGCTGACCGCCGGAGAGTTGCCCGGGCCGGCGCTCCAGGTAATCGGTGAGGTTCAATATGCGCGCTGCCTCCTCGACCTTGCGGTTGATCTCGGCCGGGTCGACCTTCGCCATCTTCAGCGGAAAGCCGATGTTCGAGCGCACGCTCATATGCGGATAAAGTGCATAGGACTGGAACACCATTGCCAGGCCGCGCTGCGCCGGCGGTGTATGCGTTTGATTCTTGCCGTCGATCACAATGCGTCCGCCGGTCGCGTCTTCGAGGCCGGCGATCAGGCGCAGCAACGTGGACTTGCCGCAGCCGGACGGCCCGACGAAGACGACGAACTCACCGTCGTTGATTTCAAGGTCGATCCCCGGGATGACCGCATGCTCGCCGAAGGACTTGGAGAGCTGTTCGAGTTTGATGCTGCCCATGGTCGGGTTCCTTACTTGACGGCGCCAAAGGTCAGGCCGCGCACGAGTTGCTTCTGGCTGAACCAGCCGAGGATCACGATCGGCGCAATGGCCATCGTCGAGGCAGCCGACAGTTTCGCCCAGAACAACCCTTGCGGACTGGAGAAGGAGGCGATGAAGGCGGTTAGCGGCGCCGCATTGGTGGTGGTGAGACGGATCGTCCAGAAGGCTTCGTTCCAGGCGAGAATGATGTTGAGGAGAAGCGTCGAGGCAATGCCTGGCAGGGCCATGGGCGCGAGCACATAGACGATCTCGTTGAAAAGCGAGGCACCGTCCATTCGCGCGGCTTCGAGGATTTCGCCCGGAATCTCGCGGAAATAGGTATAGAGCATCCAGATGACAATCGGCAGGTTGATCAGCGTCAGCATGATCGTCAGACCAATCCGGGTATCGAGCAGACCGAAGTCGCGGAACAGCAGGTAGATCGGAACGAGCACGGCTACTGCAGGCATCATCTTGGTCGAGAGCATCCACATCAGGATGTCCTTGGTCCGCTTGGTCGGCGAAAACGCCATGGCCCAGGCGGCCGGGATGCCGACGAAAAGTGCCAGGATCGTCGAGCCCACAGACAGGATGACCGAGTTCATGAACGGCTTGATGTAGTCGCGCTGCGTCTGCACCGTCACGTAGTTTTCCAGCGTGAAGGTCGGGATCAGGTCGAAGCCCTGGATCGCTTCCGTCTCCGTCTTCACGCTGGTGATCAGCGTGTAGAGGATCGGGAAAAAGATCACGAAGGCGATGCTCCAGGCGAGGACCGTGAAGACGATCTTGCGGCGGGGGCTTGTGGCACGGGCCATGGCGGATCTCCTTACCGGTCCAGGTTCTTGCCGACGGCGCGCATCAGGAAGATGGCGACGAGGTTGGCGAGCACGACGGCGATGATGCCACCCGCAGAGGCTCCGCCGACATCGTAGCCGAGCAGTGCGGTGCGGTAGATGAGGAAGGCGAGGTTGGTCGAGGCATAACCCGGACCGCCATTGGTGGTGACGAGGATTTCCGCGTAGACCCCGAGCAGGAAGATGGTCTGGATCAGGATGACCACGGTGATCGCGCGGGCGAGATGCGGCAGCGTCAGATAGATGAATTTGTCGATGAAGCGCGCGCCATCCATCTCGGCCGCTTCCTGCTGCTCGCCATCAAGTGACTGCAGGGCGGTCAGCAGAATGAGCGTCGCGAACGGCAGCCACTGCCAGGCAACGATGATGATGATCGAGAGCAGCGGATATTGCGCGAACCAGTCGACAGGGCTGATGCCAAAGGCCCGGTTGATGTCGGCGAGCACGCCGTAGCCTGGATGCATGATCATGTTCTTCCAGATCAGCGCGGCAACCGGCGGCATGACGAAAAAGGGCGAGATGACGAGGATACGCACGATCCCCTGTCCGAACATCGGCTGGTCAAGCAGCAGTGCGAGAAGAATGCCGCCGACAATGGTGATGAAAAGCACGCCACCCACGATCAGAAGCGTATTCCAGACGGACTGGAAGAAGGCCGGATCGGTGTAGAAATAGCGATAGTTGAACAGCCCGCCAAAGCTGACATTGGCCGGATTGAGCAGATTGTAGTTCTGGAAGGAGAACCACAAGGTCATGGCCAGCGGCACGATCATCCAGATCAGCAGGAGCCCGAGGGAAGGCGCCATCATCAGACGGGCCAGGGTGCGTGTGTTTTGAGTAGCCATGGTGAAGATCGCCCAGTTGGCATGTCGGAGGTGAGTTCCGCAGGCCCGTTGGAGGCAAAGTGACGACGACCGGCATTGGCCGCAAACGGTCGGCGCCTGTCCTGCCCGGATCGCAATCCGGGCAGGTGGGTTTGGGAGGGTGGATTACTTGATATAGCCGCCGCGGGTCATTTCGCGCTCCGTCAGGCTCTGGGCCTGGGCCAGCGCATCATCGACCGACATCTGCCCGGCCAGCGCTGCCGAGAAGAGCTGACCGACGGAGGTCCCGAGGCTCTGGAACTCGGGGATCGCCACGAACTGCACGCCGACATAAGGCACCGGCTTGACGGTCGGGTTCTTCGGGTCCGCCGCGTTGATCGAGTCGAGCGTCATCTTCGCGAAGGGGGCTGCCTTCTGGTATTCCGGGTTCTCATAGAGAGAGGTCCGCGTGCCCGGAGGAACGTTGGCCCAGCCTTCCTTGGAAGCGACGAGTTCCGCATAGGCCTTGCTGGTTGCCCAGGAGATGAACTTTTCGGCAGCTTCGGACTTCTGGGAGCCTGCCGGAATGGCGAGGTTCCAGGCCCAGAGCCAGTTGCCGCGCTTACCGAGGCCCGTGTCGGGAGCGAGTGCGAAGCCCACCTTGTCGGCAACGGTCGAATCCTTCGGGTTGGTCACGAAGGAGGCAGCGACGGTGGCGTCGATCCACATGCCGCATTTGCCCTGCTGGAAGAGCGCGAGGTTCTCGTTGAAGCCGTTCGAGGACGCGCCCTGCGGGCCGGCGTCGTTCATCAGCTTGACGTAGAAGTCGAGCGTGTTCTTCCATTCCGGCTGGTCGAACTGCGGCTTCCAGGTCTCGTCGAACCAGCGGGCGCCAAACGCATTCGATGTGGCCGTCAGGAAGGCCATGTTCTCGCCCCAGCCCGCCTTGCCGCGCAGGCAGATGCCGTTGATGTCGTTGGCGCGGTCCGTCATCTTGCGCGCCGCGTCGGCCACAAACTCCCAGGTCGGAGCGTCCGGCATGGTGAGCCCGGCCTTCTCCATCAGGTCCTTGCGGTACATGATGAACGAGGATTCGCCGTAGAACGGAGCAGCATAGAGCTTGCCGTCTTCGCCGGTCAGGCCTGAGCGAATCGCCGGAAGCAGATCATCGACATCGTAGTCGGCGCCAAGGTTTTCGAGCGGCAGCAGCCAGCCTTGTTTGGACCAGATCGGAACTTCGTAAGTGCCGATCGTCATGATGTCGTACTGTCCGCCCTTCGTGGCGATGTCCGTCGTCACACGTTCGCGCAGAACGTTTTCTTCGAGTGTGACCCATTCAACCTGGATGTCGGGATTGGCCGAGGTGAATTCCGAGGTCAGGCCCTGCATGCGGATCATGTCGCCGTTGTTGACGGTCGCGATCGTGAGGGTTTCGGCCGAGGCCATGCCGGCAAGCGCCAGCGCCGAGCACGCGCCCAGCAAAATCGTCTTCAATGTCATGTCTTCCTCCCAGAAGAAAAATGAGCATTCGCTTTGCTCATGGGCAATTACTCAATCGTAGAGCAGAAAATGTCAATCCGCATTTCATGCTGCGCTGCCGCATGAAATAGCTAACCAACTGTTCTGGAATTAAAATTTTATAGAAGCCTAGCTCGCCAGAAGGTGACGCGCAGCGTCCTCGTCCGTGATCAGCCCATTGATGTGTCGACCCCGGACGGCCGCCAGGATGGCCGGATGCTTGCGCCGACCCCGTGCGAGACCGATCACGGTCGAGGTTTCCCGGGCGGGAATTTGCAAGCTCGCAACCCGCTCATTGACCGGATGGGTCAGCAACTCGCCGTTGTCCCCGAAGATCCAGCCGCAGATCTCTCCAACCGCGCCGGCCTGCAGGAGATCTTCCATCTCGTCGGCCTTCAGGAAGCCATCGACGAGAAGCGGAGCACGCATGTTCATCTCGCCGATGCCGACAAAGGTGACGTCCGATCGGCGCGCGAGCGCGATTGTCGGCGCGACCAGAGGCTGGTCATGCAGCAACTGCCGCTCGGCGGGAGAGGAGACGATGACCGGCAGCGGCATCGGGAAGTGTGGTGCCTTCACCGCATCGGCCATGGAGAAGATGACGTTGAAATAGGCAGCCGACCCGTCGGGGCTGATGTTCCCCGTGAGCGAGACGATCTTGTGCTGCGGACATTCCATCGGAGACAACTGATCGATCATCGACCGGAGTGTTCGACCCGTTCCCATCGCGATGACCAGTGGCTCGGGCTGTTTCAGCCAGCGCTCCAGTTGCGCCGCGCCCGCTTCAGCCACTCCCACTGTCGCGGACTCGGATCCGGGATCGGTAGGAACGATTTCCACCGCCTTCAGGCCGAACTTGCGCTTCACGGCTTCGGCAAGTTCCAGGCATGCCGCGATGGGATGATCGAGCCGGACCTTGATCAGCTTTTCCGCAATCGAAAGGGATACGAGGCGCTGGGCGCTTTGTCGGGATATGCCCATGGCAGCCGCGATCTCGTCCTGGGTTTTGCCGGCGACATAGTAGAGCCATCCGGCCCGTGCTGCATCGTCCAGTCTTGTCTGCCCCTCGCCACGCCGTGCCATGCGGTCTCCTCTCCGTGTGGAAACACTGCTGCCAATTTTGCCCTCTCCTGTCAAATCCGGGCTCCGCGCTCGTGCATGTGTTGGAACGGTTTGAAGGCTGACGGGTTGAACCTTTAACCCCATTGTTCAAGGAGAACGATCATGACACGTTCCATTTCGCTCGCAGCCGCAACGGCACTTTGCCTTGTCTCCACGGCAACGGCCCAGCAGACGGCACCAATCCAGCAGCTGCCGACCCCCCAGGCTTCTGCGGAGACTGAAGCATTGGGCCCCAAAGGCTTCGCGCAACGGGCCGCCGCTACCAACGAGTTCGAAATACTGTCCGCGGAACTCGCTCTGAAGCAAAGCCAGGACGAGGAGGTGAGGGCTTTCGCCCGCACCATGCTGGACGACCACAAGCGTGCCCAGAAACAGTTGACCGAAGCCGCCAAGGCCGATTCGATCGCGATGGTTCTGGAACTGTCGATGGAACAGAAACAGACGCTTACCGCGCTGGAACAGGCAGAGGAGAGCCAGTTCGACCCCGCCTATATGTCCTCCCAGATGAAGGCGCATGATCAGGCCATCAGGCTGCTGGGCGCCTATGCCGATCATGGATCGGCCGGAAGTCTGAAGACCTATGCGATTGCCAACTATCCGCTGGTCCGAATGCACAAGGTCAGAGCGCAATCCCAAACCAATCCGTGATTGAAGGCTGTAGATGAGTAGAACATGGCAACTCGCCGCCCTCTTGGGCGCAATCCTCGTCGCTATCGTGATGCTACTGATGGCCGAATTTCAGCAGGAGGTGACCGAGACCGCTCCCACTGACGCCCCCACGCGTCACGCGCCCGTGCCGGACGTTCCGCCCAGCGCAACCGGAGACATCAGCACACCATAACGCCAAACGGGTAACGCAGAGGGAAGTCGCGCCCCATCCAAACAACTCCCATAAGGAGCAAAAGCTATGTCCCCCCTACGCCTTTTGGCTCTTGTCGTCCTCCTCGTGATCCTCGCTGCCAGCTTTTACGCACTGGGCGGCGGGGGCATCCAGGACAATGAGGACACCAAGGATTATCCCCCCCACAGTGTTCAGCAATAGGCCTTCGGCAGCCGCTCCCTCCGAGGCTGGTTCCAGCCAGTCTCGCGGTAGCGCGTCGAGGGGATCCATCTGATGCAAATCCCCAAAAAAAACCCCGCCGAAGCGGGGTTCAGGTAGGCGCCCTTGGGGCGGCCGGGGGGGAGGTTCGGGGGAGGGAACAATGATCTCCTCTCTGAACCGGTAATGAGAAGCTTTGTTCCATTTATGGAACAAAGAATTTTCGGCCTATGACTCGCGTGATCAGAGCTGCTCGGTCTGAGCGCCGCTGTTGGGTTTCGCTCGTCCCAGATCCGGCTTGGGGCCGAGAGATTGCATCGGCTGGGACACGAACTGTCCCTTGCCATCGACCGACTGTCCCTCGGACCAACGCCCGGCTGCAGCTGCGCTGCCGTTCTGCTGAAATCCGAGATATGCGTAGCTGAACTCCTGCTTTTCCTGCTCCTGCGGGAAACTGTTCGGAATCGGGAACACGCCTGTCGGCCCGCCCAACTCCTCCAGTGCCGCCATCCACTGGTTCTGGTGCATGGTGTCCCGGGCGATGAGATAGGACAGCATGTCCTTCATGCCCGGATCGTTCGTCATGGTGTAAAGGCGTGTAGCAAGGACGCGTCCGGTCGATTCCGCAGCAACATTGGCGGTCATGTCGGCGGCGATATTGCCGCTCGCATAGATGTGCGACATGTCGAAGGGCACACCGTCCGAATCCACCGGCATGGCAGAGAGCCCCGCCGAGAGAAGGTTCTTGAGGTTGATGCCGCCAAGAACCCCGCCACCGACTGGATCGGCCGCGATCTCTTCCTTGAGTGACAGGGGGGCGCCTTCCAGGTTCATGGCAACTGCCGTTGCGAGCATCTCGATATGCCCCAGTTCCTCCGCTGCTGTGTTCATCAGCAGGTCGCGAAACTTCGGGTTGCCCCGGGCGCCGCAGGCCTGGAAGAAATACTGCATGGCAACGCGGATTTCTCCTTCCACGCCTCCGATCGCCTGCTGTAGGGCGCGGGCAAACAGAGGGTCCGGGGTCTCAACTCGGACGGGATATTGCAACTTATTGTCGGTATAGAACATCGCATCTTTCCTCGTGTTTGACGGTTGCCTAAAAAGGACCCTACCGGCTTGTTCCTGATTTTCTGACCATCAGGAGTGGGGTTATTGGTCGTCGCGGGTCTTCAGCGAATCGCCGAGATTTCGCTTTTCCGGGTCCTGCAAATTTTCGCCCACGGCATCCCGGTCGACCTTAGGATTGTCCTTGGCCGGCAGATATCCCGTCGGTCGATTCTCCTGCGGTCCTTCCCAGCGGGGCGACTGATCCGTTGTTCCCGGCTTGCCATCTTTCGGTGCGTTCATGCCCATCTTGGGTCTCCTCTTCTTGAGCTCTCCGTGACCAACCGTCCCGACTGCGAACAGTTCCCCAGGAACATTCCGGACGCCTTCAGGTTGTCCCGGAACAATTCGCGCAGACAGTGAGGTGATGATGGAAGAACGATCCAGTATCGGGAGCCGGCCGCGCATCGTGATAGTCGGCGCAGGTTTTGGAGGCCTTGCCTGCGCAAAGGCTCTGGCAGACGCAGAAGTCGACGTGACCGTGATCGACCGGCGCAATCACAATCTGTTTCAGCCATTGCTCTATCAGGTCGCGACGGCAGCGCTTTCGCCTGCGGATATCTCCGAGCCGATCCGCCGTACATTGGGACGATCGGACAACATCCACGTGCTGATGGGAGAGGTGGTGTCGATCGATACGGACGCCCGCGCAGTCTCTCTCGCCGATGGCGCAGCGATCTCCTACGACCGCCTCGTTCTCGCGACCGGCTCGCAGTACAATTATTTCGGCCATCAGGACTGGCAGAAACATGCACCGGGGCTGAAATCGATTCACGAAGCCCGCCAGATTCGTCACCGCCTCCTGCTCGCCTTCGAGCAGGCCGAGCGAAGCCAGGATGAGGCAGAGATGCGCCGCCTGTTGACCAGCGTCGTCATCGGTGGCGGCCCGACCGGCGTCGAAATGGCCGGCGCCATTTCAGAACTCGGTCGATTCATGATTGATCGTGATTTCCGTAGCCTGCGACCAGAGCAACTTCACGTCGTCCTCGTCGAGGCCGGTCCGCGTATTCTGGCAACCTTCCCCGAAAATCTCTCGACCTATGCGGCCGACTATCTGCGCGACATCGGCGTGGATATCAGGCTGAACACGCCTGTCGAAGACGTGACTGCCGAGGGCGTTAAGGTCAAGGATGCTTTCCTGCCGGCGAGCTGCATCGTCTGGGGAGCCGGGGTCAAAGCATCGCCGGCCGCGGAATGGCTTGGCCTTTCGCCGGGCCCGGGCGGGCGCCTGCCGGTGGTGCGCGACCTCTCGGTTGATGGCATGGACGGGGTCTACGCCATCGGCGATACCGCGCTGGCTTTGGGAGAAAATGGCGAAGCATTGCCCGCGCTCGCACAGGTGGCCAAACAGCAGGGGACGTTCCTCGGCAAAGCGCTCAAGGCCAACCTCCTGAAAGGAGCGGCTGTGCCAGACTTCCGTTTCCGTAATCGCGGCAACACGGCGGTCATCGGAAGAAACGCAGCCATCTTCGATTTCGGCTCCTGGCAGCTCAAGGGCCGTCTCGCCTGGCTGCTCTGGGCCATCGTCCATGTCTATCTGCTGGTCAATTTCGAGAAACGCCTGCTTGTCAGTGTTCAGTGGATCTGGCGCTACACCACCCGGCAGAGAGGCGCGCGTCTGATCGATGAGAACTTCGTTGCCCCTGAGAGGTAATGACCTCCGTTGAGAATCTGAGGGCGGATGCGCTTTGAAGGTGGACAACCCGGATTCGGATCTATACACGTAACGATATTACATAACAAAAAGATCCAGGCTTGACCGCCAGGGGCTGCAGGTCCTATGCAAGCAGTGACGGTTCCCCGCCGGATGACTCCGAGGGGATTAATAGGGAACACGGTGAGGACGACCCAATAGGGACCAAGACCGTGGCTGCCCCCGCAACTGTAAGCGGATTGCTGTCCATTCTCGCGGCGTGAAAGCGCCGGGCCACTGCGGGTCACCGTGGGAAGGCAAATGGAAAGCGCATATCCGCGAGCCAGGAGACCTGCCGTCAAGTGAAGAAAACGAAGCGGACGGGGTGTTCCGATGGATACGAACTGGCTTTTGCGCTGCGCCGTCTGGCGCGCCGACCGCATGCCATTTTGCCTCCGGAGAAATCCTGCGGAGGACTGGCATGCATTTCCTTCCAGATCATGAAGCGCAGGGACGGGCGATCGGCCTTGGCCATGGCGTAACGCTCGGCGTTTCGTCGTTCGAGGGGGCACGCCCATGAGCTGTACCAGCAAGGGCTGCCCGATCCGGGTCACCGATATCGGCTGGGGACCGAAGCCATCCCAGTACTTGGTCCGAGGCGTTTCCTTTTCCCTCGATGCCGGCGACCGGCTGGCAATCGTCGGGCCGAACGGGGCTGGCAAGACCACGCTTCTTCGCTGCCTGTATCGCGGTGTTAGCCCGCTGGAGGGGCGCGTCGAGGTCGACGGCCAGGATATCTGGCAGATGAGTGCCCGCCAGCTTGCCCGTCGGGTGGCGGTCGTTCTGCAGGAAATGCCGGGCGACTTCCCTTTCACCGTCCGCGACGTAGTGATGATGGGGCGCGTTCCCTGGCGCGAAGGCCTTGCGGGCTGGAGCGAAGAAGACCGGGCCGAAGCAGAGCACGCGCTCGACCATCTCGATCTGCTGCGGCTGGCGAACCGGCAGTTCTCGACCTTGTCAGGAGGTGAGAAGCAGCGTGTCCTGGTGGCGCGTGCGCTGGCGCAGAAGCCTGAAATCCTCATACTCGACGAGCCGACCAACCATCTGGATATCCGCCACCAGCTCGAGATCCTCGATCTGCTCGGCGCTTTAAACCTGACGATCATCACCACGCTGCACGACATTAACCTCGCCGCCGAGTTTGCAACGCATATTGCCCTGATGCATGGCGGCCGGATGAATGCGTTCGGCCCACCGGAAGCTGTTTTGACCGAACAGGCCCTGTCCGGAACCTTCGGTGTCCTCGCCGCGCGCCAGCAGGCGGAGGGCGCTCGATCCCATCGTTTTTCCTTTTCCCTTGCCTTGACCTGATTTTAGAAGGATCCGCCCATATGGCTGCCCGTCTTCTTTTGTCCGCCACGCTCTTTGCTTCGGTCTTCGCCGCCTCATCGGCCTTTGCCTATCCTATCACGGTCAAGAGCTGCGATCGCGACGTTACGTTCGACGCACCTCCGGCGCGCGCGGTCTCCAATGACGTCAACCTGACCGAGATGATGCTGGCCTTGAAACTGCAGGACCGCATGGTCGGCTATACCGGGATCTCCGGCTGGAAGACGCTGGATGCGGGGCTGCGGGACGGCGTGAAGGAAATGCCTGAACTTTCGCCGAAATACCCGACCAAGGAAGTGCTGCTGAACGCCGATGCCGATTTCTATTTCGCCGGCTGGAACTACGGCATGAAGGTCGGCGGCGAGGTGACGCCCGAAACGCTCGAACCCTTCAAGATCAAGGTCTATGAACTCACCGAATCCTGCATCCATATCATGGCGAAGAACAAGCCGACGATGGACGACATGTTCATCGACCTGCTGAACCTCGGCAAGATCTTCGACGTCGAGGACCGCGCCGAGGCCTTGGTTGTCGGCTACCGCAAGCAACTGGACGACATCACCACCCGCATCGGCGACATCGAAAAGCCGGTCCGCGTATTCGTCTATGATTCCGGCACCGAAAAGCCCTTCACCTCCGGCCGTTTTGGCATCCCAACAGCCATGATCGAGGCGGCTGGCGGCGTGAACATTATGGAAGACGTCGAAAAGAGCTGGACGGAAGTGTCCTGGGAGCCGGTCATCGAGCGCAATCCGGAAGTCGTCGTCATCGTCAACTACGGCGATGTAACGGCCGAACAGAAGATCGCTTTCATGAAGGAAAACCCGGCCTTCATGAATCTCGATGCCGTCAAGCAGGATCGCTTTGTGGTTCTGGAATATGTTGAGGCAACACCTGGACCGCGCAATGTCCAGGCAATCGAGCGGCTCGCGAACACCTTCCATCCGCGCAACATGTAATCCTCAAGGCGGGACCGCGAACCGGTCCCGCCCAGTACGAAATTCAAGGCAGAATGATGCACGGTCGCATGTTTCTCTGGATGGGTCTGGCTATCGTGCTGCTGGCCCTCTGCCTCACCGCTGGCGTGTCCCTGGGTTCGGCTCCCATTCCGGTCAGCACTGTCTGGTCGATCGTGGCCAACAAACTCGCACCCGGTACATTTGAAGTGACATGGTCGCCCGGTCGCGAGAGCATCGTCTGGGACGTTCGCTTCCCGCGCGTCATCCTGGCTGGCCTCGTCGGAGCCGGACTCGCGACGGTCGGAGCCGTCCTGCAGGCCGTGACTCGCAATCCACTGGCCGATCCGCATCTGCTCGGCGTCTCATCCGGCGGCGCCCTAGGTGCGATTATCGCTCTTCTCCATACCGGCCTTGTCTTCGGTCTGGTCACCGTACCGCTCTTTGCCTTCGGCGGCTCCTTGGCTGCGACGCTCGCGGTTGTCACCGTGACGCGCTTCACCGGCGCGGGCGCCGATCGTCTCGTATTGACCGGTGTGGCCATCGCCTTCGTGGCGACCTCGCTCGGAAATCTCGCGATTTTCCTCGGCGACCCGCGCGCCGCTCATACGGTGGTCTTCTGGATGTTGGGAGGGCTCGGCCTCGCCCAATGGTCGCATCTTCTCTATCCAGTGGCGGTGCTTTCAGTTTGCCTCGTCTTCCTTGTCGTTCGCGCCCGGGAAATCAACGCCATGGCCATGGGTGATGAGACGGCAGCGACGCTCGGCATTCCCGTCGCCCGGTTCCGCGCGGAGCTTTTTGTGATCACCGCGCTTCTGACTGGTGTGATGGTCGCCTTTTCGGGTGCCATCGGCTTTGTGGGCCTGCTGGTTCCGCATTTTGTCCGCCTGACCGCCGGCAGCGACAATATCAGGGTCATTCCCCTTTCGGCGTTGGCCGGTGCCGTTATCCTCATTCTGGCCGATATCGTTTCGCGCACGATCATGGCGCCCGAGGATGTCCCGATCGGGGTGATTACCGGTCTGGCAGGCGGGCTCGCTTTCATTCTTCTCCTGCGACGGCGATAGTTGGAGCCTGCCTATTGCTCCTGTTTCGTTTTTGCCTAGACTGAAGAAAAAACGAAATAGGGGGAGGGGGCGGCATGATGTTCTCCGCGAGACAGGCCGAGATCATGACGCTGGCCAAGGAGCAGGGCCGCGTTCTGGTGGACGAGCTCGCTGCGCGCTTCGCGGTCACGCCACAAACCATTCGCAAGGATCTGAACGACCTTTGCGACGCACGCGCACTCAACCGTATCCACGGTGGCGCCGTCTTTCCGAGCGGAAACGAAAACGTTAAATACGAGGCGCGCCGTTCGATGGCGGCCGGGGAGAAGCAGGCGATAGGCCGTGCCGCCGCCAACCTGATCCCGGACAACTCCTCCCTGTTCATCAACATCGGCACCACGACGGAAGCCGTGGGCGAAGCGCTTGTTGACCACAGGGAATTGATGGTCATCACCAACAATATCAATGTTGCCAATCGCTTGCGTGTCTATCCCTCGATAGAGGTGGTGATCGCCGGCGGTGTGGTTCGTGGATCGGACGGCGGTATCGTCGGCGAGGCGGCCGTGGATTTCATCCGTCAGTTCAAGGTGGATTTCGCTGTTATCGGCGTCTCGGCGATCGACGAAGATGGTGCACTGCTCGATTTCGATTTCCGCGAAGTGAAAGTCGCCCAGGCCATCATCGCCAACGCGCGGCATGTCATTCTGGTCTCGGACTCATCAAAATTCGAGCGCACCGCGCCGGTCCGCATCGGGCATATTTCGCAAGTTCAAACCTTTATCACCGACAATTGTCCGTCCAGCAGCATCCGGGACATTTGCGCCGAGCGCGATGTCAGGATCATCGAAACCGCACCGGTCGACCGCGATCTAGCGGCGGAATAACTTTCGTTTGACATTCGTTTAAATTTCGAAAAAGATAGCTGGACTTTCGCAATAGCAGTAAATGCTGCAGGTGCGAACATGCGGAGGAATGATGTCGGGGCAGCCAATATACGATCTCTTTGTGATCGGCGGCGGGATCAACGGGACTGGGATCGCGCGCGACGCGGCCGGCCGTGGTTACTCCGTTGCCTTGGCTGAAATGAACGATTTCGCCTCCGGCACCTCCTCGGGCGCAACGAAGCTCATCCATGGTGGTCTTCGGTATCTCGAGCATTACGAGTTTCGCCTGGTCCGCGAAGCGCTCATGGAGCGCGAAGTCCTCTGGGCCATGGCGCCGCATGTGATCTGGCCTTTGCGGTTCGTTTTGCCCTTCCAGAAGGGCGGCATTCGCCCCGCCTGGCTCATTCGCCTAGGCCTTTTCCTGTACGATAATCTCGGTGGCCGAAAGCTGCTTCCGCCGACGAAGACCCTCGATCTGCGCCGCGATCCGGCCGGAAAGCCTCTGAAGCCGGTCTTCTCCAAGGCGTTCGAATATTCGGACGGCTGGGTCGATGACGCGCGCATGGTCGTTCTCAATGCCCGCGATGCACAGATCCGCGGCGCAACGATCCTGAGCCGTAACCGTGTTGTCTCGGCCCATCGCGAAGACGGCCACTGGGTTGTCACAACAAAGTCGCAGCGCGACGGCTCCGTCGTAACTCACAAGGCCCGGATGCTGGTCAATGCGGCCGGCCCTTGGGTCGATCAGGTTTTGGCCGGTGCCTTCGGCCGCAACAATGTGCACAATGTCCGTCTTGTCCAGGGCAGCCACATCGTGGTTCGCAAGAAGTTCACCGATCCACGCGCCTACTTCTTCCAGAACCCCGACAACCGCATCATATTCGCCATCCCCTATGAGGGTGAATTCACCCTGATTGGCACGACGGACCGGGATTTCACCGAAGACCCGAAGGACGTTCGCATCAGCCCCGAAGAGGTGAACTATCTCTGCGATGCGGCAAGCGAATATTTCCAGGAACCGGTACGCCCAGACGACATCGTCTGGAGCTATTCGGCCGTGCGTCCTCTTTTCGATGACGGCGCCTCGAAGGCTCAGGAGGCGACGCGCGATTACGTGCTGAAGGTCGAGGGTAATAGCGGCGACGCCCCCTTGCTCAATGTCTTCGGCGGCAAGCTCACCACCTATCGTCGTCTGGCCGAACATGCGCTGGAAAAGATCGGTGAAGCGATCGGCGAAAAAGGCGCCTCTTGGACGGCGGGTAGCCGTCTGCCGGGTGGCGATTTCTCGGCCACGGCCTTCGAGCCGACGGTCGACGGACTAATCAAAGCCTATCCTTTCCTGGATCGCATCCATGCCGAGCGCCTGATTCGCTGCTACGGCACAGATTCAAGAGCGATCCTCGGCAAGGCGAAGAGCGCGGCCGATCTCGGGCGCCATTTCGGCGGCACGCTGTACGAGGTCGAAGTTCGCTGGCTGGTGGAAACGGAGTGGGCGGTCACGGCCGAAGACGTGCTGTGGCGCCGGACGAAACAGGGACTATTCCTGACGCCGGAGGAGGCGAAGGGGCTGGATGCCTATTTGGGGATGCTGGCGGCGGCCTGATCGCCCATCCTGATGAAGACCGACGGTTTGGAGGAGGCCCGAGGGCATATGTTGGAACTGCGTAAAGTCTCGAAAATGGCGGGAGGTGAATATCACATTCACCCGACCGATCTGACATTGCAGCGGGGTACGCTGAATGTCCTGCTCGGGCCCACCCTTTCGGGCAAGACTTCCCTGATGCGCCTGATGGCAGGCCTCGACAAGCCGACTTCCGGAACCGTCCATTTCGACGGCAAGGATGTCACCGGCATGGCGGTCCAGAAGCGCAATGTCGCGATGGTCTACCAGCAGTTCATCAATTATCCGGCTTTGACGGTCTACGAAAACATCGCCTCGCCGATGCGGGTCGCCGGCAAGGATGCGGCCACAATCGATCGCGAGGTTCGCAAGGCTGCCGATCTCTTGCGTCTGACGCCCTATCTCGATCGCACACCGCTCAATCTGTCCGGTGGACAGCAGCAGCGTACGGCGCTGGCCCGAGCCATCGTCAAGAACGCCACCCTTGTGCTGCTGGACGAACCGCTCGCCAACCTCGACTACAAGCTGCGCGAGGAACTGCGCGAAGAGCTTCCGAAGATCTTCGCCGAATCCGGTGCGATTTTCGTCTACGCGACAACCGAACCATCTGAAGCTTTGCTGCTCGGCGGCAACACCGCGACCCTGTCAGAAGGCCGGATTACCCAGTTCGGTCAGACGATCGACGTCTATCGCCGCCCCCTGGACCTCCTGGCCGCCAAAACTTTCGCCGATCCGCCGCTCAATACCATCGCGCTCGTCAAGCGGGGCGCAAGTTTCGAGCTGAACGGTCAGCCAGTTCTCGCGGTACCGGCCCATCTGGCGTCGATCGCGGACGGCCCCGTAACGGTCGCCTTCCACCCACATCATCTGTCGCTCACCGCTCTGCCTGGCGCCATGCCGATGCGCTCGCGGACGCTGGTTTCTGAAATCGCAGGCTCGGAGAGCTTCATCCATGTCGAATACGGCACCGCCCGCTGGGTGTGCCTGGCCCATGGCATCCACGACATCGATCCCGATCGCGAGATCGATGTCTTCATCGATACCCGTCACCTGATGGCGTTCGGCGCCGACGGCAAGGCGCTCGGCGCGCCGGCCGAAATGGCCGCGTGAGGAGCAACGTCATGGCACGCATCAATCTCGACCATATCCGCCACGCCTACACCCCGGCTGCCCGTGCGGCCGGAGACTACGCTTTGAAGGAAGTCCATCACGAATGGGACGATGGCGGCGCCTATGCGCTGCTTGGGCCCTCGGGCTGCGGCAAGACCACCTTGCTCAACATCATCTCGGGCCTGTTGCATCCGTCCGACGGCCGGATCGAATTCGACGGCGTTGACGTCACCAACCTACCGACGGCCGCACGCAACATCGCCCAGGTCTTCCAGTTCCCGGTCGTCTACGACACCATGACGGTTTACGACAATCTGGCATTTCCGCTGCGCAACCGCCATGTCCCCGAAGATCAGGTCAACAAGCGGGTCAACGAGATCCTCGACATGATCGACCTGCAGCCCATGGCCCGCAAACAGGCGCAAGGCCTGACGGCGGACCAGAAGCAGAAGATCTCGCTCGGCCGTGGCCTCGTCCGCTCCGACGTTAACGCGATCCTCTTCGACGAGCCGCTGACGGTCATCGATCCGCACATGAAGTGGGTCCTGCGCTCTCAGTTGAAGCGGCTGCACCGCCAGTCGGGTTTCACCATGGTTTACGTCACCCATGACCAGACCGAGGCGCTCACCTTCGCCGACAAGGTCGTCGTCATGTATGACGGTCAGATCGTCCAGATCGGCACGCCGGCCGAACTCTTCGAGCGGCCGAGCCACACCTTCGTCGGCTATTTCATCGGTTCTCCTGGTATGAATGTCATGCCGGCAAAGGTGAGCGGCGCAACCGCCATGATTGGCGATCAGGCGATCAACCTGCCGGGCGCACCGAAGCTCTCCGGTCAGAGCAAGATCGAGCTCGGTGTCCGGCCCGAATTCATCCGCCTCGGACGGGAAGGCATTCCGATCTCCATCGACAAGGTCGAGGACATCGGTCGACAGAAGATCGTGCGCGCCCGCTTTGCCGGCCAGTCAATGTCTGTCGTTGTGCCCGAAGATGCAGATATTCCCGCCGATCCCCGCATCACATTCGTCCCAGAAGGTCTCGGCATCTTCGCCGATTCCTGGCGCGTAGGCATGGAGGGCTGACCCATGGAAAAAACCTGGAACAACAAGGCCTGGTTCATGGTCGTCCCGGTCCTGGTGCTGGTGGCCTTCTCGGCCGTCATCCCGCTGATGACCGTCGTCAACTATTCCGTCCAGGATACATTCGGCAACAACCAGTTCTTCTGGGCCGGTACCGACTGGTTTTCCGACATCCTGTCGTCGGACCGTTTCTGGGATGCGCTCGGACGCAACCTGATCTTCTCCATGATCATTCTTGCGATCCAGGTGCCGCTTGGCATCTTTATCGCGCTCAACATGCCGAAAACCGGACTAGGCGTTCCGGTCTGCCTCGTGCTGATGGCGCTGCCGCTGCTTATTCCGTGGAATGTCGTCGGCACCATCTGGCAGGTCTTCGGTCGCGTCGACATCGGTCTTCTCGGCTATTCGCTGAACGCCCTGGGCTTCGACTATAACTACACCCAGAACCCGATCCACGCCTGGGTCACCATCATCGTGATGGATGTCTGGCACTGGACGAGCCTTGTCGTGCTGCTCTGCTATGCCGGCCTCGTCTCGATCCCGGATGCCTATTACCAGGCCGCCAAGATCGATGGCGCATCGCGCTGGTCCGTGTTCCGCTTCATTCAGCTTCCGAAGATGAAGCGCGTGCTTCTGATCGCCGTGCTGCTGCGCTTCATGGACAGTTTCATGATCTATACCGAGCCCTTCGTCCTGACCGGCGGCGGCCCCGGCAATTCGACCACCTTCCTGTCGATCGACCTCGTCAAGATGGCGGTCGGCCAGTTCGACCTCGGCCCGGCGGCGGCCATGTCGATCATCTACTTCCTGATCATCCTGGCTCTGTCCTGGGTTTTCTACACCGTCATGACCAACAGTGACGCGAAGGGCTGAGGGAGATACCGATGAAAAGCACTGATAACCGCACCGGTCTCGGCTTCCTGGTTCCGACGATTTACATCATCTTCCTGCTGCTGCCGATCTACTGGCTCGTCAACATGAGCTTCAAGACGAATGCAGAGATCACCGGCGCCTTCTCACTCTGGCCCGTCAACCCGACACTTGCCAACTACGCGGTGATCTTCACCGATCCGTCGTGGTACAAGGGCTACATCAACTCGATCATCTATGTGTGCATGAACACCGTGATCGCGGTTGCCGTCGCGCTGCCGGCAGCCTATGCTTTCTCGCGCTACAGGTTCCTCGGTGACAAGCATCTGTTCTTCTGGCTGCTGACAAACCGCATGGCACCGCCGGCTGTCTTCGCGCTGCCCTTCTTTCAGCTCTATTCCGCCTTCGGCCTGATCGACACGCATATCGCCGTCGCCATTGCACACTGCCTCTTCAACGTGCCGCTCGCCGTGTGGATCCTGGAAGGCTTCATGTCGGGCGTGCCGAAGGAAATCGACGAGACGGCCTATATCGACGGATATTCCTTCCCGAAGTTCTTCGTGAAGATCTTCATGCCGCTAATCGCATCCGGCATCGGTGTCGCCGCCTTCTTCTGCTTCATGTTCTCCTGGGTGGAGCTCCTGATCGCTCGCACGCTGACGACGACGGATGCCAAGCCGATCGCAGCGATCATGACGCGCACGGTCTCGGCCTCGGGCATGGACTGGGGTGTGCTCGCAGCAGCCGGGGTGCTGACGATCATACCCGGGGCGCTCGTCATTTATTTCGTTCGCAATTACATCGCCAAGGGCTTTGCCCTGGGCCGGGTCTGAGGAGGGTTCGATGGATTTCACTTGGATGGCATGGACCACGCCGACCGCGATCTTCTTCATCGTGATTCTGTGCCTGATCCTGTCGATGGCGGTCTGGGAATATCTGTCCCCGGGCGGCAATCCGCGAACCGGCATTCTACGCTTCGAGACGACCCGCGGTGACCGCCTTTTCGTGTCGCTGCTCGGGTCGGCTTTCATCAATCTCGCTTGGCTCGGTCTCGTTGGACCGAACCTGTGGTGGGCTCTTGCTCTGTCCGTGGTCTACGCCATCGGCGTTTTCCGCTACGTCTAGAGCAGAAAAGACGGGATGGCGGCGGGAGGTCGCCATTCTCGAGACTGCAAACCGAATGCAATCGCAACCTTAGGGAGGACATAATGCGAAAGCACCTTTTGACGACGACGGCCGCCATGCTTCTTGCCATGACGGGTGTCGCATTCGCCGATATGGAAGCGGCGAAGAAGTTCCTGGACGCCGAAGTCGGCGACATGTCGGCACTCGATCGTGCCACACAGGAAGCCGAGATGCAGTGGTTCATCGATGCCGCGAAGCCTTTCGCCGGCATGGAGATCAAGGTCGTCTCCGAAACCATCACCACGCACGAATATGAATCGAAGGTCCTCGCTCCGGCCTTCACCGCCATCACCGGCATCAAGGTCACCCATGACCTGATCGGCGAAGGCGACGTCGTTGAAAAGCTGCAGACGCAGATGCAGTCGGGCGAAAACATCTACGACGCCTACATCAACGACTCCGACCTGATCGGCACCCATTGGCGCTATCAGCAGGTTCGCAACCTGACCGACTGGATGGCGAACGAAGGCAAGGACGTCACCAGCCCGACCCTCGACATCGACGACTTCATCGGCAAGTCCTTCACGACCGCCCCTGATGGCAAGCTCTATCAGCTGCCGACCCAGCAGTTCGCCAACCTCTACTTCTTCCGCTACGACTGGTTCAACGACGAGAAGAACAAGGCCGACTTCAAGGCGAAGTACGGCTACGACCTCGGCGTTCCGGTCAACTGGTCGGCTTATGAGGACATCGCTGAATTCTTCACCGGTCGCGAAATCGACGGCAAGAAGGTCTTCGGCCACATGGACTACGGCAAGAAGGACCCGTCGCTCGGCTGGCGCTTCACCGACGCCTGGCTCTCCATGGCTGGCAACGGCGACAAGGGCATCCCGAACGGCCTTCCGGTCGACGAGTGGGGTATAAAGGTCGATGAAAACTCGCGCCCGGTCGGCTCCTGCGTCGCCCGTGGTGGTGACACCAACGGCCCGGCCTCCGTCTACGCCATCGAGAAGTATCTCGAGTGGATGAAGAAGTACGCCCCTCCGGCCGCCCAGGGCATGACCTTCTCCGAATCCGGTCCGGTGCCGTCGCAGGGTGAAATCGCCCAGCAGATGTTCACCTACACCGCCTTCACCGCCGACTTCGTCAAGGAAGGCCTGCCGGTCGTCAACGCGGACGGCACGCCGAAGTGGCGCTTTGCTCCGAGCCCGCATGGCGTCTACTGGAAGGACGGCATGAAGCTCGGCTATCAGGATGCCGGTTCCTGGACCCTGATGACCTCGACCCCGGTCGATCGCGCCCAGGCGGCCTGGCTTTATGCCCAGTTCGTCACCTCGAAGACCGTCGACGTGAAGAAGAGCCATGTCGGCCTGACCTTCATCCGTCAGTCGACGCTCGACCATCCGTCCTTCACCGAGCGCGCTCCAAAGCTTGGTGGTCTGGTCGAATTCTACCGCTCGCCGGCTCGCCTGCAGTGGTCGCCGACTGGCACCAACGTTCCTGATTATCCGAAGCTGGCTCAGCTCTGGTGGCAGGCAATCGGTGATGCTTCTTCCGGTGCAAAGACTGCGCAGGAAGCCATGGACTCGCTCTGCGCCGAGCAGGAAAAGGTCCTTGAGCGTCTCGAACGCGCTGGCGTCCAGGGCGATATCGGTCCGAAGCTCGCCGAGGAAAAGACCCTCGAGGAGTGGAACGCCGATGCCGTTGCCAAGGGCAATATCGCGCCACAGCTGAAGATCGAGAACGAAAAAGAACAGCCGATGACGGTCAACTACGACGAGCTCGTCAAGAGCTGGCAGTAACGACCGGCGATCGCCGCTGAATTGACAATCGCCGGGGCGCAAACTACGCCCCGGCTTCTTCACTTAAGGAGTTTCAGCCTGATGAGCGGTTACATTCTGGCCATCGACCAGGGAACGACCTCGACCCGCTCGATGATCTTCGATCACGAGATGCATATTGTCGGCGTCGCCCAGCAGGAGTTCACCCAGCATTTCCCGGATTCCGGCTGGGTCGAGCATGATGCGGACGAGATCTGGCAGAGCGTGCTGGCGACCATCGAGAAGGCACTCTCTGCTGCCAAGATCAAGATCGGCGATGTCACCGCGATCGGCATCACCAACCAGCGCGAAACCGTCGTTGTCTGGGACCGCGAGACCGGCCAGCCGGTCCACCGTGCCATTGTCTGGCAGGACCGCCGCACGGCCCGTTTCTGCGACGAACTGAAACATAAGGGCCTGGAACCGCTCTTCACCGAAAAGACCGGCCTGCTACTCGATCCCTATTTCTCAGGCACCAAGCTCTCCTGGCTCTTGAAAAATGCCGACGGCTTGAAGGCCCGCGCCGAAAATGGCGAGATCTGCTTCGGCACGGTCGATAGCTGGCTCATCTACAAGCTGACCGGCGGCAAGGTTCATGCGACCGACGCGACAAATGCCTCGCGCACGCTGATCTATGACATCGGCGAAAACCGCTTTGACGACGAACTCCTTTCGATCCTCGAAATCCCGCGCGCCATGCTGCCGGAGGTCAAGGATTGCGCCGACGATTTCGGCATCACCGATGCCTCTGTGCTCGGCGCCGAAATCCCGATCCTCGGCGTTGCTGGCGACCAGCAGGCCGCCGTCATCGGCAACGCATGCTTTGAGCCGGGCATGATGAAGTCGACCTATGGCACGGGCTGCTTCGCGCTGTTGAACACCGGCCCCGACCGTGTCACTTCGTCGAACCGCCTGCTCACGACCATCGCCTATCGCATGAATGGCGAAACCACTTACGCTCTTGAGGGCTCGATCTTCATCGCCGGTGCCGCCGTCCAGTGGCTTCGCGACCAGATGGGCTTTGTGAAGGTCGCCTCGGAGACGGATGCGCTCGCGAGCAAGGCCGACCCGCATCAGCGCGTCTATCTTGTGCCGGCCTTCACCGGGCTTGGCGCACCCCATTGGGATGCCGATGCCCGTGGCGCCATCTTCGGATTGACCCGTGGAACGGGCCCGGCGGAACTCGCTCGCGCCGTACTCGAAAGCGTCGCCTACCAGACCCATGATCTCCTGGAAGCCATGAAGAAGGATTGGAACGGCAGCGCATCGAAGACGGTGCTCCGCGTCGATGGTGGCATGGTCGCCTCCGACTGGACGATGCAGCGGCTGGCCGACATCCTGGCCGCCCCCGTCGATCGTCCCGTCGTGCTGGAAACCACGGTCCTCGGCGCCGCCTGGCTCGCAGGATCCCGCGCCGGCCTCTGGCCCGACCAGAAGGGCTTCGCCGCGACCTGGAAGCGCGACCGCCGTTTCGAACCGGGCATGAATGTGACCGAACGGGAAGCAGCTATTGCCGGCTGGCAGGACAGCGTGTCCCGTTGCCTGACCACGCGCTAACCGACTAGGCGATCAGCGCGACCAGGGTCTCCAACCGGTCGGCGTCCTTCGGAAGCTTGTCCTGACGGAGACGCGCGATGCGAGGAAACCGCATCGCGACTCCCGACTTGTGCCGCGTCGAGCGAGCAAGCCCCTCGAAGGCCACCTCGACGACAAAGCCATGCTCGGGTTCTGCCCTCAGGCTGCGAACCGGGCCGAAGCGCTCCACCGTATTGTTGCGCACGAACCGGTCGAGCACCTCAAGCTCCTCGTCGGTGAAGCCAAAGTAAGCCTTGCCCACCGGCACCAGCACATCCCCTTCGCCGGGGATCGCCGTCCAGACCCCGAAGGTGAAGTCCGAATAGTAGCTGGACCGTTTGCCGTGCCCGCGCTGCGCATACATCAGCACGGCATCGGCATTCATCGGGTCCCGTTTCCACTTGAACCAGGGCCCCTTGGCCCGCCCGGCCTGGTAACTGCTGTCCAGCCGCTTCAGCATCACCCCTTCGATCACCGGATCGGGTGGGTCAGCGCGCAACTGCTCCAGCTCCTCCCAGGTCGAGAAGGAAACGAGCGGCGACAGATCGAACCGCCGTGGCTCCTGCCGCTCGACAAGCGCGCTTAGCCGCTCACGGCGTGTGAGGAAAGCCTCGGACCGAACGTCTGCCTCACCATCGAACAGGATGTCGTAAGCGCGGATGAAGACCGGATACTCTTCCAGCATCTTGGCCGTCACCGTCTTGCGATTCAGTCTCTGCTGGAGATCCGAAAAGGTTCGCGTCGGCGCATTGGTCCGCGACGTCCCGCCGACGAGCAGTTCGCCGTCGATCACGCCCTCGAACCGCGCTGCGTCGACGATATCGGGGAAGGCACCGGAAATATCGTCGCCGGAGCGCGAATAGAGCCGGCTTCTCCCGCCGGAGCAGGAAAGCTGCACGCGGATACCATCCCACTTCCATTCCGCGGCGAAATCCTTCGGATCGAGATTGGGGAGATCCCTGTCTTCGATCGGCGTCGACAGCATCACCGAATGGAAGATCGCCGGCGTCGACAGAACTGGCTTTTCGACCCGGTTCTCCAGCCAGGCGAAGAGTTCGGTATAAGGCGGCTTTAGCCCATGCCAGAGGCTCTCGATGTCGACGACATCCTTGTCGCCATAGAGCGCCAGTGCCTGCTTGGTGAGCCTAGCGGAGACACCGATTCGAAGCCCCCCGGTGACGAGCTTTATCAGCGCGAACCGCTCCGACGTATCGAGCCGGTCAAAGAGGTCGCGCATGACGGAGCGCGTTTCGTTGCGCCCGAGCCGCTGAAGCCGTTCGACGATCTTTGACAGGCTTTCGAGATCTTCCTCGCCTTCGGCCTCAAGCGTCTGCGGCTCCCAGACTAGCGAAATGGTTTCTGCCAGATCGCCGACATAGTCATAGGAATATTGAAACAGGATCGGGTCCATCCGCTCCAGGACCAATTCTTTCAGCAGCGCCGGCTTCACGCCCTTGATGTTGAGCCCATCAGTGAGCGCGGCCAGCGCATAGCCGCGATCCGGATCAGGCGTCTGCCGGAGATAGTCGACGAGCAGCGTCAGCTTGCCGTTGCGGCTGGGGGTCAGCACGAGGCGATCGAGGAGGCGAGCAAAGGCCCTCATGTCAGTCTCCCTCGTCTTCGTAGCCGACGAGGTGCAGTGGCCGAGCCTTGATACCCTCAAGTTCGCACCAACGCACCAGCGCTTCCTCGCGCCCATGGGTGACCCAGACCTCCTGGGGCCCGACCTCGCGGATCGTGTCCAGCAGTTCCGGCCAGTCGCAGTGGTCGGAGATGACGAGCGGCAGTTCCACGCCGCGCTGCTTGGCTCTCTGGCGCACCATCATCCAGCCGGACGCAAAGATCGCGAGGGGATCCTCGAAGCGCCGTGCCCAGCGGTCGTTGAAGGCGGAGGGTGGGCCGATCACCACGGCGCCCTTGAAGGCGCCAGACTTCTTGTCTTCGGTCGTCGCCGGGCGAAGCTCGCCGAGCTCCACGCCCTGTTCGGTGTAATAGTCGCAGAGCCGCGCCATCGAACCGTGAATGTAGATCGGCTCTTCATAGCCACCCCGCCGAATGAGCGAGATCACCCGTTGGGCCTTTCCCAGCGCATAGGCGCCGATCAAGTGGCTGCGTTCCGGAAATTGCTGCAGAGAGGTCAGCAGTTTCTGGATCTCCAGCCGCGGATCGGGGTGGTGGAACACCGGCAGACCGAAGGTTGCTTCGGTAATGAACACGTCGCAGGGCACCGGCTCGAAGCTGGCGCAAGTCGGATCTGCACCACGCTTGTAGTCGCCGGAAACGACGATCCTGGTCCCCTGCGCTTCGATCTCGATTTGTGCGGAGCCGAGCACATGGCCTGCCGGATGAAAGCGGACGGTCACGCCGTTCACCGATATCGTCTCTCCGAAGGTCGCACTCTGTGAGGTGCTGCAAAAGTCCTCGCCGTAGCGTATCGCCATGATGTCGAGTGTCTGGCGCGTGGCGAGCACATGGGCGTGCCCCGAACGGGCATGATCCGAATGTCCATGGGTGATCAGCGCCCGGTCAACTGGCCGGACCGGGTCGACATAAAAGTCGCCGAGCGGGCAGTAAAGCCCGCCCGGCGTTGGGTGAAGGAGAAGGTCCGGCTTGATCATGCCGTGAACATAGGGCGCCCGAAGACGCCCTTCCAGCACTCACTGCGTAAAGCGCGAAACGGCGAGATAACCTGCAGCGCAAGCGGTTGCCGAGAGAAATGCACCCCACGCCATGTCAACGAGGCTGACCTGCAGCGACCAGCCCTTCAGCGTGGCGAGATTGGTCATGTCGTAGGTGCCGTAAGCCAGAAGTCCAAGGAGCGCCCCGTTGAACAATGCGGTGACGATGCTTCCGGCGGACACGGCCGGCATGACCGCAAAATAGACAAGTCCGACCACGTAGAAGAGATAGAAAATCCCGGCGGCAGCAAAGTTGGGGGTCGCCAGCAGCAGGCTGCCGATATGCTCGCGGTAAAAACCTATCGCAATCCGCGTCAGCCAGAGATAGTCGATGGCGAAGAAAACAACGGCCGTGGAGATGTAGGCGATCACGTAAGGCATTTGTCTTCCCTCTCGACCGGGCGCCTGCCCGGCCTCCCATCAAATTCCAAGAACCGGCTGAACCAGGCGGACCAGAAGGCTCTTGAACTTCAGCGGTGCGTCGGTCACGGCAAGACAGATGCAATCCTCGTCCGGTGTCGCCACCGGCTGATGCGTCAGCGTCTCGTCGGCTTCCTCGATGTCCCCGCGTTTGAATACGGTCGCACCGTCGGTGAACGCGCCTTTGAGCACCAGCGTCAATTCGCGGCCGCCATGCGAGTGCTCCGGAACCGGCTTGCCGGCCGGAATCTTCAAGAGGCGAACCTGGCTCTCAGTATCTCTCGTCTTGATCGGGATATGATAGGCGCCGCGGCCGAGTGCCTTCCATTTCAAGGCCTCGACGTCGCCGCCAAGATAGGAGCGCAGCGGCTCAGGCAAAACCGGAAGATCGGTCGGAGTGGCAACCGGCTTTGCCGCGGCGAGCCGCGACGTGCCCTGCGACTTGAGCTTTGCCTTCATTGACGACCAGCTGTCTGACGCTGGCGTCTCTTCGGCGGTCACCTCGGTCGCCTCGAGCAATTGACCGCCGGTATGCTCCATGAAGGAGAGCCTGTTGCGGCAGGACGGGCAAAGCGCCAGATGTGTCGCAACGGCAATGCTCCAGCCCTCGGCCAGATTTCCGGTCGCATAATCGAGCAGAAGCTCGTCGCTGATGTGGTGTTGGACGTGGAGGGTCATGCCCGCTCCTCCAATGCTGCACGCAGCTTCGCGAAAGCGAGGCGGATACGTGATTTCACGGTCCCCATCGGCAGTCCGAGTTCGGCTGCGATCGTGCTGTGGGATGCTTCTCTGTAGAATGACATTTTGAGGAGTTCGAGCTGTTCGGGTGGCAGGGTTTCCATGGCGCGCCGAAGGCGATCAGCCTCCTGCTTGCCTTCGAATTCGACATCGGCCGGTGGTACGTCGTCCGGCACGAAGGCCGGATCAGACGGGTCAAAGGTCGGACGCCTCTCGCGACGGAATGCGTCGATGCGTTGGTTACGGGCGATGGTGAAGATCCAGCTTGAGACATTTCCCCTTGTTGGGTCGAACTGCTCGGCCTTGTTCCAGACCGCAAGCATCGTCTCTTGCATCAGCTCTTCGGCCGCCTGTCCGTCACGGGCAAGCTTCGCCATATAGGCACGCACCTTCGGACCGTAAAACTTGAAAATCGTCTCGAAGGCTTCGATGTCTCTATCGCGGCCGACGGCGGCCAAAAGCTGCGAGAAGTTACGCTGGTCCAGTTCTTCCACCGACTCGGTCATCGAAACGCTTTTTTTCCCTCGTTTGAGCGGCGCAACGACCTGTTGCCGTGCAATTCGCCCGGGGTCATTGTGGCACGCATCTGCCGAGATGTGTATCGCGTTCATCATGCAGCGGTCTACGCCGCGGTTCTCGGCTCGGATCACTGCCTGTGAATTTATTCGCTGCGATCAATCCATTGAGATTTGCTTTGCGTAATCAGCGACAAACAGATTGAATTGAAGATGTGGCAAAGGGCGGGAAATGGACACTGGTATGACGAAGGCCGCATCCGGCGGTAAACGCAGGGTCGCGGTCATCGGATCGGGGATTTCGGGCCTCTCATCCGCCTGGCTGCTGTCAAAGAGCGCCGATGTCGTTCTTTACGAAACCGAGAGCCGCCCGGGCGGCCATTCGAATACGGTGATCGCCCCCGGCGCCCAGAAAGACATCCCCGTCGACACCGGTTTTATCGTTTACAACGACCGGAACTACCCCAATCTCGTGAAGCTTTTCGAGCATCTCGATGTGCCAACCCTGCCGTCGAACATGTCTTTTGCCGCCTCTCTCGGCGGTGGCGCCTTCGAATATTCGGGTTCGGGGCTCTCGGGGCTCTTGGGGCAGAAGTCGAACATTCTGCGTCCGCGCTTCTGGCGCATGGTGAAGGACGTTCTTCGCTTCTACAAGGAAGCCCCCGGCCTTCTTGAGCGTCGTGAACTCGAAGGCGTGTCGCTTGGCGACTACCTCGCATCCGCCGATTATTCGCCTTCCTTTATCGAGGATCATCTCCTGCCGATGGGCGCTGCGATCTGGTCGACCACGGCGTCGGAGATGCGGCTTTATCCGCTGCATGCCTTCATCCGCTTCTTCGCAAACCATGGATTGCTGGTTCTCAAGGATCGGCCGCAATGGCGCACGGTCAAGGGCGGTAGCCGCGAATATGTGGCCCGTATCCTGGCCGATTTCCGCGGGGAAGTGCGCCTGGGAACGGCCGTGACGGGTGTCCGCCGTGGTATTGCCGGCGTTCAGGTGACCGATGTACATGGTGGCGTAGAGGTCTTTGATGACGTCGTTCTCGCCACCCACGCAAACCAGAGCATCGATCTCCTGGAAGACGCGGACAGCGAAGAGATAGAGATCCTCGAGTCCTTCCAGTATACGCCCAATCTCGCCGTGCTGCATTCGGACGAGACTTTGATGCCGAAGCGAAAGTCGGTCTGGTCCAGCTGGAACTATGTGGCGGAGAAACAGGCAGACTCGAGCGAAACCCTTTGCGTCACCTACTGGATGAACAAGCTGCAGTCGCTGGATCCGGCAACGCCTCTCTTCGTCACCCTCAATCCCTGCCGTCCGATCGATCCGTCCAAGATCATCAAGACTTTCAACTATGAACACCCGCTCTTCGATGTCGCCGCAATTCGCGCCCAGCGCCGTATCTGGCAGCTTCAGGGCCGCCGCAATACGTGGTTCTGCGGTGCCTATTTCGGTAGCGGGTTCCATGAAGATGGCCTGCAGGCGGGGCTTGCCGTAGCCGAAGCTCTCGGCGGTGTCCGTCGTCCATGGTTGGTCGAGAACGAATCGGGTCGCATCGTCATCGGTCGCCAGCTCGAGGCGGCGGAATGAAGTTGAACTCCGCAATCTATGCCGGGCATGTGCTGCATGCCCGCAGCCGGCCCAAGAAGCACAGCCTGCGCTATAGTGTGTTTTCGCTTCTGGTCGACCTCGATGAGATCGACCAGTTGAATGAAGGCCTGCGCCTATTCGGCTACAACAGGGCGGCGCTCTATTCGGTGCATGACGCGGACCATGGCAATGGTCGCACCGGCGAACTGAGAGCCTGGGTTGAAGAGCGCCTGGCCGCGGCCGGCGTGGAGGCCGATGGCATAAAGATCCACATGCTCTGCTATCCCAGGATCTTCGGCTATGTCTTCAATCCGATCACGGTGTTTTTTTGCTATCGCGCCGAAGGTGAGCTTGCCGCAGTCCTCTACGAGGTCTGCAACACGTTCAATGAGCGCCACACCTATGTGATCCCGGTCGAGGCTGAAGAGAACGGCATCCTGCGCCATCGTTGCGCAAAGGAGATGTATGTCTCGCCATTCATGCCCATGAACTGCGAATACAATTTCCGTATCAGCCCGCCGACCGATGATGTGACCATCAACATCGGCGAGAGCGATCCGGAAGGGCCACTTTTGTTTGCAACTTTTTCCGGCCGGCGCCGTCCTTTGTCAGACAAAGGTTTGTTGCACATGTTGCTGAAGTATCCTTTGATGACGCTCAAAGTGATGGGTGGCATTCATTGGGAGGCACTGAAGCTTTGGTGGAAGGGCGTACCCATCTACCGACATAAGCCAGCAGCAGCCAGAATAGCGTCTACGATCGTCGTGCAGAATGGGATGAACAAGTCATGAGTCACGCTGAGCAGGAAATGCACCCTGTGGTTAGCTCTCTCACATTCTGGCAGCGCATGATGTGCCGTTGGGCCGACCGGATCGCCGTGGGCCGCCTGACACTTCAGTTCGAAGGCTATGGTGAACATGTCGCGATCGGTGCAAACCCGGGCCCGAATGCCGTATTGTGTGTCCGCAATGCGAGCCCGGTCTTTCGCCTCTTGACCAGCGGGACCCTTGGATTTGCCCAGGCCTATATGGACGGAGATCTGGATTCTCCTGATATTGGCGCGGTGCTCGAACTGGCGCTGGCCAACGAAGCGCAGCTCGGGCGAGTTCTGTCCTCCTCATCCATCTTCATGACGCTCGCCCGCCTGCGTCACAAGCTGCGCCGCAATTCGAAGAAGGGTAGCCGGCGAAATATCGCTTATCACTACGATCTCGGCAATGCGTTCTACGGCCTCTGGCTGGACCGCACCATGACCTATTCCTCCGCGCTCTACAGCGCACCCAGCATGAGCCTTGCCGATGCGCAGGAGGCGAAGTACGCCCGCATCGTCGACGAGCTGAAGATCGGTCCCGAGGATCATGTTCTGGAAATCGGCTGTGGTTGGGGCGGCTTCGCCGAACATGCGATCCGCAAGACCGGCTGCAGGGTCACCGGGCTGACGCTGTCGACCGAGCAGGCGAAATTCGCCCGCGAGCGGCTCGATAAGGCCGGTTTCGCCGACAGGGTCGACATCAGGCTCGAGGACTACCGCGATTGTCGCGGGCAATACGACAAGATCGTTTCGATCGAGATGTTCGAGGCGGTGGGTGAAGAAAACTGGCCGGTCTATTTCAAGGCCGTTCAGAACCTGCTGGTCGAAGGCGGGCAGGCGCTGATCCAGACCATCACCATCGATGAGAGCCGCTTCGATTACTACCGCCGCAGCGCCGATTTCATCCAGACCTATATCTTCCCCGGCGGCATGCTGCCTTCGGTGACCGTTTTCGAGCGGGACGCTGAGGCTGCAGGCCTGAAGGTCGGTGACCGCTTCCGCTTCGGCCGCGATTACGACCGTACTCTGATCGCCTGGGACAGCGCTTTCACGGCCAACTGGCAGAAGATCGAGCCTCTCGGTTTCGACCGCCGCTTCTACCGCATGTGGCGTCTCTACCTGCACTATTGCGCGGTTGGCTTCCGCTTCGGTCGCATCGACGTCGTGCAGTTCAGGCTGGACAAGCCAGCCTGAACGTCAGGTTTCCCAGATTTGCAGTTTGTACTCCGGTCAAGAGCCCTTCGGCCGGAGCATCTTGCGCGTCAGCGCAAAGCGCAGCGCGTGGGGCAGGGCGTGCAGAAAACGGATCGCGAGTGCCATCTTCCAGGGGAAGATGATCTCGAACTTGCCCTTGGCAAGCCCCTTGGCGATCGTGTCGGCAGCCTCTTCCGAGGAAACCAGGAAGGGCATCGGGAAGTCGTTCTTCTTGGTGAGCGGTGTGTCGACGAAACCCGGGTTGATGATGGTCATCTTCACGCCATGACGCTCGAGCTCGGGATAGAGCGCTTCGCACATCACGTTGAGCGCGGCTTTCGTCGCGCCATAGGTCGCAGCGCCGGGGAGCCCGACATATCCTGACACCGAGGCGACGACTGCGATGTGTCCGCGGCGCCGCGCGATCATCGCCGGCATCACCGTTTCCAGACACGAGGCGGTGCCGAGCACGTTGAGCTCGAACATCTGGCGGGTCCGCGCGCTGTCAAAGTCATCGGCATAGTCGCGGGTGTAGGAACCGGCCGCAAAGACGGCGAGATCGACCGGGCCCATTTCGCTCTCGATCGCCGCAAATGCCTGCTTGACGGCTGCGGGGTCGGTGACGTCGAGCGGGTAAACGCCGACCTTGCCGGGATGACTGGCTGAGAGCGACGCAAGGGCATCGACACTGCGGGCGCTGACGGCGATCCGGTATCCGTCTCGAAGCAGGCGTTCGGCGAGCGCGCGGCCAATGCCGGTGCTGGAACCCGTAATCCAGGCAATCTTGTTCATGATATCCTCTTGCTTGATCTCCTGAACAATACGCCCCGGGGGCGCGCTCGGTTCAGGCCGTCCAGCTGGAGAGCACCGAAAGCCCCTGCTTCAGCAGATCTTCTGCGTCTTCCTTGTTGGCGGCCTCGACATAGCAGCGCATTTCCGGCGCATTGCCAGAGGGCCGAAAGTGGATAACCCGGCCATCGGCCAGCGTTGCCCGCAATCCATCGATGTCGCTGACGCTTTCGACGGCACCGATTGGGCTGAGGAAAGCCGACAAGTGATCTCCCGATGCCCTGAGATGCGCCATAAGCGAGGCGCTGCGTTCACTTGCGTAGTTCTCCAGGCGGTCGCTAAGCGCCACCGGGAGATTGAAATCGTCAACCAGTTCTGAAAGCGAAAGGCCGCGTTCTGCCGCGGTTCCGAGCACGGCCAGCGCCGGCAGGAAGCTGTCCCGGGTCGGCAGAGCCGCGATGGTCTTTTCACCGATGGTGAAATCTGATCCCAGCATCAGACCGCCATTCGCCTCAAAGCCGAGCACGCCGGCTTCTCCAGCCGAGAGCGCGTCCTCCATGGCGGCGATGACAAAAGGCGAGCCGACGCGCGTGCGGCGCACGGCAAAGCCGCCGTCCTGCTCGAGGCCGGAATTCGATGTGACAGGCGTTGCTACAACCTTCGCCTTGAGGAAGCGGGAAACGATCAGGCCGAGCAGATCGCCGCGCAGCGGCCTGCCATGCTCGTCGGCCACCAGCGGCCGGTCCCCGTCGCCATCCGTCGAGATGATCGCGTCGAGGGCGAGTTCGTCGCTCCAATGCGCAAGCTGCGTGACCGTGTCCGCCGATACCGCTTCGGTATCGACAGGGATGAACTGCTCCGAGCGCCCCAGCGGAAACACGGTTGCTCCGCAACGCTCAAACACCGTGACCAGCATGTCGCGGGCGACCGAACTGTGTTGGTAGATGCCGATCCGCTTTCCCCTCAGCGCATCGGGCGCAAGGATGCCGAGATTGCGGTCGATGAAGAGCTGCGTTGCCTCTGCCTCGCCAGCCGTTCCGGAACCGGCCTCGACCTTGTTGGCGTCTGCATCGTCTTTCAATGCGGCTGCGAGACGCGTGATCGCCTCCTCGTCGCTCTTGTTGACCTCTCCATCGGGCCGGTAGAATTTGATGCCGTTGCGGTCGGCGGGAATATGGGAGCCGGTGACCATGATCCCGGCCGCCCCGATCGAGGCGCCGTAGAGCGCCAGCGCCGGGGTTGGGATGGTGCCGCAGTCGATCGGAACAAGGCCAAGGCGCTTCATCGCGGCCATGATCGTGGATGAGATTTCCGGGCTCGACGGACGAAAGTCGCTTCCGACCACGACAGGCGATCCCGGCTGCAGTGCGCCGCTTTCCAGCATGTGTCTTGCGAAGGCGGTTGAATAAAGTGCTGAGACCGAGCCAACGAGATCTGTCGAAAGCCCTCTCAAGCCGCTCGTACCGAACTTTACTGTCATGCATGCCTCCTGAGGGTCTCGCGAACAGATGGCGTTATATGGGCCTGTGACCCAAGGCATCAAGCGGAAGTATCGCTTGGCCGTCAGGCAAGTCCAAATCTGTGGGGGGGTCCAGAAACGAAAAGAGCCTGGCGCGGGAGGAGGATGCGCCAGGCTCTTAAACTTGATCGGCAATTGGGAGGAGGAGGAGTATTGCCGATCCTACCGAGCGGCACTGGGAGGAGGAGTGCGCCGCTTCGATGCTTTGGTTATATCCACGGCGCTCGATTCTGCCAAGCGCGCTTGTTGCAACGCAGCAGTGCGTAAAATGCATGGCTTGATGTCCGGGCAGGAACGCGCTGCTACGATTTTTGCAGCGACACGCTTTCGTATCTTTCGCATCGGCGCGTTTCTCTGAAAACAAAAGCGCGTTTGCGTAGCAATTGAGCAAATCTCTATCCTGCTTAGCAGTTTCTCATGCACCTATCACAAGGCTGTGACCGCCTTGAGTGGTCCGGGCAGGCGCGGGATGGTGCAAGGGTGTGCTTTGGTCTATAGCGGGCAGGGACAACATCTGACTTCTGGAGTAACCGATGACGACGATCCGCTATCACGAGGGGGACATCTCGTCCGATGCCGCCGGTCGCTATATCGACGCCATTGCGATCGATACGGAGACCCTCGGCCTCGTCCCTCGCCGCGATCGTCTCTGCGTCGTCCAACTGTCTCCCGGTAACGGAACCGCCGACGTAATCCGGATCGCCAAAAATCAAAAGGATGCGCCCAACCTCGTGGCGATGCTCGCGGACCCGGCCCGACAGAAGATCTTCCATTATGGTCGCTTCGATATTGCGGTCCTGTTTCAAACCTTCGGCGTGACCACGACCAACGTGTTCTGCACCAAGATTGCATCCCGCTTGACCCGCACCTACACCGATCGGCATGGTCTCAAGGACAATCTCAAGGAAATGCTAGAGGTCGATATCTCCAAGGCGCAGCAATCGTCTGACTGGGCTGCCGAGACCCTGAGCCAGGCGCAGCTCGAATATGCGGCCTCGGACGTGCTGCATCTGCATGCCCTCCGCGACAAGCTCACGCAGCGCCTTTTGCGCGACGACCGGATGGAACATGCCAAGGCTTGCTTCGAATTCCTTCCCACGCGGTCCAAGCTCGATCTTCTCGGCTGGGAAGAAACCGACATCTTCGCGCATAGCTGACCTGCCTGGCGGCCTCAGCCGCGCCTGACAATGCCGACCCGGGACATGACATCGGCCGGGATGGCATACCGTCGGATCATATCGCCCTGGTTTCGCAAACCACAAAGCTCCCGCTGGATCATCAAGCAAAACACCGCGTCGGCTGCTGCATGGCGCAGGGCCTCAATCGGGGTGCCGTCCACACCGCGCGCGCCAGCCAGCGTCTCAAGAGCCTCCTCAGCCTTCCGGCCCGCCCGTGCCAAGGCATCGGCCTTTTCACCGGCCAGTTCCAGGTCGAGGGGCGTGACGCTGTCGTGAAGCGCCGGAGAAAGCAGAGAGGCTGGAGTTTTGAAGCTCATGGCTAGATCTTCTCATGGGTGAGATTTGAGGGGAGCTTTGCCCATTTCGCCAAGGTTTCATTAACCGAGACTTCGCATGATCCCCGCATGGAAATTGGTGACGCGGCGAGCCTTTCAAGTTGCTCGTTGCACATAAGGCGTTGATCAGGCGACCATGACGGAAGCAGCTACTATCCTCTTAGACTCGGTATCGCGTAGTTCATCCAGCTATGATCTCGATCTGATCGAAGCGCCTGCGGAACAAGCTGACATTGAAGACCAGGGCCCGCAATATGCGCCAGCCAACTGGCTGGACGCATTTATCGTCGATGAGCGCAGCCGCTCGGACGAGGCTTTTGGCGAGCGCGTTCCAGTCCCCTCGGATGAGGCTGGCCTCTATCCGCGGTTCATGCGTCTCGTCGATTAAGCTAGCGCGGCAGGCTGGCGATCGTTGCCCTCGCCCGGATTTCGTCCAGGCTCCAGTCCACCAGAAGCTCCCCGTCCTGCCAGACCGGCTGCAAGAGGTTGGGGCGGTTCCCGAGATCTTCCAGCTGGATCGGCATGATGTCATAGCCATCGGCGATCGTGGCCACACGGCCTGCCATTGACACCTTCTGCTGCGGATTGGACGGGCGGCGCACAACCGGACGCCACTGGCCTTTATCGTCCTGAACGGCGCTCGTGCGCATGGTGAAGGACATCGTGTCCCTGTTGATCTTGTGCAGCAGGCCCGATCCCATGCCGAAGGAGATGTTTTCGGAGGAGAAGCCCATGCCTTCGAGCCGGCCCAGGATCATCTGAATATCCTGGATCGAAACGCCGTCCGACTGGATCACCCGGACATTGCCGTCGAGCACCTTGAAACCCCTGCCGTTCAGCCGTGTGCCAAAGGCGTAGGCGAGTTGGGCCACGACCTGGACCGGTGTCTCGATCGGATCGCCACTATCCGGCCGCACCACGAGAACGCCACCGGCAGCGCGCACCTTGGTCTGCAGTTTCTTGCCCCAGATCTCTGAAACGGCGTTGTGGAGGTCGAAGCTATCGGAGACAACGGAATAGCCGCCGAAACTCGCGAAATTGTCGATCATGTGGGAATAGGCTTCCGTCTCGTGCGGCTGGCCCCAGGCAATGATCGTTCCATGTTCGGCAGCCGGGATCGACTGGGCCGGCATCGAGGCCTTGTAGAAGCGACGGGCCTGCAGAATGGCGGGAAGCGAATCAGAGCTGTGGAAGTGCACGAGATGCGCCGCCCCGCCGATCGCCGCCTGTTCGACGCTGGATGTGCTGCGGCAACCGTAGTCGCTGATCCGGCTCGGTTGCAGCCCGTCTGGATCGTCCGTTGTCCGGTCCAGGAAGGGTTGTATCGCCATCCGGATGCGCCAGGCCGTCGTCGCGACAGTCGACGGATACCAGACGGCGCGAAGCAGCGCGGTCTCCATATAGGAGGTGAGCCACGGCACGAGAGGATCGGTGTTGACCACCTGCATGACGGGCACCCCGCGGCGGATTGCGGCGCCTTCGGGCAGTGCCTCGATGCGCAGCGGCAACAGTCCGCCATGCGCATTCAGAATATGCTCCCACCCCTTGCGATCGAAAGGCTGGCCGTGGTGGCGTGCAATCTCTTCGGCTTCCTCGATGTCACCACGGCTGATCGGCTTCGACAGGTAGTCTTTCAGGAACATCTGCAGACCAAAGAACATCACCTCGGGACGGAAGGAGTTGCCCCGCGTGGTGACGAAGGCGCTGACGGCCCGCGTATCTTTCGGATACTGCAGAAAGACGCCAAGCTTGTAGCTGTCGGTGTTCAGGAGAAGATTGCGTGTCATGCCTGCGTCCGTGTTGGATCGAATCGGCGACAGTGCGCCGCCTCGTCCATCGTGCACGCCAATCAATGCGCGAGGCTGGTGTCGCCCGTTGAGATTGCGTCTTAGTGCTTCATTAACCAAATCAGGCAAGGATTGAGGATCGGGCAGCCGTGGTACGGCTTAAGACATCGCCCGAAACTATTGTCCCGAGGCACCAGAACCGGAGAGGTTGCCATGCTTCCTCCAGTCCTTGCGTCCCCTGTGCCCTACACGTCTGCGACCGAGGCAAAGCCGCGACCGGAGCAACCGGCCGGCTCTCGCGCAACAGCGCTTGCCTCACCGCCAATGCCAACGGCCATCAACCAGAGCGCTGCAATCGCCGGTCAGTTGAACATCATGCTCCTGTCGGGTCCGGAGCGCATGTCTCAGAATCTTTCTGTTCTGGCAGACGTCCTCGGCGCCGCCCTGAAGATCGAGCGGCGGGCCGACGAGACGCCTGGCGACTACATGGGTCGCTTGATCGAAGGCATCGCGGCACTGCCGGCCGCCGATCGCCTGAAGCTGCAGAAGCTTCTGACCCAGTCATTTGCCGGACTGCAGTTGCGCACACTGCTGGCGGCCATGGCCACCCCCTCGGGCCCAGAACGGGCAACCCTGGCACTCTATCTCGAACTCTATCGTCAGACGGACAGGGACGGAGCGGCGCGCTCGGTCATCTCGTCCTATCGGGAGGCGGCCGGCGAAGCTCGCCCGACGGCTCAGAGCGTCAGCCGTCCCATGGCCGCAAACGATGTCGGACGTGCGCCGAACGACCCTCAACGCACCGCACAGACGGCAGCCGGGCAAAACAGACCTCTGAACACGCCAGCCGCCGCCGAAGCCAAAGGCAATGCCGAAGTGCGCGCCGCGAATGCTGGTCCGCCGCAGCGCCCAGACTTGGATGTGGCACGCTCCGCTCGAGCCACAACGGCAACGCCATCCGGTTCCCTGCCGGGCCTCGGTACTGCGTCCGGTCGACCCGAAAGTTTGCAGGTGGCGACAGGCGCAAGCCAGCCGCTGCAGAAGGCCGGGACGGAACCGCAGACGAGCCGAGCGGCACCGTTCGCAGGCCTGCCGCAATCGCCCACCGGCAGCCCAGCCACGCAAGCCGAAAGCGGCCAAAGACTGCTCATGCCAGCAAGCCAGGCCGCCAGACAGCCGGAAGAACGGGCTCCTGGTGGGATCGGCACCCCTGATCGCCAGACGCCCTCCGCTGGATCTCCCGCAGCCATGCCGGTGATCGCCGTGCCGGGGCAGGCGAGGCCGACACCACCGATGCCGGCGGGCTGGCTCGCCGAACTGCTCGAATCGGATTTCGTTCGGACACTCCTGCAACTGAAGAGCCTTTCGACCGAGCCGCAAGCCACAGCCCGGCCGGGCATCTCTCCCGGCATGGAAACGCAACTGGCGGCGACACCTGCCGCGCCGCCGGCTTCATCCGACGAAATGAGCGATTCAGCCGAGCAGCTAGCGCGCATGCAGGATGCAGCCCTGACGGAAACGACAGAGGAGCGCTCAACGCCCGGCGCAATCCCGTTGTCGGAGCAGGCGCTGGCGAGGTTTCCGATTGCGCGGGAAGGCATGCCTTTACCCTTCATTCCCTACCAAGTGGAAGACGAATTCGACGTGGAACGCGTCGAGGAAAAGGAAGAAGAGGATTCCGGCAATCGGGATGGGGAGACGGATGCCGAGGACGATGACAGGGACGAAGCTGTCGATGGTGACGAGGATGCCGCAGACGTCGTGATGCCCGAAGACGAGCGCCCGGCCGGTGAACCAGCGGAGACGTATATGCAGGAGAGCATGGTGGCTGAGCGGTCCGCCCTCCCGGCGCCTGCAGAGACGGCTTTGCCGCTCCCGCCCGAGCCCGCTCACGAGCTCTACCTGCGGATGGCCGGTCTCAACTGATACTCAAGACCAAAGAAAAACCCGCCGGGATCGCTCCCGGCGGGTTCTTTGCATTCAGCGAACAGCGAGGATTAGTCGTTGTTGCGGTTCTTCAGGGCTGCACCCAGAATGTCGCCGAGCGAAGCGCCAGAGTCGGACGAACCGAACTGAGCAACGGCTTCCTTCTCTTCTGCGATCTCGAGAGCCTTGATCGACAGCATGACCTTGCGGTCCTTCTTGGAGAAGTTGGTGACGCGAGCGTCAAAAACCTGACCAACCGAGAAACGCTCCGGACGCTGATCGTCACGATCGCGGGCCAGGTCGTTGCGGCGGATGAAGGACGTGATGTCTTCGTGGCTGACGAGCTTCACTTCGACGCCACCATCATTGATGCCGATGACTTCGCACGAAACGACAGCGTTCTTGCGCAGTTCGCCCGAAGTTGCGGCTTCGCCAACAGCGTCGCGGCCGAGCTGCTTGATGCCGAGCGAGATGCGTTCCTTCTCGACGTCAACATCGAGAACGACGGCCTTGACCACGTCACCCTTGTTGAACTCTTCGATGACCTGCTCGCCCGGACGGTTCCAGTCGAGATCCGACAGGTGAACCATGCCGTCCACGTCGCCTTCGAGGCCAATGAACAGGCCGAACTCGGTCTTGTTCTTGACTTCGCCTTCGACTTCAGTGCCGGCCGGATGGCTGAAGGCAAATGCCTGCCACGGGTTCTCGAGGGTCTGCTTGAGACCGAGCGAGATACGGCGCTTGGACGGATCGACTTCGAGAACGACGACGTCGACGTCCTGCGTGGTCGAAAGGATCTTGCCGGGATGAACGTTCTTCTTCGTCCAGGACATTTCCGAGATGTGGATCAGGCCTTCGATGCCCGGCTCCAGCTCGACGAATGCACCGTAGTCGGTGATGTTCGTGACGGTACCGGAGATCTTCTTGCCAACCGGGTACTTGGCAGCGATGCCATCCCACGGATCCGACTCGAGCTGCTTCATGCCGAGCGAGATGCGGTGGGTTTCCTGGTTGATACGGATGATCTGAACCTTGACCGACTGGCCGATGGACAGGATTTCCGAAGGATGGTTGACGCGGCGCCATGCCATGTCGGTGACGTGCAGCAGGCCGTCGATGCCGCCGAGGTCAACGAACGCACCGTAATCGGTGATGTTCTTGACGACGCCGTCAACAACCTGGCCTTCTTCGAGGTTCTGCACGATTTCCGAACGCTGCTCGGCGCGGCTCTCTTCGAGAACCGTACGACGCGAAACAACGATGTTGCCGCGACGCTTGTCCATCTTGAGGATTTCGAAGGGCTGCGGGTTGTGCATCAGCGGGGTCACGTCGCGGATCGGACGGATGTCGACCTGCGAACGCGGAAGGAAGGCAACAGCGCCGTCGAGGTCAACCGTGAAGCCGCCCTTGACCTGGTTGAAGATAACGCCTTCAACGCGCTCGCCAGCTTCGAACTTGGCTTCGAGCTTGATCCAGCTTTCTTCGCGACGAGCCTTCTCGCGCGACAGAACAGCTTCGCCGAGAGCGTTTTCGATGCGCTCGACGTAAACTTCGACTTCGTCGCCGACCTTCAGCGTGCCGTCCTTGGCGCGTGCACCGAATTCCTTCAGTGCGATACGGCCTTCGACCTTGAGGCCGACGTCAACGATTGCGACGTCCTTCTCGATGGCCGTGATGATGCCCTTGGCAACATAGCCTTCTGCCAGATCGGTCTTGGCAAAGGATTCTTCGAGGAGGGCTGCGAAGTCCTCACGCGACGGGGTAGAAACAGACATGAAATCTCCTGGTCGCATCCATCTGGATGCGTGAGCGCCGGGGGCTAGTGTTGATCTTGGCCAACAACCGATCCGCTCTTTTAGAAGAGCAATTCCGGCGCGGGGACTGGATGTCGGCCCTCAGGCTCCGGCTTGTCCGAAACCTGGTCACTTCATTTCGTCAGGGCAGCGTCGATGATAACCTTCGCCGCCGAGAATGCGGCCTCTATACTCATTTCGGAAGTGTCTAGCAAGTGCGCGTCTTCAGCTGGTTTCAAAGGGCTGTCGGCCCGTCCCATGTCCCGCTCGTCGCGTTTCTTCACATCGGCGAAGATCGCGTCGAAATCCGCGCTGCCGCCCTTCGACAGGATCTCGTCATAACGGCGTTTCGCACGAACCTCGGGTGACGCCGTCACGTAAAGTTTGACCGGAGCATCCGGGCAGACGACGGTGCCGATATCGCGGCCGTCGAGCACGGTGCCGGGCGCGCGCTTCGAAAAGGCACGCTGTGCCTCGGCCAGCGCCCGGCGAACGGCCGGCATGACCGCGATCTTCGACGCTGCTTCGCCGATCTCGTGCGCCGAGAGAACGTCGCGGTCCAAACCGGCGAGCTCCACGGCAAGCGCCATGCGCTCCGCCACCGCCTCATCATCGAGGGATAACCCGGCGTCGAGCAGCGCCTTTGCGGTCGCGCGATAGGTGAGCCCGGTGTCGAGATGGTGGAACCCGTAGGTCTCCGCGATCCGGCGCGACAGCGTCCCCTTGCCGGCGGCGGCCGGTCCGTCGATTGCAATGATCATCCGGTCCTCATTGTCTCTATCGTTGATGCCATCGCTGATACAAATCTTGGCAGCCCTTGCCAAGCGAAGCATGTGAACCCCCGGTTGCCAAAATACCTGCGCAGATAGCCTTTGACAGGAAGGGCATCAGCGATTAAGGGGACCGACTACAGTTTGGCCGGCCTCGCGCCGGGCGCTTGGCGCATGCCCTTATTCTTCACGACTTCATGAGGCTTTGACAGTGGCGAAGGCAGAACTTGGAACGAAACGGACTTGCCCCGACACCGGCAAGAAATTCTACGACCTGAACAAGGACCCGATCGTGTCGCCGTACACGAACAAGTCCTGGCCGCTTTCCTATTTCGAGGAAACCTCGGTCGCAGCCATCATGGAAAAGGCTGAGGAAGAGGACGTCGCGGAAGTCGATACCGAAAACACCGATGTCGAGCTCGTCTCGCTCGAGGACGCTGACGAAACGGCCAGCGGCGACGACATCCCTGATATGGGCGACGACGACGTCGAGATCGACGGCGACGATGACGACACCTTCCTGGAAGCTGACGAAGACGACGACGACGATGACATGACCGGCCTGATCGGCGTCACCGGCGACGACGACGAAGTCTGATATTTCAAGCATTTCGAGCCCGGGCCTAAAAAAATGCCCGGGCTTTCATTTTTCGGCTTGCCATCTCCGATTACCGGAAGTATCAAGCCGCCACCCCGACGGAAGCGGTGCTTTCAAACGGGTTCCCGGAGCCGGAATAAACCCGGTACCCTGATGGGGCTATAGCTCAGCTGGGAGAGCGCTTGCATGGCATGCAAGAGGTCAGCGGTTCGATCCCGCTTAGCTCCACCAAATTTCCAGTACTCCATAAATCATAAACGATTTCAACGGATTGGTGGCTTTTTGGCTCGCTGTAAGTACCCAACAAAGTACCTACGTCAAATGTCCGACCACATTTGGTTCCAACGAAGCATGATATGGCCTGTTTCGCTGATCGCATAAGCGGGACCATTCTGGATGCCCTCCGCCTCTGGTAACGCCTAGGGTGACGGCCAGCGTCGATTATGATCTTCTCGGCTGAGGAGGGCGCTTAGATGCAGGATGACCAGCCAGAAGGCATGTCGGAGTTCATTGAGCAACTGCGGCCTCCGATAACAAAATCATCAGGTTTCACTGAAACAGAGCGCTATCTTGCTCGTCTGGGTGACCGGACGTTTCTGAACCTCTGGTCGTATCCGAGTCCATACCGGGAGCAAAAGCTACAGGGAGCAGGAGACGGCAAAGAGCTCTGCGATCTCTTGGTAGTATGTGATCCGCATATCGTCATCTTCAGCGAGAAGCAGATCAAATGGACAGATGCACCGGTTGAGGTTGCCTGGACGCGCTGGTTGAAGCGAGCAGTGTTCGATGCTGCGAAGCAGTTGCGTGGCGCCGAGCGCTGGATCAAGGAATTTCCCGAACGCATCTTTCTCGACAAGGAATGTACCGAAGCGTTTCCGCTCGACTTACCAAGTCCCAATCGCCGCCGCATACATCGCGTCATCGTTGCCGGGGGCGCAGCCAATGCCTCCCGCACCTACTTTAGAGGTGGCTCAGGGACACTGCCTATACGCCCTGGACTGTTGGGGCGGCACCATCTTGATGCTGATCATCCAAGCTTTGCGCCTTTCGCTGTTGGCGACATAGAACCGGAAGAGGACTTTGTACATGTCTTCGATGAGGTCGCTTTGGATGTTGTGTTGCAGGAGCTGGATACCATCACGGATTTCACCGAGTATCTCGACAAGAGGGCCGCGTTCATTCGGTCGGGGAGACTTGATCTGGCGTCCGGCGAGGAAGATCTCCTTGCTTACTATGCGACCCGTATAAACGACGATGGGCAGCATGACTTCTCAGCGCCCGGCGGCGAAAGTTGGGAAGCTATTGGTTCCATCAGCATAGAGGGCGGTTACTCTCGGATGTTGCGGGAGCCACAGTATCTCGCGAAAAAGGAGGTCGATCAGGTCTCGTATGTGTGGGATCGACTAATCGAGGCGTTCACCACCCATCTTCTAGACGGAACTTCAATTGTGTTGCCGGGCTATGAGTACTCGCTCAAAGGCAGTGAGCAAGCCGTTCGCTACATGGCACTTGAGAATCGTTTCATGAGGCGCGGCCTGAGCCGGGCAGTGATAGGCGCTCTTGAGATAGGGCGCACCAAAGAAATCTTCTTCCGCCTCGTTGCCGGGAGTGCTGGGTCAACGGAAACGGGCTTTTTCATTGTTACTCTGAAGTTCATGGATTGGATGAAATCCCGTGGCGGTTACGATGCCTATCGCCAAGTCAGAACTGGGTATCTCCAAGCCTACGCAAAAGCCGTTCTCATGGATAAGCCACACCTGAAGAGAGTGGTGGGGGTGGCTATGGAGCCCCCGGGCCAAGGCGGAGGTGCTTCGGAAGACAACCTTCTGATGCTACAGCAGGAGTGGACCGTGGAAGACAGGCGGGAGCACGAGGAGCTTTGCCAGAACCTGAGAATTTGGACCAAAATAAAGGAGCGGCCATATCGGGACAAAGAGTATCCTGATGTTCCTGGGCATGGACGAGCAGGGTCCCCGGGGGGCAATCGAAGGTCAAGGAGAGCCGCCGCTGCAAGGGCTCGCAGTCGCGCAAAAAGGTAATTTAGAATGTCGAGCAATTACCGCCAAGCTCTGCTTGTATAACAACAGTTCTAAAGCGTGAGAATAGGGGTGCTTGGGTTAGCCTTTGGCGCCGTGCAATCCCCCCTCACCGCCGAAACAATTCCACCCGCTCGCCGCTCTCCGAGAGATCGATCTGGAACCAGTCGATGATCTTGCGAATGTCGAGCTTCACCTCGCCGTCGCGCAGCTTCAGATGCAGCTTGTCGTCGCTGACATGCACGGGCGTGCCGATGTAGAGGCGGTCATTGCCGGAGTCGTCCACGGTGTCGATGGCAAATCGCATGGTTTCCTCCCGGAAAATTTAGAATCGAAATGGGTGACAGTGGGACGAGGGTTTAGTAACGCCTGCTTGAGCGAAGCTTTCCTCCCCTAAGGGCGGGGAACTCGCGCAACGGCCTGAGATGTTTGTGAGGAGCGCGCGCGGTGTTTGTCATTTCCAAGCTGTTCTGGAATGCCGTCCAGCCGCTCTCGCTCGTTTTCCTGCTTGGGCTGCTTGCGCTGGCCTTGATCTGGTTCCGCTGGCTCCGGTCGGCCGTGGCCGCCCTGTCGCTCTCGCTTCTGATTCTGTTCCTCACCCTCTATACGACCCTTGGCTCCGTGCTGCTGCAAAGCCTCGAGGCTCGATTTCCCCGGCCGGTGGTGGATCCCTCAGACGTATCCTGCATGATCGTGCTGGGTGGTGCCTTCGAGACCGAAGTCACGACAGCCCGTGGCGGCGTGGATCTCAATCAGGCGGCCGACCGCTTCGTCGAAGCGCTGCGCCTGGCAATACGATATCCCGAGGCAAGCATTCTCGTGTCTGGCGGCGACGGATCCCTGAGTGGCGTCTATGAGGGCGACGCCGCGGCCTCGATCCGTTTCTTCGAGGCTTTCGGGGTATCACGCGACCGGCTCATCGCCGAAACGACATCCAGAAACACCGATGAAAACGCAAAGAATAGTCGCGAACTTCTGTCCGAGCGCGATCTGGGTCAATGCCTGCTGATCACGTCTGCCTTCCACATGCCACGCTCCGTCGGGCTGTTTCGAAAGGCAGGTGTGGATGTGGCGCCCTGGCCGGTCGATTATCGCACCGCCGGCAATCTGTCCTTCGCGCTCGACTTCACGCAGCCGACCCTGAACGCGCAGCAGATGTCGACAGCCGTCCGCGAGTGGGTGGGGCTTGCCGCCTATCGAATTCTCGGCAGGATCGACGACGTCTTTCCCGCGCCGTAAACGTCACTTTTTCGAGATCGTGAGGAATTTGGTGCCACGCACGCGAACCGTCATCGCGCAAGGCTCCTGGCCCTCTTCCCGCTCGCAATAGCGCGGATGCATCTTCAGGATGAAGACCATGTTGCCGAAGCGCTGGATGAAGTCGTAGGAGTACATCTGCGCCGTGGCGATCATGAAGTAGCCACCTTCCTTCACCTGAAGATAGAAGTTGAAGGGGCATCCTTCGGCTGTGCAATCGGGCCCGCGCACGCCGTCGCAGACGATTTCGCTGCTATTCGTGACGACGTCGGTGATGCCGTCGTTGTTGATGTCGATTCGGTCGATGAAGCGACCGCCAAACTGCACGGCATCACAGCGCTTGGCGTAGTGGTTCTTCTCGTAGATCTCGGGATCGGTCAGCAATTCCTGCTGCGCGAAGGCGGGCGCGGCAAAAATGCCGGTCGCGACGACGAGGAGGAGGCGGAATAGGAATGGCACGGTCTGGACTCCGGATCGCAATCTGTGCTGAACGAGGGGGAAGTCTAGCGGCTGCGTCTTGCCTCACCCTTAACGGCGTGCGGCAAATCTCGCCCGGACCGGAGGCTCCAGCGAGGAAAGAAGCCATGTCGCTCCTGTCTTATCTCGATTATGCGGGCATTGCCCTGTTTGCTGCCACCGGCGCCCTTGCGGCGTCGCGCAAGCAGCTCGACATGATCGGCTTTCTGTTCTTCGCGGTGGTGACCGGGCTCGGCGGCGGGACGGTGCGCGACATCGTGCTCGGTCGTGTGCCGGTGTTCTGGGTCCTGAATCCGGATTACATCCTGATCTGCTGCGCGATCGGCGTCGTCGTATTCTTCACCGCCCATCTCGTCGAATCGCGTTATCGCCTGTTGATCTGGCTCGATGCCATCGGGCTCTCGGCCTATTGCGTCATGGGCGCGGCCAAGGGGCTCGCTGCAACCGGTTCCCCGACAATTGCGATCGTGACGGGAACCCTGACGGCAAGCCTCGGCGGTGTGTTGCGCGATCTCTTGGCCAATGAGCCCTCGGTGCTTCTGCGGCCGGAGATCTACATCACCGCAGCTCTGGTCGGTGCGGCGGTCTTCACGGCGGCGAACGAGTTCGGCATGCCGCTTTATGCAGCCTCCGCGATCGGAGCCCTGGCAGCCTTTGCGCTCAGAGGCGGCGCGCTGTACTTCGGATGGACGTTTCCGACCTACAAACACAAGCCGGGCCGGCATCCGGATGAAGTCATGTGAGGCGAGGCGAGGGAGAGATCAGCCCTGCTTGGGGCGCAGCCGGATCACAACGTCGACATGCGCGATTTCCATGCCTTCCGGCGGTGGCGGCAGATTGTCGATGCTGATGTTGTTGACGGGGATGTCCAGCACCTTGTTCTCGCCTTCGACGAAGAAATGGTGATGGTCGGACACGTTCGTGTCGAAATAGGTCTTGGAGCTTTCAACCGCGAGAACGCGGATCAGCCCTGCTTCGGTGAACTGGTGCAGCGTGTTGTAGACGGTCGCAAGCGAGACGGGAAAATCGGCGGAGATCGCTTCTTCGTGCAGTTCTTCGACGGTCAGGTGGCGGTCACCCTTTGCGAACAGCAGGCCGGCCAGCGCAATACGCTGCTTCGTCGGGCGAAGGCCCGAGCGGCGCAGTTTCAATTCGATACCCGTTTGGCAGGTTGCCATCGTCAAAGACGCACTCCAGTCGTTGCGTGGCATGCATGAGCTTCCACACGTGTGGATATAGCTGCAAAATCAGGCTCTTTCAATAGATACGGTAACGAGAAGCCTTGTGACGCCTGCTGTCGGGCGGTTTTTGATGTTTCGGGTCTGGTGATGCCCTTTTCCTTACTGTATGCGACGATGATATGAGGATGAGGCCGGTAAGGCCTCTAGGAAACCGGCGGAGCGGCTGCGGGGCTTCAATTTGCCACCGTCTTGCTCTAATGGGTCCCGGATATCTGAAGCAGAGGGGGGAAGAAGAAGAACAATGGTTACGAGACAGTCCAGCTATAACTACGACGAAATCCTCGCCTGCGGCCGCGGTGAACTCTTCGGCGAGGGCAACGCGCAGCTCCCCCTGCCGCCCATGCTGATGGTGCACCGGATCACAGACATTTCCGAAACCGGCGGTGCCTTCGACAAGGGCTATATTCGTGCCGAATACGATGTCCGTCCCGATGATTGGTATTTCCCCTGCCATTTCCAGGGCAACCCCATCATGCCGGGCTGCCTTGGCCTCGACGGCATGTGGCAGCTGACCGGCTTCTTCCTCGGCTGGCTGGGAGAACCCGGCCGCGGCATGGCGCTGTCAACGGGCGAAGTGAAGTTCAAGGGCATGGTGCGCCCCGAGACGAAACTTCTCGAATACGGCATCGACTTCAAGCGCGTCATGCGCGGTCGCCTGGTGCTCGGCACGGCCGATGGCTGGTTAAAGGCCGATGGCGAAACTATCTACCAGGCATCCGACCTGCGCGTCGGTCTGTCGAAGGACAAGGCGGCCTGAACCGGCCCGGTCCGCACCTGAAGTTTATAAAGAAGGTCTGAGAGATGAGACGGGTTGTAGTAACAGGTCTTGGCATCGTGTCCTCCATCGGTGCCGATGCCGCCGAAGTCACAGCATCGCTGCGCGACGCCAAGTCGGGCATCACCTTTTCTCCCGATTTCGCCGAACACGGCTTCAAGTGCCAGGTCTGGGGCAAGCCCGGTTTGGACCCGACCGATCTGGTTGACCGTCGTGCCATGCGTTTCCTGTCCCAGGGCGGTGCCTGGAACCATGTGGCCATGAAGCAGGCCATCGCCGATGCCGGTCTCGAAGAGGCCGATTATCAGCAGAATGAGCGCGTCGGCATCATCATGGGCTCCGGTGGTCCGTCGACCAAGCAGATCGTCGAAGCTGCCGATATCGTCCGCCAGAACAACAGCCCGAAACGCATCGGCCCCTTTGCCGTTCCGAAGGCGATGTCGTCGACGGCATCCGCAACGCTTGCCACCTGGTTCAAGCTGCACGGCGTCAACTACTCGATCTCGTCCGCCTGCTCGACCTCGGCGCACTGCATCGGCAACGCCTATGAGATGATCCAGTGGGGCAAGCAGGACATGGTCTTTGCTGGCGGCCACGAAGATCTCGACTGGACGATGTCCAGCCTGTTCGATGCTATGGGCGCCATGTCGTCGAAGTACAACGACACACCTTCGACCGCCTCGCGCGCCTATGACGTCTCGCGTGACGGCTTCGTCATCGCCGGCGGCGCTGGCGTTCTGGTCCTCGAAGAGCTCGAGCATGCCAAGGCCCGCGGCGCCAAGATCTATGCCGAGGTCGTCGGCTATGGTGCCACCTCCGACGGCTACGACATGGTCGCTCCCTCGGGCGAAGGCGCGATCCGCTGCATGCGCCAGGCCCTGTCGACTGTGAAGGGCGATGTCGATTACATCAACACCCATGGCACTTCGACGCCGGTGGGTGATAGCAAGGAAATCGGCGCAATCCGCGAAGTCTTCGGCGACAAGATCCCGCATATCCAGTCGACCAAGTCGCTAACCGGTCACTCACTCGGTGCTGCCGGCGTGCAGGAATCGATCTATGGTCTCCTGATGATGCAGGCCGGCTTCATCGGCGAAAGCGCGCACATCACCGAACTCGATCCCGAGTTCGAAGGTGTGCCGGTTGTTCGCAAGCGCATCGACAACGCAAAGATCGATACCGTGCTGTCGAATTCCTTCGGCTTCGGCGGTACCAACGCGACGCTGGTCTTCCAGCGCCATCAAGGCTGATCGTCGAGACGTCAGAATAAAAAAAGCCTGGCGCGTTGCCGCGCCAGGCGTTCATCCGAAGTGGTCCGCCAGCCGTGGGAGTACGGCTTACTTCGGTTGATGAGGATCGGTATGGTCAATGACGCCGATCAGCATGGCGAGGCTCACCGCATGCATCAGATTGCTCGCTTCAAGCTTATCTTGAGCGCTGACCAGAGCCTGGTTCACCTCTTCCCGTGACAGCACGAGCGCATTCGCCGCCTCGTCCGACCGCATGCCTTCGGCAACGAGCTGCAAGCAGAGGATTTCCCGATCCGAAAGGATCGAAATAGCAGGCGATCTTCCGATTGCCCGTTTGGTATCGGTTTTCATGATTTTTGTTGCCGCACTGGAGAAAGGTCGACTTGATATCCATCAGGTCGTCAGGCGGCGCTCATAGCATTCTGCCGGACCTGCGTCGTTGACATCGCACGCCAACCGCTTATCCGAACACGCTAAAAGAAGAGAAATTCAGCGCTCCAAGCGCTTTGATAGCCTGATTACGCCGGATCACTCTGCACTTGTCAAGTTTCTGAAGCTCTCATGCCGACTTCCGCTCCCGCACTTCCGTTGGTGTGGTGCCGAACCATCGCGTGACCGAGCGCGTGAAAGCGCTCGGCGCGGAATAGCCGAGCCGGTAGCAGATTTCCGAAATCGGCAGTTCACTTTCGGTCAGCAGATTGAAGCTGACTTCCTTGCGGATCTGATCCCGCAGCTCGTTGAGGCTCGTCCCGTGACCCGCCAGACGGCGCTGGAACGTTCTCTCCGACAAGCCGAAATAGGGTGCGATCTCGGCGAGCGGATAATCGTCATCCGACACGTGCAGCAGCAGGTAGCGACGGACCTGGTCGAGGAAGTCGGCGCTTTTCTCCGGCGTCGGTGGCCTCAGGCTCCGACACTGCAGATCCATCAGTTCAAAAAGCCTGCGGTCGCCCGTGGGATTCTGGGCTTGAAGGAAGCTTGGCGGGAAATGCACGCAGTTCACGCGCGCCCCGAAACTGACGCGTCGCGACAGCAATTGTCGAAAGGGCTTGTGATTGCGGGGAGCCGGTCTTTCCAGTTGTACCTCGATACTGTCGCTGGTGGCAAACGCCTGGGCTCGTTGCATCACCAGCCCGACCGACATATCGACATACTGGTCGCGTTTTACGATGATGGGAGCGAAGGTCCAGGCGATATACGCGCCTCGGTCGCCAAGCGTAAGCTTGGAATAGCTGGTCTGGGTGGCATACTGGATGTGGTCGTCGAGAAACTGGACGAAATCCAGCCCTGTCGGCGCGGCCATCAATCCATATCCGAACGGACCGGTCGAGCCTGCCTCATATCGCGTGATGCTTGTAAGCGCGAATGCCTCATCGTCGGACAGGAGCGCGCAGGTCTCCAGGAGCCTGCACAGGCGGTCGAGGCTGATGCGCGCAGTGAGGCTCTGGAAAATCTCCGGATCGATCTCCAGCGCCTTGCAAATGGGCTTTATGTCGATGCCATAGGACTGGGCATGCTCGACCACCGCTGAGGCGAGGCCGGCCACGGTGGTCAATTCATCGGTGAGATTCCGAGAAGGCATGAGACCGCTGGCGCCAGAAGTGAAGCTTATGGCGCCAGATGCTAAGGTAGGTGCGATCCGGAGTCGAGGGGCGCGTAGTCTAAGGCCGCCCGCTCCCGATCACGATCGCTTTGGCATCAGCGCTTTGCCCAGAGGACCTTAAAGCGAGCATTTCGGCAGACTTCGCCATGCTGCTTGAAATGCTGAGCCAGGACAGGCTCATAGGGCAGGCCCCGGTTCGCCACCATCAGAAGATCGCCGCCGCCGCGCAGCGAATCCGCTGCAGCTTTTATCATCGCAGCGCCGATAGACGGCTCGGCGGCATGACCCTCATGGAAGGGCGGGTTCATGATGACGAGGTCGTATTTTTCCTTCGGCGGCTCGTTGCCGAGATCCTGCCAGAAAAACCGTGTCGTCAGATCAGGGCAGTTGCGCGCCAGATTGCGCTTGGCATGCTCGAGTGCCTCGTGGCTCGCTTCGAAAAGATCGATGCGATTGGTACGGGGCGAAGCGTCAGCCAGCATGACCGAGAGATATCCCCAGCCAGCGCCGAAATCGGCCGCATTGCCGTCGAAGGCCGTCGGCAGGCGGCTCGCGAGCAGTTCGGAGCCTTCGTCGGCATGGGCATGTGAGAAGAGACCGGAGCGCGTCTCGAAACGTCCGTCGACCGTGACCGGCTTGGCGGAAAGCGTCGAAACGATTGCCGAGGAATCCTCGGGCGTGCTGAACCAGACGACGACGCCGTGGTATTTCGGCATGGATTCCGGCGAAAGGCCGAGCCGGTCCAGCTGCTTGCGCAGCGGCAGAATGCCGTCTTCCTTGGCGCCTGCAACCAGGATCATCCCGCCGGCTTTCACCCGCCGCAGCGCTTCGGCAACGCGGTCCTCGTTGACGCCCTTGTGCTTGCCGCAGAGGATGAGGGCACCGTCGTAGCCCTCGCCATCGACGATCGGGACGGGCTGGAGGTGGCTGGCTTCGAGGCGCCGGAATTCCGGGCGGAAATCCTGAACCACGGTCAGTTCGGCGGCAAAGCCCTCGGGCTTGGCAAATCCCGCTTCAGCGCCGAGAAACAGGTAGCGACTTCCAGCTTCGGGAAGGGCGACGGTTTCGGTGACGAAGGGGTGGAACAGGGTCTTCAGCGTTTCGCGGCTCATGGCTCGGTCTTCTTTCTCGGCGAAGAAAAAAGGCGCGGGAAATTCTCCCGCGCCTCGGATCGGGAACGACGTCAGCTTACTCAGCTGCTTCGCCGTCTTCCTTCTTCTTCTCGGCAGCGATTTCCTGGCCGGTTGCCTGATCGACGACCTTCATCGACAGGCGGACCTTGCCGCGCTCGTCGAAGCCCATGAGCTTGACCCAGACCTTGTCGCCTTCCTTGACGACGTCGGAGGTCTTGGCCACGCGCTCGGAAGCCAGCTGCGAGATGTGAACGAGGCCGTCACGCGAACCGAAGAAGTTGACGAATGCGCCGAAGTCGGCGGTCTTCACAACGGTACCTTCGTAGATCACGCCAACTTCTGGCTCGGCCACGATCGAATGGATCCACTTGCGGGCCGCTTCGATCTCCTTGCCGGAGGCGGAGGCGATCTTCACGGTGCCGTCGTCTTCGATGTTGATCTTGGCGCCGGTCTTTTCGACGATTTCGCGGATGACCTTGCCGCCCGAGCCGATGACTTCACGGATCTTGTCGACCGGGATGTTCATCACTTCGATGCGCGGTGCGAATTCGCCGAGTTGGCCGCGGCTTTCCGAAAGGGCGTTCGCCATTTCGTTCAGGATGTGCTTGCGGCCACCCTGAGCCTGGCCGAGTGCAACCTTCATGATCTCTTCGGTGATGCCGGCGATCTTGATGTCCATCTGCAGCGAGGTGATGCCGTCGGCAGTACCCGCAACCTTGAAGTCCATGTCGCCGAGATGGTCTTCGTCACCCAGGATGTCGGAGAGAACCGCAAAGCGCTCGCCTTCGAGGATCAGACCCATGGCGATACCGGCAACCGGCTTGGCCAGCGGAACGCCAGCGTCCATCAGTGCGAGCGAGGTGCCGCAGACGGTTGCCATCGAGGACGAGCCGTTCGACTCGGTGATCTCGGAGACGACGCGCAGCGTGTAGGGGAACTGCTCAGCCGACGGCAGCATCGGACGGATAGCGCGCCATGCGAGCTTGCCGTGACCGATTTCGCGACGACCCGGCGAACCCATGCGGCCGGTTTCACCGACGGAGTAGGGCGGGAAGTTGTAATGCAGAAGGAAGCGTTCCTTGTACATGCCGGTCAGGCTGTCGACATACTGTTCGTCTTCGCCGGTACCGAGCGTGGCAACAACGATTGCCTGCGTCTCGCCGCGGGTGAAGAGGGCCGAACCATGCGTGCGCGGCAGGATACCGACTTCCGACACGATCGCACGAACGGTCGACAGGTCACGACCGTCGATGCGGCTCTTCGTGTCGAGGATGTTCCAGCGAACGATCTTCGCCTGCAGGTGCTTGAAGACGGCACCGATGACTTCGTTCGAATACTTCGGTTCTGCACCTTCCGGGAAGAAATGTGCCTTCACCTTGGCCTTGACGGCGTCGACGGCGGTGTAGCGATCAGCCTTCTGGGTGATCTTGTAGGCTGCGCGCAGTTCGGTCTCGGCGATCGAGAGCATTTCGGCTTCGAGAGCGGAATGATCTTCCGGTTCGAACTCGCGCGGCTCCTTGGCAGCCACTTCAGCGAGCTTGATGATCGCGTCGATGACCGGCTGGAAGCCCTTGTGGCCGAACATGACGGCGCCGAGCATGATGTCTTCGTTGAGTTCCTTGGCTTCCGACTCGACCATCAGGACGGCGTCCTGGGTGCCGGCGACGACCAGATCCAGAACCGACTCGTCCATCTCGTCGAGATGCGGGTTCAGAACATATTCGCCGTTGATGTAGCCGACGCGAGCGCCGCCGACCGGGCCCATGAAGGGCACGCCGGAGAGCGTCAGCGCTGCCGAAGCGGCAACCATCGACAATACGTCCGGATCGTTTTCGAGGTCATGCTGGACGACGGTGACGACGACCTGGGTGTCGTTCTTGTAGCCTTCCGGGAAGAGGGGGCGGATCGGACGGTCGATCAGACGGGAAACCAGCGTTTCCTTTTCCGACGGACGACCTTCGCGCTTGAAGTAGCCACCCGGGATCTTGCCGGCGGCGTAGGTCTTTTCCTGGTAATTGACGGTGAGCGGGAAGAAATCCTGGCCCGGCTTCGGCGACTTGGCCGAAACGACGGTGGCGAGAACGACGGTTTCGCCATAAGTGGCGAGAACGGCACCGTCAGCCTGGCGGGCGATCTTGCCGGTCTCGAGCTTCAGCGGGCGGCCTGCCCACTCGATCTCAACGCTGTGAACATCAAACATATCTTGTCCTTCATATGCGGACCTTCGTCCTGCCGAATGGGCAGGGGGCGGTTGGTCTGCAATGTGCTGACGCAATCACGGGCAAGACAGTGGGAGGCTTCGGTTTCGGCATTGGCCGGTTCGAGCACCCGACAGGGTGCGGAAGCATCCAACAATCCTGCCCCATGACAGGTCATCGGTTGTCGTCGACAGATCCGGCCCATCCGGCCTGTCGTTCGTTCCGGGCGGTCTTCGCGCGGAACCAGTCGCGGGTCTTGTAGCCTGACCCGGAAAGGCAACCGGCGGACCTTCGTGAAGAAGGTCCGCCGGGAAGTCGTTAGCGGCGGATGCCGAGGCGCGTGATCAGGGTCGTGTAGCGAGCCTCATCCTGCTTCTTGACATAGTCGAGAAGCGAACGGCGGGTCGAAACCATGGTCAGAAGGCCACGACGCGAGTGGTTGTCCTTCTTGTGACCCTTGAAGTGTTCCGTCAGGTTGGTGATACGCTCGGTCAGGATTGCGACCTGAACTTCCGGAGAACCGGTGTCGCCTTCCTTGATTGCGTATTCCTTGATGAGGGCGGCCTTGCGCTCTGCAGTGATCGACATCGTGAATCCTTTCTAGAATAAGGAGAAACAGGTCGCCAAACGCCGGGATGTCGTCCAGCATTGGCCGTGAATGCAGGCACCCGAAGGGCCAGCTGCCGCCGCCTATACTCCATTCCCTCAAGAAAGGAAAGAGCAGGCGGCGGGAAGGCGTCAGGCGAAGACGCGCCGCGGGTGAAACTCGCCGCCCGCGATCTCGCCGATGGCGATCAACTTGCCGCCGGCAAGCGCCACGGCCTCAGGCTCTGCAACGGGTGCATCGCGGCCGCGCAGGATGATCGGGTTGCCCATGCGCAGCCGATGCGCCTGGTCATCGGTGATCCTGAGCTGCGGCAGGGCGGAAAGCGCTTCTGCCGTATCGCCGAGGAATGCATCGAGAGCGGCCAGCCGCTCATCCCGGTCCTCGATGGCTTCGAGCGCCACGAGCTCCGCGAGCGGCACCATCATCTCCTCGGCAAACGGGGCCACGAAGGTGCGGCGGAGCGAGGAGATATGGCCGTAGCAGCCGAGATCGCGACCAAAGTCGCGGGCCAGCGAGCGCACGTAAGTGCCTTTGCCGCATTCAACCTCGAAATGTGCCTTGTCGCCTTCGCAGTTCAGCAGCGTCAGGCGGTGAACCTCGACCTCGCGAGAGGGGATCTCGACTGTCTCGCCATCGCGGGCGAGATCATAGGCCCGCTCGCCGGCAATCTTGATCGCCGAGAACTGCGGCGGGATCTGGCTGATGGTGCCGGTGTAGTTGGGCAGCAACGCCTCGATGTCGCTCTTTGCAGGGCGCTTGTCGGAGCTCTGCGTCACCTCGCCCTCGAGATCGTCCGTCGAGCGCTCCTCGCCCCAGGTCACCGTGAATTCGTAGATCTTGCGGCCGTCCATGACGTAAGGGACAGTCTTCGTCGCATCGCCGAGTGCAATCGGCAGCATGCCTGATGCGAGCGGATCGAGCGTGCCGGCATGACCGGCCTTCTGGGCGTTGAACAGCCACTTGATCTTGCCGACGGCCTCGGTCGAGCCGAAATCCACCGGCTTGTCGAGAATGAGCCAGCCCGAAATCGGGCGGCCCTTGGGCTTGCGGGGTTTGGACATCTAGGTCTTTTCTCAGTCTTGATCTTCGTCGGAGCCGAGGTCGCGCTGGACCTCCGGCGAACGCAGCAGCGCATCGATCTTCTGATAGTTGTCGAAGCTGGTGTCGTCGCGGAAACGGACTTCCGGCATGTATTTCAGCTGCCGGAGCTGGTTGCCCAGCCGGCCGCGAATGTATTTGGCGTGCTTGTTGAGGGCCGCAATGACCGTATCATGGTCCTTGACGCCGAGCGGCGTGACATAAGCGGTGGCCATCTTGAGGTCCGGCGACATGCGGACTTCGGAGATGGAGATGACGGTTTTTTCGATCACCTCGTCGCGGACTTCGCCGCGCTGCAGGACCTGGGTGATGGCGGCACGCACCTGCTCGCCGACGCGCAGCATGCGCTGCGAAGGTGCCGAAGAGGTTGGTTTTGTCATGGTTCAAAGCCTTTCGCATGACATCGGGGGCGCTTGCCTGCTGCGTCATGCCGTAATTGTGGTTCATCCGGCCAATGCCGGATGTCACGATCCCATAAACAGCGAGCGCCGGAATATCCGGCGCCCGAAAGGATCGTTGTTCGAAACGCCTGAGATCAGAGCGTACGCGTGATGTGTTCGACGCGGAAGCACTCGATCGTGTCGCCGGCGCGGATGTCTTCGTAGTTCTCGAAGGCCATACCGCATTCCTGACCCATCGGCACGTCGGACACTTCGTCCTTGAAGCGCTTGAGCGTCTTGAGCTTGCCTTCGTGGATGACGACATTGTCGCGCAGCAGGCGAACGCCCGCACCACGTTCGACCTTGCCCTCGATAACACGGCAACCTGCGACCTTGCCGGTCTTGGTGATGTTGAACACCTCCAGGATCTCGGCATTGCCGAGGAAGGTTTCGCGACGCTCCGGAGAGAGCAGGCCCGACATCGCTGCCTTCACGTCATCCACCAGATCGTAGATGATGTTGTAGTAGCGGATCTCGATGCCGGCACGCTCGGAAGCGGTACGAGCCTGGGCGTTCGCACGGACGTTGAAGCCGATGATCGCGGCATTGGATGCCTCGGCGAGCGAGATATCCGATTCCGTGATGGCGCCGGCGCCCGAATGGACGATACGGGCACGCACTTCGTCGGTGCCAAGCTTGTCGAGTGCCGCGACGATCGCTTCCACAGAGCCCTGAACATCGCCCTTGATGACCAGCGGGAACTCCTTGAAGCCGGTGTTCTGCAGCTGGCTCATCATCTGTTCCAGCGAACCGCGCTGACCCGACTGGCGGGCGACAGCCTTGTCGCGGGCGAGACGCTGACGATACTCGGAGATCTCGCGAGCGCGGCTCTCGTTTTCGACGACGGCAAACTTGTCACCGGCAGCAGGCGTGCCCGACAGGCCGAGGATCTCGACCGGCATGGCAGGACCCGCTTCCTTGACGTGCTCACCCTTGTCGTTGACGAGGGCGCGAACGCGGCCCCACTGGTCGCCGGCAACGATGATCTGGCCGGGCTTCAAGGTGCCCTTCTGGACGAGAACCGTCGCAACGGCACCACGGCCGCGGTCGAGTTGTGCTTCGATAACGGTACCTTCGGCAGTCCGCGTCGGGTCGGCCTTCAGGTCGAGGATTTCGGCCTGCAGAAGCACGGCTTCGAGCAGCTTGTCGAGGTTGAGCTTGTTCTTCGCCGAGACTTCGACGTCGAGCACTTCACCGCCCATCGATTCAACGAAGACTTCATGCTGCAGAAGCTGCTGGCGAACCTTGTCCGGGTTAGCCTCATGCTTGTCGATCTTGTTGATCGCTACGATGATCGGAACGCCGGCAGCCTTCGCATGGCTGATGGATTCGATCGTCTGCGGCATCACGCTATCGTCTGCTGCAACCACGAGGATCGCAATGTCGGTCGCCTGGGCGCCACGGGCACGCATTGCGGTAAACGCTGCGTGGCCGGGGGTGTCGATGAAGGTGATCTTCTGGCCGTTCTGCTCGACCTGGTAAGCACCGATATGCTGGGTAATGCCACCGGCTTCGCCCGATACGACCGAGGTCTTGCGGATCGCGTCGAGCAGCGAGGTCTTGCCGTGATCGACGTGACCCATGATCGTGACCACGGGCGGACGAGATACCAGCTCGCCTTCGTCGTCCTTGACGTTGAAGATGCCTTCTTCAACGTCGGATTCCGATACGCGCTTCACGGTATGACCGAATTCGGTGGCGATGAGTTCTGCAAGGTCGGCATCGATGATGTCGCCCGGCTTCATCATCTGACCTTCCTTCATCAGGTACTTGATGACGTCGACGGCGCGCTCGGACATGCGCTGCGACAGTTCCTGAATGGTGATGGTCTCAGGCAGAATAACCTCGCGCATGACCTTTTCACGGGTCTCCTGCATCTGGCTGCGGCGGAACTTCTCCTGACGGCGGCGCATGGCAGAGAGCGAGCGGCCACGGGCGGTGCCGTCATCCTCGACATTGGCCGTGGTGACGGTCAGCTTGCCACGACGACGGTCCTCTTCGACCTTCGGACGGGCAGGGACCTTGGGGGCCACGGGCATGGCGACCTTGCCCCGACCGGGGATCGTCCGCGGGGATGCGCGGCCCTCGTCTTCGTCATTGGTCTTGCGTCCACGCACGAACCCAGGTGCGCCGGGTGCCGGAATGGCCGTACGGTTCACGACGACGGGCGCGTCAGCCACCGGCGCCACAGCGGGCTCAGCGGCAACTTCAGCTTCCGGCTGTGTCTCGGGCTGCGGCTCGGCGGCGCGGCGTGCTGCCTCTTCGGCGGCCAGGCGTGCGGCTTCCTCGGCTTCGGCCTTGCGGCGAGCTTCGTCGATCACGCGCTGCTTGGCTTCCTCAACTTCACGAATCTGGGCTTCGGCAAGGGCGCGGCGACGCGCTTCCATCTCGCCGGCCGACAGGTCGTGCAGAACGGCACCACGCGGACGTTCCGGTTGGCGCTGCGGCTGCGAGGGCTGCTGGCGTTGCGGCTGTTGGGGGCGCTGCGGCTGCTGCGGGCGATGCTGCTGTGCCGGTGCCGGTGCCGGGCGCGCAGCTGCAACGGGTGCCGCAACCGGCGAAGGTGCCTGTGTCGGCGCCGGCGTCGGAGCTGCCGCGGCCGGTTCCGCACGAACAGGGGTGATCGGCGTAATCGGTGGCTTTTCGTCGAGCGGCCTGGTCGTCCGGCGCTTCACCGTTTCGACGACGACCGACTTCGTACGGCCGCGCCCCATGTCCTGGCGCACGGTACCCTGGCTCATCCCCGATGGTTTCAGGGTGAGAGTCTTCTTCACGCCGATAGTCTTGTCGTCTTTGTTGTCGGTCATTCCGTTCCCGTTCCTTCGAGCGGGGCCGGATGCCGAGCATCAGGCCTCGCCGTTCACATACTGTCCTAAACCACGGAGGCCGACCTGTGCCGGTGACCGCGTCATTGTGATTTCGGGCCAGCGCCCGATACCCGCGGCGTGCCGCGGTAGGTTTCGAGCAGAGTTGCGCGCTTCACTACACCTTCACCTGCCTGCCCTGCAAGCACGCAAGCATGGATAAACGCATTCTGGCCCATCTGCTCGTCCAATTCCGCCCCGGTGAGCAGGTGAAAGGCGGGAACTTCCGCCTCTGCCCCTGTTCCGAGGTGCCAGGCCTTTCGGGCCTGGTCGATCTTTCTCACGCCATCTGGCGCGGCATCCTGCGAATGGAAGACCGCGATGGCTTCTCCGCTGCGCACCGCCGCCTCGACCTTCGCCGCCCCGGTGATGAACTGGCCGGCTTTGCGGGCCATATTCATCATCCCGATCAGCTGCGTGACCAGAAGCCGCTCGACCACGGACCCGAGTTCCGGATCCGCCTTCACATCCCGTTTCAGTGCCCGGGCGAAGAGCTTCTTCGCCACGGCCTTGTCGACGGCCTCGCGGCTGGGGCTGACCCAGCAGCCCCGGCCCGGAAGCGCCCGCTTCAGATCAGGGACCACGGTCCCGTCGGGTGCCGCCACGAAACGCAGAAGCGTCTCGGGCGATCCGCTTTCGCGGGTGACGATGCACATGCGTCCGTTCACGTCGGAGAGGTCGAAGTCGTCTTCGGCCTCTGTCGCGTCGGGCGTCTGCGCGCCCATCACGTTGCCTGCTCGGCTTCTTCGCCTTCGAGTACGCCTTCAGCTTCGACTTCGGCCGCGAGGTCTTCCTCGGTGATCCAGCCGGCTGCGAGGCGGGCCTGCACGATCATGGCTTCAGCTTCGGCGCGCGAGATGTCGAATTTCGAGAACAGGCCCTCGAACTTCTTGGTCTCGCCGTCCTTGCGTTCGCTCCAGCCGACCAGGTCGTCGGCAGCGCAGCCGGCGAAGTCCTCGACCGTCTTGATGCCGTCTTCGCCGAGCGCGACCATCATCTGCGAGGTCATGCCGTCGATCTGGCGCAGTTCGTCCGCAACGCCGAGTTCGCGGCGCTTCGCATCCATCTCTGCCTCGATCTTCTCGAGGTACTCACGGGCGCGGGTCTGAATTTCCTGCGCGGTGTCTTCGTCGAAGCCATCGATCGACGCAATTTCGTCGAGCTCGACATAGGCAACTTCTTCAACCGCAGCAAAACCTTCCGACGCCAGAACCTGGCCGACCATTTCATCAACGTCGAGCGCATCCATGAACAGGTTCGTACGCTCGTTGAATTCCTTCTGACGACGCTCGGATTCTTCCGCTTCCGTCATGATGTCGATGTCCCAGCCGGTCAGCTGCGATGCAAGGCGAACGTTCTGACCGCGACGGCCGATGGCCAACGACAGCTGCTCGTCCGGAACGACGACTTCGATGCGCTCTGCATCTTCGTCGAGAACGACCTTGGCGACTTCAGCCGGCTGCAGGGCGTTGACGATGAAGGAGGCCGGATCCTGGCTCCACGGGATGATGTCGATCTTTTCACCCTGCAGTTCGCCGACGACGGCCTGAACGCGGGAACCGCGCATACCGACGCAGGCGCCGACCGGATCGATCGAGCTATCGTTCGAAATCACGGCGATCTTGGCGCGCGAACCCGGGTCACGGGCAACCGACTTGATCTGGATGATGCCGTCGTAGATCTCAGGAACTTCCATGGTGAAGAGCTTCACCATGAACTGCGGATGGGTACGCGACAGGAAGATCTGCGGGCCACGCTGCTCGCGGCGAACATCGTAAACATAGGCGCGGACGCGGTCGCCGTAGCGGAAGGCTTCGCGCGGGATCATCTCGTCACGACGGATAATGCCTTCACCACGGCCGAGATCGACGATTACGTTGCCGTATTCGACGCGCTTGACGGTGCCGTTGACGATTTCGCCAACGCGATCCTTGAACTCGTCGAACTGGCGGTCACGCTCGGCTTCGCGAACCTTCTGCACGATGACCTGCTTGGCCGACTGGGCGGCAATACGGCCGAAGTCCATTGGCGGCAGCGGATCGGCGATGAAGTCGCCGAGCTTGGCGTCGACATTGCGGTCACGGGCCAGCTCAAGTGCGATCTGGGTTGCGTAGTCCTCGACCTTCTCGACCACTTCCAGAAGGCGCTGCAGACGGATCTCGCCGGTCTTGGAGTTGATGTCGGCACGGATGTTGGTTTCGCTGCCGTAGCGCGACCGGGCAGCCTTCTGAATCGCGTCGGCCATGGCGGCGAGCACGATTTCGCGGTCGATCACCTTTTCACGGGCGACGGCATCTGCGATCTGCAAGAGCTCAAGCCTGTTAGCACTGACTGCCATTGTCTTAGGTCTCCGTCTTCACGCCCGGGCATCGGCCTCGGGCTATAGGTCAAAACGTTATTCTTCGCTGTCGTCTTCGTCGTTCTGGTTCGCGGCCTGCGCCTTGGCGAGCTTGTCGGCACGCAGCGCATCACGGATCAGATCGTCCGTCAGAATGAGTTTGGCTTCAGCGAGTGTGTTGAAGGGGATAGCCACCTTCGGCTCTTCGCCATAGGCCACCTGATCGCGTTCCAGGGTAAAGCCGTCCTGGTTCACGTCGGTAATCTTGCCGCGGAAGCGCTTGCGGTTGTCGACCAGGATCGACGTCTCGCACTTCACGATATGGCCCTGCCAGCGGCTGAAATCCGACTTGCGAACCATCGGGCGGTCGATGCCCGGCGACGACACTTCCAGATGATACGCCTTGTCGACCGGATCCTCGACGTCGAGAACCGGGGAAACTGCCATCGATACGGCTTCGCAATCTTCGACGGTCATCGTGCCGTCGGTGCGTTCTGCCATGATCTGCAGTGTCATTCCGTTCTGGTTCATCATACGCACGCGAACCAGCTTGAAATCCATCGCGACGAGCACGGGCTCGATAATCTCTGCGATACGACGGTCAAGGCCCGTCTCGATGATGATCCGTGCTTCGCCGAGTTCCGGCTTCGGCATATCTTCGGACAATCGTTTTACTCCCGATTGGCTGTGATCGCCAATAAAAAAGAGCGGGTCCTTTCGGGCCCACCCTTCATCTGTCGATCAAGAATTTGAAGCTCATATAGCCGACCGCCCCGGCTTTTGCAAGCTTTTAGCCGAAGCGTGAAAACAAACTTGCCATCCATGCGTTGCGCAAGGCAAGGTTTGACCCGCCACAGCTGTTTCCAAACATGGTTGTGGCCAGAGAAGTTCAAGACATGTCCACACACGAAAGCCGTTCCCCGCTCCTGCCGCTGCGCAACGAAGCCTATCGCCGGATCTGGCTTGCCAGCATCTCGTCCAATCTCGGCGGTCTGATCCAGGGTGTTGGAGCCGCCTGGATGATGGCCTCGATCTCGACCTCCGAAAACATGGTGGCGCTGGTTCAGGCCTCGAACACCGGCCCGATCATGCTCTTGTCCCTGATCGCCGGAGCCATCGCCGACAGCTTCGATCGACGCCGCGTCATGATCGCCGCCCAGCTCTTCATGATCGTGGTCTCGGCGCTTCTGACGCTGTTTGCCCTGCTTGATCTCATCACGCCCTGGGCGCTCCTCGCCTTCACCTTCCTCATCGGCTGCGGCACCGCGCTCAACAACCCGTCCTGGCAGGCCTCTGTCGGCGATATCGTCCCGAGGGCGGATCTGCCTGCCGCCGTATCGCTCAACAGCATGGGCTTCAACATCACCCGCAGCGTTGGCCCAGCGATTGGCGGTGCAATCGTCGCCGCCGCAGGTGCGGCAGCCGCCTTTGCGGTCAACACGCTGTCCTACTTCGCCATTACCTATGCCCTCTTCCGCTGGCAGCCGAACATTCCGAAGAACCCGCTGCCACGCGAGCAGCTCGGCTCGGCAATCGGCGCCGGCCTGCGCTACGTCGCCATGTCGCCCAATCTCGGCAAGGTGCTGTTCCGCGGCTTTGTCTTCGGTCTCACCGCGACCGCCATTCTTTCGCTCCTGCCGATTGTTGCTCGCGACCAGCTTTTGGGCGGCCCGCTCACCTTCGGCGGCTTGCTCGGTGCTTTCGGCCTCGGCGCCATCTTCGGCGCACTCGCCAACCAGCGCGCCCGGGAACTGCTGTCGAGTGAAGACATCGTCCGCGCCGCCTTCGCCGGCTTTGCCGTTGCCGCCGGCGTCACGGGCATCAGCACCTCGGTCTGGATCACGGCGATTGCGCTGATGGTCGCTGGCGCCTGCTGGGTTCTGGCGCTCTCGCTGTTCAACACCGTCGTCCAGCTTTCGGCACCCCGCTGGGTCGTCGGTCGGGCCCTCTCGCTCTACCAGACCGCGACCTTCGGCGGGATGGCAACGGGCAGCTGGCTCTGGGGCAGCGTCGCCGAAAGCTACGGGTCCGACCATGCGCTGGTGGCCTCAAGCCTTTTGATGATGGTCGGCGTCTTCATCGGCTTCTTTCTTCCCATGCCCGCTTTCGCCACCCTTGATCTCGATCCGCTGAACCGTTTCAACGAGCCGGCCCTCAAGCTCGACATCCGCCCGCGCAGCGGCCCGATCGTCATTCATGTCGATTTCGAGATCGCCGACGAAGACGTTCCAGAATTCCTAAGGATCATGGTCGAGCGTCGCCGCATCCGCCTGCGCGACGGTGCGCGCAACTGGACGCTGATGCGCGATCTGGAGAACCCTGACATCTGGACGGAAACCTATCACGTGCCGACCTGGGTGGACTACGTCCGCCACAACCAGCGCCGCACCAAGGCCGATGCCGAGATCACCGACCGCCTGATCGAACTGCATCGCGGCGACAGGCCGCCCAAGGTGCACCGGATGATCGAACGTCAGGCAATCCCACCGGCCGACGACGTCTTCCACCAGTCGCACATCGATCACCACTGATGGCGGGTCTCAGCGCAGCTTCGCCTTGAGGTCGGCGCTCGGATAGCAGGTGGGTTTCATCCCGTTCTTCGCCTGCCATTCGCCGAGCGACCGCCGCGTCTTGAAACCGGGCAGGCCATCCACCTTGCCGACATCATAGCTTTGCGCCACCAGCGCCTGCTGCATGGCAAGCACATCCGAGCGCAGCATCTTGCCGACATCGCCCCAGGGCGCCTTGAACGCACCGCCACCGCTCGCAATTCGGTCAGCGAGATTGCCGATGAACAAGGCATAGAGGTCGGAATTGTTGTATTCCTTGAGCACGTAGAAATTCGGCGTCACCAGGAATTCCGGACCATAGGTGCCGGCCGGCACCAGCATCATCGCCGGCTGAAACGCCTCCGACGAAGGGAATGCTCGACCAGAAATCCGGGTCAGCCCGCCGCTTGCCCAGGCTGAGACAGCCTTTGCTCTGTCTGGCCCTTCCTGTGCACAGGAAACGCCGTCTGGAATGGTGATCTCGTAACCCCAGTCGCGACCCCTCTGCCAGCCGCTCTTCACCAGATAGTTGGCTATGGATGCCAATGTATCCGGCACCGAATTCCAGATGTCGCGTTTGCCGTCGCCGTCGAAATCGACGGCGTATTTCAGGTAGCTTCCCGGCATGAATTGCGGCTGTCCCAAAGCCCCCGCCCAGGAGCCCATAAGCTTCTCGGCACTGACATCCCCGCTTTCGACGATATGCAGCGCCGAAATCAGCTCCTGCTGAAACATCGGCCTGCGCGTCGACATGAAGGCCTTGGTCGCCAGCACGTCGATCGCCGGATGCGGCAGCTTTGCCCGGCCATAACCCGACTCGCGGCCCCAGATCGCAACGATGATCGAGCCGGGAACGCCATAGGTCGCCTCGACCTTGCGCAGTGTCGCCGCATGCTGACTTGCAAGGGTCCGACCGGTCGCGGCCAGTCCCTGCAGACGCTTCTCATTGAAATAGGAGGCTGGTGAGCTGAACTCTGCCTGGCTCTGCGTGCGCTCCCTAGGCGGCGCTGTGCCCGGAGGCACGAGATCAGGCAGGTCCCAGTTCAGCTGGACGTTCTGAAGCGTCCGGTCGAATATCTCCTTGCTGATCCCGCCTTCCTGAGCGGCGCGCCAAAGGTCGCTGGCGATCCATTGCCGGAACTGTGCCTCGACGGCGCTGCGCGACGCGGCGGCGGCCGACGAGGCGAAACTCCCGGCTAGAACCAGTGAAACGGTGGTCAGTATCAAGCGAAACGGCTTTCGAAGTCGTGCCATCGATCGTTCCTCCCGGAATACAGTCAGATTGCAGTGCGTGCCCTGATCGCCGCAGACAGTGTTCCCTCGTCCAGATAGTCGAGCTCGCCACCGACAGGTACGCCATGGGCAAGCCGCGTGATCTTCACATCAAGCCCTGTCAGGTGGTCGGTTATATAGTGTGCTGTGGTCTGCCCCTCGACGGTCGCATTAACAGCGATAATGATCTCGCGGACCCCGCCTTTCGCTACCCGGTCGATCAGCCCCTTGATGTTGAGATCATCAGGCCCGATCCCGTCGAGTGGCGACAACGTGCCCCCCAGCACGTGATAGGCGGCATTCATCGCGGCTGCGCGCTCCAGTGCCCAGAGGTCTGAGACGTCCTCGACGACGATGATGACAGACTGGTCGCGAGCGACGTCAGTGCAGACGGTGCACGGATCGACGGTGTCGACATTGCCGCAGCAGGAGCAGATTTTCACCTTGTCATAGGCCTCGCCCATGGCGTGACCTAAGGGGCCGAGAAGCTGATCCTTCTTCTTGATCAGATGCAGTGCTGCACGCCGTGCCGAGCGTGGTCCAAGCCCCGGGACTTTCGCCAGGAGCTGGATGAGTTTCTCGATTTCGGGGCCGGTGACTCGTTTTGCCATGGCGGCGTTTCTAGCCCATATAGACGCCAAACGGAATCGCCGAAGGAGCGCCCCAGATGAAAATCCTCGCCGTCTGCCTTGGTCGACCCGAGATCCTGCCGGGGAAGAAATACAAGACCGGCATCAACAAGCTCGCCATCCAGGGTCCGATCATGGTCGATGCCGAAGGCCTCGTCGGAGACGCCATCCTCAATCGCAAACACCATGGCGGCGTCGATCAGGCCGTCTATATCGAGGGCTCCATCGATCTCGACTGGTGGCAGGCCGAGCTCGGCCGCGATCTGCCCTATGGCACGTTCGGCGAGAACCTCGTGATCGAAGGCCTGGAAAGCGCCCAGTTGGCGGCCGGCGACAGGCTGGCGATCGGCGAAGTGCTTCTTGAAGTCACCTCCGCCCGCATGCCCTGCGCCACCTTCGCCGCCAAGATGGGCGATCCGACCATCGTCAAGCGCTACACCCGCGCAGCCCGCCCGGGCGCCTATGCACGCGTCCTTCTGGGTGGCATGGTCGAAGCCGGCCAGGCCGTCGAATTCACTCCCTGGAGCGGCGACCGCGTGACGATGCGCGAGATGATGGCGACCTTCGGCCGCAGGCTGAGCGACGCCGATCGAGCCCGCTACATGGCGGCTCCCGTCCACTACAAGGTTCGCGACGCGATCCGCGCCGGGGAGATGTGAGCCTCCGCCAAAGGTCGTAAAGCCGCCCGGCTTTACCCGCCCCATGCTTCTCGCCATCATGCCGCCCGCTTGGAGGAGTGATGGACCCGAGGAGAACAGAGCTGACCGCAGCCGATGGCGTGCGGCTGACCGGTCATTGGTGGCGATCCGCTGACGGAGCGCCTGTTGGGACCGTCATCGTCAATCCGGCAACTGGCGTCCAAGCCCGCTATTACCATCGCTATGCCGCCTACCTCGCGGCAAACGGCTTCTCCGTCCTCACCTATGATTATCGCGGTATAGGGCTCTCCCGTCCCGAAAGCCTTGAAGGATCGACCTTCACCTGGCGCCAATGGGGCGAGCAGGATTTCGATGCCGCGCTGCGCCAAGCGCTGCAGGAGGACAAGACGGGACGCGTTCTTGTCGTCGGCCACAGCATCGGTGGCTTCCTGCCGGGCTATTCGCCGGCGGTCGGGCGCGTCTCGGCCATGCTCTCGGTCGGCGGGCAATACGGCTATTGGGGGGACTATCTGCCAGCACGACGCCTGCCGCTCTTTTTGAAATGGCATGTCGCGATGCCGGCCATTACCCTTGCACTCGGCCATTTTCCGGGCAAGCGCCTGGGTTGGCTGGAGGATTTGCCGAAAGGGGTCGCCTATGGCTGGGGGCTGCAGCAGGGCCGGGCGGAACAGGGCCTGTCGCGAGAGGCGGCCGAAGTCATGCGCGACCGGTTCGCGACCGCAGCCTGCCCGATCCTCAGTGTCGCCATGTCGGATGACGAGATCGCGACGCCGAAGGCAATAGATCGTGCGATGCGTTACTATCGCCGCGCGGCGGTGACCAAGGTGCTGCTCGCACCACAAGACCTCGGTTTTGACCGTATCGGTCACTTCGATCTCTTCCACGCCCGCCATGAGGGTGGCTTCTGGAGTGAGAGCCTGGTGTTTCTACGCGAAGGGGAGAATCCTTGGGGTGATCGGGTCTATCGCTGACAGACCCGATCACCTTTTTCGAGCAGAATGAACTGCTTGATCAGAACGGGAACTTCATGCCCGGCGGCAGCGGAATGCCGGCGGTCAGTGCCGCCATCTTTTCCTGCGCCTGGGCTTCGCCCTTGTCCTTGGCATCCTTGTGGGCGGCAACGATCAGGTCTTCGAGGATCTCGACATCGTCTTCCTTGAACAGTGACGGATCGATCTTGATGCTGCGCATCTCGCCTTTGCCGCTCAGGACAACGGTCACCATGCCGCCACCAGACTTGCCTTCGATTTCGAGTGCAGCAATCTCTTCCTGCATCTTCTCCATCTTGGACTGCATTTCCTTGACCTTGCCCATCATGCCCATGATGTCGCGCATTACCGTCTCCTTGGATTGTTGTCTTGTTCTGCGGGAAGGGGTCCGAACCCTAGAATTCGATGTCGTCGCCCGGCAGGATGTCGCCATCGGCGGATTCGGCTGCTGCCGGCGGTGCCGCCACGATGTCGTCGTCCTCGATCGCAGCTGCCTTGATCCGCACGTCGGTCACCTTGGCGCCGGGAAAGCGTGCGAGGATCGCCGCTACGTCGGGGTCCTGCCGCGCATCGACCAGCCGCGCCTCGCGCGTCGTCTTTTCGACTTCGACCAGAGTCGGCGCGCCCGCCTCGTTGGACAGCGTCACCCACCAGGTGATGCCGGTCCACTCGCTGAGCTTCATCTTCAGCTCGTTGACGATACCAGGCGGGCATTGCGATTCGAGGCGAATCTCCAGCCGGCCCGGCTCGATCTTCACGAGATGCACGAACTGGCGAAGCTGAGCCCGCAACACGGGCGCCCGGTTCTTGGTGCAGAGATCAGCGATATCGTCGAGTGTCTCAACGCGAACGCCCGGGACCGGCGCTTCCTCGACCTTGGCTTCCCGCCGCTCCATCGCTTGCGGCAGCGCATCACCAGCCGGCACGCTCTGCAGATGCGCAACCGGTTGGCTCATTGCCGGGCGCGGGGCGCTATCCTGCGAAGGTTGGCCCACGGCCTGCACGCGCATCGCCATCGAGGCCCCACCGCCGCCGCCATTCGGCCGCGGCGCAGAAGGCGCGCGATCTCCGCCACCTTCACCATTCGACAATTCGAGCAGGCGTCGCGCAGCATCTTCGGGCGAGGGCAGATGGGCGGCATGCGCAAGCCGGATCAGCACCATCTCGGCAGCCCCTGCCGGTCGCGACGAGGCCTCCGCTTCCGGGATGCCCTTGAGCAGCATCTGCCACATGCGCGACAGCGTCGTCACTGCCACGTTCTCTGCGAGGTCAGCGCCGCGCACGCGCTCGACTTCGGAAAGCGAGGGATCCTGTGCGGCTGAGGGAATGTATTTGAGCCGGGTCACCAGATGGGTGAAATCGGCAAGATCGGTCAGCACCACGGTCGGGTTGGCACCCGCCTCATACTGGCTGCCGAATTCGGAAAGGGCTGCTGCCACATCACCGCGCACGATATGGTCGAAAAGGTCGACGATACGGGCCCGGTCTGCAAGACCCAGCATGGAACGCACGGCATCGGCATGCACCACGCCGCTGCCGTGGGCGATCGCCTGGTCGAGCAGCGAGAGCCCGTCACGTGCCGAGCCTTCTGCAGCACGCGCAATCATCGCCAGCGCGTCTTCGTCCGCCTCGATGCCTTCCTTCGACGCAATGGTCGAAAACAGCCCGACAAGATCCCCCGCACTGATGCGGCGCAGGTCGAAGCGCTGGCAGCGGGAGAGCACGGTGATCGGGACCTTGCGGATTTCGGTCGTCGCGAAAATGAACTTCACATGCTCCGGCGGCTCTTCGAGCGTCTTCAGCAGCCCGTTGAAGGCCGCCGTCGACAGCATGTGCACTTCGTCGATGATGTAGACCTTGTAGCGCGCTGAAACCGGGCGGTAGCGCACCTGCTCGATGATCTCTCTGATATCGTCGATACCGGTATGCGATGCCGCATCCATCTCGATCACGTCGACATGCCGGCCTTCCATGATCGCCTGGCAATGTTCGCCGGGGATGCGAAGGTCGATCGTCGGCTTGTCGATCTCAGCGGTCTTGTAATTCAGTGCACGCGCCAGAATACGGGCCGTGGTCGTCTTGCCCACCCCGCGCACGCCGGTCAGCATATAGGCCTGGGCGATGCGGCCGGTTTCGAACGCATTGGTCAGCGTCCGCACCATCGGCTCCTGGCCGACCATCAGGTCCGTGAAATCCTTGGGGCGATATTTGCGGGCGAGAACGCGGTAGCCGCCGGGGGCGGGCTTGGCCTCTGCAGTCGGCTCGAAATCGCTCATCGCGTTGCCAGCTTCCCCGTCGCCCGGCTCCGGGCATGGCACGGCCCGTGTTGGAAACAAAGGCCGGAAATGAAGATGAGGTGGGAGGCTGGCACGATGACCCGTGCCGCGCTCGTTAGGGCTGCTTCCTTCCGGACCTGACCCGGTTGGCGAGTGGCTCGTCCACCACCAACCTCCCAAGGAGACATATCGGCAATAACGTCGCCAAATGCAAGCCAAGCGCCAAAAAAACTGCTAAGCAGGTTCCGGAAAAATGTCCTGCGGTTTTCCGATCAGAACCTGCGACAAAGAAAGATCGCCAGACAGCATTGCCTGGCATCAAAAAAAACAAAGCGGAGAGAAACACCGTGCAGCCATTCACCCTGGATGAGCGTCTTGGCAGAGACAGCGAGTCGATCCTGAAACTCGGCCTTTGCGACCTGCGGCTTGCCCGGGATAGCCGCTGGCCGTGGCTGATTCTCGTCCCGCAGCGCCCTGAGGTATCGGAGATCTTCGACCTGACGCCACTCGACCAGGCCATGCTGACCTTCGAGCAAGTGACCGTTGGCACGGCGCTGAAAAAGGCGACCGGTGCCGAGAAGATCAACATCGCGGCGATCGGTAATATCGTGCGCCAGCTTCACGTGCATGTCGTCGCACGCAGCGAAAATGACCCGAACTGGCCCGGCCCCATCTGGGGCTTTGGCCAGTCTGTACCGTATGAGGAAAAGGCCTTCGAGGCCATGAAGCACAGGATACTTGAAGCATTCCAATGAAGAACTCGATTTTCCTCAACCGTGCCCCCCATCTTGAACCCAGCGAACTTACGGCCTTTTCCGGCAACAAGCTCGACCGTGACAGCGAACATCGCGACGAGACCTCGCTTGAGCAGGCACTCAAGGTCGAGGGCATGCACATCCTCGCCTTTTCCGGCACTCAGCTCGTACTGAAGCATGATGGCCAGGTTCTCGATCCGCTCTTTGCCCCTTACGAGCTCGCGGATCTCCAGCCGAACTTCGATGACGCCATTTTGCTCGGCCACCAGGCCTCTGGTGAGCCGCGTCTTGCAATCCCCGTCAGTGTCGCGCCGGAAGCGCTCGCCGCCCAATACAAGCCCGCCGACCCCCGTGCGCTTTTCCGCGATGCCCTGATCGGTGACGAACTGCTCGGCGAAGTCGCCCAGGCACTCAGCCTCCTGCGCTGGAACGCCGACAACAAGTTTTGCGGTCGCTGTGGCGGCACGATGGACATGCTCATCGGTGGCTACAAGCGCAAATGCACCGCCTGCGCCCACGAAATCTTCCCGCGCACCGATCCGGTCGCCATCATGCTGGTCGTCGATGAAAAGAAGGATCGCTGCCTGATGGGGCGGAGCCCGCGCTTTCCGGCAGGCATGTATTCCTCGCTCGCCGGTTTCGTCGAGCCGGGCGAGACGATCGAAAACGCCGTCCGCCGCGAAACACGCGAGGAATCCGGTATCACAGTCGGCCGCGTCCGCTATCACGCCTCACAGCCTTGGCCGATGCCGCACCAGCTGATGATCGGCTGTTACGGCGAGGCGATGAATTTCGACATCACCTTCGATACCGCCGAACTCGAAGACTGCCGCTGGTTCACCCGCGACGAGATTGGCCGGATGCTGTCGGAGGGTTCAGCCGATGGCAGGACCCTGCCGATCCACGGCACGATCGCCCGTCGTCTGATCGAGGATTGGTACGAGTGGCGGCACTGAGCAATTTCCGCCAAAGTGCGTAGCGGTTCTGCGGCCGGAATTGCGCGAAAACAAAAAATAGAGCGTTCCGGCGCTTCTTTTCGCCGGAACGCTCTATGCCGCCACCGTAGTGATCAGAGCTTGCCGCGCATCTCATGCGCCTTGTAGACGCCGAGGATGCGCACCTTCTCGGAGAAGAAGCGCAGCTCTTCCAGTGCCCGCTTGACCGGCGCATCGTCCGGGTGCCCCTCGATATCGGCATAGAACTGTGTGGCGATGAACTTGCCGCCGATCTGATAGCTTTCGAGCTTGGTCATGTTGACCCCGTTCGTCGCAAACCCGCCCATTGCCTTGTAGAGGGCTGCCGGAATGTTGCGCACGTTGAACACGAACGTCGTGATGAAGTGCTCGTCATCGCTCACGCGCTTCGGCTCGTCCTCGTCGCGGGATAGCACGACGAAGCGGGTGACGTTGTTTTCCGAATCCTCGACATTCTCAGCGATGATGTCGAGCCCGTAGAGCGGTGCCGCAAGCCGCGGCGCAAGGGCTGCCATCGTGCGGTCGCCCTTCTCCGAAACGAGCTTGGCAGCCCCCGCCGTATCGCCGGCGACGACTGCCTTCCAGCCATGGCTACGGATGATCTTGCGGCATTGGCCGAGCGCATGGATATGGCTGTGAACGGTGCGGATCTCGTCCAGCTTGACGCCCGGCAGCACCATCAGCTGGAAGCGGATCGGCATGAAATACTCGCCGACGATATGCAGGCGCGACAGCGGCAGCAGGTAGTGGATGTCGGCGACGCGACCGGCGAGCGTATTTTCAATCGGGATCATCGCCAGATCCACTTCTCCCGTCTCCAGCGCCACGAAGGCATCCTCGAAGGTAGGGCAGGGCAGGGGCTCCATGTTGGGGAACATGTCGCGGCAGGCCATGTCGGAATTGGCGCCGTAGTCGCCCTGGAAGGAAATCTTGTTCGTCGGTGCCAAGGGATCAGTGTCCTGCGTTTGAGGAGGATGCGGAAAGGATGCGGCGTGCTTTTTCAAGGTCTGCGGGCGTGTCGACGCCGAGCGGCACGGTTTTCACGATCTGGGCATCGATCCGCATGCCCGCTTCCAGCGCCCTGAGCTGTTCGAGCGATTCCCGCCTTTCGAGCGTGGACGGGCGCAGAGTAACGAAGCGTTCGAGCGCGGCGCGCCGATAGGCGTAGAGCCCGATATGGTGGTAGAGCGGGCCGGCACCGTAGGGCGCGGTGGCACGCGTGAAATAGAGTGCACGCAACCTGTCCTCGGAAAGCGGCGAGCCGATTACCTTTACCACGTTCGGGTTCGTCTTCTCCTGCTCGTCCTCGATTTCGACGGTGAGCGTGGCGATGTCGACTGCAGGATCTTCCAGTGGTTCAAGTGCCGCGCGGATGGTCTGCGCATCGATCGTCGGCAGATCGCCTTGAACGTTGATGACGATCTCGGCCACGCCATCGGGGTCTACCTTCGTCAGCGCCTCGAATATGCGGTCGGAACCGGACTGGTGATCCCCACGGGTCATGACCACTTCGAAACCTGCGGCCTCAACGGCGTCGAAGACCCTCTGGTCGTCGACGGCGACGATGATTCGCCCGACCTCTGCCTCCTGAGCCCGTTTTGCGACCTGCACGATCATCGGCAGACCTGCGATGTCGGCCAGCGGCTTGTCCGGAAGACGGGTCGACGCCATGCGTGCCGGGATCAGGATCAAGGTTTTGGCAGCTCTGCCTTCATTCATGTCCATAACCCCTTCAAATCACCATACAGAAGTGTCAAATAGTCCCAGCCGCGGGACCATAATCGTGTTGCAAGTGTTATGCAAAAGACATAGGTTCCGCGCGATTTCAAGATCGTCCGGTTGCTCATCGGCCGGCTGCACGGGGAGCTTTGCAGATGAACTCTTATACCAACATGGGCGTGGGTGCCTTTCTCGGCACCGTCTTCGTCCTGATGTCTGTGTCCATCGCGTCGGAAGGGATATTCCATTCTGAAGCGCCTGAGCAGGAAGGCTTCGCCATCGTGGCCGAAGAGGCTGCTCCGACTGACGCAGCACCGGAAGTCGCTGCCACTCCCATCGCAGTCCTGCTGGCCAGCGCCGATGCAGCCGCGGGTGAATCTTCTTTCAAGAAGTGCGCGAGCTGTCACACCGTCGACAAGGGTGGCGCCAACAAGGTTGGCCCGAACCTCTATGGCCTTGTCGACCGTCCGATCGCCTCGCATGAAGGCTTCAGCTATTCGGCTGCCATCAAGGAATTTTCGCAGGGCGGCAGCGAGCTCTGGACCTGGGACCACCTGAACGAATTCCTCCTCGCTCCGAAGCAGCATATCCCCGGCACGTCGATGGGTTTCGCAGGCCTCAAGAAGGACGACGAACGCGCCAACGTGATCGTGTATCTGCACACCATGGCCGACAGCCCGGTTCCGCTGCCGTCGCCTGAAGCTGCTGCACCGGCTGAAGATGCTGCTGCGCCTGCTGACGCCGCTCCGGCAGATGCCGCTGCCGCACCTGCAGAGGCTCCGGCGGAAGCCGCCCCGGCAGACGCGGCGCCTGCGGCTCCAGCTGAGCCCGCGCCAGCTGCCCCGGCAGAGCCTGCTCCTGCACAGCCTGCAACGCCCTGATCGTCATAGCCCGCTGGCATTGACGCTACTGAGACACGCGCCCGGCCCTTGTGGTCGGGCGTTTGTTTTGTCAGCGTCAGAGTAGGAACAGCGCCCAAAGTGAAACGGTTGCCACGCCGGCAGCAGTCGAGAGGGTAATGACCGAGGCTGCCAGTCCCTGGCCCACACCGAAGCGGTTTGCAATCAGCCAGGCATTGATACCCGTCGGAACGGAAGAGGTCAGAACGAGTGCTGCCGTCCATTGCGGTGAGAGCCCAAGCAGCGTGGATGCGAGCCAGACCACGGCTGGCATCAAGCCGAGCTTCAGCAGCGAAATGCTGCCAGCAATTTTTATGTTTCCCGCCATCCCGTATTTGTTCAGCGTCATGCCGAGCGAGATCAGTGCTGCCGGTGCTGCCATGCCGGCTACCTGAGCGACGATGCCGTCGATCAGCGCCGGAACAGGGGTGCCTACAAGCTGCAGAAGGACCCCGCCGGCGAGGCCAATGATCAGCGGATTGCGCACAAGATTGCCGCCCACCTGTTTGGAAACAGCGAGAATGCCTGTGGCATTGCGTCCTCCGCTTCTCTGCTCTGCCCGTTCCATGGCCAGAACGCCGGCGATCATCATCAGCGGCAGGTGCACGGCGAGCAGGATCGACATGGCGACGATCCCTTCCGGTCCGACGGTGCGTTCGACAAGCGGCAGGCCGATGAAGACATTGTTGGCAAAGGCTGCGGAAACGCCAGCGAGCACGCCGACCTTTTGGTCACGTCCGAAGATGCGCGTTGCCAGAAGATGGCCAATGATCCAGGTGATCAGAACCCCGGAGAAATAGGCGATCCACAACCGAAACGGAGAGGCGCCGTGGAAGTCGGCATTGGCGATCGTCCGAAGCAGAAGGAGCGGCACCGCGACCTTGAACACGAAGTCGCCCAACCCGTCACCGATCTCCGCGGTCAGGATCTTCAACCGGACGACCGCCCAGCCAAAGAGAATGAGAATGAAGATGGGAAGGACGTCCTGGGCAACGGTGGTCATGAAAATCGACTCGTCATGGCAAGAAAGCCCTTCTTAGGCTTCTTGCCGCGCCCGGCCAATCCATCAGAAACGACAAAAGCAGGCGGGAGCCTGCTTCGACGCCCGGTTACACCCGGGTGGGATCTGCCGCCAGTACATCCGTGGTCGGCTTTCCCGTACGGAACCGTTCATGTCCCGGTGGACTCCAGGGGAGATGGTCATCCACGGCGAATTTGATACCCGCCCGATGTAACGACCAGATGACGTCGGCCTGCTTTTCCCTTCCCATCGGCGGAAAAACGGCTATGACCGTCAGGCCAAGCAAACGGAGCCCCGGACCTCATGAGCCAGTTCGATGTCCTGACGATCGGCAACGCCATCGTCGACATTATTTCTCGCTGCGACGACCAGTTTCTGATCGACAATGCCATTACCAAAAGCGCAATGAACCTGATCGACGCCGAGCGTGCCGAACGGCTCTACGGCATGATGGGGCCGGCTGTGGAAGCCTCTGGCGGCAGCGCCGGCAACACGGCGGCCGGTATCGCCAATTTCGGCGGCAAGGCGGCTTATTTCGGCAAGGTTGCCGAGGATCAGCTCGGTGAGATCTTCACCCATGACATCCGCGCCCAGGGCGTCCATTTCCAGACCCGTCCCCTGGGCAGCCAGCCACCGACGGCCCGCAGCATGATCTTCGTCACCGAAGACGGCGAGCGGTCGATGAACACTTATCTCGGCGCCTGCGTCGAGTTCGGCCCCGAGGATGTCGAGCCCGACGTCGTCGCCAAATCCAAGGTCACCTATTTCGAGGGTTATCTCTGGGATCCGCCGCGCGCCAAGCAGGCGATCCTCGACTGCGCCCGCATTGCCCACGAGGCGGGCCGGGAAATGTCGATGACGCTCTCCGACAGCTTCTGTGTCGGTCGCTACCGTGCCGAATTCCTGGACCTGATGCGCTCCGGCACGGTCGACATCGTCTTTGCCAACGAGCAGGAAGCCCTGTCTCTCTACGAAACGGACGATTTCGCTCACGCGCTTGATCTGATCTCGAAGGATTGCAAGCTGGCCGCCGTTACCATGGGCGATCAGGGTGCCGTCATCGTGAAGGGGGAGCAGCGCATCCGTGTCCCTGCCACCAAGGTCGAGACGGTGGTCGATACGACAGGTGCCGGCGATCTCTTCGCCTCCGGCTTCCTGTATGGCTACACCAATGGTCGAAGCTTCGAGGATTGCGGCCATCTTGGCTGCTATGCGGCTGGCGTCGTCATCCAGCAGATCGGCCCCCGACCGATGATGTCGCTTGCGAAGGGCGCTTCGGCGATCGGCCTTATTTGAAGGCCTCGCCCGGGTAGGCGCCCCAGATCTCATTCTGCGAGATCCAGCCGTTGACGCCGCCGGCCTCGGCCTGACACCAATTGCCGTTGCACTCCTTGAGCCTGAGCACGACGCCGGGCTCGAGCTTGGCAATGATGGCTGCGGACGAGTTGGAATCGCGTCGCATCATGACGTAGACAGCGTCGCCGTTGCCGCGCATCCACGGGGCGGCAACCGCCGTGCGCTCCCCGGTGAGTAGGGTCTGGTTCACCCAGCCCTCGGTCCCGTCAGCATCGCGGATCTGCCGCCAGTTTTCGTATTCGCGGATGATTTCGACCGGCAGTCCCGACTTCATGTAGCGCCAGGAGACGGCGTAGTCGGTGCTCGGACCGATACGCAGGTTCACCCTTTCGGCCTTCAGGCTGACGAACCGCGGCAGCGGCAGCCCGCTCGAACCCTTGGTCGTGGATTGGGCATGACCGGCGATCGGGCCGGCCACGAGAGACAGCGCAAGAACGCTGAATGCAATGCTGACGCGGCACAGATTATGAAACATGGTCATTCCGGGCTTAAGCTGTGGAAATGAAGGGCTTTCTGACCACCCCGAGACGCGTCGCGCGTATCAGGGACAAATCCGCCGTCATCCGACGAGTTTTGTTTGTCTTCGCCGACGGGTTTGGTAGAAATTGCCTTCCTGAGAAGCGAAGTATCCCGCGACTTGGTTAACGAGTTCTGAAGAAGGCATCGATGCGGCCCATGACGAACAGGAAAAGACCCCAGGTCTATATCACGCGGAAACTGCCCGATGCCGTGGAAACGCGCATGCGCGAGCTCTTCGATGCGGAATTGAATGTCGATGACAAACCTCGCACGCGCGAAGAATTGATCGCCGCCGTCAAATCGGCAGACGTGCTTGTGCCGACCGTGACCGACCGAATCGATGCAACCCTGATTGCCGAAGCCGGCCCGCAACTGAAGCTCATCGCCAGCTTCTCGAACGGTACGGATCATATCGACATCGATGCCGCCGCGAAAAAGGGCATCACCGTCACCAACACGCCGAACGTTCTGACCGAAGACACGGCCGACATGACCATGGCGCTCATTCTCGCCGTGCCGCGCCGTCTCGTTCAAGGCGCGCGCGTGCTGATGGACAAGCCTGGCGAATGGGAGGGCTGGTCGCCCACCTGGATGCTCGGACGCCGAATCTGGGGCAAGCGCATCGGCATCATCGGCATGGGCCGCATCGGCACTGCCGTGGCCCGCCGTGCCAAGGCCTTCGGCCTGTCTATCCATTATCACAACCGCAAGCGGGTCAGTCCGGCGACCGAGGACGAGTTGGAGGCGACCTATTGGGACAGCCTCGACCAGATGCTCGCCCGCGTCGACATCGTTTCGGTCAACTGCCCTTCGACGCCGGCAACCTTCCACCTGCTCTCGGCCCGTCGCCTCGCCCTGCTGCAGCCGACAAGCTACGTCGTCAACACCGCCCGTGGCGACATCATCGACGAGGACGCGCTGGTCCAGGCATTACGTGCCGGCAAGATCGCCGGTGCGGGTCTCGACGTGTTCGAGAACGAGCCAGCAGTCAACCCGAAGCTGGTGAAGCTCGCCAACGAGGGCAAGGTGGTGCTCCTACCGCATACCGGTTCGGCGACGATCGAAGGCCGCATCGATATGGGCGACAAGGTCATCATCAATATCAGAACCTATTTCGACGGCCACCGCCCGCCGAACAGGGTGCTGCCGAACCGCAACTGAGCCGCGTCAGGTCAGTCGCTTCTGCATCTCGATATAGGTCGGGCGGTCATAGCCGGCATGGCTTCTCTCGGCGGTTCTGATGAACCCCCAGGCGCCGAACCGGTCATGGTTGCCGGTCAGTTCGATCCGGGTCTCTAGCCGCAGCGCCTGTTTGCCTAAGCGTTGGGCGATCGCCTCGCCCTCCGCCAGCAGACGTCCGCCGATCCCCTTGCCTTGCGCCTCTGCGGCAACCGCGAGTTTGCCGAGATAGAGAAAATCCGGTTCGGGACGCAGAAAGGCGCAGCCCGCGAGGTTTGCGTCCATCTCTGCGATCAGTGCGATTTCGTCACGGGCCTTGTCCGTGAGGGAGGCGATGGTCAGGCGATGCGCGGAGGAGGGAGGGTCGATGACGCCGTCCATATAGGCGAAGGACGCCATGATCAGCGCCAGCAGTTCCTCGTACTGCGAATAGCTCGGATCAATCTGACGGATGACGATGCTCATGTTCCTGCCCGGCGTTTGTAGCGGATGGTATCGAAACGGGCCGCAAGCCCATCATACATCAACAGCCGTCCGACCAATGGCTCGCCGATCCCGGTGATCACCTTGATCGCCTCCATGGCCATCAGGGTGCCGATGACACCCGTTAGCGCGCCGATGACACCGGCTTCTGCACAGGCTGGGATCAAACCCTCTGGCGGCGGTTCGGGGAAGAGATCGGTATAGCGCGGATACGCCACCCCGTCCGGCCCGCTCTCATAGGGTTTCAACACTGTCACAGTTCCGTCGAAGCGCCCGACGGCCCCCGTTACCAGCGGCACCTTCGCAAGTTCCGCAGCATCCGCTGCCGAATAGCGCGTCGAAAAATTGTCGGAGCCGTCGATCAGCAGCGTAAAGCGGGGCAGGTAATCGCGTGCGAAGTCAGCATCGAACCGCTGCTCGTATCTCATGACACGGCAATGGGGGTTGAGCCGCGCGATTGCCTGCGCTGCACTCTCGGTCTTCATTTCACCCAGCGTTCCCGTGTCGTGGATCACCTGCCGCTGGAGATTGGAGAGCGACACCCCGTCGTCATCGACGATTCCGAGCGTGCCGACGCCGGCCGCTGCCAGATACTGCAGCACTGGCGAGCCGAGCCCGCCAGCGCCGATCACCAGCACGCGTGCGGCTTTCAGCAGTTGCTGTCCATGGCCGCCGACTTCTGGCAGCAGTATATGGCGATGATAGCGGGAGAGTTCTTCGGGCGAGAGCGGGTCCATGGGCGCTACCTTGCCACCCGAACATGAAGATGAAAAGCGCGCTCACGCATCGATCTCACCGTCTGTCACCGTCACGAACTGCGCCCGGTCGCCCAGTGCAGAAAACATTGCCTTGTCCGTGCCCGTCATGAAAGCCTGGCCGCCGAGTGCATCGATGCGGGCAAAGAGCGATGCTCGCCGGCCCTCGTCAAGATGCGCGGCGATCTCGTCGAGCAGCAGGATCGGCGCAAAGCCCGTCATGGTCGCCACCAGCCGGGCATGGGCGAGTACGAGCCCGATCAGGAGAGCCTTCTGCTCTCCCGTTGAGCAGCGCTCGGCGTCCATGTCTTTCTCGATGTGTCGCACCATGAGATCGGCCCGGTGCGGTCCATCCAATGTCCGACCGGCTGCCGCATCCCGATGGCGGGATTGTGCGAGGATCTCGATGTAGCGCTCTTCGAATTCGAACGCCGGTAGATCGGCCAGATCATCGAGAAAGCCGGTCAGGGCGAGGGAGGCAGATGGAAAGGCGGAGGTTTCCCTGTCCGCCTCGATCAGGCCGGAGAGCAATCCCAGCATCTCGCGCCGTGCGGCCGCCATGGCAACGCCCAGCGCTGCCATCTGCTGCTCGATGCCGGACAGCCAGGTCGGATCGAAGCGCCCTTCCGAGAGCAGCTTGTTGCGACTGCGCATGGCGCGCTCGAAATCGCTGGCTCGTCGTCCATGCGCTGGGTCGAGGGAGAGGACCAACCGATCGAGGAAACGGCGTCTATCGGAAGAGGAGCCGGTGAACAACCCGTCCATGGCCGGCGTCAGCCAGAGGATGCGCAGGTGGTCGGTGAGTTCGTCGACCGACTTTGCCGGGCCGCCATTGATCCGGAGACGCCGGACGAGGTTGCCTTCCTCCGTGGTCTCTGTGCCGGTGCCGATATCGGCCTCGCCAGCCATGCCGTCAATGGCGGCAAAGACGGTGAAGCTTCCGGAGGCCCCAATACGCGGAATGTCAGAGAGCACCGCACGGCGCAGGCCACGCCCGGGCGAGAGGAAGGAGATCGCTTCCATGAAGTTGGTCTTGCCGGCCCCGTTGTCGCCGACCAGCACCACATGCCGTCCGTCCAGCGCAAGGCCTGCCTGCGCATAGTTGCGGAAGTCTGTGAGTTTGAGCCGCTGGATCTGTGTCTTCTGGGTCATCGGTCGGATTCGCTGTCGCCTTGAGCTAGGCCGAATGTGTCGTGAAGGCAAGGCGCAAGCGCGCTTTCTGGAACTTGCCGAGGTGTGCGGCGCTTGGCGACATGGAACTCTTTTTCAGACGCGTTAGTTTTACGTTATTGCCGCCGCTCTGGAGCCAGGCCATGTCTCTGCATTCCGATGATCTCACGCCCGAAGAAGCCCGACGCGACCACTGGGAGATGCTCGGCTTTCTTGCCCTCAACGCATCGCTCGGTGCAGCAATCGGTTTCCTGGTCGCTTTTGCCATCGTCTGGCTTGACCTCGGCGGCCTTGGCACCTCGCTCTCGCGCTCCAGCCACCCCGTGCTTCCGACGGTCATGATGGCCGTGCCGCTGGCGCTGATCTTTGCCGCGGCCGTGACCGCCTCTGCCGTCATGACCATGCCGTATCGCAAGAAGAAGCAGCGCTGATCCGATCCCTTCAGCGCCACGTTTGACGGGGCGTCCGTCTTGCGGCATCTAGGCCGCTTGAGAGACGATGGAGAAGATCATGGACACGCAGGACGAGCGCATCACGCGTCTGGAAGAGACCGTCGCCCATCAGACGCGGGTCATCGAGGAACTGTCGGACCAGCTGACCGAGCAATGGAAGGTGGTCGAACAGACCCGGGCCAAGCTGGATCGGCTCACGGAGCGCTTCCTGTCACTGGAAGAGCAGGGCCTGGAAGCCCCGGCCATCACCCGCCCGCCGCATTACTGAGCGTCACGACCTGTCGTCGCAAAGCCGGTCAGCACGGCATCGACGATGTGTGCGATCTGATCGCGTGACGGGTTGAGCCGACCTGTCAACAGCCGCTGCCAGCAGAAGCTCGAGAACAGTTCCATGACGAGTGGGATGTCGAGGCCGGAGCGGATATCACCGCGCGCCACGCCCCGCTCCAGGATCACGCCGCTTGCCCGGCAGCGCGTCACTGCGTAGTCGCGCAGCGCCTCCAGAGCCGCCGGATCGCTCTGTGCCTCGGCGATGATCGAGCGGAAGACCTCGCCGCCACTCCTCTGCCAGAAGCCGAGCAACGTCTCGAGAAAGGCGATCAGGTCGCCGCGTGCGTTTCCGGTATCAGGATAGAAGGTCTCGCCCTTCTGCCGGTGGTACACATCGAGAAGCAGCGCTGCCTTCGAAGGCCACCAGCGATAGATCGTCGGCTTTCCGGCCTTGGCCCGTCGTGCCACTGCTTCGATCGAGAAGGCTGACAACCCGCCCTCGCGCAGGATCTCGGCCGCTGCCGTCAGGATGGCGTCCTCGCTGGCCGGGTTCCGCTGTGCACCGATCGATGTACGCTTTGTGATGTCAGGTGCAGTTGTCGTCACAGTCTTTACTCCTCTGCTATTCCCATACCAGAAAAATCTATTGAACGAAACGGCTCGTTTCAATATAAACGGAACGTACCGTTCTTATGGAGCCTCCCATGTCCACTTCGTCTGCATCCCGCCCAACACCGTCCAAGCATCGCCTTGCCCTGCTGATGCTGCTCGTCATCTATCCCTTCGTCACCGCCATTCTCTACGTCCTCATGCCCTTGACCGAAGGTTGGCCGATCTGGGCTCGCACGGCACTTCTGGCGCCGATCATGGTGCTGTCGATCGTCTATGGTATCGCTCCGGCGATCCACAGGCACTTTGCCTGGTTCATCCTGCGCCAGCCGCGTCTGCTGGCCTGACCTCATGCAAAAGGGGCGGCCCCCTTTCGGACCGCCCCTTGCAAATCTTGTCTCTGACGATCGCTCGCTCAGTCGCTGAGCGTATCGAAGAAATCCTTCATCCGGGCAAAGAAGCCCGTCGATTCCGGATTGTTCTCCTTCGAAGACAGCTGTTCGAACTCCTGCAGCAACTCGCGCTGACGCTTGGTCAGCTTCTGCGGCGTCTCGATCTGGATCTGAATGTAGAGGTCACCGACCTGCGTCGAGCGCAGAACCGGCATGCCCTTGCCCTTGAGGCGGAACTGCCTGCCGGGCTGGGTGCCCTCCGGAACCGTCACACGCGACTTAGTCCCATCCAGCGTCACCACGTCGAAGGTTCCGCCCAGTGCCGCCGTCGTCATCGAGATCGGCACGGAGCAATAGAGATCCGCCCCGTCACGCTGGAAGAACTCGTGCGGTTTCACCGACAGGAAGATGTAGAGATCGCCCGAAGGGCCACCGCGAAGTCCGGCTTCGCCTTCGCCCTGCAGGCGGATGCGCGTGCCGTCCTCGATACCAGAGGGAATGCTGACCGAAAGCGAACGCTCTTCGGTGATGCGGCCCTGGCCGTGGCACTTGCCGCAAGGGTCTGAGATCGTCTGGCCACGACCGTGACAGGTCGGGCAGGTGCGCTCGATCGAGAAGAAGCCCTGGGCCGCACGTACGCGACCAGAGCCCTGACAGGTCGTGCAGGTCTTCGGCTGCGTTCCGGGCTTGGCGCCCGAACCCGTGCAGACATCGCAGGTGATAGAGGTCGGAACCCGGATCTGCGCAGTCTTGCCGGTAAAGGCCTCTTCGAGACTGATTTCCATGTTGTAGCGCAGGTCTGCACCACGTTCGCGACCGCCGGTCGATCGGGCACGCCCGCCGCGGCCGCCACCCATCATCTCGCCGAAGATGTCCTCGAATATGTCGGAGAAGCCGCCACCGGCAAATCCGCCGCCGCCGCCGCCAAAGCCGCCACCGCCCATGCCGCCCTGTTCGAAGGCGGCGTGGCCGAAGCGGTCATAGGCCGCACGCTTCTGCGGATCCTTCAGAGTTTCATAGGCCTCGTTGAGTTCCTTGAACTTCTTTTCCGCCTCATCGTCACCCGGGTTCTTGTCCGGGTGGTATTTCATGGCCAGCTTGCGGAAGGCGCTCTTCAGCTCCTTCTCGTCCGCCGTCCGGCCAACTCCGAGGGTCTCGTAGAAATCTGCTTTTGCCATGGTTTTACAAAGCTCTCAAAGCTTTCCCAACGCTCGTGTGGCTGCCCGTCGCCTTGCCGGCCTGCTTGTCACAGGCCTGCATGTCTTTCTGGAAGTCGGACGCAGCCAAGATCGCATCCTGCATCAGAAGCGTGCGTGCTTCGCCATTGCTAATCAGTCCGTCTGCGGACGTCACCGCCGCAAAGGCCAGCGAATGCGCAGCCATGTCGCAGGACGAGACTTCGCCACCGTTCTCACGCCTTTGAAGCGCCGATTCGATGATCTTGCCGAGATCGTTGCCGATGCGGGAAAGGGAATTGCTGTCCTTCGCGGAAATCGCCTTGGCCACCTTGGCCTCGGCGGCGCTCACCTGGCGGTGAACGGCGCTGACCTGTCCCCTGTCCTGTGCCACGGCACCAGTCGCCAGAATCAACGAAAATGCGGCTGGCCCGAAGGCCAGCCAGGTCTTGGAACGGCGTCCGAAGTGGCCCTGCATCAAGCCGACTTCTTCGCGTCTTCGTCCTTCACTTCTTCGTAGTCGGCGTCAACGACGTTGTCGTCCTTGCCACCATCTGCGTCGCCGGCACCGGCATCGGCCTGCTGGGACTCGTAGATGGCCTGGCCCAGCTTCATGGAAACTTCCATGAGGGTCTGGGTCTTGGCCTGGATGTCGTCTGCATCAGGCTCGGAGGCTTCGATGGCGCCCTTGAGGGCCGCAATCGCATCCTCGATCGCCTTGCGATCCGTTTCCGAAACCTTGTCGCCATACTCGCTGACCGACTTTTCGGTGGAGTGAATGAGGCTTTCAGCCTGGTTCTTGGCTTCGACGACGGCGCGACGCTTCTTGTCGGCCTCGGCATTGGCTTCGGCGTCCTTCACCATCTTCTCGATGTCGGCGTCGGAGAGACCACCGGAGGCCTGGATGCGGATCTGCTGTTCCTTGCCGGTGCCCTTGTCCTTGGCCGAAACCTGGACGATGCCGTTGGCGTCGATATCGAAGGTGACTTCGATCTGCGGAACGCCACGCGGCGACGGCGGCAGACCGACCAGGTCGAACTGGCCGAGCAGCTTGTTGTCCTGCGCCATTTCGCGCTCGCCCTGCGATACGCGGATGGTGACGGCCTGCTGGTTGTCTTCGGCGGTCGAGAAGGTCTGGCTCTTCTTCGTCGGGATCGTCGTGTTGCGATCGATCAGACGGGTGAAGACGCCACCGAGCGTTTCGATGCCGAGCGACAGCGGGGTTACGTCGAGCAGCAGCACGTCCTTGACGTCGCCCTGCAGAACGCCGGCCTGGATGGCGGCGCCAAGAGCAACCACTTCATCCGGGTTGACGCCCTTGTGCGGCTCCTTGCCGAACAGCTGCTTCACGACTTCCTGGACCTTTGGCATGCGGCTCATGCCGCCGACGAGAACGACTTCGTCGATATCGGCTGCAGAGACGCCAGCATCCTTGAGGGCTGCCTTGCACGGCGCGATCGTGCGCTGGACGAGATCGTCGACCAGGCTTTCGAACTTGGCGCGGGTCAGCTTCATCGTCAGGTGCTTCGGACCGGAGGCATCTGCCGTGATGAACGGCAGGTTGATTTCGGTCTGCTGCGAGGACGACAGCTCGATCTTTGCCTTTTCAGCGGCTTCCTTCAGACGCTGCAGGGCCAGCTTGTCGCCCTTCAGATCAATGCCCTGGTCCTTCTTGAACTCGGCTGCGAGATACTCGACGAGACGCATGTCGAAGTCTTCACCGCCGAGGAATGTGTCGCCATTGGTCGACTTCACTTCGAAGACGCCGTCGCCGATTTCCAGAACCGAGATATCGAAGGTACCACCACCCAGGTCGTAGACGGCGATGGTCTTGCCTTCCGTCTTGTCGAGACCATAGGCAAGTGCTGCAGCCGTCGGCTCGTTGATGATGCGCAGAACTTCAAGACCGGCAATGCGGCCGGCATCCTTGGTGGCCTGGCGCTGCGCGTCGTTGAAGTATGCGGGAACGGTGATGACGGCCTTTTCGACCTTTTCGCCGAGATAGGCTTCTGCCGTTTCCTTCATCTTCTGCAGGATCATGGCAGAGATCTGCGACGGGGAATAACCCTTGCCCTGTGCTTCGACCCAGGCGTCGCCATTGTCACCCTTGACGATCTGGAACGGCACGAGGCCCTTATCCTTCTCGACGGTCGGATCTTCGTAGCGACGACCGATCAGACGCTTGACGGCGAACAGGGTGTTGGTCGGGTTGGTGACCGCCTGGCGCTTGGCCGGCTGGCCGACGAGGCGTTCGCCATCGTCCGAAAACGCCACCATGGACGGCGTGGTGCGTGCGCCTTCCGAATTCTCGATGACCTTTGCATCTTTGCCGTCCATGACGGCGACGCAGGAATTGGTCGTTCCAAGGTCGATACCGATTACTTTTGCCATGTCATATTCTCCTTGAAGCAGGCCGTCGGAACCCCAATCAGGCATTCCTGACAGCCCCTCGACGTGGATGGTCTGGGATACACTGCAGCGCCGCTGCGGTTATGTCGCGTATATAAGAAGCGGAATTTCTGACTGCAAGGCTGGAAATCCGCTGGAAACCCGTAAAAAAGAACAGATTGGTGCAGCGTTTTCATGGGCTTTGCCGCACCCCTCGGTCCTTGACAGACCGGCTATACTAGAGTCGCGGCCTTGCGTCAGGCCGACGGCATCTCGCCGTCCTCATGTGGCCCTTATTGTCCCAGGATCAAGTCGAGCAGAGTGGTTCTGCGCGTGCCTTGCCCTCCGCCGACCTCGGCCGGCGGTATGGGGCCTGCCGAACCAGTCACATCCTGCGAGGGAGCAGCACCTGCGGGATAGTCTTCGGCATAGACGGGATCGCCGGAATACCGCTCTTCACCGCCACCCTGGAAGACGTCTGATATGATCGTGCCGATTGTCATCGGATCTTCCGCCGGCGCCGGCTCGATGAAGTCACCACCCGGCAGCGGGGCCGGCGCAAGCCCCTGATGCGCCGCTGTCATGAAATCATGCCAGGCCTTGGCAGGAAGCCCTCCGCCGGTCACCTTCTTCATCGACTGTCCGTCGTCATTGCCGAACCAGATGCCCGTGGTCAGATTGCTCGTATAGCCAACGAACAGCGCGTCGCGGAAGGACTGCGTCGTGCCCGTCTTGCCCGCCGCTTCCCATCCGGCTAGCCGTGCATTCTTTCCCGTGCCATGATCGATGACATCGCGCATCATCGCATTCATCGCAGCGACCACTCCGTCGTTGAGCACCTTCGGCGGCTCGAGATAATTGTTCTCGTAGAGCAGTGTGCCATCGGCCTTGGAGATCCGCCGTACGATATGCGGCGTCGCTTTGTAGCCGCCATTCATGAAGGGCGCATAGGCGGCCGTCAGTTCGAGGAGCGAGACTTCCGAGGTGCCGAGCGCGATGGAAGCATTCTTTTGCAACTCCGATTCAATACCCATCCGGTGCGCGACCTTGATCACCTGATCGGGTCCGACTTCCATGACCAACTGGGCGGCTATCGTGTTCAGCGATTCGGCAAGTGCCTGAGTCGCGGTCACTTGTCCCCGATACTTCTGGTCATAATTCTCAGGCGTCCAGGAGCCGATGCGGATCGGTGCATCGTTGCGCACCGAAGTCGGACGCAAGCCATTCTCCACCGCAGCGGCATAGACAAAGGGTTTGAACGCCGAACCGGGCTGGCGCTTTGCCTTGACCGCCCGGTTGAACTGGCTTTCGGCATAGTCCCGCCCGCCGACAAGGGCCCGGATAGCACCGGTCCCGTCGATGGAAACGAGGGCTGCCTGCGAGGCATTGACCTTATCGCCCTCAGCCTCAAGCGATTCCGTCAGTGCGGCCTCGGCCTTCTTCTCCAGCGTCATGTCGATCGTCGTCTCGACCACGATGTCTTCGGTCACCTTGCCGATCAGCAATGTCACCTCGTCGCGCACCAGATCGGCGACATACTGGCCTGCACCGCTCCAGTAGCGCTTCGCCTTGGTCGGCGGTTGCGACATCGCCGTCTTGATTTCGTCGGCCGTAATATAACCCTCTTCGAGCATTGCCTGGAGAACGACCTGGGCACGCGCTTCGGCCGCCTCCGGGTCGCGCGCCGGCGAGAGCCGGGACGGTGCCTTCAGCAACCCTGCCAGGAGTGCGGCCTCGCCGAGGTTCACGTCGCGGGCCGACTTGTTGAAATAACGCCGCGATGCCGCTTCGACGCCATAGGCGTTCGAGCCGAAAAACACCCGGTTCAGATACATCGCCATGATCTGGTCCTTGGTGTATTTCTGCTCCAGCCAGAAGGCGAGCAGCACTTCCTGCACCTTGCGCTCGATGGTGCGCTCCGGAGACAGGAAAAGGTTCTTGGCCAGCTGCTGCGTCAGCGTCGAGCCACCTTGCACCGCCCGCCCATTCGTCACATTGGTGACGATCGCGCGGGCGAGGCCGAGAGGATCCACGCCGAAGTGCGAATAGAAGCGCCGATCTTCGATCGCCATCACCGCCTGCGGAATGAAGGGCGACATTTCCTCAAGCGGCAGCGCTTCGCCGCCGGTCGCGCCGCGGTTTGCAATCACGGTGCCTTCGACGGACACGATCTTCATGTTCGGCGGACGCTCGGGGATCGACCAGCTGCTGGCGCTCGGCATCTGCGAGCCATAGTAGGCGACCAGACCCACCACACCGATGCCACACCAGATAGACAGCACGAAACCCCAGTAGATCAGCTTTCCAAGCCCAAATCCGCCGCCACTGCTTTTCGCTTTCCGGCTCCTCTGGTTGCCGGACTTGCCGCGCTTCGCCGCACCCGCCGTCTTCTTGCCACCGGCGCGTACCGGCCGGCCACCGATGACACGATCATCTGCATCCAGACGGAAATCCTCGTCCTCGCGCTCGTCGCCGAAGCTCGGTTCAATACGGTCGCGGGATTTGCCTCTGCTCACCATTGCGGTGATCTTGCTCCAGATGCTCGTTATGCGCTGCCAAAGGAAGACAGGCGCGGAAATGGCTTCAAGAAATCTCGGACGATCATCTACTCTCGTCGAGCCGATGATCGCGCAATTGCACAGTAATTGCGGCGATTTAAGGGGTGGTTAAAGCCCGGTAAACAAGCTCTGAACGACGCGTGAAGCTACTGGCAGAGATCTGCCCAGACGCCATCGACCAGTGACCTCATGCGCTCCGGCGCAATCTTCACCGCAGCATTCGTCGCACCTGCGGCCGGAACCACCTCGTCGAAGGCCCGGAGCGAGAGATCACAATAGACCTTGAGAGGCGAGGGCAGGCCGAAGGGGCATACTCCGCCGACAGGATGGCTCGTCGCCTCGACCACGGCTTCGGCATCGAGCATGCGCGGCTTCACGCCGAAACGATCCTTGAACTTGCGATTGTCCAGACGCTTTGTGCCCGCGGTGACCACGAGCACGACGTCTTCGCCGATCCTCAGGCATATCGTCTTGGCGATCTGGTCCGGCTCGACGCCATGCGCTTCGGCCGCAAGCGCCACGGTGGCGGAGCTTGCTTCGGTGACGATGACGGAGATGTCGGGTGCGTTTTCCCGGAAGAACTGTCGGACGGATTCGAGGCTCATGATGAAACTCTATCCGCAGCCACATCCGCTTTTCAAGCGCCCTTGCCTCTTGAAAGGGCAGTCGAGCATCCCCATCTCTGGATCACCATGCGATAGAGCGTTTGCGGAGACCCTGTTTCAGGAACTTCAAAACGCTTAACCGGTTGTTAAGCATCCAGAGCGATCATCTAGATCCGGGATGCGGTTCACGAAGGTGGGCCAACATCCGAGACATCGAATGGCACGTTTCCGTCCCTGACCACGGATGTACTGGCAGGCAAGCGTAGAAACGTAAAGGAAAGGCCGGTTTTTGACCGGCCTTTTTGCTTTTCTGGCCTCAGCCGTTTGCGAGCCCGTCAAGAATACGGATCCACGAGCGGATGCCCTTGTGGAACGAGTTGAGGTCATACTTCTCGTTTGGAGAGTGGATGCGGTCGTCGGTCAGGCCGAAACCGACCAGCAGCGAATCCATGCCGAGCATCTTCTGGAAATCGCCGACGATCGGGATCGAGCCGCCCATACCGATGATCACGGCCGGCTTCGGCCATTCATCCGACAGTGCGTTCTTCGCCTTGGTCAGTTCAGGCGAATCATAGGAGAGCTGGATGGCCGGCGAGCCGCCATGCTCATGGAACTCGACCTTGCAGTCGGCGGGAATGCGGGCCTGTACAAAGGCGCGGAAGCTTTCGCGCACTTTGGCCGGATCCTGGGTGCCGACGAGGCGGAAGGAAATCTTCGCAGAGGCCTTGGCAGCAATCACGGTCTTGAAGCCTTCGCCGGTATAGCCGCCGATGATGCCGTTCACTTCCGCCGTCGGCCGCGCCCAGGTGAGCTCCAGCACGGAACGGCCCTTTTCACCCGCCGGGACAGACAGGCCCACCTCGCCGAGGAAGCTTTCCGCCGTCCGCCCCAGGCTCTCCCACGAGGCCTTGATGTTGGCTGGGGTCTCCTCGACACCTTCGTAGAAGCCCGGAAGGGTGACCTTGCCGGTTTCGTCATGCAGATCGGCAAGGATCTTCGTCAGGATATGAACGGGGTTGGCCGCTGCACCGCCGAAGAGACCCGAATGCAGGTCGCGGTCGGCGGCGATGATGGTGACTTCTTCGCCGACCAGGCCACGCAGGGCCGCAGCAATCGCCGGCGTCTCGCGATCCCACATGCTGGTATCGCAGACCAGCGCGAAGTCGGCCTTCAGCTCGTCGGCATTCGCAGCGAGGAAGGGCTTCAGCGACGGCGAGCCGGATTCTTCTTCGCCCTCGAACAGGATGGTGATCTTGACCGGCAGCGAACCTTTTACCGCCTTGTAGGCGCGGCAGGCTTCAACAAACGTCAAAAGCTGACCCTTGTCGTCGGACGTACCGCGACCGATGATGACCTTGCGGCCATCCTTCTCCTTGATCGCAGGCGCAAAGGGATCGTCTTCCCAGAGATCGAGCGGATCGACCGGCTGCACATCGTAATGACCGTAGAACAGCACATGCGGCGCGTCGGCCGTTTCAGCTGCGTGATGGGCGACCACCATCGGATGGCCGGGCGTATCACGCAGCGAGGCATCGAAGCCGAGCTCGGTGAGCACGGATACCAGCCACTCGCCGGCCTTGCGGCAATCGGCCTTGTAGGCCGGATCCGTCGAAATCGAGGGAATGCGCACGAGATCGAACAGCCGTTCGAGGCTCTGCGGCAGGGCCTCGTCGGCCTTGGCGAGGATGGGGGAGAGATCGGTCATGGTCATGTCCTGCAAATTTGAAAGTGCGGCGGACGATAGACCAAAGCTCCTGATGTTTCGAGGCGTTCTGACCGCGAATTTTTCTCAACTGCGCATCAATATCTGCTCACAGCTTGCGGGCATTCGCGATCGCCCAGCGGATGTATTCCTTCAGCAATTCCTTCTCGAAACGCCGGAAACCCTGGAAGATGGCCTGCTCCGCCGCTTCGGCGGCAGCCAGTGCTTCCTCGCGCATGTCCCGCGCCTTGTCGGTCAGGAAGATCTGCTGCGCGCGTCTGTCCTTGGGGTGAACGCGTCGCTCTATCAGCCCGTCGCGCTCCATCCGGGCGAGCGTATTGGCGATCGTCGCCTGTTCGACATCGACCCGGTCGAGCAGCTGCCGCTGCGTCAACCCTTCTTCTTCCCAGAGCTCGAGCAGAATTGGGAATTGTCCCGGGGAGAAGCCGAGCTTGGCCGCCCGTGCCTGCAGCGCCCGTGTGAACCCGCGCGCAAGCTGGCTCGCCAGCCAAGTGGCGGACTCGGAGCGGTCGGGGATCGTACGGTCATTGGCCATGGCGCTCGACACGTCGTCGTGGTTCGTCGTTCGGGAATGATCGCATGCGATCCATTTCCGAGGCTGACTAATTTTGGGTTTTCATGCGAGGGGAACGGAAGCCGCCGTGGCGTTAGGCGGGGGGACTGCCACGACGGCTCCGGAATATGGGGACAAAGGCCCGGAGAGGGGGATAAGGCCTTTGCCCGAGTCTGAAGCGGCGGGGGACGAGCCTCTTTCAGACTACGGCGTGATCAGGCGCCGATGACTAGGATTTGTGATCTGGAATGTGGTTTTTCAAGGGAAGACGGGATTACAAATCGGTAAGCTTTTCGTGATGGTTTACCCGTGATCCGTCGGTGATCCAACGATAAAGGGCTGCCTGCTAAGGCGAGCGATTTCGCCGCATTCGGCCCAAACCGTCATGGACGTTTCAGCCGCCCCGCGCTATCCATGCCGACATGAAAAAAGGCGATCATCTCTTCCTCGTCGACGGCTCGGGTTTCATCTTCCGCGCCTTCCACGCCATCCCGGCCCTCAACCGCAAATCGGACGGCCTGCCCGTCAATGCGGTTTCCGGCTTCTGCAACATGCTGTGGAAGCTGCTGCGCGATGCGCGCAATACAGATGTCGGGGTCACGCCGACCCATCTCGCTGTTATCTTCGACTACTCCTCGACGACATTCCGCAAGGAAATCTATCCACTCTACAAGGCAAATCGCTCGGCCCCGCCGGAAGATCTGATCCCGCAATTCGGCCTGATCCGTCATGCGACGCGCGCCTTCAACCTGCCCTGCATCGAGACCGAAGGCTTCGAGGCCGATGACATCATAGCCACCTATGCCCGCCAGGCCGAGGCCGTCGGCGCCGATGTGACGATCGTCTCCTCCGACAAGGACCTGATGCAGCTCCTGACCGCGAACGTGCACATGTACGACGCGATGAAGGACAAGCAGATCGGCATTCCCGACGTCATCGAGAAATGGGGCGTGCCGCCGGAAAAGATGATCGACCTGCAGGCGATGACCGGCGATTCGACCGACAACGTGCCTGGCATCCCCGGCATCGGTCCGAAGACCGCCGCCCAGCTTCTCGAAGAGTTCGGCGATCTCGAAACGCTGCTGTCCCGGGCCGGCGAAATCAAGCAGGTCAAGCGCCGCGAAAACATCATCGCCAATGCCGAGCTCGCCCGAGTCTCCCGCCAGTTGGTCGAACTGCGCACCGACGTGCCGATCGACATGAAGCTCGAAGACCTGGTGCTGGAGCCGCAGGACGGACCAAAGCTGATCGGCTTCCTCAAGGCGATGGAATTCACCACCCTGACCCGGCGCGTCGCGGAGGTCTGCGATTGTGATGCGGGTGCCATCGACGCCGCTGTTGTTCCGGTCGAATGGGGTGACGCCGCCCGCGGGCCCGATCTCGACGCCGGCGACGTTCCCGCCTCGTCCGGGACGCCGACCTCGGCGCTGTCAGCCGCATCGTCTTCGGCTCCGGCAGCAAGCCCCGACGGCAAGACACCCGCCGATCTCGCCGCAAGCCGCGCCAATGCATTCGCCGGCAAGCCGATCGACAGAAGCGCATACGTGACGATCCGCGATATCGAGACCCTCGAGCTCTGGATTGCTGCTGCCCGGGAAACCGGCCTCGTCGCCTTCGACACCGAGACCACCTCGCTCGATCCCATGCAGGCCGAACTCGTCGGCGTCTCGCTCGCCATCCAGGACAACGTCCTGTCACCCGGCTCGACGGACATCCGCGCGGCCTACATTCCGCTCACCCACAAGACCGGTGTCGGCGATCTCCTCGGCGGCGGTCATGCCGAAGGCCAGATCCCGATGAAGGATGCGCTTGCCGCATTGAAGGGCCTGCTCGAAGATCCGTCGGTCCTGAAGGTCGCGCAGAACCTCAAATACGACTACCTGGTGATGAAGCGCCACGGCGTTACGCTCCAGTCCTTCGACGACACCATGCTGATGTCCTACGTGCTCGACGCCGGCAAGGGCAATCACGGCATGGACGGCCTGTCGGAGAAGTGGCTCGGCCATACCCCGATCCCCTACAAGGACGTCGCCGGTTCCGGCAAATCCTCCGTCACCTTTGATCTCGTCGACATCGATCGCGCCACCGCCTATGCGGCCGAAGATGCCGACGTGACGCTACGTCTCTGGCTGGTGTTGAAACCCCGTCTGGCAGCCGAAGGCCTCACCCGTATCTACGAGCGTCTGGAGCGCCCGTTGGTGCCGGTGCTCGCCCATATGGAAGAGCGCGGCATCACCGTCGATCGCCAGATCCTCTCCCGCCTGTCGGGCGAGCTTGCCCAGAAGGCCGCCGCCACCGAGGACGAGGTTTACGAACTCGCCGGCGAGCGCTTCAACATCGGCTCGCCGAAACAGCTCGGCGATATCCTGTTTGGCCGCATGGGCCTGCCCGGCGGCTCCAAGACCAAGACCGGCCAGTGGTCCACCTCAGCCCAGGTGCTGGAAGATCTCGCCGCCGAGGGCGCGCCGCTGCCGCGCAAGATCGTCGACTGGCGCCAGCTCACCAAGCTGAAGTCCACCTATACCGACGCGCTTCCCGGCTATATCCATCCGCAGACCAAGCGCGTCCACACGGGCTATTCGCTCGCCTCGACGACGACGGGCCGCCTGTCATCGTCGGAACCGAACCTGCAGAACATCCCGGTCCGCACCGCCGAAGGCCGCAAGATCCGCACCGCCTTCATCTCGACGCCGGGCCACAAGCTGCTCTCGGCCGACTACAGCCAGATCGAGCTGCGCGTGCTCGCCCATGTCGCCGAGATCCCGCAGCTGCGTCAGGCCTTCGCCGACGGCATCGATATCCATGCCATGACCGCGTCGGAAATGTTCGGCGTGCCGGTCGAGGGCATGCCGTCGGAAGTCCGCCGCCGCGCCAAGGCGATCAACTTCGGCATCATCTACGGCATCTCGGCCTTCGGTCTGGCTAATCAGCTGAGCATCGAGCGCTCGGAAGCCGGCGACTACATCAAGAAGTATTTCGAGCGCTTCCCCGGCATCAAGGACTACATGGAGAGCACCAAAGCCTTCGCCCGCGAGCACGGCTATGTGGAAACCATCTTCGGCCGCCGCGCCCATTACCCGGAGATCAAGTCGTCCAACCCCTCGATGCGCGCCTTCAACGAACGCGCCGCCATCAATGCCCCGATCCAGGGCTCGGCCGCCGACGTGATCCGCCGCGCCATGATCCAGATCGAACCTGCACTCGTGGCTGCCGGTCTTGCCGAACGCTGCCGCATGCTGCTGCAGGTGCATGACGAACTGATCTTCGAGGTCGAGGACGAGGCGGTCGATACCGCCATGCCTGTGATCGTGGACATCATGGAAAATGCCGCCATGCCGGCCGTCTCGATGCGCGTGCCGCTCAAGGTCGACGCTCGCGCCGCCCACAATTGGGACGAGGCACACTGAGAATTCCCGGCCTGGCCGGAACCACAACAACGGGGCGCAGGCCCCACAGGAGTAAAAGATTTGGCCTTCACCACCATCAACGGCAATGTCGTCCACTACGAGCTGATCGGCGAGGCGAAAGCCAAGAACCTGATCGTTTTCTCCAACGGGCTTGGCACCGACTTCCGCATCTGGCTGCCGCTCTTCGATGAACTCGGCGATGACGTCTCGGTCCTGTTTTACGACAGCCGCGGTCACGGCCTGTCCGGCGGTGCCGACAAGCCCTTCGGCATGGCCGATCTGGTCTCGGATCTCGCGACCCTCTGCGACGAACTCGGCATCCGCAAGGCCACCTTCTGTGGCCTCTCCGTCGGCGGTCTCGTCTGCCAGGGTCTCTGGCAGGAACGGCCGGATCTGTTCCGCAAGCTCATCCTCTGCGACACCGCCCCCCGCATCGGTTCTGCCGAGATCTGGGCCGAGCGCATCGCAGGCATCGAGAAAGACGGGATCGAAAGTGCTGCCGACAGCGCCATGGCGCGCTGGTTCACGCCGGCCTTCCATGACGACCGTGCCGACGAACTGGCCGGTTACCGCCTGATGATGACCCGCCAGTCAAAGGCCGGCTATCTCTCGACCTGTGCCGCCCTGCGCGACACGGATTTCTCCGACGTCCTGCCGACCATCACGGTTCCCACGCTCTTCGTCGTCGGCGACCAGGACGGCTCGACGCCGCCCGCCACTGTCGAGGCCGGCTCCCAGCTGGTGCCTGACGCGCGTTTCGAGGTGATCGACGATTGCGCCCATATCCCCTCGGTCGAGCAGCCGGAAGCGCTCGCCGAGCTGATCCAGGGCTTCATGCGCAAGCAGGCGAACTGAGAATAGTCACTGAAAATGAGAGAAGCCGCCTCATGGGCGGCTTCTTTCATTTCGGGGAGGGTGGTGACGCTCAATGCGCGGCGGACATGTCGCCCAGCACTTCCTTGGAAGCCACCGTCGAATCCGCGTTCAGCTTGTAGACCATGGGAACGCCCGTCGCGAGATTGACGCCGAGGATCTGCTCCTTGGTCAGCTTGTCGAGCACCATCACCAGCGAGCGCAGCGAATTGCCGTGGGCTGCGACCAGCACCTTCTCGCCCCGCAGCACGCGCGGCAGGATTTCGGTCATGTAATAAGGCCACACGCGGGCACCAGTGTCGCGCAGGCTTTCGCCACCCGGCGGCGGGATGTCGTAGGAACGGCGCCAGATGTGCACCTGCTCCTCGCCCCACTTGGCGCGCGCATCATCCTTGTTGAGGCCGGAGAGATCACCGTAGTCGCGCTCGTTCAGCGCCTCGTCCTTGATCGTCTCAAGACCGGTCTGGCCGACATTTTCGAGGATGATGTTGCAGGTTTTCTGCGCACGGGTGAGCACCGAGGTGAACGCGATATCGAACTTGATGCCGTAGTCGGCCAGCGCCTTGCCGCCGGCATTGGCTTCCTGCACACCGAGTTCGGTGAGATCAGGATCACGCCAGCCGGTAAACAGGTTCTTCAGGTTCCAGTCGCTCTGGCCATGGCGCACGAGCACGAGGGTACCGGTCATCGACAATTCCTCTCTTGACGATCAGGGGGTGGAGTTGAGCCCGAGCACGTCGAGCATGGTATAGCGGCCGGGCTTCTTGTCCCGGGCCCAGGTGGCGGCCTTTAGCGCACCACGAGCAAAGAGCGAACGGTCGGTCGCACTGTGAGACAGCGTGACCATCTCGCCTTCGCTGGCAAACAGCACGGAGTGTTCGCCGATGACGGAGCCGCCGCGCAGCGTGGCAAAGCCGATCGAACCCTCTTCGCGCGGGCCCGTATGGCCATCGCGCACCCGAACGGAATGATCAGCAAGCGAAATGCCACGGCCCTCGGCCGCTGCCTCGCCGAGCAAAAGCGCCGTGCCGGAAGGCGCGTCAACCTTGTGCTTGTGGTGCATCTCGAGCACCTCAATATCCCAGCCGGCTGCGTCGAGCGCCTGGGCCGCCTGCTTGATCAGAACCGACAGCAGATTGACGCCGAGGCTCATATTGCCCGACTTCACGACCCGCGCATGCCGTGCGGCCGCATCGATCTTCTCCTCATGCTCCAACAGGCAGCCGGTGGTGCCGATCACATGCACGATGCGCGCCTGGGCCGCCAGCGCCGCGAATTCGACGGTCGAAGCCGGCGTGGTGAAATCGATAACGCCATCGGCATGCAGGAAGGCTGCCAGCGGATCGTCGGTCACGGCAACGCCGAGCTTCGGCACGCCTGCCAGTTCGCCTGCATCTTGGCCGAGCACGGCCGAGCCGGCCCGTTCGACTGCCGCATGCAGCACAAGGCCCTCTGTCTCGCTGATCAGCTTGATCAGCGTCTTGCCCATGCGACCGGCGGCACCGACGACGACGAGCTTCATGGGCGTATTCATGCGGGTCTATTCCTGGCTGATGAACTGGCCGTTCGGAGCGGCCTGCAGATTGTTGAGGCGAGCGTAAAGACCGCCCTGCCGCTGTGCAAGGCTCTCATGCGTGCCTTCTTCCACCACCTCGCCGTCCTGCATGACAATGATCTTGTCGGCATTGACGACAGTCGAGAGGCGGTGCGCGATGACGATCACGGTGCGACCGGCCATGGCCGCATCGAGTGCCTGTTGCACGGCCGCTTCCGATTCCGTGTCCAGCGAGGATGTTGCCTCATCGAGGAGCAGGATCGGTGCGTTGCGCACCAGCGCGCGGGCGATCGAGAGCCGCTGCCGCTGGCCACCGGAAAGCGTGATGCCGTTTTCGCCGACGGGCGTATCGTATCCTTGCGCCTGCGCCAGAATGAAGTCATGGGCATTGGCCAGCCGTGCCGCATCCTCGATCTCCGCATCGGTCGCCTCCGGGCGTCCGTAGCGAATGTTTTCGCGGATCGTGCCTTCGAAGAGGTAGGGTTGCTGCGACACATAGGCGAGTTGCTGCCGCAGCGACGATTTCGTGATGTCGGCAATATTCTGCCCGTCGATCAGGATTTCGCCTTCGGCCGGATCATAAAAGCGCGGAACAAGTGTAATAACCGTGGACTTGCCGGCGCCTGACGGACCCACAAGCGCGGTTGTCTTGCCGCCCTGTGCGGTGAAATTGAGTTTGCGCAAGACAGGCTCGTTCGAGCCATAGGCAAAGGTCACGTCGCGGAACTCGATCTTCGCCTCGGACACCGAAATCTGCTTGGCGCCGTCCTTGTCCCGCTGGTTCGGCTCCGTGTCGAGGATCTCGTAGATCATCCGCGCATTGACGGCGGCGCGTTCCATGAACACCTGCAGACGCGCCAGACGCTTGGCGGGCTCATAGGCGAGCAGCAGGGCCGTGACGAAGGAGAAGAAGGCCCCTGGCAGCACACCGCCATAGATCGACTGATAGGCGGCATAAGCCATGACACCGGCAATCGACAGGCCCGCCAGGCTCTCGGTCAGCGGTCCGTTGCGTTCGCTGAGGCGGGCGATCCTGTTGGCGCGTCCTTCTGCGGCATCGATCGTCGACTGGATCTTGTTCTCCAGCTGGCTTTCCATCGTGAAGGCCTTGACGATCGCAATCCCCTGCACGGCCTCCTGGATGGCCCCGAGCACATGCGAATTCAGAATGACCGATTCCTTCGTCGCGCTACGCAGGCGACGGGAAATGTAGCGAAGGCCGAGGAAAAGCGGCGGCGCAACCGTGAAGACGATCAACGACAGGACAATGTCCTGATAGAACATCACGCCCAGCAGCGCGATCAGTGTCACGAGGTCGCGGGCGAGCGACGTGATCGTCATGTTGAGGACGTCACGGATCCCGTTGATGTTCTCGTTGATCTGCGCTGCGAGCCGTGCGGACCGAGCTTCACTGAAATAGCCGATGGAGAGCGACATCAGATGTGAAAACAGGCGCAGCTGGTAGCGCGCCACGATGTTGTTGCCGATCCTGGAGAGCGTCACGGCCTGACCGTATCCGGCAAAGCCGCGAAGCACGAAAGCCGCAAAGATCGAGCCGCAGATGATCCAGACGAGATCGGCGCGCCGGTTGGCAAAGGCCTCGTTGATCACGGCTTCCATGATCCAGGCGGTAAATGCGGTCGTCAGGGCAACCGTGAGCAGGCAGACTATGGCAAAGGCATAACCGCCCACATGCTGCCGCCCGTTCTCGGCGATGACGCGCTTCAGGACGGCGGAGACGCTGTCCATGTCTGGCTGGCGGGTCTGGCTATCGTGAGCGTCCAAAAAGAGTGTCCTGTCCTATTGCCTGTCACGCCTCGGCAGGCGCCGCCGCTCTATAGCCAGTCGCAGCGCCTTTGACCATAGCGGGGCAGGTCCGCTCAGCGCCAGTGGCGCCCCTCGGTCGCAAGCCCGAAATCCGAAGGTGCCGTCGCAAAGGCGGCAAGGCCATGCAGGGCCGCCTGCGGATGGGTCACGACAAAGGTCGGAATGCTGTGCAGCAGAGCCTGATGCGGCGCCTTGTCCTCGAAGGCGGCGCGGAATTCGCCGCTCTGCAGCGCCGGCAGGATTTTCGGCGATATGCCGCCGGCGAGGAACACGCCGCCCTTGGCCATGAAGATCAGGGCTAGATCGCCGGCAACCCGACCGAGATAGGTTGCAAACAGGCTGAGCGCCTCGCCCGCCAGCGCATCTGCCCCGGCAATACCGGCAGACGAAACCTGTGCCGGATCCTCGTAACGCGGCGTCAGGTTCCCCTCCGCCTTGCAAAGCGCACGGTAGACATTCATCAGGCCGCGCCCGGAGAGCAGTTCTTCCGCCGAAATCCGGCCGAGCGTGGCGTTGGGGTCGCGGACCGGGGTCAGATGCGGCCAGATCTGGTGATCGCGGCTGGTGCGCGGGCCGACGTCGACATGTCCACCTTCGCCTGGAACCGGAAACCACATGTCGCGCGCCCGGACCAGACCGGCAACGCCGAGCCCCGTGCCGGGGCCGAGCACGACGCGTGAGCCGAGCGGGGCCTCGCTGAGCGAACCGAGATGCTGCCGATCGTCGACGCCGAGCGTCGCCGCAGCCAGCGCCTGGGCCTCGAAATCATTGAGCAGCAGCACTTCGGCAAAACCGAGATCAGCCATCAGCACCTTAGGGCGCACCACCCACGGGCAGTTGGTGAGCGGCACTTCGTCGCCCTTGATCGGGCCAGCCAGCGCCAGGATCAGCGAGCGCGGCTTGTGGCTGGTCGTCTCCAGAACACTCGCGCGGATGGCGTCGTCGATCGTGGCGAAATCCTTGTTCACCACATTGGGGAAGCTCATCTTCTCGCCGCTTTCGTCAAGCAGGATCCAGAAGCGCGCATTGGTGCCGCCGATGTCACCGATCAGAATCGGAAAGGGGAGGGTGTCGTCGCGATGTGTCTGGGCCATGGTCTGTCCGGTCTTGGGCCCCGCTGCTCAGGCAGTCAGGGTCTGCATCAGGATGTCGGCGGTTGCGAGGTTCAGCGCCATCGGAATGTCATAGACGGTCGCCAGCCGCATTAGCGCCTTGACATCCACATCATGGGGCATGGGAGTCAAGGGGTCGACGAAGAAGACGAGCATGTCCACTTCACCTGTGGAGATCAATGCGCCGATCTGCTGGTCGCCGCCGAGCGGACCGCTTTTCAGCCGCGTCACATCGAGCTCGGGGACAGCATCCTTGATCCGTCCACCCGTCGTGCCGGTCGCCACGATCCGCCAGCCCATGAGCTTTGCCTGGTGACGCCGGGCGAAATCCGCCATGTCGTCCTTCTTCTGGTCATGCGCGATCAGGGCGATGCAACGGGTGCGGCTCAAGAGGGGACCCCAGCTGATTTAAATCGATTTGATAGACCCATCTAGCGCAGCCAGGATCACTTGAAAAGCACCCTGCGGAACCTGCCTTCACCAACCGGCCGGCCGAGCGGGGGGAACCGGAACGATGGTGGGCAATTCGAAAGGCTCAGCCATCGTCGCGACCGGCGGTGCCGCGAACGCCGACGCAGCGCTGCCGGGCATCGACCCACCCGCTGCCTGATAGGTCACCTCGTACTCGCTCGACGGTCCACGCGCGTCGAGAACCAGGGCGCAGGCCTTGGGGAGATCGGCGACCTGCATGGCTCGGGGCTTCGGCGCTGGCTTTGCGTTGGGGTCTTTCTTCGGTGCTGCCCAAGGCTCCTTGGTGAACCACCAGGCCAGCGACTTGTCGCAGCCGTCGCCGGGCGGCACGGCCGCCTGCGGCTTGCAGCCGGTAGCACCGTCAGGGCAGCGCATGCGGATATGGAAATGCGCGTCATGGCCATAGATCGGCCGGATCTTGCCGAGGACCGCGCGGTCACCGGTCCAGGTGTCGCAGAGCTTCTTCTTGATCGCCGGATTGACGAAGATGCGCTCCACCTGCGGATAGCTCGCGGCCTGCACGACGAGGCGTGCGTGGGTATTGGTCCAGAGACGCTTGTCGACGGTCAGGAACTTGTCCTTCTCCAGCATGGAGGTGAACGGCAGGTCCTCGCGCTGCTGCGGGGAAAGCGCATTGGCTGGCTTCGGCGTGAACCAGATATCGGCATCAAGCCCTATCTGATGCGAGGCATGGCCTGAAAGCATCGGCCCGCCGCGCGGTTGCGAGATGTCGCCGATCAGGATGCCCGAGCCCCAGCCGAGCTGCACTGCATCTTTTGAGAAACGCTCGAGGAGCGTGATCATCTCGGGATGACCCCAGCGACGATTGCGCGACAGGCGCATCGCCTGCCAGGTTGGTCCATCGGTTGGAATGGCGACGGCGCCGGCAATGCAGCCCTTGGCATAGGAACCATAAGGGGAGGGGGCAGCCTTGGCCGGCAGCGCCATGCCGCCGAAGAGCTCCTTGGCCGGACGTCCTTCGGCGGATGCCGTATCGCTGACGACGGTCGCGAATGCGCAGGCAAACGTCAGTGCCATGGCGAGCGGGCGTGCGCCCCTGGTTTTGTTCATCGTGTGCATGTCCCCGGTCGGTCCGGATTCGCTCCCCGCCGGATGGCCGGGTGAATCACAGGTCACTCTAGCCTGAAACGGAATTGGGGTGAATCTGCGGAAGGCCCGGCGCTCACATCTCTGTCAGTCCCCTGTTTTTTGCCTGGTTTTGCCCTATCCTGCTTCGCAACAAAAGCAGATACGGGGAAATAGGCGGATGGATCGCAACAAGTCGAGCTTCGCAATCTGGGGCTTTATGGCAGTCTTGGCGTTTGCGCCGTCTCATGCGATGGCGCAGGAAAACGCAGAGCCGTTCCGCCATGGCGTCTCGCTTCTGGGCGAGCTCAAATATGCGCCCGGCTTTGCCAATTTCGATTACGTCAATCCGCAAGCGCCGAAGGGCGGCACCTTGCGCATGTCGTCGACCGGAACCTTCGACAGCTTCAACCCGGTGCTCGACAGGGGCGAAGCCGCACCCGGCCTGATCAACGTCTTCGATACGCTTCTGAAAGACACGAGTGACGAGATTTCCACCGGCTACGGGTTGCTCGCAGAAGGCGTCTCATTCCCCAAAGACATATCGAGCGCAACCTTCCGTCTCCGCGCCGAGGCCCGCTTCGCTGACGGTGAGCCCGTCAAGCCGGAAGACGTCATTTTCAGCTTTGAGAAGCTCAAGGAATTGAACCCGCTCTACATGAGCTATTACAGCCATGTGGTTGCAGCTGAGAAGACGGGCGATCGTGACGTCACATTCCGCTTCGACCAGACGAACAACCGGGAACTGCCGATGATTCTTGGCCAGTTCCCGGTTGTCCCGAAGCACTGGTGGGAGGCAAGCGGGGCTGATGGACAGTCTCGGGATATTGGACGGACCACGCTGGAGCCGGTGATGGGGTCGGGGCCCTACAAGATCGCCGAGTTCACGGCTGGCTCGACCATCCGCTACGAACTGCGGGACGACTACTGGGGCAAGGATCTCAACGTCAATCTGGGCTACAACAACTTCAAGAACATCAGCTACACGATGTTCGGCGATCGAGACGTCGAGTTCGAGGCCTTCCGTTCCGGCAACACAGACTTCTGGCAGGAGACGCGGGCCGCGCGCTGGGCGACTGGCTTCGATTTTCCGGCCGCACAGGATGGCCGCGTCAAGAAGGAGGAATATGAAAATCCCTTCCGTGCGACGGGCGTGATGCAGGCGCTGGTGCCGAACATGCGGCGCGAGATGTTCAAGGACCAGCGGGTCCGCAAGGCGCTCAACTACGCGCTCGACTTCGAGGAATTGAACCGCACCGTCTTTTACAATGCCTATTTCCGCGTCAGCAGCTTTTTCAACGGAACCGAACTTGCTTCCAGCGGGCTGCCTCAAGGCCAGGAACTCGAACTGCTGACCGCTCTTAAGGACAAGGTTCCCGCTTCGGTCTTCGATACGCCCTACACGAACCCTGTCGGCGGTTCACCGCAGGCGTCTCGCGACAATTTGCGCAAGGCCGTCGAGCTCTTCAAACAGGCAGGCTATGAACTTCGTGGCAATGCCATGGTCAACGCGCAGACCGGCCAGCCCTTCCGCTTCGAGCTCCTGTTGTCCAGCCCCCAGCTTGAGGTGGTCGCGGTCCCCTACCAACAGCAATTGCGCAAGATTGGGGTGGAAATGTCGGTCCGCACGGTCGATCCCTCGCAATATACCAATCGAACTCGAAGCTTCGATTACGACATGACCTGGACCGTATGGGCTCAGACGCTCAACCCCGGCAACGAGCAGCGCGACTACTGGGGGTCGACATCCGTCAATCGTGAAGGCTCGCAGAATTATGCCGGCATTGCCGATCCGGCTGTGGACGCCCTGATCGAGAAGATCATCTTCCCGGCCGACCGCGCGGAGCAGGTCGCCGCAACCAAGGCCATGGACCGTGTGCTGCTAGCCCATGACTACGTCATTCCGCTCTATTACGGCGGTACGGCACGCTACGCCTTCTGGGACAAGTTCGAGCACCCCGCCGAGCTCCCGACCTACAGCACCGGCTTCCCCTCGATCTGGTGGGCCAAGGCTCCGTGATTCCGGCTCGGGGCTTGCGCCTCTTGTGTGAGACTCTAGGAATGGAGGGAACGAATCGCTGGAAAACGGAGCGGCTGATATTGGCTGACCAAACGAGCCTGGACATCGTGGGCAGATGTGATCCTGAACGGGGGCGCCGCGCATGACCGCTTATATTCTCCGGCGTCTGCTGCTGATGATACCCACAATGATCGGTATCATGGGCATCTCCTTCATCGTTATCCAGTTCGCCCCGGGCGGCCCCGTCGAGCAGGTCATTGCACAGCTCAGCGGCCAGGCTGATGGCGCGGATGCGCGCCTGTCAGGCGGTGGGGACATGCTGGGCCAGTCCGCCGGTGCAGAGGAGGGGGGCTCCCGCTATCGCGGCGCCCAGGGCCTCGATCCGGAACTGATCGCCAAGCTCGAAAAGCAATTCGGTTTCGACAAGCCGCCGCTCGAGCGTTTTCTCGAGATGATGTGGAACTACATCCGCTTCGATTTCGGCGAGAGCTTTTTCCGCAACACTTCCGTCATCGACCTGATCATCGAGAAGCTGCCGGTGTCCATTTCGCTTGGCCTCTGGGTGCTCCTGATCTCCTACGCGATTTCGATCCCGCTCGGCATCCGCAAGGCGGTCGCCGACGGCTCCCGCTTCGATGTCTGGACATCAGGCATCATCGTCGTCGGCTACGCCGTTCCCGGCTTCCTCTTCGGCATCCTTCTGATCGTGCTTTTCGCCGGCGGATCCTTCTTCGACTGGTTCCCGCTCCGCGGCCTCACCTCCGACAATTTCGACCAACTCTCCTGGTGGCAGAAGATCCTCGACTACTTCTGGCATCTCGCTCTGCCGCTCACAGCACTCCTGCTCTCGGCCTTTGCTACGACCACGCTGCTGACGAAGAACTCCTTCATCGACGAGATCAAGAAGCAATATGTCGTCACGGCCCGGGCAAAGGGCCTTGGCGAGCGCCAGGTGCTCTATGGCCATGTCTTTCGCAACGCCATGCTCATCGTCATCGCCGGCCTGCCGGGTGCCTTCATCTCCGCCTTCTTCACCGGCTCGCTTTTGATCGAAAACATCTTCTCGCTCGATGGCCTCGGCCGCCTCGGTTATCTCGCCATCGTCAACCGCGACTATCCGATCGTCTTTGCGACACTCTACATCTTCTCGTTGATGGGCCTCGTGATCGGCCTGATTTCCGACCTGATCTACACCTGGATCGATCCGCGCATCGATTTCGACCGGAGGGACGTCTGATGTCCGCCGTCGAAACCACCATCATTGCCCCGCCGAAGAAGGGCTGGCTGAACCCAACGAACCGCCGAAGGCTCGAGAACTTCAAGGCGAACCGCCGTGGCTTCTGGTCCTTCTGGATCTTCATGGTTCTGTTCGTGCTCAGCCTGTTTGCCGAGTTCATCGCCAACGACAAACCTGTTATCGCCTCCTACAAGGGCGAAATCCTCTTCCCCGTCATCGTCGACTACCCGGAAGAGAAGTTCGGCGGCTTCCTTGCCGTCACCGATTATCGCTCGCCCTTCATATCCGACGAGATCAACGCGAATGGCTGGATGGTCTGGCCACCGATCCGCTATTCCTACCGCACGGTCAATTCCGAGGTCCCGCATTCGGCACCAACAGCGCCCTTCTGGCTGATGGACAAGGAGACCCGCTGCGCCGCCTATCCGCTGAAGGCCGAGGATCCGAACTGCGTGCTCGGCAACATGAACTGGCTCGGCACGGATGATCAGGCCCGCGACGTCATGGCGCGCATGATCTACGGCTTCCGCATCTCGATCCTCTTTGGCCTGGTACTTACGCTTGCCTCCGCTGCGATCGGCGTCACGGCTGGTGCCGTGCAGGGCTATTTCGGCGGCTGGACCGATCTCCTGATGCAGCGCTTCATCGAGATCTGGTCGTCCATGCCGGTTCTCTACATCCTGCTGATCATCGCGGCCATCCTGCCGCCCGGCTTCTTCGTGCTGCTCGGCATCATGCTGCTTTTCTCCTGGGTCGGCTTCGTCGGCATCGTGCGCGCCGAATTCCTGCGCGCGCGAAATTTCGAATATGTGAATGCGGCCCGGGCGCTCGGCGTTGGCAATTGGACGATCATGTTCCGCCATCTCCTGCCGAACGCCATGGTCGCAACGCTCACCTTCCTGCCTTTCATCCTTTCGGGTTCGATCACCACGCTCACCTCGCTCGACTTCCTCGGCTTCGGCATGCCGCCCGGCTCGCCATCGCTCGGTGAACTGATCGCGCAAGGCAAACGCAACCTCCAGGCCCCCTGGCTCGGCCTCACCGCCTTCTTCACCATGTCGATCATGCTCTCGCTCCTGATTTTCGTCGGCGAAGCCGTCCGCGATGCGTTTGATCCCAGGAAAACCTTCCGATGAGCGCGGGTTCGTCAAAAGACAGCATCTGTGGCATGATGGGCGCAGGCCTGATCAGGAGCATGATGCGATGAACAAGATCGTCAGAGAGCATTATCCGGTTGAGAATCTGCCTGCCGACCTGAGGGAGGGGTTGGAAGCGGGCGGCACAGTGCGCGTCGTGCTGGAGATGGAAGGCAACGCCCCGAGCCCGGCCAAAACGAGCTTTGAAGAGTTCATGAAAAAAGTAGAGGCCTACCGTCGCCAGGACGACCGCCGCGTTACGGCCGCTGAAGCTGTGGCGCGTATTCGGGAACTTCGCGACGAATGGGACGACTGATGCCGCAACGGCACCAAATCCACCTCGACACGAATGCTGCGATCTTGCTCGTTGAGGGTGATGGCCCTCTACGTGACTTGATGCGAAACTTGACCAGCAAGGCATCATCTCGACCGAGCGCGATCTTGTCTACGAGCGCGTTGACCATCTCGGAACTGCTGGTGAAGCCATTGGGCGATGGCGATATGAGGCTCGTTGAAGTCTACAGGGCTTGGGGCTCGGGTCTGCCGTGGCTGCAGATCGTTCCCGTAGCGAGCAGCATTCTGGATACCGCCGCACAATTGCGGGCGCGCCGGAACAGCCTGAAACTGCCAGATGCCATCCATGTCGCATCAGCTCTCGCTGTCGCCACCACGCATTTCTTGACCGATGACCAAGGCATCTCCAGCTCTGTGACAAATTCGTCCTCAAAAGAGCCTGACTTGTTTGAAGTTTGCCGCTTGGACGCCCGCTCTCTAACCTCCCTGATCGAAAGCCTCACCGCATGACCGAACCCTTGCTCTCCGTGCGCGATCTTTCCGTCGCCTTCCACCAGGGTGGCCGCGAGAGCCTGGCGGTCGACCGTGTCTCGTTCGACATCCAGCGCGGCGAGATCGTTGCTTTGGTTGGCGAATCCGGCTCCGGCAAATCGGTCTCCGCCGCCTCGGTCCTGAAGCTCCTGCCCTATCCGGCAGCGAGCCACCCATCCGGTCAGATCCTGTTCGACGGACGCGATCTGATGACCGCCAGCGAGCCCGAGCTCCGCGCGGTGCGCGGCAACGACATCACCATGATCTTCCAGGAGCCTATGACCTCGCTCAATCCGCTTCACTCGATCGAGCGGCAGATCGGCGAAATCCTGGCGCTCCATCAGGGTCTCGAAGGCGCACCCGCCCGCGCCCGCGTGCTCGAACTTCTGCACCAGGTTGGCATCCGCGAGCCGGAAAAGCGGCTGACAGCCTTCCCGCATGAACTCTCTGGCGGCCAGCGCCAGCGCGTGATGATCGCCATGGCGCTCGCCAACAGGCCGAAGCTTCTGATCGCCGACGAACCGACCACCGCTCTCGACGTCACCGTGCAGGCCCAGATCCTGGAACTCCTGGGGCGCCTCAAGTCCGAGCACGGCATGTCCATGCTCTTCATCACCCATGATCTCGGCATCGTCCGCAAGTTCGCCGATCGCGTCTGCGTCATGACCAAGGGCAAGATCGTCGAGGCCGGCGCCGTCGAGGATATCTTCGAACGGCCACAGCATGCTTACACGAAGAAGCTGCTCGCCTCGGAGCCGCGCGGCGAACCGCCTGTCCTGGACGAGACAAAGCCTGTTGTCATGCAGGGCAAAGACATCCGTGTCTGGTTCCCGATCAAGGCCGGCTTCCTGCGCCGCACAGTCGATCACGTGAAGGCCGTCGATGGCGTGGATCTCACGCTCCGCGCCGGCCAGACGCTCGGCGTCGTCGGCGAATCCGGCTCCGGCAAGACGACGCTCGGTCTTGCCCTTTCACGCCTCATCTCCTCGAAGGGGCGCATCAGCTTCATCGGCAAGGACATCGATGCCTTCTCCTACAGCGAGATGCGGCCGCTGCGCGATCGCCTGCAGATCGTCTTTCAGGACCCCTTCGGTTCGCTCAGCCCGCGCATGTCCGTGGGCGAGATCATCGCGGAAGGTCTGAAGGTTCACGAAAAGCAGCTGACGGCAGACGAGCGCGACAGCCGCGTTGCATGGGCGCTGGAGGAAGTCGGCCTCGACCCCGCCACCCGCTGGCGCTACCCACATGAATTCTCCGGCGGCCAACGCCAACGCATCGCGATCGCCCGCGCCATGGTGCTGAAACCCCGTTTCGTCATGCTCGATGAACCCACCTCCGCCCTCGACATGACCGTCCAGGCCCAGGTGGTCGATCTCCTTCGCGATCTTCAGGCCAAACACGACCTCGCCTATCTCTTCATCAGTCATGACCTGAAGGTCGTGAAGGCGCTGGCCAATGAGCTGATCGTCATGCGCGGCGGCAAGGTGGTGGAGACAGGTCCGGCCGCAGAGGTCTTCGCCGCCCCCAAGGCCGACTATACCCGCGCCCTGATGGCCGCCGCCTTCAATCTCGAAGCCGTCGAAGCCGGCGGCATCCGCCAATAATGTGAGTCTGCAATGTCCGAAAAACGCCCCGTCGTCGTCGATCTCCGCTTTGCGCGCGAAAGCGTCGTCAATGCTCTTCGCTCGGCCTTCCCCGATCGTCCGGTTATCGACATGGGTGACCCGGCGCATGCGGACCGAGACCTATCGGATGCCGAATTCGCCGTGGTCTGGAAACCGGATCCGGCCCTTTTCCGTCGTGCAACCGGGCTCACGGCCATCTTCTCCGGCGGTGCCGGTGTCGATCACATCCTCTCGGCCTATGAACTGCCGGATCTCCCGATCGTCCGTTTTGTCGATCGCAGCCTGACGGACCGCATGAGCGAATGGGTCGTCTGGCAATGCCTCCATCATCTGCGCAACGGCATTGCCTATGCTGGCCAGCAGCAGCATCGCGTCTGGCATGAGATTGCCGATCAACCGGAAGCCCGGGATGTCACGGTCGGCGTCATGGGCCTCGGGGTCTTGGGCGCAGATGCCGTTCACAAGCTCAAGATCATCGGCTTCGATGTCATAGGCTGGTCTCGTCGCGAAAAAGAGATCGATGGCGTCGAAACCTTCGATGCAAACGGGCTCGACGCCTTCCTCGGCCGCACCGATATCCTGGTCGGCCTGCTGCCGCTGACGGACGATACACGCGGCATCTACGACCGCGCTCTGTTTTCCAAGCTGCGTCGCTCCGGCCCCCTGGGCGGTCCAATCTTTCTCAATGCCGGTCGCGGCGGGAGCCAGAAGGAAGCAGAGCTGGTCGAATGCCTCAAGGACGGCACGCTGAAGGCGGCGTCCCTCGATGTGTTCGAAAAGGAGCCGCTCGATTCCGACAGCCCGCTTTGGTCGATGCCGAACGTGATCGTGACGCCCCACGCCGCAGCCGCCTCCGATGTTCGTGCGCTCTTCCGCCATGTCGAAGCGCAGATCGGCCTGTTCGAGGCTGGCAAGCCCCTTGAATTCGTTGTCGACCGGACAGCTGGTTACTAGCCGCCCGAGAATTGCGGGAACAAACCCGCTGGAGCTCCCGTTTCCCCTGAGAATTCGCGCTTTGCGCGCCTCAGGACACAGGGAGCAACGACATGAGCAGCCGAACCGATCTTCCAGACACGACCGACCGCCGAACGCGGGGCCTGAAGCCGGAACCGATGACGCCGACGGATGCGCGTCAGGGCTCTAAAGGCAAACCGGTCCTCATCGTGCTGCTCGGCGGGCTGATCCTCGCCATGCTCGTCTGGATCCCGGCCGAATGGTGGGGCAATTCGATTGCACCGAGTGAGCCGGCAAATCAGCCGGTCGAGCAGACGGCCCCGTCGCCGAGCGAGAACAACGGCCAGGGTCAGATCGTGCCGGAGTCCAGCCCGACACCCAGCCAGTAATTCGGTTAAATCTTGCGGAGAGCGGCGTAATGGCGCTCTCTGGACATTCCTCCGGTGATTGCCGATAACTGCAGCGGAAACGGCCGAAGCGTTTCGGCCGTCCCCCGCAGTCCCCCTGCGGATGGCAAGGCAATCGATCATGACCAAGACAGATATCGCGACCAGGGTTTACAATCATGCCTGGAAGCTCGATCCCATCATCCGCAGCCTGATCGATACGGACTTCTACAAACTGCTGATGCTCCAGATGATCTGGAAGCTCTATCCGCAGGTGAACGCGACCTTCACGCTCATCAATCGCACGACCTCGGTCAGGCTCGCCGACGAGATCGACGAGCAGGAGTTGCGCGACCAGCTCGATCATGTTCGTTCGCTGCGGTTGACAAAAAAGGAAATGATCTGGCTGGCCGGTAACACGTTTTACGGTCGCGCTCAGATCTTCGAGCCTGAATTCCTCGCCTGGCTCGGCAATCTCCAGCTCCCTGAATACGAACTTTCCAAGCGCGATGGCCAATACGAATTGACCTTCCACGGCTCCTGGATGGAAACCACGCTGTGGGAAATTCCGGCGCTTGCCATCATAAACGAGCTGCGCTCGCGGGCCGCCATGCGCTCGCTCGGCTATTTCACTCTGGACGTGCTCTATGCGCGTGCCAAGGCGAAGATGTGGTCGAAGGTCGAGCGCCTAGGCGAATTGCCGGGTCTGCGCATTTCCGACTTCGGCACCCGCCGCCGGCACAGCTTCCTCTGGCAGCGCTGGTGCGTGGAAGCCTTGAAGGAAGGTATCGGCCCGGCCTTCACCGGCACGAGCAATGTGCTGCTTGCCATGGATTCCGATCTCGAAGCCGTCGGTACCAATGCCCATGAATTGCCCATGGTCGTTGCAGCACTGGCAAAGACCGATGAGCAACTGGCCGCAGCCCCTTATCAGGTGTTGAAAGACTGGAATCGCCTCTACGGCGGCAATCTGCTGATTGTTTTGCCTGATGCTTACGGCACCACGTCCTTTCTCCAGCATGCACCGGAATGGGTCGCCGACTGGACCGGTTTCCGACCGGATAGCGCGCCCCCGATCGAAGGCGGCGAGAAGATCATCGAATGGTGGAAGAAGATGGGCCGCGATCCGCGCAAGAAGCTCCTGATCTTCTCGGACGGTCTGGACGTCGACGCGATCATCGACACCTACCGCCATTTCGCCGGCCGCGTTCGCATGTCCTTCGGCTGGGGTACCAATCTCACCAATGATTTCGCCGGCTGCGCGCCCGTGGAGATCGCTGGCCTAAAGCCGATTTCCATTGTCTGCAAGGTCTCGGAAGCCAACGGTCGCCCGGCGGTCAAGCTTTCCGACAACCCGCGCAAGGCGACCGGGGATCCGCAGGAAGTCGAGCGTTACCTCCGCTTCTTCGGCTCTCAGGACCGCGTCGAGCAGGCCGTACTCGTCTGACGGTCGGTTGCACTGATGCTTTAGCAGTCTTGCATCCGCCGCCTTCGCCATGCAGTCTGGGACTGCGGGAGGGAGCCCGCGATCTGCAAGGGAGGACGACCGGATGGACATGCAAGGCAGCGAGCGCATCGAGGCGCCGGTGGAAACCGTCTGGCGTGCGCTGAACGATCCCGAAATCCTCAAGCAGTCCATTCCGGGCTGCGAAAGCCTGGAAAAGACCTCTGACAGTCAGATGGCCGCCAAGGTCGTTCTGAAGATCGGGCCGATCAAGGCAAAGTTCGAAGGGGCCGTCGAGCTGCACAATCTCAATCCGCCGCATTCCTATACGATATCAGGCGAAGGCAAGGGTGGCCTTGCCGGCTTTGCCAAGGGTGGTGCAGATGTGACCCTGACACCGGAAGAGGACGGAGCGACCTTGCTCACCTTTACGGTAAAGGCCGAGGTCGGCGGCAAGATCGCCCAGTTGGGAAGCCGTCTGATCGAATCGACCTCGAAGAAGCTCGCAGGCGAGTTTTTCTCGAACTTCAATTCCGCAGTGACCGGTGGGGTCGAGACTGACGCTTGACGGATGACGCAGGATCGGGTGAAAGCCCGGCACAAGGAAGCGGCGGCATCGTGGAACCAGCCGAGATGATTCGGCCTTAAGGGGACATGATGATGAACGAAGGACCTGACCAGTATTTCGAGCAGCAGGACATGGCGGTCAAGCTGATGCTTCTCGAGAACAAATCCGACGAACTGACGGACATCTTGGTTGAAGCGCTGCAGGATGCACTGAAGCTGCTCGAAGAAGAACTCGCGACCGTCCACTGATAGCGGCCAGTCGGCCCATCAGAACCTGTCGGAGACCTGGATCCCTGCGGGGCCCAGAATGACGGCGATCAGCACCGGCAGAAAGAACAGGATCATCGGAACGGTGAGCTTCGGCGGAAGGGCTGCTGCCTTTTTCTCCGCTTCGTTCATGCGTTCGTCGCGTCCCTCTTGCGCAAGCACGCGCAGAGCTTGCGCGACAGGTGTACCGTATCGGTCGGCCTGAATGAGCGCCTGAACCACGTTCTTGACGCCGTCGAGCTGCGTGCGTGTGCCAAGATTTTCGAGCGCCTGGCGGCGGTCGGGAAGAAATGAAAGTTCGGCCGTGGTCAGCACCATTTCCTCGGCGAGTTCGGGCGACTGCTCACCGATCTCGTCCGATACGCGCCGCATTGCAGCCTCCAGCGAGATACCCGATTCCACGCAGATCAGCATGAGATCCAGCGCATCCGGCCAGGCGCGCTTGATTGACTGCTGGCGTTTTGTGATGCGGTTCGAAACGTAGATGTTCGGCAGGTAGAAGCCGAGATAGCCGCCAAGAATGGTGACGAAGAGTCGAATCGGCAGCGCCTTTTCCGCCAGATTGCCGAGCACGAAGATCCAGAAAGCCGTAAGAGCGAGTGTTCCGAACGGCAATAGGAAACGCGCCACGAGGAACATGTTCAACGCGTTCTGTGATCTCAGGCCTGCAGCCTTCAGCTTGTCGACCGTGTTGTCGTCCACCAGCGCCTTGCGCAGGTTGAACCGTTCAACGATATGCCGCACCGACTTGTTGTTCGTCGCTCTGAGTGATGCCCGGCTCTGGGCAACTTCGGCGTTAAGTTTTGCCCGCTCCCGTGCGCGGATCAGGTCGCGCTCGGTCGAGACAGCACGCATGCGCTTGTTCAGGTCGCCACGTTCCAGATAGGGCATGGCGAAGGTGTAGAACGTGCCGAACACCGCGAGCCCCACGAGAACGGCGATCAGCAGCGTCGGATCTGTCAGTTGTGCGGCCCAGTCTTCCGTCATCGCCCGCTCCTCAGATCTCGAAGTTGATCATGTTGCGCATGACCAGAAGGCCGATGCTCATCCAGACAGCCGAGACGCCGAGGATCAGGTGTCCGCGGGAATCCGTGAACAGGATCATGATGTAGTCCGGCGACGTCAGGTAGACGAGCAGGGCCACGATAAAGGGCAGTGCGCCAATGATTGCGGCCGATGCCTTCGCTTCCATCGACAGAGCGTTGACCTTGGCCTTCATCTTCTTGCGGTCACGCAGGACGCGCGAGAGGTTGGAGAGCGCTTCGGAGAGGTTGCCGCCCGCCTGGCCCTGGATCGCGACGACGATGGCAAAGAAGCTGACTTCGCTCAGCGGCATGGTCTGATGCATGCGGGCCACGGAATCGGGCACGCTCAGGCCGAGTTGCTGGGACTCGACGATGCGCCGAAACTCCGTTTTGACCGGGTCCTGACCATCCGACGCAATCATCCGGATTGCGTCATTGAGCGGAAGGCCCGAGCGGATGGAACGTGTCATGACGTCGAGCGAATTGGGGAATTCTTCGAGAAACTTCTTCTGGCGACGGCCAACGAGAAACCCGACGAACCAGCGGGGTAGGCCGAAAGCGGCGACGAATGTGGCACCTGCGATCACCAGCGGTCCCATGCCCGCAAGGAACGTCACCGCCAGTACGACCAGTCCTATCAGGACGCTCACCATATAGAACTGGGACAGGGAAATCGCCAGACCCGATTGCACCAGCTTCGCCTTCAGGCTGGCGGCATTGGCCTTCTTGGTCTTGTCCTGCTGTTGTTTCTTCTCGAGTTCCTTGAGCGAGTCCTGCACCGATTTGCGTCGCTTGGAAATCTCCTGCACGCGGTCGCGGGCAGCCTTCATCTGGTTGGTGTCGGTTTCGGCAGACCGCACGCGGTTGATGCGGGTTGCCGTCTTTTTCTCGGTCTCGATCTTCGAATAGAGCACACCATAGGCGATCGCGCCTGTCGAGACGGCCGCGAGGAGGACAATGGCCAGAATGGTAGGATCGATGCCGAACATGCTGGTCAGATCCCCTTGGACTTCTGTTCCATGGCGTCGAGTGCTGCCGCCAGTCGACGATCTTCGTTGTAATAACGCGCACGATCCCAGAAATGCGGCTTGCCGATACCGGTCGACATGTGCCGGCCGATGATCTTGCCGTTGGCGTCCTCGCCGTCCATCTCGTAGCGCATCAGGTCCTGGGTGATGATCACGTCGCCTTCCATCCCGATTACCTCGGTGATGTGGGTGATGCGGCGCGAACCATCACGCAGACGTGCTGCCTGGATGATGACGTCGATAGAGCCGGAGATGATTTCGCGCACGGTTTTGGCTGGCAGCGAGAAGCCGCCCATGGCAATCATCGATTCCATACGGCTGAGGCATTCGCGCGGCGTGTTGGCGTGGATGGTGCCCATTGATCCGTCGTGACCTGTGTTCATCGCCTGAAGAAGGTCGAAAACCTCAGGTCCGCGCACTTCACCGACGATGATGCGTTCTGGGCGCATACGCAGGCAGTTCTTGACGAGGTCACGCATGGTGATTTCGCCTTCGCCTTCAATGTTCGGCGGGCGCGTTTCCAGACGTACGACATGCGGCTGCTGCAGCTGCAGTTCGGCCGTGTCTTCGCAGGTGATGATACGCTCGTCGGTGTCGATGAAGCCCGTCAGGCAGTTCAGAAGCGTCGTCTTGCCCGAGCCGGTACCGCCCGATATGACCACGTTGCAGCGGACGCGGCCGATGATCTGCAACACTTCTGCGCCTTCCGGCGTGATCGCGCCGAACTTGACCAGCTGGGCGAGGTTCAGCTTGTCCTTCTTGAACTTACGAATGGTAAGCGCCGGACCGTCGATGGCCAGCGGCGGGGCGATGACGTTGACACGGCTGCCGTCGGGCAGACGGGCGTCGCAGATCGGGCTCGATTCGTCGACGCGACGACCGACCTGGCTGACGATACGCTGGCAGATCGAGAGGAGCTGAGAATTGTCGCGGAAGCGGATTTCCGATTCGATCGTCTTGCCGCCGACTTCGATGAAGGTCTGCCCGGCACCGTTGACCATGATGTCGGCGATGTCGTCGCGGGCCAGCAGCGGCTCGAGCGGGCCATAACCCAGAACGTCGTTACAGATGTCTTCGAGCAGCTCTTCCTGCTCGGAGATCGACATCGCGAAATTCTTGATCGTGATGATGTCGTTGACGATATCGCGGATTTCTTCACGCGCGCTTTCGCCGTCGAGCTTGGCGAGCTGCGACAGATCGATCGTGTCGATGAGCGCGGAGAACACCTGGCTCTTGGTGTCGTAATAGTCTTCTGTCCGCGGCGGTTTCTTGCGGCCGGGCGTCTGCATCGACGGCGGCGTCACCTGCTGACGCGTGCTGACCTCCGGGCTGCCGGGTTCGATGAGCGTGCTGGAGCGTGCCGCGGGCGCAGCAGCAGCCGGCTGTGTCAGGATCGTGCCGACGCCCGCCCCGCCCTTGCCGAAACCGTCGTTTCCGCGTTTGCCAAACATGAGCTCTACCTGTTCCTGTTAGCGGTCTACTTCTTGCGCAGCTTTTCGATGAACGAGCCGAGACCCGCCTTCTTGGGTTTCTTGATCGTGGCCCGGCCCGTCACGAGATGTGCGAGCTGCGAGAATGTCTCCGCCGTCGGAGATTTCCCGTCCATCTCGCTGATCATCCGGCCGCTATTGGCAGCGGTGCCGAAAAGCTGGGCGTCGAACGGGATGATTGCGACCGGATCGAGCTCGAGCGGTTCGAAGAAGTCGGATGGCGCGATTTCCGGCCGCTTCGGCATGCCCACCTGATTGAGGATCAGATGCGGCGGCTTGTCCTGCGGCCTCAGCTTCTTCAAGGCGTCGATCATGTTCTTCATGTTGCGCAAATTGGCGAGGTCCGGTGCGCAGGTGATGACGATCTCGTCGACGTCGGAGAGCACAGCACGGGTCCAGTCGGCCCAGGTATGCGGCAGGTCGAGCACCGTCACGGGAGCGCTCCGCTGCAAAACGTCGAGGATCGGCTGGAAGGCGCCGCCCTCGTAGTCGTAACCGCGGTCGAGCATCGACGGGGCTGCGAGCAGCGAGAGGTTCTGGCCGCATTTCGTCAGCAGTCGGTCGAGAAAGACCTCGTCGAGACGCTCTGGCGAAAATACGGCTTCTGCCATGCCCTGGGCCGGATCCTGGTCGAAGTCGATATTCGCGGTGCCGAAAGGCAGATCGAGGTCGGCAAGCACGGTCTCCGTCGAAAACAGCGACGAAATGCCGAAGGCGCAGTTATGTGCGATGGTCGAGGACCCCACGCCGCCCTTGGCGCCGATGAAGGCGATGCTGCGGCCGAGCGGCTCGGCCTCCGGGTCGACGAAGATCGAGGCGATGGAACTCATCATGTCGGCCATGGTGAAGGGCGCCACAATGTATTCGGAAATGCCGCTGCGGATCAGTTCCCGGTAGAGCGCGATATCGTTGTGCCGGCCGACGAGGATCACCCGCGAGCTCGGATCGCAGACTTCGGCCAGCGGTGCCAGCTCCGTCATCAGGTCGCGCGGTCCGGCGTCGGTTTCCAGAATGATGAGGTTCGGCGTCGGCGTCGAGGAGAACATGTTCGCGGCAGCGGCGATATTGCCATGCGTGATGCGCATGCTGACACGCGCCATGCGTCGGTCGCCGGCGCATTGCTCCATCGTCCGATGCACGCCTTCGCTGATGCAGAAGGCATGGATCGAGATGCGCGGCAGCGGACGCAGGTTCTCGACGTCGCCTGCGATCACGCTCTCGGAAGCGCTCCGATATCCCTCAGTGGATTCGCCGATGTCATAGTCGATCGCGTTCATGCTCTCATCCTGTCCTCTTGGACCGCAGTCGCATCAATTCGTGGAGGTGTCGGCGCCCCGGCGATAAAGTCCGATCACGGTCGAGCGCCTGGTGGCGTCGATCGGAGCCATGTCGCGGGGGGTGACGAGATCCATCGGATTGGCGATTTGTGCGGCGAGGTTGCTCTGCGTCGCGCAGCCGAAATTGTGATAGTTCTTGTTGCTGAAGGTGTTGTTCTGCAGGTCCTCCGGCCATTCGCCGCAGGGATTTGTCATCGCGGTGATCGCGACATAGCTGATCCTGACAGGGGCCGCATTGCTGTTGGCTTCTGCCTGGTAAGACGTTTCGATGATCTTGTTGGCCGCAACGCCCCGGGTGGTCAGGACCTGGCGGATCTGCTTGCGCATGGCCGACGCCGCGCCGGAGTTCGGCGAGCCGTGCGGCACCATGACCTGGATCGTGCCCGTCGACGCCGACAGATAGTCTGCGGCAAAACCGGCGATCGAATCCTGCACGCCAACCGTCAGTCTGCGGTCGCCGGATGCGATCGGAACATCGAGTGTATGTTCCACTTCGCTTAGCATGATGGGATGTCGCGTGCGGTAGTCGTCGGGGATGGCGGACGTCGTCATCCGGTCCTTCGTGCTGCCGCAACCCGAAAGTGCGACGGCTGTTCCGAGAACGAGGCCGGCGAGGAGGATACGCTGGAATGAATGACCCACTGATGCCATGGCTGGCCGACTTTCCCTGACTTGACGTGCCGAATGTTTCATTTCGATCCTCACGCCGTTCACTTGTAGATGAAGCCGACAGCGCCATGGTACTGGCCGGTCGGTTGGTTGTTCTCGCGGCGGCCATAGACCTTGTTCACCTTGTTCAGGAAGAAGGTCGCGCCGTCGTTTTCCGGGTTGAAATTGTCATCCGGTCGCGACAGGGCGCCGCGTGCAACGGGGCGAACCAGATAGGGCGTCGCGATGATCACGAGTTCTGTCTCGTTGCGCTGGAAGTCCTTGCTGCGGAACAGCGTGCCGAGCACAGGCACCTTGGAGAGACCCGGCAGACCGGACATCGCCTGGCGAATATTGTCCTGAACGAGACCTGCAATCACGATCGAGCCACCGGACGGCAATTCGACGGTGGTCGAGGCCTCGCGCTTGCGGATCGACAGGAAGGTCGAGCCCGGGACCTGGTTGAGAACGTTACCCGTGACCTGCGAGGATTCCCAGGTCGGCTCGGAGACATTGGTCTCGATCTGCAGGCTGATACGACCAGGTGCGAGAACGACCGGGCGGAAGTTCAACTCGATGCCGTAGTCGATGCTCTGCGTCGTGCGTTCGATGGAAATGCCGTCTTCTTCGTCGCTCGACACTTCCTGCGGTCCGGCAAGTCGGAATTCGCCGCCGACATAGAACTTCGCGGGCTCGCCCGAGATTGCGGTCAGGCTCGGTTCGGCCAGCGTGCGCATCACGCCGGCCTGCTCCATGGCATTGATGTAGGTATTGAGCCCGAGGCCGCCGATACCAGCAGAAATCACAGCCGTCCCTGTCGGATCGATGGCATTGCCGAGGTTCGACGGATTGGCATAGCTGATGCCGGTCGATCCGTCGGAGATACTGCCCGAGAAACCGAGCTGCTTCAGCACCTGCCGGCTGACTTCTGCCACGGTGACCTTCAGCGTCACCTGGTCCTCGCCCTCGATGGTCAAGAGATTGACGATCTGCGACGTCTGTCTCTGCTCGGCATAGATCGCCACAGCGCCGTCGCCGCTGCTCTCGCTGGTGGCAGTCGTATTGCGCGTCGTTGCTTCACCGCCCTTGAGGAAAGCCTCTGCAAGGCTGGCTGCACGGGCGGCGTCCTGCGGGGTACGCACGCTGCCTGTCAGGACGATGTTGTCGGAGACGATTTCGACCTTGATGTCGGATTCTGGAATGAAGCGGCGCAGATTGGTTTCAAGACCCGAGATATCGCGCTCGATCTGGATGTCCAGGCTGACGATCTCCTCGCCATTGGCGCCGAAGATGAAGATGTTGGTCTGGCCGACCATCTTGCCGAACAGATAGATGCGGCGCGACGAGCGCGTCACGGCATCGGCCATGACCGGGTCTGCCACCAGAATGTCGTGAGCGTCTGCGGGCAGGTCGACGACGAGCGCCTTGTTGAGGCCAAGCTTTACCGCCCGGCGGGCGCCCGGACCGGAATTGGTGATGCGCAAGACCGTCTGCTGCGCAGCCTCTGCGGCAGGCACCATTGTTCCGTGGTCAAGGAAGGAGCTCGGAGCGCCAGTGATCGCCATGGCAAAGGCGATGCTTGCGGTCAGCGATACCTTGAGTTTCTGTGTCAGACTGGCCACGATGGGTCTCCACTCATTGCATGGAATTGGCGGTCGATGAGGTCGACTTGACCACCTCGCCAGACTTGATGACCTGGATGATCGGCTGACCGTCTCCACCGCTGAGCAGATGGTCGGCAGCCGAGGTGTCTTCCTCCTGCGCGTCGGCGACCGAACGGAGGGCAAGCGACAGGCGATCTGCCATCTGTTGTGCAACAGCGATGACCTTGGTCTGGTCCGGCGTCAGTTCGAGGGTTGCCGTCGTGCCGATAACGGATTTGGAGCCATCAGGGGCTTCCTCGATCTGCTGGTCGATCGCCAGCACGCGAACATTGGAGAGAACGGTCTCCGTCAGGAAATTGTCTTCCTCACCCTTGCGGACCATGATCACGTCGACGCGGTCGTTCGGCAGGATGAAACCGCCGGCGCCGGTTGCCACCGAAATTTCGGTCGAGACGGCCCGCTTGCCGGATGGCAGGAGCGCCGAGAGGATACGGGAAGAGGAATCGGCAATCTTCTCACGCCGCAGCGGCTCGCCTTCGAAGACGGGCAGGCGAACGACGACGCCGGACAGCTCCGCGATCGCATCCGGCCGCGTCGATGATGTGATGAAGCCATCCACCACGCTGCCTTCCGGCCAGGCCATCCAGCGCATGGAGTTTTCATCGAGGCGGGCACCGACCGGAAGGTTCGCCGCTGAGACGAGCACCTCTACGGTCGGCTCCTTCTCGATGACTGCATCCTGCACGATCACGGTCTGGTTGCCGCTTAGCCGCATGGCAAGCAGACCGGCCATACCGGCAGCCACGACGGCGACGGCGAGTATGATGAGGCGGGCGGGTTTCATGATCGATCCTCGGGCAACGCAATAGGTTCTACCGGCAAGGTTGATCAGGAATTGGTGTACTTATGGTTAATGACCCGCTTACATTTGTAGTTAACGGAAGGTTTCTTCAGTCCTCGTCAGAGCGCTTTCTGAATGGCTGAGACTACAAGCGGTGAACTCGGATAGGCCAGTAGACCTGCTGCGCCAATGGCAATGGCGTAAGGGATCTTGTTGGCGACCATCAAGGTTTGTGGAAGTCGGACGCCGACAGTCGCGAGCTTGTCCCAGTTGGCACGCAGGAGCATGACCAAGATGGTCAGCACACCGCCAAGATATCCCGTATAGACGAGGAACTCGAAGAGAGAGGTGTTGAAACCGAACCAGAGCGCCGCAGCCGTCAGCAGCTTCGCATCGCCGCCGCCCATGACATTGAACGCGAAAAGAGCGAAGCATCCGAAGAATACCAGCAGAGCCGCCGCCAGATGCCAGCCGAGTTCGACTACGGACAATCCGCTGAAGGGTGCGATCAGCACAAAAGCGCCGATCAGCAGCAACGAGATCCAGTTCGGGATCGTCATTTCGAGAAAATCGGTGAGCGCCGCCAAGACAAGGCAGGCTGGAAGGACGATAAAGACGATTGCTGGATACATGGCCGTTACTCCTTGTCCGCCTCACTACCCGACATGTATTGAGATTCCGAAAACAAAGCGTCGTTCTAGCTTCTGGACATGCCGCAAATGCAAAAAGGCCGCCCCGTCGAGGCGGCCTTCATTATCACAATTGAACGTTTTTACAGGCCGCCTTCGGCCGTAGACATCTTACCAGAGATGCCCTGGAAGGTGTTGTTCAGGGCACCGCCCAGGGTCGTGGCGCCGGTGATCAGGGCGACCGAGATGAGGGCGGCGATGAGGCCGTATTCGATTGCGGTTGCGCCGGACTCGTCCTTGACGAAACGTGCGAAAAGCTTGGTCATGTTATTTCTCCTACTCCGCGAGGTTGATCAGCACTGCCGGCAACTGTTTGCCGTTGCTCGGATGTCGCCAACCTAAGCGGCGGCCTATTGCCATCGGCTTAAGAAAAACGGTTACCAGATCGTGAAACGGCGCAAGCCTCCGGCGTGGTAAATGAATGTTGGCATCGACCGATAAGATGCCGCAGATCTCAGCCAAAACGGCGCATTGTCGGGGGCTTTTCCATCCTCATGACGGGTGCGGCGTTCCAAGGTCTTTCCCCTTGAGAGCAAATGTTAACGCATCTCCTCGCCCGGCTGCGCCCGAATGGCACACATTCGATTAATCCGTCTCTCGAGCCGCAGGCGAAATTTGTTAGCCGAGCCGATCGAGTGCTCTGTCTGGCGCTGCAAAAATGCATTTAACCCTTCGTTCACCAAAAGCCGGCATGCTTCCCGCAACATCCCCACGCGCGTATTCAAAGGCACGTTCATGTCCGATCGTCTTCTTGCTGCAGCCGCCGCCATGGCCATGGTCCTGGCCACGCTCTCGTCAGCAACCGTTGTGCATGCGCAAGATGAGGGCATCCTGCGCGTCTATATGAACAGCGCACGGGTGCTGAAGCTGGATCGCCCGGTGAGCAAGGTGATCGTCGGCAATGCCGAGGTTGCCGATGCAACCGTCGCCGACGCACGCACGATTGTCCTGACCGGCCGTTCCTACGGCACGACGAACCTTGTCCTGCTGGATGCCGACGGCAATGCCATCGTGGACGAACGCATCCTCGTATCCATCGACGAGGCCAGCACCGTGCGGGTGTTTAAGTCCACCGCGCGCACCGTTCTCTCCTGCACGCCGAACTGCGAAGAACACGCAAAGACCGGCGCTACGCCGTAATACTCTTGAGTTTCGCTTTCAGACGGCGTGGCAAAGTGTAAATATTCGGGAAACGGAAAATCAATATTTGGCTCGTAGCTTCTCCTGAGCTTTGAGGATGAAGAAGGCTATGACCAGCCAGGATATCGATCGAGATCATCACATTGAGCGCCGCAGACCACGCTTCCGGCTGTGGCGCAAGCTTGCGCGATCGAAAGACGGCGCCGCAGCGATCGAATTCGCGATTCTCGCTGTACCCTATTTCCTCATCATCTTCGCGATCATCGAAACCTTCGTCGCTTTCGCTGCCGAGCAGCTGGTGACCAATGCGGTCAACACGCTGGGCCGGCAGATACGCACCGGACAGATCACCTATCAGATGAACCGCCCTGCCACGGACATGGATGTCACCAAATTCCGGGAGGCGTTTTGTGACGAGATAGACATCATGATTCAGTGCTCGGAGGCGGAAATCGCCACGCCGAGCAAACTCTATATCGACGCCCGAACCTTCCCCAAGTTTGCAGACATTCCGCAAACCATCCCGCGTGTCTCGACGGCCAATTTCGCCGACATCGACCCGACGAGCTTCAAGTTCACGCCCGGAGGGCCCGACACGGTCAACATGCTGCGTGCCTATTATCGCTGGCAGGTGATCACCGATCTCGTCCGCCCCTACATCACGACCATCAGACCCGCAGATGGGTCCCTGCCGTCAGACTTCCTCATCGTCGCCACCACCGCCTTCCAGAACGAGAAATATCCATGACCGCGAACGGCAGAGATATGTCCGCGCTGAAACGAAGCATCGCCAGCCTTCGCCAGGGTTGCTTCGGCGTTGTCTGCAATTTGAAGCGCCTGATGGGCGACAGGCAGGGCGTCGGTGGGGTCGAGTTTGCACTCGTCGCGCCGATGCTGATCGTGCTCTATCTGATGGCATTCGAGCTCACCATGGGCTTGAGCGTTGCCAAGAAGGCGTCGATGGCAAGCAGCACGATTGCAGACCTCGTTTCGCGCGAAGAGGCAGTCGACAAGACATTCCTTGCGGGCATGGCGGATGTCTCCGGCGCGATCTTCGTGCCCTATCCGTCGAAAGATCTGCTGATCAACGTCAGCGCGATAAAGATCGATTCCTCGAAAGCGGCGAAAGTCTTGTGGTCCTGGTCGACCACAGGCGTCGCCCCCTATGCCGCCGGCACGGATGCACCCGTGCCAGCTGACATGCTCGTTGCCGATACATTTCTGATCCGCAGCGAACTCAGCGTCAGCCACGAACTGATGATGTATCTGCCGGGCCTGTCGGGTACCGAAGCCAAGAACTTGACCATTGCGCGGGAATACTACTTCCGCCAGCGCCTCGGCACCGAAATCAAATGCGGCAACTGCTGATCTGAGGCGTTTGCCAAGCCTTCGCCCAGGCGCTAAGGATGCGATCAAAGGCCGGCAGAACAACAAACCAGACCCGGCCGTGGTGTTCACATGGCACGTGCTTTCCTTTTCGTTCTCGATTCCTTTGGCATCGGCGGCGCGCCCGATGCGCCCGCCTATGGTGATCATGGCTCCGATACACTCGGCCATATCGCCGAGTTCTGTGCTGCCGGCGCCGGCAATCGCAAGGGGCTGCGGCATGGGCCGCTGGTCGTGCCGAACATGTCGGCACTCGGCCTCATCGAGGCCGCCAGGCTCGCCACCGGCAAGGCGCCCGACGGCATGGCCGTCCCCGAGCGGGTCTTCGGCCTGCATGGTGCTGCAAGCGAAGTCTCGCACGGCAAGGACACGCCCTCTGGTCACTGGGAAATCGCCGGCACGCCCGTGATGTTCGACTGGGGCTATTTTCCGGAAGGCGAGGAAGCCTTCCCGGCAGATCTGGTGGAAGCGATCTGTCGCGAAGCGAACCTGCCGGGCATCCTCGGCAATTGCCATGCATCCGGCACCGAGGTCATCGCCCGCTTTGGCGAGGAGCATATCCGGACCGGCCAACCGATCTGCTACACCTCGAGCGATTCCGTCTTCCAGATCGCCGCCCATGAAACCCATTTCGGTCTCGAACGCCTGCTCGAACTCTGCCAGATCGTGCGAAAGCTTCTCGATCCCTTGAACATCGGCCGCGTCATCGCGCGGCCTTTCATCGGCGAAACCGTCCAGACCTTCGAGCGCACCGGCAATCGCCGCGACTATTCCGTCCTGCCGCCCGAGCCGACCCTGCTCGACCGCCTCGTCGAGGCCGGCCGCAAGGTCCATGCCGTCGGCAAGATCGGCGATATCTTCGCCCATCAGGGTGTCTCCCGTGTCATCAAGGCCAATGGCAACATGGCGCTGATGGACGCGACGCTGAAGGTCATGGACGAGGCCGAAGACGGCGATCTCGTCTTCACAAATTTCGTCGATTTCGACATGCTTTTCGGCCATCGGCGTGACGTGCCGGGCTATGCCGCAGCGCTCGAAGCCTTCGACCGCCGCCTGCCGGAGGTCCATCGCAAGCTGAAGCCGGGAGACATGGTTCTCATGACCGCGGACCACGGCTGCGATCCCACCTGGCGCGGCACCGACCACACCCGCGAGCGCGTACCGATCATGTGCTTCGGCCCCGGCGTGCGCTCGCGCAACATCGGTGTGCGCAATACCTATGCCGATATCGGCGAAACCATCGCGGCGCATCTGGGGATCGCCCCCGGCCGCCACGGACGGAGCTTCCTGTGACGAGACGAATGAAGAAGGCTGAACTGCACTGTCATATCGAGGGTGCGGCGCCGCCGGCGCTGGCGCTTGCCCAGGCCGAGAAATACGGCGTTGATCCCACGACCTTCATGCGCGACGGCACCTATGCCTGGAGCGATTTCGCCGAGTTCATCAAGGCCTATGACCGTGTGGCGGCTCTCTTCCGTACGGAAGAGGACTATGCCCTCCTGACCGAGACCTATCTGCGCGAGCTTGCAGCCGTCGATACGATCTACAGCGAGATCATCGTCTCGCCTGACCATGGCGATCGCATCGGTCTCGGCGCCGACACCTATCTCTCCGGCATCACCGCCGGCATTGAGGCCGCCAAGGCTGCGACTGGCATCGAGGCCCGCATCATCGTCACCGGCGAGCGCCATTTCGGCCCGGAAAGCGTCATTGCCGCTGCCGAATATGCCGCCCGCAGCAACAATCCGCTGGTCACGGGTTTCAACATGGCCGGCGAGGAGCGCATGGGCCGCGTGGCGGATTACGCCCGCGCCTTCGACATCGCCCGCGAGGCTGGCCTCGGCCTCACCATCCATGCCGGTGAAGTCTGCGGTGCCTTCAGCGTCACCGATGCCCTCGACCTCGTCAAACCCGCTCGTATCGGCCACGGTGTCCGCGCCATCGAGGATCCCGAACTCGTCCGCCGCCTCGTTGATCTCGGCACCGTGCTGGAAGTCTGCCCGGGCTCCAACATTGCGCTCAAGGTCTTCCCCGATTTCGCCAGCCATCCGCTCAAGAAGTTCCACGAGGCCGGTGTGAAGGTCTGCATCAATTCCGACGATCCACCCTTCTTCGGTACATCACTTGCCCAGGAATACGACTGGGCGTCGAGCGAATTCGGCTTTACCGATGCCGAGATCGACGGCATGACGCGCACAGCCATCGAGGCCGCTTTCGTCGACGAGGAGACGCGAGCGCGGCTTCTCGCCCGTCTTTGATGCTACGCCTGTTGAAGACCGGCTAAATTCCGGCATCGCTCTTGCGGGCGTCCAAGAGAACGTGAAAATAGAAGCACCTCAGAAAACAAGAAAAGAAGGCTCGACCATGGACGGCGTAACAGTCATCGATCACCCCCTCGTGCAGCACAAGCTGACGATCATGCGCCGCAAGGAAACGTCGACCTCGAGCTTCCGTCGGCTGCTGCGCGAAATCTCGACTCTCCTCTGCTATGAAGTGACCCGCGATCTCGAACTGACCATGGAGACGATCGAGACGCCGCTCACCGAGATGCAGTCGCCGATCCTCGAGGGCAAGAAGCTGGTCTTCGCCTCGATCCTGCGTGCCGGCAATGGTTTGCTCGAAGGCATGCTGGAACTTGTGCCAGCCGCCCGCGTCGCCCATGTTGGCGTCTACCGCGACCACGAGACGCTGCAGGCCGTCGAATACTACTTCAAAGCACCCGACGCCCTGTCGGAACGACTGATCATCGTCGTCGACCCCATGCTCGCCACGGGCAACTCGTCGATCGCCGCGATCGAAAAGCTCAAGGAGCGCGGCGCGAAGAACATTCGCTTCCTCTGCCTGCTGGCTGCCCCCGAAGGCATCAAGAATTTCCACGCAGCCCATCCTGACGTGCCGATCTTCACCGCATCGATCGACAGCCATCTGAACGAGAAGGGCTACATCATGCCCGGCCTCGGCGATGCCGGCGACCGGATGTACGGAACGAAGTGATTTCTTAACCAGATCGCAAGCTTTGACAGCCCGAAACCCCGGTTTCGGGCCGTTTTGCGTCCTGCGTTATCCAACTTCTTCGGATCCGCTGCTACGATCCGGCGTCGCTCACGGGGATAACAGATGTTCGCTCGCACGCTGTTCACAGTCATGATGCTCGCCTTGTCCGCTAGCCAATGGCCGACGATCGCGGAGAAGGTTCAGGCCATGCTGGACGAGCGTGAGACGACCGAACCCGCTGCCGTCGTGGCAAAGCCTGCCGCAGCGGTTCCATCCGGCCAGACGGTTCTCACGATGGGTCGCCATGGCCACTATTCGGGAACGTTCAAGATGAACGGCAAGCCGGTGGATGCCATGGTCGATACCGGAGCCTCCAGGGTGGCGATCAATGTCTCGACCGCCCGCCGCCTCGGGTTCAGCCCGGCAGCGCTCGATTTCCGTTACCAGGTGAGAACTGCAAACGGCGTCACCAAGGCTGCACACGTGACCCTGGACCGGGTTGAAATCGGCAGTATCCGGGTGCGTAACGTCGAGGCTGTCGTTCTGGGTGATGAGGCGCTTTCATCCACGCTTGTCGGCATGAGCTTCATGACAAAACTCAGGTCCTATACGGCGGAGAAGCGCACGCTGAGGATGATCCAGTGAGGTTTTCGCCCGTTACTCGGCAGCGATCCTGAGCCCGATGACCGGTGCTGCCGTAGGCTTCGTTCCCGAAATGCGATAGCATTCCGCCACCGTCCTGGCGGCTTGAGTGGCAGTAGCCTCGTCATTCGCCTGAACAAAGGCGATTGGCTCGCCCTTTTCGACCTTTGTGCCAAGCGGCTTGAAGCCGGCGATGCCCACGCCGTGATCGATCTTGTCGCTGGGGCGCTGGCGGCCACCACCGAGCGACACAACAGCGAGACCGAGACCGCGCGTATCGCATTCCCCAAGATAGCCGTCCTCATCGGCAAGAACGGCGATCTCAACCTTGGCCCGTGGGAGATACGTTTCTGCCTTCTCCATGAAATCGGCGGGACCGCCGAGCTCCGACACCATGCGACCAAAGATCTCCGCAGCCTCGCCCGATGCCAGAACTCGGTTGCAACGGGCAAGCGCGGCCGCCTGATTGCTCTCGACGCCGGCATTGATCAACATCTCGGCACCGAGCGCCAGCGTCACCTCTTCGAGTCGCGTACCGCTCTTCAAGCCCTTCAGAAAATCGACGGCATTCAGCACTTCGATCGCATTGCCGGCGCAGTCGGCAAGCGGCTCGTTCATGTCGGTCAAAAGCGCCGTGGTCTTCACGCCGGCGCCATTGGCGACACGCACTAGCGAGCGCGCCAAGGCCTCCGCATCTTCGCTCTTCGCCATGAAGGCGCCATTGCCGACCTTCACGTCGAGCACAAGGCTTTCCAGCCCGGCCGCGAGTTTCTTCGACAGAATGGAGGCCGTGATCAGCGGAATGGATTCGACCGTCGCCGTCACGTCGCGGATCGCATAGAGCCGCTTGTCGGCCGGGGCCAGATCACCTGTCTGGCCGATGATCGCGCAGCCCGCACGATCGACCGTCCGGCGGAAGGTGACATTGTCAGGCATCACGTCGTAACCGGGGATCGACTGCAGCTTGTCGAGCGTGCCCCCGGTATGGCCAAGCCCGCGCCCTGAAATCATCGGGACGGCCAGCCCACAGGCCGCCACGATCGGAGCCAGCATCAGCGAGACATTGTCGCCGACGCCACCCGTCGAATGTTTGTCGGCCACGGGCTTGCCGACGCCTGCCCAGGAAAGCACGTCGCCGGAATCCCGCATGGCAAGCGTCAGCGCCACGATTTCATCCGGCGTCATGCCCTTGAAGAAGACGGCCATGGCAAAGGCCGCTACCTGCCCCTCGGAGATCTTTTCCTTCGACAGGCCCTCGATAAAGCCGGCGATCTCCTGCGCGCTCAGGGTCCCGCCATCACGCTTGCGTCGAATGATCTCCTGGGGAAGCATGGCTCAGTACCCCGATGCCGCAGCGGTTGAGCGCTCGCCCGAGAGCACGGCGATGATGTCGTCGAGCAGGCCGGAAGCGCCGAAGCGGAAGGTCGATGGCATCACCCAGTCCTCGCCCATGATGGTGTCGGCGAGCTTTAGATAATGGCCAGCGTCCATTACTGTCGCAATGCCGCCGGCCGGCTTGAAGCCGACCTTCTTGCGGCTGTCGCGGATCGCCTGCAGCATGATGTCGGCCGCCTCGAGCGTCGCATTGACGCCAACCTTGCCGGTCGAGGTCTTGATGAAGTCGGCACCGGCCGCGATCGAAAGATCCGATGCACGTCGGATCAGGGAAATGTCCTTGAGCTCACCCGTTTCCAGGATCGTCTTCAGGATCGCTGGGCCACAGGCGTCTTTGACCGCCGAAACCATGTTCGTCACGGCCTTGTCGTCACCGGCCGCCAGCGCCCGGTAGGGGATGACGAGATCGATGTCGTCGGCGCCATCAGCAACCGCATCGCGCGTCTCGGCCAGCACGTCCTCGGTCTTCATCTCGCCCGAAGGGAAGTTGACCACCGTTGCGATGCGGATCGGGCTATCGGGACCGAGCAGCGTGCGTGCCTGCATGACGAAGCGCGGCCAGATGCAGATCGCAGCTGTCGGACCAAACGCGCTCTGGGCGCGACCGCACAGCGTCACGATCTGGTCGGGCGTGCAGTCGTCTTTCAGATTGGTGAGGTCGAGCAGCGAAAGCGCCCGCGATGCGACAGCGCGCAGTTCTTGATTATCCAATGTCATTTCCTCCGCCGATCATCCGTTTCAGGATGGTGGCCAGACGTTTGCCGCCGATCGGCGCCATGTCTTTGGTTTCTTCGTGGCTGAGTTCGCCACCGGTCATGCCTGCCCCATAATTGGTGATCACCGAGGCGGCTGCAACCCTCAGGCCACAGAAACGGGCGAGAATGACTTCCGGCACGGTCGACATGCCCACGGCATCTGCACCCAGAATACGCGCCATGCGGATCTCCGCCGGCGTCTCGAAGCTCGGGCCCGAGAACCACATATAGACACCCTGCGCGAGCGGCACATCTTCTGCTTCAGCAGCTGCCCGCATCGCGGCCTGCAGCTCGGCATCATAAGCCGAGGTCATGCCGACGAAGCGCCCGTCGCTCGGCTCGCCGATCAGCGGGTTCTTGCCGGAGAAGTTGATGTGATCGGTGATCTGCATGACCGAACCAGGCGGCATGTCCTCGCGCAGCGATCCCGCCGCGTTGGTGAGGATCAGCGACTTCACGCCGAGCCCCATGAGAACCTCGATCGGCATGCGCATCGCATTCGCATCGCCGTGTTCGTAATAGTGCATGCGGCCGGCCAGCATGATGACCGGCGTGCGCCCGAGATAGCCCGCAACGATCTCGCCGGCATGGCCCGACACACCGCTTAAGGGAAAACCGGGCAGATCGGAGTAGGGGATGCGGATGGCATCACGAACCTCGTTGACCAGTGATCCCAAGCCCGATCCGAGAACGATGCCGAAGCGCGGCATGAGGCCGTTCAGGCGCTCGACCAGCAGATCCACGGCCGCCTTCATCCGAGGATGTCCGTTTTGAAGCTGAGCGGCAGAAGCTCGTCCATCGTCATGGTCTTCTGCACACCCACTTCGTCACAGAGATAGATCTTGGTATCGGCAGACGCGAATTCCGAGATCTTCTGCCGGCAGCCGCCGCAGGGCGGGCAGAGCGCCAGCTTCTCGGCGATCACGGCCATCTCGACGATCTTCTTGCCGCCACCCATGATCATGCAGCCGATCGCCGTCGGCTCGGCACACCACCCTTGAGGGAAAGAGAGGTTCTCGATATTGGCGCCGGTATAGATGCGACCGTCGTCCGCGCGGATGGCAGCCCCCACGGGGAACTTCGAATAGGGCGCATGCGCGAATTTCATCGCGTCACGCGCGGCTTCGAAAAGATCATGTGCCATGATCAACGCTCCTTGGAGTATGCGACGCCACCGGCCTTCGGCGGGTTGGCAGAGCCGATGAAGCCCGCAAGCAGAATGCAGGTGAGGATATAGGGCAGGGCCTGGAAGAGCTGCACCGGCACTTCCCCGATGAGCGGTATCTCCTTGCCCTGCATGAAGTTGGCGAGGGCATCGAGGAAACCGAAGAGCAGGCAGGCGAACATGACCGGCACCGGCTTCCACTTGGCGAAGATCAGCGCTGCAAGCGCGATGAAGCCCTTGCCGGCCGACATGTCCTTGATGAAGGCAGCCGACTGGGCGATTGCGAGGTAAGTACCGGCGATGCCGCAGAGCAGACCGGCCATCAGCACCGCGCGGTAGCGCAGGAAGGTGACCGAAATGCCGGCGGTATCGACCGCACCCGGGTTCTCGCCCACGGCACGCAGGCGAAGGCCGAAGCGCGTGCGATAGAGCACCCACCAGGAGATCGGAACGGCGAGGAACGCGATATAGGTGAGCATGTTGTTGCCGGAGATCACGTTCGAATAGATCGGCCCGATGAAGGGCACGTCGCGCATCATGTCGGCACCCGGCAGGATGATAGGGGAGAAACGACCGTCGCCGGAGACCTGCGGCGTACGGCCGCCCTGGCCGAACCAGGCCTGGCCGAGCACCACGGTGAGGCCAGCCGCGACGAAGTTCAGCGCCACGCCCGAAACGATCTGATTGCCCCGATTGGTGATCGAGGCAAAGCCGTGGATCAGCGAGAACACCAGCGAGACGGCGATGCCGGAGAAGAGCCCGAGCCAGGCCGAACCGGTGAGATAGGCGACACAGGCCGCGGCAAAGGCCGCTGCCAGCATCTTGCCTTCAAGCCCGATGTCGAAGACGCCGGCCCGTTCGGAATAGAGGCCGGCAAGGGCTGCCAGGATCAGCGGGATCGACAGTCGGATCGTCGAGCCGAGGATGCTGATGAGCATGTCAAAGGATTCCATGGTCGCGTCCTCAGGCCTTTGTCATTGTCTGGTAGATCCGCACGATCATCGGGCGGCACATGAATTCCAGCGCGCCGGCAAACAGGATCACAAGACCCTGAATGACCACGATCATCTCGCGGGTGATGTTCGGCATGTCGAAGGAGAGCCAGGCTCCACCCTGATAGAGAATGCCGAACAGGATGGCGGCAAGCACGATGCCGAGCGGATGGTTGCGCCCCATCAGCGACACCGCGATCCCGACAAAGCCCGCGCCTGCGACGAATTCCACCTGCAGACGGGCAGACGCGCCGAGCACCGGGTTGAGCGCCATCATGCCGGCAAGGCCGCCGGAGATCAGCATCGTGATCATGACGATCTTCACATAGGGAATGCCGGCATAGGCGGCGGCCGAACGGCTGATGCCGAGCGTGCGCATCTCGAAGCCGAGCTTGGTGCGCCAGATCAAGATCCAGACCAGCACGCACATGACGAGCGCGATCAGGAAGGAGACGTTGAACGGGGCAGGTCCGAGCGTGCCGCCGAACATCGCGATCAGCCAGTCGAGCTTGGGCAGCTGGCCGCCTTCGAGGAAGGTGCGGGTTTCCGGCGCCATTTTGCCCGGCACGATCAGCACGTTGACCAGCAGATAGACCATCAGCGCTGCGCCGATGAAGTTGAACATGATCGTCGTGATGACGATATGGCTGCCACGCTTGGCCTGCAGCCAGGCCGGGATGAAGGCCCAGGCCGCGCCGAAAAGGGCGGCCGCCATGATCGCAAACGGCATGGTGACATACCACGGTACGTAATGGTCGAGCGCAAGCGCTGCGAGTGCGGCACCCAGTCCACCGAGATAGGCCTGGCCTTCCGAGCCGATGTTGAACAAGCCGGCGTGATAGGCGACCGCGACGGAGAGCCCGGTAAAGATGAAGTTCGTCGCATAAAACAGCGTGAAGCCGATGCCTTCGCCGCTGCCAAGCGCGCCTTCCAGCATCAGCTTCAGCGCCTCCCACGGGTTCTCCCCGATGATCCACACCACGAGGCCGGACACGAGAAAGGCAAGCGTGAGGTTGATCAGCGGCAGCAGCGCATAATTGATCCAGTTCGGCAGGGGTACGGATGCAGTGCTCATCAAATCCTCAAGCGGCAATGCCGGCCATCATCAGGCCGAGTGTCTGTTCGCCTGTATCAGGCGTCTTTTCGCCGACGACCTTGCCGGCGAACATCACCAGAATGCGGTCGGAGAGCGAGCGGATCTCGTCGAGCTCGACGGAGACGAGCAACACGGCCTTGCCAGCGTCGCGCGTCTCGACGATCCGCTTGTGAATGAACTCGATCGCGCCGATGTCGACGCCGCGCGTCGGCTGGCCAACGATCAACAGCTTTGGATCACGCTCGATTTCGCGGGCAACGACGATCTTCTGCTGGTTGCCGCCCGAGAAATTGGCGGTCTTCAGTCTGGGGTTCGGCGGACGGATATCGTATTTCTCGATTTCCTCGACCGCCGCCTTGCGCATCAGGTCTGGATTGAGGAACAGACCCTTTCCATAGCGTTCGTCGCGATGGTAGCCGAGAATGGCATTCTGGCTTTCCTCGAAGGGAAGCACGAGGCCCATATGGTGGCGGTCTTCGGGGATATGCGCCACGCCAATGCCGCGCAGTTCGGCCGGGTCGAGGCCGGCAACGTTCTGTCCGTTGATCCAGATTTCGCCCGAGGTCGGCTTGCGAATCCCGGTGATGGCTTCGAGAAGCTCGCTCTGACCATTGCCGGCGACGCCGGCAATACCGACGATCTCGCCGGAGCGCACGTCGAAGGAGACGTTGTCGACCATGACGACGCCCCTGTTGTCCTTGACGGTCAGATTGCGCACCGAGAGGAAAATCTCGCCGGCATTGGCCGGCTTCTTCTCCACATGCAGCAGCACCCGGCGGCCGACCATTAGCTCGGCGAGTTCTTCGACCGTGGTTTCGGCCGTCTTGCGGGTCGCAACCATTTCGCCGCGGCGCATGACGGACACGGTATCGGTAATCGCCATGATCTCGCGCAGCTTGTGGGTGATCAGGATGACCGTCTTGCCCTGGTCGCGCAGCACGCCGAGGATCTTGAACAAATGGTCGGCTTCAGCCGGTGTCAGCACGCCCGTCGGCTCGTCGAGGATCAGGATCTCGGCACCGCGATAGAGCGCTTTCAGAATTTCGACGCGCTGCTGCAGACCAACAGGCAGTTCCTCGACGATCGCGTCGGGATCCACGTCCAGCTCGTAGTCTTCTTCCAGCTTCTTGAGCGCCGCGCGTGCGGCATCCGTGCCCTTGCCGAGCAAGGCGCCGCCTTCGGCACCGAGCATCAGGTTCTCGAGCACTGAGAAATTCTCGACCAGCATGAAGTGCTGGTGCACCATTCCGATTCCGGAACTGATGGCGGCCTGACTGTCCTTGATCGTGATCGGCTTTCCGTCGATCTGAATGGAACCCTGATCGGCCTGATAGAAGCCGTAGAGGATCGACATCAGCGTTGACTTGCCGGCGCCGTTTTCACCGATGATGCCGTGGATGGAGCCCTTGGCGACCGTCAGATTGATATTCTTGTTGGCATGCACCGCACCGAACTTCTTGTCGATGCCGATCAATTCGATCGCGGGTGCCTGGTTCGTTGCGTTCATTCCGGTCCCCCAGACATACAAAAAGGGCGCAGAACGACGATGTCGCCGTCCTGCGCCCGGATTCTAGATCACTTCGGGCAGGAATTGTCCGACATGTAGTCGTGGACCTTGATGGTGCCGGCGGCGATGTCGGCCTTGGCCTTCTCGACGGCAGCCTTCATCTCATCGGTGATCAGCTTGGCGTTGTTGTCGTCCAGAGCGTAGGCGACACCTTCCTGTGCGACGCCGAGAACCTGCAGACCGGGCGTGAACTTGTCGTTCTTCGAATCTGCGTAAGCGTTGTAGACGGCGAGGTCGACGCGCTTGACCATCGAGGTCAGAACCGAACCCGGATGCAGGTGGTTCTGGTTGGAGTCGACGCCGATCGACAGCTTGCCGTTGTCGGCAGCGGTCTGCAGAACGCCGAGACCGGTCGCACCGGCTGCCGCGTAAACGACATCCGCACCCTGGTCGATCTGGTTCTTGGTGAGCTCACCGCCGCGAACCGGGTCGTTCCAGGCAGCGCCCGTGGTGCCGGTCATGTTCTGGAAGACCTGGATGTCGGCCTTGGCAGCGCGTGCGCCCTGCTCGTAGCCGCAGGCGAACTTGCGGATCAGCGGAATGTCCATGCCGCCGACGAAGCCGACCTTGCCGGTGGTGGAAGCCATGCCGGCGAGCAGGCCAACGAGGTAAGAGCCTTCCTCTTCCTTATAGACGACCGAACGGACATTCGGCTTGTCGACGACGGAATCGACGATCACGAACTGGGTATCCGGGAATTCAGCGGCAACCTTTTCGATGGCCGAGGTCCAGGCGAAGGAAACGGCGACAACCGGGTTGAAGCCGCGCGAAGCGAAGTTGCGGATTGCCTGTTCGCCCTGCGTGTCGCTGGTCGGCTCGAAGTCGCGGTAGTCGATGCCGGTTTCGGCCTTGAACTTCTCGGCGCCACCGTAAGCGGCTTCGTTGAAGGATTTGTCGAACTTGCCGCCCGTGCCGTAGACCAGCGCCGGCTTGACGTCGGCCGCAAGCGCGGTCGCCGACATCGCGGCCAAGGCAAAGAGACTGAGGAGGGTTTTCTTCATGGTGCAGCCCTGTTGTTGCTATTGATCTTGTTGGGTCCTCCCGCAAGCCTTCCTCATGAGAAAGACATGTCTGCGGAACCGCCGCCCCCTTTTCCGGAGGTCCTGGCTGGCTTTCATCCTTGCATGGCTCGCTTCAAAATTCACCAGATTTTTTTCATCTGGTAAAGATTCACAAGCCTGCTGATTTTTCAGCGCAGGACGCTGAAAAATCAGTCAGATCAATAGGATTTATGCTGCGTCTTTGAGCATTCGCCCTTAGGCTGCGGGCGAGATCGGGCAGGAAACGCCCGTACCGCGCAGGCCGCAGTAACCATTCGGATTCTTCGCCAGATACTGCTGGTGATACTCCTCGGCAAAGTAGAACGGTCCGGCATGGGCGATCTCCGTCGTCACCCGGCTGCTGCGTCCAGCCTTCACCAGCGCCTCCTGGAAGCGATCGCGAACGGCGATGGCAAGCGCCATGTCCTCGTCATCCTCGACATAGATCGCGGAGCGATAGGTGGTGCCGATATCATTGCCCTGGCGCATGCCCTGGGTCGGATCATGCGCCTCGAAGAAGATCTTAAGCAGCCCTTCCAGCGAGATTTTCGCGGGGTCGTAGACGACCTTCACCACTTCGGTATGCCCTGTGAGACCCGTGACGGTCTCCTGATAGGTCGGATTGGGCGTGATCCCGCCTTGATATCCGGACACGGTGAGATAGACCCCCGGCGTCTGCCAGAGCAGACGCTCGGCGCCCCAGAAGCAGCCCATGCCGAGATAGATGGTCTTCATGCCCTCGGGCACTGGGCCCTTCAGCGGCAGGCCGGAGATGAAATGCGTCGATGCGGTCGGGATCGGCTCGGATCGGCCGGGCAGGGCGTTTTCTGCCGTCGGCATGACGGTTTTCTTGTTGAACATGTCGATCAGGAACATCTTGAAACCTCCTGAGGCCGTTTCTCGGCCTGTTTTTCCACTTTGTTCTGCCACTGCGGCAGATCACCGCCCGCCGCGTCAACCGGCTGCGGTCTTCGATCATTGGTCGTCGGCACCCACCGAAACTTGCAATCTGCCGGGCACTATCAAGCCTTTGGCGCGCCGAAGGCCTGGTTCAAGCCGCAAATCGTCCGGCCAGCGAAGGTTTCTTGTAGCCGATCATCCAGAAGGCGAGCGACAGCACCAGCATGGCGGCAAATGCCGGCTGCGGCAGGACAACATCGCGAAGCGCGAGCCAGGCACCGTCGCCGAGGCGCCCGACGACAAGCTCCTCGAGTGTCATCAGAGAGCCCGGATGCGTCTCGATCCAGGCTTCCGAAATCGGGGTCATGATGACCTGCGATGCAGACACCGAGGCAATTGCATCGATCACGCCGAATACGACGCCGACGCAAAGCGCAAGCAAACTCAAGACCCTGAACAGGAAGCGCACCACCAATGTCTCCGGCTGAAGCCCGGCACGGCCTTTAGGGCCTGCCGCACTGAGCCTATAGATAGGGAATTGTCGGCCGATGTCAAAATTCTGATAGATTTCGGTTGATCCGCCGAAATTCCTCGGTATATATCCCGCCCGACCAACCGCGGTGGTTTTCCCCGCGTTCCCCCTGGACAGGTGGCCGAGTGGTTTAAGGCGCACGCCTGGAACGCGTGTGTGCGTGAAAGCGTACCGTGGGTTCGAATCCCACCCTGTCCGCCATTCTTCCCCATCTCCATTCGACTATATGATGCCATTCACCCCGATGGCACAGTGTTGGCGGTTCCCCCTGCATTCTCGGCTTCCGAAACGCTCTGCTTGACCGCGATAAAGCTGTCCGGCGTGACCGAGATGCTGTCGATGCCGCACTCCACGAGGAACTTCGCAAATTCCGGATGGTCGCTCGGTGCCTGGCCGCAAATGCCGATCTTGGCTCCGGCAGCCTTGGCTTCGCCGATCACGCTGCGGATCATCCATTTGACCGCGTCGTCCTGCTCGTCGAAGAGATCGGCCAGCTCGCCGGAATCGCGGTCGACCCCGAGTGTCAGCTGGGTCAGGTCGTTTGATCCGATGGAGAACCCATCGAAATGCTGGGCGAACTGCTTGGCAAGGATGACGTTCGAGGGGATCTCGCACATGACGAAGACCTGCAGGTCGCTCTCCCCGCGCTTCAGTCCGTTTTCGGCCATCACGCCAAGTACCTTTTCAGCCTCCGCAACGGAACGGCAGAATGGGATCATCACCACGACATTCTTGAAGCCAAGTTCGTTGCGCAGCTTTCGAATTGCCCTGCATTCGAGAGCAAATCCGTCCCGGTATCGCGGCGAATAATAGCGCGAGGCGCCGCGAAAACCGATCATCGGGTTTTCCTCGGTCGGCTCGAACGCGGCACCGCCAAGAAGCCCCGCATATTCATTGGTCTTGAAATCGCTCATCCGGACGATGACAGGCTGCGGGTAGAAGGCTGCTGCGATCCTCGCCAGCCCTTCGGCGAGCTTGTCGACGAAATAGGCGGACTTGTCGGCATAGCCCGCCGTCAGTTCGGCGATTTCGGCCTTGGCACTCTGATCGGTCAGGCTGTCGAAATTCACCAGTGCCATGGGATGGATACGAATGGCGTTGCTGATGACGAATTCCATGCGCGCCAGGCCAACGCCGTCCGCCGGCAGTCGCCACCAGCGGAATGCGGCACCCGGATTGGCGAGGTTCAGCATTACCTTGGTCTTTGTCGCCGGAATATCCTCCATGTCCAGTGTCTGGACCTCGTAGTCGGCGCGGCCCTCATAGATCGACGCCTCGTCGCCTTCGGCGCAGGACACGGTAATTTCCTGGCCGGAATGCAGGACCTGGGTTGCTGTCCCTGTCCCGACAATGGCGGGCAGCCCCAGTTCCCGGCTGACAATGGCAGCATGCGAGGTGCGGCCGCCATGATCTGTCACGATGGCAGCCGCCCGCTTCATGATCGGAACCCAGTCGGGGTCGGTCGTGGACGTCACCAGGATCGAACCGTCGACGAATTGTCCGATGTCGCGGGCGTTCTCGATCAGGCAGACCTGGCCGGAGACGACGGCGTCGCCGATCGACAGGCCCTTAAGCAGTGTCTTGCCCTTGCTCTTGATCTCGTAGGAGCTGAACACTGCGGTTTCGCGGTTCGACTGGACCGTTTCCGGTCGGGCCTGGACGATGTAGAGGCGCCCGGAATGCCCGTCCCGGGCCCATTCCATATCCATGGCGCAGCCGTAATGGCGTTCGATGGTCGTGGCCCAGCGCGAAAGTGTCAGGATCTCGGCGTCTGAAAGCACGAAGGCGGCGCGCTCCGCTTTCGATGTCGGCACGTTGCGCGTCGGCTGCTCGGCAGAGCCATAGATCATCTTGATGGTCTTGCTGCCGCACTTCTTTGAAATGATCGGGCTGAGCGTCGGATCGTCCAGGAGCGGTTTGAAGACCTGATATTCGTCCGGGTCGACGGCACCCTGGACGACGTTTTCACCGAGCCCCCAGGCGGCATCGATCAGGACGACCTTGTCGAATCCCGTTTCCGTGTCGATCGAGAACATGACGCCGGACCCGCCAATGTCGGAACGCACCATTTGCTGGATCCCGACAGACAGCGCGACCTTCATATGGTCGAAGCCTTTCGTCTGGCGATAGGAGATCGCCCGGTCGGTAAACAGCGAGGCAAAGCAGCGCTTGCAGGCCTGCAGGAGTTCCGTCTCCCCGACGATATTGAGGAAGGTCTCCTGCTGTCCGGCAAAGCTCGCATCCGGCAGGTCTTCGGCCGTGGCGCTGGAGCGGACGGCGACACTGACATCAGGTTGACCGGCTCTGTCTGCCAGGCCGCGATAGGCCTCGACGATGGCAGCGGCCGTGGCGGCCGGCCAGTCTGCCCTGAGGAACAGCTGGCGGATGGCTGCCCCCGTCTCGGATAGGCTTGCCTTGCCGGCTGTCCAGTCGGCGATCGATTTGCCGATCGATTCGCGGATCTGGTTTTCGTCGACGAAATGCCAGTAGGCATCAGACGTGGTCGCAAAGCCCGGCGGAACATCGACGCCCTGGAGACCCAGCTCCTGGATCATTTCTCCGAGCGAGGAATTCTTGCCCCCGACCTTGGCGACATCAGAGCGTTTGAGGTCATCAAACCAGACGACATGAGCGGTTACATGATGCATGCCTACCTCCTCCAAGGACGGGTTGTTTCAAGCGAACCCAAGGGAAGACTATCGGCAAAGCGCCGACCTGCGGTTGATACACATCAAGGAGAGTTCGGCTCGGCCCGGATCCTCCGGTTTTCGTCATGCAACTCCGAGGCGGCCAGCACTTGGCTGTCCGGTCTGTTGCAACATGCCGCTGAATGCTGGACGCTTAAGGGTCGGTGCTGCGCAGATATCCGAGCACGGCGTCGGCGATCATCGACTTGTGACGGTCGTAGAGGTCAGGTTCGGAAAGGTCACGCTTGAAGATCGTGCCGAAGGTGTAGCGGTTCGAGACGCGAAAGAAGCAGAAGGCGCTGATCAGCATGTGCAGATCGATCGCGTCGACCCTTCGCTGGAACAGGCCGCTCTTCAGGCCACGGTCGATGATGTCCTGCAGCGTGCGAATGACGGAGATGTTGAGATCAGCGATTTCACTCGATCGCTTCATGTGCATCGCGTGATGAATGTTCTCGATACTGACGAGCCGCACGAAATCGGGATTGTGTTCGTCATGGTCGAAGGTCGTGCTGATCAGCCGGCGCAGAGCTTCGTCGGGCTCCAGTTCCGACAGCTGCAGATCCGCTTCGAGCGATCGGATCTTGCGATAGGCCTTTTCCAGCACCGCGAGGTAAAGCCCTTCCTTGCTGCCGTAGTAGTAGTAGATCATCCGCTTGGAGGTGCGCGTCTTCTCGGCGATCTGATCCACCCGCGCGCCCGACAGGCCGAATTCGGCGAACTCCTCCGTTGCGACATCCAGGATGTCTTCCCGCGTCCGCTCAGGGTCGTTCCTGCGCGTTTCCCTCGCCGTTTTCGCCATAGTTTCCATCCCCGATCGCGATTGCGGCCGTTGCCGACGCAGCGCGCCTTCAGTTCATAGTGATCTCGGCCCCACGCTTCAAGCCGGCCAGTGTTGACACTAACTAGTTAGTACATTATCGTTCCTGCCAGGTTGGGAGGCCGGAAGCTTGGACGAGATCCGGGCTTCGACATTGGGAGGCGGTTATGACGCAAAAGCGCGATATCTTGCGCGCCGGACTGATCGGGTTCGGCATTCAGCGCTCGCTGACCCCTGCCATGCACATGCGCGAAGGCGAGGCCCAGGGCGTCGACTATCGCTACGAGCTCATCGACCTCAACGAGCGCAAGCTCGGCCCCGATGACCTCGACGCGCTTGTCGCCGAGGCTGAGCAACGCGGCTTCTGCGGCCTCAACATTACCTACCCCTGCAAGCAGAAGATCCTGCCCTTGCTGACCGACCTCTCCGAGGACGCGCGAAAGCTCGGCGCGGTCAATACGGTGATCTTGCGAAACGGAAAGCGCATCGGCCACAACACCGACTGGTGGGGATTTGCCCAAGGGCTTAGTCGCCAACTGCCTGACGCAGACTTGTCGTCTGTGATTCAGATCGGTGCCGGCGGCGCCGGCGCGGCGACGGCCTATGCCGTGCTCGAAATGGGCGCGCGGTCACTGGCGATCTTCGATATTGAACTAGAGAAGGCATCGGAACTCGCGTCCCTGATGGCCAGACATTTCCCGGAAGCATCGGTCAGCGTGGCCTCCGATATTCAGGCTGTCATTGGCGGCGCAACCGGGCTCGTCCATGCCACGCCGATCGGAATGGACAAGCATCCCGGCCTGCCGGTGCCCGCAGAACTGTTGCCCCCCGGCCTCTGGGTCGCCGAGGTGGTCTACTTCCCCTTGGACACGGCGCTACTGCAGGCCGCCCGCCAGCGCGGATGTCGTGTGGCCAACGGAGGCGGCATGGCCGTCTTCCAGGCCGTCGGCGCATTCTCGTTGTTCACGGGCCTCCAGCCGGAGGTCGGTCGCATGCTTCGCCATTTTGAAGTGCTGACGGAGGGTGGTGTCACGCGCCAGCCTCAGACGGCTTGAGGCGGAGAGTGCATTTGGAGTGCGGGCGTCAGGCGCTGGCAGCCTGTCTGGATTGAAACTGGTGGCCCGAAAGGGCAGGGAGGAGGAAGACATGTCCGGCATCATCGACATCCTGTACTCCCGGGCTGTGCGCCACCTGTCGCTGTCCCATGCTCCAACTCCTTGCATGCGATCCGCTGTGCTGGCTGTTCCCGCCTGTGCGAGGAGGCTCGCATGAAGACCTCGATTGCGACAGTCTCCATCAGCGGTGAGTTCGAGGAAAAGCTCGCCGCCATCGCGCGCGCCGGCTTCGATGCCGTCGAGATCTTCGAGAACGACTTCCTCGCCTTTGACCGTTCGCCGGCAGAGGTCGGACAGATGGTTCGTGATCACGGGCTTGCCGTGTCGCTTTTCCAGCCGTTTCGCGACTTCGAAGGCATGCCGGAACCCTTCCGGTCTCGCAATTTCGATCGCGCCGAGCGCAAATTCGATCTGATGGCCGAGCTCGGCACGGATCTGATGCTGATCTGCTCGAACGCCTCACCGGTCGCGCTGGGCGGGATCGATCGCGCCGCCGAGGATTTCCATGCGCTTGGCGAACGTGCCGCGCGCCGCGGCTTGCGGGTAGGTTACGAGGCGCTCGCCTGGGGTCGGCATATCAACGACCACCGCGACGCCTGGGAGATCGTGCGCCGCGCCGACCACCCCAGCATTGGCCTGATCCTCGACAGCTTCCACACCTTGTCTCGCAAGATCGAGCTGAATTCGATCCGGTCGATCCCAGGCGATCGCATCTTCATTGTCCAGCTCGCGGATGCGCCGCTGATCGAGATGGATCTCCTCTATTGGTCGCGCCATCTCCGCAACATGCCGGGCGAAGGTGACTTGGCCGTCACCGCCTTCATGCAGGCCGTCGCGGCCACCGGGTACAACGGCTATCTGTCGCTGGAAATCTTCAACGACCAGTTTCGTGGCGGCTCACCCGATGCGATCTCGCGGGACGGGCGTCGCTCGCTGGTCAACCTCATGGATCAGGTGGCCCGCGCTGAACCGAAGATCCGCATACCGGTGCCGGCCATGCCCGATCGCGCCAAAGTATCCGGCATCGCCTTTATCGAGTTCGCCGCCGGCGAGGACGAGGAGCGCGAACTCGAAGCCCTTTTCACGCTGCTCGGCTTCGTGCCCACCGCCCGGCATCGCTCCAAGGCCGTGACCCTCTATCGCCAGGGCGACATCAACCTCGTCATCAACAGGGAAGAGACGGGTTTCGCCAACGCCTCCTATCTCGTCCATGGGGCCAATGCCTATGCCTTCGGGCTCATGGTCGATGACGCGGCAGAGGCCCACAGGCGCGCGCTTCAGCTCGGTGCCGAGGATTTCCGCCAGTCCGTCGGTCCAGGCGAGCTGCAGGTCCCGGCGATCCGCGGCGTCGGGGGAGGGCTCGTCTACTTCCTCGACCAAAAGAGTGAACTCGCGCGGATATTCGACGTCGAGTTCATGCCTCTCGATGAAACGCCGGAGAGCAGCGTCGACATCGGCCTGACCCGGGTCGATCACATCGCCCAGACAACGCGCTATGAGGAAATGCTCACCTGGCTGCTCTTCTACACATCGCAGCTCGATGCCCGGAAGACGCCGATGGTCGACATCATCGATCCGGCCGGCCTCGTCAGAAGCCAGGTGGTCGAGACCCCTGACGGACGCCTGCGAATCACCCTGAACGGCGCTGAAAACCGCAACACGCTGGCCGGCCGCTTTATCGCCGAAACCTTCGGCTCGGGTATCCAGCACATCGCCTTCGAGAGCGACGATATCTTCGCCACGGCCGAGGCACTTGCCGCCAAGGGTTTCCGATCCCTCGTGATCTCGCCCAATTATTATGACGACATCGAAGCCCGCTTCGGTCTCGATCCCGATCTCGTCGAGCGGATGAAATCGGCGAACATCCTCTATGATCAGGATGAAGCGGGGGAGTATTTCCAGCTTTACTCGCCAACCTATGGCGAGGGTTTCTTCTTCGAAATCGTCGAGCGTCGGGGCTATCGTGGCTATGGAGCGCCGAATGCGATCTTCCGCATCGCTGCCCTCAAGCGCCATCTGCGTCCGAAGGGAATGCCGAAATGAGCGCCCGGATTATCCACGCAGCCGGTCGCAGCCGTTCAGTTCGCCACCGTGCCGCCGAGTGCAATCGTCAGCGACTGGTCGATGTGACGCGACAGAGCTGCGGCAGCCAGCTCCGAAGACCCCTCCAGCAGCGGGTTGAGGAAGGCCAGATGCTCGGAGATAACCCGTTTGGCATTGTCCCGGGTCACGCGCACTCTGGTTTGCGCCGTCATCCGGATCTTGATCGCCGTGACACGGTAGACATTGGCGATCAGGCTGTTCTCCATGGCATCGACCATGTCGGCATGCATCTGCCAGTCATAGACCTGCAATTCGCGCAGGAAGGCGGGAAGGTCGGTGATGTCGTCGCCGCCGAGCCGTTCGCGCGCCTGGATATGCCAGTCGAGCCAGTTCGCGATCACGGCGCGGTCGAGGCGCTGGATCATGTCCGGAATGGCGCTGAGTTCGATGATGCGACGCATCTGATACGCTTCCCGCACGAAGGTCACGTCGAGGCTCGGCACCATCAGGCCGCGTTGCGGCAGCGTCTGCAAAAGGCCTTCGGCCTCGAGCCGCGGGATGGCTTCGCGGATGGCGCTCAAGGTCAGACCCGTCGTCTCGACCAGCGCGCGCTGGGAGATGACCTGGCCCGGCTTCAGCCGGCCCCAATTCAGAAGTTCTTCAATTCGATTATAGGCGAGCTGCCTGAGGGAGCTTTCACCTGTCGTCGACATAACTGCCTGCCGGGCGCTCGGTTTGTCTCTCATGGGGTCACACTGTCGTTGTTCGGGATTGATAACAGCACACTAACATGTTAGTTCGATATCAGTAAGGCAGGATCTCTGCCAGCAGCGCGTTTTCACAGGTTTGGAGGACCGGAAGCGTGCTGGGGCGGAAAAACAACCAGAAGTTCCATAGTCAAACGGGAGGAGACTACGCAATGAAACTCACACTGACCCGCCGCTTCCTGATGGCGTCCGCCATCACCTTCACGGCACTCGCCGCGAGCGGCCCGCTCGCAACCGTCGTCGCCCAGGACAAGCCGGTGATCCGCATGTCCACACCGGCCTCCGAGACCGATCAGCGATCCGTTGCGCTGGCAACCGTCTTCGGCCCGGCGATCGGCGAGTTCGCCACCTACCAGCCGCATTACAATGCCTCCCTCGTGCCGCAGGGCTCGGAACTCGAGGCCATTGCAGCCGGCGATCTGGAAATGTCGATCACCTCGGCCCAGGAACTGGCAAACTTCCTGCCGGAATTCTCGATCTTCGCCACCGGTTATGTTCATCGCAGCGCCCAGCATCAGGTCAACGTCTTCAACGACCCGCTGATGCAGCCGTTCAAGGACAAGGTCGAAAGCGAACTCGGCGTGAAGCTGCTTGCCGTCATGTATCTCGGCAAGCGCCATGTGAACCTGCGCTTCCCGCGTTCCGAAAAGAACGTCATGACTCCCGCCGACCTGGCCGGCGTCAACCTGCGCATGCCAGGCAGCGACGCCTGGCAGTTCCTCGGCCGCGCGCTCGGCGCAAACCCGACACCGGTGGCCTTCACCGAAATCTACACCGGCCTGCAGACTGGCTCGGTCGATGGTCAGGACAATCCGCTGCCGACGGTTGTCGATGCGAAGTTCTACGAAGTCACCAAGCAGGTGAGCCTGACCGCCCACCTCGTTGACCTGAACTACATCGCCCTTTCCAAGGCTGTTTGGGACAAGCTGACGCCGGAGCAGCAGGCAACGGTCCAGAAGGCCGCCGAAGACGCGGCGCAGTCGGGCCGGGAAGGCCAGCTGAAGAAGGAAGACGAACTCGTCGCCTTCCTCAAGGAACAGGGCCTCGATGTTTATGAGCCCGATCTGAACGCGTTCCGTACCCATGTCCAGGCACAGTATGTCGGCTCCGACTTCGCCAAGGCCTGGCCGGAAGGTGTTCTCGAAAAGGTCAATGCGCTCGCCGACTGATCCCGATCTGACCTGAACCGGGCCGGAGAGTGATCTCCGGCCCTTCGTCGAACATGATGTCCTGTCGAAGGTGATGGTGTGTCTTCTCTAATCAGACTGTTTCGGACTTCGGCGGAGGCCGTGGCTGCCGCGCTGATGGCCGCCATGTTTGCGACCTTCATTCTGCAGGTCCTCGTTCGCTACACGGCGCGTCTGCCCTGGGTCGCCGAGAACATGCCCTTTCTCCAGCCGACCAACTTTGGCTGGACGCTGGAATTCTGTCTCGCCATCTGGGTCTGGCTGATTTTCTGGGGCAACAGTTTCGTCGTCAGGGTCGAGGATCACGTTACCTTCGACGTCCTCTATGTTTCCGTCTCCCCGCGTGTCCGGCGGATCTTCACCATCGTCACCGGCCTTGCGGTCGCCATCGCGCTTCTCTTGTCGGTAGCGCCCACCTGGGATCGCCTCGCCATTCTTCGCCTGAAAAAGACGGCCACTCTCGGTGATCTCTTCGGCGACTGGATCCGCATGCGGGATGTCTACATGATCTATATCGTCTTCCTCGTCGCCGTCGCCGGCCGCTATCTGTGGCAGGTCTGGCAGGCGTTGCGCGAGAGCCTCAGCGGCTCTGGTGATACCGGACAGACGGGAAGCCAGGCATGAGCATCGCCTTCCTCCTTTGCATCGTCATTTTGCTTGGCCTCGCCGTGATGGGTACGCCCATCGCCTATGCGATCCTCGTCGCCTCATTCGCCTATCTTGCAGCCAGCGGTCAGAGCATCGGCATCAGCGGCAAGATCCTGCTTGATGGCCTTTACCAGAGCTTCATTCTGCTGGCCGTGCCGCTGTTCATCATCGCGGCCAATATCATGAATGCCGGCTCGGTCTCCGATCGTCTGCTGCAGTTCTGCGTCGCCCTGGTCGGCCGCTTCCGCGGCGGCCTTGGCCATGTCAACATCCTCTCGTCCCTGGTCTTTTCCGGCATGTCCGGCTCTGCGATTGCCGATGCCGCCGGCATCGGCAAGATGATCATCGACATGATGGTGAAGTCCGGCCACTACACGCGCGGCTATGCCGCCGCGATCACGGCCGCTTCCGCCACCATCGGCCCGATCATCCCGCCGTCGATCCCGATGGTGCTCTATGCCCTCGTTTCCAACACCTCCATCGGCTTCCTCTTCCTCGGCGGTATCGTCCCCGGCCTGATGATGGGTGCCATGTTGATGGCCATGAATGCCTGGATTTCGCACAGGCGTGGCTTTGCCAAGCATGAGCCCGTGCCGCTGCGGGAATTCCCGGCCCTGACGATCAATGCCGGCCCTGCATTGATGATGCCGGCGATCCTGCTCTACGGCATCTATGGCGGCGTCACGACGCCGACCGAGGCGGCGGCTGTGGCGGCCTTCTATGCGCTGATCCTGGCGACGATCTTCTACAGGTCGCTCAGCTTCAAGCATTTCTACGAGATCCTGGTCACCAGCGCACGTTCCTCCGCTGCCGTCGGCCTGATCATTGGCGGCGCGCTGATCCTGAACTACATCGTCGCCTCGGAGAACATTCCGACCGTCGTCGCCAACGCCCTGGTCGACCTCGATGTGCACCCGCTGGTCTTCCTGCTCGCCGTCAACCTTCTGTTGCTCGTGCTCGGCTGCTTCCTCGATGCCTCGACGATCATCCTGGTCATCATTCCCTTGTTCATTCCGACATGCCGTGCGCTCGGCATCGACCTCGTGCATTTCGGTGTGGTGGCCGTGGTCAACTGCATGATCGGCCTGATCACGCCGCCCTATGGCATTCTGCTCTTCGTCATCAATGCCGTGACGCGCATACCGCTCGCTGAAATCATCCGAGAGATCTGGCTCTTCCTGGCGGCCCTGATGGTTGCCCTGCTGCTGCTGATCCTCATTCCTGACATCACCCTGATGCTGCCGCGTGCCCTCGGTTATGCCGGCTGACCGCAACTGCCCCTGTTTCGAGGACCGCTTCCATGACGCATAACTTCCACGGGATCGTCCCGGTGATGATCACGCCCTTTACCGACAACAACGGGATCGACTGGGACGGCTATGCCAGGCTGATCGAATGGTACATCGACAATGGCTCCCATGGCCTGTTCGCCGTGTGCCAGTCCTCGGAAATGCTGTTTCTGACGCTCGAGGATCGCACCGCGCTCGCCTCATTCACGGTCCGCCAAGTCAAGGGCCGCGTCCCGGTCGTCGCTTCCGGGCATATCTCTCAGAGCATGGACGACCAGAAGGCAGAACTTTGGGCCATGGCTGAGACGGGCGTCGATGCCGTCGTGCTGGTGACAAACCGCCTGGCGGCTGCCGACGAAGATGCCACCGTCTTCCGCTCGCGGATGCAGGACCTGCTCGGTGCGATCCCGGCAGACATGACGCTCGGGCTCTACGAATGCCCCGCACCCTATCGCAGATTGCTGACCGATGATGAGGTCAGCTGGTGCGCCGAGAGCGGTCGCTTCGCCTTCCTGAAGGATGTCTCCTGCGATCTCGACCACATCCGCCGCCGGCTTGCTCTGGTCGAAAACACGCCGCTTGCAATCAACAATGCCAATGCAGCGATTGCCTGGCCCTTCCTTCAGGCCGGGGGCCACGGCTTTTCCGGTGTCATGAACAACTTCCACCCGGATCTCTATCGCTGGCTCTATGATCACGGCAAATCCCATCCGGAACTTGCCGCCGAACTCGACACCTTCCTCGTCCTCTCGGCCATGTCGGAGAGCTACGGCTATCCCAAGCTCGCCAAGCATTTCCATCGCCGCATCGGCACATTCGCCAATGTTCACAGCCGCGCCGTGCCGCATGACATCACGGAACGCCACTGGGCCGTGGAAACCGTTCTGGATCATATCGTGACGGGTGCGGACCGTTTCCGCTCGAAAATCGCGAGAGCCTGATCTGGCTTTCGCCCAACTTAGGCCGGTGCGGTGCTCAAGGCCGATCGTTTGCGACTGAGATAACGTCCCTCTGCCGCACGAACGATGGATCCCTGATCCATCACGGTCTTGCCGCGGACCAGCAGGCGCACCGGCCACCCCGTCACCGCAAGCCCTTCATAGGGTGTGTAATCTGCCCCGTGCTGCAGCATCTCATTGGTAAGGGTGAGCTGCTTCTTCGGGTCCCACAGCGCGATGTCTGCATCTGAGCCGATCGCGATCGTGCCCTTCTGCGGATACATGCCGTAGAGCTTGGCGTGGTTGGTCGACGTCACCGCAACGAAGCGGTTGATATCGATCCGCCCCTTCATCACCCCTTCGGAAAACAGAATGGGAAGGCGCGTTGCCACGCCCGGTATTCCGTTCGGGATCCAGCGGAAATGCCGCTTGCCCTTCTCGTTCAGCTTGCCCTCCGGATCGTCGAAACGAAACGGGCAGTGATCGGACGAGAAGAGGTCGAAAACGCCCTGTTCGAGACCTTCCCAGCAGGCATCCTGGCTCGGCTTGTCGCGCGGCGGCGGCGAGCAGACGAATTTTGCGCCGTCCAGACCTTCGAGATCGAGGTCGTCAGCCGTCAGCATCAGATATTGCGGGCAGGTTTCACCAGCGATCTTCTGGCCACGCTGGCGGGCGCGCCGGATTTCCTCCATCGCCTCGCGGTTGGAGACATGCACAATCACGATGGGTACATCGACGATTTCGGCGAGCGACAGCGCCCGGTGGGTCGCTTCGCGTTCGGCCGCCACCGGGCGGGTGGTGGCATGGTATTTCGGGGCGAACTTGCCCTCTTCCTCGTGCCGGCCGATCAGGTAGCGGATCGCATCCTCATTCTCGCAATGGACCATGACCAGCGCACCGGTGCGCCTTGCCGTATCCAGCGTGGCCAGAATCTCGTCGTCACGCAGACGCAGGCCCTCATAGGTCATGAAGACCTTGAGCGAGGTGTAGCCATCCTCGACAAGCGCCGGCAGTTCCTGGCCGAGAACTTCGGCAGTCGGGTCAGTCAGGACGAGGTGGAAGGACACGTCGATATGACATTTCCCCTCGGCCTTGCCGTGATAGATCTTGAGCGCCTCGCGCAGTGACTGACCCTTTTCCTGCATGCAGAAGGCGAGCACGCTGCTGTTGCCGCCGATCGCAGCCGACCGCGTGCCGCTGTCGAAATCGTCGGCCATGACGATGCCCTCACCGGAGGGCTGGTCGAGATGCACATGGCTGTCGATCCCGCCGGGAAGCACGAAGAGCCCCGTTGCATCGATGACCTCGTCGGCATCCGTCAGATCGGTTGCCAGCGCCACGATCCGGCCATCCTTGATGCCGACATCGCTGACGAAGCTGTCGCTTGCGGTCACCACCGTTCCGTTGCGGATCACCGTGTCGAAATGCATGGGGCTCGTCCTTCTCTGTTGCGGTTCAGCTCGCCTTGGCGAGCCCGGCTTGTCCGGCCAGGATCCGGTCAAGCGCTGCCGTGAAACGGTCCACTTCCTCCAGGGTGTTGTAATGCACCATCGAGACGCGCAGCATGCCGCCATGATCCGTCAGGCCGAGATATTCGGCGAGCCGGCGCGAGTGAAAGTCGCCGAAGCGCATCGCGATCTTTTCTGCGTCCATCGCCCTGCACATCTCGCCGGCCTCGCGACCGTCGAAACGAAAGGCGATGGTCGGCACCCGGCGGCTCTCGTGATTGGCTGACTGCCCGACGATCATGCAGTCGTTGCGCGAGCGCAGATAGGTGAGCAGACGCTCGGTCAGGGCGTCCTCCTGCGCCGTGATCGCCAGATAGGCGGCTTCGATCTTCTGGCGCACGCTGCCGGTTTCGCCGGCCTGTTCGCCAAGGCTCACGAGGTAGTCGACGATCCCGCATGTGGAATAGGCGAGCTCGTAATTGGGGTTGCCCGGCTCCAGCTTGGCCGGCACTTTATCCTTGCCGTAAAAGTAGTGGTAGATCGGGTCGAGCTCGAGAAGCAGGTCGTATTTGCCGTACATCAGCGCGTAGTGCGGACCATAGGTCTTGTAGAGGCTGAAGACATAATAATCGACGTCGAAGGCCTGCACGTCGACCGCGCGATGCGGTGCATAGGCGACGGCATCGACGCAGATCTTGGCGCCCCGTGCATGCACGAAGTCGGCGATCTCGCGGATCGGGTTGATCGAGCCCAGCAGGTTCGAGCAATGGGTGACGCAGACGAGCTTCGTCCGCTCTGTCATCAGCGGTGCGAGATCGGCAAGGTCGAGCGTCATCGTGTCCTTGTTCAGCGGCCAGATCTTCAACACCACGCCGCGCTCCTGCAGCCGGTCCCAGGGTCCGATATTGGATTCGTGGTCAGCAATCGTGATGATGATCTCGTCGCCTGCCGATAGCTGGCTATGCATAGCCCGTGCGAGGTTCTGCAACAGCGCGGTCGTCGAGTTGCCGAAGACGATCTCTTCCGGCCGGCCGGCATTGACCAGATGCATGGCCGCAGTGCGCGCCTCATGGAGGGCTGCGGCCGCCGCCTGCGAGACCTCATAGGAACCGCCGATTTGAACGTTCTTCTCAAGAAGGAAGGTGTTGATGCGCTCGACAGCGCCTTTGAGGATCTGGGAGCCGCCCGCATTGTCGAAGAAGGTCCAACCGCGGGCGAGGCCCGGAAACTGGCTCCGCACATAATCGAGATCGAGCGCCTTTGGGGTTGGGGTTGCCATGGCAGGGTGTCCTCCGGTCTTTTTTTGTTCAGTGGTTGAGGACGGCGCGCAGGAAACCCCGCGTCCGTTCGTGTTTGGGCGTGTCGAAGATATCCTCGGGCGCTCCGCTTTCCACGAGGCGACCGCCATCCATGAAGATCACCCGATCGGCCACCTGGCGGGCAAAGCCCATCTCGTGTGTCACCACGATCATGGTGACGCCGGAGCCTGCAAGCTTGCGCATCACGTCGAGCACCTCGCCGACCATTTCCGGATCGAGCGCCGATGTCGGCTCGTCGAAGAGCAGCACCCTGGGCTCCATGGCGAGCGCTCTGGCAATCGCCACGCGCTGCTGCTGGCCGCCCGACAGTTGCCCGGGAAACTTCTCCGCCTGCTCCGAGATCCCGACGCGGGCGAGCAGTTCGCGCGCCTTGCGTTCTGCTTCCGCCACCGAGGTGCCGCGCACCCGCATCGGCGCAAGCATGACATTCTTGAGCACGGTCATGTGCGGGAAGAGGTTGAAGGACTGGAAGACCATGCCGACTTCTGCCCGCACCTTGGCAAGCGCCGGGCCCGGCTCGACGCGGATGCCGTCGACGGTGATCCGGCTTTCCGGCGCAAAAGCTTCGAGGTGGTTGATGCAGCGGATCAGCGTCGACTTCCCCGAGCCCGAGGGTCCGATAACACAGACGACTTCGCCTTCGGCAATATCGAGGTCAATGTCGTGCAACACGGTGAAGGTGCCATAGGCCTTGGTGAGCCCGCGGATCGAAATGAGCGGGGCTGTGGTTCCGGTCATCAGCGTTTCCCCCGGCTGAAATGTTTCTCGAGACGCGAGACGATGGCAACCATCGGCCAGAGCAGGGCGATATAGATCAAAGCCGCCCCGATCAGCGGTGACGGATTGGCAGCGAGCGCCTGCGCTTGGGTCGCCTGTTTCAGAAGATCCGGCATGGCGACGACGGAGGCGAGTGCCGTATCCTTCATCACGTTGATGCAGTTGTTGGTCAGCGGCGGAATGACGATGCGGATCGCCTGCGGCAGGATCACGTCGATCATGGTGTGGCGATTGGAAAGACCGAGTGCAGCCGATGCCTCGAACTGGCCATGCGGGATCGCCTCGATACCGGCGCGGAAGATCTCGGCGGTGTAGGCTGCGGACACCAGGGAGAGCGCCGTGACCGCAGACAGAAATGGAGATAGCCGGATGCCGACGAATGGCAGCGCGTAGTAGACGACGATCAGCAGGACCAGAAGCGGGATCGAGCGGAAGATGTCGATGTAGACGCGGATCAAAAGCTTGAAGAAAGTCGGCGCGTAAAGGCGGGCGACGGCCAGAAACAGTCCGCCGGCAAGGCCGACCAAAATGCTGGTCACACCGATCTGCAGTGTCACCACCAGACCCCAGAGGAGGGCCGGCATGCTGTCAGCCAGGACCTGCAGATTGAAGAAGGTATTGAGGAGTGTCATGCCGCATCGGCTCCCTTGGCACGTCGGCGGGACAAGAGCGTCCCGCCGATCGCGTTTTGAGCGTTACATGGCTTTCGGCATGTCGAGTACGGTGACCGTCGAAGTCGTGTCTTCGGCCTTGGCGCCGAACCAGGTCTCATGCAGCTGGGCAATGAAGCCTTCCTGCTTGAGCGTGGTGATCACGGCATTGACCTCCGTTGCGAGCGGATCGTCCTTGTTGAACATGATCGAATACTTCTCGCCGGTCGGGATACGCTCGACCACCTTCAGTTCCGGCTTGTCCTTCGCGTAATAGAGAAGCGCCGGGATGTCGGAGATATAGCCATCGATGCGACCGGCAACCAGGTCGAGCATCGCGGGCTGCAGGCCTTCAAAGCGGCGGATTTCGCCGAGTTTATATTCGCCCTTGTTGGCTTCGGACCACATGTCGCCGGTCGAGCCGGTGTCGACGCCGACGACCTTCTCGCCCATGTCCTTGAGGCCCATGATGCCGGAGGCGGCAGTCACGGTCAGCGACTGGTCGCTGTCGTAATAGGGCTGCGCGAAGGACACCGATTCCAGACGCTTTTCGGTGATGGTGATCGACGAGATCGCCATGTTGATGCGGCCCGACTGCACGGCCGGGAAGAGGCCGTTGAACGGCGTGTTGACGAATTCGACCGTCTTGCCGAGACGCTTGGCGATCTCATTGACGAGATCGACCTCGAAGCCCGTGACCTTGCCGCTGGCGTCTTCGAATTCCCAGGGTACGTTGCCGATATTGGCGCCGACGGTCAGATCTGCTGCATGGGCGGACGTGCCGAATGCGGCAAGCAGGCCCGCGAAGATGGATGCTTTAAATGTCGTTGAACGTGTCATGAGAGTTCCCCTTGTTTTTTGAACATGACTCAATCTACATTGGTCTAACTGGTCAGACCAGTCAGGCCAAACAAGCATGCGGCTTTCCGCTTGGCAAGGGGATGCCGAAAAAAATAGATTAGGTGCCGAAGCACGCCGCCGGGGAAGGGACCGCATGTTCAACAAGACGCTCGTGCCACAATCGGTGGCACGCGAGATCCAGGGCATGATCCAGTCCGGGCAGCTGAAGCCTGGTGAAAAGATCCCTTCGCAGCGGGAGTTTTCCCAGAAGTTCGGTATCAGCCGCGCCTCCCTGCGCGAAGCGCTGCTGACGCTGGAAACACTCGGTCTGTTGAAGACGGAGGCGGGCAGGGGCACCTTCGTCGCAAGTCCTGCCACGCCAGCCTCCGCTGCCACCGGTCACATGGCCCCCTGGCGCTATTCCGACAGCCATTCGGTCTTCGATGTCTTCCAGACCCGCATCCTGCTTGAAGGCGAGATTGCCCGGTTGGCGGCTGGCCGCCTGACGCAGCTGCAGCTCGACAAGATGGAGCAGGCGACGCGAACAATGGAAGAGTGCTGGGCCAATCAGGATCTCCTCGCCAATGTCGAGGCAGACCTCGAGTTTCACGGGCTGATTGTCTCGGCCTGCTCGAATGCCATGCTGAAGGCCCTTTACCAGACCGTCCGCGATCTTGTGACGGAAACGCAGCGCCAGCCGATCCCGATCACCGATCCTGAGCGCATGCGGGAATCCATCGCCGAACACCGCAGGATCATTCTCGCCCTGCGCTCCAATGACGGCGCAGGCGCCAAGCTCGAGATGGAAACCCATATCCGCAACACCGCGCGTTGCGCCGGCCTCGAGCCGTAAGCGACAGACCACCTTCCATGCAGAGGCGGCCCGGCCCTGGATCGGCAAGTCCGTCCCGGTGTTGACCCACTGGCCAATGACTGCGACAAGGCACGGATGCATACACCGATCGATATCGACCCGGATTATCTCAGGTCTCGGCTGAAGGCATTGCTCGCCATTCCGAGCCCTACAGGCTTCACAGACGAAGCCGTCCGGCACACCGCTCGCGAACTCGAGCGTCTCGGACTCGAGGTCAAGCTGACCCGCAGGGGTGCGATCCGCGCCCGTCGACCGGGAGCCGCCGTCAGACCCGCCCGGGGCATCGTATCCCACCTCGACACCCTAGGCGCCCAGGTAAAGGCGCTGAAAGACAACGGACGTCTGGAGCTTGTCTCGATCGGCCATTGGTCGGCGCGCTTTGCCGAGGGCGCCCGCGCCTCGATCTTTTCGACCAAGGGCATCTACCGTGGCTCCATCCTGCCATTGAAGGCATCCGGGCATACTTTCAACGACGAGGTCGACACACAGCCGACCGGCTGGCGGCACATTGAAATGCGCATCGACGCTCTGGCGCGCGACCGCAAGGACATCGTGCAGCTGGGCATCGATATCGGCGACATCGTTGCGATCGATCCGCAGCCGGAGTTTCTCGAAAACGGCTTCATCGTCTCGCGTCATCTCGACGACAAGGCCGGCGTCGCGATCATGCTGGCAGCACTCGAGGCGATGCAGCGGCAAGAAATCGAGACACCGGTCGATACCTATTGGCTGTTCACCATCGGCGAAGAAGTTGGGGTCGGCGCCTCAGCCGCGCTCGTGCCGGAAATCGCCTCCCTGGTCGCCATCGACAATGGCACCACAGCACCCGGTCAGGCTTCCGACGAATTCGGCGTAACGCTTGCCATGGCCGACCAGACCGGCCCCTTCGACTATCACCTGTCCAAGAAGCTCTTCGAACTGTGCGGCGAACATGGCATCCGCGTTCAGAAGGATGTCTTCCGCTACTATCGCTCCGATGCCGCTTCGGCGGTCGAGGCCGGTCATGATGTGCGCACCGCACTGCTCGCCTTCGGCGTCGATGCCTCGCACGGCTACGAGCGCATCCATCTCCATGCGTTGATCTCGGTGGCCAAGCTGGTGGTCCATTACGCCGCCAGCGAAGTCCAGATCGAGCGCGATTCCGAGGAGGTTTCCGGTCTGCGCGGCTTCACCCGTCAGAAGGTGGCACCGGCCGAGCAGGTGCTTCGAGCAAACGAACCCGACGAACCATAATTCCGGCACTTCGAACCATCCGCCCACGTCGCGGATCGCCACAGTTGAAGCCGCTTTTGAGGCGCGATTGTTGCGAAGTTTCGCGCATGGCTTGACATCCGATTGCGGCGGTTGTTTCCCCCTGCTAGCGTTCGGAATGGCGGATGCGCCGAACCTGCGGAGAGTGAGACAATGTCGGGCGACGAGGCAACGAAAAGGCCGCGGCTGAAGATCGGCTTCGTGCTGTCGCGCTCCTTCACTCTGTCCGCCTTTGCCCTCTTCATTGATACAATCCGGCTTGCCAGCGACGAATATGATCGCTCGGGCCGCGTGCTCGCCGATTGGCAGGTGCTCGGCAGCACGCGCCACCTGATCAGTTCGAGCTGCGGTGTGCAGGTCGCACCGACCAGCGACTTCGTCGATCCGAGCCGTTTCGATTACATCGTCGTGGTCGGCGGCCTTCTCGGGCGCCAGGCCGCCGTGGACGATCAGACCATCGCCTTCCTGAAAAGGGCCGATGCCCAGAAGGTGCCACTGATCGGCCTTTGCACGGGAACCTTCATCCTCGCGGACGCGGGTCTGATGAAGAACCACCAGACCTGCGTCAGTTGGCTCCACTACCAGCAGTTCCGGGACCGTTTTCCCGATCATGAGGTCCGCTCCGACCGTCTGTTCAATCTCGATCGCCGCCGCGGCTCCTGTGCCGGCGGCAGCAGCTCCGCCGACCTCGCTGCCTTCATCGTCCGACAGTATCTCGGCCACGATGCCGAGCGAAACGCGCTGGAAGTCCTGCAGATCGAGAAGGCCCGCACCAACAGGGACATCCAGGTCCGTCGCCCGCTCACCATCGAATGCGACGATCCCCGGGTGAAAGCGGTTCTGATCCTGATGGAGCAGAGCCTCGAAAACGAATTGACCATCGATCAGCTTGCCCGCTCGGTCGGCCTTTCGCGCCGCCAGCTCGAACGCCTCTTCGCCCAGAAGATCGATGTCTCACCCGCCCGCATCTACACCAAGCTGCGCATGGAGCGTGCCAAGATGCTGGTCACCCAAACCAATGCGTCGCTGATCGATATCGCCCTTCAGGTCGGCTTCCAGAACACCTCCCATTTCACCCGCGTCTTCAAGGGCACCTATGGCCGGACACCGGGCCAGATGCGCAGTCATCCGACGGTTTGACCGCGATCGAGGCTCGCGCACCAGCTGCGTTAGGAGTGCCTTTTTTAGGTCTGTTGCCTGCGACGCAAAGGCCCCGGCCGCCCGCTTGTGAGCCGACTCGGCCGGTGCTATCCAGCGGACATCTGTCGGGGGATAGAATGGCCGAACGTGGCTTTGAGTTGAGCTTTGACCGGGCGATACGCATGATCTGCGTCATCGCGCTTGTGCTGCTCGGCCTCGCGCATCGCCCTGCCGTTCAACCCACACCGCAGCTTTCCCCGCAGGAAATCGCAGCCCTTACCCTGCCGGATGGCAGTCTGCCTGAGCTCTGCCTGCCCACAGAGAACGGCAAGGCCAAGGGGCACGCCGCCTCGTCCGATTGTGAAGCTTGCCGCATCGCAGCGTCGGCGCTGTTGCCTGCGCCGGCGGATTCGGTCGGCATCCGCATGCCGCTCATCGCAGCCATCACCCTGCCGCAACCGGCAGAGGCTCACTTTCGCCAGCTTTTCCCTCCCGACAGCCATCCCCGCGCGCCCCCTATCACCGCCTGAGCGAAAACCATGGCCGGCGCATGTCTGCGCCCGGCTGTCCGTGTCGTCAGGCCGGTGAGCTAGCAATCGCGCAGCTCCGGTCGAAATCGGATGTCTGTCATGCTCCAAATGTTTGCCGATTGCGGGGCGCCGCCTGCGTTCCCGCCTGTTTCTTCAGCCTTGTCGCCACAACGGGCGATGTCGCTCGCCGGTCCGCTCCTGCCACCGCGCACCGTCGTCTTTCTCGAAGGTCTGGCCCGCTCCCCGCAATACCGCGTCGTCGATGGCTGTGTCGCCACCGCCCAGACATTGGTCGATGGTCGGCGCCAGATCATCGATCTCGTCGGCCCCGGACGCCTGATCGGCCTCGGTTTTGACGATCAGAACCGCTATTCCGCGGAAACGCTGGGTTTCACCCGGCTGGAGGCCGTGTCTGAAAGCATGGCCCAGGGCGAGCGTGATCTGGCGCTGAGCGAAATGCTGGCCCGCTCGCAAAGGCTGGTCATGCTGCTCGGTCTCAAGACCGCACCGGAGCGTGTCGCCTCCGCCCTCATCGATCTTGCGGAGCAATTTGGCCGCGCCGCGCGTGACAGGAAGCGGAGGTCCGTCACCTTCCATCTTTACCCGACACGCGGCGATCTCGCCGACTGGCTCGGCCTCACCATCGAGACCGTCAGCCGCTGCCTCACCCGTCTGAAGAAGGCAGGGCTCATCGAGATCAAGCACGGAGATCTCGTCACCGTGCTCGATCCGGAACAGCTCTCAGGCGTTGCTGCCGGCGCTCGTGCGCTCGCCAATTGAATTTTCCCATAACCAACAGAGAATTAGGATGACCATCATTTCCGACCTCACCCCCGCCCAGGCGACAGACAAGGATCTGTCGCGCCGCTTCTACATCACCGCGTGGCGCTGGCATTTCTATGCCGGCCTCTATGTCGCGCCCTTCATGATCATGCTCGCCGTCACCGGCCTGATGATGTTGTGGACGGCGACCCTGTTCGGCCGCGATGGCGAAAAGACCTATACCGTCGAGCCGCAGGCCGCCATTTCCTCCGTCTCGGACCAGGCGGGAGCCGCGACCCTCGAAATCCCCGGCCAGATCATCCAGTACATCGCCCCGCGCACGCCCGAACAGGCCGCCCTCTTTCGCATCAACCAGGGTGACGCCTCCTATATGGTGGCGGTCGATCCCTACCGTGCCGAAGTCCTCGGCCACTGGGATCGGCGCACCGGGCTCTACGATCTCGCCGACAACATCCATGGCACGCTGCTGATCGGCACTCTCGGAGACCGTCTGATCGAGATCGCCGCCGGCTTCGGGATCGTTCTGGTGATCACCGGCCTCTATCTCTGGTGGCCACGCGATGGCCGCGGTTTCGGCTCGGTGCTGCTTCCGCAGCTTTCCGCCAGGGGGCGTCAGTTCTGGAAGTCGCTGCATCTGACGATCGGTTTCTATGCCTCGCTCTTTCTCGTCGTCTTCCTGCTGTCAGGCCTCACCTGGGCCGGCATCTGGGGCGAGAAGTTCACCCAGGCCTGGAGCACCTTCCCGGCGGAAAAATGGGACAATGTGCCCCTGTCGGATAAGACCCATGCCAGCATGAACCATGGCGGCGTCAAGGAGGTGCCGTGGACGCTGGAACAGACCCCGATGCCGGCTTCCGGCTCGGATGCCGGTGTCACCGGCACACCTGCAGGCGAGCCCGTTTCGCTCGATGCCATCGTTACGCTCGCCCGCACGCTTGGCTTCGATCAGCGCTTCCAGCTGGCTTTCCCGGGTGACGAGACGGCCGTCTGGACCATCGCGCGCGACACGATGAGCAATGACAGCGCCAATCCGCTTGACGATCGCACCGTTCATGTCGACCAGTATACCGGCCGCATCCTCGCCGATGTCGGCTTCAGTGATTACGGTCCAGCCGGCAAGGCCATGGCCGCCGGTATCGCCTTCCACGAGGGCGATATGGGTCTCTGGAACCTGGTGCTGGTCAATATCGTCTGTCTGTCGATCATCTTCCTCTCGGTCAGCGGTTTCGTCATGTGGTGGAAGCGCCGCCCCAAAGGTGCCGGTCGTCTTATGGCCCCCAACGTTGGCGAGCCCGGCCCCCTCTGGAAGACCGGAGCACTGGTGATGCTGGGAACGGCTTTGCTCTTCCCGCTCTCAGGCGCCGTCCTCCTGGCGGTGCTTCTCCTTGACCTCCTCGTCCTTCGCCACATCAGGCCGCTGAAAAAGGCCTTGAGCTGATTGAATATCGGCGCCCCCAAAAGCGGGGCGCCGAGTCGCCGTCATCCATCTTCTGAAAAAAGAATGGAACAATGGAACCTCTCGGCCATTTGCAAATCATGTGTCCGGTAAACCGAGGAACGGTTTGCCGGCACCTTTTCGTTTGGTCTTTCAACGGAGGTTTCAGCCCGGTTCATGTGTGGCATTTGTGGAGAAGTGAGATTCGATGGCGCGTCGCCGTCGGTAGCAGCAGTTTCGATCATGGCGGATGTTCTGGCCCCACGAGGGCCGGATTCGGCCGGCGTGATGGTCAGGGGCAATGTCGGGCTCGGCCATCGACGATTGCGCATCCTCGATCTTTCCGACAAATCGCAGCAGCCGATGGTCGATCCCGATCTCGGCCTTTCGCTCGTCTTCAACGGTTGTATCTACAACTTCCGTGAGCTGCGCAGCGAACTGGAAGCCAAGGGCTACCGCTTCTTCTCCGATGGCGACACCGAAGTCATCCTGAAGGCCTGGCATGCCTGGGGCACGGGCTGCGTATCGCGCTTCCACGGCATGTTCGCCTTCGTCATCCACGAGCGCGACACCGGTCGCGTGGCCATAGCGCGCGACCGCTTCGGCATCAAGCCGCTCTATCTGGCCGAAGTCTCCGGTGGTCTGCGCTTCGCCTCCTCGCTTCCCGCCATCGTCAAGGCGGGTGGCGTCGACACCGCGATCGATGTCACGGCGCTTCATCACTACATGACCTTCCACGCCGTCGTGCCTCCGCCGCGCACGATCTACAAGGGCGTGCGCAAGCTTCCCCCGGCAACGATCAGGGTCTACCAGCCTGATGGCAGCTTCGAGGACAAACGCTATTGGGACCCGGCCTATACGCGCCGGGCCGAAGATGCAGGCATGAGCCGCGAGGACTGGCAGGAGCAATTGCTCGATGCGCTGCGTCTCGCCGTCAAGCGCCGGATGATTGCCGATGTCCCCGTTGGCGTCCTTCTGTCGGGCGGCGTCGATTCCAGCCTGATCGTCGGTCTGCTGGCGGAAGCAGGTCAGACGGGCCTGATGAGCTTCTCCGTCGGCTTCGAGGAAGCCAATGGCGAGAAGGGCGACGAATTCGTCTATTCCGACCTGATCGCCAAGCACTTCGGCACCGACCATCACAAGATCTTCGTACCCTCGGCCGATCTGATGGGCGCGCTTCCCGGCACCATCGCTGCCATGTCCGAGCCCATGGTCTCCTATGACAATGTCGGTTTCTACCTTCTGTCGAAGGAAGTCTCGAAACACATCAAGGTCGTCCAGTCAGGCCAGGGCGCCGACGAGGTCTTCGGCGGTTATCACTGGTATCCGCCGCTGGTCGGCTCCACCGATGTCGTCGGCGACTACGGCCGCGCCTTCCGCGATCGCTCGCATGAAACGCTGACAACCCAGCTCCGGGACCGCTGGATCACTGAGCGCGATGTCAGCGGCGACCTGCTCCGCGAACATCTCCTGCGCGCCGGTGCAGACAGCCCGGTCGATCAGGCACTCCGCCTCGACAGCAATGTCATGCTCGTCGACGATCCGGTCAAGCGCGTCGACAACATGACCATGGCCTGGGGCCTGGAAGCGCGCGTGCCCTTCCTCGATCACGAACTGGTCGAACTCGCCGCCCGCATTCCCCCGGAGGAAAAGCTCCGCGACGGCGGCAAAGGCATCCTCAAGGATGTCGCCCGCAAGGTCATCCCCTCCGAGGTCATCGACCGCAAGAAGGGCTACTTCCCGGTACCCCAGCTGAAATACATCGCTGGTCCCTATCTCGACATGCTCCGCGACGCCCTGTCGTCACAGGCTGCCCGCGAACGGGGCCTCTTCCGCCAGGATTACATCGATCGTCTGGTTGCCGATCCCGCCGCGCATATCACGCCGCTGCAGGGCTCCGAACTCTGGCAGATCGGCCTTCTCGAAATGTGGTTGCAGGCTCAGGAGAACTGACGTGAGCAAGGCAGAGAAGAAGCCCGCCACCCAGCCGCGAAAGGCGCGTCGCGGCAACGCGCTATCGCATCGGCTGACGCGCCTCAGAACCCCTGGCGGCAGTGGCCAGGGGGCAACCAGCCGCACTTGTGAACCGGACGCACGCAACCGCAACGTCGCCCTCGATTGCGGCTGGGGTCGGCTTCTTTTCACACCGACCTTCGAGGCCTATACCGACCTCCTCGAAGCGCTCCGCGAAGAAGCCCCCGACACGCGCGACATCGCCTTTCACGTCGGCGATCCCCATGTCCTGCTCGCCCAGGCACCGCAGGAGATCTTCCTCGATCCGTCCCACACCTTTAGGCTCGATCTCTCCACCTATCGCGCCGGAGGCCGCCGCCCCAAGGGCGTCACCATCAGGCGTTTCTCCTCGGAAAGCGATGCGGCGGGTATCAATGCGGTCTATGCCAGCTGCGGCATGGTCCAGGTGCGCGAGGACTTCTTCACCGGCGAGCGTGACAACAGGCCGGTCACCTATTTCGTCGCGCAGGACGATCTGACCGGCGAGATCGTCGGAACCGTCACCGGCATCGACCATCACCGCATGTTCGACGACCCGGAGCGCGGCGCCTCGCTCTGGTGCCTCGCCGTCCACCCGCAAGCCCGCCAGCCGGGCATCGGCGAGGGCCTGGTGCGTATCCTCGCCGAACATTTCCAGGCGCGGGGCCTCGCCTATCTCGATCTCTCCGTCCTGCATGACAACGACAAAGCGATCGGCCTCTACGAGAAGCTCGGCTTCCGCCGGGTGCCGCTCTTTGCCGTCAAGCGCAAGAATGCCATCAACGAGAAGTTCTTCGCCCAGCCGGTCGAGGGCTACGAGGCGCTCAACCCCTATGCCCGTCTGATCGTTGACGAGGCGCTCCGCCGCGGCATCCATGTCGAGGTGACCGATCCCGAAGGCGGCTTCTTCCGTCTGAGCCATGGCGGGCGCAGCATCCATTGCCGCGAAAGCCTCTCGGACCTCACCTCATCGGTCGCGATGTCGATCTGCGACGACAAGGCCGTCACCCGCCGCTTCGCCCAGACGGCGGGTCTCAGAGTCCCCGAACAGCTCTCCGCAGACGCCCCCGAGGACGAAAAGCTCGCCTTCCTCGAAAAACACGGCAAGCTGGTGGTGAAGCCCGCCCGCGGCGAACAGGGCCGGGGCATTTCGGTCGGCATTTCCTCGATGGACGCCCTGCAGGCCGCCATCCGCCAGGCCCGCCAGGTCTGCGACCGCGTGCTTCTGGAAGCCTGCTTCGAAGGTGAGGACCTGCGTCTCGTCGTCATCGACTACAAGCTCGTCGCCGCCGCCGTGCGTCGCCCGCCCCGCGTGATTGGTGATGGCCGCTCGCCGATCCGCAGGCTGATCGAACAGCAGTCCCGTCGTCGCGCTGCCGCAACCGGTGGCGAAAGCCGGATTCCTGTTGATGCCGAGACGAAGCGATGCCTCGCCGAGCAGGACCTCGATCTCGAGAACGTGCTCGAAGAGGGCCGCGAAATCACCGTCCGCAAGGCCGCCAATCTCCACACCGGCGGCACGATCCATGATGTCACTGCTATTGTCCATCCCGACCTTGTCGATGCCGCCTGCCGGATCGCCAAGGCCATCAAGATTCCGGTCGTCGGCATCGATTTCATGGTCCATGATCCTGCGAAACCGGACTACGTGTTCATTGAAGCCAATGAGCGGCCCGGGCTTGCCAATCACGAGCCGCAGCCAACCGCCGAATGTTTCATCCAGCTGCTGTTTCCAGGCAGCCGCGCCCGCGAGCGCCGCAACGCCTGACGACAGGCGTGATCGATAAGACCCGAAGAAGAAGGGCGGCATTCCGGTGCCGCCCTTCTTGTTTGCGGCTCTCATCACGGCTACTGCGACTCGCCGATCGTGTCCGCCATATGCGCGCCCCGACGTCCCATCGGCTCTGCCGGTCCAGTCGTCGTGTCCACTGCCGTCTGATGTTCGAGCTCCGCATTCAGCATGGCCCCGACAATCAGGATCACCACCGACAGCCAGGTCCAGAACATGAAGGCGATAAATGTGCCGAGCGCGCCATAGGTCGCGTTGTAGTCGGCGAAATTCTCCAGATAGAAGGAGAAACCGAGCGACATGATCATCCAGACGAGCGAACTCAGCAAAGTGCCCCAGGTCAGCCATCGCAGTTGGGCGTTCTCGCGGCTCGGCCCATAACGATAGATCATCGCGGACCCCAGCCAGATCACGCCGATCAGGATCGGCCAGCGGATAAACCCGACGATCATCTCGGCCCGCGCGGAAATGAAGACGACCGACATGATCAGCGGCAGAATTGCGAGTGCCGTGACGACGACGGCGAGAACGGCCATGGCGCCAAGTGTAAATGCGACGGCCAGAAGCGTAGTATGGACGAAGCCGCGTTTCTCCTGTTCCTCATAGGCAATGTTCATGGCCTCGAAGAGCGCCAGCATCCCGTTGCGGGCACTGAACAGCGACACGCCAAGACCGACGAGAAAACCCGTGCTCAAGGTACTGTTGTTTTCGTCGGCCAGCGCCTGCAGTTGCCCCAGGATCATCGTGACCCCATCGGCAGGCAGTAGTTCGGAGAGGAAATCCAGCCGTCCGGCGATCGTGGTCGGATCGGCAATCAGGCCATAAAGCGACACTAGCGCTGCAAGACCGGGAAACAGCGACAGCATCACGTAGAAGGACACGCCTGCTGCAGCGAGCGTGACCCGGTCCGATGTCAGCCTCGACAGGACCCTGAGCGAAACGTCCCACAGGCCACGGACCGGAATGTCGCTGGGGCTGCACGCGTCTCGCCCTCGTTCATCGCGGACTTGGGAGGCAGTGAGGGGCGTGGATGAAGGTGTCACTGGCGGCATGTCGGGCTCCTTGTTGTCAGGGAAACTGGTCCACATGCCGCCATGTTCCCTGCCGAGACGAGAGAAGCCGGGCGGAACCGTAGCCGGCCGAGGTCGGTTGGGCTCCCAAATACTTCACAGGGAGAAGACCATGTCCGACAATACCAAGCACGAACTATCGACCGGCCATCAGCGCGAGGAGGTCGATCCGCATCTGGCGCCGCCCTTAGAAGCCGCCGCGCGCCGGTCGGATGCAGCCGCCGTGGAACATGGCATGTCGAGGGGCGATGAACTGCTCAGCATCTACCGGCTGGAGCCCATAGCCGCGCCGGACGATCCGCGTTGGGACAATGCCCCTGGCCATGGTGTGGTGACGGTAGCCGCCCGCTCTACGGGCGATGCCCGCCTCGTCGCGGCCTCGCAGGAGCTGGACTATATGGAAATCGACGCCAAACCTGCCGAGGACGTGACGACCGGAATGGCAAGTGCCTTCCGCTCGGAGAAACTCTACACGGTCATCGAGATCGCGCGTGACAGGCAGGGTCTCACCCGCGGCCTCATCGAGGGCGAGATCGGCGTAGACACGATCAGACCCGTCCAGATCTGATCGAAGCGTGGCTGTCATGATGCCGGCCTGAGGGAAGCGGGCCACACCCGCTTCCGCTTTTGCCGTTTTCGAAGTAGCTCGGGTCTCAGACCTTGGCGCTTTCCCCAGCCTCTTGCCGTGAGACGAATTCCATCGTCACCTCACGTAGATTGTCCTTCAGCCATTGGGCCATGTTCTCTTCTTCCGCCAGGTTCTGCTGCAGGCCGCTGGTCGCGCCCTGGAACCCACCCATTTCCGCCATGACCATCAGCGAGTTATAGGCGGCGATCTCGTAATTCTCGAAAGCCTGGTTGGCGAATGAGTTCTTCAGGATCTCGTCACCCGCCATGGCGTGGCTGATTGCAGCCATGCTGCCGCCTGCCGAGAGCATCCAGTCCTTGATGGTCGAGTGATCCTCGTCGAGGCTCGCGAGGATGTCCTCAAGCCGCTTCAACTGCACTTCGGTCTCCTGCAGATGCTGTTCCAGTCGCCGTGCCACCTGAGGATAGTTTTCGATTCGGGAAAGCTGTGGCTTGATGATCGAGATTGCCTGGTTTTCCATCGCATGCGCATTGCGCAGGCCGATAACGAAAAGCGAACGTCTGTCTTCTGCCATTGTCTCTGTCTCCTTGATCTGACCGTCTCCGAACCGCGAGTCCCCTGAAGGGTTCCCCGTGGCCAAGAGGCTGGGTGGATCATGGAAAAGGCACGCCGCAGCCTGGCGTGCCATATTGAAGACTGGTCTGTTGCCCGCGCTGGACCTTTCGGCGATCCGGATCAGCCTTCGAAGTCGCCCTCGGCATTCACCTCGCGCCCGCCGACGATGATCGCTCGTTTGCCGACATGGTTGGCAGCACCGACGATGCCTTCCTGCTCCATCCGCTCCACAAGCGAAGCCGCCTTGTTGTAGCCGATGGATAGCCGGCGCTGGATGTAGGAGGTCGAGCACTTCTTGTCGCGCAGCACAACCTTGACCGCCTTGTCGTAGAGGTCGTTGCCGTCCTCTTCCGCCATCGCGCTCTTGTCGAAAACGGCCACGTCCTCTTCCGGCTCTTCTTCGGCTTCGTCCGCATCCTCAGTCACGGTGCCCAGATAGTCCGGACGGCCCTGCATCTTCAGATGCGCGACGACCTTCTCGACTTCCTCGTCGGAGACGAAGGGACCATGTACGCGGGCAATGCGCCCGCCGCCGACCATATGCAGCATGTCGCCCTGGCCGAGCAGATGTTCGGCACCCGGCTCACCCAGAATGGTGCGGCTGTCGATCTTCGAGGTCACCTGGAAGGAAACGCGCGTCGGGAAATTCGCCTTGATCGTGCCGGTGATGACGTCGACCGAGGGCCGCTGCGTCGCCATGATCAGGTGGATGCCGGCCGCACGCGCCATCTGCGCCAGTCGCTGGATCGCACCTTCGATTTCCTTGCCGGCAACCATCATCAGGTCGGCCATCTCGTCGACCACGACGACGATGTAAGGCATCGGCGAGAGATCGAGCTCCTGCTCCTCGTAGACAATCTCGCCGCTCTGCCGGTCGAAGCCGGTCTGCACGCTCACGGTGATCGTCTCGCCCTTCTCGCGCGCCTGGGCCGCGCGGGCATTGTAGCCGTCGATATTGCGCACGCCGAGGCGGCTCATCTTGCGATAGCGGTCTTCCATCTCGCGCACCGCCCATTTCAGCGCCATCACGGCCTTCTTCGGATCGGTCACGACGGGGGTGAGCAGATGCGGGATGCCGTCATAGACGGAAAGCTCCAGCATTTTCGGATCGACCATGATCAACCGGCACTCGTCCGGCCGGAACCGGTAGAGCAGCGACAGGATCATCGTGTTGATCGCGACCGACTTGCCCGAACCGGTGGTACCGGCAACGAGCAGATGCGGCATCTTTGCGAGTTCCGCGATCACGGGCTCGCCACCGATGGTCTTGCCGAGGCAGACCGGAAGCTTGTAGCGCGTCTCGGCATAATCGGGCGTCTCGATCAGCTCGCGCAGATAGACCGTCTCGCGCACCGGGTTCGGCAGCTCGATGCCGATCACATTGCGACCGGGGACAACAGCGACGCGGGCAGATAGCGCCGACATTGAACGGGCGATATCGTCCGAGAGACCGATGACGCGCGAGGACTTGACCCCCGGTGCCGGCTCGAATTCGTAGAGCGTCACGACGGGGCCCGGGCGCACGTCGATCACTTCGCCCTTGATGCCGAAATCTTCGAGCACGCTTTCCAGAAGCCCGGCGCTCTGCTCGAGCGCCTCTGCCGTCATCGTCACGCCGGTCTGAACCGGCGGCATCTGCAGGAAATCGAGGTAGGGAAGCTCGTATTCGCCTTCGCCCAGCGCTTCCTGCGCTTTGAACAGCGGCTGGCGTGGCAGTGCGGCAGACATCGGAGCAATCGACGAATGGTTCGCCTGGAGCGGCGCCGCAACAACGGCCTCAAGGGGGGCAACCGTCTCGGTCGCCGCTGCCTGCGCCTGCTGCAACGCGTAGGACGCCGCTGACACCTCCCGATATGCGACTTCCCGATACAGCGCGACGACCGAGCCCGGGGTTGCGTCGAACACGGGCTTGCGCGCCGCAACGGTCACCGGATGTGTGGTGGCCGAAACCCCTTCTGGGCGATAGCGCACGACTTCGGCGCGCACCGTTGAAACAGCCTGAGGTGCTGGCGCTGGAATGCTGCGAACCGGCTGCGGTGCGGTGTGCTGAGCCCTTTGCGGAGCCGCCGGCTGGCAAGCCTGTGAAACAGGTTGCGCAATCGGGGTCCGCGCCATTTCGATCTCCAATGGAGCATCCACCGGCGCGATCATCGCCTCGAAGAAGATGTGGTCCGACAGCAGCGCTGCGATCGGCAGACGCTCAACCTGCGCTTCGTGCGCGACCGCAGTCACGGCCTCGGGCTGCGTCGGTGATGGATTGGTCATCTGCGTCCACGCGGCAAAGCCTGATGCAACAGATGCCGTGACGGCCGGAGCCGTGACAATAGGCTGGACGGATGGCGGAGCAAACACAGGAGCCGCAACCGGCTCAGGTGCAGCCGCTGCAGGCGGTGTCCGCAGAAACGCATTGCGCACCATCGGCGGACGCGCTGCGGGGGCCGCCTGCTGGGCAGCAAGCCGCAAGGCTTCGGCCTGCTGGGCGAGCGACCGCTGCAGGTGCGGCGGCACATGCGGCTCGGTCGTCGGTCGAACATTTGCCCCGACGGTCGCGGCCTGGGTGCTGGCAAGCACGCTGCGCATGCCCTGAACCAGGGGTGCCGGTTGAACGGGCTGTGGGGCAGGGCCGATCTCCTGCGGCGATGCGCCATCTGCCATCGATGCTTCCCAGGCGGCCTGTTCGGCCTGCTGGCGGGCGAGTTCCCGGCGAAGCTTGTAGGTGAGCGCGCGCGCGCCCACGGCATCCGGCGGCTGCGGCAAGGTCACGGAAGCAGGCATGCGCGGCACTTCGGCCTTCGGTGCCGGCGCGGGTGCGCCTGTGCGCGGCAATCCGGCATAGGGTACGCTGCTCGCCGCAGAAGAGGCAGGCCTTGCCGGGGCAGGGGCCACCGGCTGAGCTGTCGGCTGATAGGCTTGTCGTGTGGGCGCCTGAGGCATCGCCGGCTGTTGTGCGGCCGTCCGTGCAGGCGGTGCGCTCGGCTGGGCGACAGGCGCAGGCGTTGGCTCGGCCTTGCCCGGCACGCGGTCGGGCGTGCGGGTGAAACGCACATTGGGACCTAACACGAAGGCCTTCTGCCAGACGGGCGTTTCCTCACGCCCCTCGATCTGGTCGGCTGCCGACTGATCGGCGCCTTCACCCTTGTTGTCCCCTAAATGATTGACCTGATACGCGGAATTTGAACGGGGAGGGTGCATCGGAAACCTGAACGCTGGCGGGATACAAGAACGCGAAAACTGAGCTATCTGAGTAGAAAATAAAGGTTAACGACCGCTTTCTGTCCGGCAGAAATTTCTAATGCACGAAGGGTCTGAATCGGGCCCTTTCGTCCCCGACGCCGCTGTTGCCAAAGCCGAATTTCGCCCCTCGCCGGAAGATGCTGCCCCCCAAGTTTTTTTCTCGCACCGTGTCTCCGCTCGGGCTATGGACGGGGACGAACAGAAAGCCGGTCATGTCGAAGAAAGAGAAGCCCAGTCCCCTGAAGAAGCTCCTGAAGGCCTGGACATCAGCGGGGCCCGAGGATCGCCAGGCCTTTCTGGATCTGGTCTCGGCAGAAGTGCGGGCCCGCGCATCGGCCGCCCCCGATCCGTCCGGTGCCGAACCGATTCCAGACGACGCCGCGGCCCTCATCGCCAATGGCCGGTATCTGCTGCCATCGACGATCGAGCGGGTCGAAGCGGTCATGCGCGCTCGAAAACTCTCGCCCTCCGGTGTCATGGCCGAACTCGGCTTCTCCAGCCGCGACGCCTCGCTCACCCGCGCGCTCGCCATGAAAGCGGCCTTGCGCCTCTCCGTGATCGCGGCACTTGCCGAGTGGCTTCTCGCACACGAAGCAGACGGCTGAGGCAGCACACTATGCCGTTCACCCTCGTCGCGCCGGTTGAGTTCGTTCAGGACATCAAGAAAAGCCGCTTCATCGCGCAAGCGGCACCGATTGCCAGCGAAGAGGAAGCCAAGGCCTTCCTCGCCTCGGTCTCCGATCCCGCCGCCAATCACAATTGCTGGGCCTGGCGCATCGGTCAGGCCTACCGTTTCTCCGACGACGGCGAGCCCTCGGGCACGGCTGGCAAGCCGATCCTGCAGGCGATCGATGGCCAGGAACTCGACGGTATCGTTGTGGTCGTGACCCGCTTCTTTGGCGGCATCCTGCTCGGCAGTGGCGGTTTGATGCGTGCCTATGGCGGAACGGCTGCCCAGATGCTCCGATCGGCCGACAAGCGGGAGATCATCCCGATGGTGACGGGCGAATCATCGGTCAGCTTCTCGGACCTCGCCCTCGTGAAGTCGCGGCTCGCCGCAATCCCGCATCTCACCTTCGTCGAAAGCTTCACGGCAGAGGGTGTCGATCTCGCGGTCACGCTGAGGCAGGGCGATGAGGATCAGGCGATCCGGCTGGTGCGCGATCTCACCAGCGGCCGGTCAAGCCTCGTCTTTCCGGACTGAGCGCTCAGCTCTTCTTTTTCGGCATGTCCTGGCTGGAAAGCTGCTTCCAGGAATTCTGCTGGGCAAGCATGCCGCGCAGATATTGCAGATTGGCCGCCGCCTGCTGCGGATCGAGCTCCTGGGCCGCCAGCTGTTCTGCCTCCTGGAACCGGCCCTGCAGGCCGACCACCAGCGCGAGGTTCTGACGGACCCGGCTGTCGGCACGGGGTTGCTGCGACGCCTGGCGCAGATAGTCCTCGGCCGTCTTCAGGTCGCCCGAAAGCACGAAGGACATGCCCATGTTCGACAATACGCTTGGATCGTTCGGCTGCATCTGCAGCGCCATGCGGTAACGCGAGCGCGCCTCGCTGGAACGGCCGAGCTGGTCGAGCACGGCCCCTTCCGCCGAATAAAGCCGCCAGTCGGGTCGGTCCGGTGTCTGCGCCCGCTGAATGGTGCCGAGTGCCTTTTCCAGCTGGCCCGCCGCAGCCTGCGCCTTGCCGAGTGAGGAGAGCACCTCGCGATCGTTCGGATGGGCAATCGCCACCTGCTGCATGACAGCAAGCGCCTGCGTGTTGCGGCCTGTCATCATCAGTCCATTGGCATAGGAGAGGCCGATATTCCGGTCCTTCGGGTTGCGGTCATAGGCCTGGCCGATGCCTTCCACGGCGCGGCTCAGTTGCGGACCGCTGAGCGAATCGAGTTGTTGGCTTGCCTTGGGGATCGAGCCCGTCGTCAGCTCCTTCTTCGCCGAGCCGCAGCCGGTGAGCGTCATCGCCGCCATCACCAGACCTGTCATGGCCACGATCCGCAGATGGTTTGCCGAGCCTGGAATTCGCATGCGCATGGTGATCGTCCCGAGTTAGCTAGTCCCCGCCGCCGCGCCTCGTCCGGGCGGCGCAACCTCCACTCAAGCAATAATCTGTTAACCCTAACGGAGTGTTAATCGAGCCCCCAACGATTCTTCAGCCGAATCTCCAGAAAGCGTCTCGCCATGGCCCCGTTCCAGTATATCGAAAGACCGTCCCCCTTCAGCACCAAGGGCGGCAAGACGCTCCCGGTCTTCGCCGTCACCCCGGCCCATGTCGAGACCGGCACGCTGGAACCACTCGCCCTCGACTGGGCCAAGAAGGCCGGCTTCAAGGCCGAGGCCGGCTCGGTGCTGCTGATCCCCACCGCCGACGGCCATGTGGGTGGCGCGCTGTTCGGGCTCGGCGCCAACCCTTCCGAAAATCCCTATCTCACCGGCAAGCTCGCCCGTGCGCTGCCGGCCGGCGAATGGCACATCGAAACCGCCCCGCTCACCGCCAACCGCCTGCTGCTCGGCTATGGCCTCGGCGCCTACAGCTTCGACCGTTATCGCTCCGAGCGGGTCACGGAACCGCGCCTCCTGATCCCGCAGGATGCCGATGCCGCCGACATCAAGCGCCAGTTGGCGGGCGTCTATCTCGCCCGTGACCTGATCAACACCCCAGCCAACGACATGAGCCCGGCCGATATCGAAGCCGCCGTCCGTCGCCTCGCCGAACACTACAAGGCCGAGGTCTCCGTCATCACCGGCGACGAACTCATCGAGAAGAACTTTCCCCTCGTCCACGCCGTCGGCCGCGCCTCCACGGTTGCCCCTCGCTTGATCGAGATGCGCTGGGGCAAGAAGGGCCATCGCAAGGTCACCCTTGTCGGCAAGGGCGTGAGCTTCGACACCGGCGGCCTCGACATCAAGCCGGCCTCCTCGATGCTCCTGATGAAGAAGGACATGGGTGGCGCCGCCAATGTTCTCGGCCTTGCGCTGATGATCATGGATGCCAAGCTCAAGGTTGATCTCCACGTCGTCATTCCCGCGGTCGAAAACGCCATCGCTGGCAATTCCTTCCGCCCCGGTGACGTCTACAAGAGCCGCAAGGGTCTGACCGTCCAGATCGACAACACCGATGCCGAAGGACGCCTGATCCTTGCCGATGCGCTGGCCTATGCCGACGCCGAGGAACCGGATCTGCTGATCGACATGGCCACCCTGACGGGGGCCGCCCGTGTCGCGCTCGGCCCGGATCTGCCGCCCTTCTTCACCGATGACGAAGACCTTGCCCATGGCATCGCCGATGCGAGCCTCGCGGTCGACGATCCGCTCTGGCGCATGCCGCTCTACAAGGGGTATGAGCGCATGCTGAAGGCCCAGATCGCCGACGTGACGAATGCCCCCTCGGGCGGTATGGCGGGCGCCATCACGGCCGCCCTCTTCCTCAAGCGCTTCGTCTCGCCGGGCCGCCGCTGGGCGCATTTCGACATTTTCGGCTGGTCGCCGACGGAGCGGGCCCATTCGCCTGTCGGCGGCGAGGCTCAGGCAATCCGCGCGCTTTACCGCTACCTGCAGTCCGGCGCCGACTGAGCCTGAATCCACCAGCCCCTTGCCAGATCGTTCCTTTACCGGAATGATACTCGCGAGGGGCTGCTGGCCCGGATCAGAACGAGGGGGAGGGGCCATGGGCCTCGAAATGACGGCGACCCAGGCGCTTTGCCTGTGGCACAGGGTGACCCTGGATCAGGTCCAGAAAGACGGCCACGACCTCACAATGCGTCAGCTCGCCGTACTGCTCGAGATTTATCTTGTGCCGCCGCCCCATACGGTGCGTGGCCTTGCCGCAACCCTCAATGTCACAAAGCCTGTCATCACCCGCGCACTCGATACGCTCGGGGAGCTGGGCCTCGTTGACCGTATCAGGGACGAGCTCGACCGCCGCAGCGTCATCGTCAAGCGCACCGTCGGCGGTGCGCTCTTTCTCGAAAAATTCGGCGATAACATCATCGCCCGGGGCCGCTCGCTCGGCTGACGGAGACTTGATTATGCTCGACCGGCGCCTCAACGCCTTCCGGCCCGATCTCGCCGATATCGCCCTGAAGGGGCAAGTCGAAGCGGACAGGTTTGTCACCCCGCAACCGGCGATGATCACCCAGCCGGTCGTGCCGCTTCGCCCGAAACCCGATCTTTCCATGGGAATCGATACCGAACTCCTGATGGGTGAAGAAGTCCGTGTTTTCGAGCGCAAGAATGGCTGGGCGTGGGTGCAGGCGGTGGACGACGGTTATGTCGGCTACCTGCTGGAAGAAACGCTCGGCGCTGTTGCCATAGCAACCCATCTCGTCACTGTGCCGCGCAGCTTCGTCTATTCTGGCCCCGATCTGCGCTTCCCGACGCGGATGGCCTTGTCGATGGGAAGCCGGCTAACGATCGAGGGGGAGGCGGAAACCCGCGGCACCCGCTATCTGCTGATGCTGGACGGCGGAGCCCTTGTTTCCCGCCACATTCGCCCGATCGCCGAACCTCCTGCACCGGATTACGTCGCCGTTGCAGCGCTGTTCCTCGAAACGCCCTATCTTTGGGGCGGCAAGTCCGGCTTCGGCATTGATTGCTCGGGCCTTGTCCAGCTGGCCATGCGCATGGCAGGGCAGAAGGCCCCGCGCGACAGCGACATGCAGGCATCGGGCCTCGGCGTGCCCGTGGAGCGTGCCGAACTCAGGCGCGGCGATCTCGTCTTCTGGAAGGGCCATGTGGCGATCATGGAAGACGAAACGACCATGATCCACGCCAACGGCAACACCATGTCCGTGGCCCGCGAGACGCTTGAGGCCGCCATCGAACGCATCGGCTGGCTCTACGGCACCCCGACCGGCTACCGCCGCCCCGTCGCCGAAACGTGATGATTCCGGTCTTGGTGCCGCGGCGTCGAGTGCCTATATCGGCACCATTAGCGCTGACGAGAAGATTGCCCATGCTGCCGGCCTGCCGAAAGAACAACACGTCCACGAAGATCAGCACTGCTCTGGTGCTGGCGTCGCTGGCCGTCTTCCCAGCTGTCGCCCCCGCCTCAGCCTCAGAAGGCATCGCCTGGGGCACAGCCGGACAGGAGAGTTTCAAGGACCTGCCTGGCGTCAAGCCGCAGGATCCTGTCAACCAGTTCGGTGAAAACGTCAACTGTGAAACGCGGACGGTTGTCCCCAACCGCCATCACTTCGGTCGCCGTGATCTGCGCGACAGCCTGCCCTACACGGTCTATCGCTGCGAAAAGAACGGCATCGTCTATGAAGGCACCGAGCCGCCGCGGTCCGGCCGCATGTGGTATCCCGGCGTCAACCCGAGGGTTATCGACTGATCTCGTCGGTCTCGGTTCAGTCGTTCGAGGCAGGAAGTTACGCGATCAACTGGCCTTTGTCGGGCTTTGCAAGATTTTACGTAAGATGAAAACGCGAAAGTAGTATTTCGTTCTTAGGTTGTCCTCAATAGACGGCATCCGTCCACCCAGCGTGGTCCGGATCCATTGTCGTTTCAAACAATGAGGACACATCATGCTTCTGGAGAAGATCAGTCACTGTTGGCAGGATCGGTCGGGCAACTTCGGGATCATTTCCGCATTGCTCGCACCGATCGTTCTCGTGTCCGCAGGTGGTGCCCTGGACGTCGCTTCGGCCTACAATACGCGCATCGAGATGCAGGCTGAGCTCGACGCCGCCATGCTCGCCGCTGCCCGCAAGAGTGGCAAAAGCGCCCAGGAGCTTGAAGCCCGTAATTTTCTAGGTCTCGACGCCGAGCAGGACGAATTGAATGAAAGCGCCGGCTTCACGCTGACGGTCAATGCCGACGGGTCGCTCACCGGCGGCTACGAGCAGGATGTCGACAACAGGTTTCTCGGTATTGTCGGCCTGAGCAGCTTCACCCTTGGCGTCAGCACCACCGTCGCTGCCGGGGCGGAAGAGGCGGCTGGCGGCAATGGCTGCATCTATGCCCTCGGCAACAAGAGCCAGGCCGTGCTCATCAACTCCGGTGCCAATGTCAAATCGACGAAATGCGAGGTCCACGTCCATTCGACCAGCAATCCCGCCTTCATCATGAATGCCGGGGCAACGATCGATACGGCGAAATTCTGCGTCAAGGGCGCGAACTATATCAAGAACGGCGGCACGCTCAGCAATCTTCAGACGAAATGCGCGGCGGAAGCGGATCCCTTCGCCGGCAAGATGCCGGAGCCTAAGGTCCCTGCAAACTGCACCACATCGGGCACGATGGACGGTCAGTCCATCACGCTGCAGCCGGGCAAGCACTGCGGAACCACGTTCAACGGCTCGCCGACCGTCACGTTCAAACCGGGTCTGCACATCATTTCTGGCCGGATGATCATCAATTCCGGCGCAACGGTGAAGGCGGAAGGTGTCACCTTCTACTTCCCCGACGTCAACAGCGAGATCCGCGCCAATGGCGGCCTGACCTTCACGGCGACGGCGCCGACATCAGGGACCTACAAGGACATCCTGATGTTCGAGAAAACCAGCGACGCCAGCAACAACCGCAACCCGCAGCAATATGTCTTCAACGGCAGCAAGGGCGAGATCCTCAAGGGGATCATCCACCTGCCCAATCGCGACGTGACCTACAATTCGACCACGAACCAGACGAACAACATCACGCTGGTGGTGAATACCATCATCATGAATTCGGCCAACTGGAAGATCGAGCCCCTGTCGGGTGGCGGTTCGACGCCGACGAGCGGTCTCGCCAATCCTCGCATTCTGCGCTGATGCTGGCTGCGCTGATGCTGGTCGAAGGAATTCAGATCGAGGAAGGGCGTCCGTTGGGCGCCCTTTTTCTCAAGCCGGATCGTCCTGGCCGAGCAAACCGTCGAACACTTCGATCAGCGCTTCGCTGATTGCGCCGCCGAGCTTATGGCCTGCCTCGCGCAAACCTTCCTCGTCCATATCGCGCGCCGCAAGCGCCAGCGCCGTGCCCTCTTGGGCAACGATTTCCTTGGCACGTTCGATCGCCCAGAGGGCAAATTCGCTGCGGCTTTCGATGGCGACGGTCTCGTCCATGGTCTGTCCTTGTGGCGGTCTTGGGGTGCTCGGGAATGCGTGAAAAATCGCACTGAAAACGACAGTGCGACAGCACCGGAAACTCAATTTTCAGACAAGAAAAAAGCCCGGCAAGCCGGGCTTTCTAAAGTGTTTGAGGATCGCATAAACTGCTGATCTCAAATCGGAATTTGGTGCCCAGAAGAGGAGAGGTGAGCACCATACTCCAAATCAGACGCATCAAATCCACCATCAATATCAAAGGCTTATGAGACCATCGACGTCCGGGGCTTTCCCAGTGTGTACCCCGGTTTGTACCAAAAGTGTACCCCCTGCCCATCGATTTATTCTGCCTCACTTCCCACTCTGCTTGCGTTCCCGAAGCTTGCTCAGGAGGACGACAATCGGAGGGCCGAAAAGGGTCCCGTAGCCCACGATGGTCACGAATGTGAGGAAGGCGGTTTCTCCGGTGGTCATGGCGGGTTCCTTGCGGGTGATCTGCGGGGTTCGCAGCGGGATAGGAGAGGGTTTAGGCGGAGAGGTGGAAAAATGTGGAAGGACAGATGCGAGCAAGATTGCCCACGGGTCCCTCAGGGGGCCACCTCCTCCTTTGTCACTAGCCGCTTGGCAAGGCGTGACAGCGTGGAGCGGGAGCATCCCGTTGCGGCAATGATGGTGCTCCACGATTGACCGGACTGGAGCATCCTGAGGATCGCTGCGTTCCTGTCGGTGTCCTCGGGCCTCCCTCGGTACGCTCCGGCGTCCTTGGCCTTGGCAATACCCTGCGACTGTCTCCGCCGCCTGTCTTCGTAGTCCTTCCGGGCGATTGCTGCGAGCATGTCCAGCATCATGCCGTTGATTGCGTCCAGCATCCGGCTTTGGATGTCATCTGCTGAGGCTGTCGCCATCCCCCAGGAGGTCGGTAGGTCCAGTGCTACCACCTTCACACGTCTCGACTTGATCTCGGACTTAAGGCGCTCCCAGTCTTCGGCATTGAGGCGGCTGAGGCGATCCACTTGCTCCACAAGCAGCACGTCCCCCGGCTGGCAATCCGACAGGAGCCGGAACAACTCCGGGCGCTGGAGCGATGCGCCACTCTCATTCTCCATGTAGGTCGCTGCGATCCTCAATCCTCGCTCCTCTGCAAAGCGCTGGAGGTCGGACTGTGCACGGCTTGCGTCTTGGTCCTTGGTGGAAGCCCTGAGGTAAGCGCGGATGAAGGACATGAAACGTCTCCGGTTCGATATGGGTGGTTCCATATATTCCGGTTCGTTTTAAATGGTCAAGAGGAATTATAAGACCGGAAGAGGAGGAGATATTCGTCGGTTCGGCTGGGATATATCCAATTGAGACCGGGCAGATTGGGGGCTGCGGTCCCTCCGGGTTTCCCGCTGCGATCCCCTGCCGGGTTACGAAGGTCTGCCGCTCCTGCCCCTCCCTTGCCCCCTGCCGACACTCCGGGACAGTGCGGAGGCATCAGCGGCGATCAACAGGACTAACCCGGAAGGACAAGCCGGGAGCACCAAGAGGTGCCGGGTCTTAGATCGATGGGCCGGGATAGGACAGGGCGGGACCCCCACCCCCCACCACCGGGGGGTTTTGAGGGAAGAGGGGTATACGTAATACGCTCACACAACTTTTGTAAAAAAGGTCGCGGGGTCCCTCACGTGGCCTTCCGGGGCTGAACCTTGAAGTTGCGCATACTGCCTATGAGCCTCCGAACATCCTCGTAGGTTATCTCGGAGGTAGACCATATAAGAGCTCGTAATTGCTTCTCGGTCAGTGGCCGGTGTCGCATACCGTCGAGCTCCATCAATAGCATTCCCTCTTCGGTTTCCAGATCCATAACTGCACGGATCAGGTAAGACGGGTGGGGCTTGAGATCGTTCACCGCGATACAGACGCGAGCATCCCCCATCTCTCGCTCACAGACCCGTACGTTCTCTAAAACCTGCCGGACGTACTCGACTGTCACGGCATCGCGGATTGTCAGAAGGGTGGCATCGGGGGCGAGCATGGGCGTCCTTTCGTTGTAGTCGAATGATATTACACGCAGCGGCGGAGAGGTCTACGCGAGGGCGGCTCTTCCTGTTGCCGTCGAGGGCATTCATGCGCATCCAGCAACTCGAATGACCTGCGACACCTCCCGCAACAGAACGCTCTCTATGAGGCTCTGCGGAGTCGGGAGAGGCGGAAGAAGAGGCAGGGGACAAGCCAGCCCAAAAAAGAGCGATGCTTCGTTATCGCAGAGACAGCCGGAAGTGGGCCGATGTTTCCCATGGGACCCACAAGGTGAGAGACTGTCGGCTGTCCCTGCGATAGCTAAGCTATTGAAATCCCTGCAATATCGTAGGTATAATTCTGTTGCGGAGTGTCGTTTCGTGTGAATTGTAGGAGGTCCCTGCCGCGATCCTGCGGCGTTCCAAGAGGAGAACTAGGGACATGCACACGCTCACCCATGCCGCCACTGTGACCACACTGGATAACCTCTGGGGTGTCATCTACTTCGAAGAGGACGGCACGGTCCTCTGCACGGACTTCCTTGACGCAACCGACTACTCCGACGCTGCGGACAAAGCCCTAGAAGAGGCTGACGGCGGCGAATTCCAGTTGGTCGAAGGTCTCGATATCGTGGGACCCTTGGCACCCGCCGGGAACCGCCAGCTATTCGGGCCTTCGATCTACTCGCTCCTGCTCGACTTGCTCGGCCGGGACAAGGTGGAGGAGGGTCTAGACCATGCCACGGCGTAAGTACGACAAGAAAACCCTCTACACGGTTGTCTTCTACGACGAGGGCGGGGAGGTGGTGTTCTCGGAAACCCGCAGGGCCTACGGGCCGGAAGACGTGGGTCTTCATGCCAGGCAGCACATGCCGCTTGGGGCTGTCAGGTACGAGGCGTTTGACGAGGTGTTAGAGGTTCGGCAGATGACACATGACATCACAGTGTCGCTGCGGACCCTCTTGAAGCAACACGGGGTTCCCTCGGTGTTCTCGCCGTAACTGTCGGTCTTACGATCCTGCTCCGCCCTCCACGTTAACTCGGGGGCGGGGCCTACTTATGAGCGAGGTTTGGGCGCAGGTGCGCGGGGCTTGTATCTACCGAAAGCGCGGATAAAGTTGGATCAAACAGGAGGAGCGACACAAATGCGGACAGCGCTAAACAGGTGTATGTCCTCCGCACTGGCAGTGCTGGTTTTCGCGGGGCCGACTTTGGGTAGCTCAGAGATCTTCCAGAGGGAAGGCGGAACGCTGAGCGCGGCAAGCGTACCTGTCATGAGCAATGGAAAGCTGATCGGCTGCCAGTTGTCATTCGATGCTATCGCGTTGGACCACACGTACCGCCAAGGAGCCTTGATAAAGGTATCGGGTTCGAGCGGAATGATGGCCACGTCAAACGGTATGGGGGTGACGGTCAAAGTTGTAGTCTCGGCATTCGATGGTGACGGCGTTACACTCAAGCCTTCTCCCCCATCTCGCGCTTACTTGGTCGGCAAAGACCTGAGGAACAACTTTGATAGTCTAGTTGACGCCGCTCCTTCCGATCAGCCAGGGGGATGGTTCGCGATATATCAGGCAAGTCCTGCAATGGAGATTGTGGCGGAGGCGATTGAACAGGGAGAATTGACGTTCGCGTTTAATCAACTCAACGGAAGCAGCGACATTCAGCTAAATGTGGATTTGGCGGTCGAAAGCACAAATGACGCTTTCGAGCAGGTCAGAAGCAGAAAGACCATAGAGGACTATGCTCAGTGCATCTCGACGCTCGCGACATCCGGCGCGTTGCAATGAGGTCGGCCCGAAGATCGACTTCCAAGCCCTTTACGAAGAGCAAACATTCACACCATTCTTGACGATGGAAGCCCATTCCGGCCCCAACGTTTCCTTCGCGGACAGGGCTTGGCTCGCGCCGGGTTCGCCTTCCCTGAACATTCTTATAGCGAACGCTTGGTCGTGAGTGCCGTGCACAATGGTAGGTCCCGGCTGGTAGGTCGTTGTAGCATTGTAAGTGCCGTAATTCCCGTAGACGCTCGCCGTGCCGTAGGTGTTGTACTGGCCGGGTAGCTGCGTCACGCCGACGTTGTTTTGGCTTGCTGCGTTGGTGATAACATAGCGGTCAAAACCCGCTTTGATTGTCTCAATTGCCGCTTGCTTCTGAGCCACTCGCGCAGCCCCGGTGCCGCCGCAAATAGGAGCCGCGCTGGTCTTGATAATCGCTGTGTTTTGCGAAGTGCGCACGGCGCTGGAGCTGGTGCAGCCCGAAACAGCCGCTGAAACCAAAAGTGCAACCAAGACAGTCTTCGACATGTAATCCCCCACAAAACCCTAGGTTTATCTAATCGGAGGGCACCCGTTAGTGCAAGGGACATGTTGCGCAATGCCACATTCAGGACACCCAAAGGGACCTGCCGGGGGCCGATGATCCCCCGGCGATCCTCTCGGGGAACGCTGAGATCAGCGCTCCACCTGTCTCCACACCCTGCCTTGCTCCCCCCTGTCGGTCTCTGCTAAGGCCGCTGCCGGGGACCACTTTGGAGGGTATAGGTTCATGTTATTCACTCGCATTGGCAAGGTGATTGCGCACGTCATTTTTTGGGGCAGCACAGTGAGGCTCGCTCTGGCCTTCTTCGTCGCGTTCAACTTCGTTGACTCCGAAAGCAACCGGGCTGCATCGGCGCGGTATCTCGCGACTGCCACAAGTGGCGAGGCGATCAACCAAGCATTCGTCGGGCTTCTTCTCGGGCTTGCCCTTGGGGTTCTCTGCGAGATCAGCGCAAGGACCGGCGGGAGCGACAGGGCCTAACCTGTCTCCCCCTCCCTTCGGTGTCCGGCACCAACTCAGCCAAACGCGCCGTAGTTCGCCATGCCCGAAGAGGCGATGTTTGCGAACGTGGTCATTGGACTGACCTGCTGTTGCGATATGCCGTTTTGCGCGGTGACCTGCGAGGACTTGGAGCCCAACGCATAGTTGGCCCGTGCGGCGTCCTTGCGATCCTTCGCACTCTCGATAGACAACGCGCCCTGCCTCTGCTGCTCGGCAATACGCTGTCCAGCGGTCGCGCCGCCCATCCCCGCTCCCGCCGTCTTGACCGCTGAGGACGTGCGGTCGGTTTCAAGTTGGGCCTGATAACCCGCCTTGTTCGCGGCGTTGTCCTGCACAATCTGCTCCCGCTGCTGAGCGGCATACTCAAGCTTGGTCTGCTGATTGATCATTTCGATGTTGTGATCAGCCGCCTGAGCTTGTCCCGCCGCCTGAGCGGCACCCTCTGCAATTCCAAGCATCATCCCCGGATCACACATAGGCTTTCCTCCGGATTTCAAACGGGTGGAAGAGTGCCCCTCGGGTTCCCAAGGGTTCCGCTGGCATGATCTCCGCGCCAAGGGCTTCAAGCCATCTGTGATGCAGCTTGTTCTTGGCGTATGTGAAGTTCATGAGGCGGAGGAGACCCGTGTCATCTTCGAACCAATTGCGGAGCACCTGTCGCGCTTCCTCCACCATTGCACGGCTGAAAGCGTTGATGCGTTTGGTTCCGACAAGCCAAACAGCCTTGGTGTCACGGGTGATCGCTGCGGTCCCGAAGATCAACAGGGGGACGCCTTCGGCCTCCACCACCTTGAGGCTATCCGAAAGCTCGGCAGAGACGGACAAGCGGGAGAGGAAGTTGCTGTGTCCGCTTGCTGCTGCCAACTCCTGCTTGTCGGCATTGCGGAGATGGTCGGCCAGGTATTCAAGGTCTCCCGGCTTCAAGCTGCGGATTAGGAACGATGGGCGCTTCATGCGGCTTCTCCCATAGCGATTTCCGGCTGTGCCGTCGTGACCTCGGAGGGCCGTTGTGTTTCTCGGGTGTCGCTGGGTGTCGCTGCTCCCGCCTTCGCTTCCTTGGTCACGAGGGCACTGGGGAATGGCCGGTGCTTGACGATACGGACGGACTCGGTCTCGGTTTCGATTGCGTCCAGTCCAGCCCAAACGGCTAGAGGGCGGTCCCGATTGAAGATCGGAGTGAAGCCATCACGTTCCAAGGCCTTGCGGACAACATGGGCGCGGGTCTCAGGGTCGATCCCTTGGGCAATCAGTTTCCGGCAAAGAACCGGGATAGGGCTTCGGGTCGTGGTCCGCTTCGGCACACGGCGGGTTGCCTTTGGCGGAGACGTGTCAACGGTAGTGCCGCTCTCGATATGTCGCGCGGCGTAAGAGCCGATGATTTCGATGGTGGCGATTGGACTTGTGGGGCGGGTGGTGGTGGTGGTCATGATGCTGGATACCTTTTCCAGTATGCGGAGAACCGGGAGTGTCCCGGTGGGATTGCGTCGTGTGACGCTGAGAGCGGCCAAGACAGCGCATGGGCTGCGATGGACACGCTGAGGCGTCCCGCTGGGTGTCCCAGAGGGCGGATTTCGTGATGGTTTGCGGGGGAGGAGGCAGGGCGGGGCGGAGGGTGGCCCTGTTTGACTCACAGGAGTCCGTGGAGAGCGTTCAGGGGTCCCGGCGGTGTCGAGTTAGCGGAGAGGACGTGAAGGCTCTCAGCGAGTCGCTGCGGGACCTGATGGTATAGGTCAGGGTGGAGGCAAGGGAGTGGGAGTTCTTGGAAGGGCATCCCAGAGGAGCCATGGGATACCCTGAGGTAACCCTGAGGTTATCTCTAGGTACTACTACTACTATGTCTTTCAATAAACATTGCAGAGGTAACCTAAGGGTATCTTATATATAACTTAGAGTTATATCTTTAAGACGCGCGTACGCGAATACTGTCTCATTCCGTCATTGTCAATGCCCTTGGTTGTATTTTATTTTCTTGCTCGTTTTCGCTTCTGCTCCTTCCATTCCGGCCGTCCAATTCGGTCTGTCGTGGAGCTTCGTCCTCTCTGGATGAAGGGGGTAATTCCTGAGCCGTGGAAATTCTTCGTCTCCTCTGAATGGAGTGGTAATTATTTATCTATTAGTTTCAGTGTTTTGAAGTAATTGCGAATATGCCTTGCCGGGGCCGCTGCCGGTGTTCCCTGTCCGATACCTCGTCGGCAATATTCCGTACCTCCCGGAAAAAACAGGATGCCGCTATAACCGCTCAGATCGCTACGATTTTCTTGGTCTCTCTATATGCAGGTCTAATTGCCGCCCTCGGGTGTCGGCGGGGGTCGCAAGGGGCCGCTGCCGAGACTACTAAGGGTCGTGCCGAGTTCGGGGGAGTTGCCCCCAAATTCCCAAAGGCTTTGTAGTTCTCTGTATGCGGTAGTAATTACCGCGAGGCCGCTGCCGGTGACCTGCTCCCGCTTTGAAAGCTGCATTCTTTCCCGTGCCGTCGCGGCCGATTATGCGGGTTCCCGCTGCGGGATGGCCGGTGATCCCGGAGAGCGCTAGAGGTATGATTTACCCCAACTTCAAGTCGGGGTAATTCCGTTCCGGCAAACGCTTCGTATTGTAACATGAGGGGGTAATTGCCAAGTGACCGCTGATGTTAACCGTCAACCCGCCCTGGAGCTACGTTCTTTCCCGTGCGGACGTGAGCAATCATGCGGGTTGCTGCGGAGAGATGGCCGGTAACACGGGAGGGGCGCTTGGTGCGTACTATATGGGCGGGTAATTGTACGGCCCGTCACATGAGGTTTGTTCCATTCTTGGGCTGGTGAATGAAGCGGAGCTAATGGTACGAGAACGGCAGGTGAACCGGAGGGGAACGGATGGTTTTCGCGGGGAGTGCCCGAGGGTGTTTGATGGACTGTCCGGGGGTGGTTCGTCGGGAGAAGATGTTGAGCAAGATAGACGTTAGGAAAAAGTACGGTGCCAGTTGGCCCCGCGAGATGATGCCGTTGGGGTTCGGCACCATAGACGTCGAGCCGTTCGCTGATTGGTGGAGGCGACACAAGGCCGAACTATCCAACCTTCATCCGGAGATCTGCGAGCAATGGATATACCGTCACTGGGAGCATTCGCCGCTCAGGTTCCTTCCGCTTGATCGTCTCGAATGGAGTGAAGAGCGATGGTCTCCGCAAGAATTTCTTTCAAGCGTCGGTCTGTCGTATGGCCAGGAGCCGATCGATCCAGCTTGGGACTACGACTGTTTCCATCAGCATCCCAATAATCCTACGGCTCTTGCTCTGGATCAGGGGGCCTGGACTTCGCTCCAATTGTCTTGAGGACGTCAGACGGCTTTTATGACGCGCACGGGCGGTTCTGCGAAAGCAACTACTTGCTGGTGGAGGGACACCAGCGCCGCCGATACCTTGGAGCGCTTGTGGCACGAGGAGTTGAACTCGAAAACCAGCGCGTCTTCGTCTTGACGCTCACGGCGGGAGACAATCGGTGAGATCAGCCGCGACGAACCACGGCTTACCGTCGATGTCCACCACGCGAACGCGGTGATCCTTGAAGTCAGTGAGACAATCCGTAGGCCAGCTGGGTCATTGGACACCTGTTTGGTGACCTGTGGTAAAGCCAGTAATGGCCGCAAGGGTCCAGAAGGTCACCTAGATGGGGGTTGCCACGGAACGCATGTCTTGCTGGCATGTACGCATAACCGAGCTTCTCAAGGTGCTCCCTGAATTCCCCGGCAAGGTCTGAGAGCTTGCAAACATGCTGCGCCACCCATCCCGGTGCGGTTGTTGCTCGGTTGAGGCACTCCGGGCATGTGGTGGCTGAGACAAAACTTCCGCTGATCGACAGATGTATTTCGTGATGTTCTTCTGGTTTGCGCATTGTATGTCCTCGTTCTCTGCGGGAGAAGTATAAGTCAGAAATGCGCTCGCCTCCAGTATCAATAATTTATTCGGGTTCGATTTGATGCTGGTTAACTCCGAAACGGCAAAGATAGACTATTGTTGATATTCTATGTGGCGGACAAGCCGCGCTGTGCCTTTGTAATGATATTCTAAAGGTGGGCCTGAGTAGGCGCGGCCTCAGCCTGAGACCGGAGGGCGCATGGGTTCCGCTGGGGTCTCCTGCGGTATAGGACCCGCTTGCCGGTTCTTCACCTCGTGCGCCTTCTTCATCACCTCTGTCGTGATCCTCAGGCGCTCCGCTTTGCTTCCGTATGTCCGTGAGCCGACACCCTTGAGGGAATGTCCTAGGATCACGTTCACCTCCCGCTCTCCTGCCCCTCCCGCCCTCAGCCAATCGGACATGTTGTGGCGGAGTGAGTGGACCACGTGCAGCGGATTGTCGGTGACGGCCCGAACGTGCTTCATGAGAGCAGCTGAGGCATTCGTGGGGCCGTTCTCAGTGCCGTACGCTTCAAAGAGCATGGCGCGTCCCTTGGCGAGTCTCAGGGCCTCCTTAGCTGCCTCAAGAGCATCCCCGACAAGCGGCACGTCACGGCGGGAGGCCTTGGTCTTCAACCGCCTGTCCTCGTGCCACTCCACTGAGACGTGAGGAGTAGAACCGGTGACTTCCACGTCAGACACTCGGAGACCTGTAATCTCCCCTAGTCGGCAGCCTGTCTCCTCCAGCAGCCGCCACACAAGCTGTAGCTCGGTCTTGCTGTTGGACATGATCCTGCTGCGCACTGCCTTTAAGACGCTCTCCGGGAGAGGGTCGCGCTTCTCAAGGTCTGTCTCGTTGTCGAGGTTGGCAATGGGCAGTTTGTTGAACGGATTGGCGTAGCTGTTGGCAAGGCCATGCTCTGTGATCACGTGGTTTATGACAGCCTTGATCACATTCAGTTCCCGCCGCACTGACTCCGGCTTGATCCCGGTTTCTAGCAGGGCATCCCGGAAGCGTCGGGCGTCCTCACGGGTGATAGACAACACCTCCGCATCCGCGCCGATGGTGCGAGTGAACGCCTTGGCGAGCCGGTCAACTCGCTGGACGTTCTTCTTCTCCAGAAGCGTGTCACCTGCGCACTTCTCCGCCTTGTAGAGTGTGACAGCATCGCTGAGGCGGGGGGAGGGCCGGGGGGGGGGCGCCGTTCAGCAGGGACCTGACGACCAACTCTTGAGCCGCAGACATCCCCACGGGGTGTCCCGTGTCGGGATCGACAGTGTACCTTTCAATGATCTCTGCCGCTGCTTGCTCCCTAGCCGCATCCTCCCCGTCCGCATCGTTCGGCAGGGTGGCACGATCATAGGGGCTACTTGGATCAAATCCGAGTTGACGGATCAGGCTCACGCTCTCGGTATAGGTCTCGAAAGGGGATTTCTCACGGTGGCGGTCTCGGACGGCCTCTTACGGTCTTCTCGAAAGCCGCATCGACTCGCTTCCAATTCTCAGCCGCTTGGGCCTCGGTTTTCCCCAGTGGGGCCAAGTGCTGCTTCTTCCCGAGTACCGCTGAGATGTCCTCGGGGTACTTGCGGCGATACCTGAAACCGCTCTTGTGTTTTTGGACGTAGGGAAGGTTCATGTCAGCCTCAAAATGACCCCCGGGTGTACCTCAAAGTGTACCCGGCTTACCGTCAAGACATTGAATAGATTGGTTTCCAAGGGGAAACCTAAAATGGAATGGTGCCCAGAAGAGGACTCGAACCTCCACACCCTTTCGAGTACCAGCACCTGAAGCTGGCGCGTCTACCAATTCCGCCATCTGGGCGACGAGGAGCCGTGTAAAGGGACTGCTCCGACCTGTCAACCGGCTTTTTGAAGTTTTTCATGTCGGCGCGATGAAGGCGTCTGCCTGAATGCCGGAAGCGGATTCGCAGATGCGTTGGGACACAGGCCTTTTGCACAGTCTGCCACGGATAACGCGGCCGTGAAAAAGCCGTGATCGAAACGCTCTATCTTGCCGTCGGCGAGGCGGTTTGCCCGCCGCCGGGATGAACGACGGGATAACTATATGACGATTCGATCCGCTTTTGTGGCCGTGGCGCTCGCCGGCGCCCAGCTTTTCACCTCCGTGGCGGATGCTGCGATGACGAAGCCGATGCCATTGATTTCGCAGCCGGGCTCCGATGTCGAAGAGATCGATATCGTCTGCGACTTCTCCGGTTGCTACGAGACCTGGGACCGCCCGCCGCCGCGCCGTCCACGCCCCCTGCCACCGGAGTATTATCCGCCGTCCGTCTATGACGAGCCGCCGGTCTATCGCCCACGGCCGCGTCCGCCTGTCTATGTCGAACCCGGCTACCGTCCGCGCCCGCGCCCGCCGGTTTACGAGGATCCGGGTTATCGTCCGCCGCGTCGGTCCTGGGAGCGGCATGTCGACTGGTGCCTGAACCGCTACCGGTCCTACAATCCCCGCACCAACCAGTTCCTCTCGTCGAGCGGCTACTACAAGGTCTGCCAATCGCCCTTCTATTGAGACGAGCGATCTTCGAAGGCGGTTCTGCGGCCGCCTTCGCCCCTGTGTCAGCTGTCGAGCCCTTCATTGCGGCTCACCCTGTCCACATGGCCGAGATCGCGCTCGGGATCGATGGCATCACGCACCTTCTGCTTCAGCTCCTTCGGGCCTGGAAAGCCGCCATCACGCTTGCGTTCCCAGATCAGGTCGTCGTTCAGCTTGATCTCGAAAATCCCGCCGTGCCAGGGATAAGTGCCACTTCGCCCAGATCGTCAGCAAAGGTGTGCAGCAGTTCCTGCGCCATCCAGCCTGACCGCAGAAGCCAGTTGCATTGGGTGCAGTAGGTGATCGAAATCCGGGGTTTTTCCATCGGCGTATTCCTCACTTCACGGATAAGTTAACCCAACTAATCAACTTTTCTGCGTGCGTCCAATTGCCACGCAGCTAAGCTTCGGCCATGACGCGCAGGTTATTGTCTTTTTTGGAGTTTGTTCATGTCCATTGAACCGAACCGTCTTTTTGTTCCTGCTCTTGCCCCCGTCTATCGCTCCGGTCACGACGGGGTCGAAACCCTGCTGCGTCTGGTGGCCGGTGGCTTCCTCGTCATCCATGGCGCCAGCAAGATCGTTGATCCCTTCGGCGCCGTCCAGATGGTCGAAGGCCTCGGCTTCTATCCCGGCGTCTTCTGGTCGCCGCTTCTGGCGATCACCGAATTCTTCGGTGGCATCTTGCTCGCGATCGGTCTCCTCACTCGGCCGGCGGCCTTTGCAGCCACGATCGTCCTGCTGGTCACGGTCTATTTCCACTGGATCCAGCTGGAGCAGGGCTTCTCCGGCGCGGAAAAATCGCTGCTGTGGGCGGCAATGACGTTCTATTTCGTCATCCGTGGCGGCAACCGCCACTCTGTCGACGCCCGTCTGAAGAAAACCTTCTGAGGTCCCGGAAGGGCGCTGCTTGCGGCGCCCTCCGTCTTGCGACATTCGCATCCGCATGCTTTCTCTGGGGGCAACATCCACGAGATCCGATTCCCCATGCGTGTTGCCATCGTCGAAAACACCCGCGTCACCGAAGTCGGTCAGGTTGGCATTGCTCTGGCCGAGGCGGGCGCGAAAACCGCCACCATCCGAGCCTATGCTGGCGAACCACTGCCGGACCTCGATGCCTTCGACGCTCTGGTGGTGTTCGGTGGTGAGCAGAACGCCCGCGACGACGAGAAGCATCCCTATCTCCCGGAACTCGCAAGCCTGATGCGTCGCTTCGGGGACAGCGCGAAAGCCGTGCTCGGCATCTGTCTCGGTAGCCAGCTTCTTGCCCGCGCCTATGGCGGCGACAATCTGATCGGTGCCGCCCCCGAATTCGGCTGGCGCAGCATTGGCCGCACCGAAGCCGGCAGACGGGATCCGGTGCTCTCGGCCATGCCCGACCGATTCCTCTCCTTCCAGTGGCACGACGACACCTTCACGCTGCCGCAAGGTTCTGCTCACCTCGCGGAAAACGAAGCGGCTCGCCACCAGGCCTTCCGCATCGGCCGCGCCGCCTATGGCTTCCAGTTCCATTTCGAGGCCAACCGCGAGGTTGTGCGCAACTGGATGACGCATTTCCCAGAGGTCATCGAGCGCAAGGAACCCGGCTGGCTCAACCGCCATCCTGAGATCGAACCGACCGACGGGCAGCTTTCCGATGAAGCCGGGCTGGCTGGCTCGTGCCTGGGTCCGGCAGATCCGCCCGTCTTGAGCGCATCTCTCCGCGTCACCCGGATCCCTTCTCAGGGTTTGACCGACATCAAGCCGCCGCAGCACCCGACCTGTTATCTCCGACCTCACTGATCGGAGTTCTGCCTTGTCCCTGTCCGCCTTTGCCTTTGCCGTCCTGCTCCTCCTGCTGACGCCGGGGCCGACGAATACCCTGCTTGCCGTTTCAGGCGCCACCCGCGGCCTCAAGGCCTCGCTGCCGCTGATCGGGGCCGAATGCGCCGGCTATCTCACGGCCATCGTCCCGCTTGTCTTTTTTGCAGCACCACTGCTCATCGACCAGCCGGCTGCAGCGCTTGGCATCAAGCTCGCCTCGACCCTCTGGGTCTTGCTGCTCGCTGCCCGGCTCTGGATCCGGCCCTTCGGCCAATGCGCAGGCCGGAACGACGGTGGTTGCCGTCTACGCCACCACGGTGCTCAACCCCAAGGCCCTGATCATCGGGCTTGCCCTCATTCCCGCCGCCGGAACGGCCTCGCTGGAAGCACTGCTCCGGCCGCTCCCCTATCTCGCCGTGTTTCGCTGCTTGTCGTCATCGTCGCCACCTGCTGGCTGAGCGCCGGTGCCGCCATCCTCCGGCGGCTGGCAACCACCAACCCCTTGCTGTTCGGGCGGGTCGCCGCAAGCTGCCTCGCGGTCTTTGCCTTGAGTCTTGCCGGCCGCGCCATCGGCTGGATTTGATCTGGGTCCCCGACCTCCCTCTTGCGAGCCATCCGTCCCCGTGCTTAATCGAACTTCAATCGATTGAGATCGCTTCAGAAACCTGTGGGAGGGGGACATGAAGGCAGTGGGTAAGCGCTTGGTTGCGCTCTGCTTCATCATCATCGGGCTGGCCTTCCAGCCGGCCCAGGCATCCCCTGTGGGCGCCCGACACGGTCATGCGCGACTGGTATCGCCTCATTCTCGAACTTGTCCGTCATACGCCGACCTATTCGCCCCCCGTGGCAAGCCGCGCCTTCGCCTATCTCGGGGTCACCGCCTATGAGGCGCTGGCGGCCGGCGACACGACCATGACCTCGCTTGCCGGTCAGTTGAACGGCCTCACCCCAGTACCTCGGCGTGAAGCGGGCCTCGCCTATGACGAGGCCGTCGTCATGCAGGCAGCCCTGTCATCAGCCGCGCGCGAATTCTTCGGCAATACCGGCCCGACCGGTCAGCGCGCCCTGAAGCGCATGACCGAAAAGCTCTCGTCCGAAGTGGCCGTCGGACTTGCCCCCGATCTCGTCGCCCGCAGCCAGGCCTATGGCGAGAGCATAACGGCGCATATCCTTGCCTGGTCGCTGGACGACGGCGGCGCCAAGGTCGAAAACATGGGCTTCCCCCTGGAATTCGCGCTGGGGAGCAACAAGGACAGCTGGGTGCCGACCAGTCTGATCAATCAGCAGCAAATGCCCCTTCTTCCCCAGTGGGGCGAGAACCGTCCCTTCGCCCTGCAGACCGGCAATGGCTGCCCGCTGCCGGCGCCGCCCGTCTACAGCGAGGAAAAGGATTCCGACTTCTACAAGGAAGCGATGGAGGTCTACGAGGCGGTGAACAGCGTGACCGATGAGCAGCGCGCCATCGCCCGCTTCTGGTCGGATGATCCTATGCTCTCGCCGACCCCGCCCGGCCACTGGATCGTGATTGCCCTGAAGGTCCTCGACGAGCAGGAGGCCGGTGCTGCCGAACATGCCGATCTGCTCGCCCGGCTCGGGATTTCGCTCGCCGATGCCTTCATCGGCTGCTGGCATTCGAAATTCGAATATGACCTGCTCCGCCCGGTCACCTATATCAAGCGGGTGATCGACCCCAAATGGGAGCCGATCCTGATCACGCCGCCCTTCCCGGAATATCCCTCCGGCCATTCCACCCAGTCGGGTGCGGCAGCCACGGTGCTGACGGCCTTTTTCGGCGAAAACTTCGCCTTCACCGACAACACCCATGAAAAGGACAAGCTGCCGAACCGCAGCTTCAAGAGCTTCTGGGATGCGGCTGAAGAAGCCGGCATCTCGCGTCTCTATGGCGGCATTCATTTCCGCGCCGCGATCGATCGTGGCCTCGACCAGGGGCGTTGCATCGGCGAAAAGGCGGTCGCCTTGAGGACCCGCGGATGACGGCCGAAGCCATCGCCTCGCACCATCGCCGAACCGCCCTTGCGGCCGCTCTGTTCGCCGCGCTCCAGGCCGGCACAGCGCTTGCCAATGGCGGCCCCCTCGTGCCCCGCTTCACCGACGAAACCGCCTCCAGCGGTATCGTCAGCACCTATCGCGGCGATTGGGAATATATGGTCGGCGGCGGTGCCGGTAGTTTCGACTGCAATACCGATGGCTTCCCCGATCTCGTCCTTGCGGGCGGCGAGGACAAGGCGAAATTCTACCTCAACCGCAGCGAGGATGGCGGCGCTCTCAAGTTCGACGAACAGGTGTCCGGCCTCGAACTCGACAAGGTGATCGGCGCCTATCCGCTGGATGTCGATGGCGACGGGCTGCAGGATGTCGTGCTCTTGCGCTCCGGCGAGAATGTCGTGATGCGCGGCTTGGGCGAATGCCGCTTCGAACGCGCCAACGAGGCTTGGGGCTTCGACGGCGGCGACGCCTGGTCGACGGCCTTTTCCGCCACCTGGGAGCGCGGCAACTCCTGGCCGACGCTTGCCGTCGGCAATTACATCGACCGCTTCGAGGACTTCGAGCCCTGGGGCTCCTGCACCGACAACTGGCTGCATCGCCCGTTGTCCGCTGCCGAGCGTCGCTTCGCCCCGCCGCTCGCGCTCAACCCCTCCTATTGCCCGCTGTCGATCCTCTTCACCGACTGGAACCGCTCCGGCACGCCCTCGCTGCGCGTCTCCAACGACCGCGAATATTACAAGGGCGGCCAGGAGCAGATGTGGCATGTTGAGCCGGGCAAGGCCCCGCGGCTCTACACCCAGGAGGAAGGCTGGAAATACCTGCGCATCTGGGGCATGGGCATCGCTTCCCACGACCTCGATTTCGACGGCTATCCGGAATATTTCCTCACGAGCATGGCCGACAACAAGCTGCAGAGGCTCGCCGAAATCCCCGCCGACGGCAAGCCGAAGCCTTCCTACGCCGATATCGCCTTCGCCAAGGGCGCCACGGCGCACCGGCCCTATACCGGCGGCGAGATCCGCCCTTCGACCGCCTGGCATACGGAATTCGAGGACGTCAACAACGACGGCCGCGCTGATCTCTTCATCGCCAAGGGCAATGTCGCGGAGATGCCCGATTTTGCCGAGAAGGACCCGAACAACCTGCTCGTCCAGGGCGAGGACGGCAAGTTCGTCGAAATGGGCGACAAGGCCGGCATCGCCTCGATGGCCAAGGGCCGAGGTGGGGCGCTGGCAGACTTCAATCTCGATGGATTGGTCGATCTCCTGGTCGTCAACCAGGGCTCGCCCGTCGAGATCTGGCGCAACACCACCGAAGGCGCTGGCCACTTCCTGCAACTGGCGCTGCGCCAGGACGGTCCGAACCGCGATGCGGTCGGCGCCTGGATCGAGGTGAAAACCGGCGATGTCGTGCAGCGCCGCGAACTCACCATCGGCGGCGGCCATGTCAGCGGCAAGACCGGCTGGCATCATTTTGGTCTGGGGGAACAGGCAGAAACCGAGATCCGCGTGCTTTGGCCGGATGGCGAGGTTGGGGAGTGGCAGACGGTGGCGGCTGATGGGCTTTACCTCGTTGGGCGTGGCACGGGGCCAAGGCTGTGGAATCCGGGCGAGGGGATGTGAAGGGGCACGACCCCATCTCCCCCCTTGCGGGGGAGATAGGCTCCGCGCATTCCGCTAGGCCCTCATGCTGAGGTGCCCTCGCAAGGCAAGGGCCTCGAAGCATCCCGCTCTGGTGGCCTCGTGCTTCGAGGGTCGCTTCGGTGCCACCTCAGCATGAGGGGTGGCGGGGTGGCCTCGCCCTTCGAGGCCGGGCAAGCCTGGCACCTCAGGGTGAGGGTGATCTATCAATGTCAAAAACCCCAAGCTTCGCCACCGGTCGGGATTGCTCCCTCCGGGTCGCCTGAAATCTGTCTCGGACGAGGCGCCAGAAGCAACCTGTCTAAGTAGTTTTATGTGGCTCCTTCCGGCGCCCCGTTCGGCGTCTATTCCCGCTGCATGCGTCTCTCTGGCAAGGCCGGCGACGGTCCTCGGGTCAGGCCCGAGGATGACCGGGCGTAGGGTCCGGCTTTGACAGAGCCCTCCCAAGGGAATGTCTGCCAGAGCCTGGCCGGTGGCCCGGGAGGTTCCCGCCGGATGGTGCACCATTCCGACCGGGACCCTCGCCCGGGGGATGATCGTCCGGCCATTCGCGGCCCGGCGCTCATCCCCGCCGTTTTATTCGCCCCGCTGTCTGGATGTTCGCGACGGCGTGGGCGCCTTGTCTGTGTGCCTCTAAGGCACGTCCTTCCGATCGGGGTATCCGGTGACGAGAGCATCCGACCTCGTCACCTTCGTTACCAGCCCCTCGTCCGGAGGGAGACCGTTGCAGCGGGCCGGGAACTCACACCTGCGACAGTGCTCCACCCCGGCGCCGGCCCCGCCTCGCCTGACATCGCATCGTCAGGTGTATCCGAGGGCGGGACGGGCATCAGGGTAAGCGCGTGGAAATGGGCGGGGATGAAAAAACATGTCGGGGTTTGATTTTGTTGAGGAAACTCTCAAAGTCATCCCCCGCCGACTAGGGGAATTGAGGGGGGGCGGCGGCCTCCCTCTTCTCCCCAGCGGGGAGAAGGTGGCGCGTAGCGCCGGATGAGGGGGCGGCGGAGCCGGATTTCGCCGCGCACAGGATCACCATAAACCCGCCAATGCTCTGCAGCATCGCCTTGCGCTTCGCGCCCCCCTCATCTGGTCCTGCGGACCATCTTCTCCCCAGCGGGGAGAAGCGGGAGCGGGCGGCATGCGCAACGCCCATCTCCCCCTTTGGTGGGGGAGAAAGCGATTTCGATGAACTAGGCGAGCGCAAGCCGCCTAAACATCCGAAATCGCCAGAGAGGGGGGCGGTTATCTGGTGCCACCATCGCCGATCCCCTCACCAACAAAGTCTGAAGTTTAGCCCTGATCGGGCTAAGCCTTCGATTTTGTAACCTCCCCCACAAGGGGGAGAGGAGGAACCCGCTAAGCCTTCAGTTTGACTGATAATGTCGAGGCCTCACTCTGCCTCCTCTACCGCAGCCTCCGCCACGCGTTTCTGGATCGACTCGATGCAATTCTTGGCGCTGGACTTCGACTTATACGTTTCCGAGCGCACCATGATTTCGCCATTGGCGGCGCGGAAGCGGACGAAGGTTTCGCCGTTCTTGGCTTCGTCGATCTCGAAACGATAGCCGCTGCCGGTTTCCTGCTTGGTGAGATCAACGACGGGCGCGGCCGGCGCGTTCTTTTTCAATGACTCGACGCAGTTCTTCGCGCTTGCCTTCGAGGCGTAGTTTTCTGACCAGACCATGATCTCGGCATTGTAGACGAACTGGACGCGGAACTCGCCCTTTTCGGTCTTCAGAATCTTGAACTTGTGCATGCCCATCTCCCCTCTACCCATTGGCTTATGATTGCATTCGAATGCTAGCGCGCCTGTGGCAGGCGGGCAAGGAGGGCTCAAAAGCCCTGGAAGAGGAAATCCGTGGCAGCGGTGATCTCGTCGGCGCGGGCGGAGAGATCGGTGACCGAGGGGCCGACAGCAGAAACGGTGACCGTCGTGATGAACTGGGTGAGCATCGCAAAGGTTTCGCCATCGATGGCAAGGCGCGGATTGAGGCGGGGAATGAGGGTCGCAACGTCACCGACCGGTGCGAACGGCACCACCACGCGGGTCGTCAGGGCATCCAGCAGATTGGATTGCACGTCGAGGGCGAGGCTTCCATCGTTCCCGATGCGGTGAACGTGGAAGCGGGTCATGGTAAGAACATTCGGTACTTTGCGAGTGGAAGGCCATGCTTGGCGACATAGTCGTTGGATGCCTGGATCGCCTCGGCGTTCTCGATCTTCCAACGCCGTTCCTTCTCGGCCTTGATGGCGCGGGCGATGCCCTGTTCAGCCGCACCGGTGATGTCGAGGCCGAGCGTTTCAGCCTCGGCTACAAGGGCTTCACTGACCGTCAGGTCATGGACTTTGCGGGCTTCGATCGACATGGGATGGTCTCCGGCTTGCTGAGAATGGGCCGATCAGCCCTTGCCTCGCCCGTCATAGGCTTCCCGCGATGAAAGGATCGCCTCCTTGTGTTCCCGCGACCATTCGACCAGCCCGGCCGTGATGGCCGAAAATCCCAAGCCCCGGGGCGTCAGAGAATAAGTGACCGAAGGAGGGTTGGTGGGTTCGACATGACGGTCGACCAATCCGTCCCGCTCGAGACGGCGCAGTGTCAGCGTCAGCATGCGCTGGGTGACGCCTGACAGCGCGCGCTCAATCTCCCGGTAGCGGCGAGGGCCGGCCGAGAGCTCGGCAATGGCCATGACTGTCCATTTTTCACCGAGGCGATCAAGCGTCAGACGAAGGCCGCAATCTCCATGATCCGGCGTTCCGCAAGGTTCGAGCGTCTCGATCTCGGGCTGGGTCGCGGCGAACATCAATGTGCCTCCTTACGTCGTTCCGGTGGTCGCAATAAATAGATGCGCCCGCAACGAAAAGGACGCAACCCATGATACTGCTCACTGGAGGCTCCGGCCAACTCTCCTCGCTCATCGCGCAAGGCACCAAAGACGCCGGTCTCGACATCTGCATTGGCAGCCGTCTGGCAGAGGAGACGGATACAGGTCGACGCCGGATCGATTTCGACGATCCAGAAACGCTCGACTTCAGCGATGTCGAAACGCTGATGATGATCTCTGCCGGTTACGCGGAGGACGATGTTGTCATCCGCCGCCATGATGCGGTGATCGCGGCTGCTATCCGCTCGGGCGTCCGACATGTCGTCTATACGAGCCTGAGCGGAACGGGTGATCATCTTGCTTTCTCGCTTGCCCATCGATGGACCGAGAAGCGACTGAAGGATAGCGGCCTTGCCTGGACGATCCTGCGCAATGGTCTCTATGCCGAGCTGATCGGGGCACTTGCCGCACCGCTCGATGGCGTGATCCGGGCACCCTTCGGCACCGCGCCGCTATCGCCCGTGGCGAGGCGCGATCTGGCCGATGCCGCATTGGCGGTTCTCAAGGACCCGCGCGCCCATGCGGGCATGATCTACGAACTGTCGGGAGCAGAAGCCTGGAGTGTTGCCGATCTGGCAGCCGTCCTGGGCGCCGCATTTCAGCCATGGAGCCTCGAGAAGCTGCGGGCGTCGCTGGCCGCTGCGCCACTCAAGCCCTTCCAGCCGCCGATGCTGATGTCGATCTATTCCAGTGCGGCCGCAGGATTTCTAAAAGCAGAGAACACGGACCTTCCGGCCCTGATCGCCGGAGCGCCGCGGCCCACCTTGGCGATCGCGGCAGAGGCTGCGCGGGCGGCAGGGTGATGAAGAGGAAACGGCGAGTGGGAGCCTTGGAAAAGGCTCCCTCCAACCCTCACTCGTCGCTCATCTTCAGCGCCGCGATAAACGCTTCCTGCGGGATCTCGACCTTGCCGAACTGGCGCATGCGCTTCTTGCCGGCCTTCTGCTTGTCGAGGAGCTTGCGCTTGCGGCTCGCGTCGCCGCCGTAGCACTTGGCGGTCACGTCCTTGCGCAGCGCCGAGATGGTTTCACGGGCGATCACGTTGCCGCCGATCGCGGCCTGGATCGGGATCTTGAACATGTGCTTCGGGATCAGGTCCTTGAGCTTTTCGCACATGTCGCGGCCGCGCTTTTCGGCTGCCATGCGGTGGACCATCATCGAGAGTGCATCGACCGGCTCGCCGTTGACGAGGATCGACATCTTGACGAGGTTGCCCTCGCGATGGCCGTCGAGATGGTAGTCGAAGGAGGCGTAGCCCTTGGAGATCGACTTCAGGCGGTCGTAGAAATCGAAGACCACTTCGTTGAGCGGCAGCTCATAGGTGATCATCGCGCGCTTGCCGACGTAAGTGAGTTCGGTCTGCACGCCGCGACGGTCCTGACAGAGCTTCAGGATGCCGCCGAGATAGTCGTCGGGTGTCAGGATCGTCGCCTTGATCCACGGCTCGTGGATTTCCGAGATCTTCACCACGTCGGGCATGTCGGCTGGGTTGTGCAGCTCGCGTTCTGTGCCGTCGGTCATGAACAGCTTGTAGACGACGGACGGGGCGGTCGCGATCAGGTCGAGATCGAATTCGCGCTCGAGGCGCTCCTGGATGATTTCGAGATGCAGCAGGCCGAGGAAGCCGCAGCGGAAGCCGAAGCCGAGTGCTGCAGAGGATTCCATTTCGAAGGAGAAGGAGGCGTCGTTGAGGCGCAGCTTGCCCATGGCAGCGCGCAGGTCTTCGAAGTCAGCGGCATCAACAGGGAAGAGGCCGCAGAACACGACCGGCTGGGCCGGCTTGAAGCCCGGCAGCATCTTGGCGGTCGGGCGCTTGTCTTCGGTGATGGTATCGCCGACGCGCGTGTCGGCCACTTCCTTGATCGAACCGGTGAAGAAGCCGATTTCGCCCGGGCCGAGTGAATCCACGGCAACCATCTTCGGGGTCAGCACGCCGACGCGTTCGACAGCATACTTTGCGTCCGTGCCCATCATGCGGATGGTCTGGCCCTTGGTCAGCACGCCGTCTAGCACGCGGACGAGAACCATGACGCCGAGATAGGTGTCGTACCAGCTGTCGACGAGCAGGGCCTTCAAGGGGGCCTTTTCGCCACCTTCGCTCTTCGGCGCCGGCAGCTTGTGCACGATGGCTTCGAGAACGTCGGGGATGCCAAGACCGGTCTTCGCCGAAATCAGCACGGCTTCGGAGGCATCGATGCCGATGACTTCTTCGATCTGTTCCTTGATGCGCTCGGGCTCGGCGGCCGGGAGGTCGACCTTGTTGAGGACCGTCACCAGCTCGTGATTGTTGTCGATCGCCTGGTAGACGTTCGCCAGCGTCTGGGCTTCGACGCCCTGGGACGCGTCGACGACCAGCAGCGAGCCTTCGCAAGCCGACAGGGAGCGCGAGACTTCATAGGCGAAGTCGACGTGACCGGGCGTGTCGATCAGGTTCAGCACATAGGTTTCGCCATTGTTGGCCTTGTAGTGCAACCGCACCGTCTGGGCCTTGATGGTGATGCCGCGTTCCTTCTCGATCTCCATGTTGTCGAGGACCTGCTCCGACATCTCGCGATCGGCGAGGCCGCCGGTCGACTGGATCAGGCGGTCGGCCAGCGTCGATTTGCCATGGTCGATATGGGCGACGATGGAGAAGTTGCGGATATGGCTCAGGGGCGTGCGATCGGTGCTCATGGCTCGCGCATATAGCAGCGAGCTCGGTCAACGCCTAGCGGGAAATTGTCGCGATCGGCTGGAAAACCGGGGTTGTCACACCCCGAACTGTTCCGGCCAGTCGCGGCGGGTGGCGACCTGGCCCTCCGTGCGCAGGCGCCGGACGGTATCGAGGTCGATCTCGGTGATCAGCCAGTGGCTCTCTTCGACCTCGTCGCTCTCGCTTTCGGCATAGATGCCCGATGGTGGCATGCCGTAGTCGGAGGGCACGTAAAGGGCGGCGCGGCCGCGGTTTTCGTCGAGCGCCGGCGACCACGGGGCGGTGCCCGCGGTGGGTGACGAAAGGACGGCGATCTGGTTTTCCAGCGCCCGGGCCTGGGCGCCGATGCGGACGCGATAGGCGCCGGCGAGTGTATCCGTGCAGGAGGGCGCGAGGATGAGGTCTACGCCCTGGTTTGCGAGGGTGTGGGCCAGCATCGGGAACTCGTTGTCGTAGCAGATGAGGATGCCGAGCTTGCCGAGTGGGGTGTCGAAGGCGGTGAGCCCGTCGCGTCCGGCGGCGATTCCCCATTGCTCGCGTTCGAAGCGGGTCATGATGATCTTGTCCTGATGACCGATCAGGCCGTCCGGGCCAAAGAGGAAGGCGCGATTGCGGTATTGACCGTCCGGGTCGAGCACGGGGGCGGAGCCGGGCTGCAAGACGATTTCGTGGGTGCGGGCAAGCTCCTCGCAGAGTTCGACCCAGGCCGGGATCAGCGGCTGGATGCCGGCGATCGAGCCGGTGAGGTCGGAGCGGGTTTCCGGATCGAGCTGGCCGGCGAGCACGAGGCCGGCATATTCCGGCAGGAGCACGAGCTTTGCGCCGCGCTCGACCGCTTCATGCACCAGGCGCGTCAGGTGGAGGACGTAGTCTTCCCAGCTCTCAATCAGATCGATCTTGTACTGGCAGGCGGCGAGGGTCAGAGCGGTCATGGTGAAAGATCTCGAATCCAGAAGGAAAGCGGCTTCGGGCTTTCGACTGATGCGTCGAGGTCGCGCCAGGTGAAGGTGGTTCGAAGCTCGGGGTGATGGGTATAACCGCGTTTTTGCCAGAAGGCATTGAGCGGCTGGTAGTCGGCCGGGCGGCGCGGATGGTCGAGGGGGCGCTCGACGGCGCAGAAGGTGGTGTAGCGCAGACCGAGTTTCTTCGCCTGCGCCTCGCGACCCTCGAAGAACTTCACGCCGATGCCCTGACCGCGATACTCGGACAAAAGCACGCTTTCGCCGAAATAGAAGAACTCTTGCGGATCGAGCCCGACCTCGAGAAAGGGGCGCTTCACCTCTTCCGTCTCACCGGCCATCGGCGTTCCTGTGGCAACCCCGACCACCTCGTCACCATCGATCGCCAGCACAAAGACCGAGCCTTCGGACTTGGCATAGGTCGACAGATAGGTCTGCTCGTAATCCGGATTTCCCTCGTAGAGATAGGGAAAGGCCCGGAAGACGGTGGATCTGAGCCGCGCGAGGTCGCCGAAGAAGGGCGTCGCGTCGCTGCCGGAAAAGGATTGGATCGTAAGCGCCATAGAGTGTTTTCAGTCCGTTGCGGAGTGGTTATACCCATCTGCGACCACCCAAGAAAGCAATTCCACGACGAGGAGTGACCGATGACCGCCGCAGCCACCATCCGCGCCTATTACGATGCCTTCAATGCCGGCGACATGGACCGTTTCCTCGCGCTGCTGACCGATGACGTCGCGCACGACATCAACCAGGGTGCCCGCCAGACGGGGAAGGAAGCGTTCTCGAAGTTCATGGACCACATGAACCGCTGCTACCGGGAAGAGCTCACCGACATGGTGGTGATGGTCAACGAGGACGGCACGCGGGGTGCGGCCGAATTCATCGTCAACGGCACTTATCTTTCAACCGACGAGGGCCTGCCGGAAGCCAATGGCCAGACCTACCGCCTGCCGGCGGGCGCCTTCTTCGAAATCCGCGACGGCAAGGTCGCCCGCATCTCCAACTATTACAGCCTTCCCGACTGGATCGCCCAGGTCGGCGGCTGACAAAACGAGAAAGAGCCACCACGCATAGGCGTGGCGGCTCTTCTGCCGGCATTGTGCCAGGCACTGATCGATCAGTTGACCGACCAGTCGCGCTTCACGGTATCGCCGTCCTTCGACAGATGGACGTGCTGATCGACATGATCGACCCAGTCGAGCGGGATGTAATGGTGCTGGCCATCAGCGGAATCGTTCTTGGTCAGCTTGATGCGGCTTGCGCCATCCATATGGTCAACGGTGCCGACATGGGCGCCGTCCTGGGCAAGAACTTCCATGTGTTCGCGGATCTGATCTGCAGAAATCATTGGTCATGCTCCTCTTGGGTTGGGGTGTCGGAGAAAGGCGCGACGGGCGGCATTTGTTCCGGGGCGCTTCGCCGCAGAAGGCATGAGACAGGCAAGGGAACATCCATGCTTCAGATGCATTGATAGGCACCCGCGCGAGATCCCTCGCCGACAGCGAGTCCATACATGTTTCCGAGAATTTCGATCATCGGCACCGGTCCCACCGGCCTCTACACCTTCAAACAACTGATCGGTTCCACCGTTCCCTTGTCCATCACGCTTTACGAGGCAGAGGGCGAGCCGGGAAAGGGCACGCCCTACCATCCCGACATGAACGATCCCGCCATGCTCTCCAACATCCCGAGCATCGAGTTTCCGGCGTTTACGGAGACCCTGGTCGAGTGGTTGCGACGACAGGATGACGATACGCTGATGCGCCACGGGATCAGGCGCGAGGCGATCGATGAGCGGGAGTTTTATCCGCGTCTCGTGCTTGGCGACTATATGCAGGCGCAGTTCGAGCGGATGCGGGCAATCGCGGCCGAGCGTGGTCACGAGATCATCGTGCTTGCCCGCCACAAGGTGATTGATATCGAGATCCAGGCCGATGCGATCCGCCTTCGCGTCAGCCATGTCGACGGGGAGAACGACGCGGCCTACGACCATGTCGTGATGGCGACCGGCCACAACTGGCCCGACAGCACGGAGATCCGGCCCGGCTACTTCGTCTCGCCCTGGCCGGCGACCGTTCTCACATCGATCCGCAATGAGGCGGTCGGCATTCTCGGCACGTCGCTGAGCGGCATCGATGCGCTGATGACGGTCGCGACGGCACACGGCATGTTCTACGCCGATGCCGCCGGCGATCTGCAATATCAGCCGGCTGCCGATACCGAAGGGTTCTCCGCCACGTTGATGTCACGCAAGGGCATCCTGCCGGAGGCAGATTTCTACTGCCCGCTTCCGTATGTCACGCCCCTCGTCTGCACCGAAGAAGCGATCGATGCGCTGATTGCCACGGGCCGGCACGATCTGCTCGACGAGGTCTTCGAGCTCTTTCGCGGCGAAATCGTTGCGCGTGACCCTGATTATGCCGCCCGGATCGGGCTGTCGCAGCTGACGGTCGAGACCTTTGCGGCCGCTTATTATGCCGATCGCAGCGAAAGCGATCCCTTTGTCTGGGCGGCGAAAAATCTGGCCGAGGCCGAAGAGAACCGGCAGAAGCGTTACACCGTGCCGTGGCGCTATGCGATCCTGATCACCCACGAGATCGTGGCAAAGGTCATTCCGCATCTCGATGAGAACGATCTGAAGCGCTTCCATCGCCACTTCAAGGGCATCTTCATCGACGACTATGCAACGGTACCGCTGATGTCGATTCGCCGGCTTTTGGCGCTTGCCCGTACGGGCAAGCTGTCGATCCTGAAACTCGGCGAGGATTACGAGATCTGGACGGCCGAGGATGGCCTGGAGCGGGGCGCCGAGATCGTGGTTGGCGGAACCACGCATACCTTCGGGGCCTTTGTCGATGCGACCGGTCAGGAGACGCTGTCGGCGACCGATCTGCCCTTTCCGACGCTTGTCGATCAGGGTGGTGTGCGCGAAGCCGCGACGCCGAAGGCGACGGCGATCCGATCGCTCGACCGGGATCCCGATATGGTTCGCACCGGTGGAATCGACGTCGATGAATTCTATCGCCCGCGTCTCGGTCTGATGTCGGAAGGCAGGCTCTATTGCGCAGCGGTGGCCTTCCTGCTGCACAAGGAGCCCTTCGTGCAGGGCATCACCAGCGCGCGGGATATCGGCGAGACGGTCGGCCGGGCGATCCTGAGGGACGTAGTGGACGTTGATACGCCGGTGTTTCAGATCTCAGCGTAGACGGGGTCGCCGACGGACAGCGTGACGGGTGCGGCCGGCTTGGCGTAGACGCCGAGATTGCGCTTGTTGTGGCGCATGATGCCGCGCAGCACGTCGGGCTCTTCTGCCATGCCCGGTTGAGCGACCAGCGTCATGCCGCAGCGGCGCGAGGCTTCGGTGACGCGGATATCCGCTTCGCCGATCCTGACGATGTGGCCCACCCAGTCGTTTTCGATGAAGCCTTCATCGTCTTCCGTCTCTATCAACACCGAGGGGCGGAAGCGTCTCGCATCCAGCGGCGGGAGGCCCGTGACTGCCGCAAGCGCGCTGACCGAGGCCGTGGTCACGAGGTGAAGCGGCGCCGGTGCGTAGCGGTTGGAGACGACGGGGAAGCGGTAATCGCCTGACCCGACGAGCCCGATGGCGGTAGGGAAGCCGAAATGCTCTGCCAGACGGTCCGGCAATGCGCTGTCATCGAGTGCATGTTCGGCGCCGTCGGCGAAGCGCAGAACCGGCAGTCCGGTTGCCGGTTGCGAGGCGGTGATGAAGAGGGCAGGGCGCCAGCGCGTTTCCTTCTCGGGGGCGGCGGCAAGGCCTGTGTCCGGATCGAACAGCGCGAAGCGACGGTCACCCTCGATGCCTTCAGGCGAGACGGTGATCGAGGCGAGCGCTTCTCCGCCGAGAGAACTCACCGGATAGCGCCAGACTTCCCGCACTCGACCGATTTTGCGCATGATGACTCCTGTTTCAGACCATCACCATACGTCGAAAAGCCGCTCTATGTTCCCGCATTTCTGCGGAGCGCCGAATTCTGCAGAGTTGCATCAGGTCCAGTCGAGCACGATCTTGCTCGCCTTGCCGGCGCTCGCGAGTTCGAAGGCTTCGGCGTAATCGTCCACCTTCATCCGGTGGGTGATTACCTTGCGGATGTCGAGGCCGCTTTCGAGCATGGCGAGCATCTTGTGCCAGGTGTCGAACATTTCGCGGCCATAGATGCCCTTCAGCGTCACCATCCGGAAGACGACCTTGGAGAGATCGAAATGGAAGGGACGCGCCGGCACGCCGAGAAGTGCGATGCGTCCACCCATGACGAGATGGTCGATCATCTGGTCAAGCGCTGCCGGCGAGCCGCTCATCTCAAGGCCGACATCGAAGCCTTCCTTCATCTTCAGCTTTGCCATGACATCGCGCAGGTCTTCCTTCGCGACGTTGACCGGATGCACGTCGGCAACTTCGGCCGCAAGCGCCAGGCGCTCCGGGTTGACGTCGGTGATGACCACGTGACGCGCGCCGACATGGCGGGCGATCGCGGCCCCCATGATGCCGATCGGGCCGGCGCCGGTGATGATGACATCCTCGCCGACGAGGTCGAAGGCGAGCGCCGTATGCACGGCATTGCCGAGCGGATCGAGGATCGCGCCGATCTCGTCGTCGATCGTGTCTGGCAGCGGGATGATGTTGAAGGCCGGGATCTTGGCGAACTCTGCAAACGTGCCCTGGACGTTGACGCCGATGCCCCGGGTTTCCGGGTCGAGATGATACTTGCCGGCGCGCGAGGCGCGGCTGTTCATGCCGACGAGATGGCCCTCGCCGGAGACGCGCTGGCCGACCTGGAGGTTTCGCACATTGGCCCCGACGGCGACGATTTCGCCGGCATATTCATGGCCAGTGATCATCGGCACGGGGATCGTCTTCTGCGCCCACTCGTCCCATTTGTAGATGTGGACGTCGGTGCCGCAGATGCCTGTTTTGTTGATCTTGACCAGCACGTCATCCGGCCCGATTTCGGGAACGGGCGCGTCGATCATCCAGATGCCGACCTCGGATTTCTGCTTGGAAAGCGCCTTCATGATCAGATCATCCCGATGGTCTTGCCGGCATCGATGAATGCGGCGATGGCGGTGTCGATATCGGCCTCGGAGAGCGCTGCCGACATCTGGGTGCGGATGCGGGCCTGGCCCTTGGGCACGACGGGGAAGAAGAAGCCGGCGACATAGACGCCGCGGGCGTCGAGTTCGGCAGCGAGCTTCTGGGCAAGTACGGCGTCGTGGGTCATGACCGGGATGATCGGCGTTTCGCCGGGAAGCAGCTCGAAACCGGCCTCGGTCAGGCCCTGCCGGAAACGCGTGGTATGGCCGGCAAGCTTGGCGCGCAGGTCGTCGGCGCTTTCGGCGATTTCGATCGCCTTCAGCGAGCCGGCAGCGACAGCGGGTGCGAGGCTGTTGGAGAAGAGATAGGGCCGAGCCCGCTGGCGTAAGAGATCGATGGCAGCTTTCGGGCCGGCGATGAAGCCGCCCATGGCGCCACCCAGCGTCTTGCCGAATGTGCCGGTGATGATGTCGACGCGGGCGCCGACGCCGGTCAACGTCGGCGTGCCCTTGCCCTTGGCACCCAAATGGCCGGTGGCATGGCATTCGTCGATCATCACCATTGCGCCGTATTTTTCCGCGAGCGCGCAGATCTCCGGAAGCTTCGCGAGATAGCCGTCCATCGAGAAGACGCCGTCGGTGACGATCAGCCGGAAGCGCGTGCCCTCGGCAATCGCCTTTTTCAGCTCGTCTTCCAGTCCGTCCATGTTCGAATTGGCGTAGCGGTAGCGCTTCGCCTTGGAGAGCCGCACGCCGTCGATGATCGAGGCGTGGTTGAGGCTGTCGGATATGATTGCGTCTTCGGGGCCGAGCAGGGTCTCGAAGATCCCGCCATTGGCATCGAAGCAGGCGGCAAACAGGATCGCATCGTCCTTGTCGAGATAGCGTGCGATCGCCTGTTCGAGTTGACGGTGAATGTCCTGCGCGCCGCAGATGAAGCGCACCGAGGCCATGCCGAAGCCGTGGCTGTCGATCGCGGCCTTGGCGGCCTGTTCGATCTCGGGATGGTTGGCAAGGCCGAGATAATTGTTGGCGCAGAGATTGATCATCTCGCGCGTGCCCCTGGCATCGCGAACCTGGATGCGGCCGGATTGCGGGCTGACGATTTCGCGCTCGCGCTTCAGAAGCCCGTCGGCTTCGATGCCCTGGAGGGTTTCGGTGATGTGGTCGAGAAAGCCGGTCTGCATGGGAAATCCCTCGATGCTGAATAATTCCAGCATATCGGAATTTTGCCCTGCGGCAATCGATATTTTGGAATTGCCCTTTCGCCTATCTATGTAGCACGACCAGCAGCCCCTTGCCGATATCCGTTCCGCCATTGCGGATCGCATGCGGGACATCGGAGCGATAACGGGCGGTTTCGCCCGCCCGAATCTGGGTCTTGCTGCCGCCGCTGGAAATCTCGAAACCGTCGGTAAAGGCGGTGAAATGCTCGAAGGCGCCGATCGAATGCGGCTGGCTCACAAGCGCGCCGCCAGGATCCATTTCAAGCTCATACCATTCCGTCTGGCCGGCAAGCCGGGGCGAGCTCAGGATTTTTAGCCGGCAGGAGCCATCGGCGCTACGGATGACGGGCGTGTGCATGACCGAGGTCACCTCGATCTCCTCGCGTCCGGCAACCGAGGTGCCGTTGCCGATGAGGTCCGAGAGCTCGATCTCCATCGCCTGGGTGAGGCTCCAGAGCACGGCAAAGGTCGGATTGGCCTCGCCGCGCTCGATCTGGCTCAGCATCGACTTGGAGACGCCCGAGAGCGTGCCGAGCTGTTCGAGCGTCAGCTTGCGCGCCTTGCGCTCGCGCTTGATGGCCGGGCCGATCTCGGGAGTGTGCTGCTGCATCAGAATGTCCTGCGGTCACGTCGGCGGGTGCCGACCGCCTCTTTTACGCCGACCGGCAGGCGCAACGGAAGAGGGCGGGCATGAAAGCTTGACTCCAATATATGCGCGTGGAATTCTCAAATAATGGAATCAGAGGATCAATTCGAGAAACATGTCGCCGAAAGGCTGAAGCGCCTGCGCGTCGAACGGGGGCTGACGCTTGATCAGCTGGCGGACCTTTCAGGCGTCAGCCGGGCGATGATCTCGCGCATCGAGCGATCCGAGGCAAGTCCGACGGCAGCGCTTCTGGCGCGGCTCTGCTCGGCGCTCGGGGTTTCCCTGTCCGTCTTCTTTGCCAGCACGGAGAGCGAACCCTCGCCACTGTCACGACGAGCCGACCAACCGGTCTGGCGCGATCCGGAAAGCGGATATCTGCGCCGTGCGATTTCGCCCCCGGGCACAGGCAGCGGCACCGATATCGTCGAGGTCGAGTTTCCGGCCGGTGCCGAGGTCCGCTTTCCCGGCCGCCCGAGCGGGCGCAGCCAGACGCAGCATGTCTGGGTCTTCGACGGCGTGATCGAACTCTTGGTTGGCGAAACGTTACACCGGCTCGAAGCCGGCGACTGCCTGTTCATGAATGTCGGTGACGTGCATGGCTACCGAAACCCGACCGATCGACCCGCCCGCTATGCCGTGGTGATTTCCCTCGGCCCGTGACCATCTCCCACTTCCGACGACAGGACCTGACCCCATGCCCTCGCCCGATATCCGCCCGCTTTCCAAAGACGAGACGCTTGGCGCCTTGCCCGACCTCTGCGAGACGCTTTCCGATTGCGTCGAAGGCGGCGCCTCGCTCGGCTTCATGTCGCCGTTTGCGCCCGCTGATGGCGAAACCTTCTGGCGGGGTGTGGCGGACGCCGTCGGGCGTGGTGAGGTCCTGCTCTACGGGGCCTTTCTTGGCGATCGACTTATCGGCACGGTTCAGGTCGGCTTTGCCTCGAAGCCGAACCAGCCGCATCGCGGCGATCTGATGAAGCTTTTGGTGCATCGCGACGCCCGTGGTCTCGGCTTGTCGAAGGCGCTGATGGCGGTCGCCGAACAGGGGGCAGCGCAGGCCGGACGCACGTTGCTGGTGCTCGACACGGCAGCAGGCGAGCTTGCCGAGGCGCTCTATGAAAAGCTTGGCTGGCAGCGTTCAGGCATCATCCCGAACTACGCGCTGTTTCCGGATGGTCGCTACTGCGACACGGTGATCTTCTGGAAAACTGTGGCCTGACGGCATCTCTGCCAAGTTCTTGAGATTGAGCCCAAAAAACGTCTGAGCTTCGCCCTTTTCAGCGGTCGACGCATCTGATTATCGTCCCTCCGTTTTCAAATTTCCGGGGGTGGACTTCAGATGGTTGCAACAGCAACTTTGAGATGGTTGGGTTTGGCGCTGGCTGTTGCCGTTGCGGCACCCGCATTGGCCGCAGACGTGACCTTCTTCATGCGCAACGATCATCCGAATGCCGTCGAGGTCGAGCTCTACAGCCAGGATCGCGACCATGTCTGGCCGGGTGACAACCAGGTCTTTTATCTCGATGACGGCGAGACCAAGGAGATCCCCCTGTCTTGCGAAGAAGGCGAGACGATCTGCTACGGCGCCTGGATTTCCGGCGACAAGCAGAGCTACTGGGGCGTCGGTCCTGACAATGCCGAGAATTGCGAGAACTGCTGCTATACCTGCACCGGTGGCGAGACCGAGCAGATTAACCTGACCGAGTAACATCGGATCGGCGGGGGCCGAGGGGCGGGGGCGATTTTTTTGGTCGATTGACCAGGAAAATCGCCCCCTTTGCACTTGTGGCTGAGGCCGTGACGAGGCTAGTTTTCTCTCCAAAACACCAGAGGGAAAACAACCGACATGCGCGTATTCTATTCCGAAAAGCACAAGCTGCGAGACGCCAAGACCGAGCTGCATGGCGGCCTGCTGGTCAAGCCTTTCGAGGGGCCGTTCCGCGCCGAATGGGTGCTCTCGGGCGTCCGGGATGCGGGCTTCACCGATGTCCGCGCGCCGGCCGAACACGGGCTTGAAACCGCGCTCAAGGTGCATGACGCAGGCTATCTCGAATTCCTGCGCACCTGCTGGGACCGCTGGCAAGCGCATGGCTTCGAAGGCGAGGCGATCGCCACCTCCTTCCCCTGCCGCCGCAGCCAGACGGGCCGCGTGCCGAAGAACATCGACGGCGCCGTCGGCTACTACACCAATTCGGCAGAGACTTCGATTTCCAAGGGCACCTATGAGGCGGCGATTGCCTCGATGGATGTGGCCCTGTCCGGTGCCGACTGGCTGAACGAAGGCAACCGCTTCGCCTTCTCGCTCTGCCGCCCGCCCGGCCACCATGCCGGCATCGATCTCTTCGGCGGCTATTGCTTCATCAACAACGCCGCCGTTGCCGCCCAGCGATTGATCGACCACGGCGCCAAGAAAGTCGCGATCCTCGACGTCGACTTCCACCATGGCAATGGTACGCAGGACATCACCTATCGCCGCGGCGACATCTTCTTTGCCTCGCTGCATGGCGAGCCGGAAGACGCCTTCCCCTTCTTCCTCGGTTATGCCGACGAAACCGGTGAGGGCGATGGCGAAGGCCTGAACGCCAACTACCCGATGCCCTCGGGCACGCCTTTCGACATCTGGTCGGCAGCGCTGGAAGACAGCCTGAAGAAGATCAAGGCCTATGGCGCGGAAGCCATCGTGGTCTCGCTCGGCGTAGATACGTTCGAGAAGGACCCGATCAGCTTCTTCAAGCTGAAGAGCCCTGACTATATCCGAATGGGCGAAATGATCGCGGCCAGTGGCGTGCCGGTGCTGACGCTCATGGAAGGCGGCTACGGCGTGCCCGAAATCGGGCTCAACGTCGCCAATGTGCTCAAAGGGCTGGAAGGTTGAAGGCGCCTCAATAGGTCTCGGCGACTGCGGTGAAGTGGCGCTTCAGCCGCGCCACGTCGGCCGGGTCGATTTCAATCCCGGTCACGGCGATCCAGGGATCGATATGATGCTGCGGAGCATAGACATGCCCGTAACCGACCGGGCTGGTCGTCGCGATCATCATGTCGAACAGGAGTTGCAACATCGTGAGCACGGGATACCAGGTGAGTTCGGGAGAGACATCCGGACCCCGCGTGCCCGAGAGCCAGGCGGGAGACCGATAGGCCGAACGGGGGTCGAAAAATACCACGGCGTCGCTGGCATATTGCAGGTAGACGATCCGCAGTGCCCCCCATTCGGCATAGGGTGAATTGAGGTCGGCCCGCTGATTGGTGAAGCGCACGATCGAGCCGTCGCCGTAGCGGGGCAGCCAGGCAGGCGAGCCCGCCTCCCGACCGGCGGTGAGTTCGCTCCACATCCGGCTCTGGAACGGCGGTCCGACCCACAATGCGCCATAGAAGGGATCGGCGACGATTTCGAGAAGGTCGACTGAGCTCTGCGAGTTGAGCGCTCCAAGGCTCAGGCCATAGAGCACCAGCCGGGGGCGTTCATTGGGCGGCAACTGCTTCCAGTGACGATAGACGGCGCGAAACAACGCCTTTGCCGACTCCGAGCCATATTCCGGCTCGACCAGCAGCGAAAGCCAACTGGTCAGATAGGAGTATTGCAGGGCGACGCTTGCGACATCGCCGCGCAGCAGAAGGTCGAGCGTGTCTGCCGCCGCAGGGTCGATCCAGCCGGTTCCGGTCGGAGCCTTTATCACCAGCGTCGAGCGTTCGAAACCGCCCTGTCGGATAAGTTCCTCGAGCGCGAGTGCGACGCGCGTCTCGATGTTTTCTCCATTGTTGAGGCCCGCATAGACGCGGATCGGCGCCAGCGCCGGCTCTCCCCAGAAGCGCTCGATATCTTCGCGCGTCGGGCCGGACGCGATGTAATGACGACCCTGACGGCCCAGACCATGCCACTCGAGACGCGAATCCGGTCCTCCGGTTTTTGTCGAGGACGTCGGCGCGGCGAATTCGTCCTCCATCAGGTCGTCCAATTGCTGGAAGGAGGAATCTGCGAGCCGGATTGCGCCGCGCAAAACCACGTTTTCGCCGATCGACCAGAAGATGAAGGCGGCGATGACGAAACCGATCGCGGTGGCGAAGCGTGCCGGGAAGATGGTGGCCATGCGTGCCGCCAGCCTCCTGAACAGCATCATGAACAGACGGGCGATCCATAGCAGGCTAAGGAACAGGGCTGCCGCCACCAGCACCGCCTCGAGATATGACACGTCGAGAGGGGCCATCTGCCATAGCTCGCGCGCCGATTCCTGCCAGACCGCGGAGCGCCAGAGCGCCACGGCCATTGCGGACACCCCAAACGCCGCTATCCAGAAAAGCGCCTTGTCCCGACGCAGCCGGGGTTCGGGCAACTCGAAAAGCCGCCAGAGAGAGCTCAGGAGAACGCCGAAGAAATAGCCGACAGCTGACGCGATGCCGGACAGTGAGCCCTGCACCAAGGCTTCGCGTGGCATGAGACTGGGAGTGAGCGATGCGCAGAAGAAGGCGATCGCGAGAACGACGCCCGACAGGGAAAGCTTGCCGATCAAGACCCTGACGATGACCGACAGTGCACTGTCTCCCGCTTCATGCAGTTGGAGCGTTGCGGCTCCTGTTCCGTTCTGCAGCGAGCTTAGTCGTTTTGTCCTGCCTTTTGAAGGGCATGAAGCGACCCTGCGGCAAAAGCAAACAAACCCGGCCTGGAAGCCGGGTTTGTCGTTGTCGGACGATGACGCCTTGATCAGAGCGTGCCCTGGCGCTGCTGGATCATCTGATAGGTATCGAAGCTGTATTCGGCGATCTGAGCCCAGAGATAGGCGTCCTGCTTGAACGCCTGCTGGCTGTCGAAGAGCTTCTTGAACCACTCGTTCTTGGCCGAGAGATCCGCATAGGTTTCCTTCGCCGCCTTGTGGCAGGTGTCGAGGATATCCGACGAAAAGGCGCGCAGCTGTGCGCCGCCGGCGACGAGTTCGCGAAGCGCCCCGGGGTTGGACGCATCATAGCGAGCGAGCATGCGGGCGTTGGCGGCAGCGCAGGCATCCGTCAGGATACGCTTGTAGCTTTCGGGCAGCGCGTTGAACTTTTCGAGGTTGAAGAAGGCGTGAACCGTCGGGCCGCCTTCCCACCAGGCCGGGTAATAGTAGTAGGGCGCGACCTTGTAGAAGCCGAGCTGCAGATCGTCATAGGGGCCGACGAATTCGGTGGCGTCGATGGCGCCCTTTTCGAGCGCCGGATAGACGTCGGAGCCGGCGATCTGCTGCGGCGTGACGCCAACCTTGGTCATGATTTCCCCGGCAAGACCGGCAATCCGCATCTTCAGACCCTTGAGGTCATCGATCGTCTTGATCTCCTTGCGATACCAGCCGCCCATCTGCGCGCCGGTATTGCCGGCGGGAAGCGCATAGAGCTTGTAAGGGGCGAGAAACTCGTTGAGCAGCTCATTGCCGCCGCCAGCGGTGAACCAGGCATTGGTCATGCGGGCATTGAGGCCGAAGGGGATGGCGGTGCCGAGCGCGAAGGCCGGATCCTTACCGATGTAATAATAGCAGCAGGTATGGGCCATCTCGACGGTATTGTCGGCGACGCCATCGGCGACCTCAAGCGGCGGCAGGATTTCGCCAGCTGCATAGACCTGGATCTGGAACTGCCCGTCGGTCGCCTTCGAGACGCTTTCGGCAATGTCGGTGGCAGCGCCATAGATGATGTCGAGGCTCTTCGGGAAGGACGAGGCGAGGCGCCAGGTGATCTTCGGATTTTCCTGGGCAATCGCGGGGGCGGCAAGCGCGGCGGCACCGATGCCGGCGACACTGGCCTGCTTGAAAAATTGACGGCGGTTCATGATCTCTTGCCTCTGATAATACGCACTCCTCCAGCTCCCGCGGTGGGTCTAGTCGGGCATGACCGGGAGTGCAAGTTCAAAAGCTCAGGAAATTGTCCGGCAACCTTACCAAATTTGCCTATTCTTTCGCGCAAGCGGTGTTCCGCGCAAGGAACTGTCAGGACGGGCTACGCATGCGCGGGTCATCGAAGGCTGGATTGTAGAAGAGGGACAGCACCAGGCTCTTGGCGATCCGCTCGGCGCTGGCCATGAACCAGCCACGGGCTTCTTCCGAGGCGCCGATTTCGACGAGGGTGTCGGAGAAGAGCTGCAGCCATTGCAGGAAAAGGTGTTCCGCCATGCCGTCGACATTCTGGTGAGCCATCACTGGCTTGCCGCCATAGGCGCCTGTCTTGAAGGCGACGGAACTCCAGAAGGCCTTCATCTTGACCATATGGTCTGGCCAGCGTCCGGCGAGCCGCCCGTCGAACACCGGGCCGAGCTCGGGATGCTGGCGGATATGCCCGTAGAACGTCTCCACCAAGCGGTCGATAAATGCCCCATCGACACCCATGGCTGCCATGTCGGCCTGGGCACGAGCCGTGATTTCAGCGCGGTGGGCGGCGCGGCCCGTCAGTTCCATCGTCATCGGTTTCGTCTCGTTCATGGCTTTCGGACACCTGATGCACCCTGCCGTGCAAATGGTCTATGCGGCATCTTGATACAAGGCCTCCCATGACCTAAGTTTAGAATAATTCTAAGATAGGTGGTAATCGTCATGTTCAGTCTTTTCCAGAGGGGCGGCAAGCGCCCCTTCGACAAACTCTCCGAACAGGAGATCCTGGCGCTTGCCATTTCCTCCGAGGAGGACGATGCCCGCATCTACCTCGCCTATGCCGACCAGTTGCGGGCGGCCTATCCGCAATCTGCCAAGGTTTTCGAGGACATGGCCGAGGTCGAGCATACCCATCGCAACATGCTGATCCAGATGCATCGGGACCGTTTCGGCGAGCGTATCCCGCTGATCCGGCGCGAACATGTGCGCGGCTTCTATGATCGCAAGCCGGACTGGCTCAGGAAGAACCTGACGCTGGACCAGATCCGCGAAGAGGCCTTGCAGATGGAAGAGGGGGCCTATCGCTTCTATCACGAGGCCGCCCAGCACACCTCCGACGCTGGCATCCGCAAGCTGCTCGGCGATCTCGCCATGGCCGAACAGGGCCATGAAGAGATCGCGACCATGCTCGGCGACCGGCATCTGCCGGAGGATGCACGCGAGACGGAAGACGAAACGAAGAAGCGTCAGTTCATTCTGACTTATGTGCAGCCCGGCCTCGCAGGCCTGATGGACGGTTCTGTTTCGACGCTGGCGCCGATCTTTGCGGCCGCCTTCGCGACAGGCGATACCTGGTCGACCTTTCTGATCGGCCTCTCGGCCTCGGTCGGTGCGGGCATTTCGATGGGCTTCACCGAGGCAGCCCATGACGACGGCAAGCTTTCTGGCCGCGGCTCGCCGCTGAAGCGCGGCCTTGCCTCCGGCATCATGACCACGGTCGGCGGTCTCGGCCACGCACTACCCTATCTCATCCCGCATTTCTGGACCGCGACGATCACCGCCATCGTCATCGTCTTCTTCGAACTCTGGGCGATCGCCTTCATTCAGAACCGCTACATGGAGACGCCCTTCTGGCGCGCGGCCATGCAGGTGGTGCTCGGCGGCTCGCTGGTGCTGGCCGCCGGGGTTCTGATCGGGCAGGGATGACGCAATGCGAGGAGCGGCTGCCTTCGCCTTAGACTGCGGCCTTCTTCTGTCGCGGCATCTCCTCGGTCTGGTACATGGACAGCGTATGTCCGTCTGGATCGGCAAATTCAGATGACCAGCCGCCGGGCGCATGGCTGACGGGTGTCACGATTGTGACACCCAGCTCGGCCAGTCCCGCAACCATGTCGTCGATGCCGCCGTCTTCGAGGTCAAAGACGATGATCGGTGAATTGCCGGGCCTGGTCTCCATTTGAAAGAACAGGAGATCGATGCCGTTGGCCGTCGAGGCAATGAGCCAGTCCGGTTCGCCCGGCTCGTTCGGCATGCGCTGAAGGTCGAGCCCCAGCGTCTCGCCGTAGAAACGGGCCGTCCGATCGATATCGGCGACGTAGTAGCAGATATTGGTGAGTTTTTTGGATTTCAGCATGGAGAACTCCCGTGTTGGAATGCGAACATGATCATGTTGCCGCTGGCCGTATTTTCGTGAGGTTGCGTCCAAAAGAAATCAGATGACCGTCCGGATCATGGGTCGCAAGCATCGCGTCGACATGGCCGATCAGCGGACGCAGCGTCTGGCGGATCGAGCCGAAGGCGAGATTTCCGCACAGCCGTTCTGGTACTGCGCCAGTAAATTCAAAGGGACGCAGGCGTTTGCGGATGTCGCAGATCCTCTGGCGCAGCGCCGCCTCGTTGAGCTTCAGCAGATGGCGGATCTCCGCATGCGTCTGGCCATTGAGAGCGAGCAGAAAGGTGGTTCTGAGGCCGGGCGGAAGGCGTTGCAGATGGTGGGCGAGGTCATTCGGCTCGGCCGGTTCACTGGTCTGCGGTTGCCGAAATACGAAGACGCTCTCCCGCTGCCGTCGCCTGACTGCCGATCTCGCCACGAAGGTGCTGCGATGGCGCAACACGCCGCGCAGCCAACGCAGGTTCTCCGGCTTGGAAAAATCCTCCCGACCTGCGGTGATCGCGGCGAGGAGCGCGTCCTGAAGAAGGTCTTCCGCCTCGTCCGCCCGCCGGCTGAGGCGTCGCGCCTCGTTGAGAAGCTGTCTGAACTGTCTGGCCTGCACGATGTACCCCACTCACCCGTCATGGTGGCAGACCCCGGCTGACCCGACAAGCAACAGAGATTGAGTTTGGCTGAGGTGACCGATTGCGTCAGGATGAATGGTCACATGCCTGCAATAATCCGTGGATATGGCGCCTTCATGAAAGCATCTCCCGCGACCATCGGTCTGGGCGTCACCATGACCATTGGTTACGGCACGCTCTACTATTCCTTCTCCGTGCTGGCTCCCGAGATCGCTCGCGAATTCGGCTGGGGCCAGAGCTTCGTCTTCGGCGTCTTTTCTTTCGGGCTGCTGGCGGGCGCGGTGGCAGCCCCCGTGCTCGGGCGCTTGGTCGATCGATACGGTGCACGCCTCATCCTTTGTCTCGGTTCCGTCGCAGCAGCACTTTCGCTCGCGCTGTTTTCGGTGATGGAGAACGCCTGGCAATTCGCGGCGATCACGCTCGTCGCCGAATTCATTGCGCTTGCGGTACAATACGATGCGGGCTTTGCAGCACTCGCCCAGAGCCATGGCCGCGAGGCGCGCGCCCATATCACGCTGGTGACGCTGATCGCAGGCTTTGCCTCCACCGTCTTCTGGCCGCTCCTGCAATGGCTGCTCACCGTCATGACCTGGCGCGACATTTACCTGGTGATGGCCGCGATGCACCTCCTGATCGCGCTGCCGATCCATCTTGCCCTGCCAAGGACACGGATGATCGCGCCGGAGGAGACCGTCCGTGAAGAGCAATCGACCGGTGAGCCTGTTCTCGACGGCGAGCGCAAACGCCGGATGATCCTCATGGCAACGGCCTTTGCCGCCGGAGGTTTCGTCATGTCGGCGGTGGGGTCGACACTTCTCGTCCTGATGCGCGACCTCGGCTATGCCACGGCAATGGCAACGCTTGCCGGCAGCCTCATCGGTCCAAGCCAGGTAGCTGCCAGGCTGATCGAATATGTCAGACGCAACCTTTTCTCGCCGCCGCTGACCGCAATCATCGCCGCATCGGCCATGGCGCTGAGCCTCGCCATTCTTGCCGGCTCACTGGTCCAGCCGATGGCGGCTTTCGCCATCGCCTTTGCAATCTTCTACGGGGCAGGGCAGGGGCTGACCTCGATCGTGCGGGGCGTCTTGCCGCTGCACTACTTCGGCGCTGCGGGCTATGGGCGGACCATGGGCACGCTCGCGTCCGCCCGCATCATCGCCTCGGCGATTGCGCCTGTGTCCGTGATCTGGCTGAACGAGACGGTCGGGACCAATGCAGCTCTGGCTGCATTGGCAGGCATGGCCGGCCTTGCCGTGATCGCGACCCTCGCGCTGACGCGCGAGAGACGAAGCTGACCGATTTTACTGCAGCGCGCCGACGAGAACGTCGGAGGTGCCGTTCTCGATGGTGACCCAGCGGCCGGTGTCGGTCGAGGACTGGCGCTTGAGGAAGGCATAGCGCGTCTCGGTCCAGAGCTTGACGTCGTCGTTGAGGTTGTCGAGCACGAAGTCGCCGGACTGGGTGCGGACCGTCAGCACCGCATGGCCTTCGCCATCCGGCTTGCGCACGACGGTGATCAGGAGATCGGCCGCATTGAATCCGGCTTCCATCAGCTTCTTGCGCTTCAACAGCACGAAATCTTCGCAATCGCCGAGATCGACCGGATAGGCCCAGACTTCCTCGCGGCCGTAGATCTCCGCATCCGTCATGGGGACGATGGCGTGATTGACGCTGGCATTGATGTCGCGGATGACGCTCCAGCCGTGATCGGTGACCTTCGGTGGCACCGAAGGACGGGTCCGGATGCTGCATTCATCGGCGAGGGCCTTGCAGAATTCGTAATGGCCGATGGGCTGGGATGTCACGGCGCCGGTGATCATCGATCGCAATGTCTGCGGTGCCGAAAGACCCGCATGGGCAGGTGCGAGCACCGCAACTGCAATGATCAGCGCCTTGATGGCGCGCGAGCCGTTCGTCATGAACACGTCCCCTGTATCCTTAACAAAAGGTTAAGATTGCGACAGGACATGAGTCAACGGCGCGGGAGGCTCTCTCCCGCGCAATTCATCCGGTATGGTTAAAATGCGACAGTTCGAACAGCCGAAATGAGAATCGGTTCCCAAGATCGAGGAGATATAGAGAGACCGAAATACTCAGATCATTGAAAGTATCGCCGATTTCATCTTGGCGATGTCTTCTGGACGGGAAAGCCGGTGGTCGCCATCGCGAATCAGCGTCAGCACCACGTCGTCGAGCGGCAGGAATTCCATCAGCTTCAGGGCGTGCTGATAGGGCACGTCCGGGTCCTTCATGCCCTGCAGGATATGGACCGGGCAACCGGTCTCGATGAGCCCGGTCAGCACCCGGTTCTCGGCCCCGTCTTCCATCAGGTCGCGGGTGAAGATGTTGGGCTCCGGGCTGTATTCGGACGGCTCTTCGAAATAGCCGCGCTCGGCCAGGGATTGCCGCTCTGCCGCAGTCAGGCTGGGCTCGATGAGCTCCGATGTGAAGTCGGGTGCCGGCGCGATCAGCACCAGGCCATCGACCGAGAAGGGCAGGCCGAGGCGCCGTGCCTCCTGGATCACGCGAAGCGCAATCCATCCACCCATGGACGAGCCGATCAGCACGACCTTCTTGACGCCCGACGAGGCAAGCACGGCAAGTGCTTCCTCGGTCCAGCGCGAGATGGTCCCCTTTCTGAAATCGCCGCCGGACACCCCGTGGCCGGAATAGTCGAAGCGAATGGCCGTGAGCCCCTCGTCACCGGCCAACGCGTCCATCTCGATGGCCTTGGTACCGGCCATATCGGAGCGGTAGCCCCCGAGCCAGACAAGGGCCGGCCGGTCCGTCTCGGTTCCCATGCGGGTGATGACCGCGATGTCGCGGGCTGCATCGCCGGAACCGACGGTCAGTGTCGTCTCTCTGAGGATGTTGGCTGTGTCGGTCATCGCGTGCTCCTTTTGTCGAATGCTGTAAAACACATCCAGGAAGTGCGCGACAACAGGTGATTTTCTTTCGCAAGCATGCTATTGACACTGCCGTCGCAGATATCACATAGCCCTTTGACGCGGATGCGCGCGGGTTTACGCTGCGACATTCCGAAATGTTTTGAGGAGAATACGACCATTCGCAGACCGTTCAAGACCGATGCCCCCGTAAAGGACGGGCCGCGCTCCAACCGTGAAATCCGCATTCCGAAAGTCCAGCTGATCAACGAAGAGGGCGAGAACCTCGGTGTCGTGGCGACGGATCAGGCGTTGCGCATGGCCGAAGAGGCCGGACTGGATCTGGTCGAGATTTCGCCGAATGCCGAGCCTCCGGTCTGCAAGATCCTTGACCTGGGCAAGCTGAAATACGCCAACCAGAAGAAGGCGGCCGAAGCGCGCAAGAAGCAGAAGATCGTCGAGGTCAAAGAAATCAAGATGCGCCCGAACATCGACACCCATGACTATGAGGTGAAGATGAAGGCTATGAATCGCTTCTTCGAAGAGGGCGACAAGGTCAAGGTGACGCTCAAGTTCCGTGGCCGCGAAATGGCCCACCAGGAACTCGGCATGAAGCTCCTGCTTCAGGTCAAGGAAGACACCGCGACGATCGCCAAGGTGGAAGCCGAGCCGAAGCTCGAAGGTCGCCAGATGATGATGGTGCTCGCGCCGCGTTGATTGCTGCCGCATGGCAGGACCGGATGAAGCCGCCTTACGGGGCGGCTTTTTTCATGCGTGGTTTTTGCCGGTTCCTTGTCTGACAGAACGCTGATCGTCACAGCGGCCGCTCTGTCAGCGGCGTTGATGCATGATCCCTCCATCGAAAGCGATTGCGAACCTGGAGGAATTCAAGATGACCCGATTTCTGCGCCGGACCTTGCTGGTCTCGACCACGGCATTGGCCGCACTCACCCTGATCCCCGCGATCGCCTCGCTCGCGCCCTCTACCCTTGCATCCTTCGTCGTCAGCCAGGCCGAAGCGCGTGGCGGTGATGATGATGGTGGCAGCGACGACAGCGGTGACAGTGGCGGCGGCGGTAGCGATGACAGTGGTAGCGACGACAGCGGCAGGGACGATAGTGGCCGCGACAGCTCCGACGATGACGATGACGACAGCTCGGGTCGGGACCGGGACCGCGACCGCGATCGCAACCGTAGCGGCGATGATGATGACGATGATGGCTATGACGACAGCGACGATCGTTATGATGACAGCGCCGAGGACGGCAGCCGCCGGAGCGGCAACCGCGATCGCGACGAGATCCGCCTTATCGTCAATAACACCCAGCTGCAGGGCTTGCTCAGCGGCTCCATGATCCCCGTCGACCAGAATGGCAAGCGTTTGCGCTTCGAGGTTGAGCAGGAGCATGGCAACACGGAAATCAAGCTTCGGGCCCCACGCGGCACGCTGTCCAGCGTGACCGTGGTCCCCGCCATCTGACCAGTTCGAAGCGGTGAAGCCCGAGCCGCCGCGGGCACCCTCTCACCGTTTCGCCCCGCCCGGCCCCCACCGGGCGGGGATAGCTTTTCTCCTGTTGGCGCAAGTCTCGGCCCGCGCTACTCTCCGACAAACCCGAACAGAGCCTGTATGGACCGTCGTCTTTTCATTCTTGCCCTTCTGAGCCTCGGTCTGGCCTCCGCCATACCGACGTCATCGGCATGGGCAAAGGACGGAGGGGATGATGGCGACAGCGGCGGCAGCGGATCTGACGACGATGATGATGATGATGACAGTGGCAAAGATGACGACAAGGACGACAAGGAGGACCGCAGCGGCTCGGGACGTGGCTCTGATGATGACAACAGGGACGACGACGACGACCGATCCGGCAGCTCCAGGCGTGAGCGCGACCAGAAGGAGGCGCGCGAAGCCGTCAGGCGCGGAGAGATCCTGCCACTGCGGGAAATTCTAAAACGGGTCGACGAGCAGGGCGGCGGACGTGTGATCGCCGTCGATCTCAACATGCAGGCGCGCAAGCCCTTCTATACGCTGAAGGTGCAGAGCGGTTCGAGTGTCAGAACACTCAAGTTCGAGGCGGCGACCGGCCGCAAACTCAATATCTTTGGATGGTGACACATGCGCATTCTGCTCGCGGAGGACGACCAGACCATTGCGGACCACACACGTTCGAAGCTGGAGGCGGAGGGCTTCATCATCGAACATTTCAACAATGGGCCCGATGTCTGGGCCGAGGGCGAAACGGGCGACTATCAGGCGATCATCCTCGATCTGGGCCTGCCTGGCATGGATGGCCTGTCCATCCTCAAACGCTGGCGCGGAGCCGGTGTCGAGGTTCCGATCTTGGTCCTGACCGCACGAGGATCCTGGATGGAACGGGTCGACGGCTTCGATGCCGGCGCTGACGACTATCTCCCAAAGCCATTCCGCAGCGAGGAACTCATCGCCCGTCTGAAGGCTCTGTTGAGAAGGGTTCATGGCCGCGCAAAGGCGACTGCATCAGCCGGAGGTTTCGTGCTCGACGATACCTCCCGTCGCGTGACCTTCGAGAGCCGGCCGATCGAGCTTACGCCGCTCGAGTATAGGCTGCTTTCCATGCTGATCGCCGAGCCGCACAAGGTCTTCGATCCGATCGAGATTGCTCGCCAGGTTCAGGGACGGGACGACGAGCAGGCCAAGAATGCGGTTGAGGCAATGATCGCGCGCATCCGCCGCAAGACTCATCCGTCTGCCATCGCGACCCGCCGGGGTTTCGGCTACACGCTCTCAGGCGAGGAGGCATGACCCAGTCGCTACGTCTGCGCCTGTTTATTGGCGCCGTTCTGGCGATTGCTTTTGTTCTGCTCCTCGTCGCCTCCGGCTTGAGCCGGATCTTCTCCAATTATGTCGCAGACCGCTATCATGCCGACATGTCGGCGATCATCGATCAGTTGGCCGCCGGCGTCGAATTCCCCGCCGGCGTTGCGCGCATGACGGACGAGCCAGGTGATCCGCGCTTCGAACTGCCGGGCAGTGGCCTTTACTGGGAGGTGATCGCCGGAACCGACCAGGTCTTCCGCTCCCGTTCACTCTGGGATGTCGAGCTGCTGCCCGAGACCCTGAACCACGGCGCCTACGGATTTCGACAGGGCGAAGGGCCGGATGGTGAACCTCTGTTGCTTCAACTGCGCGAGGTTCAACTCGAAACGCCGGAAGGCAATCGGCCTCTGACGCTGCTTGCCGGTTTCGATCAAAAGATGATCGATGATGCCATCTCTAAGTTCCATGGCGCGATGACGATCATGCTCGTCCTCACGGCTGCCGTCCTGCTGGCGGCGGCTTTCCTGCAGATCGGCATCGGCCTTGCGCCGCTGTCGAGATTGCAGCAGGCGCTTTCTCTCGTCCGTTCCGGACGGACCGACCAATTGCCCGATGCCGGCCCTACCGAGCTCCGTCCTCTCGTCACGGAGCTCAACGGCCTCCTGAAGGAGAGGGAAACGGCCGTCGAGCGCGCCCGTGCCAGAGCAAGCGATCTTGCCCATGGCCTGAAGACGCCGCTCACCGTTCTGCTGCAGCTCGCAGACAATCTGCCCGATCGGGAGCGCGGCATGATCCGTCAGCAGGTTGATCTGATCCGCCAACGTTCCGACCGGCAGCTGCAGTCGGCAAGGCTCGGCGTCGAGCAGATGGCGCAGACGGGCCTGGCCTCGCTCACCGGCAAGCTGATATCGGTTCTGACGCCGGTCACGGCCGTGCGTGATGTCGCCTGGAAGGTCGATGTCGATGATCAGCTGACAGTCGACATGGATCCAGCCGACCTCGCAGAGGCGCTCGGCAATGTGCTCGACAATGCCACGCACTTCGCCAAAACTCAGATCGCTGTCGTGGCGGAGCGCGACGGGAAACATATTCGGCTCGATGTCGAGGATGATGGTCCAGGTGTTGCCGAGGCAGCGATCCCGGAAATTGCTGCTCGCGGTGTCCATCTGGTGGAGGACGAGGGTACGGGGCTGGGGTTGGCGATCACCTCCGATATTCTGAACGCCTATGGCGGTGCCATCGCCTTTTCGCGGGGGGCAACCGGTGGCCTCAGAGTGAGCTTGCTTTTGCCGGCTGGCCTGTAAACGAAGATTCCGATCGCCACCCGTTGCGCTTTTTCAGGTCTACGGTTATAAGCGCGCGTCCGAACGGTCCGGCAGGGCATGCCGTGGCCGTTCTTTATGCTTGAAAACGGGCATTCGTCAGCCTGTTTCGATACAAGAACAATGGAGTAGCAAAATGCCCAAGATGAAGACGAAATCTGCCGCCAAAAAGCGGTTCAAGATCACGGCGACCGGCAAGGTTCTCGCCGCCGCTGCTGGCAAGCGCCACGGCATGATCAAGCGTTCCAACAAGTTCATTCGCGATGCCCGCGGCACGATGGTTCTGGCTGAACCTGACGGCAAGAAGGTCATCAAGAACTACCTGCCAAACGGTCTCTGAGACCCGCTCGCTGTTGGACAATTAAGGAGATCATGACATGGCACGCGTAAAACGTGGCGTAACTTCCCGCGCCAAGCACAACAAGGTATTCAAGCAGGCCAAGGGCTTCTACGGCCGCCGCAAGAACACGATCCGCGCAGCAAAGGCTGCCGTTGATCGTTCCAAGCAGTTTGCTTACCGCGACCGCAAGAACAACAAGCGCAACTTCCGCGCTCTGTGGATCCAGCGTATCAACGCTGCAGTCCGCGAATTCGGCCTGACCTACGGCCGCTTCATCGATGGCCTCAACAAGGCTGGCATCGAAGTCGACCGCAAGGTCCTTTCCGACCTCGCCATCCATGAGCCGGCAGCATTCGCGAAGCTCGTAGAAGCTTCCAAGAAGGCACTCGCCTACCTCAAGGACGCAGGCACGGCCAACGAGTTTGAAAGCGCGGTCAAGTAACCAGCGCTTCCCAGACTGAATTCAAGTATTGGGAAACCCGCGCTGGCAGGGCTGGCGCGGGTTTTTTCATGTGATCTTCATGCCGCCGGGAAATGGTGGCGAGACAATGGGGCAGGAAACGGAAACATGTCCGATCTCGACAGTTTGAAGACGACGCTTCTCGCTGACATCGCCGCTGCTGCGGACGAGGCTCAGATCGAGGCTGTGCGCGTGGCGGCCCTCGGCAAGAAGGGGTCCGTCTCGGAACTCTTGAAGACGCTCGGCACGATGACGCCGGAAGAGCGCCAGACGCGCGGTGCCGCGATTAACGCGCTGAAGAACGAGATCACCGAGGAAATCGGAACCCGCAAGACGGCGCTGAAGGACGCGGCGATCAACGCCCGCCTGAAGGCAGAGACGCTGGATGTCTCGCTGCCCGTGCGTTCCTCGCCGGCCGAACGTGGCCGCATCCACCCGATCAGCCAGATCGTCGACGAGATCACAGCGATCTTCGCCGACATGGGCTTCTCGATCGCCGAAGGTCCCGATATCGAGACCGACTATTATAACTTCACGGCGCTGAACTTCCCCGAAGGTCACCCCGCCCGCGAGATGCACGACACGTTCTTCCTGCAGCCGGATGAAAACGGTGAGCGCAAGGTGCTGCGCACCCACACCTCGCCTGTTCAGATTCGCACCATGGAGGCCCAGAAGCCGCCGATCCGCATCGTCATTCCGGGCAAGACCTATCGCCAGGACTCGGACGCTACCCATTCGCCGATGTTCCACCAGGTCGAAGGCCTCGTCATCGACAAGACGGCCAATGTCGCGAACATGCGTTGGATTCTCGAGGAATTCTGCAAGGCCTTCTTCGAGGTCGACAGCGTCACCATGCGCTTCCGCCCGTCCTTCTTCCCCTTCACCGAACCGAGCTTCGAGGTCGACATCCAGTGCGACCGCTCGTCGGGTCCGATCGTCAAGTTCGGCGAGGGCAAGGACTGGATGGAAATCCTCGGCTGCGGCATGGTCCACCCGAACGTGCTGCGCGCTGGTGGTCTTGATCCCGACGAATACCAGGGCTTCGCCTGGGGCATGGGCCTCGACCGCATCGCCATGCTGAAATACGGCATGCCGGACCTGCGCGACTTCTTCAACGCCGATGTCCGCTGGATGAGCCACTACGGCTTCCGCCCGCTCGATGTGCCGACGCTGTTCGGCGGTCTGAGCAGCTGATTGGCACAATGCGTGGCTGCCCCGATGAATGAGGGGCGGCCAGACGGAGGGGTGGATGAAGCCCGCTTCTCCGAGTGAATGAAGGCAAATGCGACGTGATTGAACATCTCGACAACATGCGGCCGGTCGATCTGCTTTGCGATGACGACCTGCTGCATGTGGAACTGACGGACGGTCGTATCGTCAGCGTCCCGGTCTGGTGGTACCCGCCCCTTCAGGAGGCGATGCCGGTGGAGCGGAACAACGTGGAATTCATGCCGTCGAGCATCCACTGGCCCGACATCGATCTCGATGTGACGGTGGTCAGCATGCTCCTCGGAAGACAGGCATCAGGCGCGCGACCGCTGGACGTCTCGGGCAAGATACAGATGGGAACGAGACAGTAGGAACAGGAACCTTCAGGTTGAAGGAGATTGTGCAAGGGGTGAGCTGATGCCGACGGTCCTTCGCAAGTATGGGTTCCGCTTTCATTTCTACTCCGCCGACCGATATGAGCCGCCTCATATTCACGTCGATGGCAATGGAGGTGAAGCGAAGGTCTGGCTTGCGGATCTCAAGGTCGCGGAAGCCGGGGGCTTTAGCCAGAGAGACCTTGCACGTATACTGGAAGTGGTCGCGGAACACAGGCAGCAGATGCTGGAGGCATGGAATGACTATTTCGCATGATTCCTATCCAGAGGCGGAGCGCCCGACCGAGGCCTGGTGCGATCCGCATACGGTTCATGTGCGGCTTGCGGACGGGCGGCAGGTGTCGACACCGCTGTGGTGGTATCCACGCCTGCTGAACGCTACGCCTGCGCAGCGCAACAACGTGCATCTTATGCTCGCCGGGGTTCATTGGCCTGATGTCGATGAGGATTTGTCGATTCGGGGCATGCTGGCAGGCTGGAAGGCACCGGGCGCCAAAGCGCCTGACAAGGCGGCCTGATTTAAGCGCCGACCTATCGATGAGACCGCGACGGAATATTGAATTTGCGCAGTGCGCGCTGAGGAAGACGAGAAAGTTCGATGAAATTCACACTCTCCTGGCTGAAGGATCACCTGGAAACCGAGGCCTCGCTTGAAGAAATCTGCGAGCGGCTGACGGCTATCGGCCTCGAGGTCGAGGATGTCGACGACAAGGCCGCCTACAAGCCCTTCGTCATCGCCAAGATCCTGACGGCCGAGAAGCATCCCGAGGCTGATCGTCTGAAGGTGCTGACGGTTGATGCCGGCGACGGCAAGCCGCTGCAGATCGTCTGCGGCGCGCCGAATGCCCGCGCGGGCATGATCGGCGCTCTCGCGCGTCCGGGCACCTATGTGCCGGGCATCGATGTGACACTGTCCGTCGGCAAGATCCGCGGTGTCGAAAGCCATGGCATGATGTGCTCTGAAAAGGAGCTCAACATCTCCGACGACCACAACGGCATCATCGACCTGCCCGGGGATGCGCCCGTTGGTACGTCCTTCGCCTCTTATGCCGGCCTCGACGATCCGGTCATCGAGATCAACCTGACGCCGAACCGTCCGGACTGCACGAGCGTCTTCGGCATCGCCCGCGATCTCGCCGCCTCCGGCCTCGGCACGCTGAAGGCTCCGAAGGCGCCCACCTTCAAGGTCGAGGGCGAGACGCCGCATCAGGTCAAGCTTGAGCTCGAAGACCATCTCTGCCCCGGTTTCGCCTATCGCCTGGTGCGCGGCGTGAAGAACGGACCGAGCCCGAAGTGGATGCAGCAGCGGCTTCTGTCGATCGGCCTGCGACCGATCTCGGCGCTGGTTGACGTCACCAACTACATGACCTTCGACCAGGGTCGTCCGATGCACGTCTTCGACGCCGACAAGGTCAAGGGAGCGCTTGTCGTGCGCCGGGCCAAGGAGGGCGAGGAGATCCTCGCGCTCGACACCCGCACCTACAAGCTCAACCCGAACAACGTCGTCATCGCTGACGACAACGGACCGGAATCCATCGGCGGCATCATGGGCGGCGAGCATTCCGGCTGCGACGAGAACACCGTCAACGTGCTGATCGAATCGGCCCTCTGGGACCCGATCAACATCGCCAAGACCGGCCGCGCCCATGGCATCATCACCGATGCGCGCTACCGCTTCGAGCGTGGCGTTGATCCGGAATATATGGTCCCGGGTCTGGAGCGCACCACCGAGCTGGTGCTCGAAATGTGCGGCGGTGTCGCGGCCGAAAAGAAGGTCGAGGGCTACAAGGGTCACCAGAAGAAGGTGGTTGATTTCCCCTATGCGGAAGTCAAGCGCCTGACGGGTCTGACCGTTTCCAACGACGAGTCGCGCCAGATCCTGACAGCCCTCGGCTTCGAGATCATGTCGGGCGACGAGACCTCAGCCAAGGTTTCCGTGCCCTCCTGGCGTCCTGATGTCGATGGCAAGGCCGATCTCGTCGAAGAGGTCATGCGCATGTTTGGCGTCGACAACATCAAGCCGGAGCCACTGCCGCCGACCGGTTCGGTCAATGCCAAGATCCTGACGACGCTGCAGATCCGCACGCGCTCGGCCCGCCGGGCGCTCGCCTCGCGCGGCATGCTGGAAGCTGTGACCTGGTCCTTCATCTCGGCCGAACATGCCAAGCTCTTCGGCGGCGGCAGCGACAAGCTGAAGCTCGTCAACCCGATCGCAGCTGACATGTCCGACATGCGGCCTTCGCTGCTGCCGGGCCTCTTGACGGCCGCTCAGCGCAATGCCGACCGTGGCTTTGGCGATGTGGCGATCTTCGAAGTCTCCGGCACCTATGAGGGCGACACACCTGACACCCAGCGTCGCGTCGCCGGTGGTGTACGCCGTGGTACGGCCTCGATTGCTGGTTCCGGCCGCATGTGGTCGAACCAGGCCAAGGGTGGCGGCAAGCCGGTCGATGTGTTCGACGCCAAGGCCGATGCGCTCGCCGTGCTCGAAGCCTGCGGCATACCCACGGGCAATGTGCAGATCGAGCAGGGTGGCCCCGAATGGTACCATCCGGGGCGTTCCGGCACGATCAAGGCAGGTCCCAAGGTCATCCTCGGCACCTTCGGTGAATTCCACCCGAAGACCTTGGAAGCGCTCGACGTTTCCGGCACGCTCTGCGGCTTCGAGATCTATGTCGATGCCCTGCCTGAGCCGAAGAAGAAGGCGACCCGCACCAAGCCGGCGCTCGAGCTTTCGGCCTTCCAGATGGTGAAGCGCGACTTTGCCTTCGTCGTCGAAAAGGCGGTCGAGGCCGGCGCGATCATCAAGGCTGCGACAAGCGCCGATCGCAAGCTGATCTCCGGCGTCAATGTCTTCGATATCTTTGAGGGTGCATCCGTCGGCGAGGGCAAGAAGTCGGTGGCGATCGAGGTTCTGATCCAGCCGACCGACAAGACGCTGACCGACGAGGATTTCGATGCGCTGACGAAGAAGATCGTCGGCAATGTCGAGAAGTCCACGGGCGGCACGCTGCGCGCCTGATCCTGTGATGGCGGGCGGACCTGGGCCGCTGGCGATGAGACAAAGAAAAAGCCCTTTCCCTGCATGTCAGGGAAAGGGCTTTTTGATGTGTACCCGAAGGTCATGACCGTCGGTAAGGTCGGGCTTCGCCATCACACCTCACAGGCTGACGCGACGGCCTTCCTTGTCGGCGGACTTGCGGTCGTCGCCGTGCTTGGCAAGGATCGCCTTGGCGTCTTCGACCGAGATGCGATGCTTCTTGGCAAAGGGAATGGGCTCATAGCCCTTGGTGTTGTCGTCTGCCATGCTGGTCTCCAATTCTGGAAATGCGCCGGCAGAATGCCGGAGCCTGGAATGTCGCGCTAAACGGGGAAGAAAAGCTCGTCGATGGCGAGCGGATGCGACGCGTGCGAAGGGCGTCGCCTATGAACCCTATGTAGGGATTGGCGACCGAAAGCTCAATACTTCTTCTTGCGCAGCGTCTTGTTGCCCTTCGGCCCGGAATAGACGGGCGTCCGGTCGCGGTTCTCCGCCTGCAACTGCCGCCAGCGGTCGAGACGGGCAGGATCGAGACTGCCTTCCTGGATCGCCGCCTGCACGGCGCAGCCTTTCTCGTGCGAATGGCTGCAATCGCGAAACTTGCAATGCGGCACAAGCTCGGTGATTTCGGCAAACAGCGTGTCGATGCCGTCGGTGATGTCGCTGACATAGAGCGTGCGGATGCCGGGCGTATCGATCACCCAGCCGCCGCTTGCAATCGCGTGCAGGGAGCGCGCAGTCGTCGTGTGTCGTCCCTTGGCATCATGCTCGCGGATCGCGCCGGTCTTCTGCGCCGTCTCCGCGCCGTGCCCGGCGAGTGTATTGACGAGCGTCGACTTGCCAACACCGGATGATCCGACCAGCGCCACCGTTTGACCTGGCCCGCACCAGGGCATCAGGGGGGTGATGGCTTCAGGCGAGCGGGCGTTGACGATGACGACGGGCAGATCGCGCTGCAGGCCTTGGGCCTCATCCGCGTAGACAGAGGCATCATCGACCGTATCGGCCTTGGTGAGCACGATGACAGGCCGCGTGCCCGCTTCATTGGCCATGACCAGATAGCGTTCCAGCCGCGCGGCGTTGAAATCCGCATTGCAGGAGGTGACGATGAACAGCGTATCGACATTGGCGGCGGCAAGCTGCTGGCCGAAGGCGCCTTCGGTCCGCCGTTGCAGCACGGTCTGGCGATCCAGGCGGCGCGCGAGCAGTCCGGTATAGGGCGCGGCAAGAACCCAGTCGCCCACGGCAAAATCGGCCGTGTTGCTGTTGGGCGGAAGCTCGATCTCCACCGGCCCCGTCGCATCGATCGCCTCCAGGCGGTCGCGATGCACCGAGGAGATGCGGCGCACAAGGAGCTCGGCCTCGTCAGCCGTCACTTGCTCGGTGAAGAAGGCGCTGAAACCGAGCCGCGTGAGCGCGGCAGTATCGTTAAGGCCGGTCAAGGGCGGATCACGGAGTTGGAACGTGGGGCCATGGGCACTTTCAGCGTTGGGATCAGACGGTGACGCTTCTCATAGCGCAGAATGTCGTCGCTGACGCGGGAAATCGACCGCGCCATCCGTCACGGCGGAAGGATCTGTAGTCAGCCCTTCAGTTCCGCCGGCTCGACAGCGTTAAGGGGCTGTCGGCTCGGCAGGCGCGCAAACATCACTGCATTGCCGGCGAGCGTGAGTGCGAGACCCACCATCGCGAGCGGGGTGAAGTGATAGTCCTCGTAGAGGCTCGAAAGCGTCAATGCGACCACCGGAAAGAGCACGGTGGCGTAGGCCGCCTTCTGCGAGCCGATGCGCGAGACCAGCATCAGATAGGTGGTAAAGCCGATGACGGAGCCGATGACCGAGAGATAGACGAGGGCGGCGAGATAGGTCTGGTCCGGCGGCAGCACGATGGGCGTGCCGGTGATGCCGATCAGGGCGAGAAGTGCTGCCGAGCCATAGCTCATGCCCCAGGCATTGGCGGTGACAGGCGCGATGCCTTCAGCGCTGTTGCGGCGGGAGGCCATGTTGCCGAAGGAAAAGAACAGCGTGCCGAGCGCCGAAAGGCCGATGCCCTTCCAGCTGTCCGGATTGACGGCGATGAAGATCTCGGGCCCGAAAAGCAGCGCAAGTCCGGTGGCGCCAAAGCCTGCGGCGACCAGCGTGCGCGGCTTGATCTGATCGCCGAAGAAGATCCGGGCATTGACGGCGTTGTAAACAGTGGCGAGCGAGAAGACGACGGAGATGAGCCCAGACGGCACATAGCTCGCCGCGTGATAGAAGCAGAGGAAGTTGCAGCAGAAGAGCGACAGCGCCTGGACGAGGATGAAGGGCTGCTGCTTGAGCGTCGGCACCTTCAGGCGACCTGTGAGGGCCAGCACGCCGACGAGCAGGAGGGCGGCAAGGGCGAAGCGATAAAAGACCGAGACCAGCACGGGCACCGGCCCGATCTGCAGCGCGATCGCGATCCAGGTCGTGCCCCAGATCAGCACGGTCGACGAGAAGAGAAGGAGATTGGTCATGTCATGCGCCTCGCTTTCGAGACGCAGGTAACGCAGCTGGCGCCATCCGTTCTTGCATGATCTTGCGGTGAACAGCACTGAGGCGGCCACGCCTATCCGATTGGTGATGGCGCGGCGCACGAAGCGCGCTAGAATGCGAGGCGATCTCGTGAAGGTTATCCATGCTGCACACCGCCACCGTCTTCGGCTCTCTGTCCGCCTCGTCCCGTGCCGAGCGTGGGGAAACGCTTGACCTGGGCGAGGGCAGGGCAAGCGCCATCTGGCGCAACAGCCATGACCGCATGCGCTACGAGCGGACCGACGGGCATACCTTCAGCTGTTACCTGCGCGGCGGCGACGGCACGCGACGGCTCGATGCCGGCAGCATCGCCGGCTGGCCGGGTGCGCTCTGCATCATGCCGCAGGGTGCCTCGTCCGAATGGGAGATCACCGACAACTTCGAATTCGTGCATCTCTATGTCGCTGACGATGAACTGCGCCGCCTGTTCTCGGAGACCTTCGACCGCGATGCCCGGCTGATGCTTCTGCCAGAGGCGACCTTCGACGAGGCGCCGAAACTCGCGGAGGCGCTGGTGCATCTGGCCGCTGCCACGCAGGGCGGCAACCGGCTGCTGGCCGAACAGGCGATCGTCGCGGCCGTCGGGCAGCTCTTTGCCGACCCTCGTTATGGCGGTGAGCGGCGTCCGGTGCTGCGTGGCGGTCTGGCTCCCGTGCTGCGCCGGCGGCTTGTGGAGCACATCGAGGCAAGCCTCGACCAGACAATCACCCTGAAGGATCTGGCGCGGCTCGCGGATTTGAGCGAATTCCATCTGCAGCGGATGTTTCGCGCAAGTTGCGGCGTCTCACCGCATGACTTCATCCTCAACCGCCGTATCGATCGCGCAAGGCGTATGCTGGCCGGCAACGAACCGATCGCCCAGATCGCATCGGCCTGCGGTTTCAGCAGCCAGAGCCATCTGACGCGAATGTTCAGGGCCGTCACCGGCACGACGCCATCGGCCTATCGCCGGGCGGTCGGCGGCTGAGCGAGATGGTCGATTTCTCAGCCGCATCGGCGGCTCGTCCGGGTCAGGACTGCCAGGCAATCATGTCGACCTAGCGGACCGTCCGCGAGAATTGGATCAGCGGCCGGCCATGATGCGCCGAGGGCTCAACATGGGCATCGATCGAGAATACCTCGCGACAGAAGCGCGATCTGGTGTTGCAGGTCGAGATGGTTGGTCGGCTCGTCGAGGATGATTTCCTTGGGGGCTTGAGCCAGCGCCCGGGCGATATGCGCCCGCTGCCGTTCGCCGCCGGACAGGCTCTGCCAGGTATGGTCGCGCTTTGCCACCATTCCCGCCCGCTCCAGCGCCTGCTCGACGGCGGCCTGGTCTTCCGCAGTCCAGGCGGAGAACATTGAGCGATGCGGGAAACGGCCGAGCTTGACGACGTCGACAACCTTCAGATTGGCATTGGTCGTGGCATGCTGTTCGACTAAGGCCATCCGCTGCGCCATCGTCTTGCGGGGAATCGACTGGATATCGTGTCCTTCAAGGCGGATGCTGCCCGAATGGGGACGCTTCAAGCCTGCGAGCAGCCGTAGCAGGGATGTCTTGCCGGAGCCATCGGGGCCGAACAGGCCGAGCGTTTCGCCGGGGCGTGCGGCAAAGCTCACCTTGTCGAGAATGGTCTTCGACCCGATCTTCCAGGTGATGGTGTCGGCCGTGATGCTCATGTCGGGCGCTGGAAACGATAGAGGATGATCGAGAAGACCGGCACGCCGACGAGCGCCGTCACGACGCCTATCGGCAGCACCTGCTGCGGAACCAGGATCCGCGAGGCTATATCGGCAAGCACCGTGAAGATCGCCCCGCCGATCGCGCAGGCCGGAAGCAGGCGGATATGAAGCGGTCCGACGAGGAAGCATGCGGCATGCGGGATGACGAGGCCTACAAAGCCGATCGAGCCGACCATGCTGACGATCGTCGCCATCAACATGGCGGTGAGACAGAAGAGCGCGAGCCGGGCGCGACCGACATTGACGCCAAGTGCTGCGGCAGCCTTGTCGCCAAAGGCGAAGGCGTCGAGGATGCGGGAATAGGCGAGGCAGGCGATCAGGCCAAACCCGACGACCACGGAGACCAGCATGAACTCCGGCCAGCGCACGCCGCCGAAGCTGCCGAGCAGCCAGAACATCACATCCCGCGCCTGCTGGGCATTGCCGGCAGTCGTCACGATATAAGAGGTTGCGGCGTTGAAGAGCTGGGATGCAGCAACGCCAGCCAGAATGGTGCGGTCGGCCCCGCCGCGCGTGCCGTTGGACAACAGGACGACGAAGAGGAAGGCGGCGAAGGCCCCGGCGAAAGCGCCGGCCGAGAGCGAGATGGCTGCGGAGCCGAAGCCGAGGATGACAATACCCCACGGCCCCTGTGGAGGCGCCGGCCGAAATGCCGAGCACATAGGGTTCAGCCAGCGGGTTGCGCAGCAGCGACTGCATGATGGCGCCCGAGATCGCGAGCCCCGCACCGCAGAAGGCCGCGACAAGCGCCCGGCTCAGCCTGTAGTCCCAGATCACGGCTTCATGGATGCGATTGAGCTCGGCTGTCGTCCAGCCGAGCTTGTTGGAGATCGCAAGGAAAGTGGTGCTGATCGAGATCGGCAGATCACCGATCCCGACACTCAAAGCCACCACGAAGACGACGGCAGTCAGTGCCAGCGCGACGTCTTCAACGCCCGTTCCAGAACCCGAAACGGGCGCGCATCGCCCATGTGCGCGACGTTGAAGCGCATGAAACCGTCTGATGACAGCGATGGGCTGAAGACGTTGCCGGGCGCCAGCACCACCCCCTGCGGCAGGGCGGCCTGCGCAAGCGCGGTGGAACTGACACCTTCCGGCATCCGGCACCAGAGATAGGGCCCGCCGCGCGGCGCGAGCACGGGATGGATGCCAAGATCCCCGAGCCGGGTCCCCACCGCGCGCCGCTCTGTGTCGAGCCGCCGATGCAATTGCTCGAGATGTTTGCGATAGCCGCCGCTTGCGAGCACGCCATGGATCGCTTCGGTCGCAACCTGGCTTGGGCCGCCGAACTGGATTGCAACCTGGAGGTCAGTGAGGAGCCGGATCCGCTCGGGGTCGGCGGCGATGAATCCTGTGCGCAGCGAAGCAGAGATGGTCTTGGAGAAGCTGCCGATGCGGATGACCCGGGAAAGCCCGTCGAGCGTCGCAAGTGTCATCGCAGGCTCCGGCTCGAAATCGGAAAAGATGTCGTCCTCGACGACCAGCATGTCCGAACGCGTGATGATGCCGAGCAGCTGGAAGGCGATCTGCGGCGAGAGCGTAGCACCGGTCGGATTGTGCAGACCGGAATTGGTGAGATAAAGCCGCGGCCCCTCGCGGGCGACGGCGGCCTGGAAGGCGGCGATGTCGGGGCCGTTTTCCGTATAGGGCACGGGGATGGCGATGGCCTGGTGGGCGCGGAGCAGCGTCTGGAAATTGAAGTAGCAGGGATCGTCGACGATCACGCGGTCGCCGGGGCGCAAAAGCAGCCGGCAGACCAGATCGAGCGCCTGGGTGGCAGAGCCTGCAAGCAGCACCTGATCTTCGGACAGCGTAATCGACTGCTGACGCAGTCGCATCTCGACGAAGCGCCGAAGGCCAGCACTGCCGCGCGAGGGTCCGTAATCCGTCATGAGGCTGGTCGCCTGGCGGAGCACGTTTCGCATGCCGGCATGCAGGAGGGCGGTCGGCATCCAGTCCGGCGGCAGCCAGCCGCAGCCGGGCTTGGATGTGCCTGGATCGGCGTCCAGCGCCTGACGCGCTACCCAGAAGGGATCGACTTCAGGGGGCCTTGGCGGCTCAAGCCGGACGAGGGGTGCTGGCGTGCGACCGGCCTCGGTGACGAAGAAGCCGGAGCCGGGGCGGGCCCGGATCAAGCCCTCGGCGGAGAGCCGGTCATAGGCTTCGACCACAGTCGAGGGCGACACCGAAAGCTCCGCGGCGAGGCGCCGGATCGAGGGCAGCCGGTCGTTGGGCACGAGCTGGCCCGAACCGATGCGGCCGCGAATATCGGCCATGACATGGGCCGTCCTTGAGGCCGGCAGCTCCGGTGGCTGAACGCGTTCGTTCATCTGTATGGCCTTTGTCATCAATACAGTTTGACTAAATTGTATCGATCCGTCTCTGTCTGCGCCAGCCCCTCCGCGCGATAGGGGAGGCCAGACGAATGGAGACGAAAATGACGACTTCGTGGAAGGCCTGGGCGAGTGGTTTCATCGGCGTGCTGATCTTCAGCGGCTCACTGCCTGCAACGCGGGTGGGGCTTGCCGATTTTGCCCCGCTGTTCCTGACTTCGGCGCGGGCCGTGATCGCTGCGGGGCTGGGCGCTGTGCTTCTCATCACGCTCAGGGAGAAGCGCCCCCTGCGCGGTGATCTGTTGCCGCTGGCCATCGTCTCGCTTGGCGTCGTTGTCGGCTTCCCGCTGCTGACGGCGCTGGCGCTGCAGAGCATCAATTCCGCCCAGTCGATCGTCTTCATCGGATTGCTACCGCTTTCTACCGCGCTGTTCGGCGTCTTGCGGGCGGGGGAACGCCCCTCTGCTGTTTTCTGGATGTTCTCCGTCACGGGAGCGGCGCTCGTGGCCGGCTTTGCGCTCTCGGCGACGGCGGACATGGCGGTGCAAGGCGCAGTGCTGATGATCGCGGCGGTCATCGCCTGCGGCCTGGGTTATGCCGAAGGCGCGCGGCTGTCCCGTCGGCTCGGCGGCTGGCAGGTGATCAGCTGGGCGCTGGTGCTGTCGCTGCCGGTGATGCTGCCGCTGGCGTTCTGGGCCCTGCCAGAGGATCTTGGCCGTATCTCGGCATCCGGCTGGCTGGCTCTGGCTTACGTCTCGCTGTTCAGCATGATGATCGGCTTCATCTTCTGGTATCGCGGTCTGGCGCTGGGCGGCATTGCCTCGGTCGGGCAGCTGCAGCTGCTGCAACCCTTTCTCGGTTTTGTGCTTGCCGCAGGGCTGTTGCATGAGAAGGTGAGCCTTCCCATGCTGGCGACAGCCCTGCTCGTGGTGCTCTGCGTGGCGGGTAGCCGGCGCTTTGCTTGAGGGAGACTTTTAGCGCCCCGCCATCTTGGCCATGGCTTCGCCATACCGCGCGCCAGCCACCTTGTCAGGCGAGACGACGGAAGACAGCGTGGCGAGCTCTTCGGCCGAGAGCGTGATCCCGGTCGCATCGATGTTGCTGTCGAGATTGGCGATCTTGGTCGTACCGGGGATCGGCACGATGAAATCGCCCTGGGCGAGAACCCAGGCAAGCGCCAGCTGGCCGGGTTTCACGCCCTTGTCCGCCGCCATGGTTTCGAGCGCGGTAACCAGCGCAAGGTTGGCGTCGAAATTCTCCTGGTCGAAGCGCGGCAACCCGCGGCGGAAGTCGTTCTCGCCGAGCTTGGACAAATCCTTCAAGGCACCCGTCAGCATGCCGCGACCAAGCGGGGAGAAGGGCACGAAGCCGATGCCGAGCTCGCGGCAGGTGTCGAGCACACCGTTGGTCTCGGGGTCGCGGGTCCAGAGCGAATATTCGCTCTGAATGGCTGAGATCGGGTGCACGGCGTGCGCCCGGCGCAGCGTTGCCGCACTTGCTTCGGACAAGCCCAACGCCTTGACCTTGCCTTCCTTCACCAGCTCGGCCATGGCGCCGACGGTCTCCTCGATCGCGACATCGGGGTCGACGCGGTGCTGGTAGAAGAGGTCGATGACCTCGACGCCGAGCCGCTTCAGCGACGCCTCGGCGACGGCCCGCAAATGCTCCGGCCGGCTGTCGAGGCCGGAAGGTCGAGCGGCCTTGGCCTCGTCGCCGATGGTGAAGCCGAACTTGGTGGCGATCACCACGTGGTCGCGATGCCGCTTCAGTCCCTTGCCGACCAGTTCCTCATTGGTGAAGGGTCCATAGACCTCCGCCGTATCGAAGAAGTTCACGCCACGTTCGATGGCGTGATCGAACAGCGTTTGCGCCGCCGCCTCGTCGATGTTGGTGCCATAGCCATGGCTCATGCCCATGCAGCCGAGGCCGATGGTCGATGTGGTGAGGGTGCCGAGTCTGCGGGTCTTCATGATCATGCTCCGGCTTGGTTGAGTTGTTTCATCTGCGCGGTCGTCAGCTCCAGTTTTCCGGCCGCGATCAGGCTTTCAAGCTGGCGCAGGCTGGTGGCAGACGCAATCGGCGCGGTGACGCCGGGCTGTGCGGCGATCCAGGCGATCGCAACGGTTGCGGGGCTGGTGCCGGTTTCGGCCGCGACCTGATCGAGAGCGCCCAATATATCGAATCCACGCGCGTTAAGATAGGGCTCCATATCCTCGCCGCGTGCCTTGCCTTCGGTATCGGCAGCGCTGCGATACTTGCCGGTAAGGAAGCCGGAGGCCAGCGCGTAGTACGTGATGACCCCGATCTCTTCGCGCTGGCAGAGGTCAGCAAGATCGTTTTCGAACTTCGCGCGGGTATAGAGGTTGTATTCCGGCTGGATGACATCGTAACGTCCGACGCCCGCCTTGCTTGCTGCGTCGAAGGTCGCCTGAAGCTGTTCGGCATCGAGGTTGGAGCAGCCGATCGCGCGAACCTTGCCCTCGTCCTTCAGCTTGGCGAAGGCGGTCAGGCTTTCCTCATCGTCCGTTTCGGCATCCGGCCAATGGGCGAGATAGAGATCGATATAGTCGGTCTGCAGACGGCGGAGCGAGTCTTCAACCGCCTCTGCAATGCGGCGCGCGCTGAGGCCTCGCTTCTTGCCCCCGAGATCGGCCCCGACCTTGGTGACGATAACGGCATCTTCGCGCTTCACACCACCGCGCTTCAGCCAGTTGCCGATGATCGTCTCACTCTCGCCACCGACATTGCCGTCGGCCCAGAGCGAATACATGTCGGCGGTATCGATCGTGTTGAAGCCGGCATCGAAGAAGCGGTCGAGAATGGCAAACGACGTCTTCTCGTCGGCCGTCCAGCCGAAGACATTGCCGCCGAGCACGACGGGAGCGATCGAAAGGCCGGTGCGGCCGAGAGCACGTTTCTGCATGGAAAGCCTCGGGAGGGGTCAAGGGAGCGACGGAAAGGGCAGGTTAGCAAGCGTCGGTCGAAGAGGCCATTCAGAAGCGTTGATCGAACCTGCAGAGCCGCTGTCCCGACGCCGGAAACCGCAATCGATATGGATCGAAACCGGCGGCCGTCCAGTCCCGCAGTCTCTCTTTTGCGGTCCAGGGCTCCTCATTCGGCCGCCCGGCGAAAGTGACTGGGCGGCACGCCGTGATGCTGGACGAAGATCCGTCGCATGTGGCGTGAGGAGGCAAATCCGGCGCGCAAAGCGAGGTTCTCCATGTCGAGCCTCGATTGCTTGAGCAGCTCCTGGGCGAGCGTCACCCGCATCAGGTTGACGTAATCGACGACCGACTGACCGACATATTCCCGGAAAAGACGGGACAGATGCCGTTCGCTCAAATGCGCGATCTCGGCGAGCCCGGGAAGCGACCAGTCGCGCGCCGGATCCGCCATGATCGCATCCTGGGCGCGGTGGATGGCCGGATGGATATGGTTGCGGCCGGAAAGCCAGGGCGAAAGCTGAGGGTCCTGGCCGCTGCGACGGAGATAGATGACCATCTTGCGGGCAGCGGCGAGTGCTGACTGCGGCGAGGCGAAGCGGCTGACGAGATGCAGCATGAGGTCAATGCCGGTCGAGATACCGGCACTCGAAAAGCGGTTGCCATCTTCCACATAGAGCCGGTTCTCCAGAACACTCGCCGTCGGTGCAAGTGCCCGGAGTTCGTCTAGGCATTCTGCGTGCGTGGTGCACTGATAGCCCTCCATCAGCCCGGCTGCCGCAGCAAGCAGCGCGCCGGAGCAGATGGTGACGAGCCGCGTGTCCGGCCTGACCGTGCGGGCGAGCCAACGCGTCAGCGTCTTCAGTTCTGCCTCGCGGGCGATCTCTTCGGTACCGACGGTGAGGCTGCCGGAAATCATCAGGATCGCATTGTCAGGCAGCGTCTCGGGCAGGGGTTCGAGACCGTCGAGCATGAGCCCGATCGAGGTCTGCTGCCGCGATTGGGCCGAGATGTAGCGATAGTCGAAACGGACCCGGTCATGCTCCTGGTTCGCATACCGCAGCACCTCCAGCGGACCGGCAATGTCGATCAGCAGCGTGTCAGGCGGAACGAGGATGAAGACCGGGATCACGTCCATGATGGGCAATCTCAGGCGGCGGCGGAGGGCGGCATCAGAGCCTGCTCGACGGTCACGATCCGGGCAAAGCGGTCGGCAAGCACCAGCTCCGTTCGCATGCAGATGTCGTCTGCGGTAAAGACCCGGCCCGAGGCATGCGTCATCGGGAAGGTGAGCGTCGCCTCGGTGACGAAGTCGACCGCGAATCCGAGATCGGATGCATGGCGCGTGGTGGTCTCGCAGCACTGCTCGGTGCGGATGCCCGAGACGATGACGCGGGAGATGCCCTTTTCGCGCAGCCAGGCTTCGAGACCGGTGTCGACCAGCGCCGAATGCACGCCCTTGTGGAAGGTCACGTCCGGCGTAATCATGATCTCGTCGAGCGTGCGGACAAGTCCGCTTTCCAGCCGGAAGGCTTCGTCGGTGTCGACGTGGAAGATCTGCACGATCGGCATACCGGTAGCCTTCGCGCCGTCGATCAGCGCCTGCTGCCTCGAAAGGTAAGCGGGGAGTTCCGATGCGTCCCAATAGGGCGCATGGCAAAAGCTCTCCTGGACGTCGACCACGATGAGGGCAGTGTCTTGAGCGGACATATTCGTCTCCTGTCGTTGTAATGACAGCTAACATAAGTCCAGGCGTCATGGGTACTATGCGCGGCCAGGACGAAGATCGGACATTTTCGGCCAAGTTGCTCCTTGTCCGAGCAAGCTGATTGTCTGACAACCCGTTGCGCCCTGCCGGAGCTTCGCCTAATGTCCGCCCCGACATTTTGAGGAGGAATAAAGATGCTGCGTTTTGGAATTCTGTCGACGGCCAAGATCGGTCGCGAGCTTGTCGTGCCGGCGATCCAGGATGCCGAAAATGCCGTGGTGACAGCGATCGCCAGCCGCGATCTGGCGAGAGCCCGCGAGATGGCCGATCGCTTCTCGGTGCCGCATGCCTTCGGCTCCTACGAGGAGATGCTGGCCTCCGACGTCATCGACGCGGTCTATATTCCTTTGCCGACCTCGCAGCATGTCGAATGGGCGATCAAGGCCGCCGACGCCGGCAAGCATGTGCTTTGTGAAAAGCCGATCGCGCTCAAAGCGTCGGAAATCGACGAGATCATCGCGGCCCACGAACGCAACAAGGTACTGATCACGGAAGCCTATATGGTGACTTACGCACCGGTCTGGCTGAAGGTGCGTGAACTGCTGGCCGAAGGCGCGATCGGCACGTTGAAGATGGTCCAGGGCTCCTTCACCTATTTCAACCGCGACCCCAGCAACATGCGCAACATCCCGGAGCTCGGCGGCGGTGCATTGCCCGATATCGGCGTCTACCCGACGATCACCACCCGCTTCGTCACGGATAAGGAGCCGGTCCGCGTCCAGTCGACCATCGAGCGCGATCCGGATTTCGGCACGGATATCTATGCGAGCGTGAAGGCTGACTTTGCCGATTTCGAACTGAACTTCTATGTCTCGACCCAGATGGCCAACCGCCAGCTGATGGTCTTCCATGGCACTGACGGGTTCATCGAGGTGAAGTCACCCTTCAACGCCGATCGCTGGGGTGCCGAGGAAGTCGAACTCACCAATCGCAGCCACAACGTCTCGCAGATCTTCCGCTTCCCCGACAGCCGCCAATACAAGCTGGAGGCGGAAGCCTTTGCCCGCGCTGTTGCCGGCACCAAGGGGGAGGTCGTCACCCTGGAAAGCTCCAAGGCAAACCAGAAGCTGATCGATGCGATCTACCGGGCCGCAGACAAGGATGGCTGGGAAGCGGTGTAAGCGAACCGACCTCGACTGTCCGCAGCGGTGGCCGAAGATCAGCGCAGGCGTTTTATCCGTGAAGATCCGAAACTGAGGAACAGCAGAGATCCGGCCCAGGCCAGCAACAGATGCAGGATGGGTCGGATGTCCGGCGCACGGGCGTTGAGGATAACGAAAAGGCCGAAATTGATCAGGACCGTGACCGCAAGAAGCGGCCACAAGCCCGGCACCTGAAGAAGGACCCGGGGGGATATGCCGCGCCCGATGCCGAGCCGCAGGATCTGCGAGAGAGCATAGGCAACGACCAGGGATACCGCACGTGACATGAGCGGTGCGTCGAGGACGGCAAAAATTATCGGAAACAGCAGGAGGTCGGCGGCCAGCGTGACGCCGAGCGTCACAGACGAATCAAACCGATTGCTGCGATCAGACATGTATGGTCACAAGCCCGGCCAGGATGAGCAGCGTCCCGATCAGATAGCGCATGTGCAAGGGTTCGCCGAAGAAGAGTTGCGCCAGCAGGGGGACGAAGCAGAAGGTCAGCCCCATGAAGGAATAGGCGAGCGTCAGAGGCACGGAGCGCAGCACATAGATCCAGACGACGGTTCCAAAACCGTAAAGCGCCAGCGCCGCAATGAACACCGGATTGACCGCGAGCATCATCAGGCTCGCCAGAGAAAATGTCCCTGTGATCTGGCTCGTCAGCTTGAACAGAATCTGCCCCATCGCAATCAACAGCGGCGTGGCGAGCAATCCTATCCAGGTCGCAAGTGTCAGGCTGGAAAACTCCATCGCCCTCAGCCCTCCAGCGTTTCCATGTAGAAGATGTCCCGTCCGATATCCGCGCAGGTATATTGTGGTGGGATCGGATGCATGGCGCGCAGGAACGAGTGCGTATAGGGAAAGAAATTGAAGTGCGGATTGAAACTGTAGCGCGCCTCACGTTCCCGCGGAACGACGATGATCAGGCGCTTTCGGGCAATGCGCCGCAACTCCGCGATGGCGCGCTGGTATTCGAGAACATGTTCGATGACATGGGTGCAGATGACCGTATCGAACTCTTTGTCCGCAAAGGGCAGGTTTTCGATCTTCGCTGCAACATATTCGACACCCGGCAGGGCCGCCGCGTCATCGATGACAAAATCCACGCCGGTGACCCGGGCAAGATGCGGGTGACGCGCACGGATGCGCGTGAGCAGCGCGCCCGTCCCGCAGCCGATGTCGCAGACGCTTTCACCCTCGACCCCCTGAACGACCTGCTCAATGCAGGCCTCCGAATTGTCCGTGCCTGCATGCACGCGCGGGTGTTTGCGGTAGAGCGCGGCATAGGCCTCTTCCGTCAGAAACGGCGCGCGCGCCCGAAACTCGGCCAGATCGCGGATGTGATTGCCCCAGACCCGCTCGGCCAGCCAAAGGAACAGCCTGGAATCGCGCAGGATCGGCGGGAGGAGGTCTTCGATGACGAAGCGGATCCTGTTGGTGGTCTCGCGCCTCATGCGGCATTTCTTTCCTGTGCATTCCCTTCGGTCGCTTCGGACCGGCTCCGCGAATGGATCGAGGGCAAGGCAAGATAATGAAGCCGAAGCAGTTCGTTGCGTCCCTGCGCAACCGAATCAAGGATGACCCCACCGGCAAACGAAACGAAGCTGAGGCCGACGAGGCAGAGGGACAGGACCCAGGTCGGCATTCGCGGGACAAGGCCCGTCTGGAGATACTCCACGATGACCGGAGCGGCAAAGAGTATGCCGCTTCCCAGGAACGCGCAGGCGATGAGGGCGAAGAATGTGAAAGGGCGGGTCTCCTTCATCAGGAGAGCGAACATCTTGAGGATCTTGAAGCCGTCTCGAAATGTCGAGAGCTTCGATTGTGATCCCGTTGGGCGACGCCCATAGTCGAGCTCCAGCTCGACGACCGGCAGCCTCAGCCGCGAGGCATGCACGGACATTTCCGTCTCGATCTCAAACCCACCGGAAATCGCTGGGAAGCTCTTTACATAGCGGCGCGAAAAGGCGCGGTAGCCGGACAAGATGTCCGTGAAGTCGTTGCCGAACAGCACGCGGTAAAGCAGGTTGAACAGCCGGTTGCCGAAGGCATGGCCCTGGCGTCCGGCATCGTCATGGACCCCGCGTCGGGTGCCGACCACCATGTCGGCTCGCTCGGTGATCAGCGTGCGGATCAGTTCCTCGGAGTCGGCAGGACCATAGGTCCCGTCGCCATCGGCCATGATGTAGATATCGGCATCGATGTCGCAGAACATGCGGCGCACCACATGGCCCTTGCCCTGGCGACGTTCGCGCACGACGGTGGCCCCGGCGAGCATCGCCTTCAGCGCCGTGCCGTCGGTCGAGTTGTTGTCATAGACGTAGATCTTCGCCTCGGGCAGGGCCGCACGGAAATCGCTCACAACCTGGCCGATCGTTGCCGCCTCATTGTAGCAGGGCAGGAGAACGGCGATGTCGAGGGAGGGGTTGGCCGGGTGGCTCATCGGGACCTGCTCAAAGCGCTGGGGTTCGGGCAGCCTTCGGCCACCATTGGTTTTACTATTTCTTGAGAAGGTTAAGGCTAGGTTTCGGAGAAGAGCAGTCTTTGAAATACGGTCTGCCGGTCGTTTCTTTGCAAGGAAACGATCGAGGCGGACTTGGAGGTTTGACGAAGCATGGCCGACATCACCCTGCCTGGCGCGTCGAGAGCCCGGGCGCCGCGCCCGCTCCTTCTCTGGACGCTGGTTTACGGTATCGTGACCATGGCGGTGCTGGCTGCGCTCAACCTGCCGGCCGCGAGCGACTATGTCGGAGCCGACAACGACGATGTCCTGCGGCTCGTGCAGGTGCGTGATCTGCTTGCCGGTCAGTCCTGGTTCGACGTCACACAGTATCGGCTGGGGCTAGATGGCGGCACGCTGATGCATTGGTCCCGCCTGATCGATCTGCCGATCGCGCTGCTGATCCGCCTATTCGCGCAGTTGGTGCCGATGCAACAGGCCGAGGCGCTGGCGCTGATCGTCTGGCCTTTCCTTCTGATCTTGCCGCTGATGGCAGCGGTCGCCGTCGCCGCCCGCCGCATGGGCGATGATGTCACCATGCATCTGGCACTGATGCTGACGGCAGTCTTCGTCGTCACCGGCAACCGCTTTCTGCTGGGCTCGATCGACCATCACAATGTCCAGCTGGTTCTGGTCGCGACCATGGCTGCGGGGCTGGTCGATCCCGCGCGTGGGCTTGTTGGCCATGCGCTTGCGGGCCTCGCTGCTGCACTCGCGATCGCCATCGGCGCCGAGACCACGCCCCTGGTGGCGACCGTCTGTGCCATCGTCGGCATCCTATGGGCGCTCGAGGGTGAGGTTTATGCGAGGGCCGCGCGCGCCTTCTCCCTGACGCTTCTGGTCAGCCTGTCTGCCATGTTCTTCGCCACCGTGCCATCGGTCCAGTATGCGGTGGTGACCTGCGACAGCCTTTCGGTCGGCTTCTATGCCGTGGTCGGCATCGGAGCTGCGTCCCTCTTCGTTGCCACGCAGCTTCCGGGCATGGGCGATCGTCGGTTGCGGATTGCGGCGATCGGCGTGACCGGCGCCCTGGTGCTGGCCGGCACCGTGACGATCGCGCCGCAATGCCTGCAGAACCCGCTGAACGAACTCGATCCATTGCTGCACACGCTTTGGCTTTCCGGCGTCATCGAGGCCCAGTCCTTCGTCGATCAACTCGCGAAGGACCCCGCAGCCTTCGGAGGCTTCTACGCCGTCGGTTTCTTCGCCATTGGCGTCTGCCTGTTGCGCATCGTCAATGGTGACCGGATCCGCAGCCACGCAATCATGCTCGGTCTGATCGCGGTTTCTTTCGTTATTGCGCTGGTTCAGGTGCGCGGGGCGATTTTCGCCAATTTGCTCGCCATCCCGCCGCTGGCGCTTTTGATCGGCGAACTGAGGCGCAAGGCGCGCGAGGAGCCGCAGCAGCTTGGCACGGGCCTGCTTTTTGCGCTCGCTGCCTTCTTGTCCGTGCCGAGCGCCTGGGCGCTGTTCGGCGTGCTCTTCGTCGAGGGAACGGCAGGTGTAACCAACCGGATGAAGGGGCTTGCCCAGACACCGGCCACCATGGCTGGGGCCAAGCCGGCCTGTGACGCGCCGGCAGGATTTGCGACCCTGAACAGCCTGCCGGACGGCGTGGTAGTCGCGGCTGTGGATCTGGGCCCGGAAATTCTGCGTTTCACCCGCCACCGCGTCCTGTCCGGCCCCTACCACCGCAATCAGGGTGGCATGCTGACGGAACTGCATGTGGGGCTGGCCGAACCGGAAGAGGCCGCCGCCTTCCTGCGCGGCGCCGGGGCGACGATCCTCGTCTTCTGCCCGGATCTCACGCCTACACAAAACATCGCGTCGACGAAAGTCGACGGGCTCTATGCCGGCATGATGAAGGGGGAGGTGCCTGCTTATCTCAGGCCCGTGCCCATCGAAGGCGCCTCCGGAATGCAGATTTACCGGGTGGAGCTGCCGTGAGCGGAAAGCGCTTGATGACGGGTGCTTTGGGCTGATCTTGGCCCCGTTTTCCGCTAGGGAAGGGGCATGAGCAATTTCTTCGACAACGATTCGCCGACGAACCTCACCGAATTTTCCGTTTCGGAGCTTTCGGGCTCGATCAAGCGCACCATCGAAACATCCTTCGACCATGTGCGGGTGCGCGGCGAAATCTCCGGTTATCGCGGACCGCATTCCTCGGGTCATGCCTATTTCAGCCTGAAGGACGACAAGGCGCGCATTGATGCGGTGATCTGGAAGGGCTCCTTTTCCAAGCTGAAATATCGCCCGGAAGAGGGCATGGAGGTGATCGCCACCGGTAAGGTCACGACCTTCCCGGGCTCGTCGAAATACCAGATCGTCATCGAGCAGATGGAGCCGGCCGGTGCAGGCGCGCTGATGGCCCTGATCGAGGAGCGTAAGCGTCGCTTTACGGCCGAGGGCCTGTTTGACCCCGCGCGCAAGCAGCTCCTGCCCTTCCTACCGAAGGTGATCGGCGTCGTCACCTCGCCGACCGGTGCTGTCATCCGCGATATCCTGCACCGCATCTCCGACCGCTTCCCGGTGCATGTGCTGGTCTGGCCGGTCAAGGTTCAGGGCGAAGGCTCAGGCGACGAGGTGGCGAACGCCATCCACGGCTTCAATGCGCTGGAGCGCGGCGGTCCGATGCCGCGACCGGACGTGCTGATCGTGGCGCGCGGCGGCGGCAGCCTCGAGGACCTCTGGAGTTTCAATGATGAGGCCGTGGTCCGTGCAGCGGCTGCGAGCAGCATTCCACTGATCTCCGCCGTCGGCCACGAAACCGACTGGACGCTGATCGACTATGCGGCAGACGTCCGCGCACCGACCCCGACGGGGGCGGCGGAAATGGCAGTGCCCGTGAAGGCCGATCTTGAGGCGCAGGTGGCCACACTGTCTGCCCGGCTCTCCGGTGCCATGAACAGGCAGATGGACAATCGTCGCCAGAACCTGCGCAGCCTCGTGCGGGCGCTGCCTTCTCTCGACCAGTTACTGGCCTTGCCGCGTCGTCGCTTTGACGAGGCGGCCGCAGGTCTCGGGCGCAGCCTCGAACTCAACACCATGAACAAGCGCCGCAGCTTCGAGCGCGCGGCGGCGAAACTGTCGCCCGACATGCTGGCGCGCCGACTGGTGGAGCGTAAGCAGAAACTCACGGAAAATGCCGTGCGCGCCGAACGGGTCATCGAGCGGCTGATCGAGCGCAACAAGGCCCGCCTTGGGCGCTTCGATGCAACGTTGACGGCAGTCCCGGCGCGGCTGAAGGCGATGACGGAGCGCTCGAAGGACAGGCTGGAAAGTCTGGGTCGCCGTGCCGACAGCGCCGTGATGAACGACCTGCGCCGTGCCCGACAGTCACTCTTGTCGCAGGACCGCGTGCTGCAGTCACTCTCCTACAAGAACGTACTGGCGCGCGGTTATGCCGTGATCCGCGACGAGAATGATCGCCCGGTTTCGCGCGCCGACGGGCTGTCGCATGGCCAGGCGATCGCGATCGAATTCGCCGATGGGCGAGTGGATGCCGTTGCTGGCGAGGGTGTATCCCCGCCGGAACCGTCGGCCCCGCAGCCGGCCCGCGCAGCCGCCGTGTCCAGGCCGGCGCGCAAGAGCGAGCCTCCGGCCGGGCAGGGGAGCCTGTTCTGATGTCACGCCGCTTTCTGGTCGTGCTCGCCCATCCGCTGCCGCAGAGCTTTGCCGCTTCTGCCGCACGGGCCGTGGTGGAGACGCTGGAAGCGAAGGGCCATCAGGTCGATCTGCTCGACCTCTACGCCGAGGATTTCGACCCGCGCCTCTCGGCTGCCGAGCGTGCCGCCTACATGGAGCCGGGCTTTCAACCGCCGGAAGACGTCTCAGGCATTGTCGAGCGACTGAAGGTAGCAGATGGTCTCGTGCTCGTCTTTCCGCAATGGTGGTTCAATCTGCCGGCCATCATGAAGGGCTTCATCGACCGCATCTTCGTGCCGGGCGTTGCCTTCGAACATGACAAGGCCGGGGGACGCATCGTGCCGCTGATGACTCATATCCGTAGCTTCTGGGTCGTGACCTCGACCGGTTCTCCGTGGTGGGTCGTGCATCTCTACATGGGCAACCCGGTCAGGCGGATCATGAAGCGTGGTGTGGCCGCCTTCTGCGCCAAGTCCGTCGATTTTCGCATGCTGGCGCTGCACGACATGGACCGCGCGACGGATGAAAAGCGCAAGCGTTTCCTGGCGAAACTCAGGGCCGCTTTCGCGAGCATTTGATGCAGAAAACGGGATGCGGTTGCATTCGCGCAAATTACACTTTTGATTGAGATTTGAGGCGGAATGGAAACCGATGGTTGACATTCATTAGAAACGCGTCTATCTACTGGTCATCGATATTTGCTTGCTGAGCTTTGGTTACCGCGCATCATTTGCGCCCTGTCGAACCTTCCTTTCAAAAATCGTTACCTCCACAGCGCATCCGCGCTGGGGCACTCTCTACGCTATGAAAGGGTTCATCATGACCACTGGCACAGTAAAATGGTTCAATTCCACCAAGGGCTTCGGCTTCATTCAGCCTGACAACGGCGGCCCGGACGCATTCGTTCACATCTCGGCAGTTGAACGCTCCGGCATGCGCGAAATCGTTGAAGGCCAGAAGCTGGCTTACGACATGGAGCGCGACAACAAGTCGGGCAAGATGTCGGCCTGCAACCTGCAGGCAGCCTGATAGATCCGGGATCCGCTTTCCTTTGACCACGGATGTACTGGCACTGTCGAAGGCAAGATCCCACGGAAGGTCAGGCAGATAGCCTGGCCTTTTTTTATTGCCCGACATGGGCAAGCCTCCTGAAAGGAGATGACATGACCGAGCAACTCACCAAGTCGCGCCAGACCGCCGAACTCGCCTTTGCGAAGACGCAGTCGCAGTTTCTGGCCCGCGGTCGCGCGATCGACGAGCAGGATGCGATTACCTCTGCCCGTGACGAGAAGACGCTGCGCCTGCGCGAAGCCCGTCTGACACGCGAACGCGAAGCGCGCGAAAGCGCAACGGCGGCCCTCGTCGCCAAGCGCGCCCGTACCTGACCCCAGTTCCAAGAGATCGGAGCCCCAATGAAATTTACGAGAGACCATGGCCTCGCCGAGCGCCGTACCACCGCAACCGACGCCAAGGCGGCGCTGCTCCAGGCTTACAAGGCCGCCCATGCCGCTGCCGATCCTGAGCGTGAAGCACGCATGGCAGAACGCGCGGCCCGTGCCGAAGAGCGCGTCAAGCGCCATGCCGAACGCGATCGCCTGAAGGCCGAGGAAAAGATCCGCGCCGAACAGGAAGCCCGCGAACGCGAAGAAGCCGCGATCGCTGCGGCAAATGCCGAGAAGGACGCCCGCGAACACGCGGAAGCATCGCGCATCAGCCGCGTTGTCGAAGACGAAGCCGCCCGCAAGGCCGAGCGCGACCGTCGCTACGCCGCCCGCAAGGCCCGCCAGGGCTGATTGCAGTCATAATCCCTCGTCGGGCTGCGAGACTGCGGCCCGCATCGGCGGACGTGAACACTCCGTCACCGCGATCGGTTGTGCGCAACCGATCAAGCTGATGTGATTATACTGGAAAACCATTCTTCCGATCTCCACATGTCCGGATGAAGCCGGATGTGCTCCCAAGCGTCCGGCGAAAAGGAGCATGATCATGATGAAGAAACTCGTCGTCGCCGCAGCCCTTGCTGCGGCTACTTTCGCCGCCCTTCCGGCCGGTGCCGCAACCTATGTCGAGGCCGGCGGTTGGACGCCCCGCGAAATCCTCTTTGGCAAGCAGTATAATGGCAATGTCACCGCGATCCGCGTCGATCGCGGCGGCTTCGATCGTCATACCTATCCGATGCAGGTCATCTACCCCACCGGCAACAGCATGCGGCTTGCCCAGGCGGCCGTGACGGAAGATCCGAGTCTGTCTGCAGCGCTCCAGGTCCGTGGCATTGCCGCGCAGAACGTCTTGTGGGTCGAGACCGCCTTTAACGGTGGCAAGATCGTCTATTATCGCTGAGTAAGATACGGCTGCGTGTCAGTCGCGGGAAGTCTCTGACGTCTCGCGACATGCGCGCATCACAAATCTCTGATATGACTCCTTCCCAGTGAGCCTGGGAGGGAGTGATGCGCCTTGCCGTCTACAACGTCGAGAACCTGTTCGATCGCGCCAAGGCGATGAACCTGGAGACCTGGGAGGACGGGCGCCCCGTTCTTGAGAAATTCGCCGCATTGAACGCCCTGCTCGGCGAGGTCACCTATACGCCGACTGACCGCAGCAAGATGGCGGATCTGATCGTCGATCTCGGAATGGAAAAGAGCGACACCGGTCCCTTCGTCATCCTGCGCCGCAATCGCGGCGGCCTGCTGAAGCGCCCCAAAACAGGCGGCATCGAGATCACCGCATCTGGCCGTGCAGATTGGGTCGGCTCTCTTGAACTGCGCGATGAACCCATCAACGAGCACGCCATGCGCAACACGGCACGCGTAGTCCGCGACCTGAAGGCGGACGCGCTGGGCGTGGTCGAAGCGGAAAGCCGGCCCGTGCTCAAGGCCTTCAGCGACGAGATCCTCGCCTCGGTCGGGGGCAACCCGTTTCGCCATGTGATGCTGATCGATGGCAATGACGAGCGCGGGATCGATGTCGGCCTGATGTCCGGTCCGCTATTCCCGATCGGCCGGATGCGCAGCCATGTGGACGACCGGTTGCCTGATGGCAGCGACCGCATCATCTTCTCCCGCGACTGCCCTGAATTCGAGGTGACGACCGCAAGCGGCAATAGGCTGCTGGTGATGGTCAACCACTTCAAGAGCAAGGGTTTCGGCGGCAAGGTTGAGTCCGACCGCCGCCGCAAGGCCCAGGCGAGCCGTGTTGCCGAGATCGTCGAGGAGCGGCTTGCCGAGGGTTGGGAGCATATCGCTGTCATCGGCGACCTTAACGATACGCCCGACAGCGATCCCTTGAGCCCCCTGCTGAAGACTGCCGACCTGACCGATGCCTTCGATCATCCGAGCTTCGACAATGGCGGCTATGAGGGCACTTACGGCCTGTCCAATCCCGGCAACAAGATCGATTACCTGCTGCTCTCTCCCAAGCTCTTCGACAAGGTGGAAAAGGGCGGTGTGATCCGCACCGGCATGTGGCCGGGGTCACGGCCGAAGCGCTGGGAGACCTATGAGGAACTAAAGAGGCCGCAGGATGCGGCCTCCGATCACGCTGCTCTCTGGGTCGAGCTCGACCTCTGAGGCGGAGGTCTTAAGCCCATTCGCCTTGACGCATCACAGGCACTTTCGAGCCGTCGGCGCGGATGCCATCGATATCCACCTTGTCAGAGCCGATCATCCAGTCGATGTGGATCAGCGAGGAGTTGCCGCCCTGCGCCTTGATCTGGTCCTGGCTGAGTGAGGCGCCATTGAGGAAGCACTTCGAATAGCACTGGCCGAGCGCGATATGGCAGGAGGCGTTTTCGTCGAACAGCGTATTGTAGAACAAGACGCCGGACGCCGAGATCGGCGAGGAATGCGGCACCAGTGCCACTTCGCCGAGGCGCCGCGCGCCATCGTCGGTGTCGAGGACCTTGTTGAGCACGGCCTCGCCCTTCGAGGCCTTGGCCTCGACGATCCGACCACCTTCGAAGCGCACCTGGATATTGTCGATCAGCGTGCCCTGATGGCTGAGCGGCTTGGTCGAGGAGACGTGTCCCTCCACCTTCAGCGCATGCGGGGTGGTAAAGACCTCCTCGGTTGGAATGTTGGGATTGCAGGTCACGCCGTTCTTCGCCGTCGAGGCGCCGCCATGCCATTCATGGCCGTCTGCAAGGCCAACCGTAAGGTCTGTACCGGGGCCGGTAAAATGGAGCGCTGAGAAGCGCTCGCCGTTCAACCAGGTCGACCGCTTCTTGAGTTCCGCATTGTGCCCGGCCCAGGCCGCGATGGGATCGTCACGATCGACGCGGGAAGCGGCAAAGATCGCATCGGCAAGCTTGCGCACGGCCTCCTCGATCGGCATGTCAGGGAAAACGAGCTTCGCCCAGGAGGGGTTCGGATAAGAGCAGATGTTCCAGTTGATGTCGAAATTGGAGATATGCTCCAGCGCCGGCTTGTAGGCGATGGAGGTCGCCTTGTTGGCGCGGCCGACCTTGGCAGGGTCTTCCTGCGACAGCAGCAGCGGATTGTCGCCGGCAATGGCGAGGCGGGCAGCCCCGTTTTCATAGGCCTTCGCCATGCCGTCATAGAGCCAGTTCGGCGCACGGTCGAAACTCGCGTCGTGACCATGGCGATAACGCGCAAGCGTCGTCTCCTCATCCGAATAGAAGGTGGTGACCGTCGAAGCGCCTGCTTGGTAAGCATGCGCCGTGATCAGGCGGACAAGCGGCACGGCGACGAGCGGGGCCGTCAGCACCAGGTCCTGCCCCTTTTGCAGCTGCAACCCGACCTTGATCGCCACCTCGGCGAGTTTGTCGAGCTTGACTGGATCGATGGAGGCGGAGAGATCGGGGAGGGTCATGGGGTATTCCTGTTGTGGCTGTAACGCCAGACTTAAGGGGAAAGATGGCGAAGTCCAGACCATGGGCAAGTGTCAAGCCACCAGCGGCGCCGCAATTGCGCCCAGTGCGGCAAACGCATCCTGCGGCGAGAGCCGCACCTGCAACCCGCGCTGGCCGCCATTCATGTAGACGAGCGCTTCGTCCATGACTGATATCTCGATGGCGGTCGGCACCGGTTTCTTCTGACCGAAGGGGCTGATGCCGCCAACGACGAAGCCGGTGAGCTTCTCGGCATTGGCCGGCTTCATCATCGCTGCCGACTTGCCGCCGAAGGCACTCGCCAGCTTCTTCATCGACACTTCCCTGTCTGAGGGCACGACCACACAGACCGGCTTGCCGTCGAGTTCCGCCATCAGCGTTTTCAACACGCGCGACGGATGCTCGCCGATCGCTTCCGCCGCCTGCAGCCCGATGCGCTCGGCATTCGGGTCGTAGTCGTAGGTCGCCGTGGTATAGGCCACCCCGGCCTTGTCGAGAAACTGCGTGGCGCGGGTGGTTTTCGCCATGGGATCAGGCTTTGAAGGTCTGCTGATAGATTTCGGGCTTGAAGCCGACGACAAGCGCGCCATCCACGTCGAGCACCGGCCGCTTGATCATCGACGGCTGCTCCAGCATCAACGCCTTGGCCTTTGCGGCATTGAGCCCTTCCTTCTTGTCGTCGTCGAGCTTCTTGAAGGTCGTACCGGCCTTGTTGAGCAGCACCTCCCAGCCGACCCTGCCGATCCAGCTGTCGAGGGTCGACGCATCCACGCCCTTGGCCTTGTAGTCGTGGAAGTCATGCGCCACGCCTTGGGTCTCGAGCCAGGTGCGCGCCTTCTTCATCGTGTCGCAATTCTTGATGCCGTAGATGGTAGTCATGAAGGGGGCTCCCTGCTCGCGGTCTGTTCGGCAGGGATAGCAAACTCACGAGCGGATGCAAGAACAGGAGCGATTGCCCGACACCTTTTGAAAGGTGGCCAAGCACGAGTGTTGCCAGGCTTTGGCGCAGGGATTACGGCCTGCCAAAAGGCCAGGCCGTTTCCAAGAGGCCCGGCAGGATCTCGCTGGCAAACCTGTCGGCATCTGCTCCGCCAAACAGGTATTTGGCCTTGCCGTCGACAGCGAGGTTCGCCATGCCATGCATGGAGGACCAGACGACGAACAGCTCACCCATGGCATCCGCGCCTGCGGGCGCGCCCCGGGCGATGGCAGTCGCAAGCCCGGTCAGCGCCTGCCGGCTGGCCTCGCTGTAGCGCGGGTCGTCGCGATCGACGAGGTCGGGGCGGAACATTAGGCGGAAGCGCCCGGTATGGGTGATGGCAAAACGCACATAGGCCTGCGCCAGGTCTCGGAGATCACGCCTGGCATCATCACTGGCCACGACCGCGTTCAGATACTCGCCGAGACTGCCATAGCCGAGCAGGGCCACTTCGGTAAGCAGGCCCTTGGCGCTGCCGAAGTGATGCGCCGGCGCGCCGATCGAGACGCCGGCACGGCGCGCGGCTTCGCGCAGCGAAAACCCCTCGATGCCATGCTCGCGAATGATCGTATCGGCGGCGTCGATCATCGCCGATTTCAAATTGCCGTGATGGTAGCCTGACTTGGCGCTGTTTGGGGACTCTGCCATCTATACACTGTTCAGATTTCCAGTTACACCTTCATTTTATCAGTGATCAAATGACCCATCAACAGGAGACTCTCCATGTCAAAGACTTGGCTTATCACCGGCGCCAATCGCGGCCTGGGTCGCGTTTTCGCCACCGCCGCCCTGAAGCGTGGAGACAAGGTTGCCGCAACCAGCCGCAGCCTTGCGGGCCTCGATGATCTCGTTGCCGACTACGGCGATCGCATCGTGCCGCTGCAGCTCGACGTCACGGATCGATCCGCCTGCGTCTCGGTCGTGGCCACCGCCGCAGAGCGGCTCGGTCGGCTTGATGTTGTCGTCAACAATGCCGGCTATGGCCTGTTCGGTATGGTCGAGGAAGTGTCTGAAAAGCAGATGCGCGATCAGATGGAGGTCAATTACTTTGGCCTGTTCAACATGACGCAGGCGGTCCTGCCGCTACTGCGTGATCAGGGCTTCGGGCATATCGTCCAGATCTCGACCGTCGGCGGGGTCATGACTTTCCCCGGGCTTGGCGCCTATCACGCCTCGAAATGGGCGGTCGAGGGACTGACCGATGCGCTGGCCCAGGAAGTCGCTGGCTTCGGCATCAAGGTATCCCTGGTCGAGCCCGGCCCCTACATGACCGATTGGGCTGGTAACTCGGCAAGCCATGCACAGCCGATCGCCGCCTATGACGGGCTGCGCAACGCCATGCAGGCGCGCCAGGCGCAGATGCCGCCCGCCGTCTACGGCGAACCGGAAGCGGCAGGTCCTGCCATGCTCGCACTTGTCGATGCTGACAACCCGCCGCTGCGCCTCTTCCTCGGCGTGCTGCCGACGATGATGGTGCCGGACGCCTACAAGGCGCGCCTTGGGACCTGGGAAGAATGGAAGGACGTCTCGGTTGCCGCGACGAAGGTGTCCCATGACTGAGCGGCAGGTTGACGCATCGATCAAGACACCATCCCGGATTGCCGGCTGGGCGCTGACGGCTCTGGTGGCACTCGTCATGATCCTTGGAGGGGTCGCCCATCTGGCAAAGCCTGAGGCCTTTGCCCCACTGGTTCCACCCTGGCTGCCGGCATATCCGGTTCTGGTCGCGGCGGCTGTGGTGCAGATCCTGATTGGTGCAGCCGCGCTTTGGCCAAGGACGAGAGCCTTGGCTGGCCTCGCCTTCGCCGCGCTTTGCCTCGCCTATCTGCCACTGCATCTCTGGGATTATATCCGCACCGATCCCGTTTTTGCACCACCGGTCGCAGCCACCATCCGTGTGGTTGTGCAACTGCTGTTCATCTGGGCGGGCGTCACTCTCTGGCGCCGAGGTCGATCATCGACGGGCAGCATGCTCTGATCCGGCTCTTGAAAGCGAAAACGGCGGAACAGTGTTCCGCCGTTTGATTGTCTGGCATATCAGTCGTTGGGGCAGGTCAGGCCCTCACTCCCACTCGATGGTCCCTGGCGGCTTCGACGTCACGTCATAGACCACCCGGTTGATGCCGCGGACTTCGTTGATGATGCGGGTGGCCGCACGTCCCAGGAACTCCATGTCATAGTGGTAGAAGTCGGCGGTCATGCCGTCGACCGAGGTGACCGCACGCAGGGCGCAGACGAATTCGTAAGTACGTCCATCGCCCATGACGCCGACGGTCTGGACCGGCAGCAGCACGGCAAAGGCCTGCCAGATCGCGTCATAGAGCCCTGCCTTGCGGATCTCGTCGAGATAGATGGCGTCGGCTTCGCGCAGGATGTCGAGCTTTTCGCGGGTGACACCGCCCGGGCAGCGGATGGCAAGGCCCGGACCCGGGAAGGGGTGGCGACCGATGAAGCTATCGGGCAGGCCGAGCTCCTTGCCGAGCACGCGCACTTCGTCCTTGAAGAGTTCGCGCAAGGGTTCCACGAGCTGCATCTTCATGCGCTCGGGCAGACCGCCGACATTGTGGTGCGACTTGATCGTCACGGAAGGGCCGCCGGTGAAGGAGACGCTTTCGATGACGTCGGGATAGAGCGTGCCCTGGCCGAGGAAATCCGCGCCGCCGAGCTTCTTGGCTTCTTCCTCGAAGGTTTCGATGAACAGGCGGCCAATGATCTTGCGCTTGGTTTCCGGGTCGGAAACACCTTCCAGCTCGCCGACGAACTTGTCGACGGCATCCACATGGATGAGGTGCAGGTTGTAGTGTTCCTTGAACATGGCAACGACATCGGCTGCCTCGTTCTTGCGCATCAGACCGTGGTCGACGAGGATGCAGGTCAGCTGGTCGCCGACGGCCTCGTGGATCAGCAGTGCTGCAACCGACGAGTCCACACCGCCCGAGAGCGCGCAGATGACGCGCTTGTCGCCGACCTGGGCGCGGATCTGCTCGACCGCCTTCTGGCGGTAGGCATACATGGTCCAGTCGCCCTTGATGCCGGCGATGTTCTGCACGAAGTTCTGGATGAGCTTCGCGCCGTCGGGCGTGTGAACGACCTCGGGATGGAACTGCACGGCGTAATACTTGCGCGCCTCGTCGGCGATGAAGGCAAACGGTGCATTGGCGGAGGTGGCGAGCACCTTGAAGCCTGGCGGGATCGCGGTGACGCGGTCGCCATGGGACATCCAGACCTGGTGGCGGGAACCGACCGACCAGAGGCCGCTGAACAGGTCGCAATCCTGTTCGACCTCGAGGAAGGCGCGGCCGAATTCGCGGTGATGGCCACCTTCGACCTTGCCGCCGAGCTGGGCGCACATGGTCTGTTGGCCATAGCAGATGCCGAAGATCGGAAGACCGCTGTCGAACAGCACCTGCGGCGCGCGCGGGCTTCCCTCATCGAGCGTGGAAGCGGGGCTTCCCGACAGGATGATCGCCTTGGGCTTCAACCGGTGGAAGCCTTCTTCGGCGGACTGGAAGGGGACGATTTCGCAATAGACGCCGGATTCACGAACGCGGCGGGCGATCAGCTGCGTTACCTGGCTGCCGAAATCGACGATGAGAACACTGTCGGGATGTGCTGTCTGGGTCATGGCGAGCCTTTAAAGAAAAAGGCGCCCTGTTTCAATGGCAGAATGCCCAGAGAATCTCGATTTTTTGTGCAGCCGCTCAGAACCAGAAGACGCCGTCTTCCAGCGCCGTCTGCAGGCTGTCGACCGCCAGCGCCAGCTTCTTGTCGATGACATGCAGATACTGCGTCCAGTCGTCGATATGATTGACGTCGTGGCGGCCATCGGAAATGCCGCGCAGACCGATCAGCGGAATGCCGAAGCTCTGGCAGGCGCGAAGCACCGCAAAGGTCTCCATGTCGACCATCTGGGCGTCGATCGACTGGTAGGCAGCACCCGAAACGACATTCGCACCGGTCGAAAGCGAGGCCGCCGGGATGCCGGGGATCCGGAGTGGCAGTTCGACGGAAACCGGCAGGTCGAGAAACGGTGTCTTGCCCTTCTCGAAACCGAAGGCAGAGGCATCCATGTCGCGATAGGAGACGGCCGAGACCTGGTAGATCTCCGCCTGTTCGAGCGTGGCGGAACCGGCCGAGCCGAGAGAGACGACGAGATCCGGCAGATCGTCGTGGCTCGACAGCCGGGAAAGCTCCTTCGTCAGCACCACGGCGGCTTCCACTGGTCCAACGCCGGTCATCAGCGGCGAGATGCGGGTGCGCAGGAAGACGCCATATTCGGCATCGGCCGCCATGACGAAGAGCACGGTCTTGCCGGCGATCGACTTCATCTCATAGGTCATCCGGATATCCCCTCTCGTCCGCGGATGACCATCATCGTGCTGGTCATCGAGGCGATCAGCTTGGCGGGACCATCTGTCAGCGCATAACCGCGACCATCGGCGACGATGATGTTGGAGCCGGGCTTGGTGATTTCGCCGCGAAACAGGAAACGCTCGCCGCGACCCGGCGACATCAGGTTTACCTTGAATTCGATGGTGAGCAGCGAGACCTCCGGCGTGGTCACCGTATAGGCCGCATAGCTGCAGGCGGTGTCGAGGGCGGCGGAGATCACGCCGGCATGCAGGAAACCGTGCTGCTGGGTGAGCTTGCGGTCATATTCAAGCTCGATCTCGACCACGCCGGGGCTGACGCGCGATAGCGAAGCCCCAAGTGTTTCCATTGCCCCCTGGCGCGCAAAGCTCTGCCGAATGCGCGTTTCGACCATTTCCTGATCGTAGTCCACCATGCCCTGTCCCCTTTGCGGCGAAATTGGCACGGTCGTTCCAGGCAGGCAAGCCGGCGAAACGGAAATTCAGTTCAGCCAGGCGAGGCTGAGATTGAGAACACCGGCAAAGCTGACCCAGGCGAGATAGGGTATGAAGAGCAGCGCAGAGATCCGGTCGATGGGTCTCGCCTTGATCATGAAGGCGATGATCGTCACCAGCATGCCGAAGATGACCGCGAGAGCCAGTTCCGGGTTCTGCAGACCGAAGAAGGCGGGCGACCACATCAGGTTGAAGGCCATCTGGGCGAACCAGAGCTGCATGGCTGCCGATTTCGGCGCCCGCTGCCAGATCCGGGCGCCCGCCACGCCGATCAGCACGTAGAGCGTCGTCCAGACCGGGCCGAACAGCCAGGAGGGCGGGTTGAAGAACGGCTTCTGCAGCGACTGGTACCAGTCGCCGGGCATATTGGTGAGGCCTGCGATGAGGCCTGCGCCGACGACAAAACCGATGAAGAGGATGTAGCTCAGGATCTTGGACATGGAGGTCATCTAGTGCTCCAAGGCGGGTTCTGCCAGCCTTCAGAGGCGGATGACATGCTGGTCCCAGGCGACAGGGCTCTGTCGGTCGAGGAAATCGCCGCGATAAGAGGAGACGGCAAAGCTTGTGGGCGAGGGGGCAATGCCCGCTGCATCCGGCAGCACCGTTTCGGACAGGAGGCGCCCGTCCTTGCCATCCAGCACCGCCCAGAGCCCGTTTTTCGGCGAGGCGATGCCGACGAGGCCTGACGCGCGGTTGACGGCGATAGCGCCGACATAATTGCCCAGCCGGTCCGTCGTGTCGCCGGGCAGCTGGATGTAAGTGACTGCCTCGCCCTTGGCAAAATGCCCCACCAGCGGCGGTCGATCAGTGCGTGGCCCCTCATACTGGCAGGCAAACCAGATGCGACCATCGGCGGCCACGTCGAGATGCCGCGTGGAGAGCTGCTTGAGCTCTGGCGGAAGCGTGTGCTTCTCGATCAGCGCCCCGGTCTTGGCATCGGCGAGAACCAGCGAGGGCTCCATATGGTCGAGATTGAGCTTGGTGCGACCGAAATCGGGATGCGTCTCGATCCCGCCATTGGCAATGACCAGGAGACCATCGGCCGTGGCGGTGATGTCATGCGTGCCGATGCCATGGGCCGGAACCTCGCCCACGCGCTCGAAGCCGGAGATGCAGTCATAGATCCCGATCACGCCGGCATTGGCGTCAAAGTCGTTTTCGCTGGCGTAGAAGAGCCGACCATCGGGCGAGAAGGCGCCATGGCCAAAGTAATGCCGACCCTCGGTCGCCGCGATGATGCGTGGCTCGACTGACTTTTTGGCGTCGAAGATAACGGCGAAGGTCCCGGGACGCCGGGCAAAGGCGACGGAAAGGCCGTTTTCGGCGCTGTTGCAGAGCCCGTGAATGCGGCCTGGCAGCGCGATTTCGTCGATCAGGCTGCCCTGTTCGCTGACAAGGCCGATGGCAAAGGAGCCATCCGCGCGCTTCAGCCCACTGGCATAGACGGCATCCGTGCGTTCGAGCGCAAATGCTGCGCGTGGTGCCAGGCCCGCAACGAAGGCAAGACCCGCAGAACGCAGGAAGGCGCGACGATCCATGAGCGGCGTTGATATCATCTCAGTCGCCGTCGGAGAAGGAGAAGCCGGCGGCAAGCCCGATGCCGCCACCGAGATCGTTATTGAGCCGGAGGATCAGGTCGCGGCTGTTGAGCAGCAGGAAGTCGAGCTTTGCGATCTCGGCCGGATCCTCGAAGACGGCGGCGACATCTGGCTTAATGTCGGCTGAGACGCGCGAGAGGGACCGTGCAACGAAATCCGTCGAGGAGACGACCGAGCGATTGCCTTCCGCGAGCAGCTGCACCATGCCCGACGTGTCGAGCAGGTCGCGCAGGCCTTCGATATTGGCGGTGATCGAACGGAATGTATTGCCGGAGCGCCAGTAGATCGCCTGACGCGGCAAGGCTTTCTTGGGGTCACCCTTGTAGAATTGCTCGATACGCTGGTCGCGGATCGTTTCGGCGGCATGCACGAGCAGCCCGAGCAGCTCCTTGGCGGCTTCTGCCTCGTCACGGTAAATCGGGTTATTGGGGCCAGGCGTCTTCCAGGCCGCTGCCACACCATCGGGAGCATCCCAGGCCGCGGAGAGGTCCAGGCCGAGCCGCTGCAGGTTCGCCGCGATCGCCGTGCCGTATTGGCAGCGATAACTGCCTTCGGTGGTCGTCAGCGTTTCGGAGCCGGTTCCGAACAGCACGAATTCGAGCGCGCCAAGCCCCTGCATGGCAACGCTCTTGCCCTTCAGCGTCTCGACCGACGTGACGCTCGGATCGGGCTTCGCGAGTGCGGCCTGGACCTGCTTCAGTCCGGTGCCCTTGCGATCGGGGAAAAACAGGATGCGTTCGAAGCGGTTGTCGTCGAGTACGGGGCCGACCCGGACGATCTCGATGCGCGACCAGGCTTCGATCACGTCGCCGAATGCCCTGTGTGCGCCGTCGAGCGTCTCGGGTGACGGAGCGCTGCAAAGCGTCTGCATCGCGCCCTGCAGGACAGTGGCCTGATCGGTGAAACGGCGATAACCCGGGCGGATGAAACCGTCGACGGCGCGCGTCATGACGCCCGGGACCTTGGCTGCGTCGAGCACGCCGACGGTCGAGCTCGATTCCTGCGCCAGTACGGGCAGCGGCATCAGAGCGGCAGTGAGGAGGGCAAGGCGCGCGAAAAACCGCATCAGAGAGACTCCAGAAACGTGATCAGGGCCTTGCGGTCCTCGGGGGTGGCAGCGGCGAATGCATTGCGGGCGGGTTCCGCCTCTCCGCCATGCCAGAGAATGGCCTCGGTCAGGTTTCGCGCCCGACCGTCATGCAGGAAGAAGCTGTGGCCGCTGACCTGTTGCGTGAGACCGATACCCCAGAGCGGCGGCGTGCGCCACTCCCGCCCGGTGGCATCGCCCACGGGCTGACCGTCGGCCAGACCTTCGCCCATGTCATGCAGCAGGAAGTCGGAATAGGGCCAGATCAGCTGGAAGGCCTGTGCCTTGTTCTCTGCCCTGCGGCTCGTGACGAATTTCGGCCGATGGCAGGCAATGCAGCCGCTCGCGTAGAAAATTTCCTTGCCGCGCAGCACCTGAGCATCGTCTACGTCACGCCGCTTCGGAACGGCGAGGTTCTTCGCATAGAAGGTGACGAGATCGAGCACTGGATCAGGGCCTTCGGTGTCGCCCAGCCGCGGCTGGACTCCGGTGGCCGCTTCGAGGCAGGCGGTCTGCTTCTCCGTGCAATCGCCGAAATGTCTGGGATCATCCGGCGTCGAAATGCCGATATCGCCGGCAAAGGCGCTGGAACTCTGGTCGCGCACCGAGGCGTTCTGCGCCTTCCAGCCGAAGCGACCGAGCTTGATTTCGCCGATCCGGTGATCACGGGCGCGAGCGGCACGTCCGGAAATGCCGTCACCATCGAGGTCATCGGGATCGGCGAGTGCCCGAATATCCTCTTCCGGGATCGCTTCGATAAGGCCGAGCCCGATCATCGGATTGGCGATGCGCGGGGAAAGGGTCGTCGTCGGATCAAGCGGACCGTAATTGAGATCGCTGACGGAATAGCTGGGGCGGCGCAGCATGACCGTCTCGCCGCCAGCCAGTCTCACCGCCTCTTCGGTGTAGGTGATGGCCATGCGGCCTTCCGCGGAGATGCCGGGCACCGCCTGGTCCTGCAACTGGCCACCATAGACGGGATCGGGCAGCGAAGCGATGTCGAGCTGCTCAAGCTTGGCCTTCTCCTCTGGCGTGGCGGCAGGGCGCGCGAGGCGAAAGAACATCGAGGTATGGTCGCGGTCGCCCTCCGGCGGGTGGCCACGCCCGTCCTTCAGGTGACAACTCTGGCAGGCCCGCGCGTTGAAAAGAGGGCCGAGGCCGTCCGAGGCCTGGGTCGAGGAGGGGGAGGAGACCCAGAGCTTGCGGAACAGAGCGTTGCCGAGCTTGAACTCTTCTTCTTCGGCGAAGGTGATGTTGGCGGAAAAGTCGGAAAAGGAGTCGGCGCTCACGCCGCGCGGGGAGGTGCCGGCCCCGCCCTGCATCAGTTCAAAACTCTCGGCCTTGCTGAAGTCTTCCGTCGGACGCGTGACGGCGATGACGCGGGAGATGTCCTTCGGCGTCAGATCGGTTCGTCCGACAGCCTCTCCGGCGGCAACGGGCGAGATGGTCAGGCCCGTTGTCAAAAACATGCCGAGGCCGGCGAGGGTGGCCTTGCGAGTTCTCATGATGGGGATCGGGCCGCTTCCCTGGAAGGGGCGGCCCGCCTTTGCTGCTTACTGGAAGACGGCCTCAGGACTATCAAGGCTGTCGGAGCCTTCAAGCTCGATCGTGCCAAGATCCAGCGACGCAATGACGCGCTGGATTGACTGGGTCTGATCAACAAGGCCGTCGATGGCAGCCTGCACTGTGGCATTGCCGTCGGCATTGCCTTCGCCAATCATCTGGTCATAGGCTTCCTTGGTCTCTGCACGCTCGGCCATCGTGTTCATGGCAGCCAGCGTCTTCTCAAGCTTGCCCTTCATTTCCGCATCGAGCGCCTGGTCCTTGGCGGCGACGAGTTCCGACAGCGACGGACCGGTCATCTTGGTGCCGTCGACGCGGGTGTATTCGCCGGTATAGGCAGAGGCGATGCCGATCGCGTCGTTGAGGTGCGAGGCATGGGTGTTGTCGGAGAAGCAATCATGCTCCTCTTCGGGATCATGCAGCAGCACGCCGAGCTTCATGCGCTCGCCGGCGAGCTCGCCGTAGGACAGCGAGCCCATGCCGGTGAGGATTGCGGAAATGCCCTTCTGCTCGTCGGCGAGAACGGCCTTCGTGGCTTCGCCTTCAGGTGCCCAGGCGACGACCATCTCTTCCAGATCCTGCAGCAGCAGCGTGGACGCGGCCTTGAGATACGCGGCGCGGCGGTCGCAATTGCCATTGGTGCAATTGGCCGTGTCATAATCGGTGTAGGAACGGTTGCCAGCGCCCGGACCGGTGCCGTTCAGATCCTGGCCCCAGAGCAGGAATTCGATGGCGTGATAACCGGTTGCGACATTGGCTTCGACTTCGCCGGCTTCATGCAGCGTCTCGGCGAGAAACTCCGGCGTGATCTTCGAAGCATCGACCTCTTCGCCGTTGATCTTGATCTTAGGGCTGGCGATGACGTTGGCCACGTAAAGCGCATTGCCGTCACTTTCGGTGCCGTAGCCCGCGTCGACATAGTCGATCAGGCCTTCATCAAGCGGCCAGGCATTCACCTTACCTTCCCAGTCGTCGACGATCGGGTTGCCGAAGCGGTAGACCTCGGTCTGCTGATAGGGGACGCGTGCGGCAATCCAGGCTTCCCGGGCGGCCTTCAGCGTCTCATCGCTGGGCTTTGCGATCAGCGCATCAATAGCGGCATCGAGGGCCTTGGCAGTGGACAACGAGTCTTCGAACTTCGCATGGGCAAGTTCTGCATAGTGCGTCAGCACATCCTTGGGCGCGGGTGCCGCGACCGCAGGGCCGGCAAAAATCGCAGCCGATGTGACGAGCAGCGCGACAGACGCGCCGATGACAGATTTCCGGATCATGGTGTCTCCCTTCGGCGCCAATGGGCACCTCGATGTGAACGGACGGCCATGTCTTCGCGCAAAAAGAAACTGGTGTCAAATAGTCGAGTATGCGAATTGATCGCTTGAATTGACGATGATCAAGTCAGGTCGGACGACGGCGCATGCGACAGAAGAAGAAGCCGTCGGTGTCCATGCTGGCGGGGCTGAGCGTCACCGTCTTGCCATCTGACGAGCGTGGCTTGGGCGCCGAGGGGCCGAAAAGATGCGTCCATTCTTCGACAACGGGGACGATCTCGAAGGTCGGATTGGCCTCGCAAAAGGCCTGGACCTGCCGGTCATTTTCTTCAGGCAGTACCGAACATGTGACATAGAGCAGGGAGCCATTCGGCTTGACGAAGGTCGAAGCCTCGGTGAGCGCTTCCTGTTGCTGGGCAATACGCTCCTGCAGGTTACGGTCGGTGAGCCGCCACTTGGTGTCAGGACGACGGCGCCAGGTGCCAGTGCCGGTGCAGGGCGCGTCGACCAGTACCTGGTCGCAGCGTTCTTTCAGGCTCGCCAGCCCCTTGGTGCTGTCGTGGACCTGGACGTTGTGGGTGCCGGCGCGCTTCAGCCGCTCGATGATCGGCGCCAGTCGCTTGCGGTCGGCGTCATAGGCGTGCACCTGGCCCTTGTTGTTCATGGCAGCCGCCATGGCGAGCGTCTTGCCGCCACCGCCGGCGCAGAAATCGAGAACCTGATCGCCTTCGCGCGGCGTCACGAGATCGGCGACGATCTGCGAGCCCTCGTCCTGAACCTCGAACCAGCCCTTCTGGAAGCTGAGTTCTGCCGTAACGTTTGGGAGGCGTGACGGGCCTTCGCCGGCCGGCACGCGCATGCCAAAACGGGCGATCGGCGACGCCTTGGCGCCGGAGCGATCGAGTGCCTTCAGCACCTTGTCTCGGTTGGCTTTCAGCGTGTTGACGCGCAGATCGAGCGTCGGCCGGGTGGCCAGTGCCTTGGCTTCGGCCAGCCATTCGTCGCCGAAGGCTTCTTCGAACGAAGGCTGCACCCAATCGGGAATGTCACCCTGGACATGCAGCGGGGCGTCGGAAAGGTCGCGGGAGGTAAAGGCCTGCACCTGGGTTTCAGAGAGCGCCGCCGGCGCAAAATTGTCGCCTTCGAGTTCCGCCTGGAGCGCCTCAAGGCTCATGCCCCATTGCCGCAGGAGAACGGCCCAGCCGAGAGCGTGGGCGCTGTCGTCATCCATCAGCCAAGCATGAGAAAGCTTCATGCGCAGCGCATCATAGACGATGTTGCCGATGGCAGCACGATCGCCGGAACCGGCGAAACGGTGCGAAAGGCCCCAATCCTTGAGGGCATCGGCAACGGGTCGGCGACGGGTCTCGATATCGCTCAAAACTTCGATCGCACCGGCAAGACGGCCGCCCAAGCGCATGGTCATTCTCCTCTGAAAGAAGAGAGCGTGGTAACGGCGATCAAGGGCAAGAGCAAGCGCCTAAAACCCGACGAACCAATCGCCGCTCCCGGAATTGCAGCCAATCAGCCGATGATCTCGTAGCAGACCTTGGCATGGCCCGAGCGGATCATGCCGATGTTCTGGGCCGCGGCCTTGGAGAGGTCGAGCACGCGACCGCGGATGAAGGGACCGCGATCGTTGATGCGGACGACAACGCTCTTGCCGCTTCGCGCATTGGTGACTTTCAGCTTGGTGCCGAAGGGCAGGGTCTTGTGGGCCGCCGTCAGTCTCGTCGGGTTCATGCGTTCTCCGGAAGCCGTCTTCGATGTCAGCGCATACCAGGATGCGCCACCGCATGACGACTTTGCGTTTGCACTCGAAGGTGCGAAAGCAAAGAGTGCAGCAATAGTTGCAGCGGCGAAAGCAGAGCGGCGGTTGATGATCAAGATCTACGTCCCTAGTCGTTGACACGAGTGGTTTTTTGCGTGCCGACGGCTAGGCAGGGTCAAAAATGGCAAAAACGTGCCCGCAGATAATCACGAAACATTACACCCTGTAACATTCGTGATGATCGGAAGACGGGTCTTTACCTTAATGAAATGTGAATTTTACAGAAAAATCGTTTGATTTCATGATTCTTCATGGAATTAAAAACTCACGATTCCACCGTTTGCGGCATTCACGGAATCGGTGAAGAAAAATTTTGCTCACAGGTCATATTTGCTGCCCAAATTGTGGTGCGGACGGGGCCAGACGCTCGTCTGCATCGGCATTCTGGCGCTTAAAGCGCAAAGTTTGACCCCGTAAAACGCCCCTTCAGGCCCGTTGGTTCCATGTGCCTGAGGCAAGTAGATCGGCCAGCGACATCATGTAATTCGGGTACTGGAAGTTGAATCCGAGCGACTTGATCTTGGCGTTCGAAACCCGCTTGTTTTCGCCGTAGAAGGAACGCGCCATGGGGGTCAGCTCCGCCGTCTCGAAAGGCTGCTCGGGTGGCGCATCCATCTCCATCAGGCGGGCGGCTTCGGTTACCACGTCCTGCGGCGGGGAGGGCATGTCGTCCGTGACGTTGAAGATCCCGCCTGTGTTCGGGCCGGCCAGGAACGCTGTGGCGGATGCGATGTCCTCGACCCGGATGCGGTTGAACACCTGGTCTTTCTTCACGAGGCGGCGCGCCGTGCCGTTGGCAAGGTTCATGAAGGTGTTGCGGCCAGGACCATAGATGCCGGAGAGCCGCAGGATCGCGAGAGGCAGGTTGTCCCGTGCCGCGACCACCTGCCACGCCTGCTCGGCCTCCACGCGCTCCACTGAGCGCACAGAGACCGGCTTCAGCTCCGTCTCCTCGTTCACCCAGGCACCGTGATGATCACCATAAACGCCGACGGTCGAAAGATAGGTGATCCATTCGAGCTTTGGCATCAAGGCCTTGATGCCCGTCTGGCCGCAGAGCCGGATCAGCGGGTCGCCCTCGCTGCCAGGCGCGATCGACTGGACGAGATGCGTGGTCTCGGCGAGTTCGGCAAGAAGGGGCTCCGACAGGCTCGTGCCGTCGAAGATGAAGGGCCGGATTCCCATGTCCTCAAGCGCCTTGCCCTTCTCTGCACTCCGTGTGGTCCCGGCGACCGAGGCGCCCTCGCTGCCGAGAAGCTTGCCGATTGCCTTACCCGAATAGCCGGCTCCAAAAATCATCAAGCGCATGCGTCAGCTCTCCGTCATCCATTCCTGTCGGACATGCTCGTCCGTTTCCGTCATCAAATGCGCGCTCTGCAGAGCCGCGAAGCGATCCGCCGGCAGAAGCCTGGACAGCGCCCAGGCGGCCATGCCACGCACATCAGCCGAGCCGTCCGTCAGCAGCCTCTCACAGGCCGGCGCCAGATCGCGAGAGCCGGAATTTCCGGCCGCAATCAGCACATTGCGCACAAAGCGGTCCCGCCCGATCCGCTTGACCGGCGAGCCGCTGAAATAGGTGCGGAAGGTCGGATCGTCCAGCGTCAGGAAGAAGGCGATGTCGGGGGCCTTCAGGTCCTCGCGCGCGACAAGCTTCATCTCGCGGGCGGTGGCCGCGAACTTGTTCCAGGGACAGGCGGCGAGACAGTCGTCGCAGCCATAGATGCGGTTGCCGAAAGCGGGACGCAGCGCCCGGTCGATCAGACCCTTGTGCTCGATCGTCAGATAGGAAATGCAGCGCCGCGCATCGATCTGGTAGGGCGCAGGAAAGGCGTCCGTCGGGCAGGCGTCGAGACAGGCCCGGCACGACCCGCAATGGTCGCGCTCGGCTTCATCGACTTCGAGCTCAGCCGTGGTGAAGAGGCTGCCGAGGAAGAGCCAGGAGCCAAAGTCGCGGCTGACGAGATTGGTGTGTTTGCCTTGCCAGCCGAGGCCGGCTGACGCCGCAAGCGGCTTTTCCATGACGGGCGCGGTATCGACGAAGACCTTGACGTCTTCGCCCGCACGCGCCGCAAACCGCGTCGCCACTTCCTTGAGGCGTCCCTTGATCACGTCGTGATAGTCGCGATTGCGGGCATAGACGGAGATTGCCGCCTTGTCGGTCTGCGACTGCAGAAGCCGGGGATCCTCGTCCGGACCGTAGTTCATCCCGAACATGACGATGGAGCGCACATCCGACCATAGCACCCGTGGATCGGCACGACGCTCCTTCGTCTCTTCCATCCACGCCATGGTGCCGTGCCGTCCTGCCTCGAGAAAGGTCTCGAGCCTTGCCGGCGCTTCGGGAATGGCGTTCGGCAGCGTGATGCGACAGAGATCGAAGCCTTGGGCATGGGCCTCCTGACGCAGGAAACGCGTGAGGTCTGCCTGCCGCTTCCGGATCTTGGGATCGATCTGCGGCTCGTCCATGAAGATAACCGTCAGAAGTCGAGATCGGCGTAGTGCGACACCGGCGTGATGCCGCGCACGCGCTCTGTCAGCAACGGGCGGAAGGACGGCCGCGACTTGATGCGCTGATACCATTCCTTGGCGACCGGGAATTCGTTCCAGTCGATCTCGCCGAGATAATCAAGCACGGAAACAGCCGCTGCCGCCGAGAGATCGGCGTAACTGATGCGGTCTCCTGCGAGCCACTGGCGCGAACCGGAAAGCCAGGTCAGGTATTTCATGTGATGGCGAATGTTCGAGCGCGCCGTACGCAGAACCTTGGAATCGGGAGCGCCGCCACCGAGGCCATTAGGAATGATCAGCTTGTGCACCCGCTCGCGCACCAGTGGCTTGGTGACATCCTGCTCCATCTTCTGCAGGAACCATTCCGTCAGCCGGCGGATCTCGGCCCGCTGGAACGGGTCTTCCGCAAAGAGGCGCCGGTCGCGCTTCAACACGCCATGCGTCTCGTCGATGAACTCGGAAATGATGGTCGGGCCGCACAGTGCCCGCATGTTGTCGTCGACATAGACGGGCAGCGTGCCGGCGGGATTGAAGGCGAGGAATTCCTTGCGCTTCTCCCAGGTCTGTTCCTCCACCAGATCCGTCTGGAAGCCGTATTCGGACAGGACCAGGCGTATGAAACGGGACGCGGTGGACATCGTGTGATGATACAGGGTCGGCATCGGAACTCGGATTCTCGGATTTTTCAGTGGCCGCAGCGCAGGCTGTCGAAGCGGCTGGTCATCAGCGCGGCTTCCAAGCTATAGGGTTTCGGCCCCGGCAATACAAGCAAATCACTTTGCCTTCCCCTTGAAGGAGACCTCATGGAAGACCAATCCATTATCAGCGCGCTCGTCCTTGGCCTGATCGAAGGCCTGACCGAGTTCGTGCCGGTATCCTCCACTGCCCATGTCCTGTTGGCCGGCCATTTCCTCGGCTTCGAATCGCCGGGCAACACATTTGCGGTGTTGATCCAGCTTGGCGCAATCCTGGCCATCCTCAGCGTCTACTTCGCCAAGCTGCTCAAGATTGCCCTGTCGCTGCCGACCAGCGCCGAGAGCCGTCGCTTCGTTGGTGCGGTTCTCCTCGGCTTCCTGCCTGCTGCCGTGATCGGCTTCCTCGCGCATGACTTTATCAAGACGGTTCTTTTCGAGACGCCGATGCTGATCTGTGTCGTGCTGATCCTCGGCGGCTTCGTCCTGCTCTGGATCGATCGCCTGCCGCTGAAGCCCCGGTATCACGACGTCACCGAATATCCGCTGTCGCTTGCGCTCAAGATCGGCTTTTGCCAGTGCGTCGCGATGATCCCGGGCACATCTCGTTCCGGTGCGACGATCGTCGGCGCGCTGCTGCTCGGTGCTGACAAGCGCTCGGCAGCCGAGTTTTCGTTCTTCCTCGCCATGCCGACCATGCTCGGCGCCTTCACGCTCGATCTCTACAAGAACCGCAACGCGCTGACCGTCGACGACACCTTGATAATCGCGATCGGCTTCGTGGCAGCCTTCATCTCGGCTCTCTTCGTCGTCAGGGGGCTTTTGAATTTTGTTTCAAAACGAGGCTATGCGCCCTTTGCCTGGTGGCGGATCGCCGTCGGCACAGCAGGGATCATCGGTCTGCTGATGTTCGGCTGATGCCGGCAGAGCGGAGACAAGAAAAAAGGCTGTCCCGAGGGGCAGCCTTTTTGATTTTGGGAGATCAGTTGGTCGACGGTATCGAGGCCGTCGAGCAGGGGTCGATGCCGTAGGCAGGCGAGCAGTTGTCCTTGCGGGCCGCCACCGTGGTCGGGGCGACGAAGGAGCCGGCGATGATGACCAGTGCCGCACATGCGAAGAACAGTGCGATAGGCTTGCCCATGGAAATGCCTCTTGAGACTGACTGAAAATGAGGGCCGGCAATCGTTGCCGTCCGGCCGTTGGGGGCCAGTCTTTACGCATTGCCACGACCGCCATCAATAGGCGAACTTGCTTTATCCTGAGTTAACGCAGGTCTTCATGCGGCTGCGTCTTTTGTGCAACGGCGGTTAAGGTTGCAGCTCTGCAAAATGCGACTTCAGGCGGCCTCAGGCCGCCTTGCCGGTCCCTGTGTACTGGCCGTGCACGCGGTACTGCACGAGATAGGTCGGCAGGATTGCGGCCATGGTCACCGGCTCGATGCCAAGGCCTTCCAGCGTGCGCCCCTCGGCCTTGGCAGCGGCCGACACGACATTGTCCTTCTTCAGAAGTTTGACCTGGTCGCTGGTGAGCGGCGGCGGGATCAGCGGCACTGCAGAGGCGATGCTGCCGATCAGCGAAGCGATGCCGAAGGGCAGGGTCACCAGCGCACGCTTGCGGCCGACGATTTCCAGCATCATCTCGAGACACTGCTTGAAGGTCGCGACATCACGGCCCCCGAGTTCGTAGATCTTGCCACGGGCGATCGAGCCGTCGACGGAGCGCGCCACGACCTCGGCGACGTCACCGACATAAACAGGCTGGAACTTGGTCTTTCCACCGCCGACGAGCGGCAGCGCCGGCGCCAGGCGAGCCATGGCGGCAAACTTGTTGAAGAAGCCGTCTTCCGGGCCGAAGACGATCGACGGACGCAGGATCGTGGCGTCGGGCAGGATCGACTGGACCGCGGCTTCGGCACGACCCTTGGTCGCGGCATAGACGGAGTCGGACTTGGCATCGGCACCGATCGCCGAAACGTGGGTCAGCGTCGCGCCGACCGAACGGGCGGCTTCAGCAACCGCGCGTGCACCGAATTCCTGCACGGCGTCGAAGCCGTTGCGACCGCTTTCGAACAGGATGCCGACGCAGTTGATGACATGGTCGGCGCCCTGGACAGCGGCATCGACCGATGAGCGGTAACGCAGGTTGGCCTGGACGAAGGAGATCTGGCCGACATTGCCGAGCGGCTGCAGGAAGCCTGCGAGATCAGGGCGGCGAACGGCAACACGGATACGGTAGCCGCGCTTGGCGAGTGCCCTGACGACATGCCGTCCGACGAAGCCCGAGCCCCCGAAAACGGTGACGAGCGGCGGAAGGTTGGACAAGGTCATGGACGGCTCCCCTGAACTATATATAGGCGCACACGATATGCGCGATCTGGCTGGCCTCTCTTAACCGAATCGCCCGGCGGGGGAAAGGCCCGTCAAGGCCGCATCCGCCGGACATTGAGACACAGGGGCAGGGCGGGCTCAGATGCCCTCGACAACCACGATTTCCCCGTCCGCCACTTCCTGGCGGATCTTGGCGGCGATCTGGTACTCCGGCGAGTTGTAGCAATCGACGGCGGCCTGATAGGTGGGGAACTCGATCACCACGTTGCGCGCCCGCCCATCGCCCTCAACCAGGGTATAGGCACCACCTCTTGCGAGGAATTTGGCGCCATATGTCTCGAAGGCCGGCTTCGCGGCGGCGACATAATCCTTGTAGCGCTCCGCATCGCGGATATCGACGCGTGCGATCCAGTATCCCTTGGCCATGGTCTCTCCTCCCATATCGGCTGTGCTTAATGCTGCTTGAGCAGCGCCTCGTCCATCTCGGCGAGGATCGCAAGCGCTGCCGCCTTCGGATCCTCTGCCTTGACAATCGGTCGAGCGACGACGAGGTGGCTCGATCCAGCTGCAATCGCGTCAGACGGCGTCATGACGCGCTTCTGGTCGCCCTTGTCGGCGCCTGCCGGGCGAATGCCGGGGGTGACGATCGCCAGTTTCGGTCCGACGATTCCACGCACGGCCGACGCCTCTTCTGCCGAGCAGACGATCCCGCCCATGCCGGCGATGCGGGCCTGTTCGGCGCGTTTCAGCACGAGCGTATGCGGATCGTATTCGTAGCCGGCATCCGTCAGGTCCTGTTCGTCCATGGAGGTCAGCACCGTCACGCCGAGCAGGCAAAGACCGGATCCCTCGGCCGCCTTGACGGCTGCCGCCATGGCCTTCGGATAGGCATGCAGGGTCAGCATGGTCATGCCCATGCGCGCGATGTTCTCGACCGCAGACGCCACCGTGTTGTCGATGTCCAGCAGCTTCATGTCGAGGAAGACCTGCTTGCCTTCTTTCGCGAGATCGCGGGCAAATTCCAATCCACCGGCAAAGGCGAGCTGATAGCCGATCTTGTAGAAGGAGATGCTGTCGCCGAGTGTCGAGACGACGCGCTCCGCTTCCTGGACAGTCGGAACATCCAGTCCGACGATGAGACGATGACGTGCGCTCAAGACAAAGACTCCTGCCAGATCTCCATGCCCCGTCCACTCGCATGCCGCGCGTCAAATCGCAAGCATGACAAGGGCAGGGGGATCGACGATCCCCCGTTCTCCGCAAAACTGGCCGATCAGGCCTTGCGGTAGATCCAGAGCTGGGCGGGCGGGATATTGCGCACGACGAAGTCGAAATGCTGAATGTGATAGCGATCGGGCTTGGCGATAACAGGCGACACCGGGCCGTAGGTGATCTGCACCACGGGGCGCCCTTCGGGGATGCGGGACAGCAGGTCTTCGAGCAGTTGGATACGGGCTTCCATCGGGAAGCTCAGCATAGGCACGGCGCAGATGACGCAATCGAAGATCTGGTCCGAAAAACGACCCAGGGTGTTTTCGAGGTTGAAGGCGTCGCCGTGGATGAAGTTGACGCCGGCATAGTCCTCGACCAGGCGGCGATAGAAATCCTCGGAATACTCGACCGAAACGATCTTCTCGGGCGGCACTCCACGCGCCAGGATCTGCTTGGTGATCACGCCCGTGCCGGGGCCGAGCTCGAGGACCGGAAGGCCCGACTTCACATCGATGACGCTCGCCATGCGCTTTGCCGTCACCGAAGACGTCGGCACGATCGCGCCGACTGTCTTGGGACCCTGCATCATGCCTTTGAAGAAACGGATTTCCTCGTCGAATTTTTTCTCGAACCGTTCCTTCAATCGGATAGCCATGGTCGTCCCTCTTATTGTTGCTGCTCGATTGTTCGAGCGCATTGCGACAATTTTGGGTCGTTTTGTCGCAATTGCAAGAGAGAATGACGCTGGCGAGCCATCGGCCAGCCAGAGACGGGGCGCGTTACACGCGCATCGGCATCAGGACGTACAGCGCGTCGGCGCCGGCCGTATCACGAATGAGCGTCGGAGAGCCGGCATCTGCGAGCAGGAAGATCGCGTCGTCGCCGGAAAGCTGGGCGGTAATGTCGAGGAGATATTTGGCGTTGAAGCCGATCTCCATCGCGTCGCTTTCATAGCCGACGGCGACTTCTTCCGTCGCACTTCCCGAATCCGGGTTGTTGACCGTCAGCATCAGCTGACCATCGGCCAGCGCCAGCTTCACGGCGCGGCCACGCTCGGACGAGATCGTCGAGACGCGGTCGACGGCACGCGCGAAGGTCTGGCAATCGACGCGCATTTCCTTGTCGTTCGCCTGCGGGATAACGCGCTGATAGTCCGGGAAGGTGCCGTCGATCAGCTTGGACGTCAGAACGACCGAGCCGATTGAGAGGCGGATCTTGGAATCGGAGATCTCGATGCCGATGATCAGCTCCGGATTGTCGATCAGCTTCTGGAGTTCGCCGACCGTCTTGCGCGGAATGATGATGCCGGGCATGCCTTCCGAGCCCGAGGGTGCGTCGACATCGGCCCGCGCCAGGCGATGGCCGTCGGTTGCAACGGCGCGCAGCTTCAAAGCTCCGCCCGCCTCGATCGTGTGCAGGAAGATGCCGTTCAGGTAGTAACGGGTCTCTTCCGTCGAGATCGCAAACTGGGTGCGATCGATCAACATCTTGAAATCGGATGCCTTCATCTTGAAGGAATGGGTGAAGGTGCCAGCGGTGAGATCCGGGAAGTCCGACTGCGGCAGGCACTGCAGCGAAAACTTCGAGCGGCCGGACGCCACCGTCATCGTGCCGCCATCGGGGTTCGTGGCGAGCAGAACCTCGGACCCGTCGGGCAGCTTGCGCACGATTTCATAAAGCAGATGTGCCGGGACCGTGGTGGCGCCGGCTTGCTCGACCATGGCAGGTGTGCCCTCAGTAATCTCGAGGTCGAGGTCCGTCGCCTTCATATCGAGCTCGGCGCCCTCGGCCTTCAGCAGCACGTTCGACAGGATCGGGATCGTGTTGCGACGCTCAACCACGCGGTGCACGTGATTGAGGGACTTGAGGAGATTGGACCGTTCAAGAGTTATACGCATGGGATGCTACCGCTTTCGACGTGTCGTCTTCCGGAGTTCCGGATCGGAAAATAGGGGCCGGGCAGTCCCCGGGCCGGACGATGTGGACGGGCAAAATGGCAGCAAATTTGCGGGAAAAGCAAGAGGCTCCAAGGTTTTCCACGCCAGTCCCCAGCAGAGCTTGCCGGAATGGTTTATGGGCCGGGCACCCTTGCCGCGAGCATGGGGGTGGAGGATAAAGGCGCCATGACAACAGAAGACAAAAATCAGCCCGTTGCGGCCACCTCGAAGCGCTATCGCCTGAACGACACGCCGGTCGCGGCGCGGCCGCTGGAGCCTGCGCTTTATCTGGTCGCGACCCCGATCGGCAATCTCGGCGACATCACCATCCGCGCGCTCGAAACGCTGGCCGGTGCAGACGTGCTCGCCTGCGAGGACACGCGGGTTACCCGCGTGCTGCTCGACCGCTACGGCATCGAGAACCGTCCTTACGCCTATCACGAATACAATGCAGACGAGGCAGGCGCCCGGCTGCTGGCCGCCCTCGAAGCCGGCAAGTCGGTGGCGCTTGTCTCCGATGCCGGCACGCCGCTCGTCTCCGACCCCGGTTATCGTCTCGGCCAGTTGGCGATCGAGGCGGGCCACCGCGTCGTGCCGATCCCCGGCGCCTCCGCACCGCTCGCGGCCCTTGTCGGTTCCGGCTTGCCGAACGACGCTTTCCTGTTTGCCGGTTTCCTGCCGACCAAGGACAAGGCCAAGCGCGACCGACTTCGCGAACTCGCCAAGGTGCCGGCAACCCTGATCTTCTTCGAGTCCCCGCACCGGATCGGGGATACGCTTGTCGCGGCAGCCGACGAACTGGGCATCGATCGGCCGGCCTCTGTCTGCCGCGAATTGACCAAGACTTTCGAGGAGTTCCGTAGAGGTCCGCTCGGAGACCTCGCCAGCGACTATGCCGACAAGACGGTCAAGGGCGAGATCGTGCTCGTCATCGGCCCGCCCGCCCCAGATGCAGCGCCTGACGCCGCTGATGTCGATAGCCTGCTCGCCGAACTGTCGACCACCATGCCGACGGCCAAGGCCGCGACGGAAGCCGCGCGGCTGACCGGCCTGCCGCGCAAGGAGCTTTACCAGCGGCTGCTGGAACTCAAGGGGGCCGCATGACGCCAAGAGGTGCGGATCGAAAACGCATCCGCGCCGAGAGGCTGGGCCGCTGGTCGGAATACCGGGCCGCCCTCGCGCTCCTCCTGAAGGGCTACCGGATCGTGGCGCTCCGCTACAAGACGAAAGCCGGCGAAGTGGACATCATCGCCCGTCGCGGCGATCTGGTGATTTTTGTCGAAGTGAAAGCTCGAAAAGACCTGCGCGCCGGCGTCGATGCGGTCGGCCACGAGGCCGAGCGCCGCATCGCCAATGCCGCAGATCATTGGCTTCGCAGGCAATCCGATGCAATACGCCTGTCACTTCGCCATGATATCATTGTGGTGCGGCCGTGGCGCTGGCCTGTCCATTTCGAGGACGCATTTTAGCTTCGTTTGAGTTTCGATCTCGATTTTTCGAAACCCATTCATTGTGACAGGTCTGTCACAAAAGATTCAAGTCGCTGTCATGGATCGGCCCTAATGGAGCCCTCACCGCAACAACCGGTGGAGAGGATCTAACCCATGATCAAGAAGATTTCCCTGGCCGCTCTGGCCCTGACCATGACCGCATCGACGACGCTTGCCGCGACCAACATCACCTGGTGGCACGGCATGGGCGGCCGCAACGGCGAAGTTCTGAACGAACTGGCCGTAAAGTTCAATGCAGCCCAGACCGCCTGTGTTCTGACGCCTGTGTCCAAGGGCACCTATGAAGAAGCTCTGGCTTCTGGCATTGCTGCATTCCGTTCGGGCCAGCACCCGAACATCTTGCAGGTCTTCGATGCCGGTGCTGCCACCATCATCAATGCCAAGGGTGCAACCGTCGCCGCTGAAGACATCATCCGCGAAGCCGGCCACACCTTCAACGCCGAAGACTACATCCAGGGCGTTCGCTACTTCTACGCCGATGCAGACGGCAAGTTTGTCGGCATGCCGCTCTCGTCCTCGGCGCCGATCATGTACTATAACGTCGAAGCCCTTGAAAAGGCTGGCGTCGAAGCCCCGAAGACCTGGGAAGAGTTTGAAGCCATCGCTCCGAAGCTCAAGGAAGCCGGCTACATTCCGCTCGTCCAGTCGCACCTGCCCTGGCAGATGGTCGAGAACTTCCATTCGCGCAACAACCTGCAGTTCGCGACCAACAACAACGGTTACGACAGCGTCGTCGACACCAAGATCCTGGTCAACACCGAAGAGCAGCGGATGATGTTCTCCAAGCTCAAGGAATGGCAGGATGCCGGCATGTTCGCCTTCTACGGCGCAGGCTGGAACGACAACCAGAAGCCCTTCGAAGAAGGCAAGGTTGCTCTGTGGGTCGGTTCTTCCGGTTCCTTCGGCGGCCTCCTGAAGACCGCGACCATGCCGTTTGCTGCGACCCTGATGCCCAACTGGAGCGGCATCGCGGGTTCGGGCACGAATTCCTTCATCGGCGGCGCGGCTCTGTTCGCCATGGCAGGCAAGTCGGCTGAAGAGAACAAGTGCACCGGCGACTTCTTCAACTTCATCGCCTCGCCGGAAATCCAGTACTACTACCACAAGGAAACCGGCTACGTGCCGCTGACGACTGCTGCCTATGAACTGGCCAAGAAGGACGGTCACTACGACCGCACCCCTCAGGCAGAAGTCGGCCTGCAGCAGCTGATGCTGCCGGGTGGTGAGTGGTCGAAGGGCTATCGCATGGGCTTCTACCCGCAGATCCGCGACGTCATGAACCGCGAATTCGTCAAGATCTTCTCGGGTGAAGTCACCGTAGAAGACGCCTTCAAGACGATCGAAGCCGAGGCCAACGAGATCCTCGCCCGCTTCGCCAAGACCGCTGGCTGATAGAACCGTCCTGTCCAATGTCGTTCCCGGGGACCATCGGTCCCCGGGCTTTCCATTAAGGGGCCCCTGATGAAGCGCGTCCAGTTCAATTCGCGATTTCTGCCTTACCTGTTTCTTTTGCCGCAGTTGGCGATCATCGCGATCTTCTTTTACTGGCCGTCTGTGCAGGCGATCCAGTCCTCCTTCTACATCGAAGATCCCTTCGGCTTCGGATCGACCTTTGTCGGCTTGAGCAATTATGGCGACATCTTCTCGGCGTCCCAATATGGACGCATCGCGCGCTTCACGGTCGCTTTCAGTGTCATCGTCACCTTTCTCGTCCTGTCTCTCGGCCTGCTGCTCGCCTTGAAGGCCGATGCGGTCATCAGAGGGCAGTCGACCTACAAGACCCTGTTGATCATCGTTTATGCCATTGCCCCACCTGTGGCAGGACTGATTGGCCTGATGTTCTTCGACCAGCACATCGGCCCGTTTGTTACCTTTGTCTCGTGGTTCGGCTGGGACATGAAGATTGGTATCAACTATTTCGACACGGCCTTTGCCATGGTGCTGATCGCCGTGTGGAACCAGATCCCTTACAACTTCATCTTCTTCCTCTCCGGGCTTCAGGGCATCCCGAATTCGATCCGGGAGGCGGCAACGATGGACTGCAAGTCCGGCACCCGCCGCTTCTGGACCGTGACGCTCCCGCTCTTGGCGCCGACCGCCTTCTTCCTGCTCATCATCAACATGACTTATTCGCTCTTCGACACCTTCGGCGTCGTCGACGTCATCGTCAAAGACAGTGCCGCCAACAATCCGATCACGCTGGTCTACAAGGTCTATCTCGACGGCTTCCGCGGCAACGACCTCGGTTCGTCCTCGGCCCAGTCAGTCATTCTGATGCTGATCGTGCTGGTCCTGACCATGATCCAGTTCCGCTTCATCGAACGTCGCGTCCATTACGGTTGAGGAGAGCGCCATGTACCGCACCAAATTCTTCGACCACCTGATCCTGATCGCGGGCGTGATCTTCATGCTCGGGCCGCTGGTGGTCGCCTTCACCACATCAACGCATTCCGCTGCCGAGATCCACTCGAACGGCCTGATGCTCTCCGTCGGTGATCATTTCACCGAGACCTATGAAAAGGTCCTGTTTGAGAGTGGTGGTTTCACCGGCCAGGTCACCGGCCTGACCATGGCGATGAACTCGCTGATCCTGGGGCTGGGCTTCGCCATCGGCAAGATCATACTCTCGATGCTGGCCGCCTATGCCATCGTCTATTTCCGCTTTCGCTTTGCAACGCTCGCCTTCTGGCTGATCTTCACGACGCTGCTCCTGCCGCTCGAAGTGCGTATCCTGCCGACCTACAAGGTGATGAGCGATCTCAACCTCCTGAACAGCTACCAGGGCCTGATCCTGCCGCTCCTGGCATCCGCAACGGGGACCTTCTTTTTCCGCCAGTTCTTCAAGTCCGTGCCCGACGAACTCCTGGAGGCTGCGCGCATCGACGGCGCGGGTCCGTTCAAGTTCTTCATCGACGTGCTCTTGCCGTTGTCGCGCACCATGATCGCGGCGGTCTTCATCATCATGTTTGTCTACGGCTGGAACCAGTATCTCTGGCCAATGCTGATGACGACGGAAGAGGGCTTCTACACCCTGATGCGCGGCATCAAGCAGATCCTCCAGGTGTGGATCGGCTCGCAGATCCCCGACTACAACGAAGCCTTTGCCATGGCCGTGCTTGCCATGCTGCCGCCCGTGATCGTGGTGGTGGTGTTCCAGAGCTGGTTCATCAAGGGCCTCACCGAAACCGACAAGTAAAGGGAGTGCCGATCATGGCGTCCATCGACATCAACGAAGTCTGCAAGATCTACGACAAGGGCGGTGCCAAGGCTGTCGATACCGTCGACATCCAGATCGAGGACGGCGAGTTCATCGTGCTCGTCGGCCCCTCGGGCTGCGGCAAGTCCACGCTGCTGCGCATGGTGGCAGGGCTTGAGGAAATCTCGCAAGGCACGATCTCGATCGGCGACCGCGTGGTCAACGAAGTCGAGCCGGCAGACCGTGACATCGCAATGGTCTTCCAGAACTATGCGCTCTATCCGCATATGACCGTCTACGACAATCTCGCTTACGGCCTGAAGAACCGCGGCACGCCGAAAACGGAAATCGCCGCCCGCGTCGCAGAAGCCGCCAAGATGCTGGAGATCGAGAAATATCTCGACCGCAAGCCGAGGGCGCTCTCTGGTGGCCAGCGCCAGCGCGTCGCCATGGGCCGCGCCATCGTCCGCAAGCCGGCTGTCTTCCTCTTCGACGAGCCGCTGTCGAACCTCGACGCCAAGCTGCGCGTCACCATGCGCGGCGAAATCCGCAAGCTGCAGAAGCGGCTGAAGACCACCGCGATCTACGTCACCCACGACCAGCTGGAAGCCATGACGCTCGCTGATCGCCTGGTGGTCCTGAACGGCGGTCGCATCGAGCAGATCGGCACGCCGCTTGAGGTCTACAATCGCCCGGCCTCCACCTTTGTCGCAAGCTTCATCGGCTCGCCGGCCATGAACCTCGTCGATGCCCGCATCGAAGGCGGACAGCTTCACTTCGCGGATGTCGCGCTCCCGGTGGACGGCGCCTGGTCGGAAGGCCCGGTCCGTCTTGGGATGCGCGCCGAGGATCTCGTTCTGACCCATGAGAACGATGCTCAGTTTTCGCTCGCCATCGACTATGTCGAGGAACTCGGCGCCCAGCGTCTGGTCCACGGTCTGGTCGCAGGTCAGCCGATGACTGCGGTCATCGCCTCGCATGTCGAGTTGAGCGAGCGGCTTCCGCTGCGCATTTCCCCGTCCAAGCTGCATGTGTTCTCCGTCGATACGGGGCGCCGGCTGGACGCAGGTATGCCGCCTTCGGATGCGCAGCCGGTCGCGCAGGAGGCCGAGCGGGTCTTCGCCTGAGCGCTTCACCATCGCTTCAGCAAAATTCAAGGTCGGCGGCGTTGCCTTCGCGCGGCGCGCCGCCTAAATCTGCTGGGCAATCGCAGGGGATAGCTCATGGCCAATATCACAAACGTCGCCGTCCAGATGGACCACGTATCCACGATCAACATCGCGGGCGATAGCACCTTCGCGATGAGCATCGAGGCCCAGAACCGCGGCTACAAGCTCTTCCATTACACGCCGGACCGGCTCTCGATGCGTGACGGCAAGGTCTTTGCAACCGTCGAGCCCATGGAACTGCGCGACGTCAAGGGCGACCACTACACCCTCGGCGCGCCTGAGCGTGTCGACCTCTCCACCATGGATGTCATCCTGCTGCGGCAGGATCCGCCCTTCGACATGGCCTATATCACCTCGACCCATCTGCTCGAGCGCATCCATCCGAAGACGCTCGTCGTCAACGACCCGGCCTGGGTGCGCAATTCGCCGGAAAAGATCTTCGTTACCGAATTCGCCGACCTGATGCCGCCCACCCTGATCACCAAGGATCCGGCCGAGATTGCCCGGTTCCGTGAGGAGCAGGGCGACATCATCCTGAAGCCGCTCTACGGCAATGGTGGCGCCGGCGTCTTCCACTCGACCCGCGACGATCGCAACTTCTCCTCGCTGATGGAAATGTTCGGCCAGATGTTCCGCGAACCCTTTATCGCGCAAGGCTACCTGCCGGCGGTGCGCAAGGGCGACAAGCGCATCATCCTTGTTGATGGCGAGCCCGTCGGCGCAATCAATCGCGTTCCTGCCGAACATGATGCCCGCTCCAACATGCATGCGGGCGGCAGACCGGAACCGACCGAACTGACCGCGCGCGAGCGGGAAATCTGCGCCCGCATCGGCCCCGCTCTGCGTGAGCGTGGCTTCCTGCTTGTCGGCATCGATGTCATCGGCGACTACATGACCGAGATCAACGTGACGTCACCGACTGGCATCCGCGAGGTGAAGAAATTCGGTGGCGCCGATATTGCAGCACTCCTCTGGGATGCAATCGAGCGCAAGCGGGCCTAACCGACTGAATCCTCTTTGGAAGTTCGAGGCTTGTGCCAGTTGTTCAACTGGATGCAACCTGAAACCTATCTGAAGATGCAGATGTTCCGCAAATGTTCTTGCGTACTCCCTCGTCTTATGCGAGATTGTTCTCGTCGCTACACGCAATATGAAGTTGCAGCGGTGACTTCAGGTCGATCGACGAGGGCGGGCAATGGTAGCGCGTGTCAGTACGGTTGCATTCCAGGGCATCGAGGGTGTGCCTGTCGAAGTTCAGGTCATGGTCGCGCCCGGCAAGACGGGCATGCAGATCGTCGGTCTGCCGGACAAGGCGGTGGCCGAAAGCCGCGAACGGGTCCAGGCGGCCTTGCATGCGTCGGGACTGGCGCTTCCTGCCAAGCGGGTGACGGTCAATCTCGCGCCAGCCGATTTGCCGAAAGAGGGCTCTCACTTTGATTTGCCGATCGCCCTCGGCCTGATGGCGGCGCTCGGCGCCATCCCGGGTGATGCGCTCCAGGGCTTTCTGGTGATCGGAGAACTCAATCTTGACGGCACGATCGCCTCGATCGCGGGGGCTTTGCCCGCGGCGATCAGCGCCAATGCCATGGACAAGGGCCTGATCTGCCCGGCCGACAGCGGCGCGGAAGCCGCCTGGGCCGGCAGCGAGATCGATATACTCGCCCCGCGCAGCCTGATCGCGCTGGCCAATCATTTCAGGGGCACGCAGGTGCTCTCCCGGCCGGAACCATCGATCCGGGCACCCGCGGCCAACCTGCCGGATCTCGCCGACATCAAGGGCCAGGAAAGCGCCAAGCGCGCGTTGGAGGTCGCCGCCGCCGGCGGGCATAATCTGCTTTTCGTCGGCCCGCCCGGCTCGGGCAAGTCGATGCTCGCTGCCCGCCTGCCCTCGATCCTGCCGCCACTCTCGGCGGCTGAGCTGCTCGAAGTCTCGATGATCCATTCGATCGCCGGGCAGCTTTCGGGAGGCAAGCTCTCCGATCGCCGGCCATTCCGCACGCCGCATCACTCCGCCACCATGGCGGCTCTGGTCGGCGGCGGGTTGAAGGCCAAGCCCGGCGAGGCGTCGCTTGCCCATCATGGCATTCTCTTCCTCGACGAACTGCCGGAATTCGCGCCGCCGGTGCTCGATGCGCTCCGCCAGCCGCTCGAGACCGGCGAATGCATCATCGCCCGCGCCAACCACCGGGTCTCCTACCCCTCCGACTTTCAGCTGGTGGCGGCCATGAATCCCTGCCGTTGCGGCATGGCGGGCGAGCCTGGCCATGTCTGCGCGCGCGGCATCCGCTGCCAGACCGAATATCAGGGCCGCATCTCGGGGCCGCTGATGGACCGTATCGACATTCGCATCGATGTGCCCGCCGTCTCGGCCACGGACCTGATCCGGCCCCGTGCGGCCGAAAGCAGTGCGGAGGTCGCAAAACGCGTGGCCTCGGCCCGCGCCCGTCAGCGGGATCGTTTCGAGCGCCTTGGTCTGCCGTTCAGCACCAATGCCCGTTGCTCGACGGCGCTGATCGAGACCTTGGCTGAACCGGATGCCTCCGGGCTGCAGCTCTTGCGTGATGCCGCCGAGAAATTTCGGTTTTCGGCGCGCGGTTATCACCGGGTGTTGAAGGTGGCGCGGACCCTCGCTGATCTCGATGGGGTGGAAACCCTGGGGCGTATCCATCTGGCCGAGGCGATCTCGTACCGCATCGCCTCCGAGCGGCTGGCAGCGGCCGCGTGACCGGCGGCCTGTCGGAGGAAGGGATAGGAGGAACGGGGCAGGAAGAGGAAGAGTGGATCAGGCCGGCACGGCCGTCGGGCGGAGCATGTCGACGGGAAGCGTGAGGCGCACCTCGGCTCCGGTCTCGGGATAGGCGATCTCCGTGTGGCCGCGCACGCCAGCGATGACGCGTTTCATGAGGGTGGAGCCGAAACCGCCCGATCCCGGCTGTGGCGTAAGGGGTGGCGGACCGCCGCTTTCACTCCAGCGCATGACGAGTTGCTCGGTTCCGTCTTGGTCGGTCTCGATGTCCCAGATCAGGGATACCTGGCCATGGCCGACACTGAGGGCGCCGTATTTTGCGGCATTGGTGCCGAGCTCATGCAGGATCAGACTGAGCACGACGACGGTCTGGCCGCCGATCGGGACGCGCGGACCATGCGCTGTGAAGCGGGGTGTGCCGACGATGGCGAAGGGTTCGAGCGCCTGGAAGATGACGCTTTGCAGCGAGGCGTCCTCGCCTTCGCGAAGACCCCGCAGCAGGAGGTTGGAGCGGCCGAGCGCAGTCAGTCGGTCGCGCAGCCGCGCGGCCAGCTCGTCGGCGCTTGAGGCATTCTTAAGGGAAAGGCTGCTGATCGCATTGATGGTGGCGAAGATGTTCTTGAGGCGATGGTCCAGTTCCTGGGCCATGACCTCCTGCTGCTCGGCCAGCCGCTGAACCTCCTCGCGTGTGCCGATCTCCTGACGATAGGCCTGTTTCATCATGTAGATCAGCGTCAGGTCGGTGGCGACGACGAAAAGGTAGAGCCCCATGGCGAGCAAGGTGCCAAGCGAGAAGTCGAAGCGCCCTGGGCTGATGAAGAAGTACCAGGCCGCAAGGCCGGAGAGCGTGGCGACGATCAGGCCCTGCCGGACGCCGAAGACGAAACCGCAGATGATCACTGCGGGAAAGAAGGTGAGGAACGGGAAGCCTGCGGGTAGCACGGGGTCGAACCAGGCGCGGATCGCCAGTGCCATTGCGAAGACGATGAGGCTCGCGACATAGGTCGCGATCAAGCTGCTCGTCGACAGTCGCTCTTGAACGGAGGCAAACGCAGGCAGGCGGTGAAATAATGCACGCATGGGGGCCCTTCAGGACTGCAGTCGACCTGTCGTGAGCTACTCTAACCGGGGAATGGGACGGCTGCAATCGAGGGGTGAGGAGGCGCCGGCGGTTGCCCGGCGCCCCTTCGGTGGCTTACTCGCCGAGACCGGCAAAGAGCGCCGTCGACAGATAGCGCTCGGCAAAGGACGGAATGATGACGACGATCGTCTTGCCGGCATTTTCTTCACGCTGGCCAAGCTTGATCGCCGCCGTCAACGCAGCACCCGAGGAGATGCCGACCGGCACGCCTTCAAGGCGGGCAACGAGACGCGCATGCTCGAAGGCTTCGTCATTGGTCACGGTGATGACCTCGTCATAGACATGGGTATCCAGGATGGCGGGCGCAAAGCCAGCGCCGATCCCTTGGATCTTGTGCGGGCCGGGATTGCCGCCGGAGAGAACCGGGCTGTCGGCCGGCTCGACGGCGACGACCTTGATCTCGGGCTTGCGGCTCTTCAGCACCTGGCCGGTGCCGGTAATGGTGCCGCCTGTGCCGATGCCGGAGACGAGGAAGTCGATCTGGCCGTCGGTGTCGTTCCAGATTTCCTCGGCTGTCGTCTTGCGATGGATTTCCGGATTGGCGGGGTTCTCGAACTGCTGCGGGATGATCGAGTCCTGCGTCGTCTCGGCCAGTTCCTGTGCCTTGGCAATGGCGCCCTTCATGCCCTTTGCGCCCTCGGTCAGGACGAGTTCGGCGCCGAGCAGGGCCAGCATCTTGCGGCGTTCGATCGACATGGTCTCCGGCATGGTGAGGATCAGGCGATAACCCTTGGCGGCGGCTGCAAAGGCAAGCGCAATGCCGGTATTGCCCGAGGTCGGTTCGATGAGAACCGTCTTGCCGGGCACGATTTTGCCCTGGGCTTCCAGGCTCTCGATCATGGCAACGCCGATACGATCCTTGACGGAGGCGATCGGGTTGAAGAATTCGAGCTTGGCGAGCAGATGCGCCTTCACGCCCTTTTCCTTGGCGAGCTTGTCGAGCCTGACGATCGGGGTGTCGCCGATCGTCTCGGTGATCGAGCCATAGACGCGTCCGCGGCCGGGTTTCTTCTGCTCAGTCATCGGTGTCTCCCTTATGATTTGGTTGACGCGAGCTTACGCCCGCCGACCGGTCCTTGCCAGCATAGCCATGCCGCGGCGAGCTTGATCCGTGGAAAAATCTGCTCCGTGGGCCCGGTCGCATTCGTCTCCTGGTGAGAAAAGCGCCTGCCGCCTGTTTGTTTCATGCCGCGTGCCGATCAGGCCGCGCGCGCCGTGATATAGGCGGCGGTGCCGGCAAGGATGCCGGCAGCACTTCGGTTCAGGACTTTCAGCGCTTCCGGACGCTTCATGAGCCCGCGCGCCTGGGCCGCGAGCAGGATATAGGGCAGAAGCACCGCCATCAGCACGACGAAGGTCAGGCCGACGAGCAGGATGTAGTCGGCAAGTCCGATCGCCTCGAGCGGGATCAGCGTCGGGACAAGAGCGACGTAGAACAGCATGGTCTTCGGATTGCCCAGCGTCACCAGAAGGCCTGAGAGGAAGGACATGGACGGGCGCATGGCGCGCTCTGCCTTGATGTCCTGCGGCAAAAGACCTGATGTCCAGAGCTTCCAGGCGACATAGACGAGGTAGGCGGCACCCAGGAATTTCAGGATCAGGAAGGGCGTCACGAAGGTTTTCGCCAAGACGGAGAGCCCGAGGATGACGGCGGTCAGATAGACGAGATCGCCGAGGATGAGCCCGAGCCCCATGAAGAAGGTCGGGCGAAATCCGGACCCCAGCGCCCGCGCGACGATCGCGGTCATGCCGGGTCCCGGGATGGCGGCGGCAATGAACAGCGCGCCGCAATAAGCGATGATGGTCGTCAGTGTCATGGAGGTCTTCCGCTCACAAGCCGTTCTATTAAATTTGAGAGGGATAGGAAAGCGCCTGGATTACAGCTCTTGCGCAAGATCCACGGCGATACACGCGGCACAAACCCTGGCGCCGGATGTCGCCTGCGACATCGTCGGCGTGGCCGTAGCATGGCGGCCGCCGTCGTCGCGATCGTGCGTTTCCGGCGGACTTGTCTCGATGACACGATCTCGTTTGCGGTCGCTGGCGGACACGCATAGTCATGTAGAACATTTCGGAGAACGCCCCTGTGCCCAGCGCCGCCATGCTGCTTGCCTTTGCCCTGATCTGCCTTGGCATGGTGCTGACACCGGGGCCGAACATGATCTATCTCGTCTCGCGCTCGATCTGTCAGGGGCCGATGGCGGGCCTCGTTTCGCTGGCGGGAGTGGCCCTCGGCTTCGTCGTTTATGTGCTGCTGACGGCGCCTGGGCTCACGGTCCTGCTGTTCGCAGTCCCCTTCGCCTATGACCTGCTCAAACTTGCCGGTGCTTTCTATCTGGCCTGGCTGGCCTGGCAGGCGCTGAAGCCCGGCGGCCGCTCGCCCTTCCAGGTCCGCGACCTGCCCGCCGACAGCAATCGAAAGCTCTTCCTGATGGGCTTCGTCACCAGCCTGCTGAACCCGAAAGTCGCCGTGCTCTATCTCTCGCTGCTGCCGCAATTTATCGATCCCGCTGGTGGCAGCGTGTTGATCCAGTCCCTGGCGCTCGGCTTCACCCAGGTGGTGATCAGCGTCACGGTCAATGGTTTGATCGCGCTCTCTGCCGGCTCCATCGCCCTCTTCCTGGCCGGTCGCCCCCTCTGGATGGTCGTCCAGCGCTGGCTCATGGGCACGGTGCTCGCGGCTCTCGCCATCCGCATGGTCACGGAAGCGCAGCGTTGACGATCAGAACATCGGCCGCATGAAGCTGCGTTCGTAACGCAGGATGCAACGGGTCTCCTCGGCATAGGCGAAGGCCGCCTGGCACTCGGCATCTGCCGCCATCGCCGCGCGGTAGGCCTCATAGGCCGCGAGCGACGGAAAGCTGAACAGCGCAAGCGCGATGTCGTTTGCCCCTTCATGCGGCAGGAAATAGCCGTGATGGTTGCCGCCGAGCCGATTGACCAGCGGGATCCAGAGGGCCGCATAGTGCTCGAACTCCTTGAGCTTGTAGGGATCGATCTCATAACGCAGGCTGCAGGTGATCATGTCAGGCCTTTCGGGTTCCGGGTAGAAGATGTCGTGGCGTGAGGTTGAGGGTTGTGCCCACGGCGGCAAGCAGGATCGCCGCGCCGCCCAGCGCCTGTCCGGGCGTCAGCACATGGCCATAGGCCAGGATATCCACCAGGATGGCGACGACAGGGTAGAGGAAGGAGAGCGTGCCCGTCAGCACGACCGGGAGCTTCTGGATCGCCGAATAGAGGAAGGCATACATCACCCCGGTGTGCACAACCCCGATGGTCGCCACCATGGCCCAGCTCTGCGGCGAGCTCGGCAGGGCATTGAAATCGGCGAGGGGCGCAAGGATGACGATACCGGTAAGAACCTGGACAAGGGCGATGACATAAGGCGACGTGCTGCGCAGCCGCCGGGTGACAAAGGCGGCCACCGCATAGCAGAAGGCGGCCGCAAGCGCGAGCAGGATGCCTGTGAGATATCCCTGGCCCGCATGACCGCTGAGGGATGTTCCGCTCACTGTCATCGCCAGCATTCCGGCAAAGGCCAGACCCATCCAGCCGAGTTTGGCGGCGCCCACGCGGTCCCCGAGGAACAGCGCACCAAGCCCGACGAGCATGAAGGGCTGAAAATTGTAGACGATCGTGGTCACCGAGATCGAGGCCAGCGGATAGGCCGAAAACAACAGCAGCCAGTTCATCACCAGCGCCACACCGCCACCGGCCGCGATCAGGATACGCCTCGCATCGAGGCCCGAACTGGAAAAGGCCCTCAGGTGAAAGCAGAGCAAGGCGAGAACCGGAGCGCCGATCAGGCAGCGGAAGAAGACCACGTTGTAGGGGCTTTGGCCCGATTGCAGCACGAACCAGCCGATCGTGCCGGACATGACCATCGCAAAGGTCATGTCTAAGATTCCGCGCTTCGTAACATGGTTCATGGTCGATCTCCGAGTTTTCCGCAGTCTATGCCTGGAAAGTCGGGATTTCCTTTGCGCAAATTAGGTGTAGTATCGCATCTGCGGAATTATGCGCAGGAGATCGGCGATGAATCCTAATTTTCCTCAAGTGCCGGATACGGCAGACCGCAAAATCGTTGACGCCCTCGCGCACGATGCTCGGCTGTCGCTGAAAGAACTGGCAGCACGCGCCGGTCTTTCGTCACCCGCCTGTTCCGAGCGTCTGCGCCGTCTGGAAGAGCGTGGCGTTCTCTTAGGCTATGCCGCAGACGTGTCTCTCGATGCTCTCGGCTATCCGTTGCAGGCCATCATGCGCGTGCGTCCGCTGCCGGGCATGCTGCATATCGTCGAGAAGATCATTCTGGAAACGCCAGAGATCATCGAGTGTGACAAGATTACCGGTGACGACTGCTTTGTGTGCCGCGTGGCCGTGCGCAACATGGCCGATCTCGACCGGGTCCACGACCGGATCACCGAGAAGGCGCAGACCAATACCGCAATGGTCAAGTCCACGCCCCTCAAGCGGCGCCTGCCGCCGGTCCTGTGATAAGCACTAGAAATCAGCCATCGGCGACAACATGCTGGGAGTCGGGATGTCGGATGGCTGAAGCCCGCTGACCATCAGGGCGCACGACCCGTCATACGGTCTGGCGCTCCCGCTCCATTCGAGACGGTCGGTCGGGAAGAATACCTCGATGCGGTCGTGCGGAACACTCAATGCGCCGCGGATCTCTGACATCGACGGTATCTGGCGGGCGACGATATCGAGCATTTGCAATGTGCCGCGACGGAGCTTCCAGGCAAGGATGGCGTCGAAGCCGGGCAAGTAGCTGAGCCTGATCTCCGGGGTGAGGGCGGCATTGAGCAGAAACATTTCGGACTGGCGCACAACGGAAAGCTGACGAGCGACAGGCTCCCGATCGGCGAGGATCCTCAAGACAAGCGCAACATCGTCCTGGTTTTCCAAGTCGATTTCCCGCGCCTCGGCGTCCGCAGGCACCGTTTGTGTGACCTCGCCGCAGAAGCAGAATTGCGGCACAACTCGAAAACCATAGTCGTGATAGAGTTCCGGCTTGTCGGTTAGAAGAAAACCAGCCTCGAAGCCCTGTTTGTCGGCCCAGGCAAAGGCGCGCTGCATCAGATCGCGATAGAGCCCTTGTCCACGAAACGCAGGGAGAACGGCACCCGATTGAAACCCTGCCGCCTCGATGACACGCCCTTTTATGAAAAGCGGTATGGAAAACACTGAGAAATTGGCAACGCAACGGCCAGCGCCGTCGAAATAGCCAAAGGGCATCGAGGACGGATCTGGCCCGCCGAAGCGGCTCTGCAGCCCGATGTCAATGCCGAACACGTCCTGCAGCAGGTCCGCGAGCGCTCGGAAGGCGTTCGGATCTTCGAAATAGCCTTCCCTGAGCGTCAGCGTTTCCAGCATTGGATTCCTACACCCCCGTCGATCCGAACCCGCCGGCACCGCGCGCCGTGTCGCTCGTCTCGGTCACTTCGGCCACGCGCACCTGCGTCACCGGTGCGATCACCATCTGGGCGATGCGCATGCCGCGGGTGATGACGAAATTCTCCTGGCCGAGATTGATCAGCAGCACCTTCACCTCGCCGCGATAGTCGCTGTCAATCGTGCCGGGTGTGTTGAGGCATGTCACGCCGTTCTTGAAGGCGAGACCCGAGCGTGGGCGGATCTGGGCTTCGAAACCTTCAGGGATTTCCATGATGAAGCCGGTGGGCACCAGCGCCCGCGCGCCCGGGGCAAGCGTCAGCGGCTCTCCATCGGACACCGCTGCCCTCAGATCCATTCCCGCCGCTCCTGCCGTTTCATAGGCGGGCAGATCAAGCCCTTGCCCATGCGGCAGACGCCTGAGGTTGAGCACGGGGCCGAGGATGTCGGTGCGGATGGCAGCCATCGCGAGATTCCTTTGTTTGTCGCGCTCAATTGCATATTGGCCGTCGAAACGCTAGATAACCGCCCGACCAGAAGGACTCCTGAGATATGGCTGAAACGCTCGCCGAGGCGGTCTCCCGCCGCCGCACCTTTGCTATTATCGCGCACCCGGATGCGGGTAAGACGACGCTGACCGAAAAGCTGCTGTTGTTCGGCGGCGCCATTCAGCTTGCCGGTGAAGTCAAGGCGAAGAAGGATCGCATCCAGACCCGGTCGGACTGGATGAAGATCGAACGCGAGCGCGGCATTTCGGTCGTGACCTCGGTCATGACCTTCGAATATGAAGGCCATGTCTTCAACATTCTCGATACGCCTGGCCACGAAGACTTCGCCGACGACACCTATCGCACGCTGACGGCAGTCGATGCGGCCGTCATGGTCATCGACGCCGCCAAGGGTATCGAGCCGCGGACCTTGAAGCTGTTCGAGGTCTGCCGCATGCGCGACATTCCGATCATCACCTTCATCAATAAGATGGACCGCGAAAGCCGCGACCCCTTCGAGATCCTCGACGAGGTCGAAGAGAAGCTGGCGCTGGACACGGCACCGATCACCTGGCCAGTCGGCCGTTCCAAGACCTTCTGCGGCTCCTATAATCTGGCCAACAACACCTATCGGGGCGGCGATGCCCAGGTCGAGCCGCTCAAGGTCAACGGTCCGCAGAGCGTGGCGGAGAACCTGCCCGAAAACGAGCGCCAGACCTTCATCGACGAGCTCGAACTTGCCCGCGAAGCCTGCCGGCCCTTCGATCGCCAGAGCTTCCTCGAAGGCCATATGACGCCTGTCTTCTTCGGCTCGGCACTGCGCAACTTCGGTGTCCGCGACCTCATTAATGCGCTGGGTGCCTATGCGCCCCCGCCGCGCGACCAGGTGGCTGACACCCGCACGGTGCATGCCGCCGAAGACAAGATGACCGCCTTCGTCTTCAAGATCCAGGCCAACATGGACCCGAACCACCGCGACCGCATCGCTTTTGCCCGCATCTGCTCCGGCAAGCTCGAGCGCGGCATGAAGGCGCGCCTGGCCCGCACCGGCAAGCAGATGGGCCTGACGGCGCCGCAGTTCTTCTTCGCCTCGCAGCGTCAGCTGGCGGATACGGCCTATGCCGGTGACGTCGTCGGCATCCCCAACCACGGGACGCTGCGCATTGGCGACACGCTGACCGAAGGCGAAAACCTCGTCTTCCAGGGCGTGCCGAACTTCTCGCCGGAAATCCTGCGCCGTGTGCGTCTGGAAGATGCAATGAAGGCGAAGAAGCTGAAGGAAGCCCTGCAGCAGATGGCGGAAGAGGGCGTGGTGCAGCTCTTTTCGCCGGAAGACGGCTCGCCGGCCATCGTCGGCGTCGTCGGTGCACTGCAGCTCGACGTCCTGAAGGAGCGACTGCAGGGCGAATACGGCCTGCCGGTGTCCTTCGAAATGTCCCGCTTCTCCGTCTGCCGCTGGATCTCGGCCGAGAACAAGGACGATCTGGAAAAGTTCATGACCCAGCGCCGTGGCGATATCTGCCGGGATCTCGACGGCGACCCGGTCTTCATGGCGCAGGACCAGTTCTCGCTGCGCTACGAGTCCGAACGTTACCCCGCGATCAAGATGGTCGCCATCAAGGAGTATCACGTCGCCAAGGCGGCGTGAGTTTGGTCGAGGGCGGTGACGGAATTCCCGTCGCCGCCGGGTCGGCTTATTCTGCCGCCTTGATCCTCAGTCCCCGGGACGCGACGAACTCCACCCTAAGTTTCTCATAACTCGCAATCGTCGGATGGGACGTCTCCAGCGGATGCGCGTGCGTCGCCGTGATCACGGCGACATCTGCCCCTGCCGCTTCTCCGGCTCTGACGCCGGCCAGCACATCCTCAAACACCAGGCAGCGCGATGCGGCGAAACCGAGCCGCTCTGCACCGAGCCGGTAGCCGGCCGGATCAGGCTTGCCGATCTTCACGTCTTCCGCCGTCACGATCTGCAGCGGCTGTGGCAGGCCGGCGGCCCCGATGCGGGCGCGGGCAAGGGCTGATGGAGCCGAGGTCACGATCGCCCAGCGTTCGGCGGGCAAGCTTTTCAGAAAGTCGATGGCGCCGGGGATCGGCACGATACCGTCGAGATCCTCGATCTCGCCGCGCTCGACCTCGAGCGCCTCCTTCACCACATCGATGCCGGGCAGGTTCAGGGCGCTGATCGTGTCGATCCCGCGCTTGCCATGCATGGTGGGCAGGAAGGTTTCGAGATCCAGACCGTGCTTCAGTGCCCAACGGCTCCAGACCCGCTCGGCAGCAGCGATGGAATTGAGCAGCGTTCCGTCCATGTCGAAGAGAAAGCCATCATAGGAGCGGTCGAAAAGCCGGTCTGGCGCGTGATGCAAGGCAATCTCCTCGGGTCGGGTGGACTTCCCCGCCTCCCTAGCCGCTCTGCTCCTCGGCTGCAAACGCTGAATGGGAATGACGAGAGACCCAGGTGACAGGAACGATGCTGTCGCATAGTCTGGCGCCTGAGAGACAGGGGCGTCTGGCGCAAGCCGGGCTGAGAAGCACCCTTTGAACCTGAACCAGATCATGCTGGCGGAGGGAGTCGCTCGGGTGTCGCGCAAGATATATCCGCGCTGTGCCCGCTGCGTCTCCGCCGCCTCGGGAGACGCAGACATGAGATCATCCACCATCCGCAACGTCCTGACCATCGCCGGCTCCGACCCTTCCGGTGGGGCGGGCATCCAGGCCGATCTCAAGGCCTTTTCGGCCCGCAGTTGCTACGGAATGGCTGCTATCACGGCGCTGACGGCGCAAAACACGCAAGGCGTCTCCGCCGTGGTGCCGCTCAATCCCGAATTCGTGGCCGAGCAGATCCGCATGGTCTTTGCCGATGTGCACGTCGATGCCGTGAAGATCGGGATGATCGCCAATGCCGGGATCGCAAGGGCTGTCGCCGAGGCGCTGAAACCCCATCGCGGCATTCCCGTCGTTCTCGATCCCGTCATGATCGCCAAGGGCGGTGCCTCCCTGCTTGATCCGGATGCGGTTGAAGCACTGACGTCTGACCTCTTGCCGCTCGCCACGCTCCTGACGCCGAACCTGCCGGAGGCTGCAGCCCTGCTCGGCGATCCCGAGGCTGTCGACCGCCGGATCATGGAATCCCAGGCCATCAGGCTGACAGCACTGGGACCTCAGGCTGTGCTGCTCAAGGGTGGCCATCTAACGGGCCTGGAAAGCCCGGATGTCCTAATTGCCGCTGGTCAGGTGACCTGGTTCGAGGCGGATCGGATCGCAACGCGCAATACCCATGGCACCGGCTGTTCGCTGTCGAGTGCGCTCGCTGCCGAATTGGCAAAGGGGCTTGGACCGCAAGAGGCCGTACGTGTCGCCAAGGCCTGGCTGGCGGAGGCCGTGCGGAGTTCTGGCCAGTTGTCGGTTGGCTCAGGACACGGGCCTGTGCATCACTTCCACGCGCTCTGGCAGGATTAGTCGTCCCCGTCCTCCGGAGGCTCCTGAAGGACGAAGACGAAGGGCAAGGCTGATTTGCCGAATGACTGATGTGTTGGCGCGAGCGCTCGTCGCTGATCGACGCAGCCGAGGCGCAAACCGATCTCGCCGTCGGCGCTTTCGCGCCAGAGCGGCGAACCGCAGTTGCCGCAGAAAAACTGATCGCTCGGCCGGCCGCTGTCGCCCATTTTCCGGTAACGCTTGGCCTCGCCGGTCAGAAGCTGAAATCGACCTGGAAGAGAAGCAACTGTGACCCTGTAAGCTGAGCCCGTCAGCCGCTGGCAATCCGTGCAATGGCATATGCCGACGGCCTGTGGATCGACCTCGGCTTTATAGCGAACTTCGCCGCATTGGCATGCCCCGGTTACGCGGATCTCGGTCTCCGGCAAAAGAAAACCCGGCGCTGGAGACGCCGGGTTGAAGTGAACTTGACTGCGTGGAGTTAATGATCGGCCTTGATAAAGGTTCCGTTCTGCAGCTCCTTCATCGCCTGCATCAGTTCCTCGCGGGTGTTCATCACGATCGGACCATGCCAGGCAACCGGCTCCTTGATCGGCTTGCCGGTGACCAGCAGGAAGCGGATGCCCTGTTCGCCGGCCTGTACGGTGATCTCGTCACCGGTGTCGAAAACGACAAGCGTCCGGTTGCCGGAAAGGTCGCGGATGTTCAGCTCTTCGCCCATATATTCCTTCTCGACCTTGACGCCGAAGGGCTTGGACGCATCCCGGAACGAGCCGGAGCCAGCGAAGATATAGGCGAATGCCGAGCGATAGGTATCGACCGGGAATGTCTTGCGCTTGCCCGGCGGCACCGAGATGTCGAGATAGACGGGCTCGGCGGCGATGCCGTCGACCGGACCGCTCTTGCCCCAGAAGTCGCCACAGATGACGCGCACCGACGTGCCGTCATCATCGATGACAACGGGGATCTCGGGTGATTTGATGTCCTGATAGCGCGGCTTGGTCATCTTCAGCGACGAGGGCAGGTTGGCCCAGAGCTGGAAGCCGTGCATGCGCCCGGCGAAGTCGCCTTTCGGCATTTCCTGGTGCAGGATCCCGCTGCCCGCCGTCATCCACTGCAGGTCGCCCGCGCCCAGCATGCCCTGATTGCCCAGGCTGTCGCCATGCTCGACGGTGCCGGCCAGCACATAGGTGATCGTCTCGATGCCGCGATGCGGATGCCAGGGGAAGCCGCGGACGTAGTCCATCGGCTCGTCATTGCGGAAATCGTCCATCATCAGGAAGGGGTCGGTCATCGAAGGATCGCCGAAGCCGAAGACGCGGTGCAGCTTGACGCCGGCGCCTTCCATGGTCGGCGTGGCGCGGCTCTCATGCTTGACGGGGCGAATGGACATTCGGGGATCTCCTCGGGGAAACGGGCTCGTTGCTTGGGGAGCAATATAGGCGAGAGGACCATCGCACGCAGGCCCGCCGGGCAGAACGCAGTGTTCACTTTTGTGCCAGTCGACAGGAGGAAGAATGTTGCGCTGCACGACAAAAATTTGTCATGAAGGAAGCCATGTTTGCAAATCATTAGTCTATCGGGCGAAGACTACCAAGGATTCGCAGTCGGTCGATGGACCTGGGGCAGAATTCATATGTGTCGTTGGGCAGCTTACCGCGGTGTTCCGATCTTCCTCGAGGAGCTCGTGACCTCGCCTGCGCATTCCCTTATCGAGCAATCGCATTGCGCAACGCGCGCCAAGACCGCCACCAACGGCGATGGCTTCGGTCTCGCCTGGTATGGTGACCGCCCCGAGCCTGGCCGCTTCCGCGATGTGCTTCCCGCCTGGTCCGACTGCAATCTGAAGAGCCTCGCAAGCCAGATCCGCTCCCCGCTGTTTCTCGCCCATGTCCGCGCTGCTACCCATGGCGCCACTCGCCGCGACAACTGTCACCCCTTCGTTCAGGGGAACTGGTCCTTCATGCACAACGGCCAGATCGACAATTTCGATCGCATCCGCCGGCCCATGGAAGGCATGCTGGACGACGAGCATTTCCACGCGCGCGTCGGCACGACCGACAGCGAGTTGCTGTTCCTGCTCGCCCTTCAGTTCGGATTGCGTGAGCGCCCTATCGCGGCCATGAGCGAGGCCGTCGGCTTCGTCGAGCAGATCAGCCTGCATCTGACCGGCACCGCCCGCATCCGCATGACGGCTGCCTTTTCCGATGGCAAGACGCTCTATGCCGTGCGCTACTCGACGGACGAATATGCTCCAACGTTGTTTGCAGCGCCCATGGGGCCGAAGGGCAGCTTCTGTCTCGTGTCGGAGCCGCTGAACGACGAGACGGATACCTGGGTGGAAATTCCCGCAGGCAGTGCCGTGATCCTCAGCGAAAACGGTCTGGATGCCGCCGAGTTCAAGCCTGACGTCGAGCGCACACGGGTCGAGCAGATCCGTCAGCCGGCGATGGCTGCGGTCTGATCACAGCTTTACTCGACGATGCCGAGTTCGGCGCGCAGCTTGCGGGTCAGCGACGCACTGATCGTGCGATAGGAGCGGGTGAGATATTCCATAAGGTCGGCTTCGCCGAGCTCGCTGTCTGGTTCGACGCTGACCCATTTGCGCTTGGCGAAATAGGGCGCCTGTGACACGCCTCTGAGCGATGTCAGGATCTCGAAGCTTTCTTCGCTGACCTTGAACGTCAACCGGCTTTCACTGTTGGTGAGCAGCGCAAAGACCTTGTCTCCGACCTTGGCGACACGGCTGTCCCATTGGTCGACTTGCGTGGTGCCGGCGAAACCTTGGACAAAGGCGTCGAACCCGGCGCGCGTAAAGAGGCTCATGCGCCGGTCCCGCCGATCTGGGTCGCGATCCAGAGTGCCAGCCGTTCCGCCACTTCGTCTTTCGAGAGATCAGGCCAGGCTTCGACCCCGTCGCGGGAAATCAGCTTCACCCGGTTGCGATCGCCCCCCATGATGCCGGTCTCGGGCGAGACATCATTGGCGACGATCAGGTCGGCGCCCTTGCGCTCAAGCTTGGAGCGGCCGTTTTCCTCGACATTCTGGGTCTCTGCGGCAAAGCCGACAACGAGCCGTGGGCGCTGAGGATGATGGCCGACGGTCTTGAGGATGTCAGGGTTTTCCGTGAGTTCGAGCGGCGGCGGCGCCTCGCCGGGCTGCTTCTTGATCTTCTGCTCCGCCGAGGACGCAACACGCCAGTCGGCGACGGCGGCAACCATGACCGCGATGTCGGCCGGAAGCGCCGAAAGCACGGCATCGCGCATCTCCTCGGCCCGCTCCACATGCCGCGTCTGAACGCCCGCGGGATCGGCAATGGTTACGGGGCCGGATACCAGGGTAACCTCGGCGCCCAGGCGGGCAAGGGCAGCCGCAATCGCGTGGCCCTGCTTGCCCGAGGAGCGATTGGCGATGTAGCGCACGGGATCGATCGGTTCATGCGTCGGGCCCGAGGTCACGACGGCTGTCATGCCCGCAAGCGGTTTCGGCCCGGAGAGCATGTCTTCGACACGGTCCGCGATGTCGATCGGCTCGGCCATGCGCCCGCGTCCGCGCTCGCCGCTTTCCGCCATCTCGCCTTCCATCGGGCCGATGGCCTTGATGCCGTCACGTTGCAGTGTGGCGTAGTTCCGCTGTGTTGCCGGATGCGCCCACATCTTCGGGTTCATGGCAGGTGCAATCAGCACGGGACGGTCGGTCGCAAGCAGCACTGTGGATGCAAGATCATCCGCAAGCCCGTTCGCCATCTTCGCCATCAAATCGGCGGTCGCGGGCGCGACAAGCACGAGATCGCATTCGCGCGCCAGCCGGATATGGCCAACATCCTGCTCGTCTTCGCGGGAGAAGAGTTCGGTATAGACATGGGAGGCCGAGAGAGCGCCAACAGCAAGCGGCGTGACGAACTCCTGGGCGCCACGCGTCATGATGGGCCGCACGCTCGCACCGCGCTCCCTGAGCCTCCTGATGAGGTCGAGGCTCTTGTAGGCGGCTATGCCGCCCGCGATAACAAGCAAAATCCGCTTTCCGACCAAGCTCATGGAATGCAACCCTTTCTCTGCGGTCGCGACCCTAGCGCAATTCCGGTCGCTGGCAAATCGTGGAGACTGGGACTGGTAAACGGCGTGGCTCAAGCTCCGCTGTCGAGCTTGAGCGGGACTTCCGCAACGGTGCCTCGGGTGCCTTCGAGATAACGCAGACCGTCTCCCAGCGTCGAGGCCATGGATTTGACGATCCGGCTCCCGAGGCCGGTTCCCTTGGGCGCGCTCTGAGGATCAATGCCGACCCCGTCGTCCTCGACCCGGAGCAGCGCCTCGCCGTTGCCCATCGTTTTCAGATGCACCCTGATGTCACCCGGCTGGCCGGTCGCATAGGCGTATTTGAAGGCGTTGGTCACGAGTTCGGTGACGATCATGCCGACCGAAACCGCCTTGTCGGCGCTGAGAGATATGGGATCGGCATCGAGCAGCAGGCGCACCGGCTTTTCGGCGCTGTGCAGGGAATTGTAGAGCTCGACGGTGAGACGGTTGAGGTAACGATCAAGCTCCACCCGGCTGACGTCGTCGGAGGTGTAGAGACTGCGGTGCATGCCGGCGATGGCTGTGATGCGCGCCTGGGTTTCGGCCAGTTCCGCCTTCACTTCATCGCTGCGGGCCGCCGAGATCTGCAGCCTGAGCAGGCTGGCGACCAGCGCCAGCGAGTTGGCGACGCGATGGTTGACCTCGGCCAGCAGCGCCTCGGCACGTTCCTTACCAAGTCTGATCTCTTCATCGGCGCGGGCCTTCGCTGCACGCAGCTGGGCGTTGGCGACCGTCTGCTCGATCGCGCTCGACAAGAGTGACAGGAAGTCGTCGCTGACTGTCTTGATCACGTAGTCCGCAGCACCCGCCTTGATCGCCTCGATAGCGACCTGCGCCTCGTTGGACCCGGTGACATAGACCACCGGCACATCGATCTCGGCATCGCGCATGCGGCCGAGCACGTCGTGGCCGGTCGTCTGGCGCAGGTAATGATCGAGCACGACGACGTCGAATGCGGCCGTCTTCAGGAGTTCAAGCGCGTCTTCGGCGTTCTCGGCATGCGACACCTCATGACCAAGCCGTCCCATATGCCTCTGGACCAGCCGGGCAATGGCAGCATCGTCATCGATGTAGAGAACGCTGAAGCTCATCGCCTGCCCGCCATCAGGGGATTTGCATGACGGAGAAGAACAGTCCGAGCTGGCGAATGGCGTTGGCGAAATTGTCGTAATCGACAGGTTTGGTAATATAGACATTGGCCCCGAGATCGTAGCAGCGCTGGATTTCGCGTTCGTCATCCGTCGTCGTGAGGATGACGACCGGGAGCCGTCGCGTGTGCGGATTGGATTTAATCTGGTCGAGAATATCGGTGCCCGACATGTCGGGCAGATTGAGGTCGAGCAGGATCAACAGGTAGCGGTCTTCTGAAATCTTGCCGCTACGATCCTTGCCCAGCACATAGTCCAGCGCTTCGGTGCCGTTGGTGAAGGGCACGATCTCGTTGTTCACGCCGGCCCGACGCACGTTCTTTTCGATCAGACGGGCGTGACCCTCGTCGTCTTCGACCATGACAATGGTGACTTCTTTACCCACGGCTTTCATTATCAACTCCGTACCAAGCGTGACAGATCAGATGGCAGTCGCAGTACGAAGGTTGACCCTTCTCCTAAACGGGATTGAACGGTGATCTCCCCCCCAAGGTTCCGTGCCAGTGAGCGGACATGGGCAAGGCCGATGCCTTCACCCGATTGATCCTGCTGACCGGCGCGGCGGAAAAGTTCGAAAATGCGTTCGTGGTCCTGCTCTGCAACGCCACGGCCGTTGTCCTGCACCTCGATCCTTACCATGTGACGCCCTTCGGGCGCGGTTCGGACGGCGAGCGTCAGGGGCCGTTGGGGATGCTTGTATTTGATAGCATTATCGAAAAGGTTACCAAGAATTTGTTCGACCGACAATCGATCGGTGTTCAGGCGGGTGGCCTTGATGTCGATATCGATGCTGCCGTCGCTTTCGCTGATCTGGTGATAGACGCTGTTGGTGATGGTCTCCAGCAGGGGCTGCAGTTCGACGATTTCGGGCTTGAGCTGGCGTCGCCCGTCGCGCGAGATCTTCAGGATCGCGTTGATCAGTCCATCCATTTTCTTTGTCGACGAGCGGATGAAGCCGATGGCTTCGGGCAGGTCTTCCGACGCAGCCAGTCTGGCCTCGCGGATCTCCTCTTCGGACACCGGCTTGCCGTCGTTCAGGACATAGGCCTGCAGGGATTTCAGCGAGGCGTCGAGCTCTGCGGTAAAGCCCATGATGTTCACGAGCGGTGCCCTCAGGTCATGGGTGACGATATAGGCGAAGCGCTGGATCTCCTGGTTTGCCTGCATCAGGTCCTCGGTGCGCTCCGCAACACGGGCTTCCAGGCCCTCGTTCAACACCTCGACCTCCCGCCTGGAAGCTGCAAGCGCACGCACATGCTGCGCAACGACCAGGATCGCACCACCCATCACGGCTATGATGGCGATGCCGCCGCCGACCGTGATCCACTGAAGCTGCTGGGTCGCACTGATCTGCGCCTCGGTTCCCCGGTCGACATTCGCGTCCGAAAGTTCCTTGAACTGATCGAGCATGGAGCGGATGTCGTCCATAAGCTCACGACCGACATCGCTCTGGATCAATTCGACGGCCTGAGCCTGCTCGCCGCTGCGCATGAGATTGATGGCCTGCCCCATCTCGGCGAGCTTTCCCCGGATCCGGTCGCGCAACCGGTCCATCTGGGCTGCCTTGACCGGGCGATCGGCAACCGCTGTCGCCAGTCGGTCGACCTCTTCCCGGATCGCGCCGACGGCGGACTCGTAAGGTTCAAGAAATAGCTCGTCCTGCGTGATAACAAAACCACGTTGGCCGGTCTCGGCGTCGGTTAGCTTCTGCATGAGGTCGGCGGCAATGCGCCGGATGTTACGCTCCTGCAGGATATATTCGAAGGTCGCCTGGGTGCGCTCGACGAGACCAAAGGTCGCGACGATAATGCCGATGAGGATTGCGGTGCCAATCAGGAGAAAGAGCAGCGTGGACCGAACGAAGCCGGTTTGGTTGGCAGACATGTCACTCCTGACGGAACATAAAGCGCGTTAGGTGGTTCCAACGCACGATCGATATGTTTGTTCCATCAAAAAATCGCGGACTCGCGATTTATCTTCGTCCGTCGTTGCCGTCAGGACACCTGGAAAGCGGTCACCACAGCTGCGACCGCGATCACCCAGAGCGCGATCCGACCAGACCGCGTATGTCGCGCTTCTGCCCGTCCGATGCGCTCGGCCGTGTCCGCATCGAAACGCAGACCTTCCTCGCTCATCCGCACGATCTCGCCATGAAGCTTCTCGGTCTTGCTGGCGATTTCTGGCAGAGCTTCGGCCAGCCTGAGTGCTGCCTTGGCGCCGTCCTTGAGATCGGTCGCAATCCGCTTCGGACCCAGATTGTCGCGGATCCAATTTGAGACGACCGGCTCTGCGGCTTTCCACATGTTGAAGCGCGGATTGAGAATGCGCGAGACGCCCTCGACGACGACCATGGTCTTTTGCAGCATCACCAGTTCAGGGCGTGTCTGCATGTCGAAGATCTCGGTGACTTCGAACAATAGCGTCAGCAGCTTACCCATCGAGATGGTCTCGGCCGGCTGCCCGTGGATCGGCTCTCCGATGGCGCGGATCGCCTGGGCGAAGCTCGCGACATTGTGGTGCGACGGAACGTAGCCGGCTTCGAAATGCACTTCTGCCACGCGCATGTAGTCGCGCGTGATGAAGCCGTAGAGGATCTCGGCGAGGAAGCGGCGTTCCTTTTTGCCAAGTCGTCCGGCAATGCCCATGTCGACGGCGACGATCATGCCGGCGGGATCGACGAAGAGATTGCCCGGATGCATGTCGGCGTGGAAAAAGCCGTCGCGCAACGTATGGCGCAGGAAGGACTGGATCAGCGTGTCGGCGAGCGCGTTGAGGTCATGACCGGCGGCCCTCAAGCCCTCGACATCGGACATCTTGACGCCGTCGATCCATTCCATGGTGACGACGTCGCGGCCCGTGCGTTCCCAGTCGACTTCGGGCACGCGAAAGCCCGGGTCGTCCTTGGTGTTTTCCGCAATCTCGGACAGGGCCGCAGCCTCAAGGCGCAGATCCATCTCGACCTTGGTGGTCTGCTCCAGCGTCTTCGTCACCTCGACGGGCCGCAGGCGCCGCGTATGCGGCAGGAAACGTTCCTGGAGATGCGAGACGAGATACATGGCCTCGAGATCGGCCGCAAACCGCTTGCGCACGCCCGGACGGATCACCTTGACGGCAACCTTCCGCGAGCCCTCGGGCGTTGCGACCTGGGCCGGGTGCACCTGGGCGATCGAGGCGGCGGCGATCGGTTCACCGAAATGCGTGTAAAGCTCTTCGATGGAGCGGCCGAGCGATTCCTGAATGGTCGTCTTCGAGGCTTGCGTCGGGAAGAAATCCATCCGGTCCTGCAGCCCGGCAAGATCCTCTGCAAATTCAGCGCCAACGACATCCGGACGGGTGGCGAGAAACTGGCCGATCTTCACATAGGACGGGCCGAGGCGTGCAACGGCCCTGGCGAGACGATCCGACCGCTCGACCGATTTCGCCCGGCCACGCGCGAGCGGCGCGACGGCCGCCTTGGCGATCCCGACGAGCGGCGGCAGTCCTTCCGACGGAAGGGCCGCGACCACCCCTTCGCGCACCAGCACCCACCCAACCCGCGCCAGGCGGAAATATGCCCCGATCGTGCTCATGCGCCTCAGATCTTCCAGCCGGAATGGAGCGCCGCGATGCCGCCGGTGTAATTGGTGAAGCGGACGTTGGAGAAACCGGCGCGCTCGATCATCCGGGCAAAATCCGGCTGATTGGGGAATTTGCGGATCGACTCGACGAGATACTGATAGGGTTCGGCATCGCCGGTGATCATTTTGCCGAAGCGCGGGATCGCATTGAACGACCAGGCATCATAGACCTTGTCGAGCAGCGGCAGTTCCACCTCGGAAAACTCCAGCACGAGCAGACGTCCGCCGCGCTTCAGAACGCGGAAGGCCTCCGACAACGCCACATCGATATGCGGCACATTGCGGATGCCGAACGCGATCGTATAGGCGTCGAAGCTGTTGTCCTCGAAGGGCAGGCTTTCCGCATTTGCCTCGACAAAGGTGAGGTTGGGGGAAAGTCCCTTCTTCTCCGCCCGCTCGGCACCCACGCCGAGCATGGAGCCGTTGATGTCGAGCACGGTCGCATGCGCCATCCGGTTGGAGGCCTCGACGATACGGAAGGCGATGTCGCCCGTGCCGCCGGCGACGTCGAGCACCTTATAGTTCTGATCCTTGCGCGGATTGAGAGCCGCCACCATCGCATCCTTCCAGACACGGTGGAGGCCGGCTGACATGACGTCGTTCATGATGTCGTAGCGCTTGGCCACCTTGTGGAAGACATCGTTGACCAGGTCCTGCTTTTCCTGCTCGTCGACCTGGCGGAACCCGTAGGAGGTTTCCATGCCGCCATCGGCGGAAATGCGGCTTGCAGTCATCGGTTCACTCCACATATCGGAACGGTCGGCGGACCATAGCGAAAAGGCCTGTCTCGCGCTATCTGCGTGGGAGAAGCCTTGGCTTCGCTGGTCTATAGACCTTTAAAGAAGCGGTTCAAACAGAAAGATGGGCGGAAATGCCGGAATTGCCAGAGGTTGAGACAGTCAGACGCGGCCTTGCGCCCGCCATGGAAGGCGCCAATCTGCAGCGCCTGGAGCTGCGCAGGCCGGATCTGCGCTTTCCTCTCCCGCGCGATTTTGCCGCAAGGGTCGAAGGTCGGCGTATTCTCGCGCTGTCCCGTCGGGCGAAATACCTGCTCGTCGACCTTGAGGAGGATCTGACCGTCATCGCGCATCTCGGCATGTCCGGCTCGTTCCGTATCGAAGCGGCAGCCGAGGCAAACATCCCCGGCGTCTTCCACCACGAGCGCAGCAAGGATGAGAAGCACGACCACGTCGTCTTTCATCTGCAGCGTCCGGAGGGCCCTGTCCGCGTCGTCTATAATGACCCGCGTCGGTTCGGCTTCATGGAGCTGATGGCGCGTTCTGAACTCGATACCTATCCGGCATTTCGCGATCTCGGCCCCGAGCCGGTCGGCAATATCCTCTCCCCGGACTATCTGGCGACCCGTTTTGCAGGCCGCAGCCAGCCGCTGAAGGGGGCTCTGCTCGATCAGAAGGTGATTGCCGGCCTCGGCAACATCTATGTCTGTGAAGCGCTCTGGCGCTCGCATCTGTCGCCGACCCGCAAGGTTTCCACCCTGGTCACGGCGAAGGGAAAACCGAAGGCGGAACTTGAGCTGCTCACCCAGTCGATCCGCGAGGTCATTGCCGATGCGATCGAGGCAGGTGGTTCGTCGCTGCGCGACCATATCCAGGCGGATGGCACCTTGGGGTACTTCCAGCATTCCTTCCGCGCCTATGATCGAGAGGGCGAGCCCTGCCTCACGAATGGTTGCAGGGGTACCGTCGAAAGGATAGTTCAATCCGGCCGCTCGACATTCTATTGTCGCACCTGCCAGAAATGAGGCCTTCGGGTCGTGGAGGAGGAAGCCATGTCATTTGAAACCCTGCTGATCGAACGGCGCGACCGTGTTGCGCTGGTGACGCTCAACCGGCCCCAGGCACTGAATGCCCTGAACTCGACGGTCATGCGCGAGCTAAGCCAGCTTCTCGCCGAGCTGCAGGCCGACGCTACCGTCGGTGCTGTGGTGCTCACGGGCTCGGAAAAGGCCTTCGCTGCCGGTGCTGACATCAAGGAAATGCAGTCGCTTGGTTTCGTCGACACCTATACCGGTGACTTCATCGGCGGATGGGATCACATCGCCGGCTTCCGCAAGCCCTTCATCGCCGCCGTCTCCGGTTTTGCACTCGGTGGCGGCTGTGAGCTCGCCATGATGTGCGACTTCATCATCGCCTCGAAGACCGCAAAGTTCGGCCAGCCCGAGATCACCCTTGGCATCATTCCCGGCATGGGCGGCTCCCAGCGCCTGACCCGCGCCGTCGGCAAGGCCAAGGCCATGGATCTTTGTCTGACCGGCCGCATGATGGATGCCGCGGAAGCGGAAAGTGCCGGCCTGGTGGCGCGCGTCGTCGAGCCCGAGCGCCTGCTGGACGAGGCGCTGGAAGCGGCAGCCAAGATTGCCTCCTTCTCGCTGCCTTCAGTGATGATGGCGAAGGAGGCCGTGAACCGCGCCTTCGAGCAGACCCTGGGCGAAGGCTTGCGCTTCGAACGCCGGCTGTTTCATTCGCTGTTTGCGACGGAAGACCAAAAGGAGGGCATGGCGGCCTTCGTTGAGAAGCGGAAGCCCGCCTTCAAGCATAGATAAGCGCAAGGGAAGGCGCGTTATCTGCAGAATCCGCGTTGACGCATTCGCGCTTTCCCGCTATATGCCCGCCCACGGTTGGGAAAGCCGATGCGCTTTTCCCATGAAACAGCTCCCCAAGTGCTGGTATGGCAGGTCGCAACGACCCGACGCGGCGATGGTGGGCTTTGGTTTGAATTCGAGAGAGGCATCATGGCCAACACAACTTCGGCGAAGAAGGCGACCCGCAAGATCGCTGCCCGTACTGCAGTCAACAAGGCTCGTCGTTCGCGGGTCCGTGGTTTCATCCGCAAGGTCGAAGAAGCCATCGCTTCCGGCGACGCAGCTGTTGCCAAGGACGCCCTGCAGGCTGCTCAGCCTGAGATCCAGCGCGCTGCCACCAAGGGTGTGGTTCACGCCAACACCGCATCGCGGAAGATCTCGCGTCTGGCCGCTCGTGTGAAGGCCCTGGCTGTCTAATTTTAGACACCTTTCTGACATTTTTCGAAGAGCCTGGCGTTGCGCCGGGCTTTTTGTCGTTGTTGCTCTCGGTTATCGAAAATTGTTGTTTTAGAGTTTTCTGCTGCACTGCATATTGTCAGTCTGATGACATGAAAAACGCAATGATTTCATATGGTTCCGGGAGGTGCTTGTGGGCGGGCTGCCTTCACGCTGGGGCAGATTGGCCCCCTCATGAGTCAAGAGAAATTTTATTTTTTCGCATTGCCAGCGCCCTGTCTTGTGTCTGTTTGGGAATCTCCTTGATTCAAAAGCGATTCTTTTTCGCCCGAATGTGACGCGAAAATGAAGTACGAAGAGTCAATGGTCCAGGCGCCCGATAGCCTAAAAATCGGTGTTGATCTTGGCTTTTGATCCTGCCTTAATGTTTCTCAGCAAGAGGCCAGCCAATGGCCGAAAACGACGGTCCGGACGACAGCAATGTCATCGTGACAGGTCGCTCTTGCCGGGACGGAGTGTTTCCATTCCGTTTTCTCATAAAGTGATCGACGTTGCATCGGAAACTTAGCTGTTTCCGCGTGATGGCGGTTTTGCGCCTTGATGGTGGCTGATGGCCACGACAAGGACAAGGATGTGCGGGATGACGAGGATGTCGCACGTATGAGCACTGCCATTGTCGTGAGGGGGCGATGGCGCGTTGAGCTGACTTTTGGCTGAAGTCGGCGCGATGTGTTCGGGGACCATCGATCCCTCAAGGGATCGATTAGAGATGAAGCGGCTGTCGGGCGCAAATGGATACGCCCGGCACCTGGAATGAATTTGGAAGGCGGCAAA
>NZ_CP045855.1:0-132451 GCF_009650195.1 Agrobacterium sp. MA01
TGTGAACTCAGGACTTGAAGCGCGTCCTCTGGGTGTCCTCCCGCCGCACGAAAAGCTCAAATGCCGCGGCAAGGAAAGAGGCGTGCCGAGCATAGGGGACGCCTGAACCTACTGCCACTCCAGTTCGGGAAAGCCGTTGTATAATTCTGTTCTGTAACTCGCTCATGCCACGTTCTTTGCTATCTCGCGCCTCTCTTCGCGGCCAAGTTCTGATCGGGGAGGTCTATCTCATGCCGGTTTCGGCCAAGCCGCTTGGCGCGGTATAAGGCAACATCGGCTCGTTTCAAGACGGTCGAAAACTGTTCCCGATGTCCGAATACAGTCATGCCGATGCTGACCGTGAAGTGGGTATCGGGAGCAAATGAAAAATCCATGGTGTTCTAGTCTCGCGGCTACTCGACGTGCGATCTCGCGCGCTTCGGGAAGCTCGATCTCCGGTAGGAGTATCGCAAATTCTTCACCGCCGAAGCGACCGCAGAGGGATCGAGATGGAGCCACTTCAAGCAAGAGGTTGCCGAAGGTCGATATGACCATGTCTCCAGCCGCATGACCGAAGGTGTCGTTCACGGTTTTAAAGCGGTCAAGATCCGCTAGCAAGAAACAGCCCTGTCGCCAAGAGCCATCGATGGCTTCACCATGAGTTGCGGCCTCTATGAAGGCATCGCGTCCGAGCAGTCCTGAAAGACTGTCGCGAAAGGCACGATCAAGACGGGTTCCGTAGACTTCGCTGACGACCAGAGCGAGCAGACCAATGCCGAGCGACAGAGACAATATGGCGCCTGCCGTTTGCGAGTAGAGGGCATATTGACTGTAGATGTAGGTTTGGGTGCTGGTTCCGGTTGTCAGCTGATAGGCCAGCCAACTCTTGATCAGGAACTGGATTCCCGACAGGGTGAATACTGCAGAAACAGCCAAGTCCAGCGACCGCCGACGGCGTCCGGCTAGGATCGCTATCGCTGAGGCAAGCTCAACACTGCAAAGCTGAGCTGGTAGCCGATTGCATGCAAAGCCCCATCGCGGGGAGCTTCGAGCAGTACAAATTGATGAAACAGTATCGATGTGAAACTGAAAACTAGGTCGTGTTGACAAAGTGGATTCCCAAATCAGCGGAAGCGTGATTCAAGACTGCCTTTTAGGAGGCAGTTTTGGCGCGCGGCGACCTGACGGATATGGAATGGCGGATCATTGAGGGGCTGTTGCCCACCGAACGGGGTAGGAGGTCCCGACCCTCGCACGATAATCGGCAGTATCTGAACGGCATGCTGCATGTTCTCCGGGTCGGCTGCCCATGGCGCGACATGCATGAGCGCTACGGGAAGTGGAACTCCGTCTATGTGCGCTTCCGCCGTTGGGCCGAACAGGGCGTTTGGGACGCTCTGCTTGAGACCCTCGTTGAACTGGGGCTGACGGATGACTGGCAGCACATGATCGACAGCACCACGGTTCGCGGCCATTCGCAGGCTGCGGGCGCTAAAGGGGGACTTATCAGGAGGCTTTTGGTCGATCACGCGGCGGCTTTACGACGAAAATCCACGCCCGAGCAGACGGTCAGGGACGCCTCTTGGCTTCGTCCTGACGGGCGGAGAGGCTTCGGACTATAACGCCGTTCCGACTTGTTGGCTATACCGGTCGGCAAACCGAGACTGTTCCTTGCAGACAAGGGCTACGACGGTGATTTCCTGCGTGAAGAACTCCTGATCCACGGCATCAGGCCGGTCATTCCGCCGAAGGCCAACCGGAAGAACCGCCTGCCTGCGACTTCCGGGCTATAAGGATCGAAACCGCATCGAGCGGATGTTCAACCGCCTCAAGCAGTTCCGTCGCGTCGCGACCCGATACGACAAGACCCGAAAATCCTTCTCAGCATTCCTCGCCCTGGCCGCCGCAAAGATATGGCTGCCATACTTTGTCAACAGGACCTAGGGTAGGCATCCGTGCTCGCGCGACATGATAATGTTGCCAGACCCCGATAAAGATGCACGAAAGCGCGGTGAGCAAAAACCCATAAGAAAAGCTGGATACAAGCTTAGCGGGGAGGGTTTCCGCAAAGGATTCAGCCAAGGGGGTCAAGGCCGCGGCTACAAAACCCGCAGCGCACCAGTAGCCCAGCTTGAAACCGCTCTGCCGCGAGAATCCGACGAAGGAAGCGGCGAACAGGACGCCAATCGATACATTGATGAGCAGCAGAAAACCGGCGTCTGGCACGACATGACCCCAAACGTCAAAGACGATTAAAACGACAAGAATGATTATTACTCTGCCGAGTATTGCCAATGAGTAAACTTAGCAGCCTCCGGTAAAGATCTGACAAATGTCAAACTTAACTGTTCAACTGTGAACATGTAAAATGTAATGCCTGTATAGAATTTTGTCTGTCGCGCATTCAAACACATAATCTGTATGTCTTGGTGAGGCCTTAGGTTCAAGGTGCAGCTTACAAGCGATCAACCGGGAGCGACGGCAGCCGCGGCCTATATATGGCACCGGCAGCGAGCTCCCAGACCCGCGGTGGATACTTGCTTCCGAAGGCTTCAGGAGGCTAACAACACCCACGTCTATTTCACCCGCAGGACAGGCACCAAATGAGATGGTAGTTCATATGCAGGTCGGGCTTCGATCGTTTTCGATTTCGGCCTGACAAAGGGTGCTCCCCATAAGATGAAGCCACAGACGCTCCAGCATGTAGCCATGCGCAGGTATTGGCTCGCATGCGAAATTCCGCAGATGTATCAGCGCTTCCCGCGGAATGTTGTAAGCGCATGTATTGCGTGCGGCAAAGATAGCCCCGTACGAAAAGACCCCACGGCGTGTGCTTCTGCAGCCTGTGCCAAGGCTTCCAGCTTGCCACCGCCGAAACACATGCGCTGCTATGTTGAACTGCTCCGGGGCACCACCGTTGATCATGGTATAGACCAGGCCCATTCCTCGGGCGCCCTTATCGAAAAACTCCAGCGGGCCCCCAGTTGTTGAGCGAAAAGAGCTCTGGCCTCACGAGAAGTCGACCATTCCAACGATGCTCTGGCGACGGACAAGCAAATCTCGTGGGGGGACGTCCCGTTCTCCTTCCAGCACCAGGAGAGCGCTTGAACATCAGCCCAATCACGCCACGCCGCCAGCAGCTTTTAAGAAGTCGGGGCTATGCAGGAACGGGTTCGGCTTGGCTGTAGACTGTATAATCTTCGGTATTTTCCCAAGATGTCATCATGTGATGGATGTACGTCTCAGACTCACGACCGATATTCGGTCGATTAATTACCTCCGCCCGCTTCAAGATTTCTTCTGACGTGATCTCGTCCCCTTTATTGTAGACAATCACCTTGAAATCAACGGGTATGTCCAAGATCCAGCTTATATCTTCTTTGTAACGCGCAAGGACGACTTGTTCACGGGTTTCAGCCTCAATTTATTTTCGGTTATGCGAATATCGGAGTTGGCTTGTTCCGAGCTGGATTCGTTCTATGCTTCCTCGGTTACGATCTTCCCGTCAGAAGAGATCTAACTGTTCGTGTTTTCACATGGGATCGCGTCTGTCGGCCCGAATGCTACACTGATGCAAGCGGGTGTAGCTCCCCGATATTCTCGCCTTATGTTTAGACTGTGAGAACTGTTGCGCGGTTCGGCTGCGTGTGCGAACTTGTCATACGGTAGATGAAGCTGCCTATCTCACGCTTTGGCCCATGATGGGAGGAGATAATGCATGCATCCAGCTCCGGTTTGTCAGCACAGCAATCTGCTGCGTCTGACTATGACGCCGTTCCTGTAGGATTGTGCGTTCTCAGTCGCGATCTGCGATTTCTACGCGTGAACGAAACCATGGCGATGTTCAACGGTTATGCGCCGGAAGAGCACATAGGGCGAACAGTCTCCGAGATCGTTCCGGATCTGGAGGACGTCGCGCGCGGCCTGATGAAGAAAATAACAGACACTGGCGAAACAATTGGCCCGTTCGAGGTAGCCGGCAAAACTCCCGCGGAGCCGGAAGAGCAGCGCTTCTGGATGGAATTCTGGTCACCAGTCACTGACGCGCTGGGGCATATTGTCGGCGCAAGTGTGGCTGCCGTCGAGATTACGGAGCGCAAAACGGCTTGAGCGCGAAAAGGACCAGGCGCTCAGGGTAACGGAGCGAAGGTTGCAGCAGCAGACTGCAATTGCCGAGATCGGACAACTGGCTCTTCAAGATACCGCGCTCCAGATCGTTCTCAACAGAATAGTTGAGGCGGCGGCGACAGCCCTTGATGTCCACTGACTAAGGTGCTGGCGTTTGAGGATACCGCAGATCAACTCAGCTGGTCGCGGGAGTTGGATGGGCAGAAGGACTTGTTGGCGTAGCGAGTGTCGGTATCGAGCGTGAATCCCAAGCTGGTTACACTCTGCTTTCGGGGGAGCTAATCGTTGTTGACGCGCTGGCGCTCGAGGAACGTTTCTCCGGGCCTCCCGCTGCTCAAGGAGCATGGAGTGGTCAGCGGCATGAGCGTCACCATAGCCGGACCAGAAGGGCGGCCCTACGGCGTAATCGCAATCCACGCCACAGAACGAAGAACCTTTGACAGAGGTGACCGAGACTTCCTGCTCTCGCTTGCCGCCATCATCTCCAATGCCGTGCGCAAAGAAGCGGCCAAAACCCAAAGCAATCTGCTAATTCGGGAAATGTCGCACCGCGCAGGTAACATGCTGCAACTAGTAAGTTCGATAGCCGCCCAGACCTTTCGCCATTCAAAGGACCCGGAAGAGGCTCGGGAGGCATTTAATCAGCGCCTGGCATCTCTTGCTCGCGCCAATCATGCAATCGCGCAGCAGGGCTGGAGCGACACTCGCTTCCAGAAAGTTGCTGAAGATACGCTCTCGCCGGTAGCGGCCAGAATCCGGATGGAAGGACGTGATATACAGCTTCCTGCTGAGCTTTGTTTTGACCTAGGTCTTGTACTGAATGAGCTCTGCACAACAGCGTCAAGTACGGAAGTCTGGGTGGTGACGATGGTATTGTTTCCTTGGCCTGGAATATCTCCGGGCAACCAAAGAGCCGCACTTTTCATATACGCTGGGACGATCCTGTGACAAAAGTCGCGCGGGCCCCGTCCTCATCGTCAAATGGCCTTGGGACGAAACTGATCCAACAGCTCGTAGTCAGCAAATGGCATGGGACCATCGATGTCCAGGTTCACGAGCGCTACCTTATGAAGATCGATATCCCGCTGAGCTCGATTTCCGATGGGACGACGCATTGAACATGGGACGGCAGACGATGACTGCAAATGCGCTCTTTGCAATTGACGAGCGCTGGCGACGCAGGACCGGGCTACTGTCGTTCAAGGGAGCGAATTTTCTCCTTCAGGGAGCGCGATCGTCCTCTGGTGCAGCGGGCACCCACGCAGGCGCTTCAGTCACTTTAGGAAGATAGAGTTTGAAGGTACTGCCCTGACCCGGCCCGTCGCTCGACACAGAAACGCTACCCCCATGTAATTCGATGAGTTGCTTGACGAGTGCAAGGCCTATGCCCAAGCCCCCATGTGCGTGGTCTCTATGCTCTTCGACTTGCTCGAACAGCTTGAAGATCGCCTCTGAACTTTCCTGGGTTAAGCCCAGTCCATTATCCGTCACGGTGATTTGGTAACCGGCGGGATGCTGCTCTAGCGTGATCTGGATACGACCCCCATGAGGGGTGTACTTCGCAGCATTGTTGACAAGGTTCGAAACGCATTGCGTCAATCGGACCTTATCCGCCAAGATCATACATGGCTGCTCGGGTGCGCTCAAAGTCAATGCATGGCGCTTCTCCTCGACGGTTGGGCGCGTCATTTCCAGTGCGGTCGATATCGCTTCCTTTAACTCGAATTCCGATTTGCTGAGATTGATCTTGCCCTGCGTAATGCGCGAAACGTCCAGCAAATCGTCAACCAGCCGGATGATGTGGTCCATCTGCTCATGCATGAGGCCGTGGATTTGTTCGGTCTTGACTTTATCCGGCTGTCTCGAAAGAAGCTTTAGCCCGCCGTTCAGCGCTGCCAAGGGGTTGCGCAACTCGTGGACGAGGATCCCGATGAACTCATTCTTGCGCTGATCCGCCAGTTGCAGAGCGCGCGTCTGGTCTTCCAGCAAATCGCGTTGTTCGGCGAGCTTCTTCCGTTGAAGGTAAAGCTCGGCAAACACTTCCGCCTTGCTCCGAAGCGCATCCGGCTCGATCGGCTTTTGGATGAAATCGACAGCGCCCGCTTCATACCCCTGAAAGCGCCGTTCGGCGGTATGGGTTCCGGCGGTGACGAAGATGATGGGAACCCGTCGGGTGCGCTCGTTCCCGCGCATCAGTTCTGCCAGTTCGAAACCGTTGAGGCCCGGCATCTGGACGTCGATCAAAGCCAGCGCCACGTCATGATGAAGAAGCAATTCCAGCGCCTCGTCACCGGAGCGGGCTTTGAGGAGCATGCGGTCGTCGCGCTGCAGCAGGGCCTCCAGGGAGAGGAGGTTTTCCGGCAGATCGTCGACGAGAAGGAATTTAACAGCGGGGTTCATTGGGATTTATTCTGCAAAAAGGTTGAAATGTCGGGCAACGTCATGATTTGTGCTTGCGGGCAGGCTCGAATGGCGGCTTCGGGCATGGCCTGCGCATAGGCGCCGCTCGGCTCCTGAACGATTGCCTTGCCACCGGCGCGCACAACAGCGGCGAGCCCATGCGCCCCGTCATTGTTGGCACCTGTGAGAACGATCGCAGTCAGCTTGTCACCCCATGCATCTGCCGCACTTTCAAAAGCCACGTCTATAGACGGGCGCGAAAACAGCACCTCTTCTTCATTCGACAGGGAAATCTGACCGCGCCCCTCGAGCAACAAATGGTAATCCGGTGGTGCGAAGTAAATAACGCCGGCCTCGACCGGCTCCTTGTCTTCCGCCTCGATGGACCGGAGCTGGCATTTTCTTCCGAAGATTTCGGCGAGCACACTGCGCTTTTTCGGCGGCAGATGCACGATAACGAAAATTGGAAACGGATATCTTGGCGGCAGCGATGCCAGGATCACCGTGAGAGCCTCAAGGGCGCCGGCCGATGCGCCAATGATCACAGCCCCCTTAGCCTGGTCGCTCATGAGCCGATCCTCTGATAGATCTTCTCTTCGCGAACGAACTCCCGGAAGTTTTCGGCATGGGCGGAGAACCGCAGCGTTTCTTTCGAGCCAAGGCCGAGGAACCCGTTGCGCGGCAATGCATCCCGAAACAAGCCAACCGCGCGGTCTTGCAGTTCCCTGTCGAAATAGATCATCACATTGCGGCAGGAGACGAGCTGCATCTCTCCGAAAACCTGGTCGGTCACCAGGCTATGATCCGAAAACACCACGTTTCGGCGTAGGCTCTTGTCGAAAATGCAGCGGTTGTAGCCGGTGGAGTAGTAGTCGGACAGAGAGCCCTTGCCGCCGGATTCGCGATGGTTCTCCGTAAACAGCTTGATCCGCTCGATGTCGTAGATCCCGGTTTCTGCATGGGCGAGGGCATTGGGGTTGATATCGGTGGCGTAGAAGATGGTGCGCTCTTCAAGACCCTCTTCACGAAACAGGATGACAAAGGAATAGAGCTCTTCACCCGAGCTGCATCCGGCGATCCACACTTTCAGCGAGGGATAGGTGCGCAGGTGCGGAATGACCTTTTCGCGCATGGCCGCGAAATAGGTGGGATCCCGAAACATCTCGCTCACCTGCACCGTCAGATAGCGCAGCATGTCGGCAAGCATGTCCGGATGGTGCAGCACCCGTTCCTGCATGGCCGAAATCGTCGCAAAGCCCAGCTGCTCCCGCGCCTGGCGGAGCCGTCGACGGAGCGACGACATCGCATAGCTGCGGAAATCGTAATGGTAGCGATGATAGAGGGCTTCCAGCAAAAGCCGGATCTCGATGTCCTCGACCTTTTCGAATGTCTCGGTCACTGCGGCATCCACACGCGCACGAGCGACAGCAGTTTTTCAACGTCGAGCGGCTTTGCCATATAGTCGTTGGCGCCCGCCTCGATGCAGCGCTTCTGGTCGTCCGGCATGGCCTTGGCCGTCAGCGTGATGATCGGCAGCTTCTGCCAGGCCGCATTCTTGCGGATATGCCGTGTTGCCGTCAGTCCGTCCATCACCGGCATCATGACGTCCATCAGAACGAGATCGATGCGTCCGTCCGGCTTGTCGAGCGACTGCTCCAGCTTGTCGATCGCCTCCTCGCCATTCCTGGCGATTTCAACCAGCACGCCGCGCGGTTCGAGGATGTTGGTCAGCGCATAGACATTGCGCACGTCGTCCTCGACGATCAGGATGCGGCGTCCCTCCAGCAGTTCGTCGCGATTGCGCGCCTTGCGGATCATCTGCTGCTGCTCGTCGGGCAGTTCGGATACCACCTGGTGGAGGAAGAGGGTGACCTCGTCCAGGAGCCGTTCCGGCGATTTGGCGCCCTTGATGATGATCGATTTCGAATAGCGGCGCAGCCTCTGCTCTTCCTCCGCGGAAAGAACGCGACCGGTGTAGACGATCACAGGCGGGAACGAGTGCATGCCTTCCTGGCTCAGTGTCTCCAGAAGCGCGAAGCCGGAAGCATCCGGTAGGGAGAGATCCAGCACCATGCAGTCGAAGGTCTGTTCTGCAAGGAGAGCGATGCACTCCGCAGCTGTGCCGGCACCGATTGTCTCAACGTCGTGCGAGGAGAGAAGCTTCGATAAGGCCTCGCGCTGCACTACGTTGTCCTCGACGATCAACACGCGCCGCTGTGTTTGTTCAGCCCTGGCACCCAGAGATTCCATTACTGAAATCAAATGATCGCGCTGGACGGGTTTAAGTTCGTACCCGACGGCGCCGAGTGAAAGCGCACGCTCTGAGTAATCCTCAGCAGAGATAATGTGGATAGGAATATGGCGTGTCCGAACGTCACGCTTAAGGCGATCGAGCACAGACAATCCAGACTGGTCAGGAAGGCCCACGTCGAGAAGAATGGCATTCGGCAGGAACTTATGGGCGAGCTCTAAAGCCTCGTGTGCGGTGCCGGCCACCAAGGCTTTGAAGCGAAGTTCTTGGGAAAGATCGCGCAGGATGAGCGCGAAAGATTTATCGTCCTCGACGATGAGCAGCTTACGCTCCGCATCGGTGACTGTGGCCCGGTCATCCTCGATGAAGGCAATCGCCTCTGCTTTACTCGCAAAGTTCTCGGAGGGGGGAGACAACACTGGCATCGCGGCTGTCTCAGTCTGACGAGCGACCTCTTGCCCTGCTGGCGGGGCGAGCTTGGTTTTAAATTCAGCGGGGATGACAACCGTAAACGTACTGCCGCTACCAACCCTGCTTTCCAGTGACAGGTAGCCGCCAAGCAGTCGGACGAGCTCGCGCGAGATCGACAGCCCTAGGCCCGTGCCGCCGAATCTGCGACTTATCGTGCTGTCTGCTTGGTGGAAGGCTTCGAATATCTGCTTTTGCTGCTCTTCGGGTATGCCGATGCCTGTGTCCTTGATGTCGAATGCAAGTTGCCCATCGGCGTGTCGGCGAACGTCCAGCGACACATTACCTTTCTCGGTGAACTTTAAAGCATTGGCCAAGAGGTTTTTGAGCACCTGTTCGAGACGCTGTCCGTCGGTCTGAACGATGGGGGGCACTGATGCCGCGACAGTGACATTCAGCTCCAGTCCCTTGCTGGTTGCCAGCGGTTCGAACATGTGGCGCAGACTATTGACCATGCGCTCAACAGATACAGCTTCAGGATGGATCTCTACGTGACCCGCTTCGATTTTCGAAAGATCAAGGATGTCATTGATCAGGTTCAGCAGATCGTTGCCGGAGGACTGGATCGTCTGGGCAAACTGCACCTGCTGTGCTGTCAGGTTGCCTTCCGGATTATCAGCAAGCAGCTTCGCCAGAATCAGCGATGAGTTAAGAGGCGTCCGCAGTTCGTGAGACATGTTTGCCAGGAAGTCTGATTTGTAGCGGCTTGCTTGTTCGACCTCTCTAGCCTTGGCTTCGATAGCATTCTTGGAGCGCTCGAGACTGTCGCGCTGTTGCGCCAGTTCCTCTGCCTGCTCTTCAAGCTGCGAATTTGTCTGCTCAAGTTCGGCCTGCTGCTGCTCAAGGCGCGCCTGCTGTTCGCGCAGCGCGCGCCCTTGTTCTTCCAGCTCCTCGTTCGAAACGCGCAGTTCCTCTCCTTGAACCTGCAGTTCTTCTGCTTGCCGCTGCGTCTCTTCAAGGAGCGCTTGGAGACGCGTTCGAAACTCCGCCGACCGGATCGCAACCGCAATGAGTTCGGAGACGTGCTCGAGAAGCTTCAGGACCTGGTCATTGATGGGCGAGAGAAAGCCGAGCTCAATCATGCACCGGATGTCGCCTTCGACGATCGCAGGCGCCAAGGCAAGATAACGGGGTTTCTCTTGTCCAAGGCCGGAGCCGAAGTTGATGTAGCCATCGGGCACTTCCCCGACCGCGATGGGATGGTGATCCCGCAGAACGTGGCTAAAAAGACTATCATTTTGACCGAAGCTTGTGGGCATAACAGCGTCTGATGGTACGCCATGTGCGGCTAGCCGATGGAATCTGCCAGCGTTCTCGACATACATAACGCCGGCTACCGCACCGAGATAGTTTGTCAGGAAACGAAGGATGTTGGCTCCAAGTTCACTAATAGGCTGATCGCCTGTCACAGAAGACGTAAGCCCGAGTTGTGCCTCGCGCAACCAATGCTCGCGCTTTTGCTTCAAGGCTGATTTGCGAACCAGCGCCGAAATCACGAGTGTCAGGAGAATACCGAGTACGCCGGCAGACAAAGCACTGGCCCACGCGATGAGGTACGAAGTCTCCATCGCGGCCAAGCGTTGGCTACGATCTTCCCCCGCTTCATCCCGCAGTTGGCCCACCATTTCGCGAATACCCTCCATGTCACTGCGGCCGCGGTCCGACGCCACGAGGGCCAACGCCTCCACTTCTCCTTGTCGCTGGAATAACTGAAGGGTCTGCGCCATAATTTCCAACTTCGAAGAAACGTAGGCCCGTAGTGCCTGAACGGTTCCGCGTTGACGCATCTCATCAGTGGCGGTCGAATTGATGCTCGCGATGCGGCTTTCGATCTGGGGGACGGCGCGGAGATAGGGCGAAAGATAGGTCTCATCGGAGGTTAGCAGGAACCCTCGCAGTCCGCTTTCGGCGTCTTGAATGTCGATGAGAAGCAGGTCAAGTGCGACGATGAACCCGTGTGTTTGCGTCACACTCGCGTTGCTTCTCCTTACATTGTCGATGGTGTAAATCGAAACTGCGGTGCTGATGAGTAGAAAGATGAACGCGCAAGAGAGACCGATGAAGACATTCCGCTCCAAGCCAAATGAGTGCGTAGCTGCCGTCGCGGACGCTTTTCGATGCATCAGGTAACTCTTTTCGTTTGTAGGATTTGCCGCCCAATTCGGCTGGAAGGTATTGAGTCTAGCGCTCGAATTCAATGAGGTCCTCACCATTCGGCGATGGGTGCGTGTCGGCTGCTACGGGACCGACGTCCCTATCGTGAAGAAGCCATTGAAATGCATTTGCAGCTTGGGTCACGACAAGGTGTCCGGTTCTTCGGGGGGTACAGGGAACCTGTTCACGCCGCTGCCATTATCCGGAGCCTGAGACAGACAAGTTCTGGGCAAGCGAGGTGTCCATGCGTTCCAGAATTGCGATTATCGGTACCGGTCCCACCGGCCTCTACACGTTCAAACATCTGCTGAGCCCCACAACTCCCCTCTCGATCACCCTTTACGAAGCGGAAGGTGAGCCCGGAAAGGGCACGCCTTACCACCCTGACATGAACGATCCGGCGATGCTCTCCAACATCCCGAGCATCGAATTGCCGGCCTTCACCGAGACCCTGGTCGACTGGTTGCGGCGGCAGGATGACGACGCGCTGATGCGTCATGGCATTCGCCGCGAGACGATCGGCGAGCGGGAGTTCTATCCACGCCTTGTCCTGGGCGATTACATGCAGGCGCAGTTCGAGCGGATGCTGACCATTGCCGCCGATCACGGTCATGAGATTTATGTGCGCGCGCGCCACAAGGTGGTGGACATCGAAATCCAGCCGGAAGCGATACGCCTGCGCGTCGCCCATTCCGAGGGCGAGGAGTGTCCGACATCAGCGCCCATGAGACAGACCTGGCTTAGTTGAGAAGAGAGGATTTTCGGCTCATCGTAGCTCATTCACAGGAAGCGAAGATGAGACAAAAATCCGGGCCGCAGACATCGGCGGCAGAGAAGACGATCAAGGACATCCGCCGCGCCACGCGCAAGCACCATTCAGCCGGGGACAAAATCCGTGTCGTCCTGGAAGGCCTGCGTGGCGAAGACAGCATCGCCGCGATCTGCCGCCGCGAGGGGATCGCCGAGAGCCTGTATTATAGCTGGTCGAAGGAATTCCTCGAAGCTGGCAAGAAGCGCCTTGCGGGCGATACCTCCCGTTCGGCAACGAGTGACGAGGTGAAGGCGCTGCGTAAGGAGAGCCGCGACCTGAAGGAGGCGGTGGCCGACCTCACCCTGGAGAACCGCCTGCTCAAAAAAAGCATGATCGGGCATGGGGGCGACGACGAATGAGATATCCCGCCACCGAAAAGCTTGAGATCATCCGGCTGGTCGAGCAGTCGCATTTGTCAGTCAGGCAGACACTCGAAAAGCTCGGCATTCCGAGACCTACCTTCTATCGATGGTATGACCGGTTCCAGACCCATGGCGTCGAGGGGCTGGAAGACCGGACTTCTGCGCCATCACGGGTGTGGAACCGCATTCCTGACGATATCAGGGATCGCATTGTCACCATGGCGCTGGACCACGCCGATCTGTCGCCGCGCGAGCTGGCGGTGAAGTTCACCGACACGGAAAGCTACTTCGTGTCAGAGGCTTCGGTCTACCGCCTGCTCAAGGCCCATGATCTGATCACGTCGCCAGCCTATATCGTCATCAAGGCCAACGATGAGTTCAAGGACAAGACCACGCGGCCGAACGAGATGTGGCAAACCGACTTCACCTACCTGAAGGTCATCGGCTGGGGATGGTTCTACCTGTCGACCATTCTCGACGACTATTCCCGCTACATCATTGCCTGGAAGCTGTGCACCAGCATGAAGGTGGACGACGTCACCGACACGCTCGACTTGGCGCTGGCCGCCTCAGGCTGCGACAAGGTCAAGGTCGAACACCGGCCGCGCCTGCTGTCCGACAACGGCCCGTGTTACGTCGCTTCCGATCTCGGTGAATGGCTGGAGACATACAAGATCAACCAGGTTCATGGCGCTCCCGGCCATCCGCAGACACAAGGGAAAATCGAGCGCTGGCATCAGACGTTGAAGAACCGCATCCTGCTGGAAAACTACTTCTTCAAGGAAGACCTTGAGGCGCAGATCGCGGCCTTCGTCGAGCATTACAATCATCGTCGATACCACGAAAGCCTCGACAATCTCACTCCGGCCGACGTCTACTTCGGACGCGGACAGACCATCCTGCTCGAACGCGAAAGGATCAAACGCGACACCATCAGACAGCGCCGCTTGAACCACCAGGCCAAAGCAGCTTAAATCAATCCGCAAACCGAGCCGGAAACTCCATTCTTCCAGAGCCCCAAAAGTCTCAAATTATTCGACGACGGACAATTATTCAGGATCTTCGTTCTTCGGCAGAACTAGGGGCACGACGGCCAGGATGAGCAGTACGACTACTGTCGATAGTACCGCAGTTGATTCGAGCCCCAATCCCGCGATGATGCCGATCCCAGCTGTCGCCCAAATACTTGCCGCTGTGGTGAGCCCCTCGATTTGGCGCGGTGATGAACGAATGAGTATCGCGCCTGCCCCTAGAAAGCCGATACCCTGTATAACCCCTTGCAAGACGCGCGATAGGTCCCCTACTTCCATACCGCTCTGAAGGGGTCCGATCACGAAGAGTGCCGCACCAACGGCGACCAGCATATGGGTTCGCACGCCAGCACTTCGCCGTTTCCGTTCACGTTCGTAACCAAGGATCCCGCCTAACACCGCCGCGACCAAGAGGCGGACGGTGATTAGGGTAATTGTGGAGGTATCGGGAATGTCGGCGAATTCCGCGGCTATCGTTGTCCATATCTCATGCATCGATGAAGATCTTCCGTGTCCAGCCTCTAATCCTGTTGGACTTTGATGAGCAGGAGAATTGCAAATGCCAGCTAGTTGACGTCTTGGGCTTATCCGACTTCGGACCGAGTTCAACAAGCTTTGCGGAGATAATTTTGCGAGCAAAGGTACCCAAATAGAAGGGGCAGTGAAACGGAAAACGGCGGTGCTTGACACCGCCGTCTATCGCTCATTCACTGGTCTTAGTCGCGCTGAATGCCGCTTGTGCCGTCTTTGCGTACCATACCGCTCTCACGGTCATCCTCAATCTCAACGTCGGTTTTGCGGATCGTGTCCGTGATCGTCTCTTCACGCTGCTCGGCTGTTATGCGAAGCCCGATCTCCTCGACGACGCGCGCGTCCTTCGAGACGACAGCCTCTTCATGGTGTTCTTCCGCTTCGATCGTGCGGTCGATGAACGCACTGTCTGTAGCACTCACTGGACGATCAACCGGGCGACGCGTGATCTCGACGTTCTCGTCGCGAAGCGAAATGTTTTCGCTGACCGGCATTTCCGTCACATAGGAGCGGACGCGAACCCGACCGTTGTTGATGTCACGCTTGCCGACGCGCAGCTCTTCTTCAACGACGGGAATAACGTCGTCATGTTCAGAATTCAGCTGCTCCGCCTGGTACCCGGTCGCGTTGTTTTCAAACTGCGTCGAACGAGACGAGGTGATGCTTCCTGAGCGCGACCAGCCCTCAGACTCCCAGGCGCGCGTGCGCTCGTCGAGATCGATGCTGCCTTCGTCATCAAGGATGTCGAGTGCGGTGTCGTGCATGTCCAGTGGATAGCCTGTGACCGTAACGAGGTAGCCGCCGCGTCGCAGGCCCTCAGCGTAGGTGCTGCGATCGTCGTCCGGGAAGAAGAAGTTTTCGAGCGCCGCCCAAAAACCACTTTCTTCCGTTCGCGACCCGGAGACTGCCTCGGCGGTTGCGCCTTCGATCAGTTGTATTGACGAGCGCGGGAGGCCGGCATCGATCAGGCGCTCGACAGCATTATCAGCATCCGAGCGACTGTCGAAGAATGCGGTTATGGTATTGGTGTTCGTTGCTGACGTTTGACCAGTTTGATTGGTGTAGCTCATCGTGATGTCTCCTCGTTACGAGCTTCGATATCGCGCCTCTCCACTGTTGCGCGCTGCTTGCGAAGAGTGACCGGAACGGACACATCTTCTATGGTTGCGAGTTTGCGAATGCGGATTTCTTCGACCAGCATCAGCCTCTTCTCCACAACGACAATTTCTTCCAAAACCGGAATGATGGTGACGTCACCTTCAACCCGGGTCTGCGGGACAGCAGTGACTTCTTGGCCTACCGGTACGCGTGTTACCTCGACACGTTCACCGCCTAGCGAAGCGTGGGCAAATTCTTCGACAAACTCGGTCTGCGTCGCAACCCGCACGCGGCCTGTCATGACACGCTCGGTATCAATGCTGACCGTTTCTTCAACGAGTTCTATTTTGGGCTGGTCAACTTGGGGCATCGTTTTCGCTTTCGGATCGACATGAGAACGTTAGTATTTCGCTAAAGTTCCCGCCCTCCACATCCTCAAACACATGAAGACGTTTTCTGATCATTAACCAAGGCGGTCCAAGATGCCGGTAGAACTTGGGGACTCCAAATGCGGAAGATCGAGATCATCGAGGATGTGCGGATACGCTTTCCCGGCCGGGATGAGGAGTTTAACCTTGGCGTCGAAGTCGGCGCTTTGAGCGTGCTGCTCGCGCAGGGCAATCCCGTCCTGGAGCGTGAGATATCGGTGCAGGCGTTGGATCAGCTGAAGCCAATCGCCGATCGTTTTCGCTATTCCCTCAGCGTCGCTGAAGTGTCAGGCGAGATGGTCCACGTACGTCTTGAGCGGTATCGTCGCAGACCACAGCTGCGTGTCGTATGAAGCTGCATTTATGAGCGGCGATCAATCAACTAGGTCCTGTTGACAAAGTATGGCAGCCATATCTTTGCGGCGGCCAGGGCGAGGAATGCTGAGAAGGATTTTCGGGTCTTGTCGTATCGGGTCGCGACGCGACGGAACTGCTTGAGGCGGTTGAACATCCGCTCGATGCGGTTTCGATCCTTATAGGCCCGGAAGTCGCAGGCAGGCGGGTTCTTCCGGTTGGCCTTCGGCGGAATGACCGGCCTGATGCCGTGGATCAGGAGTTCTTCACGCAGGAAATCACCGTCGTAGCCCTTGTCTGCAAGGAACAGTCTCGGTTTGCCGACCGGTATAGCCAACAAGTCAGGAACGGCGTTATAGTCCGAAGCCTCTCCGCCCGTCAGGACGAAGCCAAGAGGGCGTCCCTGACCGTCTGCTCGGGCGTGGATTTTCGTCGTAAAGCCGCCGCGTGATCGACCAAAAGCCTCCTGATAAGTCCCCCTTTAGCGCCCGCAGCCTGCGAATGGCCGCGAACCGTGGTGCTGTCGATCATGTGCTGCCAGTCATCCGTCAGCCCCAGTTCAACGAGGGTCTCAAGCAGAGCGTCCCAAACGCCCTGTTCGGCCCAACGGCGGAAGCGCACATAGACGGAGTTCCACTTCCCGTAGCGCTCATGCATGTCGCGCCATGGGCAGCCGACCCGGAGAACATGCAGCATGCCGTTCAGATACTGCCGATTATCGTGCGAGGGTCGGGACCTCCTACCCCGTTCGGTGGGCAACAGCCCCTCAATGATCCGCCATTCCATATCCGTCAGGTCGCCGCGCGCCAAAACTGCCTCCTAAAAGGCAGTCTTGAATCACGCTTCCGCTGATTTGGGAATCCACTTTGTCAACACGACCTAAGTCCCTGCCTCCCAAATCGGTTCGCGGGCATACCTCTGTGCCCCGTATTGACGGCGAAGAGCGCACCCTTTTGCGGATTGGACCGTACATCATCGCTGGTCATCCCGAAGCGAGCTGAGGTCACATACAGAGTGTCCAGATGCTTCCCACCGAAGGTGCAACTGGTCGGCGAAGAGCAGGGAAGCTCAATTACGCAATCGAGAATTCCTTCCGGATGAATGCGAACTAAGCAGTTTCCGCCGCCCACGCGGCAGTTCCAGATATACCCCTCATCATCCAGGCATGACCCGTCTGGAAGTCCACGCTCAAAACCTGATAGCAAGGTACCACGATCCAACAGGTGACTTTCTCTTAGATCAAACGAATAACTGTAGAGCTTGGAAGCGCTATGGACAGCCGGACGTTGGCAGCTTCATCAACCCTTATGCAGGAAATCGCCGCACGGCACAACGATCTCTCACCATGGGGTACCATTCTAGGGGGAGGCAAAGGTACCGGCGGCCATTCAAGTCCGGCGCTCGTCTGGTTGCAAGTTGACGAGCAGCGGGTTCTAGCAAAGGAGGGGCAGAAAACGCACCGGATGACGTAAGAACTCGTCTGCCATTTCGTTGGCCACAAGGTGAAACCGGAAAAACCCTCGTGTTTTCCATTTCATTGCGTCCGGTTGACACGGTGCATTTTCCAAGTGAGCAACGCACTCCCGGCCCGGCAGTTCCTCAATACGGCAAAGTGTTGTCCCTGAGCTGCAACTTGCTGGTCACAATGGGAAGGATTAGCGACTGGGTGACTCAGCTGTTCTGGGCGAAAAGGGAGTTTGTTCCCGGAACGGTGACTTGGCTACTCGGTTCTGGGAGGGACCTCTTAATCTGACGGTCGTCTGATTTAAGCCAATGATGAGCCGGAAAATGCGAGCAGAAGAGATACCTGATTTCGTCGCCGACATATTGGCAGCAGGGGCGCAGATGATTGCCATCGGCCATGACATCTACCTCATGGGGGAGGCGGAGGTTCCGGAGGAGATGTACGAACAAGTCATCACGGATGTCCAGGTAATCTGTGACCGCTACGGTCGTCGCGAACATTTGCGTCGGGAGATTGCCGCCCATCTGCGCAGCCTCGGGCGTTTTATTGATCTGGATGAGCTGCCTCCACTTTCACAACTCCACTGATCAGCCGAATACCGGGATGTTCAAGATGCCACGCTATGTCTTCCATGTTCGCACACGTCATCGATTGGAACGCGATAAAGAGGGCGGTCTGTTCACCAGCGCTGATGCCGCGCATGTCACAGCGATAATGGCGGCTCGAGACATGGCAGTACAAGATCAACTAAGTGGCACCCTAGACCGCGAGAAGCGTATCGAGATATGTGACGAAGGGGACAGATGTGTCGCTACGGTGTGGCTGACGACTGTCGCGGGCCTCTAGATCTGAAATGACCTTCAAGATCTGACACGTCAGGTGGCTCGGCGACGTTTGAGCTAGATCTTGAGCATGTTAGCCAAGAGGACGGAGGCAATAAGGTTGCCGTCTTCGTCGAGCACGTCGATCCCTGTCCCGTCCACAGCCTCTTCTCTGAGCACCGCTTCCGCAGCCATCTCCTTCGCGGCCAGACGTGCCTCCTTGACCGCATGTTCGGACGAGGCGAAGGAGATACCCTCCTCGTCAAGGAGTGTCTCACGATCTGTACGTATGTTGAAAAAGTACCTCGGCATCCTGGCCAAACGAGCCGTCGGCCAGCAAGTTCCGCCAAAAACCGAAATCAGGGTTTGGGTCGTAACGGCGTAAGTCAGCCTTGAAGGGGGGACTTCACAACTGGGTGGAACCTGGATTGGCTACCTTTATTTCGATTTACGGTTAAAGGGCGAGGCTCAACGGCTGCAAATGACGTTCTGGCGCGGCTCAATCGGCTCTTGATAGTCCCGATCGGGCAATCGCAGATTACTGCTGCTTCCCAATACCGCAAGTTGAACAGCTCTACAGTCAGCAGGACATCCCGGTGGTATGGTGGAAGCCTTTGCAATCGCCCCATTGTTCCCTTCTGAGTTGAAGGGCCGCCTGAGAGTTTCGACAGCTCTTGCTGCCGAATGAGCGTCGCCAGTTCGGCCAGCAATTGAGGCAACAGGCCCATCGGTGATGCGGCGGTGAAACGCTGACATGCAAGTACAAGGCACTCCGCGACAACCTCATCCGCTTTACCTGCATCTGCGCACATGGCCCGCGCAAAAAAGCGCAGATGGGGAAGGCAGCTGGCAACTGCTGTCGTGTCAGGCTTCATGACGTGGTGCTCCGTGACACTGGTGAACGCGAGGCACCGGCCAAGGTTCCTTCTGAGCTTCCGCCTATTCCCCAACAGATGATCGGAGCCTGAGCGACAGGAAATCAAGCAGGGTAGAGACGCTACTAAAACTTCTCAATCGTGCTTGACACAAAGCACCTTCTGGCGCGCTTGGGCGGCCCCGGTGGGATATCCATCATGCGAGCAGCCGCGACGCTCTGCCGCTCCTCCTTTGAGCATGACTGTAGTACTCAGAGGCTTGCTGCACCGATCTATGGCGTGACTGCTCCATCGCCTCAGGCAGAGGAATGCCGCGATTGGCGGCCTCCGTCAGATAGCCGGACCGCAGTCCGTGCGCCGAAAACTCTGTCGGATCGAGCCCGGCCAGTTCCGCCCGCCGCTTGAGGATGTCATTGATCGCCTTGGGGTCCAGCTGCCGGTGCGAAACATTGCCCCAGCGATCGATTGCCCTAAAGACACTGCCCTTGTCGATATTCGCCGCGGCAAGCCACGCGTTAAGCGCATCGACCGGTCGACCGCTGAGATAGACGACTTCGTCGTTATCTGCGCCGCTGGTCTTCGTGCGACCAAGATGAATGGAAAGAGAGAGCAGGGGAGGGGCCCCGTCGATCTGGATCGGCTCTTCCTGCTGCAGTTGCTCGATCCTGAGGCCCGCGATTTCGCTGCGGCGACGGCCGCCCGAGGCAAAGGCAACCATGAGGATAGCCCGGTCCCTGATGTCGCGCAGACTGCCCGTCGAGCAGGTCGCGATCAGTCGGGACAGAATATCCCCGGTGACGGCCTTGGCACTCTTCCGCCTTCTTGGCCGCGGCGTCGCACGGACGGCCAGTCGGATTGCAGACTTGAGGGCGGGGGAACCGAAAAAGCCATTCAGTCCGCGCCATTTCGTCAGCGTCGACCAGGTTGCAAGACGCCGGCGGACGGTGTCAGGAGCGTGCGGGCCGGGCGATCGTAGCAATCCTTGAATGCGGAGCTTCTGCTCGACGTCAGCTGGCATGCCGTGATCCGGATCCTGAATACGTTTTTCCGCATCCCAGAGATGGTGCGCAACAAACTTCAGAAGCAGGGCTTCGGATGCCGGCCAAGGGAGGGACCGGCCTGTCGCAGCGAGCGACCAGGCCTGCAGATAGGCAAGATCAGAGGTGAGGGCTCGAAGGGTATTATCGCCCATGCCCTCGTTGACCAGATGACGCAGCGTCTCGACATCCTGGTCGGTCAGAAGCTCAGCCAGTTCGTCACGGCGTTCCATCGGCAGGACTGCGGCAATGGTGTCAAGATCCTGGACGCGGCGATCAACCGCACTCATTTGGGCAGGCCGTGTTCATCATAAAAATCGGAATGGTCGGAAGTTGTGCCAGGCGGTACATTTTTGCGACCCTCCTCTGCCAGAGCAAGGAGCTTCTCGAAAGGATCGGTCTTCTGAGCGATCGGCTTGAGCATCGCGACCGCTCTCTCGTCTCGGCAGATTACGATCTCATCGCCACGCAATGCGAGCTCAATCAATTCCTCGAGCCGCTCTGCCGCTTCCGTTACGTCAACGAGAATTCTCACAGCTTTCTCCTCACCAGACCCTCTCCTGGAGCACGGCATCGAACACCACGTCCGTCGAGATCAGTGCGCAATGCTCGAGCCGTGTCTGCGCAGCGAGGATCCGGTCCCATGGGTCCCGGTGCTCCCAGTCGAAGGCCGCCGCAAGTTCCGCATGCAAGTCACTGATGGCGAGTGTCTGGAAGCCGCTGGAGGTGATAGCGGCGCGCAATTCCTGCGGCTTGAGATCAAGCTTCTTCAGCCGCATCTTGTTGTCCAGTTCGTAGAAGGAGACGGCGCTGACGAGAACAGCGTTGCTCTTGTCCTCGATGAGGGAGCGTGCATTTGATGAAAGCCGCGCACTACCTATCGTCCACCAATAGACCGCATGGCTGTCGAGAAGAAGCTTCACGAGCGCTCGCCTGCGTTGGCCATTTCACCTTGGAAGACTCCGACGTCGTCGTTCCAGTCGCCGGCATCGATTGCGGCCTGCTCAGCATCATGCTCGTCAAATAGGTCGTCCGGAAGACCCCGGTTCGCCAAGAGACCGAAGGGTCTCCTGCCAGCGGGATCTGCCGGACCGATCCGCGCATAGATCTCATTACCGCGCATGATGATGATCTCTTCGCCCTGATTGGCGCGATCGAGAACCTCGGCGAAGTTCTTGCGCGCCTCACTGATCTTGTAATGCGTCTGGGGCATTGTTGGCTCCGGTTTCTGCGCTCTGACACAAATCTAGCATTGGATTCCAATGTGTACAACAAGGGCGTACATGTAGCTTCCGATAAGGGTTACTTATCGGCGGCCAGGCTTGGCCTGGAGCATTCTATGAGGTGGCGAACACTAGTGTAGAGATAGATTTCTCTTAACGAATCATTTACCATAATTTCAATGTCTTACGATTTTGCCAGAGTACCCATCCAGGTACTGCTGAGGGGTAAGCGGGGCTAATCCGGTGGCAGCGCGCGAAAACAAGCCGATCCGTGGGCGTGTGGTTGTCTGCCGAAGTGCCGATTGGCATGGTGGCGTTGACGATCAACAGGAGAGTGGGGCGGAGCAAATGCGGCAGATCGATATCGACAGCCTGGACGAGGCAACCCTCATTGAACTCAACGCGCGCATCGTCGAGCGTCTCCAGTATTTGCATCACCAGCGAACCACCGCAGCCCTTCAAGAAATCAGAGTCGGAAGCGGCGTGGTGTTTGAAGGCCCTGGCGGTATTCTGGTTCGTGGTGTCGTCATCCGCCGCAACAAGAAGACGGTGACGGTGCATGCCGATGATAACCGTCAATGGAATGTATCGCCGACCCTGCTGAAACCCACCGGCGTCCACGTGCTCGACACCGCGGGGCAGACCCAGTCCGACGACGGCAAGGTCGTATCCTTCCCAAAGTCGGAACGTCGGTGATGCGCTCAGGACCTGGCAACGATCATGGTGGCCAGTGGAGGAATGGCAGGGTGCGATGTGCTGATCCCCAGCCGATCGCCGAGATAGTGCCAGAACGACAGGCCGAGCTTCTGGCAGGTCTTCGAGAGGCCCAGCATGCTGTCGCGCGCCTGACGGCCGTTGAGACTGACCGTGCCCCCGGAAATCTTCCGCTTGATGACAAAGCCGCGCAAATCGCGCTCCGACGCATTCGTGTGGAGCGGGATCTCCGGTCGCTCGAGAACCATGAGCAGCTCCGGCTTGCGGCGCCTGAGGCGAAACAGCAGTTTGTCGAGATCGCCATAGCCGGTGCGGATCGAGAAAATCCGGTCGAAGCGCGCCTGCAGGCCCTTGGCCATAGCTGGGTCAGGCCTTCGTCGATAGGCTTTGAGAGCCTTGTAAAAGTGCCAGATGAGCTCGCGCAGGGTCTCGACGTGCTTCACCTGGCCGGGCGTGGCCGGCATCAGCTTGTGCAGCAGCCGTTCGGCATGGATCCAGCACAGCGCGTGGGTACCAACTCGAAACTGCCCGGCATCGTCGGAGACGATCACCGCGTTTCCAACCAGGCCATGATGGCGGATGGCGCCCCATATGCCGGCCTCCGCAAATGGCCGAAGCGTCTCCGTGTCGAAGATGTCGATACCATGTTCGGCAAGATGTTGGAGGAAGGGCACCCGATTGGCAAACCGCAGCGGTTCATGGGTGTTCAACCGAGCAGCAAGGGCAGGGTCGACCTGCCGTTCTTCCAGCAGCGCGAAAGCGGCGTCGTTGAGAACATAGTCCTGGTAGTTGCCGCGCAAGAGGGCGAGGAAGTTCAGCCGCGACTTCGAAGACGCCGTGCGAAAGGCGGTGAAATGCTCGCCGCCGATATGCGTCGTATGAAAATTGCGGTTGGCGTGACGGGCACCGGTGTCGTCGACGGTCACGTAAGGCGCAGACACAAGGCCGGCATGCAGCACGGCGGCATCCTCGGCATGAAAGCCATCCAGCCTTTCTGTCAGGAACCGCACCACTTGGCGTTTGGAGATCTCGACACCGACGTCGTTGAGCAACGTCGTCATTCGCTGCGTCGTGACCTGGCCATGCGCATGCAGCATCAGACAGAACCGTCGCAGATTGGGCCCAAAGCCACCTCTTATCCCCGCGGGCAGCTGTGCTGTGATGGTGTCTCCCTCCGGCGTCACCCAGCACTCCCGCCGGTAACGAACCACCTCGACCTGCAGAACCAGATCTCGGACGAAGCAGTCCTTGTAGCCCTTAAAGCGCGATCCGACCGGCACACTGACAGGCAGCACCTCTTCACGCGTCACCCGCTTCGTGTCGTTCTTCGGCCCACGCGGCCGGGGCGCCGGATCCTTGGCCGAGAGCGGCTTGTCACCCGTTGCTTTCTCCATACCCGATGGTCTGAAGGGCGGTCGGGGCGGCAGATTTTTAAGCCGCGCAATCTCGTCACGCAGAAGCTGGTTGTCGATCTTCAGCCGGGTGTTTTCCAGCCTGAGCTGATCGTTCTCATCCCGAAGTCTTTGGTTTTCAGCTTCGAGCTTCTCAATCCGGGCGTCTGCCCGATCAGCCCGCTCCACCAGGCCGGTCACGAGCTCGCGCAGCGCCTTCAGCGACAGCGTGTCAGCATGCTCGACCATGGGCAGGCGGCGCTTCGTCATGAAGGAAGAATCTCATGAATTACCGCAAACAGGAATCCCTCGTGCCACCGGATTTGCTCCAGGTACTGCTACGGCCGATCTCCGAGGCAGCGGTCGCCCTTGCGCGACTCGACGAGCGCATCGCCCGCTCTCCCGTCGGTGAGGGTTTCCTCAAGCGCTCGCATTTCCTCGACGCGCATGCCTCGCTCTGGGTCGATGGCGAGCTTGTCCATCTCGAGGACCTCGTCCTGCATGACGCGCTTCGCGACATCCGCGCACCGACCCACGAACTCACCATTGCCCGCGACATCCTGAAAACCCGTCGTCGCATCGCCGCCCATCCCCCGGCCTGGGCGCTCTCAAGCCCCGGCCTCGCCTCCCTCCGCGGGCGGGCGTGGCCCGCGGCATCATGGGGTGAAGACGGGGAGGCGGTGCCGGATGGGAAGGTCGAGCCGACCGTTGCTCCGGCCGGGGTGGGGGAGGTGGAGGACGAAGTTGAAGACGGTCTGGGTGACGCGTTCGCTGCGATCGATGCGGTAATTGCCCGCTCGGAAGCGGCTATTGAAGAGGCGAAGAAGCCGGGCCGTGTCAAAGACGCTCCGGAAAAGGATCCGTTCGTTTACGACCTTGACTGGGATGAGGACGAGCGTCTGGCGGAGTGGCAGGCCGTGCTGGCTCGCGCCCAGGATCTGCCACCGGTCCTTCAGGCGATCATAGCCCTCGATGCCTGGAATGAGATCGCCGTCCTCCAGCACGCACCCTGGCTCGGTCGGCTGCTGGCCGCCTCGGTCCTGCGCCAGGGCGGCGTTACCACCGGCGGACATCTCGCGGCGATCAATCTGGGGCTCAAGGCCATTCCTGTCGATCGGCGCCGGCATCGTGATCGGGAGACGCGGTTGCTGGCAATAACCAAGGCGCTGATCATTGCCGCCGAGACGGGGCTTAAAGAGCATGACCGGCTGGTGCTGGCGCGGCAGATGATGATGCGCAAACTGGAGGGGCGGCGGACGTCTTCCAGGCTGCCGGAGCTCGTCGAGCTCGTCATGGCGCGACCGTTGATCTCGGCTGGAATGGTGGCGAAGACGCTTGAGGTCACGCCGCAAGGCGCGCGGCGGATCGTGCGGGAACTGGGGCTTCGCGAGATGACGGGCAGGGGGAGGTTTCGGGCGTGGGGGGTGCTATAGCCTCCGAAATTTATCGCGATTAATCTCGCCTTCCGTCGGTTCATTTTCTGCGTTGTTCATTGTTGCATTGAACCCTAGATCCGCAGCACTGTGCGGACGCGTGGTACAAGAAAGTGCGTCTGATGTCACAGAATCTGGAAAAAATAGACTTGTCTGAAAATCAACTCTTGGCTTCGATTTTCGGATATTTAGAGTGGGGCAACGCTGACGTCTTCGCGCTTAGCTCGCTCGGCGAACCTGATGGTCTCGGGGAGATTGCTGGCTACTTGAGCATGCTGGACGGCAAGCGCAGAGTCCAAGATGTCTATCTGGTTCTTCCGCCGCTTGGCGAGCGGGATCGTGACACTGTCGGGTCCCAAGTGCGTGGGGGTGTTCGCCGTGCCCATTTCGCCATGGCCCGCGATGAAAGAGCGACTAATATTGCCGATTCAAGGTTCGAAAATCTCAAGTTTATCGAAAGCTCCAGCTTCAGCGGTGAAAACCTGATCTCTGCCATTTCGGTTGCAGGCGGGCATGACGTGATGATCATCGCTGATGCGAACGAATATCGATTTGCCGGTGCCTCAGTTCCGCCCGAGGCCATACTCGATGAAGACCAGTGGGTGCCTCATCTGGCTCATTTGATGCTCGCGGCTGAAACAGTGGCTCGCGCGCATGGCAGCTATATCATCTTGGTCACGAGAACAGGTCTGCCAGCCAGACAGCCCAATATCGATCGGCTCCGCGATGCAGGAGATGTTGGGCTACTTGAGCTCCGTATGTCGGTCACAATGGGCGCGGAAGAGGTCGTGGCTTTCGTTGAATGCCTGACTGATCTCGTTGACCACGATCGCGCCGGCGCTGCGCTGTCCCTCATAGAAAACGAGGTGCGGTTGTCTGAAGACCAGAGATGGGCGCTAAAGGTAGACGTTTTCTCGCGAGCGGGTTTGAAGCCGCCCGTTCAACAACTCCTTCAGGAACACCTGCCAGATACGGCATCGCTTCCGGCAACTGTCCTTCTTCGTATCGCTGAAATTGCTGCCGAAGCCGATCGTGACGATTTATCTTTCTGGCTGCTGGATCAAAGTCTGCCTGATCTGCAATCCCAATCTCATCTCGAAACTGCTTTGAATGTTGCGCGGAGGATCGATCGGCGACCTTTGGTCGAACGGGTGATGATTGTTCTCACCAATCTGCATCCGGATTCCGTTGTTCTTCGCCGACAGCATGGATTTGACGCCGTAACAGAGGGAAAGTATGAGGAGGCCTCCGAAATATTTGAAGGTCTGCCGACCCCACAAGACCATGATCGAGCTCAATTCTATCGGGCACTCAATGGCCAAATCGAGTCTGGTGCGCTGAAGCAGCCAGAGGCGCTGATCGAAAACCTGATCGACCGGTTCCCCGACCACAGCAACACTATTCGTCTGCAGGTCATCAGGTCATTGGAGCGCATCGATAGGCGGCTGGACGCGATCGCGCTACTGCTCGCCACGGACTTCTCTACAGAGGCCACCTGGCTGACGCTTGCATCAAATCTAATTGAGCAGACGATCCTGGCCGGCGATCTTGATGCCGTTAAAGCAGCTATTCCCCAACTGGTGGATGTTTCGCTTCGATATCTCGCGTCTCATCCGACTGACGGACGCGTCCGCACATCCATCGCGGACCTTCTCGACGCATCACACATCGCAACGTTGGGGCCTGCGATTCTTTTGCGTGCAGTTCTTGAGCGAGCCGGCAGTCCGGTCACGGTCCGCGAGCGAACCACGATCCAACCGCGGTCCAGATTGAAAGGTATTGATTCTTTGCCAGCGGTCTCGCGCAGAGTCTTAGATGCGCTGGCAGCAAAAGGGGAGGGAGTGATCGTCATCGCGAAGCACACCGTCTCCAGGAGTGAACTTGGAGCTGATCCAGATGAAGTCCTCGCGGCAATCCTTGAATTTGTCAATTTTTTCGAACCTGGACGACGGGAGAGCGTCGATACGCAGGTGCTGCACAATCTGGTAGTCGTCGCGGCTGCTGTTGCACCGCTCGCCACCGCGAGTGATGAGGATTTGACGGTTTTGCGGGGAGTGGCGATCAAGCTGGCAGTCTGCGGCCAACCGCAGGCGGCTCGCGATCTGGCTGAACAGGCTCTTGCACTTGCTGGCGATAGCCCACCGCGTCGACGGCAGGCCCTCTTCTCCTTCGCCGATATTTATGCGCGTCTGGGCATGACGAGAGAATCCCTATTGGCGCTTGCCGCCGCCATGGAAGCAAGTGACAGAGTCACTTGGGACGAAATTTGGTACGAGCTCAATCTTCTGTTCAGATTACTCCGTGATCTGGGTCTGGCCGATCGAGCTATCGACCTCATACCTCGCTGCCGCGAAGCGTTGGCCGCGATGGGATTGGAAGATGTCTTCGGTCATCGCCTCGACACGTTCGAGCTTCAGGCGAAAGATCAGATGCGCCGGAAAAATACAGCTTCGGCTGAGGGCTTAGAGACTCTATTGGCCGATGCAACCAAAAATGCTCGAGAGGCCCTCAATGCCAATGACGAGCTGCTCCCTGTCACCGTCTTCTTGCGACAGCTGATGAACGAGGCGCAAGCAATTGGGTTACCCAGGCATTCAGATACGCAGTTGGTTTTCGACAAACTTGTCGAAAAACTCCCCATACCCCACAAACCCATAGCCCTTGCGATTAGTGATAATCCGACACTGGACGATGTCGTTGCCGTGGCGGGCAGCGTTACTGATTCCCAATATGCCGACGACACCAGTTATGACCTGCGCTTGGTCAGATCAATTGCGAGGAAGCTTGCGCGGTCTTCCATAGATAGCAAAGACTTGGAAGGCTTCGTCTTCGCTGCTGAAGCCTTGAGCGATCAAGGTCTGCAGGTGCGGGGGAGGAATGGTGAGCTGGTACAGCCCACTCGATTGCTTCATTCCAGTGGCAATCCTCTTACGGTCGCATCCGATCTCGCCCGATGTTTGCCGATCGTGTGCCTGACAAGGGATGAGGCAGGTCTGATGTATGGGAGGCTTGGTGGGGAAAGCGAATGCAGACTGGATGCTGTACCGACCACAGTGTTCGAGACAAAGACCTTTGAACAGTGGCGGGAGATCTTCCCTTATGGCTATCGAGAGCTTGGTGATGATGCGTTTCGCGAATCAACGGCGTCCCTCAGCCTTACCGAGCTCCCGAAACGAGCGCTTTTCATCGCTGGCGAACTCACCCCGCTACCGCCGAACGTCATGAGCGTTGAAGGTGACCTTGTCGGTTTGGACAGGGCAGTCGCAACCGCACCGTCGCTTGGATGGTTGCGAGCGTCGATCGATGCGGACCGTCGGGGAGATGGCAGTGCAGCGGCGTGGATACCCGTCGCCTCGGACCTGTCTGATACAGAAACCCTTTCGCTGTTGCGAGATGACATCGTAGATGTTCTTAACGACGCCAGCGTGCCTCTGTTCACGGAACCCAAACCCCCGAGGAGTTTTTCCAAAGCAGATCTTGCGATCCTTGGAGCGCATGGCGGGCTCTCACACGAAAACAAGTATTTCCGATCGGTGAGCGATGATCATCATCAACCCGCCGACATAAAGCAGCTGGTTGATCTTCTTCATAACAGCCGCTTGGCAATTCTGTTTGTTTGTTCCGGCGGGCGCCACGACTTTCATCCGGAAAGCGGCGGCGCGATGGGCCTGGCGCGGCGCCTGATAGGGCATGGATTAAGCGCGGTCATTGCGCCATCGTGGCCATTGGAGTTCTTTGCTGTTCGTCCTTGGCTGAAAGCCTTTCTTCCAGCTTGGAGCAGCGGATCGCCGTTAATCGATGCGTGTCATGCGGCGAACCAAGAAGTTGCGCGGGTATCGAGCTACAGTCTCAAGCGCTCACTGGCAATGACGCTCTATGGCAATCCGCTTGTCACGATCGACGGCAGTGCTTGGAGATGATTGCGGGACGCCGGTCGTCTTAGGACATTGAGTACGACGATCTGTTGGGGCAGAGCCGAACGTGGTGCTCAGCGACAGACTTCATGGATCGCCCTAGCCAAGCTGTTACTGTTCCAATTGACCATGATATCGGCCTGTTGCTCGAGCTCAACAGGTGTCCGCTGTTGGTTGCGACGACGTATGCCGATGATCGGCTTAGGATACATGAACTCGTTCAAGGCGAGGTCGATTTCAGTTTTAATCCAAAACCGTTCGTTGACGTACATTCCCGCCGGGACGATCACGCAACTAGCTTGGCGAATCTGCTCCTTTAGTTTCCCCTTGAGGAGTGAAATGCGAACAGCTTCATTGGGCGCTACTATCGGCTCATTTCTTGGAACGCAGTAATCGCGGTAGGAAAACTAGAGCACGTCCATTGAACGCGGAATCGCGTTGAGGATTCCCCTGGTTGCCGAATTCTGATTCCATAGCTCCGATTGGTGATTTGGTCGGAGGCAATATGACCCGAGCGTTCAGTGATGATCTGCGTAGCCGCGTTCTGGCTGCGTCACGGGATGGCATGTCGGCGCGATCAGCGGCGGCCCGATTTGGGATTGGAATTTCGACAGCCATCGCTTGGATTGCGAGTGCGCGGCAGGGTCGGTTGACCCCGGCGAAGCAGGGCCGACGCGGCGGTTCGCGCCTGGATGCTCAAGAGGACTTCATCATCGGCATGATCGAAGAGGCGAAGGACATCACGCTCAACGAGATGGTCCTGCGATTGCATGAGGAAAGAGCCGTATCGATTGGCCGCAGTGCGCTTGACGTCTGGCTGCGAAAGCGCGGCTGGACTTTCAAAAAAAGACCGCACATGCACTGGAGCAGGAGCGTCCCGATCTCCTGAAACGTCGCGAGGACTGGTTCGATGGCCAGCTCGATCTCGATCCGGCGCGCCTTGTCTTCATCGATGAAACCGGCTTGAGCACGAAAATGTCTCGGCTTCGCGGCCGGGCCCCTTGTGGAGATCGCTGCCGTTCACCGATCCCGCACGGCCATTGGAAGACAACGACGTTTACCGGCGCGCTCAGGCTATCTGGCATGACCGCGCCCATGGTCCTCGACGGTGCGATGAACGGCGTCGCGTTCCAGGCCTATGTCGAACAGGTTCTCATTCCAACCTTGATGCCGGGCGACATCGTCATCATGGACAACCTGCCGGCACATAAGGCGGAGGGCGTGCGTCTCGCAATCGAAGGTGCGGGGTGCCGGTTGCTCTACCTTCCTCCCTACAGTCCAGACTTCAACCCCATCGAGAAGGCCTTCGCGAAGCTTAAGGCCGTCTTGCGCGCCAAAGCTGAGCGAACGGTCGAGGGATTATGGAATACCGTCGGCCAGATCGTCACGCTGTTCGAACCACAAGAATGCGCCAACTACTTCAAATCGTGCGGATATGACCCCGAGTAAAACGGATGCGCTCTAGGAAGAATTTTGCGACGCCGTGGCAAGCAATCGAATGACGCCTTCGTAGTGCTCGCTGTAACTCCAAGCATGGCTAATGAAAACATCGTATCTCATGCTCGAATCCATTGTGGAAATATTCTAAATAGCTAAGAGTCGGACTCGAAAAGCCTTCAAAGATATCGATACCTTGCGAGCCGTCGGGTGATCAGTCGAATGTGGGCGATCATGATCCAAGCCTCTGATGAGGCGATGGACTTTTCGACGTCCTTTGCCAATCTGCGGCATCTGCCGAGCCAGGCGAAGGTCCGTTCGACGACCCAGCGGCGCGGCAGGACTTCGAAGCCTTTCGCCTTGTCCGAGCGCTTGATGATCTCAACCGTCCAGCGCCCGATCTTCTTCAGCCGCCGTTTCAGCTTGTCGCCCGCATAACCGCCATCGGCAAAGATATGCAGCAACCACGGCCACCTGTGGCGGATGGATTTCAGGAGATCGGGAGCGCCATCGCGATCCTGGATATCGGCCCCATGCACCATGAGGCCGACCATCAGACCAAGTGTGTCGACGATGATATGACGCTTGCGGCCTTTGGTTTTCTTTCCTGCGTCATAGCCCCGGATACCGCCGCTTTCCGTGGTTTTGACGCTCTGGCTATCGATCACCCCGGCCATCGGTGAGGCCTCTCTGCCCTCCAGTTCGCGGGCTTCCATCACCAGATGATGATTGATGCGTGGCCACAGCCCCAATGCCCGCCATTCATAGAAATAGCGCTGAACAGTCGAGCAGGGTGGAAAATCCTTCGGCAGCATGCGCCACTGGCAACCGGTCGTGGCAATGTAAAGGAGCGCGTTGACGACTTCGCGCAAATCCGTGGTACGAGGGCGACCCAGGCGGCGGGGCATGGGCAGAAAAGGCTCTACCAGTGCCCATTCCCGATCGGTCATGTCGCTTGCATAGCGTGCCGTCCGCCGGGCATAATGCCGGCGGGTGATTTCTGTCCAGGCCATCGTGAACTCCATCGAATCTTTGCAAATCCGAAGGAATCATAACCTCTTGAAATCACCCACCTCTTTTTGAGGCAGCCTCTAAGCGACCGGCCGGGTGTGGTTGAACGAACTAGCCAACGAATTCTCGTCTGTCGACTCCTTTACGAACAGTCGAAAGAGTTTCTTCCGGTACAGGATAGACTGTCTCCAGAGATTACGCGTGTTGTTGCCGAGCCACCCATTGCGTGTGCTCCCTAGAAAACGCCTGCTCGGCCTCTACGACGAAATGTGAGAAATCGCCCTCGGTTCTCACCTCCGGGATCTTACTTCGAATAATGCTAATCTCATGTGCGGTTAGAGTATATGAAGAGGCGAGTTCGTTGAATTTTTTGACTTGCATCCAGCCTAGGATTGACGACGCAATCACGATTACTGGCTCTATCGGCCAGAATGTGAAGGACGGATGAGTAATTCTGAAAAGGCTCAGCACAATGGCAACCGCATATGCGATCACGCTCGCGACAACCCAGATACTGCTCGCCCTTTTGTTTGCGCCAGCCTTTTCTGCGTACCATTTGCGCTGCTCAAGAATGCGGTGCGTATCGTAGTACTGGATCCGACCTTCTAGAGACAACGCCCTCACATCTTCCATTGACGTGGTGATCTGGTCGGCGGCGGCCTGGTCAGGAGGCATTCGATCGCCAATAAGTCTATTGGCACCCAATATTTCGGTGAGGTACGTCCGAAATTCCGTTCGGCGCACCGCAAGGTTGTCGGCATCGCCAAAAGGTTCACCTCGCATGCAATATTTCCAGGATGAGGTTTTTATAGATTCAGCGAGCGCACGACTACGATACCAGACTTGCTCCGGCTTCAGCAGGCTCCGAGTGATCATGATCGCTAATGAAGCGATCAAAACAAGCGTAGGGATAACGAAATACAGCGAAGTCGTATGTAAATTCATTGAGAAGACGGCCGCTAGGACCAGAAGGCCATACTCCGCCCTGACCAGCCACAGAAAGGACCTTTGCGACCCGGCCGACATCATGTTCGCGGTGTTGTAGAGAGCTGGATACTCGAACTGGGTAGTTGTCATAATGACATCGATTCAGTCGCTATGTTGACTTTTCGCTTCATACCGCAGCGTACACCGCGTCTCTACCAAATTCTCGCCGCCTACCCCCAGAAAAAACATCCCAGTCAATGGGCGCACCTCAAACCGTCTTTTCCTTCGCTATTGCGCGCAGCTCGGCAATGATTATCAGGATCCAGAGGCGTTCCTCGGATTCGTCCGGCAAAGCATCAGCCAGTAGCTGGATATTATCGGCGGTCGTTTCTGGTTCCCAGGGTTCCCGCACTCTTGGGATTAGGTTGGCAAGGTGTTCTTCACTCAATGCTTGATCATGGCTTAAGACGGCAAATTCGAGAAGTGTTGCATAGTCCCAATAGTCAGGGGTGCCGGAGGCGATCTTCCTCCTCACCGCGTACTCGACGACGGGTTGTAGCTCCGATAGTCTTGGATCGTTTCGGTCAAGCACATAAATTAGCGTCAGAGCGTTAATACCGGGATAAGCATCTCGCCAGTCGGCCTCAAATCCCTTGCTGTACGCTTCGATCGCCTGTTTTAGATATGCTTTGGCTTTAGTGGGCTTGTTCTCGTCTCTAGCTTTCCGCCACCGGTCTTTGTAAACGCGACCTAATATGCCATACGTCTCGCTGCTTGCGCCGCGTTGTTCGATGAGATCGAGCAGGATTTCCTCTGCTTTCTCACTGTTTCCTGCCCGGTTAAGCGCGAACGCGTACTGTTCTCTTACCAAAATTGTGTTCTGCAGGGGGGCATCGATCCTATCAAAAATCCTTACCATGTCATCCCACGCTTTGGCGCCCCGGTAGGAAAGGAATAGATCGACTATAACGCCAGCCTCCTCGTCATCGAGCGCACCTAAGGTGAGTTCCACTTGATAAATTGCATCTCGGCCGAGCTTTCTAGCTTCGCGCAGTTTCTTCTTGAGCTCAGCGGCGTAGGCGACTTGACTACGAAAAACGTCCGTCTTTTCATGGGCGATGTCAGGATATCCATCTAGTAACTGATAGAGAGGGCTGTCTTTGTCCAGGTTTTTCTTAGCGGCCTTTATTTTCTCGACTAAGGTTTTAATGGATGCCTCCGTGTTCGCGGGGCCGCCTCTGCCGCTTACCGGGTAGGGCATTGCTCGGAGAGGCGCCACGTCGAAGGGCAACCGACCCTGCCCTTCTGCGTAAAGGAGTACAGTGGTTCGCGGTTTCGCAGCGTGCCGAACGCCGAGTTCATAGAAGACGTTGGCGTTTGCGGTGGTCAGATCCGCCACCGCAAAATCGCAGAGAACGAGCCGCTCAAACATTGGCTTGTGGATTATTCCTCCAGCCTGCTCTTCATCAGCTCTGATCGGTTCCAGCCCGGCCTGCTCCACTGCTGGTTTGATGAGATCTCGATAAACGGCATCGAAATCGATCGGCTTCTCGCCGCCGGCGGACTTTTTTCCGAAAGGCATCAGGACAAAACACAACGGCTTATGGACCACTGCTTGACTCCCGGTTGCAATTGGGCAGCCTCATTCGGGAGGCGAGAAAACTTACCCAGGCTAAAATCGGCAACGATTTTGAGTCGCTGCTATTCGTTTATTGGATATATGGCAAACATGTACTACGAAATGCAATCTGACATTGAAATACAAGGAATCGACTGCATGCTCGTCGCTGGCGGACTTTATCGCGAAGTCTGTGAGACGCCATCCTGGAACAGAGAGTTCGGATCTGGGGTCAGAGCGGCGGCTGTCCTAAGCAAGCTGTCGCCGGGGACAAGATTTCACACCTATCGTTCGTCCCCAGATGGTGAGGCCATAGGCTACCTAAAGAGCCTCGGCGTCGATGTTGTCTGTGAGCGGCGTACGACCGACATTGTATTTGCGTATTTCCATCCGCTGTCAAATCCATTGATTCGGCCAGCTGTCGAACGTGCTCAGATGCCATTGGTCGTAGTTGGTGATGGTGTTTTGAGATTTAGCTTTCTGGAAGGTTCTGCAGTCGTCAACGCCGAGAGGGCTGTCTATGACCCCCAAGGATCGGGTGCTGTCGAGCCGTTCGAGGCAAACGGGTCAAAGGCGGTTGAACTGGCGATCGTGCTCAATGAAGAAGAGCTTCTGCGATATAGCGGCCGCTCAGATATCAAGTCCGCCTGTGACACCCTAATCAATCAATGCCGCGCGAGCGTCATCGTCGTTAAGTGCGGTGTTCGAGGAGCGCTTGTTGTAGAACGGGAGCGCAGTAGCGAGATTCCGCCCTACCGTTCGGAGCGTGTTTTCAAAATCGGCACAGGCGACGTTTTTAGTGCGGTCTTCGCATATACCTGGGCTGAGCAACGGATGCCGGCCGTAAGCTCGGCGGAAACCGCCTCGAAAGCCGTGTCACTCTATTGCGACGCGGGTGAGGTGCCGTTGCCGCCTTTAGCCACACTATCAAGAACTCCTCTCATTGGTACCTCACCAGCTTGCGTGTCTCTGCGAGGTTCCACAGAGACACTCGGACGGCGCTATTCTCTCGAAGAAGCAAGGCATTGTCTCAAATCGCTTGGGATGGCGGTAGAAGCTGTTGATTTGGGCGATATACCAATCGAACAACCCGTAGGCCCTAAAACACTGCTGATCTTAGCTGATGGGCTGAATCTGCAAGCAGTTGAAGAGTTTATCTGCAAATGTCCTGCAGCTCATCGCATTGTCGTATTGGACGAAGAAAAGCGGCTTAAACCATGGATCGACGTTGTAATTAAAGATGATTTTACCACGGCCTTATATGTCGCCGCATGGCCTGTTAGAGAGCGATGACTTCAATTTCAAATTGCGCCAATGTATTGCTATGGTACCTTTTAGCGAGTCGGGGGAACGCTCGTAATGGCGGATGTTTATGTCATCCACTCCAGCAAAGATAACGAAACGACAAGTAAAATCGTTAAGCTATTGGAAGTGCAGTGGGACGTCTGGTGGGACTACAATCTAGTTGGCGATTATTCGGAAGTTATCGAGCGCGAAGTTGCGAAGGCAAAATGTGCGGTCGTCATTTGGTCGAAAGACGCCAGCGTTAGCAAGCCAGTACGCGAAGAGGTTCGCCTCGCCGAAAGGCATCAAGTTCCGATAATTCCGATCCGTCTGGATTCGGCTGAAATGATGTATCCATTTGGTGGCCGAAGCGGCGTTGATTTCAACTCGTGGGACGATTCATCCGCTCATTCGTGTTTTGAACAACTGGTTGCCAAAATTTCAAATGTAGTCCCGCAAAAGAAGCCGGTAAGGCAACTGGCTCCTTCTCCGCAAATATCACTCACGTGGCCAAGCCTTCTTCTGTCCGTTTCGTCCCATGAGACGCAACTGGTGCCTTTCGATGCCGTCAAAGCACTCAGGTTGTTCGGCGCGTCAGCAATTCTGGTATCGGCATACGATCTGCTTCCCTCCCGGCGCCCCAAGGGAATAATCCAGGAATTAAGACAGATTCAGGAGGATGGTGGATTTATCCTGATTGACTCGGGCAACTACGAGGCAACTCGGCGGGGGGACGACAGTTGGACCGCCTCGAAATTCGCAGAAGCTATGAAAGACGTTCCCCATGACTGGGCATATTGCTTTGATGTCATGACGCCAAGGGTTGAGCCCGAAAGGGCGATAGAAAGCGTAGTCAAGGCGGTGAAACGGGACCGTACTGCGGCCACGGCAAAAATATTACCAATCGTCCACGCACCGAAAGAGACCTTGAGTGGATACAACGTCAAAGACCTGCCGTACATTGTCAAAGAAGTCGCCGTCACACTCTCTGCTCCTCTTATTGCGGTAGCGGAAAGGGAGCTAGGGTCAGGCCTGATCGACCGAGCGAAGACGGTGAAGCGTATAAGGCGAGAGCTTGATACGTTACCCTATTACCAACCCCTGCATGTGCTTGGAACCGGGAACCCCTGGAGTATTGCGCTTTTGGCCGCCGCGGGCGCGGATAGCTTCGACGGCCTCGAGTGGTGTCGGATGGTTGTTGATCAACAGACACATCGATTGCATCATTTCCAGCATTTTGATTTCTTCAAATATCAGATGAGTTTTTCAGACTCGCAGGTGACTTTGGACGCGATCGATGATCCGAAGATCGAATACGCAGGTAAAGTAGCCCTGCACAATCTCGACTATTACCGCCAGTTCGAGGTGAGACTGGCAAATGCAGTGAAGTATAAGAAAATGGAAAATATGCTGACGGACATGATTGGCTCGGCTAGCGTCCAGCAAATCAGGAACGCTATTCCGGATATATTCCAATGAGCTCGCTGCGCAACCGTCTCGAGCGCGCAGTCATCTCGATATATACAGACGTCGAGGAGAGGGCCCTATCGATTCCAGCAACATTCGAGGAACGTGTCCTTTGGAAAGAGTTTTCATGTTGCGTTCTTAGCAGCCAAGTGCCCTACCCCCTGTCGGTTGCAGCGGCCGAGGCTATCGACCGCGAAAGCATTCTCCACATCAAGGCGCTTGACGACACCGAGGATCGGATCGTCTCTATTTTAAAGGCGCCCCTTTTCGTAGATGGAGCATTCAGGCGCTACCGGTTTCCTGCTTCGCGAGGACGCCAACTTGCAGCTGCGCGGGTCGCCGTAACGCGGCAAGCCGGCACTCTAGGAAACTTGCTCGAGATACATCAGGATCCTGCCAAGTTGAGATCGTGGCTCGTGGACAACACACTTGGCATGGGACCGAAGCAAGCCAGTATGTTTCTACGCAATTGCGGGGTCAGCTACGACCTCGCCGTACTTGACCGGCATGTGCTCGAGTTTATGGCAGAGATGGGGCTCTGCTCAGCCGCTCCAAGCTCGATTTCGAAGATGTCCGAGTACCGCAGGCGCGAGGATACCTTGCGTTCCTATGCTAGCAGTCTTGGCGCGGCTGTGGGCCTCATGGATTGGGCGATATGGATCGTGATGCGAATGTTCAAACAAAAACCGGTCACTGAGGAACTTCTAATATGAGCGTAGTTGCATTGGTGTCCGGCGGCCTCGATTCCACTTTGGTGGCCTATTTGGCGGTCGAAGAAGGGCTGAAGGTTCACCCCCTGTTCGTCAATTATGGCCAACGGGCGATTGATCGGGAACTCGCCGCTTGTAAAAACGCCATGAAAAAGTTGGGCATCCTGAATGAGCTAGAAGTAGCCGACCTCCCCGGGTACGGAAGGTTGATCCGCTCCGGACTGACTGACCCCACCAAGAACATCGTTGAAGACGCGTTCACGCCCGGTCGCAATATGCTGTTTTTGTTGACGGCAGCGGCGCACGCCCACCAAGTCAATGCCGACGCGGTGTCGATTGGTCTACTTCACGAGGAAACAAGCCTGTTCCCCGATCAAACGTCCGGCTTCTTGCACGACGCTGAAGCTCTAATCACTCGTATCATGGGCCGCTCTATCAAAGTGCTCGCGCCGTTAGCGGCCTTCCACAAAGCTGAAGTGATACAGCTCGCAAAAGCTAAGGGTGTAGGCGGCACATACTCGTGCCATCTTGGCCTAGAGGAACCTTGTGGCGAATGCATTGCATGTAATGAATTCAAGGTCGGGGAGGCTTAAAATGGGGGGTGGAAGCAGCGGAAGTTGGAGTCGGCTGGGCGACATTCGTTCCCTTGAAGAAAAGGCAAAAGCGGCCCTTCAAGTTGGCAAGCGTAACGTCTTTATCAGTTTCGCGACCGAGGACATCAACGAGGTGAACCTGCTTCGGGCTCATGCGAAGAACGAAAACAGCGATATCGAATTCAATGATCACTCGGTCCGCGAACCTTACGACAGTGAGAGAGCGGCTTATATCAAGCAGAAGATCACCGAACGGATCAATCGTTCCTCATTAACGGTGGTCTACCTGTCGGAGAGCACCGCGCAGAGCCAATGGGTGCAGTGGGAGGTCGAGAAGAGCATTAGTCTCGGCAAGAGGGTCATCGCTGTGCATCCGCAAGGCAAGGCTCCTACAGTTCATCCGCATTGGATAAAGGAAAATCAGATCAAAGTTGTGCCTTGGAATAAGCTGTCCGACGAGCTCAGATAGCTGCGTTAGGTAGTTTCGTGAAAGGATCACGTCCTACTCTAACCGGTAGCTGGCGTTGCCTCATATGTAATATTTGAACGGCAGCTTGGGTTCGCCGGTCTGTGGCGCTGCGAGGATCACGTCGCCCACCGCGTCGGCGAAACGTATTGTCACCGGCAATCGATCATTGTGGAGGCAAGAATTGAAATTGATCTTGGTCAGGCCCATCACGTCCCCTAGCACAGTTTCGAGTTTGCAATCTCCGCGCTGTATTCGCACTTCTATGGGATTGGGCGTCTCCGGCCCTTGGTAGGTATCGAGGCGCGGAGCGAATCCTGACGTCCAGAGGAAAGCGCGGCGATCGTGCAAGATCAGGGCCGTTCCGCGGATGACCGGATATCGACCGGGCCGATATAGCTTCATACGGTCTTTCGCATCGGAAATCTGCACCCCCACGATATTGGTCCCCGGAGCAGCAGCCTCAAAGCCTTTCCATTCCGGGTCCATGAACGAAGACTTGGCATGAATGAATAGCTCGGCGGGAGGCTTTCCATCATGCATTTGTCGATATTCGGCGATCACCATCTCAACCAAACTGAATGCCGCATTCTCGCTTAAATGGAACTGCTTGGATTCGGAATGAAACCATGGGCCGAGTGCACCACGAAATACGACGCCTTCACCGCTCGAAAGAAACATTTGGGCGGCGCAACAGGCGTAACGCTCATCGGAGCTATGGTCCTGTCGCTTGTAAGCGAGGCCGACATAGCAAACGCCGGGCCTGACGTCGGCCAACTGCCATGGTCGTCCGCCATCCTTGTAATAGGCGCCGGTTAATATCTTCCAAGCGATCGTGGCGGGGTCCTCCAACCGTCGCAGCGGTTTACCGATTTTATTCAGGAAGTCGTTGGGTGCTAACGTGGTTTCCCTGACGATCTGGGTGACGATACGATCTTTGAGCAGGCGGGCCTTCAACTGGCGCCTGAAATGGGTGGCATACTGATAAATCTCTGCCGCTTCCAGATCTTCGGGAAAAAAGGTCGGCTCCAGCATCAAGTCCCTGGCAGCGGACTTGGACAGATTCACCGAGCCGCGGACGCGGTCCGCCTTGGGGACGCTCGATTGGGGCCGCCCGAGCTTGTAGATTTCCTCGGGAATGATCACAAACCAGAAATTCGGAGGCGCCTCCAAGCGATCGGCCGCCGCCACCAGTGGATCGACGTAAAGATCCACGGTTGTTTTGATCGCCTCGTTCCTGTTCTCTAGGCGAAGAGCCCGCGAGACGGCCGCGGGGTCAATGCTATCGATGATGTGCCGCGGCTTGTCGGGCCAGGCACTGGCGAAAGCGGCGCCAAAACCCGGAAACGGCACATGCTGCGGGTCGCCATTGGCGGCGTCTATTACATTGCCGACCGAGCCCATCCACCTCCGGAAGCGGGCGACTCCCGCGGAAGTGCCGATCACGCCGAAATCTATGGGTGCTCGCCCTCCATCGCCAGGGCCGAAAAGAAATAGTCCGTCCCGCGGATAGACCATGCGCTGGCCATAGCGAAACTCGAGCAACGGCTCGGGAACATGAATGGCTCTCACCCCGTCACTCCTCATCTTCGGGTATATCGAAGTCATTCTCGTCATCGAACCCAAAGTCGTCATCCGAGCTTGCGAGAATGTCGCCCGTTTCCTCGTCCTCCTGCTCCTCAGCAGCGGCGGTCTCCGCCAGCCCGAAAGGTACGTCGAACTGCACTGGAGGTACTTCGAGCGTCATGAAAGCATCGCCGCCCATGTCGATGGACAGCTCGGTCGCGTTACCGGCGACCCATCCCAGGTAAGCGAGCATCAGGTCCCGCCACCGATCATTGCGCCAAGACTTGCACATGGTTCGCCGCATCGTGTGCATGCGCCTGGCGTCACCGACCGTAGACCGACCATCCACCGTGAAGATCACGTGGCCGGAGAGGCGAAAGTGATGGAACGGGGCGGTGGCTGGCCATGCGCTGATCCCATAATGCCAGAACACATTGCGCGCCTTGGACTGACCAACAAGCTGCCGGCGCCCGGATGGACCGTGTTCCCAAGAAAAAGCTTTCTGCTCCAGGCCGGCCGCATTCTTGTCAGGCCACCACATATTCCGGCCACTTGCCATTTCCGTTGCCTGCAATCCGGCCTGCCTCAGCCGGCGATCGATACCTTGTCTCATAAGATCGACGACATGGCGTCGCGCATGATTAGTGTCGATACGATAGCCGGGAGCACCCCTCGTGAGAAACTCTTCCGTTTCGACTATTCCGGTGATGCTAATCGGGAGGCTGTCGCCGAAGTGTTCATGCAATGCCGGTGGGGAGGCGAAGGTAAGAAAACCGCGTCCAGAGGGCACCAGCGGCAGTGGGCAGCTCTTTACGGCGCGGTCCTTCGCGCCAATCGAGATCCCGCCCGCAAAATCATAGATCCGCAAATCCCGCGGCAGGACTTTGACACGCAGCCAGTTCGATACGAGTCTTTCGCTCGTTTCCACCACGCCCCGTCCGTCTCGGAGGGAGATCTCGCGCCATATCCGGGAGCGCTCGGAAGCACCTCGACGGGGTATACCCGCGGCTTGCAAGGTTTCGATCAAGTCACGCAAACCATGGGCCCAGCCTTTCATGAAGTCGACGCGCTGCGCATGTACCATCTGGAACGAGGACTCATATTCGGCGGTGCGCAAAGGAATGACGAAACTGTCATCGTTGATACCCTTGCCGGTCGTCAGGGCGATACTGATTTCGTTTCGTACGCCTTGTTTGGCCATACTGACCGGGTTCGAGACAACTAGAACCTTGCCGGCTCGGTGGCGGATCGCCTCTTCGAGGATCACCTCCCAGTTGTCTCCACCTTTTAGGCGGAAGATATCCGCCCAAACGTCGTAACCCATGGCATCAAGTCGATTACCCAGCCAGAGGGTAAACGCGTTGTCCTCCGGTGTTGCATGACTGATGAAGATGCTCTCTCGGACAGCATCCGAAGCCGCACTAGATTTTACGGTTAGAGGAGCAACATTCGTCACTGACACGTCCCCGATTCTGGCAGAGTTGAGCGAGAACAGATAGTGAAACAATGGTGCTGGCAGTCAAGGCCGGGACCGATGCTGTACACGTCCAAAGTATTGGCCCCAGCAACAAAAGCGCAATGTCATCCGCATTTGGTTGGCAAGGACCGGACGATTCGGATGACTGCTTTCTGGTCGCCGATATCAAAATCTGACAGGCCGGCCTTTGGCCTGAGATCGGTCATTTCGCCCAGGCCGGGCCGATGTCGGCGATTGGGGAATCTGAACCGGATGGCTTTTGTAACAACAGGGTCATTGGTTCGTATCCCATCAAGGCGAAGACGCCTAAATGGTATTGTGTTGAGCGATATGCGACTGCGTCACGACCGCTTTGCGCCTTCAATCTGGACGTAGATCGTAGCATAGGCCCACCCCAAATGCAGACATTGCAGATGGTCATACCCGAGGCAGGCTTGGCCGATGGGCGTTACAAAACCAGCACGAGCGGGCAGTGATCTGAAACCTCCGGATCATCGACTACATCGAAGGCTCTGACTGCTTCTTCGCGATTAACGAGCATGTAATCTGCAAAACGGCCCTGCTTCTTGTAGTGTGAAGTCCGAGTGCTTTGGAAGCCCCGCCCTGTCACCAGTTCGGTCCATCCATCTTCGCTCATAAGAGCGAGCGTCTGACTGCTTGGTTCTACGTTGAAGTCGCCGCACATTACTATCAGGTCTCCCGTTGCCGAAACCTGCCGAGAGAGTTCAAGTAGCCGCCTCGCTTGGGCGAGCCGTTCTGGCGTGTCCATCTTGCCATTCAGATCACGGAGCCCGTGCATGTGCGTCACGCTGACGGATCGGTTAGCCTCGTAGTCATACACTCTGACCCCATGCGCGCAGCGAGATCGCGGATGTTCGCCATAGTCTACGGGCGAATAATCCTTGTGCACGAAGCCTTGAGCCTGACCGATGATCGGGAACGAGCGATGTACGAAAGTAGCTAGTCCCCATTGAGACGAAACTGACTCTTCATCGTCCCAGAGAACACCTTGCGCCGCCGGGCAGAAAAAGGCGATGTGATCGGGTAAGACACATGCGACTTCACTGAAGAAGTTGGCGCGCTGCGGCAAAATTTGATCGTTGTCGCGATAAGTCAGCCAGTCCTTCCGGCTTTCAGGGCTATGCACAACCTCCTGAAGGCAAAGGATATCGGGCTCCGTCGCTTTAACATAGGCCAGCAAATCCTCATGCAGCTTTCCGCCCCACCCATTCAGGCTCACTATTTTCACGGACTTACCCTCGAGTACTGTTCATCTGAATTTCGCCTCAGCGCCAAACTTACGCAGCATCGCTGCGAGGGCCATACTTCCTCTCATAAAACAGCCGCGGTGGGTTGGTTTAAGCTGAAAAGCTCTGCAAATCTAAGTCCTCTCCATCCCGCTGTCGCTTCCGCATGTTAGAACTGCTCGCATTGGGTCAAGGGACCCCTCATGTTTAGGAGATGAGCTTGCGCATTGTGTTGACTGGCAGTTCTGGACGCGTGGGTCGTGCAATCTTCGGTGCTCTCGCCGCAGACCATGAAATCATCGGGATTGATCGTACGGCGTTCTCTACCACTCATTTCGTTGACGACTTCACAAATGAAAGTCTTCTGCGCGAGGTGCTGCAGGGGACAGATGCTGTGGTTCATACTGCAGCTCTTCACGCCCCTCACGTCGGCATAGTACCTGACACAGAGTTTCGCCGTATCAACGTGGAAGGCACATTCAAGATCGCTGAACTGGCACGTAAAGCAGGGGTCTCTCGCTTCGTATTCACCAGTACGACCGCTTTATACGGTCATGCGGTCGCGCCGGGAACCTGCACCTGGATCGATGAGAACACGCCGCCAAAGCCCAAGACAGTTTACCACCGGACAAAGCTTGAAGCTGAACAGCTTCTGGAGAACCTTGCATCTGAGGGAATGCCAGTCCGCGTGATGCGCATGTCGAGAAGCTTCCCCGAACCTGCGGACTTGATGGCAGCGTTTCGGCTGCATCGAGGGGTAGATGTTCGAGACGTGGCAAAAGCACACGCACTTGCGCTTACAAACGATAGGCCAACCTTTCAACGTTACATCATATCCGGCCTTTCGCCATTCGAGGCGGAAGACTGTTCAGACTTATCGTCTGACGCCGCTGCAGTAATCGCGCGCAAGGTTCCCGAATTTCTGGATCGTTTCGCTGCGCGGGGCTGGGATTTGCCGCATTCCATCGATCGGATCTACAGTTCCCGAGTAGCCCAAGCCGAGTTGGGCTGGACCGCAAGCTACGGATTTGAAGAGGTTTTGGCCCAAGCCCATCGAGGCAGCCTTGAAGTGCTGCCTCATCGAGCTGCGACAAAGGAACGGGCTGAGTAGCCGCCGCATTCGATGTCGTCGAACCGTGCGCTGGCAATCACCTCCGCAATCGTTCAATCCATTTTGTGATATCAGTGAACTGCTGCGTTCTCTGGGCGAGATGGCCATCAGGACGGACAAGAAACAGCTCATCGCGCTGAGGCTTAATCAGGCGAACTGTCTTGCAGCCACGTCCGGTCCGAAAGGGTGGATCAAAGACGGAGGTTTGATGCAGGAATATGTCTTCCACTTCACGCTGGCAATCCAAGAGGCTGCTGCATACTTTGACCTCCACTATCCACGCGTTTGTTGAGTACGCGGCATCGCGCCACCGAATTATCGCCCAGTTGTTGCCGATCACTCTTCCGAGTGTTACCTCGGCGCCGTCGTAGCCTTTGACTTTAAGGTCAGGCAGGCGATCACCAGGCACCACTCTGCCAGGCCACATGGCTTTCAGTTTTCCGATAAGGCTGTCGACACCTAGCGGACCAGACCTGTATGTCTCATGTAGCTGAGAGGCGCTTCTTGCCAAAGAGCGTTGTATAGCCTCCGTGCGCATGAGTGGTAAAACCACGAAGTCTCTCACGACGCGACTCAATAGGGTCTTCCCGAGCGTGAGTCGCCAGCCATAGCTGGTGCGCCCGAGCACCTTCGCCGCGACCGGGCGTCGCTCCAGCTCATACGTCTGCAAGAGATTTGAGCGGGCAGACCGCTCGATCACCGCAGCTAACTTCCACCCAATGTTAAAGGCATCCCCGATCCCCATGTTCATACCCTGAGCTCCCTGTGCGCTGTGCACATGGGCAGCATCGCCAGCGAGCACGCATCGATTGACCCGGTAACAAGCCGCGAGCCTCTGGTGGAACCGAAACTGCGATGACCAGATCAACTTCACGATAGCACCCACCGTGTTGCCAGTCCGCTTGTTGCAAAGCGATTGCAGCTCTCTCTGAGTACATGGATCCAAGTTCGTTTCAGCCAAATCCTGACAACGCCGTTCCATAGCCGGATCATTTCCATTCAATTCTGCGAACAGGCGCCAGCGACCGCCGGGCAAGGGGGCCATAGCGAAGAGCCCATCTGGATGCAGCCACGATTGAAGTGTGTCAGCCGGGAAGCTCGTATCAACATCGACATCTGCCAGAACCATGGTCTCCGGAAAGGTGCTGCCCTGGAACGGAATGTTCAACAGCTTGCGGACGGCACTGTGGGCACCATCGCAGCCTACCAACCAATCGGCTCGCACCAATTCCCTGCTGCTCTTGTGGGAGATGGTCGCCACGACGTTTTCTTCCGTTTGTCGGAGATCATCCAACTTCCATCCCCACAGGACGCGCCCGCCAAGTTCTGCAAGCCTCGCACGCAGCCTGGCCTCTAATCGGTCCTGGCCAATCAAAAGAGGTCCAGAGCAATCCACTGTTTGATCCAGCATGAGACTCTGCTCGCTCCCCAGATGAAGTAGAGTGCCGCTGGCTCTGATGGCCTCGTTGATCAGTCCATCTGTGGCACCTAGGCGTTCGAGTATTTCATATCCTCGCGGCTGCAGTCCGATTGCTCGACTTGTCGTGGATGGTGAACTCGCCTTATCAATTATCACTACATTAATGCCGCGGGAGAGGAGATCACAGGCCAAGACTAATCCTGTCGGGCCCGCTCCGACGATGGTAACATTGGTCACATTCATCATGCTCTCGCCCTGACATAGAGGCGCCTGCTGGGGTACTCCACATCTGGATAGGGGTCGCGTTCTAGCACTTCTATAACCGTGAAACCTACGGTGGCTAAGGCCGCTTCAAGCTCACCAACCTCAAACATGCGGAACTGAAGAGAGACCGACGTGCCCCACATCTCTCCCGGAGCGAGCAACCCGGCACCAAGATGGACAGCAGCAACAAGCTCACCACCAGGTATCGTCGCATGCCGAATTGCCTTCACCGCTCTCAGTAGATCCGTATCGTCAAAATGCAGCAGTGCATACAGCGCTAGGCAAGCAGCATATCGAGGGGGGGTGCCATCGAGGGACCTGATGTCCTCTAGGCGGAAGGGTATACCTGGATGCGCTCTACTAGCTTCCGCCACCATACCAGCAGACGAGTCGACGCCCTCAACGGAAAGGCCTGTTGCTTTGAGATATGCGGCTACATGACCTGGCCCACAGCCCAAGTCGCCGATAAGACCGGACCCGCTCCAGCGATAAGCAAAGGCATTTAGAAGCGCTCGATCGAATGGTTTCCCTATTAGCTCGTCGCTAAGATGGCGAGCATACGAGCAGGCAATGGCATTATAGTCTGCAGCGGTGTCGCCAGACATCATCCGGGTCGAACCGAAGGCTTGCATGGTAATCTTCCTTTTGTGGGGCAACCGTTTAGAACCAGACAGGCGGTCTTGTTGATCGACCTGCTTTTACTGTCGGCTATTCAAGAGGTCGCCTCGTTCTCGGACTGTATCCGCCTCGAGTCCCGGGGAGTGATGCAGAAAGCGAAAAAGCTGCAAAGGGTAAAGGCGACACAAGCCAGGGCAGTTGCACCCAGCGCATCCTCGATCCAAATCGCCGTGAGCGTGTTGCCTAAAGCGGCAAGTGCGAAGCACATGAAAGAAGCCATCGCAGATGCACTGGACGGTCGACTTGGCACGCTGCCAATCGCCGCACTCATGGAAACTCCGAAACGCAGGCCAAGCCCGATCTGTGATGGAATGACAGCCAGAGTGAAGGACGCAGGAGTACTGGGAATGATCTGCAGCGCGATCATCGTTAGGAAGAAACCCGTCGACCCAAGCAAGGCGAGGCCGATTGCTATTGTTGTCCGCAACCCCAATGATTGGGCCGCGGCGGAAGCGCCCATGCTGCCCGCCATGAACGCCGCTACGAGCACAATCTGCATGATCCCAAACGCCTGCGGTCCATAGCCATAGAGATTCTGCAGCAAATGAGGTGCAATGCCGACGATACTCATCAGTGCGCCGAACGCCGATGCATATCCTAGCGCGTAGCCAATGAATGCGCGCGTCTGAATTACCTCGCCGTAGCTGGTAAACACCTCCGACCAAGCGATCTGCCTCCGCGTTGTGGAAGCGCCGTCGCTGTAGATCCTGCGATTGGAGAGTAGCATTAGCAGTGACAGCACGCCGCAAATTGCCAGCAGCCAGAAGCTGGCTCGCCAATTAAACCAAATAAGTATGTATGCCCCCAGGAACGGGCCCAGAGCGGGAACAAGTGATTCTGCCATTCCCAGCCATGACATCAAACGGATGCTGGTCGCTTCATTGAAACTGCTACGGATAACTGCTGGAACGATCGCGGTGGCCGCGGCCGCCCCTGCACCCTGCAACGCGCGGGCGAGGGTGAGAATAGTGATGTCGGAGGCCATGGCGGCAAGTACCGTTGCAAAAAGGAATACGCCTGCTGCACCGACGAGTACCCTGAACTTACCAAAGGTGTCGGCAAGGGTGCCGTGAAGCAACTGGCACAGCGCAAATGTTATGAAAAACACGGGCAAAGTTGCCTGCGCCTGTGACAAGGTCCCGCCAAGTTGCATCTGCAGGTGCGGGATGCTGGGGAGGTACATGTCCGTTGCCAGCAGGCTTACGCCCGTCATCGCTAGAAGCGGAGCTATTGTGCGCAGGGGGGATTTTTGGACAGGGTGTGCCATGGGTCTTGCCTTTGAATTTTTGCTGAACCTATTGACCACACAGCACGATGGAAGCTTGATTTTGGTGATGGTTGGTCATAACGAAACGTTATGGGACACGACTTAGACTCAGCCTTGCTCCGCAGCTTTGTGGCAACCGCGCGTGTTGGAGCGATCAGTAGAGCCGCAGCCGCCTTGAATCGGACGCAGCCGGCTGTTTCACAACATTTGAAGCGGCTCGAGGAGCAATTGGGAACCAAACTGTTCCTGCGCACTAGCGCTGGAGTATCGCTTACCCCGAACGGTGAGCGCGCCGTCCTCATCGCGGCCCGGATCCTTGATCTAATTGATGGTTTAGGAGCCAGTACAGATTCCGGGCCTGGCCGCACCAAGATGCGGATTGGTCTTCCAGAGGAGTTCGTCGGGGAGAAGACCCTACAGGCACTGACCGATCTTGCGCTGATACACTCCAGCGCAGTGTTGGAATTCATCACCTGTCCTTGTGCAGAATTTGCATCAAGTGAAGGCGGTCGCCGCTTTGACTTCTGGGTCAGCGATCCGCGACTGCATCCGGACCTTACACCCCTGCACGAGAAGGCTGTGGAGCTGGACTGGATGACAGTCCGCACAGAGGCGTTTGTGGGCGCAACGATCCCAATTCTCCTATGGAAGCAACCATGCGCGTGGCGAAATGCCGTCGTACAGGCGCTTGAGGAGGCTTCTGTTGCTTGGCGTTGCGGATATGAAGCTTCACAAGTCGCGGCCCTTCAGACGGCTGCACGTGAAGGGTTGGGAGTGATGATTGCGCCAAAGGGACTTCGGATCCCAGGCTTGGTGTCGTACAGGTCGCCCTTGCTTCCAGCAGCACCGTCCGTCTGCATGGCACTATACGGTCGCTCGGATATGGCTCATGTCAGCGACGGGATCTGGCGGGTGGTGACGAGGAATCTCTGAGACAAATAACCAGTGCATAAGAGCGGGAGCCTGCAAAGCAGCCCGGGAAATGCGGCGGGATTTCTCGGCAGTTTTCAATTCGACCTAACGAGTGAGCGCGAATGCCAGGCACAAGAAGGCGCTGAAATGGAGAACTGATCGCACAACATGCGATAGCTCCCACACATCCCGCAAACGACGCCAATCAGTTTCCCTGGTGACCCAGAGGCCGAAAAAGATTGCCGACGAAGCGTCTATATCTGTCCCCTTAAGCCAGACGGCGTTCGTGGGATGAGTGACTGTCCAGTATATGGCGTGACCAATGATCATCGATCCCAGCGAGGATACAACCCACCACGTCATCGTCGGAGCTGTTCCGAGGCCAAGAAGGCTCGCCAGCGCTACCATCCCACCCAACTCTCCGATCAGGCCGCCAACTGTAAATCCTGGGTAGTATATGGCCTGAACAGTCCGATACTCCGACTCCGAGAGACGGCGTTTGCCGGGGTATTCCAAAGCGTGTGCAATCGATAGACCAAAAGTCAGAGCGATCAAGCAGAGCGTGAGTAAATGAAGTAGCAACATCTTCTATGTCTCGCTCTCTTATAGCCACGGAGCTTGGTTGATAACGGAGCGAACGTTCTTTGCACGGCAATCATTCTCTGCGATCAGACCGATGTCTTTCTTCAGATAATCTGGCAGATCATCAACGTGAAACGCTCGATTTCCATTCTTCGAAAGGCTGCTCAGCAGCCTGAAGGCGAGGCAGTAGCGCAGCAGTAACTTCAGGACTGATTGCGCACCGTCGCGAATTGCGGCTAGCCACAAAGCGACGCAGCGCCTTATCACTGGAAGTAACTCAGCAGGGTGAGCGAGCCAGCGAAACTCAACAGCCAAAACCCCGGGAACTTAGGGCCCATCACGATACCCAGAAGCAACCCAGCCGCGATCGGCAGAGCAGCGGCCATCAAGACGATATCTAGAGAGAGCAGTCCTGCCGCTACAGCGAGCGACCCGACTGCGATAAGGAGCCAATCGAGCGCCACAATAATCCAGGCAGCCTTGGCAAACTGGCGCTGTTCACCGACCAGGCCCTCAATAGCTTTGGTAAGCCCAGTCATGTGGAATGCTGCAGTGATCATCAAAATGAGTGCACTTGATACGAGGAGAACTTTTTGAAGCATGATGTTCAGGGCCTTTTCTTGCCGCCATACCTGCGGACCGGTATACGGTGCCGTATAGTGGGTCGTCAATACGGTGCCGTATAGGGAGGGGAGTCGCTGATGGCGAACAAGGATCTGCCCGCAAGAGCATGGGTGATTGCCGGGATGAAAGTGCTGGCTGATAGCGGCATCAATGCGGTCAAGGTTGAAAGGCTAGCCCTGGTGCTCGGTGTGAGTAAGGCTCCGTTCTATTGGCGCTTTAAGGATCGAAACGCATTGCTCGATGCGATGATTGAGTATTGGAAAGCGGATCTGACCACGGCACTTATTGAAAAAGTGCGGCATCTTCCGACTCCCAGACAAAGGGTCGAAGCCATAGTTGAGCTGTCGCTCGACCATGAAAGCGACGGAATATCGGTCGCGGCAGTAGAGGCGGCAATCCGTGCGTGGGCGGGACAGGATCCGGCTATTGGCAAAGTCGCAGCAGAAGTTGACGCCTTGCGCGTGGATTATCTGGTTAGGGAGCTTTCAGCCATGGGAGCAGCCCAACAGCACGCTTTGATCTTTGCGAAGTCGATTTATCTCGGTCTGATCGGTCTGTATTCCGTCAGGCATTACACTCCAGCATTGGACTGTGAAGAAGCTTACAGGGATCTCGTCGGGTCTGCTTTAGACAGGGCCGATAGACTGAGATGATGCCAGACGGACATTCAAGGATTCCTGTTTGATTTGAAGTGGATAAAACTTTTGCACGATTTATGCCATCGTAATTCCAAGGTAGTAATCCCTCGATCCGGCTTTGCTTGTGGTCGTTGACGATGGCGGTGAGCGTCTTGGTCAGATAGGGCTGCGGATCGACGGCATTAAGTTTGCAAGTCTCGATGAGCGAAGCGATGGTGCCCAGTTCTCAGCCCCTGCATCATGACCCGCAAAGAGTGCGTTCTTACGATTGAGGGCTATCGGCCAGATGGTCCGCTCGACGCTATTGTTGTCAATCTCGATGCGGCCGTCAGTCAGAAAGAGCTTCAGGCCGTCCCAGTATTTGGCGCTGTAGGCCATGGCCTCGCCGAGTGGCGACTTTGCCGCGACACGGGCACGGTGATGGACAAGCCAGGTCTGCATCTGGTTGCGACTGCCGGCTTCCTGGTCCAACTGCTCACCATCTGCGCTTCGCGGGTTCCAAGGCTCAAGGAATTGCCGGCAACAGCCTAATTTTCAGCTTGTGAACCTTGTCGCTTTCCAAGAACGGCGATCGGGAGCCAGAACTTTCTTACGCGTGTTTTCAATCGAGGACGTGCGAGCACAATTGGCCAGAGCCTGTGATGGCGCTGAAGCGCCATACTCGGTCATGCAGGTGACACGCCGTTTGGAATGGTACACCTTCAGCACGAAAACCTGAACGCGAGATATGTCATGGGTACAAATCCATCTTAGGGCCCGCCTCCGCGTGGCTCAAGGGAAGCCATGCCCATATTGACCGGGTTGACACCTTGATCGAAAAAGGCGAAACGGTACTGATCGGTACTTAAACGATGCGCCGATGAATATGTTGACCGGATTTCGGAACTCGCCTGACGGCGGCAAAGGTTTGGCTCGAGACTTTCGAGTTCGTTGGGCGCTTGAGGAGCTGGGTCAACCTTACCGGATGAACCTGGTCACTTTCACTGATCTTAAAACGGACGCATACCGGATGCGCCAGCCGTTTGGACAGATTCCCACTTGGTCTGATGGTCAGTTCAACCTATTCGAATCTGGTGCAATTGTGTTGCTGTTGGCGCAGCGCTACTCCGGTTTGCTTCCCGTTGATGAAGTAGCCCGTTCGCGCGCAGTGGTTTGGCTGTTCGCCGCTCTCGACACTGTCGAACCTCCGATTTGGGACTGGGACCTCACTCGAATGCTTGAGCGTGATAAGCCATGGTACGGCGAAAGAGCGCCGATGCTTGAAGCTCGTATAACTAGGCGACTTGACGAGCTCGCAAAGTGGCTAGGCGCCTCAGATTGGCTCGAAGGATCTTTCTCAGTGGGAGACCTGATGATGGTATCGGTTCTGCGTAGACTACATGGTACCGATTTCCTTCAGCAGTATCCGAGTTTGGCAGCTTATGTGGAGCGAGCAGAGGCGCGTCCAGCATTTGTCCGGGCTTTTCTGTCCCAGAAGCAATCGTAGTGAGCTGATTATGCCGGGAGAACGCGACCGTGATGCACTCTGAAGCAGATGCTGTCCGACATGTTTTGCCTGGGAGCGCTATGAAGTGGTAGGCCTGACCGCCTACTTCAAAGCTGACGCTGTTGAGACAGATAGGCGCTACTCTGCCTCAAAGTGGGTGCTTGATCCGGGCCAGGAGGGAGTAGGTCCACATCGCCATGACGAGAACGACGAAATATTTCTCATTCTCGAAGGAGCGCCGAAATTTTTCCTTGGTGAGCGTTGGGCTCTCTGCCCTACCGGCACATTTCTGAGAGTACCCGCACGACTTTCGAAATCTGCGGTCGACGCCGGCACGGTTTTTCAGCATGTTTCTAGGTGGCGTCTTCGAGCCAGACATGCCGGCAATCGTCAAATGGTCCGCCACCCAAGCATCGAAAGAATAGAGGGTTCAGTCGCACGACTTGTGCGTCCACCTAGCTCGGGCCAACGACGTTGCTCGCGTGCATACCTATCCCATGTTTGATTTCCCACCTCCTCTTCACAGCAACGCGCTGGCTGGGAAGTCCCGTGAGTTCGTCAAGCAGCAGGCAGTTTTAGAGTTCGAGTTCGAAACGCCAGACCGGGACCGGGATGAGTTTGTTTTCTGAACTCATGTGGATGGTATTCGGTCCGGCGAGCGACCAGCCCAGTCTTTGATAGAACCGCGCAGCCTTCTCATTGCCCACTGCGCAGGCTAACCACGCACGACGATATCCTGCACTTCTGATGGAGGAAACGGCGTCGGAGACGAGCGCAACTGCGGCGCCCTGCCCACGAGCTGAAGGAGTAACATAGAGCTCGTCAAGTTCATCCTTCGAGGTGATAGCAAGTGCCACGACGTTCGGCCCTATAGCTGCAACGCGCACGGAGGCCAGGTTTTTCGCTAGGCGCGCCCGGAAAAACTCTCGAGTGCGCAGCTTGGTCACCGAGTCCGGAAGGAGGTGGCCGTGAGCCTCGTTCCAACCCTCGGACCAAATAAGGCTAAGTTGCTCGACATCGTCAGCCAACGCGTTCCGTAAAATCAGGGTGGTGATCAAATCTCGCCCCCTTCCTTGGTAGGCACTTCTACGCATTCCAAGTACCGTTCTCCGCGCCTGCTGAGGAGATAACCAACGTTCAGGCTGTGTATCAGCCCCAGCTGCTTGATTTGCCGCATTCTCCTTTTGAATACAGTCAGTTGAACGTTGGCAGCTTTCGCTAGGTTGCTTGCAGGTGAACCCGGATTGCAACGAACTAGCCGCAGATACTCTGAAGTCCAAGCGCCACCGCGTGACCTGAAATCAAGATCGTACAAACTCTGATTGATGGCTTCTACAGCGTGAGCATCCAGATCATCACGCTCGGCAAGGGTCTTTCGCCAGTCAGCCGCGGTCAATCGAAATTCGATCTTATACAGTTGGCCATGTGACTCTGACAGAGCTCTCAAAGCTTCGCTCCGATCTTCATAGCCTGCTGACTGCGCTACAGTATCGGTGATATCAGCTGGAGAGATTGTGGTAACCAAGTCGATTGTCAGTTCTCCGACAGGCGTCATAAGCTGACCACCGGTTTTCACCGAAGGCTTCCGCCACCTGCGCAACGCAATCGATACCTCTCCACGCGCGATCTTCTCAAGCACCTGTTTTTTGAAAAGCATGGGCTATCCGTCCGACGAGTGGGTCGAGCGGCACAGCCCGTCTCTTGTGGTGCGGTCTATTGAATATGCGGCGAGGAACACGCGTACGGCAGCCTCTGCGTACTCCTGATGGCGTGATGTGTCGAAAACCGAATCGCTATCAAACATCGCGCGGTTCATCGGAATGGACAGGATCAGCCAATTGAACTGCTCCGCTGCAAGCAATGGATCCTCGACCAGAAGCAGGCCGCGCTCTTCTAACCGCTTGAAGGTTTCTGCGAGTTTATGATGGGCTCGCTTGGGGGCTGCTTCGTACCAAGCTCGCGCCACGTCTGGAAAGCGGTCAACTTCGGCAATGATAAGTCGCCGCATCCGCATGATTTCCGGTTGTATAATGTCAATCAGGTGCTGCTTCGCGAAGACCTCAAGGTCATCTGCCAGATTGTCCGACTCTGCCAAGCGCTCGAAGCTGTCTGCACCTTGGTCTTCAGCAGCTGCGATTAACCTCTGCATTGCCGCTCTGATCAGGTCGTCCTTATCGTTGAAATGGCGATAGATCGTTTGCTTTGAGACGCCGGATAGGCTGGCGATCTCATCGGTACTGGTGCCTAGATAACCCTTGTCGAGGTAAAGCTGCAGCGTCGCATCAAGTATCGCATTGCGAGCCTCGTCGGGGGTAAGGCGCGGCCGCCTCTTGGCTGAAGTCACATGGCTCTCCCATCGGGTACTTGACAGTACCAACACGGCGTGGATAGTTTAGTACTCGCGAGTACCAAATGGAGGCTTTGTTGTCCAGATCATCATTCACACCGTCCCTGGATGGAACGGTTATCGCATTTGACTTCACAGGCAGCGGGCCAAATTTAATTTTGATTGAACCTGCGGGCCACTTCCGTGGCATGAGTGCTTATGAAGAGCTTGTGCCTTTGCTCGAAGACCAGTTCACCGTGGTCCGCTATGATCGCCGCGGCCGCGGTGAGAGTACTGATGTTGGGCACTACCATCCGCAGCGGGAGGTGGAAGACCTTGGCGCTGTCATCACTGCTATAGGAGGCACCCCACTTGTTTATGGATACTCATCTGGAGCACTTCTAGCTTTGCATGCAGCTGTGGCTGGTAGTGCCATATCAGGGCTCGTTTTGATGGAGCCGCCGCTTCAGCCTGAGGATCAGCAAGAGCCAGATCCGTTGACGGCACAGCTCGATGAATTGGCTACGGCGGGACGGTATGAAGAAGCCGTGGAGTTGTTCCACACTGCGATTGGTGTTCCGCAGGAGATTATCGATGACATGCGCAGCACTGAGCGTTGGAGACGTATGGTCAGTGTCGCCCCGACGTTGGTATACGACTGCCGGCTCTCTGATGCATTGAATACAGCGGAGCTACGAACGATTTCCATTCCGACACTGGTATTAGACAGTAATGGTAGCACTGATGATCTGACGGGTTCAGCTGCGAGAGTCGCCGGTTTGCTTGCAAATGCACACCACAAGAGCCTGCCGGGCGAGTGGCATGTCGTTTCGCCGGACCTGGTCGCTGTGGAGATCGTCAAGTTCTTCGATCTCGTTTCGAGCCCTCAAATTGCAGGCTGAGCGATGCTCGGCCATGGAGCCTCCATTCATGCATGTAGTTGCCACCACTGTGACGTTCACCGTCACTGATCCTTTGGCGTCGGCTTCCTTCTTCGTTCAGCATTTTGGCTATCAGCAGGTGTTGTCTTTCGAAGGTGGCAGCGCGATTGAGAGGCCTGATGGGGGCCCGACTTTGTTTTTTATGCAGTTTGGATCTTCGAACTTAGAGCAGTCGTTGCGGTACTCAAGCGTGCAGGGCGTGAGTTTGGCACTTACGGTCCAAGACTTGGACCTCGAAGTCACTCGCCTAACCGCCAATGGCGTCATGCTTAGGAGCGAGATTGAGCAAGACGACTGGGGTGAACGTCATGCCCAAGTGTTGGACCCAAATGGCCTCATCATTCAGCTGGTCCAATGGATCAGCGGCCGACCGTACTAGGTACAGTTACATGGTTATTGAGTCCGACGAGCCTCGTCAGCCAGTCTCAGTTTCGTTGCCGGTCAATGGCGAACAAGGGGCGCCCGCGAGAGAGCACTACATTCGGATTACGGGCGCGCGCACAAACAACCTAAAAGGCATTTCGATCGACATTCCGAAACGAAAAATCACTGTGTTCAGCGGTGTGTCAGGCTCTGGAAAATCATCCCTAGTTTTCGGCACGATAGCGGCTGAAAGCCAGAGGCTAGTCAATGAGACCTATCCTGTCTTCGTGCAACAGTTCATGCCCCGCTACGGCGAACCTGATGCTGACTCGCTAGAAAACCTTTCTGCTGCAATCATCGTCGATCAACAACGACTAAGCGGGGATTCTCGCTCGACTGTTGCCACGGTAACGGACACTGCACAGATGTTGCGTTTGTTATTCTCTCGCCATGCGGAGCCGAGACTCGGGCCGCCTGGGGCATACAGCTTCAACGATCCACGTGGTCTCTGCACAAATTGCCAAGGTGTCGGGCAGGTGGCGACAATAAATATGTCCGCGGTGATGGATGTACGCTTGTCGTTGAGCCAAGGAGCACTCCTCCCCAAGGAATTCGCGATCAATAGCTGGTGGTGGGACCTGTACAGAAATTCAGGACTCTTTGACATGGACAAGCCGGTCAATCAGTTCACTGAAGAAGAAATGCACACCCTTCTTCACCTTGATGATGGACGCAAGGTAAAAGTTGGTAAGGTGCACCTGACTTATCAAGGGGTGCTTATCAAACTGATGCGAGGGCTCGGGGCCAAAGATCCAGACTTGTTGCAACCTCACATGCGGGTTGAGTATGATCGCATCTTTACCCGAGGAAAATGTTCGGTTTGTGCCGGTACCCGTCTTAATGCTGCGGCTCTAAGAAGTCGACTTGGCAGATACAATATTGCTGAACTAATGGCGATGCAGGTTTCGGACTTGATCGAAATAGTCCGTGCCTTCGATATGAAAGAGGCTAAGCCATTACTGCAGGCTCTAATCGCTCGATTGCAGAACCTTGTGACGATAGGGCTAGGCTACTTAAATCTCGACCGCGAAAGCGCGACGCTGTCAGGTGGAGAATCGCAGCGTGTGAAGATGGTCCGTCACCTCGGATCCTCATTGAGCGACATCACCTATGTTTTTGACGAGCCTTCAGTCGGTCTTCACCCTCATGACGTAGGACAGCTTGCGCGACTGATGCTGCAGCTACGGGACAAGGACAACACGGTACTTGTCGTTGAGCACAAGCCCGACATGATAATGATTGCTGATCACGTGGTAGACATCGGGCCGCTCGCGGGTACGAATGGGGGAGAGGTCGTCTACCAAGGTAACTATGCTGGGCTTCTGAGATCCGGCACGAGCACAGGCAGATACTTGACGCAGCCCCACTCGATCAGAGCTACCCATCGCGAGAGGACTGGTAGTTTGCGTATCGAAGGCGCGCGGATTAACAACCTTCGCGACGTCTCAGTCGATATACCTAAAGGCGTTATGACTGTTGTCACGGGCGTGGCTGGCTCTGGGAAGTCGTCGCTTGTCCGGCGGTGCCTTCCGCAACATTATCCAGAAGCTGTTATCATCGACCAGAACCTCGCGCGCGGCTCGCGCCGATCAAATGCGGCGACCTATACGGGAGTGCTCGACGGGATCCGCAAAGCCTTTGCCAACGCCAACGGGGTTGCGGCCGGTCTCTTCTCAGCCAATAGCAAGGGGGCATGCCCGGAGTGCAATGGGCTCGGCCTTATCTTTACAGATCTTGGCCATCTCGATCCAATGGTCACAACCTGTGAGGCCTGCGACGGCAAGCGATTCTTGCCAGAGGTGCTGGAGCACCGCCTGCGCGGCAAATCCATCGCTGACATTTACGACATGAATATTGAAACAGCAGCTGCCTTTTTTACTGAAAGCGGAGTCGTGTTGACGCTGCAGAGGCTCGCTGAAGTCGGGCTGGGTTACCTAACACTGGGCCAACCCCTCTCCACATTGTCCGGGGGTGAACGCCAACGGCTCAAGCTTGCGGGCGAGCTCGGGACCACTGGAAACATTTATGTGCTTGATGAGCCTACCTCCGGACTCCACCCGCATGATGTCAGGACCCTGATAGGTATACTCGACCGGCTGGTGGAGGCTGAATCGACTGTCATCGTCATAGAGCACAATCTCGATGTCATTGCTCGCGCAGACTGGATAATCGATTTAGGCCCAGGTGCAGGTTGCAAAGGCGGACGTCTGATCTTCGAGGGACCGCCGAGCGAGCTAGCTCGGTGCACGTCATCACTAACTGGGTTGCATTTTAATAAGTATCTACACCGATCCGGAGGAAGCTTGTGACATACATTGATGGTTTTCTCACGCCGGTTCCAGTTGCGATGAAGAAGCGATATCTAGAGCATGCCCGCACTACAGCGTTGGTGTTTAGATCGCATGGCGCTTTGGCGGTAATGGAAAACTGGGGTGATGACTTACCTGACGGGGATGCGACATCAATTAGGAAGGCTGTGCTTTGCCGCGAAGACGAGACAGTCTGTTTAGCTTGGGTGGTATGGCCCGATAAACAAACGCGAGATGCAGCATTAATGAAGGTGTTCACTGATCCAAAGCTGTCGCGTGACCAGAATCCGGCACCCTATGATGGAAAGCGACTGATCCGCGGAGGTTTTCAAACAGTTGTATTTGAGAGTGCAGAAGTGGGCTGACAACTATACGCAGCGGTCGTGGTTCAGTCAGGCTATGTCCGCTCAGGTGAATCAGTCGCCTTCAATTCTTCAGCGACGAGGGTACAGAAGTATGATGCCCCTGGCCGGAGAAGGGCATCATTGAAGTCAAAAGTCGACTGGTGCAGGCCCGGGCCTTCGCCAGCACCGATCCATGCGAAAGCACCCGGGCGCCGCTGCAACATGGCTGAGAAGTCCTCGGATGCCATCGAAGGTCGAAACTGCGTGTTCACATGATCCCGGCCAACCACGCGAGACGCTGCACGTTGTGCCAACGCCGCCTCATGAAGTGTGTTCACGGTCGAGCCGAAGCGCGTTTGATAGGCTAGATTGATCTCGGTCTCAAAAGCCATGCCGATGCCGCACGCGATTTCTTGAAGACGTTCGCGAATACGATCCTGCACTGCTGTGTCCAAGGTTCGTACACTTCCTGACAGTTCAATCGTATCGGGCACGACATTGTATGAAGCGCCACCGAGCAGTCGCGTGATGCTGACCACTGCTTGGTCGAATGGGTCAATTGAGCGCGCGACTACCCCTTGGATAGCACTAATCAATTGTCCAGCTGCGATGGAGGGATCGCGCAGCGTTTGCGGCAATGCTGCGTGGCCTCCGCGTCCATTGATAGTGAATTCGAATGTGTCGTATTGCGCCATCATAGGGCCAGGCTGAACGGCTATATGACCCATCGTTAGACCTGGCCAATTATGCAATGCGTAAATCGCGTCAACTGGGTGGTCCTCGAATAGTCCCTCCGCAATCATGCGAATGGCCCCGCCCTCGTTTTCTTCCGCTGGCTGGAATATGAAGGCAACAGTGCCGGCGAAGTCTCGGTTCCGGGATAGAACATTGGCTGCGCCGAGGAGAATTGCCATGTGCCCGTCATGGCCGCACGCGTGCATCACCCCCTCGTTCCTGGAGCGGTGCGGTAGCGTGCCTTCTTCCGTTAAAGGCAGGGCATCGAGTTCGGCACGTAGTCCGATAGAGCGGCCGGGGCCCAAGTTTCCGGTCAAAACGCCGACTACGCCGGTCCCACCACATCCGCGCTCAACAACTATTCCCATTTCCTCGAGCCGGGCAGCAACAAAGTTGGCTGTTTCGGTTTCTCGGTAAGCCAGCTCCGGGTTTGCATGTAGGTGGTGACGCCAATCTGTCATGCGCGCGAGAGTTCTATCATCGATTGCTATGTTCATCTTAACCTCTGCTCAGCTCTGCAAAGTCCAGCCATGCGCGAACTGAGGCGAAACTTTTGGCCGATGAGGCAGCTTCGCCACGGCTCATGCATCACTATCTGGCCTGGTCGCAGACGTTAGGTCTTGAATGAACGTGACCTGAGCGCGGAGGGAAACACTATTCAGCTGTCAGCCAAGCCGACCTGAACGTCGCAGGGGTCATTCCCAGCGTTCGGACGAACTCACGATTTAAATGTGCCTGATCGCAGAAGCCCGTGTCGAGCGCGGCATATGCAATCGGCAACTGCTGACGTAGCAAAGCTTTCGCCTTCTGAAGTGCGACGAGAACATGGAAACTATGCAGGCTCGTGCCTGTCTCTCGCCGAAAGCTTCTTGAGAGATATCCCGGCGAGACTTCGCAATTGGTTGCGATCGACTGAACATCTGTGTGAAGCGTTTCGCGACCGATAAGTGTACCGAATACGCGGCGGCCAAGCCCGGGGTTCATCTGCCAAGGTATTGTTGCACGCAGATCCGGGGGAGAGGCACCAGAGACGAAGTGTGAAGAGAATGCCCACCCGTTCTTGTCTACGGGTTCAAATCGGTGAACGATACCTGCAGGCACTGTAACCGTGTCGCCGGCCTCATAGATCTTTGTTTCCTGCGGCAGCCGAAGACGCACCCGCCCTTCGAGGATCTGAGCTACCTCATCACCCAAGTGAAAATGCGGCCGGAAATTCCAGTGGTGGAGGCTTCCAGTGATCGTCTCTATACGGATATCACCAGCCTGGCGAACTGCGTACGATGTGCGTGTACTCTCCGGCGGCAACCAATTCTCCATCTGCGGCCCAATCAAGGTGCTGAACGGTTTAATCTTACTACGTGTGCTGCACCCTAAGCTAGGTCACATACGTTCAAGACCAGTCCCCAGACTGATCCTAGTATTCCCATAGCCGAGAACACAATTGCGACGCTGATCGCAACATCGGCGGGGGAACTGATGGAGGTCTTCATGACAGGTAATTTCAGAGGTCCGTTGGCGTTGCACGCGGCCGTACTAGCGATTGTCATAACATCTGAGGCGATCGGGGTACGCAGATTATCCCTTGGAATTGGAGTGATAATCCTTTTGCCAATCCTCTACTCATTCGCGATTGCGATTGCCGTCAACCCGAATGTGCTGGCGCCCGCGGGCCGGATCTTGTCGGCTAAAGAGGGTAAGCTTGCGGGGTTGATGATCTCCGTTGGGATCATGCCATTTATCGCTAAGTTCGGCACGACAATCGGGCCCCAAATCGGTTCCATCATCGAGGCAGGACCTGCGCTGATCATGCAAGAAATCGGTAATCTTGGTACCATTGCATTCGCTTTCCCAATAGCTGTATTCGCTTTGAAACTGGGCCGAGAAGCGATCGGGGCCACCTACTCGATCGACAGGGAGCCAAACCTCGCCATCATCGCTGAGAAATATGGGTTGGATAGCCCAGAAGGTGCTGGGGCCATGGGCGTCTACGCAACTGGAACCTTGATTGGCACGTTCGTGTTCGCAATCGTACCCCCGCTGGTTTACAGCCTCGGCGTCTTCGATATTCGAGCTCTGGCAATGTCGTGTGGTGTCGGATCCGGTAGTATGTTGGCGGCATGCACCGGCAGTCTCACCGCACTACTGCCAGACGAGAAAGATCTGATCCTGGGTCTTGCGGCTGCCAGCAACGTTCTCACCTACGCGACCGGACTTTACCTGAGCTTGTTTGTTGCGCTGCCGCTCACCGAATGGCTGTTCGCGAAGGCTCGACCGGAACTTCAACATTAAGAGGTTGACCATGGAAAACGCTCCTAACTCTGCCACATCGCATCAAGCGACCCATGACCTTGTCGGCCGACTCGTACACGCAGGTGGATCGCTTTTGATCATTAGCACAATTGCTGTTCTCGGGAATTGGATCGCCACAGGCGTCCAGCCGGCCGAAGCGTTGCCAGGCATCCTCGTATTGTGCGCTCTATCATTGGTCGGCATCTCGATAGCGCATGTGGCGCCTATCAAACTTCCTGTCGTTGCTTGGGTCTCAATACTGGCAGTTGCCGCAAGCACACCTGTCGTGCCTGGCTCTTCAGTAATTTTGTCACTTGTAGATAAAGTCAGCTTCTTGGCGCTAGCTACGCCCGTGCTGGCCTATGCAGGTCTAGCGCTCTCTCAAGAAGAATTCCGACTTGCTCGGCGTGCAGGATGGAAGCTGCTGATCGTTGCGATCTGCGTCATGCTAGGCACTTTTATGGGCTCAGTCATCGTCGCTGACGTCGCGCTGCGGCTCTTTGCATAGTGCCATGGTTCTTGTTGCTCGGAGATGTCACGGAGCGGGGCGGTAGGTTGGCAAATCTTTGCGGTAGAGCACTTACGGTTAGTAGCAGAACGGTGCGGCACCTCATGCTGAAGCTCTTCGGCTTCCCTCGGTTTTTTCGGACCAAACGCAAGCGCCGTCCTCGAATTCAGTGCATCCTCAGTTCAATCAACTCAAGGGAGGAGCTTATGCTTTTCAACGACCCAATCACCCGCCTTACGCCAGAAGTAATTGGTTGGCGGCGCCACATTCATGCAAACCCTGAGCTAGGTTTTCAGGAATACGCAACGGCGCAATTCGTTGCGGAGAAGCTTCGCTCGTTCGGTCTGGATGAGGTTCATGAGGGGATCGGCGGAACGGGTGTGGTAGGAGTCCTCCGTAGCGGAACAGGAAAAGGAGCGATTGGTCTGCGAGCGGAGTTAGATGCGCTTCCTGTTGTTGAGGATAGTGGCGTTGACTACGCTTCCGTCAATGAAGGTGTCATGCATGCTTGTGGTCATGACGGGCATACAGCCATGCTACTTGGCGCTGCAAAGCTATTGAGCGAGAGCCGAGCTTTTGATGGTACTGTCTACTTCATCTTCCAGCCCGCCGAAGAGAACGAGGGTGGAAGTATGCGCATGATTGAAGCGGGTCTGTTCGATCAATTCCCCGTCGACGCTGTCTATGCTGTTCATAACTGGCCAGGCGTGCCTCTCGGAACCATCGCAATGCGGGTCGGACCGCAAATGGCGGCGGTCGATGGCTTCGAGCTTTCATTCGAGGGCACCGGAGCGCATGTCGCAATGCCTCACTTGGGTGATGACCCAATACTCGCCGCGGGTGCGTTCATCCAGGCGGTGCAGAGAGTGGTGAGTCGCTCAGTGAACCCGCTTGATGCGTTGGTGGTCAGCCTTACGCAGATCCACGGTGGCAACGTCGGCAATATTGTACCCAAAAAGGTATGGCTCCAGGGAACATGCCGGTTCTTCCGGCCTGAATTATCGGACCATTGCGAAGCGGTCATCAAAGACATTGCTGAGGGTATTGGCAGCGCTCATGGCGTCGCTGCCAATGTCATTTACCGAAAAGGCTATCCCCCCTTGGTCAACACAGCCGATTCCACAGCGAAAGCGGTTGCTGCAGCGGCTGCGGCCGTGGGCGCTGAGAATGTTCATACTGAGTTTCAGCCCAGCCTTGGCTGCGAAGATTTCGCTTATATGGTGCGCCAAGTTGGCGGTTGTTATGCATGGGTGGGAGTTGGAGACGTTGGACCGGGCGAGGGGCTCCACGGTGATCGCTACGTCTTCAACGACGAGATCGTTCCCACCGTAATGCGATACTATCTCAACCTGGTAACACAGGCCCTTTCAAGCGAGGGAGTTTAGATGCGCGCCTCTGCAAAATCACCTTGTGTCATCAGCTCGCGCAAAGGCGGACGAGCTACGATCAACGGCACCGAAATGATCGTACTGGGGAGCAATGATTACCTCGGCCTTTCCACGGACCCTCGTGTTCTCAGCTCAGTCATCGAGGCTCTGCAGCAGTTTGGCTCAGGCGCTTGCATTTATCCAACCTTTGTCAGCACCACGCTACATGAGGAACTTTGCGAAGAATTGGCTGCATATCTCGGTACCGAAGCTGTAATCCTCTACTCATCAGGCGGCGCAGCGAACTCAGGGGTACTGACGACCTTGGTCGGAGAAGGTGACACCATCTTCTCAGATAGACTGAACCACGCCAGCATCATTGATGCCTGCCGTCTCAGCCGAGCAACAGTCGTGACCTATCCCAACCGTGATGTCGACGGGCTCAAGCAAGCACTCAATGCGGCGTCTCCGCAAGGCAAGAGACTCGTGGTCACCGATGGTATTTTCAGCATGGAGGGCGGTGCTGCTCCTTTGTTGGAAATCTACGCACTTGCGCAGGAGTACGATGCACTTCTGATGGTGGATGAGGCTCATGCCACTGGTGTTGTTGGCCCAAACGGAACTGGAACTGCACCTCTCTGCGGCCTACCCAATAATTCGCCCGGACTAGTCCTCACGGGCTCTCTGTCCAAAGCTCTTGGTGGAGCGAGCGGTGGTTTTGTCGCTGGGGCAGCAGAAGAGGTCGCGAAGCTGCGGGCGGCCAGCCGGGGATGGATTTTCACAATGGGACTGACCACTGCCAATGTCGCAACGGCGCTTGCGGCAACCAAAATCTGCAGGTCCGATCCAGTCTTGAACTACTGCCTTTGGGCGAACGTCAGCCGGTTGCGACGGATATTGGAGACCAGAGGCCTGTCCTATTACCGAAGTGATAATCCTATCACGAGTCTGAAGATCGGGAACGAAGATGAGGCGGTCTCCTTGTCGCGGTCCTTGGCAAATGAACGAATCTATGCGCCTGCAGTGATCTATCCTGTCGTAGCGCGCAGTGAAGCTCGTCTAAGGCTACAGGTGAGTGCCGCACACACATTCGAAGATATTGATGAAGCAGGTCGCACGATTGCGACAATGATACCCCAATCTCCTTGAGTTAGCATCGGTGCCCTGAAGGTTGCTGACATACATGCAAAAGTTGCAGTCGAGGCGACGAAACACGGATGCGAGAGTGGTCACTTTCTTAGTCAAAAACGGGACGAATGTTCCATAACTCAACCTTACGCTACAATAGTCTGTAGCCGCAAAGTTAGAATGTCCAGCTTCTCCTCAGTCGTCCTGAACTCCCGCGCCTTGACCCGGCGCGTAAACTCCGCGTGAAACGCACCGCGCTTTTGTGCCGTATGCTCATCGATTGCCTTGATCGAGGCGAGGATGGCAGCCAACCTGCCGTGAACCGTCAGCTCCGCTGTTTTGCCGTCCGTAGAGGGCAGCACAACCACCTTCTGGACCAACTCCCTCAGAAAATTGAACTGTCCCGCGGCGACATCGTCTGCCGGATTGCCGTGTCTTACGATAGCAGTCATGGCGTCGAAAGCGCTCTTGAGCGTTGAAACATTGACTGTGATCTGCTTCGGCTCCCCGACGGTGGCCACTGGCTTCTCCCCCAATTTGCGCTCAACCTCAGTGCGCTGCTCTTCTAGCCTGGTGAGCATGTCATTGAAGACCTTTACGTCCGGATGACCACTGAGCAGGCGTTCGGTAATCTGTTCTGCGATCACCTGTTGCTTCTGGCAGATGACAGCCAGGTCTTTCCCAAGCTTCTCCCGGTCTAACGTTTGAGCTCTGGAGATGCGCTCGATCTCTTTGTTCACTTCATCGATGATGCTTCTTGTGTTCTCGACCGAAAACAGACGTGACGGAATTGCCTTCAGGACACGACGTTCGAGTTCGGCGCGCGCGATGGTCTTAGAGTTTGAACAGGTCTGATCATCGAGATGCGCAATGGGAAGCTTCTTTTGACGATTGGTGCATCCGTAGCGGTCCTTCGCCATGATCGCATAGGGGCCGCCGCAGATGCCGCATTCAATCCGTCCGCTGAATAGATACTGAGGTCGGTGCGTCTTGTTCAGGCGGTTGTTACTGGTGTGGTCGAACTCCTCGGCTGCCTGACGCTGTCTCGCCTTGACCTTGTGGCTGGACGCGGCTGTCCGGGAAGCTGGCACGTCATGTTGGCGATTGACAAGCAATCAGACAAAATCTAAATCAAAACGTCAAAAGCTGTCTTACAGGTTTAGGTGTTTTGGAGGGTTCGTCTGTGGCGAGTGTAGAAGCGGGCGCTGACGGCCGGGTTGATGGCGTGATCGCTGCGCTCACCTCCTATATCCGTGACCATGCGCTTGGCCCGGGGGACAGCCTGCCCAGTGAACTGGCGCTGTCCAAGGCACTCGGCGTCTCTCGCACGGTCATTCGGGAGGCCTTTCGGTCTCTTGCAGCCATGAGATTGCTCGACCTGCATGTGGGCAAGCGCGCGCGGGTGGCTGAGCTTGATCATGGCGCCATGTCCCTGATGATCGAACATGGTGTCGGTACCGAGCAGATCAGCGTCCACCAGATCTATGATGTGCGTCGGACGATCGAGATGCGGACGGCCAGTCTGGCAGCGCTTCGCCGAACCGAGGATGAGGCACGTCTTCTCATCGACCATGCGATGGCGATGGAGACGCAGTTTCAGTCCCCTGAGACGGTGATGGAACATGATCTCGCCTTCCACCTCGCCATTGCCAAGGCATCAAAGAACCCGATTTTTTCGCTGATCCTGGGCGCGTTTCAGACCGTCTCGCGACAAACCTGGCCGATCGGATGGCGCAGTCGCTCCTCGGATGAAGAACGGCATGCCATGAACGCGCTTCACCTGGCGATCGCAAAAGCCATCCATGCAGGCGACCCACAGGAGGCGAGCCAGCTGATGGCAAAACATTTCGATGAAAGCGCCAAGGCGCTCCTTGCCGCCGGCATTGCTTGAGGAAAAATTTCATGAAAATCACCAAACTCGAAACCGTGCGCATCGCGGAGAGACAAAATCTCCTCTGGATCCTGGTTCATACGGATGAAGGCATCACCGGGCTTGGAGAAACCTTCTTCGGGGCAGAGACCGTGGAGGCCTATATCCACGAATACATCGCCCCTCGGGTAATCGGCCGCGATCCGCTTCAGATTGATCTTCAAAATTGAGCGAAGCGCGTGATCGGAGCTTCTAGGGTCCTGCCTCGCCGACGGAGGATCGGGGTGTTGATCGACTATCACGACAATGGCGTCCTAAACGTTTGTGTTGTAACGTCGCCACTGCCGACGTGCAGCATACAAGCCGGTCCCTGCGCTCCTTCGCGGGCCGTCGACACGGGCGATCCACAATCAGTTTGGACTAATCGCCCTTCAGCGGAAGACCCAAGTGACGTCCGGCGGCTCTGCGGGACGAGTGGCAGAATATCCAATTGATGTTCGATGATGGACGAACCGGAAACGTGCGCTACCGACATCGCCGGAGGAATCGGGCGCGCAGCAGTTGTGAAGTAAGCGCTCTCCGCCAGGTGGTGCATCAGGTCGTCGCTGATCGTCACGATATGCAGACTCAGGCATGCCGATTTAACAATCGTGCTATCACGGCTCGGGAACCTGTGGTGTAGCATCCTCGGCAAGCCGCAGGTCCACTCAGTTCCAGACTTTATCAAGGAATCTTCGATATGTATCGTGACTATGCAAGACCAGTTGGTCTCAGGCTCGCCCTGTGTATCCTCGGAAGAATGCATATGAAGATGGCTTGAGTGACGCCTGGGCGCCGATACGTCGAGACACTTTGCCTTGGAAACGCATTTAGTGAAGGTTGCTTACTACATCACCCAATTTCTCTCCTCCGCCCGCGCAAAATGTGACAATGAACTGCCCCCATTTCGACCGGACTGTCGGCATAAGCGGCTGCTCAAACACAGTGGATCAAGCAGATGGTTGTCAGAAGTCGCTCAATTTGTCTGAGGAGTTTCGGGCGCTCTGCTAAGGGATCCCCCATCGAATGCGCCGCGCCATGATCGGTCTCAGCGTACTGAACCGGGCAGGTCCGGCGTCTGCCGCTCCGTTGATGAACGGGGCCTCGGCTACAAAAAAGAGCAGATACCGACCAATGTCGACGCCGCCCATGGAAGCGCTCTATTAGGCGTAACGGTTGGCCTCTCCCAGGTCGTACATGCACCTGGCTTTCGACCAAGTCACTAAAGCGGTGCACATCTTGGTTTCACTTCTGAAAAAGGCTGAATGGACTGCCCACCTATTCCGTGCGAAGTTGTGCGTTGCGCCTAAACTGTGGTCTATTGTCCCAATGGTCGCGCGTAAGGGCCCAATCTACCTCAGTAAAGCCACGCAGCGACATCCAAGCCGGCCCCTGTCGCTCGTCAACCTTACTCGCCCCATACTTACGAGCAATCTTCGTGACCCGGTCGTTACCACTGGAGGTGTCGCTTACGATGACGTCAACCTGGAGGGACTCAAATGCAAATCCCGCCAGACATTCTCCTACCTCAAGGGCCACTTTGTAGCGGCCCCAATAGTCGGGGATCAATTCAAGGCCTAAGACAGCTGCAGACTGATCCGTCTGCTTCAGCCTTACACCTCCGCAACCAACGAGCCGCGCGCTGCTTATCTCGAAAATTCCCAACTGATAATTATGCCTCGGCTCCTCCGTTTGCCATCGTAGAAACAACGCAAACAAGCTGGCACAAAAGTTGTCATTCCCCTCATCAATATCGTACAGCGCCCGGTAGCGAGGGTCTGTTTGATAGTGTCGGAAGGCAAGGAAATCCTCTTGGACAAAGTCGCGTAGTAAGAACCTCGAGCTCTGTAGTTTCATTTCTTTCTCAGTTCACGATCGCTGGCGAAGTTCGCGCAACCAGTGGAGCAAGCTAGACAGAGATAGCACGTCGATCATTCAGTTGCGGAACCAATGAATAATCTAGCGTCAAATGGTGGCGGAGTCTCGTTTCCCTGCCGTCGGGCTATTGGTTCCATAATTCTGCTTATGCAATTTTTGATAAAATATTGAATTTATTTATATAATATCGCATCTCTATCATCCGGGTCTTGTGGTAATTTGCCTCTGTCGCCACCGGTCTCGAGCTATTGATGATCCGCTTTCTCACACGATGGCTCGCACATCGCCGGGCAATACGGCGGCGATGGCAGGCTGATGCAAGGCTTCTCGCAATTTCGGATCCAGCCGGTAGCTACTACGAAGCACAGCGCCGTGCGTTTCATAGCCGGCCCACTGGTGAACTCGACGAGTTCTGGCACTGGTCGAAAGTCGCCAGCGAGATAGCCCGGATAGAGCCACGCCCTGAGATGGACTTTTCTGTTGTCGAAGCCTTGTCCGATCAGGAGAAAGCACGTCGTCGCTGACTGGCGGGCTGGTCAGACAGGTTCTCGGCAACAAATGCTGAGCTGGCTTCCGTGACCGATCTGTGCCGAATACCTCAATTCCCGCCGAAGCAAACCAATCCCGCTCTTTATGGATGGCGTCCTGGACCATGTCCGGATCTCCGTCGATCAACCCGTTCAGGGTCGGCTAGCAAGCTGCCGCCGCTCCGCCTTCGTCTTCGCGGTGATCGCGACCGTCCCCGGTCCTTTGAGGAGCCATCGAGCGGGATCGGCCCGCTCCGGACGGAGGTTTCTCACATGGCACAGGATCTTGCACTCGCTCAAAGCCACGCATTTTCGCTTTCCCGCATCCTCATGGTTCCAGTGACACTGTTCAAATCCGGCGGCGAATTCGGCGTCCTTCCGTCCGACGAACTCGATGACGAAGACGATCTTGAGATCGTACACGAATATTTCCCGCGCGGGTCTCATTGAGACCCGCTTGTTCCTGCCGCTGGCGATCTGTCGGCCGCAAGGGAAGCTTTGCCGCAGCACGTCGCTGCAACTTTTGTCAGTTGCCTGCTGCGCCCTTGCCCCCTTCGCTCTTCGCGGCGGGTGGAAGGTGACCCGCAAGTTGCGGGAAGAAGAAGGGACGGCCGCTAGGCGGCTGAAAAAATATGAAACGAGAAGAATTGGAGGCGCTGCGCGCCAAGGTGAGTTGCGAGGCCGTACTGGAGCAGGCCGGTTACGAAATCGATCTGAAGGAAAGCACCCGCCGCGCCGTAAAATACCGGCGCGGCGGCAACATCGTCATTGTCACGCATGACGGGCGCGGCTGGTTCGATCCCCTCAGTGACGAAAAGGGCGATGTCTTCGGCCTTGCCATGTTCCTGGAGGGAATTCCATTCCCGTCCGCAGCGGGGGCGGTTGCGTCAATTGTCGGGTATCAACTTTCCCGGCCGGAATGGAGGTCTTCGCGGTCTTCCGTGCCGCTGGAAGATATTGCCGACCGCTGGCGCAGCCGGCGCAAGCCTTCGCCCGGATCCGGTGCCTGGCGCTATCTGTGCTGGGGGCGCTGGATCCCGACGGCCATCGCCCAGCAGGCTATTCAAGAGGGTGTCCTGCGGGAAGGACCCTTCGGCAGTCTGTGGGCAGCCCATGTCGATGGCCAGGGTCGCGTCGTCGGCTGGGAGGAGCGCGGTCCCGACTGGCGTGGCTTTGCCAGCGGGGGGTCGAAGGTTCTCTTCCGCTTTGGACCAGGCGATGCGTCCCGACTCTGTGTCACAGAAGCTGCGATCGACGCGATGAGTCTCGCGGCGCTCGAAGGTCCGCGGGAGCAAACTCTTTATCTCAGCACTGGCGGTGGGTGGTCTCCGGCGACAGATGCGGCGCTTGCAGAACTTGCTGCGCGGCCGGGACTAACACTGGTCGCGGCGACGGATGCCAATTCCCAAGGGGAGGTCTACGCAGAACGATTGCGGGCGCTCGCTGAAGCGTCCGGCTGCGACTGGCAGCGGCTATGTCCGCCGGCGGAGGATTGGAACGAGGTTCTGAAAGCCAGGGAGAAGGAGAAACGAGAAAGGAACATGGAGAAAAAGGTGGGGCCTGCCGCATGCGCGCCGGCCGCATCAAGGGAGGCTCCGCCCGGCATGCGCCGGCCCTTGACCCGGCCGGACACGGACGCAGCAACGCGGGAGGGGTCATGAAGGACTGAAGAGATTGGCGATGTCGAAACGACTTGTGCTGCCTTCGGTCCAAAACCCCGAAAGGATCAAGCTGATGACCTCGATAGCCCTTCCCCGCAAAATTTTTCAAGGTGTGGCCAAGCGCACCGACTTATTCCGGATGTTCGACAGGCACGCGAGGCGTCCCGACCGCTTTGGTGGTGACCAGTCTGCGGTCTATGCGGGCGAATGGTTCGAGATCGACGAGACCTCCTATTCCTACATGCCCGACATTCTGCCGCCGCTGTGGATGCGCGGGCCGATCTTTGCGATGCGGGAGTTCATAACCGGTTCGGTGACATCGGTGTTTTATGCGATCCGGATTGATGAAGCGGTCCGCTACTTTCATACCTATTGCGATCTCGCGGACCCGAACTCTGTGGAGGCGATGCGGGTCGCGATCGTCGACCGCGAAACCCGACCGGTCCGGGCCATGAGCCGCGAAGAACGGCTGGAGCACATCTGGAGCACGACCACCGACGACTATCGTGGCTATGCTGATGAGGGTTGGCCGACGGCGATGCAGGGTCGTCGGACGGTGATGCTCTCTGGCGGCAAGGAAGGCACCGTCTTGAAGCTGCTCGAAACACTGAGCGACGAGGAGATCGCCGCCAAGCTGCCGGTGCATCTGCGCCACCTGCCCACGGTCCTGGCGGCCTAAGCCAGAACCAGTCCCTACAATTCGAGCGCTGCAACTCGTCGGACTCTCGACCGGTCGATTTCGCACGCCCGCTTTCCAAAGGAGCGTTTCATGAGCAATGACCCCTTTACCTTCGACATGTTCGGCGGCTCTGCCCTGTCCTCCGGGCTCGGGCTTGGTGTGACCGCGTTTGGAGGTTTCTCTCCCGATCCCGCCAATGACGACGACCCGGATCCCACTCCGCCCGCATCGGCCCCTGCCCTCCCCGTCACTGCTGCACCTGCTCGGCGAGCAGGGTCTCGGGCAAACTTCTATCTTGATGGTGACCGCGCGTTGGGTGCCACCTGGAAGGATCGCGCCCGCGCCAATGTCGCAGCGATCCTCGTCGCCGACGGCGTTACCAAGCGGGACCGGCCCGCGACGGCAAAGGAACAGGCGCAGTTGATCCGCTTCACCGGCTTTGGCGCCAGCGAACTGGCCAATAGTATGTTCCGTCGGCCGGGCGAGGTCGATTTCCGAAAGGGTTGGGACGATATTGGTTCTTCGCTCGAGACCGCGGTTTGCGAGAGCGACTACGCGTCGCTTGCCCGCTGCACCCAATATGCACATTTCACGCCGGAGTTCATCATCCGGGCGGTCTGGGCCGGGATAGAAAAGCTCGGCTGGCGCGGTGGTCGGGTGCTGGAGCCGGGAATCGGCACGGGGTTGTTCCCTGCCCTGATGCCGGAGCCGTATCGCGACGTCGCCTATGTGACCGGGATTGAACTCGATCCGGTCACGGCCCGCATCGCCCGCCTGCTTCAGCCGAAGGCGCGGATCCTCAATGGCGACTTTGCCCGTACCGATCTGGCTCCGATCTACGATCTCGCCATCGGCAATCCACCTTTCTCCGATCGCATTGTCCGCTCGGACCGCGCTTACCGGTCGCTTGGCCTTCGCCTGCACGACTATTTCATCGCCCGGTCGATTGACCTGCTGAAGCCCGGCGCGGTCGCCGCCTTCGTCACCTCGCATGGCACCATGGACAAGGCCGATACCACAGCACGGGAGCATATCGCCAAATCCGCAGAGCTGATCGCAGCAATCCGCCTGCCCGAGGGCAGCTTCCGTCGCGACGCCGGCACGGATGTCGTCGTCGACATCCTCTTCTTCCGCAAGAGGAAGCCCGGAGAGCCGGAGGGAAATCAGCTGTGGCTCGATCTCGATGAGGTCAGGGCGGCCACCAACGACGAAGGCGCCATCCGCGTGAACCGCTGGTTTGCCCGGCACCCCGATTTCGTGCTCGGCACCCATGCGCTGACCTCGGGGCCGTTCGGCGAGACCTACACGTGCCGGCCCCGTGATGGCGAAGATCTCGAAGCCGTGCTTTCCGCTGCCATCGAGCTTCTGCCGGCCGATCTCTATGACGGAGAGCCGACACCTATCGATATTGATCTCGAGGAAGAACTCGGCGAGATCGTCGATCTACAGCCTAAGGGCGGGACTGTTCGCGAGGGCAGTTTTTTCCTTGACCGGTCGAAGGGCCTGATGCAGATGCTCGACGGATCGGCCGTGCCAGTCACCGTCCGCAAGGGTCGCACCGGTGAGGGGGTCCCGGAAAAGCATGTCCGGATCATCTCGAAACTGATCCCGATCCGAGACGCGGTCCGTGAGGTGTTGAAAGCTCAGGAAACCGACCGGCCTTGGCGCGACGGCCAAGTGCGTCTGCGGATCGCCTGGTCGAGCTTTGTGCGCGACTTCGGTCCGATCAACCATACCACCGTCTCGATTCAGGAGGATTCGGAAACCGGTGAGGTCAAGGAAACCCATCGCCAGCCGAACTTGGCGCCATTCCGCGACGACCCCGATTGCTGGCTGGTGGCGTCCATCGAAGATTATGATCTGGAAACAGATACGGCAAAGCCCGGTCCGATTTTTTCTGAACGCGTGATATCGCCGCCCGCGGCGCCGACAATCACATCTCCCGCAGATGCGCTAGCCGTCGTTTTAAACGAACGCGGCCACGTCGATATCGACCATATCGCCGAGCTGCTGCACAGCGATCCGGCGGCGGTGATCGACGAACTGAGTGAGGCCATCTTCCGTGATCCGGCCGATGGATCGTGGAAGACGGCAGACGGATATCTCTCAGGGGCCGTCCGAACGAAGCTCACCGCCGCGCAGGCGGCGGCCGAGCTCGATCCGGCTTATCAGCGCAATGTCCGCGCCTTGGTTGATGTCCAGCCTGCAGACCTTCGTCCCTCCGACATCACGGCTCGTCTCGGTGCGCCGTGGATCCCGGCTGCTGACGTCGTGGCGTTCGTGAAGGAGAAAATGGAAGCCGATATCCGCATCCATCATATGCCGGAGCTCGGCTCCTGGACAGTGGAAGCCCGCCAGCTCGGCTATAGCGCTGCCGGCACGTCCGAATGGGGAACCAGTCGCCGCCATGCAGGCGATCTACTCGCCGATGCGCTGAACAGCCGGGTGCCTCAAATCTTCGACGTCTTCAGGGACGCCGACGGCGAGCGGCGTGTGCTCAACGTCGTCGATACCGAGGCCGCGCGCGACAAGCTCCAAAGGATCAAGCAGGCATTCAAGGACTGGGTCTGGACCGATCCGGATCGAACCGACCGGCTGGCCCGCCATTACAATGATCGTTTCAACAACATCGCGCCGCGGAAATTCGACGGTTCCCATCTGAAACTCCCTGGCGCCTCTGGCGCCTTTGTTTTGTATGGGCACCAGAAACGTGGCATCTGGCGGATCATCGCCGATGGCTCGACTTATCTTGCCCACGCCGTCGGCGCCGGCAAGACGATGACGATGGCGGCTGCGATCATGGAGCAGCGCCGGCTTGGACTGATCGCCAAAGCCATGCTGGTCGTGCCAGGCCATTGCCTGGCGCAGGCCGCCCGCGAGTTTTTGGCGCTCTATCCGAATGCGCGGATCCTGGTCGCCGACGAGACGAACTTCACCAAGGACAAGCGTGCTCGCTTCCTGTCACGGGCTGCGACCGCCACCTGGGACGCGATCATCATTACGCATTCTGCCTTTCGCTTTATCGCGGTCCCATCAGCCTTCGAACAGCAGATGATCCACGACGAATTGCAGCTCTACGAGGACCTTCTGACCAAAGTCGACAGCGAGGACCGCGTCTCGCGCAAGCGGCTCGAGCGGCTGAAGGAAGGGTTGCAGGAGCGACTCGAAGGCTTGGTGACGCGCAAGGACGACCTTATGACCATCTCCGAGATCGGCTTAGACCAGATCGTCGTCGACGAGGCGCAGGAATTCCGCAAGCTCTCCTTCGCCACCAATATGTCGACGCTGAAGGGCATCGATCCGAACGGATCGCAACGCGCCTGGGATCTCTATGTGAAGTCCCGCTACATCGAAACTAGGAACCCCGGCCGGGCGCTGGTGCTTGCCTCCGGCACGCCGATCACCAACACGCTCGGCGAAATGTTCTCGATCCAGCGCCTGCTCGGCCATGCCGCGCTTGCGGAACGCGGGCTGCACGAATTCGATGCCTGGGCATCCTGCTTCGGCGATACGACCACCGAACTCGAGATCCAGCCATCGGGAAAATACAAGCCGGTCAGCCGCTTCGCGTCCTTCGTCAACGTGCCGGAGCTGATCGCCATGTTCCGCTCGTTTGCCGATGTGGTGATGCCGGATGACCTGCGGAAATACGTGAAGGTGCCCAACATCTCGACCGGCCGGCGGCAGATCATGACTGCCAAGCCGACGGCACTGTTCAAGACCTATCAGCAGACCCTCGGCAGCAGGATCAAGGCGATCGAGGAGCGCGAGGGTCCCGCCAAGCCCGGCGACGACATCCTGCTGTCCGTCATTACTGATGGGCGTCATGCGGCGATCGACCTGCGCTTCGTCATGCCGGCGGCCGACAACGAGGAGAATAACAAGCTCAATCTGCTCGTCCGCAATGCCTACGGGATCTGGAAGGATACCAGCGAGGCGATCTATCGACGCTCCGACGGCAAGGAGTTTGATCTGCCAGGCGCCGCCCAGATGATCTTCTCGGATCTCGGCACGATTAATGTGGAAAAGACCCGTGGCTTCTCGGCCTATCGCTTTATCCGCGACGAACTGGTCCGGCTCGGCGTGCCGGCATCACAGATCGCCTTCATGCAGGACTACAAGAAGACCGAAGCCAAGCAACGGTTGTTCGGCGATGTCCGCGCCGGCAAGGTCCGTTTCCTGATCGGTTCTTCCGAGACCATGGGCACGGGGGTCAACGCCCAGCTTCGCCTGAAGGCTCTCCACCATCTCGACGTGCCATGGCTGCCGTCGCAGATCGAGCAGCGTGAGGGCCGGATCGTGCGTCAGGGCAACCAGCATGAGGAGGTCGATATCTTCGCCTATGCCACCGAGGGCTCGCTCGACGCCTCCATGTGGCAGAACAACGAGCGTAAAGCCCGCTTTATCGCCGCCGCGCTCTCCGGCGACACCTCAATCCGGCGGCTGGAGGACGTCGGTGAAGGCGCGGCAAACCAGTTTGCGATGGCCAAGGCCATTGCGTCAGGCGACGAACGGCTGATGCAGAAGGCGGGGTTGGAGGCCGATATTGCCAGGCTTGAACGATTGAGGGCCGCCCACGAGGACGACCAATATGCTGTCCGTCGGCAGATGCGGGATGCAGAGCGTGAGATGGAGGTCTCAACCCGGCGTATCGCCGAGATCGGCCAGGATATCGAGCGTCTCAGGCCGACGAATGGCGATGCCTTCACCATGACGGTGCTCGGTCAGGATCATACCGAGCGCAAGGAGGCCGGCCGCGCTTTGATGAAGGAGATCCTGACGCTTCTGCAGCTCCAGCAGGAGGGCGAGGTGCATCTGGCGACGATCGGTGGCTTCAATCTGGTTTATGAGGGCGAGCGCTTTGGCAAAGGGGATGGCTATCGCTTCGAGACCCTGCTCCAGCGCACCGGCGCCGACTATGAGATCGATTTGGCAATTACGGTCACGCCGCTTGGCGCTATTTCTCGTCTGGAGCATGCACTGGATGGCTTTGACGACGAGCAGCGTCAGTATCGGCGGCGGCTGGAGGAAGCCGAACGCCGTCTGGCCTCTTACCGGTCGCGTGACGGCGGTGTTTTCGCGTTTGCCAATGATCTGAAGGAAAAGCGACTAAAGCTTAGGGCAATCGAGGCCCGGCTGGCGGAGGATCTGGACGACGAGACCAACGCAGCCGCCGCATAGCTGCATTGCACAATAAATGTTTTCCGTTTGGTCAAAATTCGGGCATAGTGCCTTCAGCTGATGCACGTGACGGTCACCTCCCAGTTCCGTCGCAGCAGCTGTTCCCCTCTGGAGGTTTCAGATCTCCACACTTCATGGGCCGCAGTTTTCTGCAGGCCCATTTTTTTATTCTTCGGTCACCTCGTTCGATGTTTCCGAAGGGTTTATGCCGGAGAGGCTATTGCGCGAGCCCCGCCGCTCGGCAGCTCGTAGAGCGGTCATTTCAAGGTATCGTAAGCGCATGGCCTTCATGTCGATTTCTCCCCCGATCCATTCCTCCAGTAAGGCAAGGAAGGCAGGATCCGTGTCGATCGGCGTCCCACGCGCTTGCGCGCGATCAATGGCGCGTTGCGCGATCGCTCTCCGGGCCTCGGGATCTGTGCTCATGTCGTTTCACCTGGCATTCTGATAGGCTTAGAGATCTATCAGGCGGTAAGTCGAATCACGACTTGAAAGTGCCTTTCGTCAACAAGATCTGAGCATCACTCCCCGATAAGCCGATGTCCTGCTTGCTGCAATCGCGGCGGCGTTTGATCTTGTCCCGGGATACAGAAGAAGGCGCTCCCCTCACGGTTTGAGCGCTTTTTTGTATCGGAGGCGCCGCTGAGGAGGTGCTGCATCTTGACCGCAACCGCTAAGCGGATGAGATCTGTAGTAGAACACATCGCAGGGACAAATGCCATTTTTTCTGGTGACGCAGACATCGCTGGTCGAAGCTAGAGACGAGCAGGAGGCCGCTCAAACGGGCGTCGACCGCCTTCGCTCCGGCGGACAGGTCACCGTTTCGGTGAAATCGGATGAGACGACAATTACGCATGTCGTTGTCGCCGCCGTCGTCGAGGAGCCCTTTCCGCCTTCACGTTCCGAGGCCGCCGGTCCACCGCCTGCTGCTGTTCGTAGCGCCGAAGCCGCCCCTGCTGAACCGGTAAGCAGGAAGCCGAGCCTGAAGCGCATGCTCGCCGATGGTCTGGCCCTGCTCAGGCGCCGAACCTAGTCCCTTCGTCGAGGTATGGTCGCCGCTAGCAGTCTCATCTTCGAGCGTTAGCTCGAACTGGAAGGTGGGATTGAGGAAGAAAAGCAGGAAGTTGAACCGGTCGCCGATCGGTCCTCCTGCCGGCGCGTGCGCTCAACCGCCGCCTGCGCTATCCCGGCCACTCGTTCTTCGCAGGGCTGTCAGCCCCGCTTGTCCCTCGCAGCAGGGATGCTCGGCCGCAGTTGCGTCAGTCCGGCCGTTCGGCGGTCCGGGAGGTGTCTTCGAGAAAAATGAAGACAGGAAGGGCTGGCAAGGCGCCGGTTCGGAACTCTCCCGGAAGGAAAAAATCCCATGCAGATCATGAAGGTTGACCCACGCGCGCTGAAGGAAAACCCAGACCGGATGCGCCAGTCGAAATCCTCGCCGCAGGCCGATGCGCTGATGCTGGCGACAATCAAGGCGGTTGGCATCGTCCAGCCGCCCGTAGTGGCACCGGAAGTAAATGGCGGAAACGGCTACATCATCGACGCCGGCCATCGCCGCGTCCGGCTTGCCATCGCCGCCGGTCTCGAAGAAATCGAGATCCTCGTCGTTGACGCCGCTAACGACAATGGCGCGATGCGTTCGATGGTCGAAAACTCGGTTCGCGAAGCACTCAACCCGGTTGATCAATGGCGTGGCATCGAACGGCTCGTCGCTCTCGGCTGGACGGAGGAAGCGATTGCCGTCGCTCTCGCCCTTCCCGTCCGCCAGATCCGCAAGCTACGCCTGCTCGCCAATGTCCTGCCGGGCATGCTCGAACAGATGGCCTTGGGCGATATGCCGAACGAACAACAGTTGCGGGTGATCGCGGCGGCCGGCCAGCTCGACCAGAAGGAGGTCTGGAAGGCGCACAAGCCGAAGAAGGGCGACACAGCGCCCTGGTGGCAGATCGCAAATGCCCTGACCAAGAAGCGCATGTACGCTAAGGATGCGAGCTTTGGTGACGATCTTGCCCAAGCCTATGGGATCGAATGGGTCGAGGATCTCTTCGCACCGGCCAACCAGGACGGTCGATACACCACAAATGTCGAGGGATTTCTCGGTGCCCAGCATGAATGGATGACCGGCAATCTGCCGAAGCGCGGCGCGATCGTCGAGGTCAACAGCTGGGGCCAGCCGGAACTGCCGAAGAAGGCTGCCCAAGTCTACGGCAAGCCGTCCAAGTCCGACCACGCGGCGCTCTATCTCGATCGTGACGGCAAGGTGCAGACGGTCCACTACCGCATGCCAGAGGCGGCGAAGCAGAAGGGAGGCGGTGGCGACGGCTTTACCCGCGGCACTGATGATAGCGACGCGATCGCAGCGCCGAAGGCTCGGCCAGACGTCACGCAGAAGGGCCACGACATGATCGGCGATTTCCGCACGGACGCGCTGCATGACGCGCTCGGTCGCGCGCCGATCGAGGATGACATGTTGATGGCACTGATGGTCCTGGCCTTCGCTGGCCAGAATGTTCGCATCGACTCCGGTGCTGACGGGACCTTCTACGGCGGCAAGCGCCTCTCGCGTCATGCCGTCGGACTGTTTGGCGAGCATGGCAAGCTCGCCTTCGATCAGGATACGCTTCGAGTTGCCGTTCGCTCGGTGCTGGTCGATGTACTTTCATGCCGCAGGGGCATGTCCAATAGCGGCATGGTGGCGCGCATTGCCGGTGATGCGATCGGAGCCGATAAATACCTGCCGAACATGGGATCGGAAGATTTCCTCTTGTGCCTGTCGCGCCAGGCGCTGGAAGCGTCTTGCGCCGAGGCATCGATTCAGCCACGGCAGAAGGTGCGCGAAACCCGCGCAGCGCTCGTGGAGCATTTTGCCACCGAGCACTTCGTCCATCCGTCCGGCCGCTTCGCACCGCCGGCCGACGAGTTGCTCGCGTGGATCCGGGCAAGCTCCACTACGGATGTCATCGGTGCGGGCGAGGGCGACGGCGGCCAAGCTGACGACCCTGCTGATGAACAGGAGGGTCAGGTCGAAGGAGATGCAGATCACGATGCTCTGCAGGACACAGACGTCGCAACCGATGACGACGACGATCAGGACTTCAATCAGAGGGCAGCAGCATGACCGCCGCCCTAACCTTGAACATCGTCGCACCCACCCCCGATTTTTCGGGGGTGGAGTTTGCCACCAGTGCCGATGGCATGCCCGTCGCTCGCATTGATGACTTGGTCCTTGCCATGGTCACATCACACAGCGGCTTCGCGTTCCTTGCGAGTGCCGTCGCCGTTCGTCGGCCGCTGGCACAGCTGACGCGCGCCGACTTCTTCGGTCATGATGGCCGGGTGGCCAATGAGGCCGAGTTTCGAATGCGCGTCGCCGAGACGGCCGGTCATAAACACGATCTGGCCAAGCTCAACCGCGTGCAGACCCGCATGTCGGCGAGCACGCCCTGGGGCGGTTCACAGATGGCGGTCGTCTACGCCGAAGGCGTTGTCGCCCACAGTACGGCCGGCCACGGCGGCTTTCACCTCTCTTCCGATCGCAATGCTAAAGTCCATCCGCTGCTGCGGAAGGACACGCTCTGGTACGAGGAAGACTGCGAATGGGCGATCGTGGCGATCAGTTTTCCGGACCTGTTCACCGACTGCGAGCGGTCAATGGCAGAAAAGACCATCCGCAATACCTGGCCCGACGTCTGGGAGAAGATCCACGGTTGCTCGCTCGCCGAGGGTGAGAGCTGGGCGAAGGATCGCCGGGCGTTCGATCAACGTCATGCGTCAGACTATGTCGTCACCTCGGCAATCTTCTCCGATAAGAACCCCGGAATGACTGAGGTCGTGGCGGTCGTCGCCGGTGATAGAGGGGCGGGTGACCGAAAGGCCTGGGATAATGAACGTCGCTTCCTTGTGCCGAGCGACGAATATGCCAGGCGCGGTAGGTTCGGATTTGTGATCGATCCCGACCGTCATGCCGAATATCATGGGCCATCCTCATTTCTCGGCTGGCGAAGCCGGGGGATCGGGTCATGATTGATGTCCTCGCATCGAGATCGCTGGCGACGGCAGTCAGTGCCCGGCGTGAGACCCTGCGGCATCTGGATTGTCTGACCCGCCAGATTGCGGCGCGGGCCGGACGTAAGGCGATCACGGTGAAGACCAGGAGCCGGGCGCGCCGGCGATCCGGTCGCCGTCTCTATCATCAGGAGCTTGTCGAGCGCCTGGCCTTCGAGCGGTGGAGCGAACTCGACACGCTCACATGCAGGCTGGTGGTGCAAGAGCAGATCATCGACGCGCTCGAGCTTCACGGTCACGCGCCTGTTTTGCCTCTCGCGGGATAGGTGGATCTGACGCGGAGTAGCGGGGCGGCTTGGTCACCATCATACGGTCTTGGCGTCTATTTCGGTGGCGGGCTTGGCCATGCCGTCCCTCTCGGGCTTGCATTTGATATCGGACCCGAGCCGGACTGCCCTTCTTTGTTGCTGCGGTCTGAACCGGCGGCCGATCGTTTCAAGGCCGCTGTCGCGCCGCGTGGCGGCCGATCCAGCCTCTCTGCGCGAGGGCAGGCTCGCGGTCTGCTCAGGTCAAGACCTGCTGGCTCGCAACCCTGCCCCGCTGGCTCAGCCGGATCGGACCTTTGAAGCCGCCCGCCCTTTGCCGGTTCCTGGTCGCCCGCATCGAAGGGCAGACCGGCACGGGCCGGAACCGCTTCGGAAGCCAAGGAAGGAACAGACATGGCCAAGCCCGCCACCCCCAACCGCTCCAACGCACGGGTCTCTCAATCTCGCCGCGGTACCACCCTCGAAATGGTCCGCCTCTCCTGCCCCGATGCAATCCAGGCGCATAAGATCGCGACAAGCTTCGGCACGGCCATCGTCGATAGCGATGGCATCCGTAGCCTGCATGAGCGGCTGATCGTCGAGACCGCCGAGAGCCTCTCCGATGGCATCGGCGAGAAGGCCATGCAGATCCATCTGCAGCGTATCGTCGGAGCCTTCGTCGGATCCGCGCATGGCGCCGGGCAGTTTTACTCCCGCGCCGTCACCGAGGCGCGCGACGCGACCGCCAAGGCGTCGAACGACGCCCGCGATGAGGACCTAGACGGTCCGGTCGGCTATGACAGCGCGGCCCAGCGCAAGCGCGAGTTCGCAGCCGACATGGGCGTCCAGTCCCACGCGCTCCGAATGGCAGCCGAAGGCGCGGTTGCTGCCTACGAGCATGTGGTCGGCGAGACCTGGAAGCCCTTCGACCGGCCGGTCGAGAACCCCGGCGCCTCTCTTGATCGCAAGGCTGCCGAAGCGCAGATGGCGGCTCTCGGATAACACCACCGGCGGTGATGACCCCGCCCCTTTCTCCTCCCCGGGGCCGGCGCCAGACAGCGCCGGCCTTTTCCTTGTCGAAAAGTAAAGCTGGAGACGTACCTGTCGCGGCCTGTCCCGCTCGGCGGTCCTGCAGGAGCCGGGCACCCAAGCAACGGCTTCGCCGTCCTCCACGCTGTTGCGGCCGTTCCGGTGCATGGGCGCACCATCGGCCCCTGACTTCAGACCTCCGTGACGGACCGCGAAAGACGCGGTTCTGAGAAATGGAGAAGGAAGTCATGGGCAGGAAAACGGATAACGATCGCATCGACATCTATACGCGGATCACCGAACGGATCGTAGAGGATCTCGAACAGGGCGTGCGCCCCTGGATGAAACCATGGAGCGCCGCCAACACGCATAGTCGCATCAGCCGGCCGGTGCGCCACAATGGCCTCCCCTATTCCGGCATGAATGTGCTGCTCCTGTGGTCAGAGCAGGTATCGCGCGGTTTCTCCTCCTCGATGTGGATGACCTTCAAACAGGCCCTCGAACTGGGCGGGGCCGTGCGGAAAGGCGAAACGGGCTCGACGGTTGTCTTCGCCAGCCGGTTCACCAAGTCGGTGGCCGACGGAAACGGCAATGATGTCGATCGGGAAATCCCGTTCCTGAAGGCGTATTCTGTGTTCAATATCGAGCAAATCGATGGTTTGCCCGACACCTATCATGCCTCGCCGGCCAAGGTCCGGGATCCTGTCGAGCGAATAGCGCGCGCCGATCTCTTCTTCCGCAACACCGGCGCCGTGATCCGGCACGGCGGCAACCAGGCCTATTATTCGCCGATCAAGGACTTTATCCAGATGCCGCCCTTCGAAGCGTTTCGCGATGCTGCTGGGCACGCGGCCGTCCTCAGCCATGAGCTGACCCATTGGACAGCGGCGGCGCATCGCGTCGGACGTGATCTCTCGCGCTATACCAAGGACCGGACGGAACGTGCCCGCGAAGAGCTCATTGCCGAGCTTGGAAGTTGCTTCCTTTGCGCCGATCTCGGCATTGCGCCAGAGCTCGAGCCGCGGCCCGATCACGCGTCCTACCTGCAGTCCTGGCTATCGGTGCTGGCCAACGACAAGCGAGTGATCTTCCAGGCGGCAGCCCATGCGCAGCGCGCGGTTAGTTTCCTGCATTCCCTACAGCCGGAATCGGAGGTGAAGGCTGCGGCCTGACGCTCAGGCGCGGTCGTCACCGCCTGTGGCGACCGCGTGCTCCTCATCACGTTCGTCCTTGAGACCTTGTGCGAAGTCACCGCCCAGCCTTCCCCAGATTGACGGTTTTTGAGCGTCGAGTTTAGGTTTGCGGGATGGCTTGCGCTCAATGATGAACGGCTTTGTCTGCTGGCGCATTGATCCTCCAGGCTGCGATTCGCCAGTGCAACGATATCGCACAGTGTAAGCTGGGCAAGCGGGTCTACCATGTGAGGGCTTCCAGTCCCCGACTGAAAAAAGCAACGACGGCAGAAGTGGGGGATGGCGCAAGAACATTAGTGCCCGGGCGAGTGCGTCGGAACACCATTGCCATATCCCTCACGTCAGAGTTTTCAGGCAGCCCATCTGCGGGCTCGATGAGGCATGTCTGACCGGAGTCCGGCTGCGCCTCGATCGTCTTCCCGCAACGACAAGGCTCAGATTTCTTACCCCGGAAGGCTGCTCCTTCCTCCTCGCCCGCTAACAAATCTGCGACTTGCCGCCCTTCATTGCATTGCGGCCCTATGGGGTGCGGTCCGATCGTCTCCGGTCTTGTCGACTGCCATCGAGGCCGCGATGGGCGCGGCCCGAACACGAGAAAAGGAATACGACAATGGCAACTATCGGCACATTCACCTCCACAGAAAACGGCTTTACCGGCTCCATCCGCACGCTCGCCCTCAACGTCAAGGCCCGCATCGCCCGGGTCGAGAACCCCTCCGACAAGGGCCCGCAGTTCCGCGTCTACGCGGGAAGCGTTGAACTCGGCGCTGCCTGGCAGAAGACCTCCGAGCAGGGGCGCGACTACCTCTCGGTCAAGCTCGATGATCCGAGCTTCCCGGCCCCGATCTACGCAACGCTCGCCGAGGTTGAAGGCGAGGAAGGCCTCCAGCTCATCTGGTCCCGCCCGAACAGGGACTGATTGAGATTACGAGGCTCCGCCACCGGCGGGGCCTTCTCCTCAGCCGAGAAGTCAAAGCCGGACCCGGCATCGAGCCAGGTCCGGCTTTTTTGGTGGCATACGGTGAGGGGGAGAAGCTGCTCAGAATGAACGATTGTGCCAAGCTGCGATACCGGCCTCAAGGATGAGCGGTTCCCCCCAATTTGCTCCACCTGCCCTCAAGGGCAGATTGCGCAAATCGGCTCCCCCACTCCCCGGCTCTGCCGGTCGCTGGCGCGATCCCTGACCCCGTCATCCCCTCTCGGACCGGTTGGTCATCTTTCACAAACGTCAAGGAGACGAAGATGACCTACGAACTCGAAATCCAGATCGAAGAACTGCGGGCCGAGCTGCGCAACGCTGTCGATGTCGCCGAGCACCGTCAAATCCAGGCCGAGCTCGAAATCGCCCAAGCGGAACTGGCCATCGAGGCGGCCGAGATGGATGGCCTTCTAGAAGCAGAGCCGCCCTTCTGAGGTGGCTGTCATCGCCCGCGTGACTTCGACGTCGATCTGTTCCACTTCCCTGGCGATCCCGTTTTATCGACATTGGGAATGATGCGGATCGTGCGTCCCGCCGCAACCTCACGCCGTCAGAATTTTCCCCGCCTGCGGCTCCTCGCGGCCCAAAATTCAGCCGCCATCAGGTCCTGCGCTGCGCTTCGGCCGTTCCGGTGCAGCACTCCTTCCCGATCCGAATTTCATCCCCGCGACAAAACGCAATCGACAGGAGAAACCAAATGCAACAGCTCGCCAAATTCCTTCAGGCAACCGGCCGCCGCCTTCGCATCCTCGCCAGGGTGATCTGTCACTTCTTCCGCAAGGGCAAGCTCGGCTTGAAGATGGCGATCAAGATCCCGTTCTTCGTCGAGGTCGAATTCAATTTCGAGACCGACTGGAACCGACGGCGTTAAACGCCATACCAGCCCGGTTCGTCGGGCCGGTATCTGCAGCTCAACACCATGGTTCTCGCCGGCCGCTCCATGTCCTGGCGAGACCTTCTGAAACCAGAATATCGCCAAGACTCCGCCCGTCTCGGATCAGTACGCGAAGCCGGCGCCCATAGTGGTCGGTGTCCCACCCCGGCCATCCTTTGAGTTCGAACGAACCTTCGTTGAGGAGTTCAAGCATTCTGTCCGTGGCGCGTTTCCCAGCAGCCAGTTCAGACGAGCATTTCGGCTCACTCACCTCTGGTGTGTCGATATCCGCGACACGAATCTTCTGGCCGTTTAACCAGATCGTGTCTCCGTCGACGACGCACGCCTGGCGCGTGCCAGTGGCGCATTTTTGGAAGACCACGCTCACCTTCGACGTGGCCCCGGACGCGTAAACGTTATTGTCAGCCGAAACAGAGAAAGTTGCAGGAACTGCGAACATCACCGCCAGGATCAGTTTTATGAAGGCCTGACCAGGAGCAACATTATCTGATGCGTTTTCCATGCCTGTCCCTCCAATTCCGACGCCATCTACCAGATATCGGGGCATGATTGACGGACAGTTACTGAGTAGCCGCGGCGCTTCTTCTGCCGGAGGAGATCGAGGAAGAGGACCACGGCCTCTCGCTCGGTTTTGAAATGGTGGCTCATTGTCTGGCCGTTCGTTCCGATACGTCCCCAACACCGCGTCAGGCAAGCTTCGCCGAACAGGTTGGGCTCGATGGCCATCGCATAGAAACGGGCCATGTTTTTCGTAGCGTCCGTCCTCTCGACGTAGAGATGGTAAGGCTGGGTGATCATGTCGGCATGATCCTGTCTCTAACGCTTCCCGTCCAACGAGAGTTTTGAATCGTTCAGACGCAATCGATTCAATTTCGTGATGTCTCGGCGGACAACGGCAGGCCTCTATTCGACCAAAAGGGAACCTGGCCAACATCAGTACCTCGCGCTTGTCATTGCGCAACGTCTATGGAAAGAAGCCGCCTGCCAATTTCAGGAGGGGCAGATGGAAGACGCTATCCAGATCGACAACCGTGGCGACTTTGGTCTCTGGGCCATCGAAGTGGCCAAGCAGATTGTCGCGGATCAGGGGGTTGAACTTGCACGTGCTGCTCGCGATGGTTCTGAAGACGACGTCCGCGTGGCTGGCAATGCTCTTGGCCAAGCCATATCCAACGCGATGATGGAGGTTTTCGACGGACTGACAGAGGGTGTCTCCGGCGAGTAAGCGACCGTCTGAAGCGGAATGCCTATGTCGGGGGCAGTCGGTCCCGGCTTCCGCTTACGCGGCGCTATGCTAAGCCTCCTGCGGCTGCCCGATATCCGACCGAAGCATGACGAGAATTCCCGAAATCACGCCCTGTCGGTCGTCGCTATGCTGATTTCTCCGATGCTCTTCATTGTTCGTCTGAAGGCGCTTCGCGCCATCAAAACCTGCTCAGCTTAACGCAGGTTGTCATATCTTTCCGGCGGAACCAGATGGCGCGCCCGCATCTCAGTGGCGGGTTGCCTGCTGTGAATACGATCTGCTCGTCGGCGCGCATTCGAAGCACTTCGTGTGGCTGGATGAGCGGCCGGGCGGCCAGCTGCTTCGACCGCGTCCGCGACGACCCGCGGGATTGGAAGCTGCGGCTGACCTGATCGATTTCGACCGTCGTCATGCCGCAACGGCGGGAGATGTAGTCTGCGGTCTCCGGATCGTTGATGGCGGCGAAACTGATCCAACTCGCACTCTCGAACCACTTGCTGGAAGCGTCGCGTCCGCCATAAGTTTCTCGCAGCTGGCCGATCGACTGGTAGATCATCGTCAGTGTGATGCCATACTTGCGGCCGGCGTCTCGCGCTGTCTCCAGAATGCGCATGTAACCGAGGCGCGCGATCTCATCGAGCAGGAACAACGCGCGACCTTCCATGGCACCATCCCGATTGTAGATTGCGTTGAGGAACGAGCCGATTACGACACGCGCCAGCCCGGCATGGGTCTCAAGCGTCTTCAGGTCGATGTTGATGAACACATCCGTTTTGCCGGATGCGATATCGTCAGTCCGGAACGTCGAGCCCGACACCACCGCTGCATAGTTCTGATACGAGAGCCAATGTGTTTCCTTGATGGCATTGGCATAGACGCCCGAGAAGGTTTCCGGCGTCATGTTGACGAAGGCGGCCACGTTCTCTTTGACAAAATCCGATCCGGAATTGTCGTAGATATCCTGCAGGCGCTGTCGAAGCTTCGGCTCGGGTTCGGACAAGTTTTCGCGGACTTGGCGGAGCGTTTGCCGCTCCGTTGGTGTGTGACCGGACAGGCAGACATCAGCAATGATCGCCGTCAGGAGCTGCAGGCCGGAGGCACGGAAGAAGTCGTCGCGGACGCCACTCGCGCGACCGCTGTCGCTCATGATCCATGACGCGACAGAGGCGATGTCCTCCTCCTTCGTACCGCCATACTGGCCGACCCAGTCGAGTGCATTGAAGCCCGTCGCGGGTTTCCGCGGATCGAGAATCCTGACCCGCCTCCCCGCCTCCTCCCGATGTTTCGAGACCATGGGCGCGACCTCGTTCGACGGATCGAGCACGACGAGCGATCCGCCCCACTTCAACGCCGTTGGGATCGTCACCGAGGTCGTTTTGAAACCGCCCGATCCCGCAAAGACGATGCCGTGCGATGAGCCGAATGAGCCGTCGAAGCAGAGCAGCGGGGACTTGCCCCCGGCGCCCCAGGTCTCGCCGTTATCGGCACGGAACGAGACACCGGCGACACTGTCGCGGTCCACGCGATATCGTTCACCGACGACGATGCCGCCAGAGCCTGGGAAGAGCTTCTCCGCTTCGGTAAGCTTCATCCAGTCGGCCTCGCCGTGCAAGGCACGCTTGCCGGTAATGCGTGTCGGCGTAGCACGCGCGAAGGCGGCATTGCCGACCATCGCCACACGGATCGCAAAGCAGCCGGACATGAATGCCGCGGCCGCGCCGATCATGGTCGATGGATCCAGATAGGAGAGCGCGGATTGTCCCGCTGGCACCTGTGAGGAAAGCTCTGCCAAGCGCCCGCCTTCTCGCACGCAAGCTATCAGGATGACCGCGGCGTTTCCGATTGCAGCACCAACGCCTGCGGCGCAAATGCTTGCCGAGCCGGCTGTTGCGAACAGCAGAACCAGGGCAAGTGCAGCCGCCGCCACGTAGGGTGCGGCGATCCCTGCTCGTCCCAGAACTATCTTCGCCGCCTCGGTCTGCCCAAACCCGGAGAGCCATGTCTCCATCCCTGTCATCGTGAACACAGTCGCCACCATCATGGCCACGGGCAAAGAGAAGAGAACGACCCTATTCACCTTCATTGCCGAACGCCTTCGTCCCGATTGCCGTCAACCGTGTCCGTTCGCTGTCGTCCGACTTCAGCCGCTGCTGTAAATCGATCAACGCGCCGAGCAAAAGCGCACGCTTCTCGAAGCGAAGACCGGCTTTGACGATCAGGCCCCCAAGTTCGATCTTGTCTCGCGTGTCCCTCTTCCGGGCGTCGGACGTTAGGCTCTTGCTCATGCGCTCAAGCCTCAGTAGTGCCGCCCGAAGTCGTGCCACTCGTGACCGCTTCGGATTGGCCACGGAGCGTGCTGCTTTCCCCCGCCCCTTTCCTTCCGCTCGTACCTGCCTTGCCTCCGCGAAAGCATTTGCCTAATTCCTCGAAAGCCGCTAGGAGCTCCGTCTCCTCGATGTCGACCTCACCAAGCCCCGCCCGAAGCGCAATGCGACCGATACGCTCGGCCTCTCTCGTTTCCGCGTGCTTGAGCTGTTCCTGAAGTTTGGCGATTTCTTTGCGGATCTTGGAGGATGGCTTCTTCATCTCTGGATTGTCCCTGTTGCCTGCATGACGTGGTTGACGCGGCCAGAGTCGTTCAGATCGGCGTGCCGATCTACTGACAGAAATGCGAGTAGGCGGAGCCTACGCTTTTGAGCATCATCCCGTCCGTTCGTAAGGACGGATCCGAAGGGCGCAATTATACGTCGCTGATGCGACGCTCTGCTTTTGCCCCCTCGCGGTGCCTTCCGGCTCCTGACGAACACATTGATTTTGTTCGAACGAAGGAGTTTGCTCGTCATGGCCGTCCCGCATTTTTCAGTCAGCATCGTTGCACGCGGCTCCGGTCGCAGTGCCGTGCTGTCGGCGGCGTACCGGCACTGCGCCAAGATGGACTATGAGCGGGAAGCCCGGACTATCGACTACACCCGCAAGCATGGCCTGCTGCACGAGGAGTTTGTCATTTCCCCCGATGCGCCTCAATGGCTGCAATCGATGATTGCCGATCGGTCTGTCTCGGGAGCGTCGGAAGCGTTCTGGAACAAGGTTGAGGAGTTTGAGAGACGGTCTGATGCGCAGCTTGCAAAGGATGTCACCATCGCCCTGCCGATCGAGCTGTCTGTCGAGCAGAACATCGAGCTCGTGCGGGATTTCGTGGCGAGACACATAACGGCCGAGGGCATGGTGGCCGACTGGGTCTTTCACGATGCACCAGGCAATCCGCATATCCATCTGATGACCACTTTGCGGCCGCTGACCGAAGACGGGTTCGGTTCGAAAAAGGTGGCGGTGACGGGACCTGACGGCAAAGCGCTGCGCAATAACAGCGGCAAAATCGTCTATGAGCTTTGGGCCGGTGGGCTTGATGATTTCAACGCGTTTCGCGACGGCTGGTTTGCCTGCCAGAACCGGCATCTGGCACTTGCCGGTCTCGATATCAGGATCGATGGGCGGTCCTTCGAGAAGCAGGGCATCGAGCTGACGCCGACGATCCATCTTGGCGTTGGCACGAAGGCGATCGAGAGGAAAGCAGCCAGTGGGAATGGACCTGCGGAAGAGAAGGCTGCGCTCGAACGGCTGGAGCTGCAGGAGGAGCGGCGAGCAGAGAACGCCCAACGGATCCAGCGCAATCCAGCGATTGTTCTCGACCTGATCACGCGGGAAAAGAGTGTCTTCGACGAACGCGATGTCGCCAAGGTCCTACATCGCTATATCGACGATGTGGGCCTCTTCCAGAGCCTGATGGCGCGCATCCTGCAATTGCCTGAGACCCTTCGGCTTGATCGCGAGCGAGTGGACTTTGCGACCGGGGTTCGGGCGCCGACAAAGTACACCACACGGGAGCTGATCCGGCTCGAGTCTGAGATGGCGAACCGCGCGACCTGGCTATCGCAGCGGTCTTCGCATGGCGTCGGGAAAACGGTGCTCGAGAGGACCTTCGCGCACCATGAACGGCTTTCTGATGAGCAAAAAGTCGCCATCGAACATGTCGTTGGTGTTGAGCGGATCGCCGCTGTGATAGGCCGCGCAGGTGCTGGCAAGACCACGATGATGAAGGCGGCGCGTGAGGCCTGGGAAGCGGCCGGCTACCGTGTCGTCGGTGGTGCGCTTGCCGGCAAGGCGGCTGAAGGTCTGGAGAAGGAAGCGGGCATCGTCTCCCGTACCCTGTCGTCCTGGGAACTCCGCTGGGATCAGGGTCGCGGGCAACTCGACCACAAGACGGTTTTCGTTCTGGACGAGGCTGGCATGGTGTCGTCGCGGCAAATGGCGACATTCGTCGAAGCTGTCACCAAAGCCGGCGCCAAGCTCGTGCTTGTCGGCGATCCGGAGCAGCTTCAACCGATCGAAGCGGGCGCCGCCTTCCGCGCTATTGCCGATCGCATCGGCTATGCCGAACTCGAAACAATCTATCGCCAGCGAGAGCAATGGATGCGCGACGCATCGCTCGATCTCGCGCGCGGCCATGTTGGCAAAGCCCTCGCAGCCTATCAGTCGAACGGCAAAATGATTGGCTTAGAGCTGAAGGCCGATGCGGTCACCAACCTCATCGCTGACTGGAACCGCGATTACGATCCCGCCAAGTCCACATTGATCTTGGCGCACCTGCGCCGTGACGTCCGCATGCTGAATGAGCTGGCGCGCATGAAACTGATCGAGCGCGGCATCATCGAGCAGGGACTTGTATTCAAAACCGCCGATGGCAACCGCAACTTTGCAGCCGGCGACCAGATTGTCTTCCTGAAGAACGAGGGTTCAATCGGCGTCAAGAACGGCATGCTGGGCAAGGTGCTGGAAGCCACACCGGGTCGCCTCGTGGCCGTGATTGGCGAGGGTGAACATCAACGGCATGTCACGGTCGAACAGAGCTTCTACAACAATATTGACCACGGCTACGCAACCACGGTGCACAAGAGCCAGGGCGCCACTGTCGACCGGGTCAATGTGCTGGCGTCGCTGTCCCTTGATCGTCACCTCACCTATGTCGCGATGACCCGCCACCGCGAGGATCTCGGCGTCTATTACGGCCGCCGATCCTTCGCCAAGGCAGGCGGTCTGGTCGAGATCCTGTCGCGCAGGAATTCCAAGGAAACGACGCTCGATTATGCCGGCGGTAGCACCTACCGGCAGGCACTCCGCTTTGCGGAAGCGCACGGCCTTCACATCATCAACGTTGCCAGGACCGTCGCTCGTGACCGTCTCGAATGGACGGTCCAGCAGAAGCAAAAGCTCCTCGATCTTGCCGGTAGGCTCGCGGCCATCGGCGCCAAGCTCGGTTTCGCAACGTCGATAGCCAACACAGTTCCCACTGCTGCAAAGGAGACCAAGCCCATGGTGGCCGGTATCACCACTTATCCTAAATCGATCGATCAGGCAGTCGAGGATAAGCTGGCGGCCGATCCGGCGCTTAAGCGGCAGTGGGAGGAAGTCTCGATGCGCTTCCATCACGTTTACGCACAGCCGGAAAGCGCCTTCAAAGCCGTCGATGTTGACGCGATGTTGCGCGACCAGGCGGCCGCGGCGAAGACGATCACCAAGATTGCCAGCGAGCCTGAAACCTTCGGCGCCCTCAAGGGCAAGACGGGTCTGCTCGCGAGCCGCGCTGACAAGGTCGACCGGGACCGGGCGCTTAAAAATGTGACGCCGCTCGCCGACAGCATCAGCGATTATCTCCGCCAGCGTGGCGATGCCGAGCGGCGAAATCATGCCGAGGAGCTGGCGGTGCGTCGGCGGGTTGCGCTGGATATCCCCGCTCTCTCGTCCAATGCGAAAAGCGTGCTTGAGCGTGTGCGTGATGCCATCGACCGCAACGACCTGCCTTCGGGTCTTGAATACACGCTCGCCGACAAAATGGTGAAGGCCGAACTCGAAGGTTTCGCGAAGGCGGTTACCGAACGTTTTGGAGAGAGGACGTTCTTGCCCCTTGCCGCGAAGGACCCCAATGGCGAGGCGTTCCTGCGGGTGACGTCTGGCATGAACACTGCGCAGAGGAGCGAAGTGCAACAGGCCTGGAATACGATGCGGACGGTGCAGCAGCTGTCCACCCATGAGCGCAGCGTGACGGCGCTCAAGCAGGCGGAAGCATTGCGCCAGACGAGATCCCAGGGGCTCTCTCTCAAATGAAGAAGCGCCATCGATCTAAAGAGCTCTTGCGCACGAAGCGGCTCGTCTGGTTCTATCGGATCAGCAGCGTCAGCCTGTTCACACTTGGCCTCATTGTGCTGCTCGGAGGTCAGGGCTTCAGGGTCAATCTGACGCCGAGCGAACCGCTGGGCCTGTGGCGGATCGTCGAGCCCGATCGTCCGGTCCTTGTTGGCGATCTGATCTTTATCTGCCCACCCGCCACCGACGAGATGCGTGAAGCGCGCGCGCGTGGATATTTGCGCTTCGGGCTTTGCGCCGGCCGCGTCGCGCCATTGATCAAGACCGTTGTTGCGGAGTCTGGGCAGGAGATCGAAATCCACGACAATGTCCGCGTCGATGGTCGTCCGCTCCCTCACTCGCGCGTTGCACGGACTGACGGCCAGGGGCGGGAGATGGTGCACTACCACGGTGGTTTTGTTCCGCCTGGCACGGTCTTTCTCCATTCCGAATTTCCCGGGGCGTTTGATAGCCGATATTTCGGTCCTCTGCCGATAGAGGGGATCCTCGGACTGGCGCAGGAGGTCTGGACCTATGCGCCGTGAGCTCTTCCGAACTTGTGTCCTCGTCGCATTATCAATGAACGCCGGATGGATCGGTTGGAGCGGTCATGTGCTCCTTCTTCCGGTCGCCGTCGCCTTCCCGCTGCTCTGGTCTTTGGCACGAACGCGCCTGCAGGCGGTGGCTGTCTCCGTTGCCTACTTCCTCGCGGCATCGCGTGGTTTGCCGCAGGGGGTGGCGAATTTTTATGGTCAGGACATCTGGCCCGGACTTTTGCTCTGGCTTGTCGCCTCTTCCGCGTTTGTCACGGTCCATTCTGTGCTCTGGACGAATCGTAAGGGATGGCGGAAGCCGTTCCGATACATGGCTGCTTGTATCGCCATGGCGGTTCCACCATTCGGCATTGTGGGATGGGCGCATCCGATCACGGCTGCCGGCGTTCTGTTTCCAGGGTGGGAATGGTGGGGTCTGGCAGTGATGGCAGCCGGCCTGGCCGTCATGGTGACGCCTTGTGGGCCGGCTGCAGCCACGGCCTTTGCAGGCCTATGGCTCTGGTCCGCCGCCGAGTGGACGACGCCGATTCTACCTGCGGAGTGGACCGGTGTCGATCTGGAAATGGGTGCATCTCTCGGACGCGAGGCTGGCCTCCAGCGGCAACAGGACCTGATCGATGTTGCTCGCGCCCAACCCGTCGGCTCAACGATTGTATTTCCGGAGAGCGCTGTTGGCTTCTGGACGCCGACGGTTGCTCGCGTCTGGCAACGCGCTCTCAGCGGGACGGACATAACGGTCATCGCCGGCGCGGCACTCATCGAGGAGCGAGGCTACGACAATGTGCTGGTGACGATGTCCGCTCAGAGGGCGGAGGTTCTCTACCGGGAGCGAATGCCTGTCCCTGGATCGATGTGGCAGCCGTGGCGGAGCTGGATGGGTAATGGCACTGGTAGCGAAGACGCCGCACGGGCGCATTTCTTCGCCAACCCCGTCGTCGAAGTCGGCACTGCAAGAGTCGCGCCGCTGATCTGCTACGAGCAGCTCCTTGTCTGGCCGGTGTTACAATCGGCGTTCCACCGGCCCGATACCATCGTCGCAGTCGGTAACGGCTGGTGGACTGTGGGGACGTCAATCATCGACATTCAGAAGGCGAGCAGCACGGCCTGGGCACGCCTATTCGATCTTCCTCTCATCATCTCGTTCAACACTTAAGGTTTTGGAGTTTGTATGCTGGATGCTGCGCTAATCAAGGAATGTGCCGACCCATCGTTGAAGCCTGATATCGTCGAGCAGTTCGTGCAGGCCGTCGGCTCGGAGGATCCGCTTGCGATCTCAGTCAGATCCGGCGGCCGACTGATCCTCATTCCCAAACCTAAAACGCCTAAGGAGGCGATCGAAATCGTTCGCGAAAACATTGGCGGCTCTATCGTACGAGTCGGCCTCACCCAGATCCCGGCTGGCATTGGCCTGAAAGACGCGTCCGAATTGAAGGCCGATCTCCTAGACCCCTGCGCCAACCTGCGTGTAGGAACGGCGATGTTCGCCAAGATCCTTCGTATCGTTGCGAAGTGGTATGGAAATCCAACGAGCGAGGAGGTGTTCCCGCAGCTCGTCGATGACGCGGTACACGCCTGGAAGACCGGCAAGTTCGAGGGTGAGAGCGTGTTTCAGGCGGAGGATCCCGGTGGCGCGGTGGTGCAAAAATCAGAGGATGGCGATGATGCAGAAGAGGCTCCAGATGCCGACGCCACGCCCCAGGAGAAAGATGAGCCGTCGAAGCCTGACGATGCCGGCATTCGTATCGATCTGACGAGGATCGGCGGCCAGAAATAGTGCTTAGTCCGAGCGCCGGCCTAGGGCCTGACCGCTTTTGCCTCAGGTCGTCGGGAGAGAGTAGCGGGTGAGGAGCGCCTCGTCGTCTTCGATGCTGATCTCGATCACTTCATTGAGAAGCTCGCCGCCGCCGGCGATCTCCTGCAGGATGAGTTCGAACAGGTCTCGCTGTAGCGCTGGAACGACTTGAGGCACGATGATGATCAATCCGGCGTGGATCTCTTCATTGCCGTAGAGCTTCCGAAAATCACGCGCGTTGTTCGTCACGAAGGTGTAATCTTCCGCGACGATGCGTGGCATCAGATCCCAGTCTTTTTCGCCGCTCAGGCCAAGCCAGTTTACGTGGTAGCCGTCGTGGCCATTCTCGTTGGCAACAGCCACGAGCGAGGTGTGCAGGCATTCATCAATCAGGAACTTCACGGTATCAGCTGCCGGACGGCCTGTTGGCAGCCTTCGAGAGTGAGAGCCGCTTTGAGGACTTCACGGTTGCGCCAAGGTCGGAAAGCTTGCGAGGTCGACCCCTTGCAGGGTGAGCGGCCGTCCAGATCTCCGCGAGTTCAACCATCCGCGCAGTAAGCGCCGGATAGCCCTCGACGATCTCCTCGGTGGTCGCACCCTGGGCCTTCATTGCGGCAATTGTCCTGACAGGGACGCGGGTCTTGTTGAAAACAGGTTCGCCGCCAAGGACACCCTTCACGGATTCAATCGCCCGCTCAGCTTCCCGAAGTGCCTCCGCACGCGCAGCAAGCTGTTCGCGGGCGCGGGCAACATCGACGATCAGATAGTCATCTGCCCGTACAGTATCGGCGTCCGGATTCTGGTCAATCGTGTCGAAAAGCCGCTGGCGGCGCTCGGCGGACAAGATCGAGCCGACCCCGTACCACAGCTTGAGACGCAGCAAGTCGTCGTCAGAGAGTGCCCTACCCTCCTCTTCGGAACGCCGTCGTGCGATGATCCGCTTGTCGATAGCGTTGTGTACCGATTTTACGGCGATTTCGCTGACGGCAGCCGCTTCCGCTGGTGTATAGGCACGCGACATCTGAGCCATAATTATTCTCCTTATGGAGAAGGTATAGAGACTTTATCGTGCGTTGTGAAGTGGGACTTCCATTCTTCGTACGGGCCGAGAGAATCCCAGCAGTTCGGGCTAATAAGACAATTTTCAAAATTCAGTCTTCTTGGTCGGGCGTGACCAGTTCGACGTGGCTGACCCCGAGGGCCTGGGCGATTTCATAAAGTGTGACGATGGAGGGGTTTCGCTTCCCTCTTTCGAGACCGCTCAGATACTGCTGGCTGAAGCCTGAGCGCGCTTCGACATCCTCCTGCGTCAGACCTTTTTCCCGACGAAGGCGGGCGAAATTTCGGCCGACCAGCTTGCGCATATCCATGCGCGGAAGATCACCGTTTACATACTTTAAGTTTATCAACTATAGTATGTAACTGATTTCTATATCGGCTTGCCCCGCCGCACGTCAGATTTTTAAGACGGTTTACACCGACCGCATATGGGCAGTAACTGGATCGATCATGTTCAAAGCAAATGCAGACGGGCCTGTGTCTGATAACAAACTCATATTGCGTCCACTCATCGGTTTAATGAGTGATCAACCGCCTGAAGAGATCGAACGCCATGTTGTGCGGGAGATTGAGAAACATCGCCGCTTGCGCAACGACGCAGTCATGCTCGAAGCGAAAGTCGATGCTGCAGCCGACTCAGACACGGTGAGAGAGGCGAGCGAAGACTACATCCAGGCGATGATTGCGGTGCATGCCCAGCAGACGGTCGTGTCCACGCTTCTCGACATTCTGGGCTATATTCCAGACATGCCGAGATCAAAGGGACACTAATTCAGATAAGGCCGAACTTTGTGGCCATGGCTGTCGCCTGCGGCAAGGTCGTCGCACCCAATGCAGCCTTGGCATTGCGAATGAAGAAGGCGACATTGGCATAGGTGGTGTTCTCGATGATCGCGATCGCACGCATCGATTTACCCTCGGCGGACCATCGCAAGCAAGTCAACTCATCCGACTTCAATCGAATTGGCGTTCGAAAGGTTGGCTTCGCTCCCATGCCTTCGAGCCTCGCATGCAGTTGCGCGACTGCCGAAGCCGCAAGGACCGGGTTCAGCTGTTGTCCTTGGGCGAAGTCCGCATCTGCTGAGGCAAGTGTAAGCATCGCCATACGCCCGAAGCCCGCCTTGATCGGAATGGTAATCCCTGAGCGGATTCCGAACTCACCGGCCTCTCCGTAGAAGGCCCTGCGCTCCTTGCTCATTCGCAGTGATGCTTCATTGGACCACGCGAAGGCCTCAAACTTGTCGCGGGCGTTTCGCACGACTGGATCAATCGATGCATATGCTCTTTCGAGATATCGCTGCTGCCACTCAATGTCATAGTTTGAGATTGCCGTGTGGGTTTCTGCCTGAAGGCTCAGATACGCATAGGCGCCAAAACCCGCTTCCTGACTGAGCTTTTCCAGGGTGGCCCTCACTGCTGCTTCGTCGTGCGCCAGGGCAACCTGTTCGGTCAAGTGCTCAAACCACTGATTCAATTCACAGCCTCCTTCGACTGAGGGTCTGACTGCAGCACAGTTGCAGTCATCTAGGGATGCCCTTGGCTGAGGGCGCGGTAGCTCCGAGTCAAGTCGCCGCACCGGAGCATGCGGCTTTAAAGTTGACGATTAAATGATAGTTTTTAGCCATGCAAGATTGTATTAGCCCATAACGATTCAATCTGTATGTGGCATTTGCAGGGCAGGATTGGTCGGCTGGTCGCGATACGCGGCTGGAAAGACGATGTCCTGGTCTACCAACACGTTGAATTTGTAGCCCGGCCGTATCCTGACCGTCGGCTGGACATTCAGATTTTTTGAGATGCTTTGCTCGGCCACTCGGCCGAAGCTCTCGGCAAAATTCCGACGGGCGGCGTCGGACGCGGTATCCTGCGTCGCGAGCGTCGAGTTTTCAGGGATCGAAATGTCGATGCCTGTGCCGATGATGGCAATGAGCGCGGCAGAGCCAAACGTACGCCAGAGGTGGCGATCGACCTTGTCCTTGAAGCCGCCATAGCCCTCGGCATCCGTGCCGGCCATGCCGCCGATCTGAAGTGTAGATCCATTCGGGAATATGAGGTCCGTCCAGACGACCAACACTCGCTCCTGCCCGAACGATACCTTGGAATCGTACCGCCCAAAGAGTTTCGCCCCCTGCGGGATGAGCAGCCGGTAGCCCGTGGCACTGTCATAGACATTCTGGCTAACCTGCGCCGAGATCCGTCCCGGAAGGTCGGAGTTCAGGCCCGTGATCATGGTCGCAGGGATGACAGATCCACGCTTCAGCTCAAAGCGCGAGAGCTGCGGGACCACCTGGTTTGGCAGATAGCCAAGATCCTTGATGTCCTGGTTGAAGAAGTCTTCCTTTGAGGTCTGGCCGTTTTGATCGGCGTTCTGTCCGAGTAGTCCGGACTTCATTGCGGCGCTGTAGAGATCGGATGCGCTGTTCGTCGCGGAATTGAACGGTTGACGGGCATCGATTGTAGTTTCCGACGAGCTTTTCTGCACCTCGGACACATCTACCTTGAGCGGGGAGTCTAGCGCTGTTGCGCGAGCCTGAATGCTTGCCATACGCTGACGCTGCGCCTCACGGAGTATTTGCTCATCTTGTTCGCGTTTCAGCCGCGCTCTCCACTCGGCCTCGGGCTCAAGTTGCGTTCTGTGTTCCGTTCGGGTGACTTCTTGACGATCCGCCACCGGCACTCTCATGCGCTCACGCTCGATGACGACAGGTGTCGGCTGGAACACTTCCCGTTGCTCCGGCTCGCCGATAATCCCGTCAGACACGCCACGCTTCAGCTGATCGCCAAATGAGGTGGCGGGAGCGGTGGTAACTGTGTCGAGCTCGTTTCCCCGGTTGAAGGAAAGGCCACGCCACGAAAGGCCGATGATGACCACGCCGAAAAACAGAACAATGATGACGATAGCGACGATGATTGGCAGGCGATTGAGGCGTCGCATGCTCTGTTGATCATCAGAATTACCCGCCGTGCCGAGTTGGAGCGATTGAACCATGGTCTCGCCTTCCCTCAGTTTCGCTGCATGACCGAAAGCGGACTGGCGGGTGTCGCGCCTGATGAGGTCGTCGTATAGACCCGACCAAGCGCAACGGTTGGTGTGCTGACTTGCGCCAGTATCTGACCATCGAAACTGTCGATCGACCACGCAAACTCGACAGGCTTCTGATCTTTACTGACTTTCTTATCGGTAACGACCGCGTACCCCCATCCCTTTAGCGCGGCCTCAAGAGCGGCGGCGTATTCGGAGGTATCTTTTTCCATTTTGAGCGTCGTGGTGCCGGCAGGTCCAAGCTGTTCGGCAAGCCGGCTTGCCATATCGCCGGCGATTACGCTTGCGGTGCTCCCTGTGACAGAAATCGGCGTAGAACTTGTGGGCAGCGTCTCATCCGCAGTCTGGCAACCAGAAAGAACGGCGGTGATGATGATGGCGACGATGGTCTTGTTCATGGGTCAACCTCCGCGCCGGATCGTGATCTTTTGCTGGCGCCAGCCGACCCCAGAGACGAGCACAGCCTTGTCGACGGCGTAGTCGACGATCATCACGTCGTTCTTCATGCGGTAGTTGACGATGCGGTTCTGGCCGCCGCTGACGACGAATAGCACCGGAGCGTCCTGCCCAGAGATGGACCGTGGAAACTGGATGTAGGTTTTGACGCCATCGGAATAGACGCGCTTCGGCCGCCATGAGGCTCCGCCGCTAACCGAATAGGCGAAGTTCAGCTTATCTGGAGCAGTTCCGGGAGTGCCGCCAGTCTCGAGCCGGGCATTGATGTCAGCCAGCTTGGTCGACACATCTTCTGGATACTCGAAGCCGATCCGCGCCATATACTGGCTGGGATGGGATTTAAGCTGGATATGGTAGGTTCGTCGAGAGGTCGTGACGACCATTGACGTGACGAGGCCGGCCTCGGACGGCTTGACGATCAGGTGGATCGCCTGTCCACCGGTTGCTCCAGACGTCGCCGGTTCTACCTTCCAGCGGACCGTGTCACCGACAAGCACGTCTCGGACGATCTCGCCACCCTGCAGCTCGATGTCACAAACCTGAAGCGGCGAGCACACAACCGAGGGCTGGGTTTCGCCGAACAGAAAGATCACTTTGCCATCAGGTCCCGTCGTGACTAGACCCGGCGTCCCCCGCCACTTCCGCGAGAGGTTGGTCCCCTTCACCTCGTTCGACGTCATGCTCTGTGCGGCCGCGCAATCCGCGAGGACGAGTCCCACCATGCAGCCGACGGCCGCGATCAATCCTGTTCTGTGCATGTCAATTCCCCTGCCCTTAAAGCTGTGCAGTCCAGTCGAAGTCCTGGACATAAAGACCGATCGGGTTGAGGCGGATGATCGCCTCGTCCTGTGGAGCGGTGAGCGCGACCGTCGCGATGCCGCGGAACCGCCTCGTGCCGGTCTCCTTGCCCTTGCGATCGCGCTCATATTCGGTCCAGTCGATCTGATAGGTCTGGTTGGACAGCGCTACGATGTTGTTGACCTCGATGGCGACGGTCGATGTCTTCGCCTTTTCGAACGGCGAGTTGCCGCGGAACCAGGCATTGATCTTCTGGGTGGAAGGATCGGATGTCCTGAGCAGCGCGTAGGTCCGGTCGATGTATTGCTTCTGCACCACGGCATCCGGCGTGATCGATTTCAGGCTTGTGATGAAGTTGCCGAGCGTTGCGCGAACGACCCGGGCATCGGCGTACTCGATCTGCTGCGGGAAGCCTGCTGTCACCGACGTGCCGAGTTTATCGACTTCGACGATGTAGGGCACCAGCTTGACCTGCGTGCTGAGATACATGGCATAGGTGAAGCCAATCACGGCCATCGATAGCCCAAGAATGCCGACGATCCTCCATGCGCGTGCGGCCTGGACATAGGATCCATATCGTTCCGTCCATTCCTGCCGGGCGGCAAGGTAAGGGCTGTCGGGCGGCTGATTTGCTGCCATCGCTTTTGCCTTCCTGATGATTAGGTGTTGTGTCGTTCGGGAGGTGGTGTCGGGCTGCTATGCCCTGTGCGAGCCTGATCGAGCTTGGCGTTGGCGAGCCCCATGATCGAACCGGCATAGGCGCCGGGCGAACCGATCGCCTTTTCTTTCACGGCGGAGCTTGCAGCCCTTCCTGCCGATCCGATGCCAGCACTCATGCCGCGAAGTGTGGCACCTGCCACAGATGATCCCGCAGCCCGCGCGGATTGGGCTGCTGCAGCGCCTGCGCCCACTGCACCTGCGGCAAGCGATGCTGTGCCGAGAGCAAATGATGTCGTCTGGCCGCCGTGACGAATGGTTTCCATGCCGCCCGTGACGGATGCACCTTGAACGACGCCCTGGATGATGTTGGGTACGTACATCGCGATAATGAAGACCACGACCGAGATGCCAGCGATCGCCAATGTGGTGATAAACTGGTCCGTTTCCGCCGTCGGTGCTTGTGCCAGTCCGAGGAGCACTTCCGAGCCAATTTTAGCGATCATGACCAAGGCCATGAGCTTCATACCGACGCCGAAGGCATAGACCAGATAACGGACGGCAAAATCCTTGGTGAAGGACGAGCCGCCCAAGCCGAGCATGATCATGCCGGCGAGTAGTCCGACATACATCTCGACCATCACCGCGACGAAGATTGCGGCCACGAGCGAGAAGCAAATCACCACAACCCCCATCGCCAGGACGGCGGCGATCGCAAGCGCATTGTCCTCGAACACCCCGAACTTCGCCTGCTCGGACATCTGCGAAGCCACCCGTATACCGGCATCGAACACTTCGGCCGGCGAAGCCGATCCGCCGCCAGCGCCGATCTGATAGAGGCTGTTGACGACGTCCCTCGCAAGCGTTGGTCCCTGGGTTAGAACGAACGCGAAGAAGCCTATAAACATGATCCGTCTGACGAGTTCAGCGAACCAGCTATCAAGCGACGCGGCTTGTATGGCGAGCCAGACGGCGGCGATGCCGACCTCGATCCCCGCAAGGATCCAGAATAGCGACCTTGCCGCGTCCATTATGGTGGTCTCCCACCCCTTCGCGGCAGCAGAGACCTGGTTTTCAAGCTCTGTCAGGACCTGTCCTTGCTGCGCGAACGCTGGGGTGGCGAGGACCAGGCAGGCTATGCCGCCGAGCACGAAGGCTCGCTCAAGATTTCGCTTTACCATCGTGGCCGCATCTCCTGACTTTTTTCGATCGGGGGCAGCTCCTTGGATGTGCCGAAAAATTTCTCACGGGTGATCCGTTGCTCTTCGCTCATCTCGGGTGATGCCGGGGCGTTTGCCTGGACGAAATAAAAAGTGGTGGCGGAAGCCGCCGCAGCGACCATGACCAGCACCATGACGAGGACCGGGCGGCTCACCAGCGTGGCTCCATCTTCTGGCCACTCGGGATCGTGGTAACGTCGGCATTGAAGAATTTCTCACGCCGGGCCTGTGCGAGGTCCTTGTCCGTCTGCTCGGTCTGGAGCCATGTCCCCATCATCGTCATTTGCTGCGAGACAAGACCACGCAGCTTCTGCATTTGGGAAACCTGCTGGGCGGCAATCTGGTGTCCGACCTGGAGGGCCTTCATTTGGCCGTCGGCCGACTCCGACATCGATCGCAGCGAACTCATCGTGCCCTCCTCGGTATCGAACTGATCCGCTGTCAGACTGGCTGCCTTCAGAGTGCTTCCGATCGTGTCCCTGTTCGTGTCCGACCAGGATTGGTAGGTGTTCGAGAAAGACTCGGCGTTCGGCAGGTTGGTTTTCAGATCCGCATAGCTATTGAACCGCTGCTGAAGGACGTCGTCGGCATTGCCCATCGAGAAAGAGATGCTCTGCCCTTGATCAACAATGCTGCGCAGACGGTTGAGATCGCTTTCGACCTGGCCCCAGATATGATCAGGGAGCTGCGCCGTGTTCTGCAGCATGTTCTCATAGATCTTCAGCTGGTTCTGGATTTGCTCGGCAAGTTGCGTGATCTGGGTCAACTGATTGTCGACCTGCAGGCCGGAGCTTTTGAGAAGGTCGATGAGCTGCGCATTGTTGGCGAGCTGCGTCCATTCGGTGGCAGCGCCCGTTGCTGACCCTGCATGGGCGGAAACAATCGGCGACAGCGCGATTGCCGCAGTCATCGTTGCGACGATCCAGTTACCGGACGTTGAGGTGCGACGTGGCATCGTGAACTCCTCTCGATTCAAGCCAATGGGTCGGCCATTCCTGGCCGTGTTCCGCCTTCAGCGCTCTGATGCGCTTCAGGTCTTCCTTTCCCGATGCGCCCACAAAGCTCAGCGCCACTGGCCCGAGCGACATGTCGAAGAGCCGCCGTCCGTCTGGCGTGGCGACGTAGTATTCGCGCTTGGGGATGGCACCCGAAACGATCTCGATCTGACGCTCGTTGAAGCCAATCCGTTCGTAGAATTCCCGGGTCCCCGGCTCGCGTGCGGCGCCGTTCGGGAGGCAGATCTTGGTCGGGCAGGATTCCTTCAGCACGTCGATGATGCCGGAGCGCTCAGCGTCGGAGATGGATTGCGTCGCCAGAACGACCGCGCAATTGGCTTTGCGGAGAACCTTCAGCCATTCCCGGATCTTGTCGCGAAACACGGGATGGCCGAGCATCAGCCAAGCCTCGTCGAGGAGAATAAGACTAGGTGAGCCGTCGAGCCGCTTCTCGATCCGGTGGAAGAGATAGGTGAGGACGGGCACCAGATTACGCTCGCCCAAGTTCATGAGCTGCTCGATCTCGAAGCACTGAAACGCTCGAAGCGTCAGGCCATCCTCTTCAGCGTCTAGAAGCTGACCCATCGGGCCATCGACCGTATAGTGATGGAGTGCATCCTTGATTTCGCGCATCTGCACGCCGCTGACGAAGTCCGATAGCGACTTTCCGGGTGCTGTCGCCATCAGCCCGATCTGGCGAGAGATTGCATTACGGTGGTCCGGCGTGATGGTAACGCCCTGCAGGGCGACAAGCGTTTCGATCCACTCGGTCGCCCATGCTCGATCGCCATCTGTCGAAAGATCGAAGAGCGGGCAGAATGCCAGCGCTCTCTCCTCCCCCTTTTGGTCGTTGCCAATCTCGTAGTGATCGCCGCCGGCAGCAAGCGTCAGGGGCAGGAGCGAGTTGCCCTTGTCGAAGGCAAAAATCTGGGCACAATCATAGCGGCGGAACTGCGCAGCGATTAAGGCGAGCAGGGTCGATTTACCCGAACCTGTTGGTCCGAAGATCAGGGTGTGGCCGACATCGTCGACATGCAGGTTCAGTCGGAACGGGGTTGAGCCCGAAGCCACCTGCATCAGCGGCGGCGAGTTCGGTGGGTAGAACGGGCACGGCGCCACCGGATTTCCCGACCATACCGAGTTCAATGGAATGAGATCCGCTAGGTTGCTCGTGTTGATCAGCGGCTCACGGATATTGGCGTACCAGTTCCCCGGCAGGCTCCCGAGAAACGCATCTGTCGCGTTCAAGGTCTCGACACGTGCTCCGAACCCCTCGGCCTGGACCAGCCGGCGGATAGCCTCCGCCTTTTCCTGCAGGGCGTCGCGTTCTTCATCGAACAGGATCACGACCGGTGTATAGTAGCCGTATGCAACCAGCTGGGACGAAGCCTGAGCGATGGCGTCTTCGGTCTCGGCGACCATGGTCATGGCATCCTGATCCGCCGATCTGCTCTGCGTCTGGAAAAGCTGATCGAAGAATGGGCGAACCTTCTGCTGCCATTTCTTCCGCGTGCGTTCGAGCTTCTGGCGTGCGTCTTCCGCATCAAGGAAGATGAAGCGCGACGACCAGCGGTAGGTAAGCGGCATCAAGTCGAGATTGTTGAGGATGCCGGGCCAGCTCTCGGCAGGCAGGCCATCTATGGCGACAACCGCGAGGAACCGGTTCTCTACCTTTGGCGTCAGGCCGTGCTCCAGCTCAGCCGTTGCCAGCCAGTCGAGATACATCGGGACTTCCGGCAGCCGGACCGGATGGCTCTCCCCCGTGATACAAAAGCGAACGAACTGCAGGAGGTCGTCATAGCGCGCGACCCGCTCCCCTCCCCTCTCGCGAACTTCGCGGGTCTGCATGCGGGCGATCGACAGGGTGTTGGCCAGATACTGTTCTATTTCCCGGATCGCGTTTCGAAAAACTGATAGCACTGTGTCTGCATAGGATTTCTTCCGGCTCTCCTCGTCCGAGTAGATGTATTTGGCTAACGCGGTCTTCTTCGACTCGAGCGGCCGGTAGGTGAGAATGATCGCATGCTTGCTCTCGAAATGCCCCTGCTCACGCCTGAAGTGGGCTCTCCGCTCCAAATCGATCGCGCGAGTGACAGGATCGGGAAAATGGCACTGGTCAGGCGTGGGGTAGTCGACCGTTGGCACTCGGATGGCCTCGACCTGGATCATCCACCCGGTCCCGAGACGCGACAGGATCGCATTGATCTGCCGAGAAAGCTCGTTGCGTTCGAGGTCGGTGGCGCTTTCGGAGTCCGGACCCGCGAAGTACCAGCCAGCCATCAGGCTGCCGTCCTTCAGAAGCAGGACGCCGTTGTCGACTAGGCCGGCATAGGGAACCAGATCAGCGAACGAGGGACCTGTTGCGCGGAAATGTTTGAGGGCAGCCATTGGACAGCTCTAGTACTTGCGCCACGGCGCGGCCGTCGGCCGGTAGTGGGATTTGTAGGAAATGTGACGGGCATAGACCTGCCGCATCAGCGGGTCAGACTTGGCCATCATTCGAAGTAGTCCGACGATGACGATCCAGACGGCCACGCCAAAGAGCGCCGAATAGACCGTCAGCACCACGAAGATTAGGATCACGGCCGCAAGCCCGGTGATCAGCACCAGCTCACGGTCGGCACCCATCAGGAGGTTTGGTCGAGACAGTGCGCGATGAATGCGATTGCGGCGGAGGCTCACGTAGCCCCCTCCCCCGCTCTGTCCAAAATGACCTGCGTGACCTGCTCTTTCGGTAGGCCGATTGACGCACCGGTGGCGCCGAAGAGGCCGACGATCGTCGTGGCACCAAGCAAGATTCCGGCGACCAGGACGACATAGACCAGTCTGCGAGCGAAGTCGTTGAGCTCGCCACCGAAAATCAGCATACCTCCGGCGATTGCGACTGCGGCAAGTGCGATATACCCCGCAACCGGACCAGTGATGGACTCCTGGATCTGCTCAAGCGGTCCTTCCCACGGAAGGCTTCCTCCTGAACTGGCAAAAGTCGGTGATGCAACGGCGATTGCTGCGATAGCGATAGCCGCAATGGTGGGGGCTGACTTTTCAAGCTGCATCGCGGCTTTCCTCGGCATAAGCTTCAGTTAGGTACTGCCCCCCGGCAAAGCGGGTCACATGAAGGATCTCATTGACCTGGCGTCCTTTGGCCGTTCGTTCGATAGAAATGATGAGATCGACCGCATCTCCGATGACTGCCTGCATCGGTTGATGACTTGCCTCGGCTGTTAGCTGTTCTAAGCGCTGCAACGCTGATCGTGCGCTGTTTGCATGGATTGTTGCGACTCCGCCGGGGTGTCCCGTGTTCCAGGCCTTGAGCATAGTCAGTGCTGCGCCATCGCGAACCTCGCCGACGATGATACGATCTGGTCTCAAGCGCATCGTGCTTCTCAAGAGACGCGACATATCGACGGCGTCGCTGGTGTGCAGGCTGACTGCGTTGTGCGCGGCACATTGAATCTCAGCGGTGTCTTCCAAAATGACCAAGCGGTCATCGGGGGAACTTGCAACGATCTCGGCGATGATCGCGTTTGTCAGCGTGGTCTTGCCGGAACCCGTGCCGCCGGCAACCAGGATGTTGAGCTTCGAAGCAATTGCGCTTCGAATGACGTCGGCATGCTTCGCGGTCATCACCTTACTGGACACATAGTCGTCGAGCGGTATGAGACGCGACGCACGACGGCGGATGGTGAACGACGGGCCTGAAACGACGGGAGGCAGTAGTCCTTCAAAGCGATGCCCGCCGATTGGCAGTTCGCCTGAAACGATCGGGCGATCATCATCGACCTCGGAGTTGAGAACATGAGCGACGCTGCCGATGACGGTTTCTGCCGCAGACCGTGTCATCTCTCCTGCTGCGGCGATCCCGTGACCAAGCCTTTCGATGAACAGCCGACCGTCAGGATTCAGCATGATCTCAACGACACCAGGGTCTTCGAGAGCTATGCAAAGATGGTCTCCCAGCGCGTTCTGCAGTTTGCTGACGAGGCGGGGAAGTGAGCGGTTTTGTGTGCCGAGCATGATCAGGCCGCTTCCTTTTTGAGGGTTGAGAAGTTTGATGAATAGGTGCCGGGGCGAAGGCGATCGAAGCTCACCCAATCTGCTGGAAGGCTTCCGGCGATACTTCGCGTCTCATTGATTTGAATGGGTGAGCCTAGGCGCTTGAGCGGCCAGCCGGCGCGACGAAGGATACGCTCCAACCGGACGTCCGTTGCGGTGAGGATCTCGGAGTAACCATTAAGTATGCTCCACTCGACGATACCGGCGAACATCGCGAGCGTTGCAGTGTGAAGGCCCGACTGCTGTTGCCTTCCAGCGGCTTCGGTATCCACACAAAATCTAGAACTTTCGATCATGCGGGCATGAACTCGCAGATGAGCCGATTCTAGAAGCTGTGGAAATACCCTCTCCAACATCGTGCCGCTCGTGGCGGGCAGGAGCCGCGCACAGCCAATCACAGCATCGGAACGGTCAATGCATAGGATGTACGTCGGCTTTAGCTCATCGAAGCTGTCTATCTCGAGGCCGGATGTGCAACGGACGTTCCAGGCCAGTCTGCCGCGGAAGATGCGGGCGCGAAGACGGTGCATGTCGTGAGTGAGGCGGTGTTCTGCTTCGGTCTCTGGATTACTGATCCCAACGATGCGCATCGGGCAAATCTCCCCTGCTCTGACGGTGCGAGGAGCTTTGCCGGGCCATCCAGCTTTGATCTACTGCCAAAAGTGTCAGCTGCTGATTCTAGCTCAGTCGGCTGCGAGCCTATCGTTTCGAGTTCGGCGGGATGCCTCAGTGACTAACAAAAGTGTTAGTAAGACGCTCTGACCGCGAAGTCGCAGAATCCGCTAAGCTATTGGTCGCAAAGCGGAATGGCTGAGCCGAACGATCTGCGTGTGAGCTCCCTCCTGAGCTGTTAAGGTTTTGTTAACCCTATTTCTCTTGCAGACCAACGGGAATCGTGACTTATCCTTGAGACGGAAATAGCGCGTCTGACGCTAAAAAACCGTCTGAGGATAGAGGCAAAAGTGAACGTGATCGATCGCAACATCGGAAAACCATCAACTTCAGCCAACATTACTCAGCGCGCTGAAGCGCTTTCAGCGAGGCTCCGAGCCGTAGGAGAGCGCGCATTCCCACCAACGGCACAGAAGTCCCTGCGATCATTTACCTCCGGGGAAGTTGCAGAGATTGTTGGCGTGTCTGACGGCTATCTTCGACAGCTGTCGATTGACGGGTTGGGGCCAACACCGGATTTGGGTAACGGCGGGCGCCGATCTTACTCTCTTGAACAGATCAATGAACTCAGGCGCTATCTCGCCACTGCCCGGCCCAAGGAAGCTGTAAGATTCTTCCCGCAGCGGCGCAGCGGTGAAAAGTTGCAGGTGATCACGGTCGCAAACTTCAAGGGTGGGTCAGCCAAAACGACTACTTCTGTCTACCTCGCACAGGGGCTCGCTCTTCAGGGTTACCGGGTTCTCGCGATCGACTTGGATCCGCAGGCATCCCTCTCAGCGATGTTTGGTTATCAGCCAGAGTTTGACGTCGCCGAGAACACCACCTTGTACGGTGCCATCCGGTACGATGAAGAACGAGTACTGATGAAGGACGTAGTCCGTCCGACCTATTTCACAGGGATTAGCATTGTGCCCGGCAACCTGGAACTGATGGAGTTCGAGCATCAGACTCCAAGATTCATGCTGCAGAATAGGGGGAAAGCGGAGGATCTCTTCTTCCGTCGCGTGGCAGGGGCTATCGCTCAGGTGGAGGACGACTTTGACGTTGTCGTCGTCGATTGCCCACCGCAATTGGGTTTCCTTACCATGGGCGCCTTGAATGCCGCCACTGGCATGATCGTCACCGTGCATCCCCAGATGGTTGATGTCGCCTCCATGAGTCAGTTCTTGTTGATGACCTCCGACCTGGTCTCCGTGATCGAGGAAGCCGGAGGTCGCCTAGATTACGACTTCCTTCGCTTCCTGGTCACGCGGCATGATCCTCGCGACGTTCCAGAGCAAGAAATTGTTGGTTTGATGCGAGACGTATTTGGTGCCGACGTGATGTCTGCGACCGCATGGAAGTCGACTGCCATTGCCAATGCTGGGCTTACAAAACAGTCGCTCTACGAGCTGACTAGAGGTGCAGTTGGCCGGTCCACATATGATCGAGCCATGGAGTCAATCAACGCAGTAAACGAAGAAGTCGTTGGGCTCCTGAACCAGGTATGGCAGCGGTGAATCTAGTTCGACTCATTATTTTTCAACGACTTAAGCTGTTGTCAGCTGACTACAGAAGACGGCGTCTGGATTGATGGCCCCGAGAGGATAAGATGAGTAAACGCACACAATCGATCCGATCTCTTTTCGCAGCGGAATCTGGCTCCGCTTCCGCAGAGGGTCTCAGGCCTCCTGTTGAGAGGGTCGCATCCGGAGCAGTTCGCTCATTGAAGGATACATTCTCCGAGGTCGAAAGGGACTACGAAGAGCTGAAGCGTCAGGTTTCAAGCGGCGCGGTTCCTGTCGAGCTTGATACCGAATTGCTTGACCCCTCCCCTTTTGCTGACAGATTCGCTGACCAGGATCTGGCGGCCGTCGAGGCGCTGAAAACGTCTTTTCAGGAGCATGGTCAGGAAATCCCGATCCTTGTCCGAGTTCATCCAACCTCTCCCGGTCGTTATCAAATTGCCTATGGCCATCGGCGAGCAAAAGCGGCCTCGGATCTTGGTCTCAAAGTTAAAGCCTACGTCCGGGAGCTGGACGATGATCGGCTCATTGTTGCACAAGGCGTCGAGAATTCAGCCCGTGAAGATCTGACATTCATTGAACGTGCAACGTTTGCTTTAAGGCTTGAAGACGGAGGTTTCCAACGGACTCTAATTCAGACAGCACTCTCTGTTGACCGCCAGGAAGCCTCGAAGCTTGTAACGGTGGCCCGGGCCGTTCCGCAGTGGATAGTCACGGCGATCGGTCGAGCTCCAAAGATTGGTCGTCCAAGATGGCAGGAGCTGGCCGAACTGTTGAAGGAAACAGGTGCGGAAACAAAAATCCGGAAAGCCATCGAGCACGCCACTTTTCGGCATAAGGACAGCGATGAGCGATTTGCGGTCGTCCTTCGTGCCGCGAAGGCGAAGAATGAGGCAAGCTCGGCGCCGACAAATCGCACATTGGTCGCGAAACTCTCCGATGGCACTGAGATCGCAAGACTGGCCGTTTCTGGCAAATCTTGCAAAATTCAGCTTGATCGAACTCGTGATGAGGATTTCGCATCATTCGTGATGCAACAGCTTCCGGAACTCTATTCGAGTTTCAAAAACCAAACTCAATCTCCGAGCAAAGAGACTGAAGGGAGATAGCAAAAGAAAAAGGCCCCCAAACGTTGCCGTCATGGAAGCCTCTCTCATTGGTCTAAGCAGCCTGAGAATCGCATTTTCATGAATCGCAGTCAAGAGTCTTTGGCATCGTTTTGGTGAGCGGATTTCTTTTGCCTGAAGAAAGGCGAAGGAATATGCAGACTAGAAATGTGACGACGCCCTTTGGGCGGCGGCCGGCTGTGCTTGCTCTTGTAAAGAGGCAGCTCCAGACGTCCGAGACGAAACCAAGCCGCCAGGTCGAAAAATGGAAAGTGTTTCGCGACGCTTGTGAGGCCCGTGAACGCCTTGGCCTCCAGGACAGGGCGCTGACTGTGCTGGACGCATTGCTGACGTTTTATCCAGAGAGCGAGCTCAACTGCGATAGTGGATTGGTGGTCTTTCCGTCCAATGCTCAGCTGTCTGTCAGAGCGCACGGCATAACCGGAACGACCTTGCGGCGGCATTTGGCTGCCTTGGTCGAAGCCGGGCTCATCCAGCGCAAGGATAGTCCGAACGGAAAGCGTTACGCTCACCGGGACAAGAGTGGCGATATCGAGCAAGCCTTTGGGTTCGATCTTTCTCCACTTTTGGCTCGTGCTGCGGAACTTGCGGTTCTGGCACAGGAAGTCGCTGCCGAACGCCTGCAGTTCAGGCGAGCCAAAGAGGCCCTGACTATCTGCCGGCGCGATGTGCGCAAGCTGATCTCCGCCGCGATGGAGGAGGGGGCTGACGGCGACTGGGAAGCCATCGAAGACATGTATGTCGGCATTGTCAGCCGACTTCCCCGCAATCCTGATCGTCACCAGGTGGACGCAATCCTCGACGAGATGCAGCTTTTGCGCACCGAAATCCTCAACCTTCTGAAAAATCAGTTAGATTCTCAAAATATGGGCGGCAATGCTGTTCAAAATGGCTGCCACATACAGAATTCAAAACCCGAATCCATCTATGAACTTGAACCTAGCTCTGGAAAAGAGCAGGGCGGAGCCGTCGAGCTGGAAGTGGCACCCAAAGAGGTTGCTCAGCTGTCGGCAAAGCCGGAACAGATGAAGGCGTTCCCGCTGTCGATGGTCCTGAAAGCCTGCCCGCAGATTTTGGATTACGGGCCTGGCGGGACGATCTCCCATTGGCGCGAACTGATGGGGGCCGCGGTAGTGGTTCGATCAATGCTTGGTGTTAGCCCGTCGGCTTATGAGGAAGCGTGTGAGGTGATGGGGCCGGAGAACGCGGCGGTTGCTATGGCTGCAATCCTGGAGAGGGCAGGGCATATCAATTCGGCAGGTGGATATCTCCGCGATCTCACGCGTCGAGCGAGGGCAGGGGAGTTCGGGCTCGGACCAATGCTGATGTCGTTGATGCGCGCCAATGTGGACGGCGATCGGAAAACGGGGTGAGGGGTTTTAACGGCGCAACGGGCAGGGGGCATAGTCGTACGGCAGTCGTGCCGCTTTTCATTCAACATTCGTTCCACGGTTTCTTGATTTGCTAGGAATCAAAGCGCACCAAAAACGTCTCAATAGCTTCTAGACCTGCCCCGGATGCTGTCCCAAAAATTGAAAACCGAGCCAAATGATACACTGATTTGCGTCTCACGGAGACTGTCTCAGTAGGTATACCCTAAAGTACCTGCAATGAGTCGCCGACTATTTCGACGATGAACAGGAGATAGGCCCTCAAGGGTTAGCATTGTTACGAAGTGTGCTCGCCGACCTGTTTCGAGACCAATCTGGCGACGCAAATGCGGATGAAGAGCTTGGTCTGGCTAAGGAGCTGGTCGCTCTCTTCAAGTCGGGCTTTCGCAGTGAGGAAGAGTTGAAGGCGATTGCTAGAGGCAGCAGCTTTCTCAACCATCACAGTCCCTAAGGACAGCCGGGCTTTGCCTGACGCGACGGCAGTGCAACGACAATCGGGAGCCATCAGCATGATGAGATCAAAGGGCTTGAAAGGAGCGCAGGAGCTATTAATTCGCGCGGATGATCCACGACGTTGCCAAAAACCTGAATTCAGCTCTGACACCTGACGATCTGGCACTACTGGAGAAAGCTTTCGCGCGGGTATGCGAACTGCGCGGCGTCTCTCAAGCATCGCCGCAGGCGCAAGAGGGCGCCAAAGTTCTGATCAGCCTATATCAGAGCGGAATTCGGAACAGGTTCCAGCTGGTGGCGATGCTCACGGGGCAGCGGTTTCCGTAGCGAAGTGTGCCCGACCATTTCGTCAATTGCGCCAACCGAACGATAGCGCCGAGATCGGTATCACTTCCGATCAGCTGTCTCCCGCATTCCCGACTTCGGCCGGAACAAGCAGCTCGAGGCGGTTGCGCTGCTACTTGGGTGGTGGATCTCCGAACCCATCGTCCGACCAGCTACTTGCCAGTCTCGACTCGACTAAGCTTTTCATCAAATTTCAGCGAGCACACCAATTTGATCAATGCCAAGTCCAGAGGCATATGCCCAATAATTTTGCATAAGCTCGATCCGAATTAGCAAATCGTAAACAGATACCCCCTAAATTTTGTAGGTGCCGACCAAGGCATGCGGTTCCGGGGCCCGACCCTTAGGAAAGAGCGGACGCTCGAGATGACCGGATGCAGCAGGCCAAGGGGGCTTTTGGTCGATTGGGGAAGGGTACATCATGACCATCAGGGTCAAGCTACTTGCATGCATCTCGCTGCTGACGGCAGCGCTTATCATCATCTCCGGCTTCAGCTTCTACGCGATGCGAGCAGAAGGAGAGATTGCTAACTCAATTGTTTCCGACCGCGTCATTCCTATGGAGCAACTGAAACGGATCGGCGATGGATATGCAGTTTCCATCGTCGATACCGCGCATAAGGTTCGATCTGGAGCGATGTCTCCCGAAGAAGGCCTAAAGAGTGTCGATGAAGCTCTTTTGACGATTGAAGATCACTGGAAGGCTTACCTCGCGACCGAATTGACGACTGAGGAGCGTCAGATTGTTGATCACTTCGCGCAGGTCCGGACCGAGGCGAATGAAGGCGTTGACGAACTCCGTCGAATTCTTGCGTCTGGTGATCTGTCGACCCTGGCCGAATTTGCCGACAAGAAGCTCTACCCAACGATCGACCCGCTCGGTGCTGACATCTCGAAGCTTATCGACCTGCAGATCGAAGTTTCCAAACAGAACCTGGCGGACGGCAATAAGTTGAGCGCGGCTCTGACGGCACTTATGGTTGCGCTATCGTCCATGGGAGCGGTTGTGGCCGGTCTATCGATCTGGACGGTGCTGCGAGGTGTGCTGAAACCAGTAAATTCAATTACTCAGGCCATGGCGGAACTTGCCGGCGGCAACCTTGACGTTGAGATCTACGGAGAAGGCCGCAAAGACGAGATCGGCAAGATGGCTTCTACCGTGGCCGTGTTCCGGGACAATGCACAGGAGCGCGTTCGCCTCGAACGGGAAGCTGAAGCCAATCGTTCGCTCAGCGAGCGGGAGCGCCTTGAGCGAGAGCGTCAACAGGCTCAGGAAGCAGCCGAAGTGCGGTTTGCGGTCGATAGCATTGGTCATGCCCTCGGCCAGCTTTCTAATGGCAAGCTGAACTACCGTATCGAGACCGTGTTCGCGGAACGGCTGGATCAGGTCCGTGTCGACTTCAATGATGCTGTGTCCCGGTTGGAAGATGCCATGCGCACAGTGGGGCAGAACGCACAGGCCATTGCTGCCGGCTCAAACCAGATCCGGGCAGCCGCAGACGACCTGTCCAAACGCACGGAGCAGCAAGCAGCATCGGTGGAAGAAACCGCAGCAGCCCTTGAACAGATTACGACTACGGTGTCCGATTCCAGTCGGCGCGCCGAAGAGGCTGGCAAGCAGGTCCAGGAGACCAGGCAGTCTGCAGAGCGTTCGGGTGAAATCGTCAGTCGTGCCGTCTCTGCGATGCAGGAGATTGAGTCTTCTTCTCGAGAGATATCGAATATCATCGGCGTTATCGACGAGATTGCATTCCAGACCAATCTGCTTGCCTTGAATGCAGGTGTAGAGGCGGCACGTGCTGGAGAAGCAGGCAAGGGATTTGCCGTCGTCGCGCAAGAGGTTCGAGAACTGGCTCAGCGCTCGGCGTCAGCAGCGAAGGAAATTAAGGCTCTTATCTCGAAATCAGGTGAACAGGTTGAGAACGGTGTTTTTCTCGTGACCGAGACCGGTAAGGCGCTTGAGCACATTGTCTCACAGGTCCAGGCCGTCAGCGTCAATGTTACCGCGATCGTCGAAGGTGCAAAGGAGCAGGCGACCGGATTGAAAGAGATCAACACCGCAGTCAATACGATGGACCAAGGCACTCAGCAGAATGCAGCCATGGTCGAGGAGTCGACGGCTGCCAGCCACTCCCTGGCGAAGGAGGCGGATGCTCTGTTTCAGCTCATTGAGCGCTTCGAGATCAGCAATACGCAGACGAGATCGTCACCAGCCGCAGCCTTATCCAGCTCCACGGCAACAACATCACCTGCTCGTCGCCTGTTAAACCGTGTCGCCACCGCCGTCAGAGGCAACGCCGCAGTGGAATCCATGGCTTGGGAGGATTTTTGAATCCTCCATCCATAATGGTCGCGGGCCAGGCCAATCTGGTCCGCGTCCGCATTCTGGCAGCGAAGGTACACTTGCTGAAGTTGATACCGGGTTGATCACGACACGCATTTTCTGGTCGTGGTTTGAATGATTTTGGCGTGCGGGCACCCCGATCTGCGCGCGTTTTTTAACTGGACAGCCGCCATAAGCGGAAAGATTCAAGCACAGGCTTAAGAGCCGGCTTTAGACTAATGATATCGATACGTTGATCGCCTTTACCCGAACTGCAGGCTATGGCGGCCGTCGGGGCGTCATGAGACGCTTGAATTGGGATTAGCACGGTCTAGAAGATCGCGGCTCTGCCGTAGAACTTGTTCGAAGATTGCAGTGATGTCATGCGACGATATGGCGACGTCGGTGTACCGTCTTGTCCCGATCGCGATGGCCTCTCCTAAACCCCCGATTTCTGCCTCGAGTTTCGCGAAGTGATCAAGCGGATCAGCCATCAGCATGCAGTTTTCCCGGATCAGAACCGCGTTCAGGTTTGTCAGCGCAAGCACCTGTTTCGATAGCGTTTCAGTTCTGTCAATGAGAGCAACAATTGCTTTTGTCAGATCATCGTTTTGAGGTGTCACAGGTGACTGCTCCGGGATAGCCGCGATTTTGACGCAATGTCAGCCGCGGCCACCATAATACATACCAGCTAGCTCTCTGCGCAAACATTTAGTCGCCTGTGGTCGCCGGAGCCTTAGACGAAAGACCAGCCCGACTGTGACAATTGCCATTTATCAAGCTAACGAGAAATTAGCGATTTCTCATTCTAATGACGGATGATTGTTTCACGGGTTTAGGGGACCTGAATGCCAAAAATCACTATTGCGCGTTTGCTGCTGACATTCGCAGCCGTGGTCGTCGTCGGCCTCGGCACATCGATCGGTTTGCAAAGCTACACTCTGTCTCAGCTAAAGGTTGGCGGACCGGTTTACGGTGGGATCATTGGCGGCAAGGATCTCGTCGCGGACATCTTGCCACCTCCGCTGTATCTTGTTGAAGCCTATATGCTGGCGAGTGAGGCGGCTCTGGACCCTGAGAAGGCTCAGAGTTCTGCAGAGAAGATCGCGGCGCTTGCCTCGGATTACCAGACGCGACGAGGGTATTGGCAGTCTTCAAACTTGCCAAGACCACTGAAGGCAAAGCTCGCAGATGACGTTTTGATTAAGGGGGACGCCTTCTGGAACACCTATAACGGTGAATATCTGAACGCCTTGTCAGCAGGCAAGCCGGAGGACGTGGCCGCTGCGATCCAGGTGCTCGGTGGGAAATTCTGGGCCCATGATGCTGCCGTGCGTGAGCTAGTCCAGATGGCGAACGACCATCTAGCGGGAGAAGAGCAGCGCGCGGCGTCAACCTCGGCATCGCTGGAACGGCTGGCTATTGTCGGAAGCGGCATCTCCGTCTTCCTATTTATCGCCGGTATCTGGTATTTCCGACGTCGCGCCATTAATCCGCTGAGTGCGATTTCGGGCTATATGTCGCATCTGGCGGGTGGCGACCTGACAAAGGAAGTGCCGTTTACTCATCGTGTTGATGAGATCGGCGATATTGCCCAATCTGTTGAAGTGTTTCGTCAGGCGGCGTTGGAACGCAAGCGCATGCGCCTTGAGGCAGAGGAGATGCGTGCTGCAAGCCTTGAAGAGCAGCAGCAGCGGGCGACCGAGATGGCAGAGCAGGCTGATGCTCTCTCCCATGTCGTCGACACGCTTGGGGCCGGACTTGCCCGCCTTGCAGAATGCAATATTCGCTTCACGATTGACCATCCGTTCATGAGCGAATTCGAGCCGCTGCGACATGACTTCAACAACGCGTTGGGCGCGTTTCAGACGACGCTCGAGCAGGTTCTCGAAACGACGCGCGCTATCCACGAAAACGGGCAGGAAATGCGGTCGGCCTCTGACAATCTCGCCAAGCGTACCGAACAGCAGGCCGCAGCTCTGGAGGAAACGTCAGCAGCACTCGAGCAAGTCGCTGTGACGGTTGCGCAAGCGTCCGAGCGCAGCGTTGAAACACGCAAACTCGTCGCGGAAGCGAAGGTTTGCACTGAGGACTCTGGCCGTGTAGTTCAGAGCGCAATCGACGCAATGAAGCAGATTGCCAATTCGGCTTCGGAAATCGGTCAGATCATTGGTGTCATCGATGAGATCGCCTTCCAAACCAACCTTCTCGCTTTGAATGCCGGTGTCGAGGCCGCAAGGGCAGGGGAGGCTGGTAAGGGGTTTGCAGTTGTTGCCCAGGAAGTTCGGGAGCTTGCGCAGCGTTCAGCGGTTGCAGCCAAAGAAATCAAGGCGCTTGTCTCCAATTCTGGTGAGCAGGTATCGGTCGGCGTGAAGCTGGTCGATGACACTGGCCGTGCCTTGGGTCGTATCGACAGTTTCGTGACCTCGATCGACAAGAATATCGACGCGATCTCGACAGCCGCAGTCGAACAGTCGGCAGGTCTCAAAGAAATCACAATTGCAGTGAATGAACTAGATCAGATGACACAGCAGAACGCGGCCATGGTGGAAGAGACCACGGCGCTCAGTCACACTCTGTTATCAGCGTCCACCCACCTTTCGGGCCTGGTCAATCGGTTCGTTCTCAACCGTAGAGCCAAGGTTCGTGATGTCAGCGGCGCTGGCGGGCATTTTGAGGGCACTGGACAAACCCCAACCACTCGGGCGGCGTGATATCGACATGATTGCACCTGAGTTGCTGATCGCGTTCCTGGCCCAACTTGGCGTGATCAGCCTTGCCTTAACGATCTGCTCGATTGTCCGCGACAGGGTGAGCGGAGACTTGACGCTCACTCGTCAGGTCGCCAGTGGAATGCTGTTCGGCAGCACGGCGGCAATCCTGATGCAAATGCCTGGCGAACTGATTAACGGCTTCCGGTTTGACCTGAGAATTGTACCGCTAGCGGTCGTTGGCCTGATCTCCGGCCCCGTAGGTGCTGCTGCCGCAGCGGGTCTGGCGACGGTCGCGCGATTTTGGATCGGAGGTGCTGGCACAGTTCTAGGCATCGCAGGGATCTGGATCGCCTGCGGCGTGTCGATTGCAGGTTATCATTTTGCCAAGCGCGGCTATAATTCTACCCCCAACGTGGTCGCGTTCAGTACGCTCAATGCGGGTGTCGCACTTCTCATACTTTTCTTGCTACCGGCGTCTGTCAGAGGAGCGCTGGTGGATGGACACTTATACGCAGCTTTGCTTCTTCTCAATTTTGGCGGGACGTTGATCGCCACATTCTTCATTCGCATCGACGTGTTACGTCGTAAGAATGCGCAGCTAAATGAACTGCACAAACAGATCGTCAGTGCTCTCCCAGACGCTCTGAATGTGAAAGATCTTGAGGGGCGGTTTCTCTTGGCCAATCCGGCGACTGCGAAACTCATGGGTGCCTATGATGCTGCATCGATGATCGGCAAGAGTGACTTCGACTACTACAGCGCGAGAGATGCCTCGCAGTTCTGGGAGCAGGAACAAGCATTCCTTCGCAACCCGCAGCCGGTCGTGCTGGAACAGCAGTTTGAGCGCGATGGCAACGTCATCTGGCTGAACACAGTCAAAGCGCCGTATTTCGATGAAGCTGGTGCTTTGAAAGGGATCGTCAGCCATACTGCTAACATCAGCATTCAAAAAGCGCTGCAGGCCGAATTGATTTCGACGCAGGTTCTTCTCGAGACCGCGATGACCGAGATGGCAGATGGGCTGGCAATGTTTGATTGGGAAGGGCGGTTGATCGTCTGGAACCGTCGTTACCTCGAGTTTTTCCCTTACGTGGATGAGATGACGTGCAAAGGGTGCACTCTTCCAGAGCTGCTGACGGCGGGTGTCCTGCGAGGTGACATCAAGATACCCGACGACAGTTCACCGCTGACTTGGGTTCAGGAAGAAGTTGAGCGCAGCCAGGCAGCAGAGCAATCTGAGCTGATGCTGAGCGGCGGCCGCTGGGTCTCGAAAACGACACGTGCGCTGGCAGATGGCGGCTGGGTTACCCTTTATGCCGATATCAGTGACAAGAGAGCGGCGGCACGTCAGTTAGAAAGCCTTGCCAATCGCGATGGGCTAACTGATCTCCTCAATCGCCGGAGTTTTGATCGACAGCTTGAGGGTGCGTTCGAGGCGGCCAAGAGAGCTTCCCATGAGTTTTCGCTGCTGATGATCGATGTCGACTACTTCAAGGCTTACAACGACACATACGGCCATCCAGCCGGGGACGAGGTGTTACGCCAGGTCGCGGCCGTTCTCCAGTCTGGCTGCCGCATCCCAGCCGATATCGTTGCTCGATACGGAGGCGAGGAGTTTGCGGTCATTTTACCTGGGACTTCAGAGGACGCTGCCCATGCCATAGCGTTGCGTTTGCTGGCAGCCGTGCGCATGCTCGAAATCCCCCATGTCGCCAGCCCGAAGGGCCGTGTGACCATGTCTATCGGCTTAGCTTCGATGGATCACACGATAGGCGACTGTCACCAGCTTCTCACATGGTGCGATGAAGCGCTTTACGCCGCCAAAGCTGCAGGCCGTGACAAACTGCGTGCCTCACAGGCAAGACCCGCCGTTAACATGGGTCAAGCAAGGGTTCAACAGCCGAGAGCTTCCGACCTCTCTATGGCCTGACCCGTTCAAGCCGCTCGTTCGGCCGATAATGCGCACCCCAATAGAGGACACGCATCAACCATTTATTAAGCATAAAATGTTTTAGTAGTATTATTGAAGTGTGCGACAGGAATTTGAAATGAATTTGATGGTGAGAGATCTGATGCCCGCCGTTGCCTGCTATCCGACCGACGTGGAGTTTGAAGTGGCGGCAGAAGTGTTCTCGGCACTCGCCAATCCTACAAGGCTTGCAGTTTTTTGTCGTATCATCGAGCGCGAATGGTCCGTCAACGAACTGGCTGATAGCCTCAGTATCAGCCAATCGGCTCTATCTCAGCACCTTCGCAGGCTGCGGGACAGCAAGATGGTAAAAACTCGTCGCGATCGCCAATCCATGTACTATAGCTGTAGCGATAAGACCGTGATCCATTTCCTGACCTATTCCGGCCTGCTGCGTTGATCTCAGACCATGAAACGTCTCTTGGATCCTCATGACGCCATGAAGGCGCTTGCCCATCCCATGCGCCTAGAATTCTTGGCGTGGCTGAAACAGCCAGCTCAACATTTTGTGGCCGAGACGGTGGCATGGGGCCTGGGTGTGCCTGCGGGCCAGTTTGAGCGCAGCGGCTTGTCGCAGTCAGCGGCATCACAACATCTCTCCGTGCTTCACCGCGCCGGTTTGGTGTCTACCAGACGGTTGGGCAGCCAGGTGCTCTACGCAAGGGACGAAGAGAATCTAGCCCTGCTTAAGACTTGGCTTTCAGAGCATCTGTGAATGTCGAGCGAGCCGCGCCGGCTTTGTAGGAGACCATTAATCGCCGCGCAGAATTCTTCGAGATAACTCAGAGTATCGAGACGTTCTCGGCTTTGGATTTGCCCGTCTTGCGGTCCTGGCCTACTTCGTAGCGAACCTTCTGGCCGTCCTTCAACGCCTCGCCGAACCCGACGGCGGAGATATGCACAAAGACGTCCTGACCGCCGTCATCGGAAGTGATGAAGCCGAAGCCCTTGTCCAGAGCAAAGAATTTTACTGTCCCGGTCGCCATGAACCTCTTTAGTGATTGACACGCCGACCCTACGCGCCACGCGTCCGAGCAGCAAGTTGCATCATATGAGGCATCTGGGGACAGGTCAAAGAATGCATTGATCGGACCGACATAGACGCTTTGCGGAATCGCTGATTGAACCGGTGGTTTTGCGAAATGATGTCCGGGTTCCCACCGCTGTCAGGGGCAACACCGCAGGCAAAAATGAGGCGTGGGAAGATTTCTGAATCTGAGCACTGCTTTGAACTGTACGCAACGGGCCGACATGAGCGGCCCGTTGCGTACAAATGTTGAAAAAAGGAAACCGTTGGTGCACTAGGCCAACAGAAGAAGCATCCCTGTTGGCGAAAATGAGTCATCCCGCGGATGCCGCCGTAGCAGCCCTTTGCCTATTTTGAAAATGAGAAAAATATTTTCTCAAGCTAAGTTAGGTATAGCTTTTCAATTGTCTGACAACTAAGACGAAGAGGCGGCGCACCACGAACTCCGCGACTGTTTCCCGGTTCAGTCTTCCCAGCGCTCGAGGGAAACTGGAGACCCCTCTTCAGCCGCATGCGGTCGTTCACTTACAGGACTTCAGATAGATCATGACGCAACAAGTGGATATCGGCGATATCCTTGACAAACTGGTCGAAAATCATGTGGCGCAGGGCAATCAACTGATCGCCCTGCAGACTTTGGTGGCTTTTCTCCTGGTCGAGATCTCATCGAGCAAGCCGGATCCCAAGCAGTATTTGCTCGAAGCGAGTGCGCGTTTAAGTGGTCTCGCAGATTTGACAGCTCGTGCGACGAAACGAGGAGCCGATACGCCGTATTACTCATCTGCGGATATCGCCGCCACCATGGAGCGCGTCAGCGCTATAGTCGATAATATCAGCATGGCAATTTAGAGTAATTTGCTAAACAGGGGCTTGGCGCTATCTAGGCTCTTGCAAATATCATGGCCCAGTTCGGTAGTGTCGATGACGGTTCGGCATTCAAAAGGTCGTGCGACAATCGCACTAGGAGGTGATTGTCCGCTTTTCGACCATAGAATTGATATTTGTTATTTTCGGGGCCGGTGTAGAGTTTTGATTTGTTGGGTCCTATGGCGACGCAATGCCGAAAATGGACTTGAATTTTCTTCCAAGTCGTTTCTTGGCTTGGTGACCGCTATCCGGAAAATTGCGATATAAAACAATTATATAAGAAAAAATACATAAATTTTTAACTATAAATCGTGCTATGCAAATATTAAGGACTCCTGCGTAAGAGTTTGATCATTAATCGATCGAAGGAGAACCTTTGTGAACGCGTTTCGCGCACTTCTGGCATGCACTTGTCTGAACCTTTTTCCTGCTGCAGCACATGCCCAGCCGCCGGCCCCCGATACCCGTCAGTTGATCACCGCAGATCTTGTCCAGGAGATGCGGGCTTCCCTGGAAACCGAGATCGCTTGGCTAACTGTCGGGGCGCAAAACAACCGATTGCACGACCTGACGCAGGCCCAGATCGACGAGCTGGACACTCAATGGAAAGCCGAGCGTGAAGTGGCCGACAAGCCAGTCATCGCAGCCACACTGTCCAATCCATTGTCGGTTTATCTGGCTCGTATGCAGGGGAGGTCACTTGGCCTCTATGCAGAAATCTTCGTCATGGACCAGAACGGTCTGAACGTCGGTCAAAGCTCCGTCACCAGCGACTTTTGGCAGGGGGATGAGGACAAATTTCAGAAGACCTACAATGTCTCTGAAGATGCCTTGTTCATCGATGAGCCGGAGTGGGACGAGGAAGCGAAGATTTGGCGCAACCAGGTCAGCTTCACCCTCGTCGATGCATCCAGAAAGAAGATCGGTGCCGTCACCATCGAACTCAATCTGACGGAACTTGAACGCCGCAGCCTCACGGCCAGCTGATCAAGCGCCTGGGCCTCCATGATGGCGGGCCTCTACTCCATTAATTGACATGCATTCTTCCGGGACAGGAATTTCCCATGCTTAAGAACCTCTCCGTCAGCGCCAAGGGCTTCATCGCCTTCGGACTTCTCGCCACCATTGCGGTTGCAGCGTCGATCTTCATGCACAACCGGGCTGTTGTCGCCAGCCAACAGGTCACTGAGACATCCAGGATCACCGAAGCTGCGGCGATGATCGACGAGTTCTCGAACGATCTTGACATCGCCAACGAGCAGGTGAAGACTTTCTTGCTGACCGGCAACCGTGATCATGTCACGAAGGTGCAGAATGTGCTTGCCGAGATGGCAGCAGACGAACCGAAGCTGCAAGCGACGATATCCGCGGTCGCGCCGGAAGACTTGCCAAAAATCAACGATGCGTTTGAAACGCTCTCAACCTGGAAAACCAATTTCGTCGATCGCCAGATTCTGCTGATGCGCGATCCTGCGACTGTCGAGCTGGCACGAGCGATTGAAGTCACCGGTGAAGGCGAGGCATTGGCCGTCGCGTTCGAGGAGACGCTCGCCGAGGTGAAGACCACTCTTTCAGCCCGAGCGACTGCAGCAAGCCAACAGCAGAGCACCGCACTGGCCCTGGTGGAGACCGTCAGTCTTGTCGCCGCAATCGTTGTCGCGGCGGCTGCCGTCCTGATGGGCTTCCTGAACTTCCAGCTTGTCTCTCGTCCGCTTGGCAAGCTTGCCGACAACACCACACGGCTTGCCAATGGTGAACTCGACATCGCAATTGACCAGGGCGGTAAGGACGAGATCGGCCGTATGGCGGCGGCCATGCAGATCTTTCGCGAGGCGGCTATCGCCAACAAGCGTTTGGAAGCCGAAGCCGAAGGCAACCGTCGCCAGGCTGAGGCGGACCGTATCGCTGCCCAGCAGCGCGCCGAAGCCGATGCTGCCGAACGTTTGCGGGTTGCCACCTCAGGTCTCGCTGCTGGCCTAAAGCGTCTGGCGGCTGGTGATCTTGCCTTCCAGATTGATGAAGCCTTCGCCCCCGATTTTGAGAGCCTGCGTCACGACTTCAACCAGTCGGTTCGCCAGCTGAACCAGACCATGGCGTCGATCACCACCAGTGTCGCGACCATGGAAACCGGCACCCGCGAGATTGCGTCGGGCACGGATCAGCTGTCGAAGCGCACCGAGCAGCAGGCGGCCGCCCTTGAAGAAACGGCCGCAGCCGTTGAAGAGATCACCGCCAACGTCTTCAATTCGACAAAGCGCACCGAAGAAGCCCGCAGTGTCGCATCACACGCCAATACTTCTGCGAACGAATCGTCTCAAGTTGTGGCGCGTGCCGAAGAAGCCATGCGCCGGATCGAAAGCTCGTCGCAGCAGATCTCAAACATCATTGGCGTCATCGATGAGATTGCTTTCCAGACAAACCTGCTGGCACTCAACGCTGGAGTGGAGGCAGCACGTGCCGGTGACGCTGGCAAGGGTTTTGCCGTCGTTGCCCAGGAAGTGCGTGAACTTGCCCAGCGTTCAGCGCAGGCGGCCAAGGAAATTAAGGCGCTCATCCAGAACTCCTCTTCCGAAGTTGCAGGCGGTGTGGACCTGGTTCGCAAAACCGGAGAGGCGCTGCGCACGATCGGCGGTTTCATCACCGAGATGAACACCCACATGGATGCAATCGCTCTGTCGGCCAAGGAACAGGCGACCGGCCTCTCGGAAGTCAACCACGCCGTCAACGCGATGGACCAGACCACCCAGCAGAATGCTGCCATGGTCGAGGAATCCAATGCCGCATCGGCAGCACTTGCCTCCGAGGCCGCAAAGTTGCGCGAACTGGTTTCGCACTTCAGCATCGACGGCATACAGCAGACCCAGGCGTCAGCACTTCGCGAAACGGCTCGTGCCATGGCTCAGACCCCCGCCGCAGCAAGCCACGCTGCAGCTCGCACGCAGCGCGCCTCCGAACTTCGCCAGGTTGTAGCTTCCGTGCCGCGCAGTCATGGCACCACCGCTGTGGCACTGGACGATTGGCAAGAGTTTTGATGGGGCGGCACCGAGATCGTGCCCGCAACACACACGAGTGGGTGAGAGGCGATGGAAAACCCAGGTGCGAATAGTAGCTGTCCAGATGACCCATCCGCGGCGAGCCCGATCGCACAGATCTGGCAGCAACTGTGCCAGTCATGGCAAGAGCATTACCGGCTCTGGAGAAGTGCGGTGCGGCGCCGCGCGATCGCTGAGGCTTACCAGCCAATCATTCGCGGTGTCCTTCTGCCTGCGGCTGCTTACTATCTGTTTGTCACCTGGGGGCACTTCTATGAGGAGGAAGGCTTCAACCTTCTGGTGCTCGGGGGCATGTCGTTATTCACTGCCCTGAGCTACGCCTTCTTTCGAGGGGTCATTCTCGCGCGGCCGAAGATGACTTTGGCCGGTCTTGAGGCCGTGGGACTGGCCATGAACCTGTTGATGTTCATCAATGTGGTGATCCACATGCAGATGCATCTTGAGGAGCAAAAGCTCGTCTATTTTGTCCTTATGGCGGTGTTATTCTCGACCACTGGAATCACCCTGCGCGGAACCTTCGTGAGTGTGGTCCTAGCATTAGCCGGTATGTTCTGGTTTGCCCGACAGGCCTCGCCTGAAGTGTTCAGTCAATTCGCGTTTATCGGGATGGCAACGTCATTTGCGTCCTTCGGCATGGCGACCCTGTTACGCAAAGCCATCATCCGTCAAATCGATGCGCGCCTGCTGGCAGATCGTTACGCCTCGCTCGATGGATTGACCGGTGTTGCAAACCGACGCTCTATCATGCGGCGGCTCGACGAGCTTGTTCTCGACAACAAGCCGTTCTGGTTGGGGATCCTCGACCTGGATGGCTTCAAGTCCGTCAACGATCTCTACGGCCACTCTGCCGGTGATCGTCTATTGTGTGAGGTGGTCGATCGGCTCTCTGGGCTGGAGCTGACGAAAATCGAAATCGGGCGGATGGGCGGCGACGAGTTCGCAATACTCTGTTATTGCGAGCCGCATCCGACCGACGTTACCCAGATTGGTGACACGATTATATCGGTGATCTCCAGGCCCTACGACCTATCGCCAGTCCAGTTGAACATTAGCGGTACGATCGGCTTTGCACACTTTCCCACCATGGGGACGTCCTCACGGGATCTCTATGATAAAGCTGATTACGCCCTGTACAGGGGTAAGCAGCATGCGCGTCGCCAAGCAGTCGTGTTCACCGACAGCCAGGATCTGGAGATGCAGGAACGCCTGACGCTTGAGAGGGCATTACGGGGTGCCAAACTCGAAGAAGAACTGAGCCTTCTCTTCCAGCCGCAGGTGGATGTGGCCTCTGGAAATGTGGTCGGGTTCGAAGCGCTGGCTCGGTGGGACAGTCCTGTCCTCGGGCCGGTGCGACCCGATCGATTCATTCGGGCCGCAGAACGCGCCGGCTTGATCCAGTCCGTTACCCGCACTCTGTTCAGCAAAGCCCTGAACGCAGTTGATCTCTGGCCCTCCGAATTGAGCGTGTCGTTCAACCTGTCTGCCCATGATCTCACCGACCGAACCTTCATCTTCTCGCTGGTGGCGGAGGTCATGGCTCGCGATATAAAACCCAGCCGGATCGAATTCGAAATCACCGAGACTGCCGTGATGAAGGACATCACGGCCGCCCGCGCATTGCTGCAGGATCTCGCGGCCCTGGGTTTCAAGATTGCGCTGGATGATTTCGGTTCCGGCTATTCCAGCTTCGAATATCTGGACGAGCTGCCGCTCACCAAGGTCAAAATCGATCGCAGCTTTGTTCGCAAGGTGGCAACCAGCGCTACTTCACAGGAGATCGTGTCCGGGGTCATCACTCTCTGTCGCAATCTCGATTTGTCATGTGTCTTGGAAGGTGTCGAAACTCAGCAGGAGATGGAAACACTGGCGCCGTTGTCGCCGCAGCTCATCCAGGGCTACCTCTTTGGAAAACCCATGTCGCAGCGGGATGTGCTGTCCTTGCTTCTAGACGAAGCTCGAAAGGCTGGCCGAGCGATGTAACTATGAGCGATTGCCACAGCCTTAGCATCGACAGTAAGCCTCTCGCAGACCTTTTATCAGTCAGGAGCGTCAAACACCGGCCCGCTCGGACTGAAGTTGAAGCTTTCGAGCCGAAAGTGCCCGTCATTCAACGCAAGCACGGTCACACTTGCAGGACCAACCGGGATGATGCGCTTTGGTGGCAGTGAGAGCAGGCCATCAAGCAGTGCGCGAATGACACCCCCGTGACACACGACCAACAGACGGTCTCGGGTGGCTTCGCAAGCGTCTGTCAGAGCTTTGAGGGTGCGGCTGCGGAAGTCGTGCCAGCTTTCGCCTTGTGGGGGCACGAAGGTGCCGGCGCGCCAGCCTCGGTAAGCCTCTTCATCTGCCGCGATCAGGTCAGCAATCGCTTGGCCCGTCCAGTCGCCCACATCGATCTCCCGGAATTCTCTCGAGCGAACCGCATCGTCGAAGCCAAGAAGTGCGGCGGTCTTGTGTGCCCGTAACAGGTCGGACGTTAGGACATGATCCGGCGCCATGGCTTCGATCACAGGGCGCAGTGCTTTGGCTTGGGCTACACCGCGAGCCGACAGATCGATGTCTGCCTGACCCTGGAGCCGGCGCACCGAGTTCCACTCGCTTTCCCCATGCCTCACCAAAAAGATTCGCTTCATCAGACGCGGCCTCCCTCGTTGGTGAAAAAGCCGCTCGGTTTCTGCGGTAGCTGAAAGTGGACCTCGTCGCCGACCGTTAAGTCCGGCAGCAGGTCAACGATCGCGGTGAGGCGAAGACCATCTCGAACACCTGTGACCATGAAACGCCCGGCCATCGGGCTTGCTTCTGCAAAGTCGAGTGTGAGCGTACGGGCCGATGGCGTTGCTGCGAGTTCAAGCTCCTCCGGCCTGAACATTGCGGATCCTGATCGACCTTCGAGCTCGCCGTCTGACCACTTGTCCCAATAGGTGCCATTGCTGACTGGGATGAGGTTTGCGGGCGGTGTGCCGACGAATGTTGCAACGAAGGCTGTCTGGGGATCAGTGACGAGTTCTTTTGGGCTGCCAAACTGCTCGATGCGCCCGCCATTCATCACGGCAACATGGCTTGCCATGGTCATGGCCTCGACCTGGTCGTGGGTCACATAGACCGATGTCGCGCCCGTTGCTCGATGGACGCGCAAAAGCTCGGTTCGCATCTCGACACGCAGTTTGGCGTCGAGGTTGGAGAGGGGTTCGTCGAACAGAAGGATGCCGGGTTTGGGGGCAATCATTCGAGCAATCGCCACCCGCTGCTGCTGGCCGCCGGAGATCTCGTTTGGATATCGATCTGCAAGCTGGGCGATGCTCAAGAGATTGAGAACCTCTTCCACGCGCTGTTGCCGAGCGCTCCGATCCATGCCGGCAACCTTTAATGGCCAGTCGATGTTTCCAGCGACTGTCATATGGGGCCAAAGGGCATAGGACTGGAATACGAGGCCAGCATCACGCTTTGAGGGCTCGATCACCCAGCCCCGGCTGCCGTCAGAGACCGTCGTGTCACCGAATGTGATTGTGCCTGATGTCGGGGCTTCAAGGCCGGCCAACATGCGCAGCATGGTGGATTTGCCGCAGCCGGACGGTCCAACGAGCACCAGGAACGCACCTTTCGGGACTGAAAGGCTCACGCCTCGAACCGCTTGGAAGTCACCGAACTGTTTGTGAAGGGAATCGATCTTGATCATGATTGCAACCACGGTTGTGATTTGGCCTGCAGGCGATTGGCAAGGAGCGTCGCGGCGATCGAGATCGCAAGAACGACGACGGTGATGGCGTTGGCGAACTGCGTGTAGCCGTCCGACGCGTAGCGATAGGCAAGCACCGACAGGAGCGGCATTGTCGGTGTGAACAGGAGAACAACCAGCGAGAGGTCGCGGACGATTTTGACGAAGACAACCAGCGCGCCTGCCGCGAGCCCGCGAGCCGCAAGCGGAACGGTGATGGACATGAGACGCCGCACAAAGCTTGCGCCTGTCATCCGCGCACTCTCATCAAGATCACCGGAGACCTGTTGGATGACCGCACGTCCTGTCTGAACCGAGAACGGAACCAGATAGGCCGTGGCGGCGATCACAAGCAGGGCAAAGGTGCCGTAGAGCGCGGGTAAGGGGCCGATCGGCGCGCCGAGAAGCGCAATATAGGCTGCCCCAAAGGCGATGCCCGGTACCAACAGCGGAAGGAAGCTCAGCTGGTTGATAACAGCGACAAGCGGGCCGGAACGGAAGCGGGCAAGCACGAAGGCAATGAGAAGGCCAACCACAGAGGCAGTCAAGGCGACTGCCAGTCCAAGTCCGACGGTAATACCCGAGGCGGATACAATAAAGGGGTTGTTCCAGATGCCGGCCTGTCCGCGGGCGATCGTAGGATCGGATGCGCCAAACCAATAATGCAGTGTCCAGTTTGAAAACAGAGCCGATGAAGACGGCGCCAGGCTCGATGCAATGAGAATGATAACCGGGACGATCGTCGTTGCCGCACAAATGACGGCTGCAGCAAGAAACAAAGGCAGCTTCGCCGATCCGAGCGTAAAGCGCTTGGCTCTTCCGCCTTTGCCTGTGATCGTCGCGTAGGACCGGCGTCCGGAGATCACCTTGTTGCCAAGCCATAAGAACAGGGCCGAGACGATGATCAGAAGAATGGCCAGCACATAGCCGCGCTCCACCTGCCCGATTTCAATCATGCCGTAGAGACGTGTGGCGAGCGTCTGCATGCGCACCGGCAGCCCAAGTAGAGCAGGGGCTGCAAAGTTCGAGACAGCACCCGCAAAGGTCAAGGAGGCACCCGCAACGAGCGCGGGGAGTGCAACGGGCAAAATGATGCCGAGAAAGATGCGCCGGCGTCGCGCTCCGGCCATCTGAGCGGCTTCCACGAGATCGGAATTGATGGTGGCCAGCGCCGCTGCGATGACGGTGAAAGCGAGCGAATAATAATGCGCGATCAGGACCACGAGCGTTGGTACCAGACCCCAGGCAAGCCAGTCCGGCACGGAAAAGCCGAGGCCTTCGAGAAAGCCGATCTGACCGCCCACTCTGTCGTTACGAAACAGTGATCCCCAGGCAAGGGCTGTGGCAAAGCTTGGGATCATGAAGGGCAGGGTGGCAAGGAGCCCGATCGTCCGGCGAAATGGCACGTCCGTCATGACGACGAGCCAGGCCAGAAAGCCGCCAATCAAGACACAGCCGACAGCTACGCCAACGCCCAGGATGATGGTGTTTGTCAACGGCCGCCAGAAGAGGTTGCGCGACAGATTGCTGAACAACACGTCTGACCAGGCAGTGACGGCTGACGGGGAGACCGTGATGGCAAAGATCTTGAGCAGCGGCGCTGCAATCAATCCAGACACAAGGATCAAGACGAAGAGCTTCAAACCGAGGCCCGGGCTTTGCATGCGCCAGGGACCGGCGGTTCGACTGGATAGTGATGGCATGAATTCCTCCCGAGGAAAGACGTGGGCCGCAGCGCTGCCACTGCAGCCCCGTTCTGATCACTGCAGCTGCAGAACCAGATCACCGACCGACTTACGGAGCTCTGCGGTCCGGGCGGGGTCAATTCTCCAGCCCGTGAAGTCGGCAAGCGGGATGGCATCCGGATGGCCGGTGATGTCCTTGCGCGTCGCCCAATCGCCGGCGACATAGAAGGGGGCGTAGCCTTGGCCACCGGTTTCGCTATCGTCTCCCATCAGAAAGTCGATGACCAGGCGCGCTGCGGCTGGAGACTTTGTGCCCTCGGTCAGGCCGAGAAGGGCAGGGAAGACGATGCCATTTGAAGGGGCAACGTCATTGGCAACCTGAAGAGCCCAGCCCTCATCCTCGTTGTCGCGCCGATCGGAATAGCTGGTGAAACCTACAGGAGGGTTCTCCTGACCGATCTTGCCGATCGCTGCGTTGACGTCATCCGTCGAAGCGAGAAGCACGAGGTCGTTCTGAAACAGATCGACGATGAACTGATGACCAGCCGTCTCCACGCCTTCGTCCAGTTCGATGGGCTTGCCGAAACGGGTCTGATACGCGTTCGCCATCTCTTCAGAACGCAGGACGAACTCGGTCATCAGATCGAGATAGTCCCCGCGCTGCAAGGGATCGACCATCACGACCTTACCCGTCCAGTCGGGTGTCGTCAGATCCCAGAGGTTCTTGATTGGCGAACCGTCTTTGTGAGCCTCTTCATTGTACATCAGCACCTTGGTGGAAAGGCGCTGTGCCAGAAGCGGTGACTTGTAGGCGTCGTCGAGATCGCCAGCGACGCGCGGCGGCACATAGTTCTTCAGCAAGCCCGTGCTCAGCAGTTCTCCAAGGACGACTGGGGCATCGGAGACATAGATGACGTCGGCATTGGGGATGCCGGCTGCGGCCTCGGTACGCAGTCGGGTGATCATCTCAGTCGATGACATATCAAAGCCGATCAGGTCGATGCCGGGATAGGCCTTCTCGAAAGCCTCTTCGACACGGGCGATGCGGCTCGTGAAGGAGTAGACGGTCACTTTCGCCTCTTTTTGCGCGAGCGGCAAAAGTGCCTCGGGTGACAGCGTGTCGAGCTCTTGCGCCAGTGCAGGTGCTGCCAAGAGGCCGATGGAAGTTGCGATGGAAAGTATGCGGTTCATGTCATTTCCTCCCAGAGTGAAGGTGGTTTGCACCACCGATAATGCTAGATGAATTGCAACAAACATGTGAAACGCAATTCAAATTGCAGAATTTCGGCGCACGGACACCGGCGCACCATGCGCGGATGTTACCGTCGATCGAAGGACGCGATGAGCTCTCCCAACGTCTCGAGCTGTGTCAGCGACCGTTTCTCGTCAGATTGCGCGATCGAAAGGATCAGTCCATTGCAGATGGCCATGGGCACAGTCAGTGTCTGGAATGCATCTGTCTTGCCCGCTCGCGGCGCGGACAGGAGATGGTCGCCCTGTGGCGACAAAGATGGACCGACTGCGCCTGAAATGACGATGCTACGCGCGCCGACTTTTCTGGCATGCTCCATCAATGGCGTGTAAGCGTCTGGCTGGCGTCGGAAGGCAAACAGGATCAGCGCATCCTGCCTCCCCATGGTCAGGATCTGTTCTGCCATGTCGCGGCTATCGCCGCTGACGACAACAGTATCGAACGCCATTCGACGCAGACGCCTGTCCAGCAGAACGGCAAGCGTCTCGGCATTGCCTCTTGCGAAGATGAATATGCGCCGGCATTCGGATATCGTTTTTGCCGCATCACTCAGCCTGCTTTCGTCGATATATGCCGTCAAACGCGAAAGCGCTTCGACTTCCTGCTGGATGAGCAGGTCGAGGATGCTTTGACCGCGGGAAATCTCGAGCGTCTTGCGAACGCGCAAAGCTGGATCGGTCTTGACGATAAACTCGTCGCGGATCGCGTCGCGAAAGTCCGAATAGGTTTCAAAGCCGAGCTTGCGTGCCAGACGACCAGCCGTTGCTTGATGGACGCCCATCTTGCGCGCCAGTTCCAGCGCCGTACCCAATGCCACATCACGTGGCTTGGATATTATCTCCTTGACCAGCTTTCGCTCGGCAGGGGTTAGCGTCTCTGCGACGGACTGGACGCGTTCGGCGAGTTGCATGATGTTCTCCTTGTTTCTTAAAAAGCACAATGAGAAGTACATTGCAACAAGAAGTTCGTTTGCAATAAAAATTGCAGAAATGGGCGGTCTGTCAGATGGTTGAGGACAACTTTAGATTGTAAAAGGCGAGGTGGTAGCGAGTATAAGTTTCAGCATCTATCCTAGTGATCTCATCGCCCCAAACCTTCATTCCGGATCTTCACTCTTCCGCAGAATCAGGGGCACTACGGCGAGGATGAGCAATACGACTGTTGTCGACAGTACGGCGGTCGCTTCCAGTCCTAACCCGGCGATGATACCGATTCCAGCAGTTGCCCATATGCTCGCCGCTGTTGTAAGCCCTTCTATTTGGCGCTGTGATGAACGAACTATTATCGCGCCTGCCCCCAGAAAACCGATACCCTGTACAACCCCTTGCAAAACGCGCGACAGGTCGCCTACTTCCATACCGCTCTGAAGTGGACCAATCACGAAGAGTGCTGCGCCAACAGCCACAAGCATGTGAGTTCGCACACCAGCACTTCGCCTTTTCCGTTCACGTTCGTAACCGAGGATCCCGCCCAAAATCGCTGCGACCAAGAGGCGGACTGTGATGAGGGTTATTGTGGAGACATCAGGAATGTCGGCAAATTCTGCGGCTATCGTTGACCAAATCACGTTCATTGAAAAACTTTCTCATACAGCTGACAAATCCGTTAACGAACTGGAGCGGCACGGCGTGATCCTATTTATATGTTCTAAAGTGGCCAGCTTTTGTTTCGCTGGCCTAGAACATTTTTCCCGGACTACCAGAGAAGCGCCTGCATCACATGTGGAAACGATCCTATGACCAAGGTGGTCCCTGTCTTATCCTCTAATGACTCTGGGATAAAGCTACAGGATCTGGTTCGCAAAATCGGAGAGGCGCTGCGCACCATCGGCGACTTCATCACCGAGATTAACACCTACAGGGGTATGTTTTGGTTTGTATGTCGCTTCGCTTGTAATGACCCGTCAATCGTTAACATGGTCGATCCAGTTGTAGGCCGCTTGGACCATATCCAGATCCGAAACCTGGCTCACAATCGCAGTCTCGACCAGTAGATGTGCAATCGCACTCGCGACATCAAATTGAGCAGGCTCA
>NZ_CP045856.1:0-310891 GCF_009650195.1 Agrobacterium sp. MA01
TCATAGGCGCGCTTTTTTCGGCCTCGTGGTCGATACTTTTTCCGGCGTTGACCGCGTTGCGTTCTCCTATTACTTCGAGCTATCTCTTGGCTTTTCTGCCGGTTACGTTCATATTAATTTATTTCATGACTACTGAATACGGCGCTGAAGGAGCCGCATTTGCTTATGCGTTTACGCAAGGCGCTATTACGCTATCGTTTATTGTTTATTTCTGGTGGCGACTGGGTGTAAGTCCAATTGCGAAGTAACGAATAGAACAAATCGAGTGGAGATAATTTAATGCTCTATCAGCTTATTGATGTTATTCGTATTCGTCATTTTGTGACTTTGTAAAATAATGTTGTTATGAGCAAGTGGGATCTGAGAGGTGTGATGCATAATTCTGTGAAGGTTACAATAGTCACGGCCTTCTATAACCGCTGGCTTCAGTGCAGAGGACATTAGAATCGTTAGCGCGTCAGAGCTATCTCGACTATGAAGTAATCGTTTTTGATGATTGTTCTACAGATGGAACTAGCGTTGCGATAGATGAATTAGCTCAGAAAATAAAATTTCGAATTATTCGCCCCGAGCGGAATATTGGTATGACGGCAGTTCATCGCAGCTCTCTGTGGAAATATATTGCGATACAAGGAGCTGGAGATGTCTCGCTGCCGAGAAGGTTAGAGGCTCAAGTCAAGTTTCTGGATAACAATCCCGACGTTTGTTTGGTTGGCTGCCACTATCGTAACATAGTTGAAGACATCTCTCGATTTCGAGTTAGGACTCCGGACGCAGCTGATATGTCTATTGCGCAGCTGATTGAAAATAACGTTTTCTCGCACGGAGAGGTAATGTTCAGGAAGGAGGCGTACGTTGCATGTGGGGGTACAGGATTGCGTTTCGCTATTCGCAGGATATAGATCTTGGCTGCGTATGAGACGACTGGGCAATTTTGCGACAGTACCGGAGATCCTGTACGACAGATATGTCCAGAAAGATGGAGTAACGTATAACGTAACAAGTTTCCCATTCAGGCTAGATACGGTTTGCTCGCGCGGCGGATCGCGTTGATGAATCCTGAGGAGGCAGAGTCGATTTTGGATGGATTGAGTGATGAGAAACTCCTGAAGTTGATTCCCCTTGATGACCCGGAACTTCAGCAGCGTTTCGCAAAATCGCTTCTTACAATGGCAATTTGGGGTAACCCTTATGGTGCACGAAGCGCCGCCGCGACGCTAATCAAGTCTCCCACAAGGCGCTTTGTTTGCGGATGCTGTCCTTGGCTTTGGATGGACCGATGAAGCCTATTGTTCAATTCGCAGTAGATCGAGCAAGTGGGATGAGGTCACTTTGATAAATGCCCGAGAGGTACGACCGGTTGGGGATAGACATCTCCCGATCCGTGATGGCCGACTGGGTCGGCCGCGTATCTGCTTTGCTGACGCCACTCGTTTTGTTGATCATGGCCCATATCGTAGCACTCGATCGAATACATACGGATGATACCCCGGTCGACGTTGTCGGTAACCGGTGTTTTACCCCCACATTGTCGTCAAACGCCTGATCTGTGATCGACATTCCATGGATGAGCGACAAGGAGTTTCTCCATGGAGTCTACGTTGGAGGTTCTCACAACGCGACGGAGCAGGCGCGAGGCGCATCGCCAATGGCCTTGATGAGGTGGTAATCCTCCCCGCGAATAAGGGGCTCCAAAAGTAGAGTTTTCTCGGCAAGATGCTCGAGGAGATTTTGATGAAGAAGAGCCGATTTACCGAAGCCCAGATCATGGCTGTGTTGCGTCAAGCGGAAGGCGGTGTCCCCGTACCTGAGCTTTGCCGGGAGCACGGCATCAGCAGTGCCAGTTTTTACAAATGGCGGGCAAAATATGGGGGTATGGATGCCTCTATGATGAGCCAGATGAAGGCTCTTGACGAGAACCGCCGATTGAAGCGGATGTATGCCGATTTGAGCATGCAGGCGGATCTGCTGAAGGAGGCTCTCGGAAAAAAATGAGGCGGCCATCCCTTGGCCGACAGGCGAATGCTTGCATTCGCCGTTAGGCTCAGCGCCGAGAGCTGGCCGAGAAAGCAGTGGCGCAACGCGGTGTGAGTGTCGCGCTGGCATGCAGGACATTTGGCGTCAGCGAGACCTGTTTTCGGTATAGCCCAAAGCGCAATGCCGATAACGATGAGATCGCCGATCTGTTGCTTGGGCTTGTGAAGGTGAAGAAGTCCTGGGGCTTCGGTCTCTGCTTCCTGCATATGCGCAATGTCCAAGGCTTTCGCTGGAACCACAAACGAGTCTACCGCATCTACCGCGAGCTTGAGCTGAACCTGAGGATCAAGCCCCGCCGGCGGCTGAAGCGCGAGAAGCCAGAGGAGCTTGCGGTGCCCGATGCGCCGAACGTGGTCTGGTCGATGGACTTCATGGCGGATCGCCTGGCGGACGGTCGCCAGTTCAGGCTTCTGAACGTGTTGGACGACTTCAATCGAGAGGGACTGGGGATCGAGGTTGACTTCTCACTGCCTGCCGAGCGGGTCGTGCGCAGCCTCAACCAGATTATCGAATGGCGGGGCAAGCACTGGCAATCAGGGTCGATAACGGTCCCGAATACGTCAGTTCGAAGCTGGTCGAATGGGCAGAGAAGCAAGGGATCGCATTGAACTATATCCAGCCCGGCAAGCCTCAGCAAAACGCCTATGTCGAGCGCTACAACCGAACTGTTCGGCATGAATGGCTCGATCTATATATTTTTGACAGCATAACGGAGGTGCAGGAGATCGCCACTGAATGGCTTTGGACGTATAACCACGAACGGCCCAACATGGGCATTGGCGGCATTACACCCGCTCAGAAACTGAAAATGGCCGCGTGAATTCTACCGCTGAACCCCGTTAAAACGGGGAGGATTACCAATGAATTGGGGGTAAATCGAGGTGTCCATCTGGCAGTTCATGAGGGATAACTGGCTCTCAAGCCGCGTCTTCAAGTCCTACGAGGATATCGTCGACCACTGCTACTACGCTTGGAGAACCTTGCAGGACCGACCGTGGAACATCATGTCGAGCGGCCGACGCAAATAGGCGCAAGGGTTCTGATCAATGACGGTTGGCATGAGGCATGTTTCTAAAATAATCGAAAAGCTTAAAATCAGGGCATCACTTGACGTTTCTTGTGCCAATTTTGGGGGCTTCGGATACGACTAGTTGCTGCGCTGCAACATTGGGTTTGTTACTTGTCGACCAAAGTTAACCAATTATTAAAATTGGTAGTGACGAACGCTCGTTGCTGAAGTAAACAGATCGTTGGCAGGGAATTCTCTGTCTTTTTTATGTCCTTCATCAGTTCACCAGAGTTTAAGATATGGCAGAGCTCGGCGCCGTCGGTCACGGTCATGCGTTTGGATCCTCCCTCGGGGGATCTGGCTTCCGTAAAGGCAAGCCAGTCGATCTATTTCTGAAACGATTGACGGATGTTGCGGTTTCGGTGTCCATGCTGGTTATTCTGGCGCCGGCAATGTTGCTGATAGCGCTTCTCGTTCGTTTGGAAAGCCCAGGTTCTCCGTTTTTTTCTCAGCTTCGCTGGGGGATGAATGGCAAGAAGATCCGGATCTACAAATTTCGGTCAATGCGCGCTGATCTATGCGACGCCTCTGGTGTTGCGCAGACTGTTAAGGATGATCCCCGCGTGACGCGGCTTGGGGCTTTCTTGCGCAAATCCAACCTCGATGAGCTGCCGCAATTGTTCAATGTTCTGATGGGCGATATGTCGTTGGTAGGGCCGCGTTGCCACGCCATTGGAATGCTTGCAGGTGGCGTTTTGTATGAAGAACTTGTTCCGTCATATCACCAGCGCCACAAGATGCGCCCAGGTTTGACAGGCTTGGCCCAGGTGAGAGGCTTTCGTGGTCCGACGGACAAGGTGTCCAAGGCGAAAGCACGGATAAACGCTGATCTGCATTACATTGAAAACTTCTCCTTTATTTTGGATATCCAGATTTTGATCGGAACGCTTTGGTCGGAGCTGAGGGGCGGCAAAGGTTTCTGAGATTACGCATCCCAGAGAGGTGGATGGTCGGCAGCCTGCTTCTCTAATGAGATTAGTCTGAATGAAATGATGGGTGGAGATATCTAGCTTCTTAACTCCGTTTCTTCGCAAGCGCTTTTGCCAGATCGATGATGTCATCGCGGGCGGCCGTCGGATCATCCTTGCTCCAAGCGACACCAAGCCCGATCTTCAGATCGATCCCCGTCACCTTCTTCAGCACCACGTCCCTGCCCGGCAGATCTGCCGTCCATTCTGGCGCAAAGCCGACACCAAGACCTGAGGAGACAAGCGAGATTAGGGAGAAGGTGTCGTCACAGGTATAGGCGATATTGTCATTCAGCCCATGCTCCTCGAAGGTCTCCGCAAAATAGCGCTCGGTGAAGGACAGGTTCTGCCGCTTGAAAGCGATGATCTTCTCCGCCCTCAAATCCTCGATCGTCACCTCGTGCTTTGAGGCAAGCGGGTTTCCCATAGGCACCGCCAGCAGGTAACGCTCATGGGCAATCGAGAAGAAGCGCAGCGAGCCGATATTTTCGACAGGCCGGATAAAGCCAAGGTTCAGCTTACCGCATTCGAGCTGCCGGATGATCTCTGATGTCGAACCGTTCGAGACATGCAGGCGGATGTCGGGAAACTTCCGGCCGATCCGAGCGAGGAATGCCGGCAGTACCCCCGTGGTTGCCGGATAGATCGTGCCGATCCTGATCTCCCGCATGGTTCTGCCTCCTGCCGCACGCGCCATCTCTGCTGACAGATCCAGTTCTCCCAGCATTCTGACACAGCGATCGTAGAACACCTCCCCTGCCCGGGTCAGCTCCACCTTGCGGGTCGAGCGCGTCAACAGCTGCACGCCCAGCCCCTTTTCCAACGCCTGGACCTGCGTGCTCAGAGCCGGCTGGGCAATGTTCACCCGCATGGCCGCACGACCGAAGTGGAGTTCCTCGGCGACAGCGACGAAGTAGGAGAGTTGGCGGAGTTCCATGACGATCCTTCTCGGACGAAAGCTCGACTGAGGTCCTGTAGTAATCAATATGGGACTGTCAGTCCGTCGATTGTCAAGCGCTTATTCCTGCACCATCGAGGAATGGATACCCGTAAGACAATTGGCTGGAACGTTAGACTTCTGCGCGTAGCGCTTAGCCTGTCACAGGAGCGACTTGCTCTTGAGGCAGATATCGACCGATCTTATGTCGGCCGTATCGAACGTGGGACAGAAAATGTGACGGTTGCTGCACTAGATGCGATAGCCAAAGCTCTCGGAGTGCCAGTATCAAGACTCTTTATTGAGCCGGATGAGATCGAACCTCCGCCTCCGCTACGTTCCGGTCGTAAACGACGATCGCCTTAAGATGTAAGTGGTCGTTGGATTCCGATGTGATGCTGGAAATATATTCTCCAGCTTGACGTCGGCGGTTTTCATGTCAGAGGGGAATGAATCCAGCGCGGTCGCTATTAGACCGCCTGCAGCCATGACGGCACTTTCTCGCTGGGAACAACCAGAAGAAAGTGAGAGCTGCCATGGGTATGCGTAAGCGAATGCGACGGGTGATCGTCGGTCTTTTTCCGTTGCTTGGTTTTGTGGGTGGTGTGGGTGGTGCCGGCTCGGTGACTGCAGAGCAGCTGGTGCTGAACAGCTATGGCGGGCCCTATGAGGAGATCATCCGCTCTCGGATCATTGAGCCGTTTGAGGCTGAGACCGGCATTCGTGTGGTCTATGATGCGGTTGGGTCTTCGTCGCAGGACTATGCGAAGATCAAGGCGACGGGCGGGCGGCCGGGGTTTGATGTCGTCGTCATGACGGCAGCCCAGGCTCTGCAGGGATGTCAGGAAGGTCTGCTTGCGGAACTGCCGGTTGATGTGATTGGTGAGCTTTCGCACTTGTCCCCGCGCCTTAGCTCTGTTGCAGGGCCCTGTGGGGCTGTGCATGAAGTGCAGTACATGTCGCTGCTTTACCGCACCGATCATGTCGAAGGCGTGCCATCCTCCTGGAACCTCTTGCTGGATCCGGCTCTTGACGGCCGGGTGATCCTGCCGACCTTCCAGAATGTTATGGCGGTCAATCTGCTGCAGGTCATGTCGGTGATGAATGGTGGCGGACTGGTCGATGATCTTGACCCTGGTTTTGCTGCCATGGCCTCTGTGGCACGTCAGTCGATTGGCTTTGAGCAGTCCTCGGCCCTTCTTGAAAGCTATATCAGGGACGGTTCCGTCTGGGCCATGCCGTTCTGGAATGGTCGGGCGCAGCTGCTTGTCGATTCCGGTGCACCTGTTGATTACGTCCGCCCTGCGGAGGGTACGATCCCACTGATTGCGACGCTGAGCGTGCCGGTCGGTGCTGAAAACAAGGACGTGGCCTATCGCTTCATCGACTTCTTCCTTCGGAAATCCAGCCAGGAAGCCTGGGTTGAAGGCTACCGTGTCAGCAGTGCACGCAGTGATATTACTGTGCCGGAGGCGCTTCTGTCCCGCCAGATCAGCGCGGAAGAGCTTGATCAGCTTCTCCTGCCTGATCTCACTGTCATGGCGACACGCATGTCCGAATGGTCCGAGCGCTGGGATCGTGACGTCGTGTCTGCGGCGCGGTGAGGATCAGTCATGAGCAGTCTCTCTCTTGTCCTGCCCGCGGCGCTTCCGCGGGCAAAGGGACCGGCGCATCTTTATCTTGCGCTTTCTCCCTCCGTCCTGATGCTCCTGATCTTCTTTGCCCTGCCGATGGGCATGATGATCGGGCTCAGCTTTACCGATCCCGCATCAGGCCTGCCGTCGCTTGCAAGCTACCAACGCTTCTTGACCGATGGCCTGTCGCTGCCGGCTATCTTTCGCACGGTTATGATGTCGCTTTGCGTGGCGGTCTGCGTCACGGTGCTTGGCTATCCCGTCGCCTATTACCTGGCGCGGGCACGGGGGCGGACACGGGCTTTGGTCTTTGCTTTGGCGCTGGCGCCTGAGCTCGCCGGCGTCGTTCTTCGCACCTATGGCTGGCTGATCATTCTCGAGGATCGCGGCTTCATCAATGATGCACTCTTGCATCTCGGGCTGATTGCCTCTCCCCTGCCCCTGTCAAAGAACATGTTTGCCGTTGTTGTCGGATTGACCCATGTGGTGTTGCCCTTCGGCATTCTGTCCTTGATGACCAGTATTCAAGGCATCGATCCCAATCTGGAACGGGCAGCCCAGGTGCTGGGAGCGTCACGGATCAGCGTCATGCGCCATGTGGTCTTGCCGCTTTCCGTGCCCGGCATCATCAGCTCGCTTCTCATCGCCTTCACCATGGCCGCGAGTGCCTATGCCACCCCTGCCCTGCTGGGTGGCGCGGGGTTCAAGGTTCTCGCGACCATGATCGCCGAACAGGTGCTGTTTTACGTCAATTGGCCGTTTGCGGCCGTGATGGCCAATGCCCTCTTTGTGATGATGCTCGGGGTCTCCTTTCTCGGGATCCGCTTCGAGGCACGTCGTCGCATGAGGCTGAGTGGCCGAGGAGGCGCTGCATGATGAACCGTCTCTCCAGTGTTCTGTTCTGGGTATCGCTTGTTGCGGTCCTCGTCTTCATCACCATGCCGATCATCGTGGTTCTCGCTGCATCCTTTAGTCCGACCTCCGAGGTGACGCTCAATCCCCTCAACTGGACACTTCGCTGGTATGGGGATCTCGTGCATCCACGCTGGCTCGAACCCTTCTGGCTCAGCGTCAAGATTGCCGTGATCGTCAGTGTGATCAGTGGATTGGCGGGACTGATGGCGGCCTATGCCATCGTCTTTGAGCGCTTTCCGAAAAGCGATGTCGTCATGTCCTTCCTGCTGTCGCCGCTTTCGGTGCCGCAGATCGTTAAGGGTGTTGCGGTCGTCCTGTTCATCTCGCAACTGGGCCTGCAGCAGTTCCTCGGGACGGAGGCCCTGATTGCCGCCCATGTCGTTCTGACCCTGCCATTTGTCACGCGCATGGTCGCCGGTTCGATTGCGAATTTCGACCGGGGGCTCGACCAGGCGGCCCAGATACTAGGGGCCGGTCGCTTTGATCGGTTGCGTTACATACTGCTGCCTCTGATCAAGCCGGGCCTTTTGTCCGGTGTTACCTTCGCCTTCATCATCTCCTTCAACAACATCCCGCTCTCGGTCTTTCTGGTCCGGCCGGGTGATACCACGCTGCCGATCAAGGTGATCAATCACCTCGAATACAGCCTCGATCCGGTCATGGCGGCCGTCAATGTCGCCTCGATGATCTTCATTCTGGCGGCAATCTTCATCTTTGAAAAAATCGGCGGTTTTTCCGCCCAACTCCATGGTGGAAGCAAATGACCCCGCTCGATATCGAACTCCAGTCGGTGACCAAGTCCTATGGCGCAGTGCCTGTTGTGCGTGATCTCAGCCTGTCCGTCCCGCGCGGCGAGTTTGTCAGCATTCTTGGGCCTTCCGGCTGCGGCAAGACAACGACACTAAACATGATTGCCGGTTTTGCCGCACCGTCTTCCGGTGACATCAGGATCCGCGGCAAGAGCCAGGTGCGGGTCTCGCCTGAACACCGCAATATTGGCCTCGTCTTTCAGAACTATGCGCTCTTCCCGCATATGACGGTCTCTGAGAATGTTGGCTTCGGGCTCAAGATGCGCAAGGTGCCCAAAGAGGAGATCGCGGGCCGCATCGCTGAGGCATTGGAAAGCGTTCATCTGTCCGGATTTGCCGAGCGCTATCCGCGCGAGCTCTCCGGTGGCCAACAGCAGCGGGTGGCACTGGCCCGAGCAATCGCACCACGTCCCTCCGTCCTCCTCCTCGATGAGCCACTTTCCAATCTGGACTTGAAGCTTCGCGAGGCCATGCGCATCGAGCTGAAGGAAATCCAGGCAGAGCTTGGCATGACCTTTGTCTATGTCACCCATGACCAGGAAGAGGCCATGGCAATGTCAGACCGGATCATCGTCATGTGGGGTGGCGAGATTGCCCAGGAAGGACGACCAGGCGAGATCTATCGCAATCCGAAGTCCCGCTTTGTTGCGGACTTTATCGGGCGCTCGAACCTTATTCCCTATTCCTCCTGGAAGACGACCGGGCGAGGCACGGAGGTGATGCTGGCCGATAGCGGCATCTCGCTGGTCTCTGCGGGCAAGAAGGTGACACCGGAAACAGGCTTTGTCTGCATTCGTCCCGAACATCTGCATCTTTCGACTGCGGCAGGGGATGGACCGAACCGGCTTACTGGTCGCCTGAGGCGGGTCGTCGATCTCGGGGCTCAACTGGAGCTTTCTGTCGAGCTCGCTGCCGATCTTCTGATCACCCTTGTCTGCAGCGCCTCTCAAGGTCTCGCCCTGCCGGCACCGGGCGGTGAGCTTTGGCTGTCGGTGGCGCCGGAGGATGTCCGGCTGCTTTCTTCCTGAAGGCTTGAGCGATCGGCCGCGCCTATCAATCGCGGCCGATCGCTATTGGAGCGCCGGGCAAGGACCGGCCTAGGGTTTGACAACGGCTGGGTGCCGTATCGGTTGAGGACTTCCTCGCCGCATCTCAAGGAGACAGGACTATGATGCTCAAGGAAAAGATCCACGCGACGCAGAACTCCACAAATGTCTGCGCTGAAGTCGAGGGATTTGACTTTCACGACTATGACGACCGCGATATCGCGGAGCTACGCCGGCTGTGGCTCGAATATGGCGTGCTACGCTTCAAGCGCACTCAAATCAGCGACGCTGACCAAGTGCGCTTCTCGCGGTATTTCGGGGACTTTGTCATTCACCCCAAGCAATTGCAGGAAGGCGGGCACCCCACCCATCCGGAAATCCTCGTCATTTCCAACCAGATGAAGGACGGCAAGCCGAGCGGTGCACTCGGCAATAGCGAAGCGACCTGGCATACCGATACCTGGTTCTACGAGCGTCCGCCGGCTGGCGCCATCTTGCGGGCAATCCAGGTCCCGCCCTCTGGTGGTGACACCTATTTCCTCTCCACCTATCTCGCTTATGAAAGCTTGCCTGAGGCGCTGAAAAAGGCCGTGACCGGCCGACAGATCTTCTTCCAGAATGTCTATGACAAGACCGGCAAGCTCCGGCTCAACAAGCAGGAGCCGAAGTCAAAGGACTTCCGCGAATGGGACGGGGTCGTTCATCCGCTTGTCCGCACCCATGGCGAAACGGGTCGCAAGGCACTTTATCTCGGTGGCACGTTCGAGGGTGCCTGGATCGTCGGCATGCCGCAGGATGAGAGCTTCGGCCTCTTGCAAGAGCTTTGGGCGCACACGACAGGGCAGAGCGACATCTTCGTCCAGTCCTGGGAGGAAGGCGATATCATGATGTGGGACAATCGCTGCACCATGCATCGTCGTGACGGCTTCGATCCCAACACCATCCGCATCATGCATCGCACGACCACGTCGGGCGAACGTCCGGTCTGAGGCGGGGGAATGCGAGAGCAGGAGAAGACGATGCGAACAGACTATCAGGTCGAGCCCAACCAGCCTCCTTTGTCGAAGGCGCTCGTTGACCTGCTCTCGCAGACCGAAACCGCCACGATCGGCCATGTCGAACATTTAGGATTTGTCGGAGACGGCATCTTGCCGATCACGCCTGCACGAGTTTCGGGCCAGGCCTTGACGGTGGCAGCACCCGGTCGCGACGGCGTTGTGATCTACAGGGCCATCGATCTCATTCAGCCCGGCGACATCATGGTCATCTCGCGGGTCGACCGGGATGACATCGCCTGTGTCGGTGGCGGTGTTGCGCTTGCCGCTCAGGCGCGGGGAGCTGCAGCCATTATCATCGACGGGCCGGCAACCGATCTTGAGGAGATCGTTGCGGTCGGCCTGCCCGTCTGGTGCCGCGGTCGTTCATCACGGACCACCAACCGCAAGATCGCCGTCGGCGGCTCGATCAATGTGCCGATTGCCTGTGGCGCTACCGCCGTCCTGCCAGGCTATGCCGTGCTCGCCGATCACGAAGGTGTTTTTGTGGCTGAGCGGCAGCGTATGGAGGCGCTTGCCCGTTTTGCCATCGAGCGACAGAAACGTTCGGCACGTCTTCGCGCCTATCTGGCCGAGGGCCTTTCCATCTTTGATTTCGAAAGCGATCAACAATCATGAAGATCTCACTCATTCAGATGAATTCGCAGCCGGATCGCGCAGCCAACCTCGCTCAGGCTCTGCGTTTGATGCGCCACGCCTGTGCTGTGGCAAAGCCCGATCTCCTTGTCTTGCCGGAGCATTTCGACTGGACGGGTGGAACGCCGGAGGACAAGCGCCAGGCAGCCGATCTTGTGCCCGGTGGTGAAGCCTATGAAATGGTCCAGGCCTTTGCCCGTGAGGCAGGCGTCGCCGTCCATGCCGGCAGCCTGCTTGAGCGGCGTCCCGATGATCCGACGATCTTCAACACCACCATCGTCTTCGATGCCAAGGGTCGTGAAGTCGGCTGCTACAGGAAGATCCATCTCTTCGATATCACCGCACCTGACGGCAAACTCTATGCTGAATCGGCAGTTGTGGCACCGGGTGATGGGTTGCTTGTCTATGAGATTGGCGGGTTCAGGATTGGCTGTGCCATCTGTTATGATCTGCGTTTCTCGCGCCTCTTTGATCGGCTGGCGAGCCTCGAGGTTGATCTGGTGATCTTGCCAGCCGCTTTCACGGAGCAGACGGGTCAGGACCATTGGGAGGTGCTATGCCGGGCTCGCGCAATCGAGTTCCAGTGCTTCTTTGCCGCCTGCGGCCAATGCGGCAGCTACAGGGCTCCAGATGGTGGTGACCGCGCGATGTTCGGGCATTCCATGTTGGTCGATCCCTGGGGGCGGATCATTGCAAGGGCGGGTCAGGACATCGGCGTCGTCGACGTCGAGATTGACCGAGCAACCGTCGACCAGGTGCGCCGGATGATCCCGATGGCTGAGCATCGACGCGATCTGAGTCATATGCCGGTCGCGTGTGTCTCGGTTGATCGCGGGCGGCAGGCCATGGGTTGAGCAGGGCAAGGCGCAATTTTACTAGGAGAAATTGAGATGGTCGTTGTGTCTCAGGTCATGCCGGGTCGAAGGGCGCATGGCTACCCTGCATTGGCGGATATTGATCAGCGCTGGTGGAGCTGCGATATCGCAAGCCTGCCAAGATTATAGCTCTTGCGGCTCGGTTGGCTTTCGTCGCTGGCGGCTTTCTTGCCTTGCCGCTGGTATGCGTATTTTTTGTCATGGATTGCCGACCATTCGCAGTTTCGTCCGCTTTGCCGCCGGGACAGGGTTGGCCGTCATCATCTTGTCACGGTAGCACCGATTGGGGCGAGACCCTCGACGATAACCTCGGCAGATCTTGATCGAGCGATTGCTTTCGTCGTGATGTCGGCGCTGTTCGTGATCGCCTATCCGCGCCGGATACTTCCAATTGCCCTCGCGTTGTTTCTGGCCGTTTTCTTGATCGAGCTGGCTCAGTATTTTTCCGTAACGCGGCCCCCCCAGTTTCATGATGCTCTGGTCAAGGCATTCGGCGTGCTGATTGGTGTCAGTACAGGCAGGTTGATTAACCGCATGTCACGCAGAGGAGAAAAACTGCTTTAGGCCCATCCGGCTGGGCGACGGACAACATCTACAGCCATTAATCGAGCACCAGTGTCTTCACTTACGGTAAGCCGGCCAAGCACTTCACTATAGCTCTTGCCGCTGCGAGTGACCCACCTGGGGAATTCCCGGTAGAATTCGCAATCAATTGAGGTGCTGCGTAAACTGAGCGAACACCCATCAACTATTTCCCCTTTTGCCTTCAGTTTGGCGGTTTGGAGATACGCGGGTTCTCCGCATCGTTCTCAAACAGTGCCGGCGGCCGAGGGCGGCTTTTAAACGCTATGGGTCATGCCGCGCAAATCGCAGAAGTAAGTCGCCTCGGTGTTCAAGGGTCGAGACGTCAGGCTTCGTTTGTAAGACCTGACATACCAGATTGCTCAATCGGCTGGATTTCTTGCCTCGTGCTCTCAAATGGGGAAGTTCTCTCGATTGAACAACTTAAGGCTACACCCAGATTATGCCAATAGGCAGTCGATGGAATGTCTTGCCATCAACACCGTGATCGCAGTTTAAGGTATTCAAACACAAATGCACTTCCACAGGTGCTACATCGCTGTTCGTTCATAAATATGGACGCAAGCTAAGTTAAGGTTCATTATAATGAACGTAGTTTGACAGTGTGATGAGCTCATGTCACGATGTTCGCGATGACGATGACCAAGAGCCTCTGCCTCAGCAAAGTGAACAAGGCGCCACCCCAATGCCGCGCAACAGAAGCTATTCCAGGGTTACGCGAGACGCCCTCCTCGTCCTAGGTAAACTGATCCGTGTCTCTAGAACCGAACGCGGCCTCACGGCTCAGGAACTCGCTGACCGCGCGGGCATCAGTCGGACAACGCTGTTCAACATCGAGAAGGGTTCACCTGGACTTGAAATCGGCATTGTCTTCGAAGTCGCGTCGATCGTCGGAATTCGTCTGTTCGACCATGATGAGCGTAACACGCTCAAGGCGCGCATGACCTATCTCGATGAAAAACTGACCTTGCTTCCCAAGAGTGTTCGTCACAGCGTGAAGGATGTTGACGATGACTTCTAAGGCAGAGGCAAAAGAGGCATTTGTCTGGATATGGCTGCCGGGAGCCACTGAGCCAGTCGTGGCCGGCCGTCTCGATCAGGATGGCGACCAGTTGCTCTTCATCTATGGTGCAAGTTACAGGCGGCGTAACAATGCGATCTCCATCTACCATCCGGAGCTCCCCCTGCAGGAGGGCGTTATCGAGCCTGCCAATGGGCTGAACATGCCAAGCGCAATCCGTGATGGATCGCCTGACGCCTGGGGGCGCCGCGTGATCATGAACAGGCTGACGGCACAAGCGCCCGTCCGAGCGGGTGTGTCGGACCTCAGCGAACTGACATTTTTGCTGCAGTCCGGATCGGACCGGATCGGCGCGCTCGATTTCCAGCAGTCCGCAAGCGAGTACGTTCCTCGACTCGCCGCGCGGGCATCGCTTGACGAGTTGATGGAAGCTGCGACGCGCATTGAGAGAGGAATGCAGCTGACGCCTGCGCTGGATCAGGCTCTCAACCATGGCACATCGATTGGCGGCGCGCGGCCCAAGGCGCTCATCGACGACAATGAAAAGAAATTCATCGCAAAATTCTCCGCCAGCAACGACACCTATAGCGTCGTAAAGGCGGAGTTCATCGCAATGCGGCTGGCATCAGCCTGCGGCCTTAATACCGCACCTGTGTCGATAACCCAAGCCGCCCACAAGGACGTGCTGTTGATTGAACGCTTCGATCGGCGACGCTCGGCAACGGGCTGGACACGACGTTCCATGGTGTCGGCACTGACGATGCTCGGGCTCGATGAGATGATGGCGCGCTATGCCTCTTATGAAGATCTGGCAGAACTCATTCGACACCGCTTCAGCGATCCGAAGGAAACGCTTAAAGAACTCTATGGCCGCATCTGCTTCAATGTGCTTTGCGGCAATACTGACGACCACGCCCGCAATCATGCCGCCTTCTGGGACGGCAGACAGCTGACGCTGACGCCTGCATACGACATATGCCCGCAAGGTCGCACCGGCAGCGAGGCCACTCAGGCCATGCTGATCAAGGGCAACCTTCGTGCAAGCACGCTTTCCGCATGCCTCGCAGCGGCGCCCGATTACCATTTGACACATGCACAAGCGTCTAAGCTTATCGAACATCAGCTCACAACCATCGCGCAAAACTGGCGCTCGATTTGCGATGAAGCCGAACTGACCGAGGTGGACCGCAAGCTGTTTTCCAGACGCCAGTTCCTCAACAGCTACGCTCTTGAAGGACTTGATGGGCATGGCTCCTTGCGGGATTCCTATGAAAGTGCACAGGACACGCTGCTTGCCCGCGGAGAGACCTGAATGAGACGCATGAACCCGGCGTGGTTTGATCGGCAGATGCATCAGCTCCAGGAGACAGCCTGACGGGGCGCCGACCTCGCAACCGATTGCGGCGCCTGCCCGACGCAAGGCGCTCCATGCATGCCATGCCGCGTCTAGAGGTTTTCCTTGAGCAGGGTTTGGATGCGGATCTTTTCCTGGGCAGCAAGCGGTTGGCGAGCATCCGAACGGGCACGCATGATGCGCATTGCGCTGCGCACGGCATGGCCTGGGTCCTGCGCGATGACTGTATCGATCCGGTCGTCGCGAAGCGCTTGTTCGCCGAAGGGCGTTCGTTCGTGCACAGCCACGGCAATCTGACTAAACTCGACGTTCCCGGCAGCGGCGAGGATCGGCACCTGGGCCTCTGCGCTCAACACATACCCGCACGCATCACTCAATCTTTGGGCAGCGGTGTCGTCGGCGGCATGGACCAGTGGATCAGTGGAGTTCTGGCCGCCAGATACAATCGAGTACCTTCCCCGATGAAAACCGTCTGGGCTTCAAGAAACTTCGAACTGGCTGGCGAGGCAGTTTGTCAATTGTGACGCAAAGCGTGCAGCAGCCACTGGCAAGGTGCGGCCCTTCAACTGACCGAGATAGAGGATGCCGGCGGGCACATCGCGTCCATCAAGCGGCAGTGAGACCATCCGGCCCGTTGAGGTCTGGTCCGAGAGACCGATCGGTATCTGGAAGGTGAGGATGTTCTCCATCACCGCGTGGTTTCGCAGGAATTCAAAATTGTCGGACTGGATAACCGGATCGAGGCGCACGCCGGCAATGCGCATGGCAATGTCGAGCAGATGGCGTACACCATAGGCCGTCGTCGGCAGCGCGATCGGGTAATCGACACAATCAGATAGCCTGACCGTCGACCTCGCCGCCAGCGGATGATCGGGGGACATCACGACATGCACCGGTTGGCGCACGCGGATGAGCGTCATGAAATCCGTGAGACGCACAGGTTCGAAAACGATAGCAAGATCGGCGCTGTGATCGACGAGCGCGTGCTCGGCCGCCTCGCGATCCCGCAGATGGACGCCGAAGGTGACGTTCGGGTGTTCCTTGCGATAGAGCGCGATCTGGCTCGGCAAGAAATAAGGCAAGAGCGCTTGGCTACAGGCAATCGACACATGGCCGCGCCGCACGCCAGAGAGATCGGCGATCTGCGAACGCACCCGCTCCATGTCCGAGAGTTGGTTGCGAATGTGGTGAATATAGATCTCGCCGGCGGCCGATAGGCGCACACCATGGGCCAAGCGTTCGAAGATCGGCACGCCGAGCTCCTCCTCCATGGCGAGAATGCGCCGATTGAGCGCCGTCGAAGTGATCGAGAGCGTATCGGCGGCGGCCCGGATCGAGCCCGCCTTCACCACGGCATCGATGTATCGAATGGAAGCGAGGTAGCGCATGAAGGGCCCTGTATAGGCTGCTGCATTTTTTGCAGCAGGCCGGCCAAAACATAGCACAAGACAGAAGCGCGTCCATCTGGATTACTGCCGTCGAAAGCCAGACGCGGAGCCCTCGAGACCGGGCCACGCCGGCAAAACAAGCAAAAACGGGGAACGTTCACATGTCGAAGATCCTGATGCCCAATCGTCGCCAGTTTCTGATGAACTCAGCTGGTCTCGCCGGCGCTGCTGCCCTTTCGGGTCTGCTGCCGGCTGGAATGGCACATGCGGCGGGCCTAACCGTCGGCTTCATCTATGTCGGACCGAAGGACGATTTCGGCTACAACCAGTCGCATGCCGAGGGCGCCGCTGCGGTCAAGGCTATGGAGGGCGTCACGGTTGTCGAAGAGGAGCAGGTCCCCGAAACGGTCGACGTGCAAAAGACCATGGAGAGCATGATCAGCTTTGATGGTGCAACACTCCTTTTCCCGACCTCCTTCGGCTATTTCGATCCCCACATCCTGGCTCTGGCACCGAAGAACCCGGAGGTGCGCTTCCAGCATTGCGGCGGCCTCTGGACGCCGGACAATCCGGCAAATGTCGGCTCTTATTTCGGCTATATCGGCATGGGCCAGTACCTGAACGGCATTGCGGCCGGCTATGCCACGAAGTCGAAGAAGATAGGTTTCGTGGCAGCAAAGCCCATTCCGCAGGTGCTCTTGAACATCAATTCCTTCCTGCTCGGCGCGCGTGCCGTCGATCCCTCGATCACCTGCCAGGTCATTTTCACCGGCGAATGGTCGCTGGCGGTCAAGGAGGCGGAGGCCACCAATGCGCTGGCCGATCAGGGCATCGACGTCATCACCTGCCATGTGGACGGCCCGAAAGTGGTGATGGAGACCGCGGCTGGTCGCGGGATGTATCTGTGTGGCTATCATGCCAACCAGAGCGCGCTCGCGCCGGACAAGTATCTGACCGGAGCGGAGTGGAACTGGGCCAAGGTCTACACCGACATGGTCAAGACCACGCTTGCGGGCGGCACGATCGACAACTTTGTCCGCGGAGGACTGGCAGACGGCTTCATCAAGATGAGCCCGCTCGGACCGGCCGTCAGTGAGGAGGCGCGCACCCGCTTCGAGGCAGTCCAGGGCGAGATCATGAAGGGCGGCTTCGCGGCGATCACCGGGCCCCTCAAGGACAACAAGGGCAATGTGGTGGCAACCGCCGGGCAGGCTCTGGTTGAGACTGATGTTGCGCTTGAGAGCATGAACTACCTCGTGGAAGGCGTCGTCGGCTCCACCTCCTGACAGAACAGCGCGAACAGGAGGCCAGTTCATGAGCCTGCAGGTCGATCAGATGGCGCCACTTAACCGACGGACCGGCTTCCTGAACGAGGCCGGTGCCCGCCGTATCGAAGCGGTCCTTCTGCCCATGGCAGCCCTGCTTGCGGGAATGCTGGCCTTCGCAATCTTCCTTCTTCTGCTAGGCAAGTCACCGGTCGAATTCTATGGGCTTGTCTTGAAGGCGGGCTTCGGCACCGCCTTCTCCTGGACGAACACCCTGACGCGTGCAGCACCGCTGCTTCTGGCAGCGCTCTGCGTTGCACTGCCGGCCCGCCTCGGGCTCGTCATCATCGGTGGCGAGGGCGCGATCGTGCTTGGGGGCGTCGCGGCAGGCGCCGTCGCCATGCTGATGCCGGGCCTTCCGGCTGTTATCGGCATCACCCTCATGGCGGTTGCCGGCATGGCGGTCGGCGGCTTCTGGATTGGCACGGTCGGTGCACTTCGCCACCTGCGCGGTGTGAATGAGACGATCTCAAGCCTGCTGATGGCCTATATCGCAATTGCCCTGATGAACCACCTGATCGAGGGCCCCTTTCGTGATCCAGCAAGCCTCAACAAGCCTTCCACTGCACCGCTGCCCGAAACCTGGCAGATCGGCGAGATGCCAGGCATCGGCGTCCACTGGGGGCTTGCCCTGGGCATTCTCGCCTGTATCCTCGCTTGGATACTGATTGAGCGGACCACCATCGGATTTGCAGCACGCATCGTCGGAGGCAACGTCCGCGCGGCAGAAATCCAGGGGCTTCCGGCGGGCACTCTCGCCATCGGCTTCACGGCGCTTGGCGGCGCCTTCGCAGGGCTGGCCGGCATGATCGAGGTCGCAGCGATCCACGGCTCGGCCAACGCCTCGCTCGCGGCGGGCTACGGCTATACGGGTATCCTCATTGCCTTTCTCGCCCGCCACAACGGGCTCGCCATCATCCCGGCCGCCATTCTGTTTGCCGGCATCGAGGCGTCGAGTGGTCTCATACAGAGACGGATGGATTTGCCGGATGCGACTGTACTGGTCCTTGAGGGCATGGTCTTCATCGCCATCCTCTTGACTGACACGCTGCAGGGTCGCGTCCGTTTCCTCACTTTCCTCGAAAGGAGGCAGACATGACTGACGATATCGGCCTGTGGGGCGTGCCTCTTGCAATCCTTGGCGGCGCGATCCGTGTCTCCACGCCGTTCATATTCGTCTCCATCGGCGAGTGCCTGACGGAACGATCGGGGCGTATCAATCTTGGGCTCGAGGGCACTCTGGTCTTCGGCGCCATGAGTGGATATGCGGTCGCCTATCACACGGGATCGCCCTGGCTCGGCACCTTGGCCGCCGCCTTCTCCGGCCTGCTCTTCGGCCTTCTGCATGGCTGGCTTTGCCGCCTGCCGCGTGTCAACGACATCGCCATCGGCATCGCGCTGATGATCTTCGGCACGGGCCTCGCCTTCTTGTTCGGCAAGCCCTACGTGCAGCCCGTCGCACCGGACCTGCCGGCCATCCCGCTCGGCTTCTGGTCAAGCCTGCCGCAGGTGCAAGCGGCACTGAACGTCAATGTGCTGTTCCTCGCGGGCATCGTGCTCGCATTCGCCACGGCCTGGATGCTGAAGAATACCCGCGTCGGGCTGACGATCCGCGTGACCGGCGACAGCGCAGATGCAGCGCGCGCACTTGGCATCGATGTCATCAGGGTGCGGCTCTGGAGCACAGCGGCCGGCGGTGCGCTTGCCGGTGTGGGTGGCGCCTATCTGTCGCTCTATTATCCCGGCAGTTGGAACGAAGGCATCTCCTCCGGCCAGGGGCTGATGGCGGTGGCACTGGTGATCTTTGCCCGCTGGAATCCGGTCAACTGCCTCTATGCCTCACTGCTGTTTGGCGGCGCCGGCGCGCTCGGTCCGGCGTTGCAATCCGTCGGCATCACCAGCGGCTACTATCTCTTTTATGCGGCCCCTTACGTGCTCACCCTGGGGCTCCTGGTTGCGACCAGCTCGCGCAGCCGCGCCATGCCATCAGCACCCGGCGAGCTCAGCATCGTCAAGTAAACAGTGCCGCAGCTGCGGCAAGCGAATGGAGACCGAGATGACCACCATTCAGGCCGATCCCTATCTCTGGCCCTACAATGGAGATCTGAGACCGGACAACACGGCTCTGATCATCATCGACATGCAGACGGATTTCTGCGGACCGGGCGGCTATGTCGACAAAATGGGCTATGATATTGGGCTCACCCGCGCACCGATCGAGCCGATCAAGGCCGTGCTTCAGGCTATGCGTGACAAGGGCTACCACGTCATACACACCCGCGAGGGTCACCGGCCGGACCTTTCCGACCTGCCTGCGAACAAGCGCTGGCGTTCACAACAGATCGGCGCTGGCATTGGTGATGCGGGTCCCTGCGGACGCATTCTGGTACGCGGCGAGCCGGGCTGGGAGATCATCGACGAACTGAAACCCCTGGATGGTGAGCCTATCATCGACAAACCGGGCAAAGGCTCATTCTGCGCCACCGACCTCGAACTTCTCCTGCGTAGCCGAGGTATAGAGAACATCGTACTTTCGGGTATCACCACCGATGTCTGCGTGCACACCACCATGCGCGAGGCGAATGACCGCGGTTTCGAGTGCCTGCTTCTCGAAGACTGTTGTGCGGCGACAGATCCCGGCAACCATGCGGCTGCGATCAAGATGGTGAAGATGCAGGGCGGCGTCTTCGGCGCAGTTTCCGACAGTGGTAAGTTTGTCGAGGCCCTGCCATGAGCACCAGTGCTCAGCAAGCCAAGGCACTGACACGCGCGATCGCTGTGGAAACGGTCGGCATGACGATGCGGTTTGGAACGTTCACCGCGCTGAACGACGTCTCGCTGAAGGTCAAAGCGGGCTCCTTCCATGTCCTGCTCGGCGAAAACGGTGCGGGCAAATCGACCCTCGTCAAATGCATGATGGGCTTTTATCGTCCGACGTCCGGCCAGATGATGGTCGCTGACCGCGAGGTGCAGGTCCGAGACCCGCGCGACGCCCACGATCTGGGCCTCGGCATGGTCTACCAGCATTTCACGCTTGTGCCCTCACTGACGGCGGCAGAGAACCTGGTGATCAGCCGGGCGGATGTGCCGGCCCACATCGACTGGGGCAAGGAGCGCACTGACCTTTCAGCATTCATGGAAAGAATGCCCTTCACCGTGCCGCTGGACGTGCCCGTCGGACGGCTTGCGGCGGGCGAGAAGCAGAAGCTGGAACTCTTGAAGCAGCTTTATCTCGGACGCCGATTTCTCATTCTGGACGAGCCGACCTCGGTGTTGACGCCCTCGGAGGCCGACGAGTTGCTCGGCATGGTGCGCGGCCTGACCACGGCTGGCGAACTCACCTGCCTGATGATTTCACACAAGTTCCGCGAGGTGACGGCCTTTGCTGACGCAGTTTCGATATTGCGCCGCGGCGAGTATGTCGGGGGTGGCAAGGTGGCTGACCTTACGACCGCAGAGATGGCGGCGATGATGATTGGGGAGAAGGAATTGATGCGGCCTGCGGCCCGCACCCCAATGAACGGCGCACCGGTACTGACCGTCACCAGCGTTAAGGCGCCTGATCGGTCGGGGCTCAAGACCATCGCCATCGATGACCTTGCGGTGCGTGCCGGAGAAATCGTTGGCATTGCCGGCATTTCCGGAAACGGGCAGATGGAACTAATGGAGATCCTGTCGGGGCAGCGGCCGCTGTCTGCGGGAAGTGTGGAGGTCTGTGGCACGCCGTTTCGCGCCACCCGTGGCGAGATGCGGGCGTTGAATGTGCGCACGTTGCCGGAAGAGCCCTTGCGCAATGCCTGTTCTCCAAAGATGAGCGTAGCCGAAAACATCTTCTTTCGCGATTTCGATTTCGTGGCAGAAAAGCGCAAATTCTGGCTGGATCGGCGCCGTATGGCCGCGCTGGCAGCCCAGCTGATCGGCGACTACAAGGTCAAGACTGCGTCGCTGGACACGCCAATCGCATCCCTTTCCGGCGGCAATGTTCAGCGTGCCGTGCTGGCCCGCGAGCTGAGTGGAACCGTTGACCTGCTGTTGATCGCCAATCCCTGCTTCGGTCTCGATTTCTCGGCCGTGGCGGAAATCCGCGCGCGCATCATGGCGGCGCGCAACGGAGGTGCTGCCGTCTTGCTGATCAGCGAGGATCTTGATGAGATCCTCGAACTCTCCGACCGCATCCTTGTCATGTCGGAAGGCGCAATCGTCTTTGAGACGCAAGCTGACGGAGCCGATATCGGGGAGATTGGAAGACATATGGCAGGACATCACTGATGGCAGTTATCAAGGCACGCCCCTTCGACATAACGATCACCCCGGAACAGACCGCACTCGTCGTCATCGACATGCAGCGCGACTTCATCGAGCCGGGCGGCTTCGGCGCCACGCTCGGCAATGACGTCACGCTTCTGCAGGCGATCATCCCTGCCACCGCGCGACTGATTGAGGGTTTTCGCCGTGCCGGCCTGCCGGTGATCCACACGCGCGAATGCCATGCACCAGACCTTTTGGACTGCCCGCCTGCCAAGCGGGCGCGTGGAAAACCATCACTGCGCATCGGTGATCCCGGTCCGATGGGACGCATCCTGATTGCAGGCGAAGACGGCGCCGATATCGTCGCTGCCCTTGCCCCTCTGCCTGGCGAACCGGTCATCGACAAACCCGGCAAGGGCGCGTTCTACGCGACCCATCTTGGCGAAATTCTGCAGGAGAAGGGCATTTCCCAGCTCGTCTTTGCCGGCGTGACCACGGAGGTCTGCGTACAGACCACCATGCGCGAGGCGAACGACCGCGGCTATGAGTGCCTTCTCGCGACCGACGCCACCGAAAGCTATTTCCCCGAATTCAAGAAGGCCGCCATCGACATGATGACCGCACAAGGCGCGATCGTCGGCTGGGCGGCGACAGTGGACCAGATTGTCGAGGCCCTCGATGCGTGAGACCCTGCACATGGAACAGTTCCTGGCGAGCCGCTGGAAGGAAGCCCCTTTCGAACATTTTCGCGATGGCGTGGAGATTTGCCGTCTCATCCAGGGCGAACCGGAACTGGCGCTCTTGCGCTATGCACCGGGCGCCAGCGTGCCGCAGCACCGGCATACGGGGCTGGAAACCATTCTGGTATTGGAGGGCTCGCAAAGCGACGAGAACGGCCACTACGGGCCAGGCTCGCTTGTCGCCAACCCGGAAGGCACGGTGCATTCCGTCTCCTCGGCAGAAGGCTGCGTCGTCCTCATCCAGTGGACGAAGCCGGTTGAAATCCTGTGACATCTGAAAGTGCCGTCATGAACATAATGACAATGCCCTTCACCCTGAAGCATCTGCATAACGCCTATGCCGCCGGCCTCAGCCCAGTGACTGTGATCGAGGAGGTCTATCGGCGCATCGAAGAGGCTGACGATCCTGGTATCTTCATCCATCTGGCACCGAAGGAATTAATGCTGGCGGCCGCTGCAGCCCTTGGCCCCTACGATCCGGCGCGGCCACTTTACGGTATACCCTTCGCGGTTAAGGACAATATCGATGTCGCGGGCATGCCGACCACCTGCGCCTGCCCGGCCTTCGAATATGCCGCAACGGCTGATGCTTTCGTGGTGGCGAAACTGAAAGCCGCCGGTGCGCTTCCGATTGGCAAGACCAATCTCGACCAGTTCGCCACCGGCCTAGTCGGCGTGCGCTCCCCCTATCCGATCCCAAAGAACGCCATTGATCCCTCCATCGTGCCGGGCGGTTCCAGCAGCGGCTCGGCCGTGGCTGTGGCGCGTGGTATTGTGCCGTTTGCTCTTGGAACGGATACAGCCGGCTCCGGCCGCGTGCCAGCCGCGCTCAACAATATTGTCGGGTTGAAGCCGACGCTCGGCACACTGTCTGCCACCGGCATGGTGCCGGCCTGCCGCACGCTCGACACCATCTCGATCTTCGCCTTGACTGTCCCCGATGCATTCGCGGTCTACATGGCAGCCGCCGGCTATGACGACGCCGACGCCTATTCCCGCGATCTTGCAGCCCCCTTACTGGAAGTCCCGGGGGCGGGCTTCAGCATCGGCGTTCCCGATATAGCCTCGCGCCGCTTCTTTGACGATGTCGTTCAGGAAGCATCCTTCGAGGCGGTGATTGCTGTTTTGGAGGGTATGGGGCACCGCATCGTACCTCTCGATTTCACACCGCTCTATCGCATCGCCGAATTGCTCTACGAGGGTGCATGGGTGGCGGAGCGTTATGCGGCCATAGAACAAGTGATCCGCACCATGCCCGATGCGCTCTTTCCGGTGACCCGCGGGATCATCGGACGGGCTGAAACCTTAACCGCGTCAGATGCCTTTCGCGACATCTACCGGCTTGCCGATCTAAAGCGCAAGGCGGCCCCATTGATCGCCGCGGCTGACCTCCTTTGTGTCCCCACCATTCCGTGCTTCTTCAGCGTCACGGATCTGACACAGGATCCTGTCGGGCCGAATTCGAAGCTCGGCACATACACAAACTTTGTCAACCTGCTGGATCTATGTGGGATCGCCGTGCCGGTCGCGACGCGTGACGACGGAAGACCTGGAAGCGTGACCCTGCTAGGTGCTGCCGGGCTGGATGGCCGCATCGCTGGCATAGCGGCCAGCCTGCAGGTTGAAGCCTCCCCTCCACTTGGTGCCACAGGCTGTGAGCTAGAGCCGATCGATGCCCTTCCCCCGGCCGCCGGCCCAGCCGAGATCGCAATCGCACTGGTCGGCGCCCATATGCGCGGCCTGCCGCTCAACGGCGAGATCACCCGTCTTGGTGGCCGCTTTCTTGCGCAGCGCCAAACCGCACCCGAATACCGCTTGCACGCACTTGCTGGCGGACCGCCTCAGCGGCCGGGGCTCGTCCGGGTGAACGAGGGTGGACAGGCGGTTGCGCTTGAGGTCTGGGCGCTCCCCCTCGACCAGTTCGGTTCCTTCATGACAGGTGTTCCTTCGCCGCTCTCGATCGGGACCGTAAGGCTTGATGACGGATCTGCCGTCAAGGGCTTCCTCTGTGAACCGGCCGGCCTCCGGGGGGCCGAGGACATTACACCACTCGGCGGCTGGCGCGCCTTCCTGGCCGCAGCGTCCAGATAGGGTGATGATCACAAGCCTCAACCGTAGCGACCTTGCCGGAACAATAGTCGCCCGACATCCTGTCACCTCAGGACAGGCTGTGAGGATAAAAAAGAAGGCCAACAACTCACGAGCCTCTGTTGGCCTCCGCGCAAATGCATGAGGTGGGGCAAGAGGTCGGTTTCGAGCCCTCCGCTTTCTCGCGCGCCTTTCGCCGCCTGACCGGCATGAATTTCTCCGACTACAGCCGTTCCGTTCGCGTCTGGCGCGCACGAATCCTGCTGAGCGAGACCCAGACGTCGATTGCCGATATCTGCTTTGAGGCTGGCTTCAACAATCTGTCGAACTTCAATCGCACCTTCCGTCTTGAGACGGGTCTCACGCCCCGGGCCTATCGAAAGGCGGCAAGGATCAGGGCAAAGTCGCTCGTCTGACCCTCGATCGGGTTGGTGGATTGAATTTTTGAGCGATATCAGACGATGCTCAAGCTTGGTCGGACCTGCCTCCCCCGTGTCCTGGTTCCACGCTTTGTCCAAGTCTTTGCCAAGACTTCGCCTCTGAAACCTTCCCCCTCGGCTATCATCCTCTTTTGTCGCGTGAGCGAGGCTAAGGGAGGATCAGGTCACATGGAAGGCAATCAGACTGATACAAAACTGGCTTCAACCTTGCGGTTCACACCGCCTCGGGCCGAGCCGGTCATGCTGGACGAGAAGGAGATCGCCGCCAGTGGCTCTGCTCTATCGGTGAGGGAAGTGCATGACGTGCTGGATCAGGCCTGGCACGATATCCGCAACGGTCGGGCAATGGGGCATAAGTCCGTGCTGTCGCTTCCCGAGGAGGCGTTCTGGCGCGAGGCAGGTTATCAAAGCCGACCAAAAGAGTTTGCCGGTGAGAGGCTCGGCTGGAAGCTCTCCTGCCTCTATGGTGCAAATCCTGAATTTGCCGGGGTCAAGGTCATCGGTGCCAATGCCTTTAACCGGCATTTCGGCCTTCGACGCTCCAGATCGACCTATATTCTCATGGAGAAATTCTCCATGCAGCCGCTCGCGATCATTGATGCGACCGCGCTTTCGGCAGCACGTACCGGTGCCTATGCCGCTCAGGTGCTTCGCCTATGTCCGATCGAGAAAGATCAGATCACGGTGTTTCTGTTCGGTGCGGGGCCAGTTGCAAAGGCAATCCTCGCCTCGCTGGCGGATCGCGCAGCCCGTCAAATTGGCCGCGTCTATCTCAAGGCAAGGAGGCTTGAAAGCGCAAAGGCGCTGCAAGCCTCGCTCTCCATGACACTGCCCTTCGATGTCGTCGCTGTCGAAGACAACGGTTTTCTGGCGGAAGCTGATTTCATCATCACAGCCACAAATTCCGACCGTCCGCTTTTCGGTGATCACGAGCTCAGACGCGATGCCTGTCTTCTTCATCTGGGGGGCGACGAAGTGCCAGCCGAGACCTTGCGCCGGATCCTTAGGCAGGGCCAGGTTGGCTGCGATGATCTGGCAACCGTCTCAAATCGAAACTCGCAGAGCCTTGCCTTGCAGTTCTCAAGGGTGGGCGGCTCGCTTGAAGCACTCGGGCCCCATCTTGGCATTCTGGAGCTATCGAAGACCAAAGACTGGCGTGTTCAGCCAGGTGCGCCGCTCTCTGTCACCTGTGTCGGTCTGCCAGTGCTTGATCTCTATGTGGTGGCGGCACTGTTTCAGAAGTATCGGGCAAATCGCGAGACTTAAGAAATGGGTATTTCGCATTCTGCTCTGACCTGAGAGGGAGGCCATCATGTCATCCATGACAGAACGCCTTGCACGACATGCGCTTCAAACCGATGTGGAGGCAGGCGACCCCGAGCTGAAAGAGAGTGCGCTTTGCTGCGTGCTTGATCTTCTGACGGCCGCAATTGCTGGAGCGGGGACCGCAGCACCGCATGCAGCACTCGGTATCACTGACATGCATGGCAAGGGAGATGCGCCTGTCTGGTTTGAGGATCGCCGATCCTCCCTGTCGCTTGCCTTGCTGCATAACGGTCTTTGCGCCTCCTGCCTCGACTTGGACGACGGCAATCGGGCAGCCCGCGGCCATCCCGGTGCCAGCGTCATTCCAACCGTGTTGACACTCGGTGCAAGTCTGCCAGAGGTCACGGGATCGGCGATCTTGTCGGCGATCATCGCCGGCTATGATGTCGGTGTCCGGATTGCGGCCTCGCAAAGGCTGGACGCCATTGCGACGCGTCAGACTGGGCGATGGGCGGCCTTTGCATCCTGTGCGGCTGCCGGGCGTCTTCTTGGTGTCTCGCAAAAGGTGCTGTCTGAGGGGCTCGCGATTGCCGGCATTCTGGCACCGAACCAGCGGGCCAATGGCAGTTCCGGTTATTCCAGGGCGACCGGCAATCTGGTCAAGGAGGGAATCGCGTTTAGCGCAAGGATGGGGCTTGAGGCGCTTTTCCTGGCGCAGCGCGGCTTTACTGGTCCCATCGATCTCCTTGATCATGACCGCTTTTATGACCAGGCCCGCCTTACAGCTGAGCTCGGTGATCGGTTCGAGATCCTTGACACCTATTTCAAGCCCTATGCCTGTTGTCGCTATATTCATCCAGCCCTTGATGCGCTGCGCCAACTGATGCACGGCCATGACTTGGTCGCCGATGACATCGCCCGGATTGACGTGCATACTTTCTCGCAGGCGCTGCGGCTGGCCAACAGTTGCGACCCGCAAACACTTGTGGGTCTGCAATACAGCCTTCCTTTCTGCCTGGGGGTTCTGGCCATCGAAGGCGACGAGGCGCTCCTGCCCGTCTCGGCGAGGCTTCTTTTTCGCAAGGATCTTGTGCTTTTTGCAGAGAGGGTCACCCTTTGCGTCGACGATGAGGCAGAGGCACGGTTCCCGCGCGAGACCTTGGCCAGACTTCAGCTCACCCTGAAATCAGGCAGGATTGTTTCCAGCGCATTGGTGACGCCTCGCGGCGATCCCAGCCAGCCCATGGAGCGCACGGATCTGGCCTTGAAGCTCCAGCGTGTGATGAGCAATCGCGGCATCACAGATGTTTATGAGCACGTTGTTGATGCAGTCGGCTGTCTTGGTGGGGGCGATCCGTGGCCCTTGCTAGGCGTGCTCGAAACAAGGTTCCAGCGGTCGTGACCAGGACTTGGAGACGGAAACAACGAGATCCGGATATGATTGTCAGCAACCGCATGGCGTCTTAATCTTGCTATCGCAGCATGCTCGACAACCGGTCCAGGCCGCTGTGCTTTTGAGGATGGATATGGCCGATCGTGCGCAAAAGACCGATGAAGAAAAAGGCGATGAGGTGCTTCGGCGCCTGCTCAAGACCCTGCCCGACCCAAAGCCCGGCAAACAGCCCGTGCCCGTGCCGGTGTCCGTGTCTGTGCCTCAAGGCTTGAGCGACGATGGGAAAATGCTCGAGAACTGAGCGCATATAACTTCGTCTTGACCGGGTACTCTCCAGGCGAGCGGACTATTTCAGGACATTGTCGATACGCTCTGTCATGTGGCAGGCGGATTTGTAGCTAACGTCAAGCATGCGGTGAAGCTGATTGGCATTCATGCGGTATCGGTAGGCGCCCATGAGATGGGCAGCGAGCACCCATTTGTGCAAAGGGATGTTGGAACCTTCGAGCGCCGTACCGACGGTGACCGAAAAAGGCTTGCGGCATTCCTTGCACTTGTAAAGGCCGGGCCGGGTTGATTTGCCGGCAAACTTCATGATCCGGAACTTGTCGCCATTGCCGCAATGCGGACAGATCGGACCTTTTGGCCAACGGAGCTTTTCCAGGTGTTGGCGTGCCGTCTCGGGATCGTTGTAGAGATCAATCGTAAGGTCAAACATCCGTCTTGGTCCGGCCCTGGAGATTTAAGCGCGCTGGTCAGGTGGTTGCGCCAGCATTGCCGCAGCAGATTTTCGTCATCGACCGTCCCCGAAGGTCGGCAGAAAATCAAGATCATCGTCGGATATGGTGAGCGCAGCCTGTGCCGTCCTGAGATCGCCGACCTCAATGCCGAAAGTGCGGGCGACGATCAAAGACTTTTCAAGCTGGCAGCTCGGCTTGCCGGACTCGAGCTCCACCTCTATCGAAGAAGGGGTCTCGATATTGGTATCACGCGTGTTTGTCCCGCACGGTCTCATGGGCCTGCTGCCTGAGGTGTTTTGTCCCTGGATGACGAAACTTGGGGCCTCCCCCTTTATTGCGGTTGCGAAACCTGTATCTCCATAGAGCGATATTCCGGAGGTATTCATGGGGCCTGGTTTTATTCTGGTGATTGTGCAGATTCTTGCCGGCGGGACGGAGCTCGAGCATGTCTCGGCTTTCGAGAGCCGCAAGGAATGCGTGAGCGTTGGCGAGCAGTGGGTTGATGAGACGCTCTCTAACGCCCGGGGTGAAGAAACGAGTGCCGTCCTGTCCGCCTGGTTCTATTGCCAGGAGGTCCGTGGTGCCAAGCGTTAGACGACCTCAAGCTCTGAGCGGGTCATGCCTGACACGATCCGCCTCTTCGAGCTGTTTTTCATTTCTGTAATCCAAGGGCCATGCCGGGAAACAGCACCCCATCTGATACAACCAGCTGGCCGTCTTTGTAGACATGGCGGATCTTCGAGATGTTATGCGGGTCGGCGATGACGATATCGGCTTTTCTGCCAGCTTGGAGCAGTCCTCTGTCGGCGAATGGCTCGGGAAAGACATGCGCGACGTTGCCAGTCGCCAATGCAACAGCACGTGGCAGGCTCCAACCGTTCTTTCGCGTTATCCGGTGAAGAGCAGAGGCGATGCTATCCCAGTCGCCGCCGGCATAATCCGTTGACAGGGTATCGATGAGATCCGCATCGACAAGCGCATCGAGATTGTCGGGGTGGTTTCGAAACCTCGTTTCGATCATGTCGAGGGTTGAAACGTCAATTGTAACACCGAGCGCTTTGAGCGCGCGCGCATAAGCGCATGCCTCTTCAGGCCGGAATGACGGATGATTGGCATGGGCTGCCACCATCCGCGCACCCGGATACTGCTTGGCGAGCGCAGTGAGCGTCGTGGCCGTCGGCAAGGCATGGTGAAAAATGGCAGGTAGCTTCAGTCGCGCTGATGCCTCGGCAATTTCTTCAAGACCCAGCCGCGCGCAATGAACGGGCGCAAGGACTTTTATCTGAAGGAGATCGCGAAGTGATCCGGCGGTGAGATCGATCGCGTGCTCATCGAGAAGGTCCTGAAGTGCTGCCTCGCTGATCCGCATCTTGCCATTGAGGTTTCGCCCAAGCACCGCTTCCTTCAACTGGCGTGCCAGATGTGCTGAGATCCTGACACCTGTCTTATCTTCGATGGCATCGGGGATAAACCGATAGTCCTGGGCACCGCCGCCGAGCGTCTGTCCCCCACCGGCTTCGCCAAGCACCCGGCACCCCCGTGAAACGAGATCTTCGAGCCTGGCTGATCGATGACGCGGTGTGAGCCCTTGGCCATCGATCTGGTCGGCTGCCGCAAGGCTATGCGGTGTATGGGCACTCGTCATGTGGATGTCGAGCGCATGGAGATCGAGCGCTCCGTCTCGTTCTTCCGGCAAAGCGAGCCCACAGACATTGATGAGTGATGTCGTTCCCGACAGCAGATGCCGATTGCGTTGATATCTGACGTCATCGAGTGAAAGCGGGGCAGAACCGCTCGGCATTGACGGGCCTGCGATCGTGGCATGGGCATGACCATTGATGAAGCCTGGCAGCATCAGATGCCCCTTGGTCGAAACGACGGTCTCACCATCGCTCGCTTCGATCGGCCCCTCTGAGATTTCGATGATCACGCCGTCCTTTATGCGGATCGATGCGCTTTCAAGATGCGTCTTGCCATCGCCGGTAATCAAACTGCCGCCTATAAGGACAAGGTGAGTTCCGTGGTCGTTGCCTCTGCTTGTCATAGGGGGGCCTGTCATGGGGTGCTCCTCTCAAGGTCGGGATCTGTTCGATCAAGTGCATAGCCGTAGCCGCGCACTGTGCGGATGAGGTCCGGCCCACCATGGGCGTTCAGTCGACGTCTGAGATGGCCGATATGGATATTGACCGTGCGGGCTTCGACAAAGACGCCACGGGGCCAGGCTCGAGCAATCAGGCTCTCGCGCGAAAACACCCGGCCGGGTTCACGCATGAGAGCCGACAGCAGTTCGAATTCAATGCCCGTCAGTCGGATTTCTCGGCGCCGCCGCCAGACTTTCCGAGCGGTGAGGTCGAGCTCGATATCGGCAAAGAACAGGCGGTTGCGATCGTTGACGCGGATCTGCCCCGCAAGGCGCCGGATTGTCTCGATGAGACTGGCAGGGTCGAGCGGGCGGTGAAAGCTGTGAACTTTACCCATGTTTTCGTACCCCAACGGGTCATCCGCCCCGTGATGAGCGCCAAGAGCCAGAATGGTCAGGCTTTCCTCTGGCATGACATGTGAAAGCGCTCGGAGGAGCCATGGCGCTTCTGGAAGCTGGCAGTCGATCAGGGCCATCACCGGTTCCTGGCTGACGATCTGGTCAAAGCCTTCTCTGGCCGATGTGGCAAAGATCGCGGCGATGTCTTCGCATTCGAGACTATGTCTCAGAAAGAGCGAAAGCTCCGTTGCTGCCGTGCAGACAACAACCAGCGGTGCGCTGTCCTGCGCATCTGGATCCAGGTTTTGCATGAGCAGGACTCGTACTTGGGTTCTTTGCCCGCATGACGAAGATGCCACGACCCGTGCGAAGGTTCAAACGGCAAGTGTCGGATCTAGATGAAGAATTGTTGCGGGGGCAAGGCGGGTCACTCTAGCAGATTTGTCACTTGGCAAGCCGGATGGAATGGATGTCAATGGCAGGTATGCCCGCTCCGGTTGAAGGCTCTCGCATCATCGGAAGGGCGCTGTTGGGTCTCGCGACGGTGGCGAGACAAACATGGAGTGCCAATCGCATGCCGACATCGCCATTCTCTTCATTCCCGGCACGGCCGGATCCGCGCCGTAAAGCAGAAGTCGTATTCTTGAGCCTTTCTGATCGGGCCAGGGCACGCATTCTGAAAGTCCTTCAGACAGAGCACCAGATCCGCGCGGTCGAAACGATCGAGCAATTGCGTCAAACGCTTCTCATCAAAGGAGTTGATCTTCTCATTCTCGATCGCTCGGCCAAGCCCCAGGACGATGTCGTCCAGCTGTGTCGAGACATCCGCCTGACCAGTTCAGTCGCCATTATCTTGATGGTCGGTTCAGACGACCCTGATCTTCGCATCGAAGCGCTCGAGGCGGGCGCAGACGATTGCTTCTCGCGAAAGCTCGGTTTGCGAGAGATCAAGGCACGCGTCGCCAGCCTCTTGCGGCGGGCAGCCTTTGGTGCAGCCGCGCTATCGATGGGCCGTGTGCTGTTCTTCGAGGGGTGGTCGATGGATCCCCACAAGCGTGCTTTGACCGATCCCGCTGGTCGTCTGGTCGATCTGACGGCAGCCGAGTTCGATCTGTTATGGGCCTTTTGCCGCAATAGCGGCAAGACACTGTCACGCCAGACGCTCTTGAGTTTGACCAGGGTGGGCGCCGCGCGTCCCGTTGATCGCAGTATCGATGTCCATATCAACCGCCTTCGCAGCAAGATTGAAGCCGACCCGCACCGGCCAGTGTTCTTGCGGACAGTTCGACTTGGTGGCTACATCTTTACGCCGGCCGTCGAGATCGATCTCCTTCCCAAAGGCAATAGGGTCAAGAAGGAACAGGGGGTGACAGGGGTCGAAGGCAATCAGAAATGACCGAATACCAGCAGTGCTGACCAGGCGCTGGCTTTCACAGCGGGCTCAGACGATGGATCCGCAGGGGCCCTCAGCAGGCGGTATGCCCAATGGCGTAGCCTGTGAAAATTGTTAAATTTTGTTTCTTTTGTCTGTCAAAGTTGCGCGCAACAGATGTGCAGCTATAAATTGCCAACATAACGATTTCACATGACACTTTTTTGGTGCCAGCCGGCGTTCCCTTAAGGACTGGCTCTTTCATGAGTTTCCATCGATGCGCGTGTAACCGGTCGCTTGCGGTGGCCGGCCCTCGACCCTCATTGCCGAAAAGGATCTCTCTATGGGCAAGAAGCATCCATTTGACAGCCTCATCGAAGCCATCTCGACAGCCAGTGATCCCGATGCTTTGACAGCCGCCTTGTCAGAGTTCGGAGAGAAACACGGCTTTCCCTTCTTTGCTTATCTTCGGCTGGACGGCTCGCGTTGGCGAGCAGTTTCCAACTATCCCTCTGAATGGCAAGATCGCTATTATCGCAACAATTACGGCCGCATCGATCCCATCGTCCGTGCTGTCAAACGCGGTGTCCATCCCTTCTGCTGGTCACTCGACGATCCTGTCTTTGACACCGAACGGGCCGAGGTCGTCGCCTTTCGTGACGAAGCCATTGCCCATGGTATCAGGGCAGGATTTTCGATTCCAATCCGGGTCGGCTTCAGTCATCAGGCGGTTTTGACCTTTGCCTCATCCGACACGCATTGTTTGAACCTCGCCGCCATGCTCGACATTGTCGAGGCGGCGGCGGCCGCTGCAATGCTGCATGTTGCTTTCTCCCTTCCCCGCATGCGTTGGCATCAAGCTGCCCCCAGCGATCTCACCTCGTTCGAGAGGATGTGCCTTCGCTGGGTTGCGGAGGGAAAGACCATGCAGGACGTGGCCGATCTTCTCGACGCCAAGTATTCGACAGTGCGGATCTCGATCGACAAGGCACGGGACAAACTTGATGCCGTGACCATACAACATGCGACGGCTGTCGCTATACGCCTGTCCCTGATTTGAGCGCTCTTGATGCCTGGATGAAATTGAGAATTTTAGGGTAAAGCTGTCGTCTTATGCCCGTTGGTCAGATGAAACTGTGGGCTACTCCGAATGGCCAGAACCGATCATCCAAACACCAGGTCCTGATCAACCAGGATGTTGAAGCGGTAGCCCGGTCTGATCGTCAAGGTCGGCTGCGTGTCGAGTCCTTTTGAAACAGAGCCTTCGGCAAGCCGTCCGAAGGTTTCTGCAAAGCTGCGTCTGGCGGCGTCGGATGGGTCTGAGACCCCAAAGGCAGTTCGCGACTGCGGAAGAGAAAGGTCGATGCCGGTGCCAATCAGCGCCACCAGCGCTGCAGTCCCGAAGTTTCGCATGAAATGGCGGTTGACCTTGTCCTTGAAGCCCGCCTCCCCTGCTTGGTCAATGCCGGCCATTGCGCCGAGGTCAAGACGCTTGCCGTCCGGCAGGACGATATCGGTCCAGACGACCAGCACCCGGGACTGACCGTAAGAGACCTTGGAATCATACTGGCCGACCAGTCGTGAGCCTTGCGGGATCAGGAGGTGTCGTCCCGTGACGCTGTCATAGACGTTCTGGCTGACCTGGGCGAGAAGGCGACCGGGAAGATCAGCGTTGAGACCGGTCAACAGCAAAGCTGGAATGACGGAACCGCGCAACAATGTTCTAGAGCCCAAAGGCTCAAGGCGGCCCCCAGGGTTTCTCGCCGCTCTCGCTTTGTCGAGGAAGGCCTGTTTTTGACCCTGCCCGTTGGGATCGCCCAAGCCCTCCCCTGCCATATCGATGGTTTGGGCGGCCGCCATCAGCCGCTGTGTCAGGCGATCCTTCGAGCCAAGGTCATTCCTGACGGCTCCAGTCTCTTCCCCTTCAGGCAGTGGCGACAGTCTTTCGGCAAGCACGCTTGTATCGATCCTGAGCGGCGAGGCCCTGGCGCCCTCCGCCCTTTGCAGCCTTGCCATGACCTGGCGCTGGCGCTCGTTGAGGATCTGTTCCTGGTGTTCGCGCTCCAGTCGCTTGCGCCAGAGATCATCCTCGTTGAGCTCAAGAGGAGCTGGCGAGACCGCCTGGTCTCTTGTCGGTCTGGTTTGCGTCACAAGCCTGGGCGCCGGGATCACTTCGGGCAGGTCCGCGATCCTTGAAGGAGGCTGGACTACGGGCGTTGGCGGATTTTCCCCGATGATCCCGTCGCCGATCCCCTGTTTCAACGTGTCGGCAAAGCTGGTCGCTGGCCGGCGATCCAACCCATCCTCTGACCCTTGTCCACTGCGCCACAAACCGCGTGAAGACAGTCCAAAGACGATTGTTGCGATCACGAGAATAGCGCCTGCCAGAACCAGGATGATCGGCAGACGGTTGAGCCGCTGCATCCTCTGCTCAACCCGATTGCCGGATCTGGCTGTCAAGACTTGGGGCGCACCGGAAAGCTGCAATGCTTCGCTCATGGATCGATCGCTCCGCCGATGGTTTCGAGGACCGGCGGTCCTGCGACATGAATAGTGCGCATTGCCGGGGCGCTACCGGCATCATCGGCGATATCGCCGTTTTGGGCGCTACCTGCCGGCTTCATGCGATACACTTTCGACAGCCTGATGGCCGGCGTCGTCACCCGCAGAAGAAGATCCTCTCCCACCTCGAAAACTGTGAGCTTGAGGAGGATGTCCTTGCCTTGCCTGTAATCTGCGCCACCGACACGATAGCCCTGGGCTGACAGGGCTTGTCTGAGGGCAGCATGCATGACCGGCGGCATATCCTGATCGAAGACAAGCTTCGAGGTTTTCGGGATGAGGCCTGCAAGATCCTCTGTGAGATCCGTGGCAATCGGCTGAGCGACGGCCGTGTTCTCAAGCGTCGACAATAGCGCGTTCTGGCCGGCGGACATCGGCTCGCCGCTTTGCAGCTGGCAGGAGGCGAGCGTGAAGCCGATCATGAACAGGCTGGGGACTAAAGTTGGGATCAAGGCTTGGCTGTTTTTCATCTCAACGCCCCCGCCTGATGGTGATTTTCTTCTGTCGCCAACCCGTTCCCGCCAGAAGCACGGCTGCGTCCACCTGATGGTCGACGATCATCAGGTCCTTGTTGACCCGGTAGTTGACGATTTGCCGCGCCCCCTCCGACATGAGGAAGAGAACGGGCATCTCGCCATTGGCAATCCCGGCTGGAAACTGAATGTAGGTCTTTTGGCCATCAAAATAGACACGTTTGGGCCGCCACTTTGCCTGCCCCTCGATCCTGTAGGCAAAATCAAGCCGGCCGGGCGATGCTGCATCGCCCCTAGCCCCAAGCCTCGCATTGACGATCGCGATCTGGCTTGACGCCGTTTGGGGGTAGGAAAAGCCGATACGCGCCATATAGCGGCTCTCATGCGATCTCAGCCGGATGTGATAGGTGCGCATCGATGTCGTGACGATCATCGAGGTTGCCAGATTGGCTTCTGTCGGGCGCACGATCAGATGAATTGTCTGTTGCGCCGCCTCGCCGGAGCTTGCAGCCTCCACGCTCCAGCGCACGCTGTCGCCGACCAGAACGTCTTTAACGGTCTCCTGCGCTTGAAGCTCGATATCGCAGACCTGCAGCGGCGCACAGATGATCGAAGCCTGCCCGTCTCCGAAGACGAAGAGGACCTTGCCATCGGGGCCGTGTGTGACGCCACCCCGCCCGCCTTGCCAGGCACTGGAATGGCTGAGCGCCTTGACTTCGGCAGGTGTCATCTCCTGTGACAGGGCCTGCCGGTGGCCGGCACTTGAGAAGGCCAATATGCTGATCAGAATGCCCGTTACATGCTGTTGGAACCTGTATGTCACGACGATCTCCATTGCTCTCTGAAAAGCCGCCTGTCGGGTCGCTTGTCGTATCCCGTTGCTAGAGCTGTGCGGTCCAGTCGAAGTCACGCACGTAAAGCCCGATCGGATTGAGCCGGATCACGGCCTCATCCTGGGGTTCGGTCAGCGTTACCGACGCAATGGCGCGAAATCGCCGGCTTGCTGTTTCCCGCCCTCTGCGGTCTCTTTCAAACTCGCTCCAATCGATCTGGTATGTTCGTTCCGACAAAGCGACGATGCTTGAGACTTCGACTGAAACCGTGACCCGTTTGGCGGCCTCAAAGGGCGAATTGCTCCGAAACCAGGCATTGATTTTCTCAGTCGACGGATCGGATGCCCTCAAAAGCGCGTAGGTACGGTCGATATACTGCTTTTGAACCACCGCATCGGGGGTGACAGAGCGAAAGCTTGATATGAAATTGCCAAGGATTGCCCTCACGACCCGCTGGTCGGCATATTCGATCTGTTCGGGAACTCCTGCTGCAACCGGACTGCCCAAGCGGTCGATCTCGACGATGTAGGGAACGAGCCTTGTCGTCTGGCTGAGAAAGAGGGCATAGCCAAAGCCGGTGGTCGCCAGGCAAAGACTAAGCAGTGCGACAGCCCTCCACACCCTGGCCTCCCGCACGAAACTGCCATAGCGCTCGTTCCATTCGAGCCGGGCCGACAGATAGGGGTTTTCCGGAAAGGAATTGCTCTTTGTCATCACCGCCTCTTCTCAGGTTTTGGCGTTTTGGGGGAGGATCTAGAAGCCGAGGATGTCTTGTTCATCCCTGCTGACGCAGCCGCTTCGAGTTTGGCGTTGGCAAGGCCAAGCAACGAAGCGTGCTGGGCACCGGGTGCTGCAATCATCTTGTCGCGAGCCGCAGCACCCAAAGCCCTTCCTGCCTGCCCGGCGCCGGCCGAAAGCCCGATCATGGCAGCCTCAATGCGAGAGGCGCCCCCAGCCCGTGCCGCATCGGCGGCGCCAAATCCGGTCTTTGCAGCCGTCGCGGTCAGGAAGGCGCCGCCTGCAGCCATCGTGCCCGCCTGCGTGCCATGGCGGATCACTTCAAGGCCCTGGGTGACCGAAACACCCTGCACGACGCCCTGGACGATGGTCGGGACATAGAGCGAGATGAGAAACACCACCACGGACAGGCCGGCCATCGAGAAGGTCGAGAGCAGTGGATCACTGTCATTGACGGGGGCGGCGGCAAGACCAAGCAGAACGTCGGATCCGATCCGGGCGATCATCACCAGTGCCATCAGCTTCATGCCGACCGAAAAGGCATAGACCAGATAGCGTAGCGAGAAATCCTTGGTGAAAGACGAGCCGCCAAGCCCCAGCATGATCATTCCGGCCAGAAGCCCGACATACATTTCCACCATGACGGCGACGAAGATGGCCGCGACGAGCGAAAAGCAGATGACCACGACACCCATGGCAATCACCGAGGCAATGGCCAGTGCATTGTCCTCGAAGACCCCGAAGCGGGCCTGCTGCGAAAGACCGGAGGCCACCTTTATGCCCGCGTCAAAAATCTCGGCAGGCGAGGCGGAACCCTGCCCTGCCCCGATCGCAAACAGACTGTCGACCACAGACTTTGCAAAACCTGGTCCCTGTTCAAGAAGGAAGGCAAAAAAACCGATAAACAGGATCCGGCGCACCAGTTCTGCAAACCAGCCGTCAAGTGACGCTGCAGACAAGGCCAGCCAGATGGCGGCAAGACCGATTTCGATCGCGGCCAGGATCCAGAACAAGGATCGTGCGGCTTCCATAATGGTGGACTGCCAATCGTGAGTTGCTGCAACCACCTGGTTTTCCAGCTCGCTGAGCATGGCGCCTTGCTGTGCAAGCACTGGTGTCGACAGGCAAACCAGGCTGATGGCTGCAAGCCAGATGCGGGCAGACGCAGGCCAGGATAGGCAGCACAAAATGCAGTGTTGTCGTCTTGATCTTCTCACCAGCGTGGCTCCATTTTCTGACCTTCCGGGATCTCCTCAATCGCATTGCCAAAGAAGGCTTCCCGCCGGGCCTGGGCCAGATCTCTCAAGGACTGCTCGGATTGCAGCCATGCGGCAGACAGGGTCATCTGCTGGGCAAAAAGACCCCGCAGTTTCTGCAGCTGGGCGATCTGTTCGACGGCAATGTCATGGCCGACCTGCAGGGCCTTCATCTGCCCGTCGGATGTCTCGGACAGACGTTTGAGCGCCCGCGTGGTGTTGGCTTCGTTTTCAAATTGCTCGGTGGTCATGCCGGCGATGCGCAAACTCGCTGCAATCGTCTCCTGATTGCTCTTCGACCAGGTCTGATAGGTCTCTGCGAAGGTTTCTCCGTCCGGAAGCGCTTGCCGGAAGTCGGCATAGCCGCCAAATCGCTGCGCGAGGATCTCGTCGGCATTGCCCATCGTAAAGGCAATGCCCTCGCCTTGCGCTGCAATGTCTTTGAGCTTCAGGAGATCGGCTTCGACATCGCCCCAGACATGCGCGGGAAGGGTTGCCGTGTTCTGCAGCAGGGTGGAATAAATCTGCAGCTGGTTCTGGATCTGTTGGGCAAGCTGGCTGATCTGTGTCAGTTGATGACTGACTTGCGTGCCTGAGCTTTCCAAAAGCCCGACGAGTTCGGCATTGTTGGCGAGTTGCGTCCATTCGGTCGCCGCCCCGGTGACGGAGCCAGCAAGCGCACAGGAGAAATGGCCAAGAACCATGGCCGAGGACAAGAACGCCAGCCATGGCCGCTTCAGGTGGGTGCTGTTAACAAGCAAGCAGCGACAACGCATCTGTCTCTCCTTTCAAGCTCAGCCAGTGCCTCGGCCAGTCCGAGCCATGGGCCTGAAAAAGTCTCTTGATCGTCCTGATCTGTTCAGCGTCCGACACGCCGGTGAAGGCGAGTGTCAAAGGACCAAGCGCCATCTCGAAAAGCCTGCGTCCTTTAGGCGTCACGCAGTAATAGTCCCGCTTCGGGCGAGCCGTAGCGATGATCTCAATCTGCCGCTGGTTGAAACCGAGCCGCTCGTAAAAGGATGCCATTGACGTGGTCTGGGCTGCCGGATTGGCAAGGCAGATCTTGGTCGGGCAGCTTTCAATGAGAACATCGACGATCCCGGACCGTTCGGCATCGGAGATCGACTGGGTTGCAAGGATGACGGCGCAGTTTGCCTTGCGCAGCACCTTCAGCCATTCGCGGATTTTCTCACGGAAAACCTGGTGGCCCAGCATCAACCAGGCCTCATCGAGAATGATCAGGCTTGGTGCTCCGGTCAGCCGCTTTTCAATGCGCCGGAAGAGATGCACAAGAACCGGAACGAGATTGCGCTCACCCATCGACATCAAGGCTTCGAGCTCGATGCACTGGAAGGACTGGAAGGCGAGCGTATCCATCTCTGCATCCATGAGATGGCCCATCGGCCCATCGATGGTATAGTGCTTCAAGCCATCCTTGATGTCCCGCAATTGAACGCCGCTGACGAAGTCCGACAAGGACCGACCGGAGGATGCCGCCATCAGAGTGATCTGGTGGGCAATTGCGTTGCGGTGCAAAGGTGTCACCGTGACGCCCTGGAAGACCAGAAGCATCTCGATGAACTCCGCGGCAAAGGCCTGGTCGGCATCGCTTTCGAGGTCGGCAAGCGGGCAGAAAGACAGGCTTGCCCGTCCATCCTCTTCTGCGCCGATCTCATGATGGTCACCACCGACTGCGCGTGTCAGCGGCATCAGCGACATGCCTTTGTCAAAGGCAAAGACCTGCGCATCTCGGTAGCGACGAAACTGTGCGGCAATCAGCGCAAGCAGGGTCGATTTTCCAGACCCGGTCGGACCGAAGATCAGGGTGTGGCCGACGTCTTCATGATGGAGATTGAAATGAAACGGCGTCGACCCTGATGCCACCTGAATCAAAGCTGGCGCATCGGACGGATAAAATGGGCATGGGGCAGTCGTTTCGCCGGTCCAGACCGAGTTGACCGGGAGAAGATCTGAGAGATTGCTCGTGTTGATCAAAGGATCGCGAACATTGGCGTACCAGTTTCCAGGTAAGCTGCCGAGATAGGCTTCCGTTGCGTTCAGTGTTTCGATCCGGGCGCCGAAGCCTTCTGCCTGGATCATGCGTCGTACCAGTTCGGCGTTTTCAAGCAACCGATCAGGGTCATCGTCGAAGAGGATGATCACTGAGGTGTAGTAGCCAAAGGCGACGAGGCCCGAATTGGCCTGGGCGATGGCGGTTTCTGTCTCGGCCACCATGGCCGCGGCATCCTGGTCGAGAGAGCGCCCCTGCGTCTGAAACAGCTGATCGAGAAACGGCCTCACCTTTTGCTGCCATCGCCGCCGTTTCTGTTCGAGCCTTCGTCTGGCATCGTGAGCGTCAAGGAAGATGAAGCGCGAAGACCAGCGATAGGATAAGGGCATCTGGTCGAGTGAATTCAGGATGCCCGGCCAGCTTTGTGACGGAAAGCCATCGATCGCAACCACGCCAATATGCCGGTCGTCGAGCTTCGGCGTCGTGCCGTGCTCCATCTGGGCGGTTAAGATGCAATCGAGATACATGCCGACATCAGGAAGCCTGACCGGCATGTTTTCGCCGCTGATACAAAATCTGACGAACTGAAGCAGGCTGTCGAAGCGCGCCTCGCGAAGACCGAAGGCCTCGTTCAGTCGATGAGCCTGCATCCTTTGCAGCGAAATCGTGGCCGACAGATATTGCTCAATTTCTCTGATCGCGTTGGAAAAGGCGGCGAGCGCTCTATCGGCCGGACCAGCCTTTGCTGCGCTGTCGCTCGAGAAGACGAACTGCGACAACCCCTCCCCCGTCTGATGACCGGGCTTATAGGTCAAGACGAGGCTCTGCCGACTTTCGAAATGGCGATCCTGGACCGCAAAGTGACGCCGCCGCTCCTCATCGATCGCTCGAGATACGGGATCTGGAAAATGCGAGCGGTCACGGTCATGATATCCCGCGCTGGGGACCCGAAGACTGTCAACCTGCAACATCCAGCCCGAACCAAATTTTGATATTATGCTATTGATTTCATGTGATATTATGTTTCTTTCATAGGCTGTCGCGCTCTCTGTGTCCGGCCCGAAGAAATACCAGCCGGCAAGCAGGCTGCCGTCCTTCAACAGCAGCGTTCCATCCTCGATCAGGGCGGCATAGGGCATGAGATCCGCAAAGGATGGGCCATGGTGTCGAAACCTTGAAAGGCCAACCATCTTTCTTCTCCTCTTCACCTGGCAAAGGGGGTGGATGTGGCGCGGTAGACGGGACGGTAGCGGATATGGCGCAGATAGATGCGGCGCATCATCGGATCCTTGCGTGCCATGAGGCGCAGAACCGAAAGCACGATGACCCATGCCAGGGCGCCGAGAATGGCAGCGGTAATGGTAATCACCACAAACACCAGAATGACGCAGACAAGCCCGGTCAACAGGACGAGTTCGCGATCTGCGCCCATCAGAAGATTGGGGCGCGACAGGGCGCGATGAATGGGATGAGTGATGAGAGCATTCTCAGCCACGGGCATCATACCAAGCGCCCTCTTTTCTGTTCGAGGATGCGACTGGAGAGCTCGACGCTCTGAACGGCAGGTCTCGTGTTTGTTGCAAGTGTGGCGCCCGTGGCACCAAACAGGCCGACGATCTGGCTTGCCCCGAGCAGAATGCCGGCTACGAGCACGACATACATCAGCCTTCGGGCAAAATCGTTCAACTCGCCGCCGAAGATCAGCATGCCTCCGGCGACAGCGACGGCCGCAAGGGCAATGAACCCTGCGACAGGCCCCGTGATCGATTGCTGGATCTGTTCCAGCGGCGCTTCCCAGGGAAGTCCACCGCCAGAGCTTGCATGTGCGGCACCTGTCTCAATGAAGGTTGCAACCGCGGTTGATGCTACGATCATCGTTTGAACAGCTTTCATCTTCAGCTCCTTTTTGATCAAACAAGCAGGTATCTTCCGGCGTCGAAGCCCTCGACGCTGACGACTTCGTCGATCCGGCGCTTTCCGTCTGAGCGCTTGATCGACACGATGAGATCGATCGCGTCTGCGATGACATGCTGCATCGGCATGTGGCTCACTTCGCAGACCAGTTGCTCTAGCCGCCGCAACGCGCCTGGGGCATCATTTGCGTGCAATGTCGTGAAGCCGCCGGGATGGCCGGTATTCCAGGCCTTCAGAAGTGTGAGGGCCGCCCCGTCCCTCACCTCTCCGACCATGATGCGGTCCGGGCGCAGGCGAAGCGTGCTTTTCAACAGCCTATCGATGGCAAGGCTGTCACTGCTTCTGAGCGTGACGGCGTTCTTGGCTGGGCAATCGATCTCGAGCGTGTCTTCGATGAGGACGATGCGATCGTCCGGGAAGCACTTGTGGATTTCCTGCAGCACGGCATTGGCAAGTGTCGTCTTCCCGGACCCTGTACCACCACAGACGAGGATGTTGTGCCGCGCCTCGATCGCCCGCAGCAGACGATCATATTGCGTGGCGCTCATCGTCTCCTGTCTGACATAGTCCTCAAGGGCGATGCGGTTGACGGCACGTCGCCTGATCGAAAAGGTCGGAGCACTAACGGCCGGCGGCAGCAAACCTTCGAAACGATGTCGGCCAAGCGGGATTTCGCCAGAGACGATCGGCATCTTGTCGTTGACCTCTTGGTCAAGCGCATGGGCGACAAGTCCAATCAGAATTTCCGCCTGTTCAGGCTCAAGTGAGCCGGTACACTCCATTCCGCCGCGCAGTCTCTCGATAAACAGTTTGCCGTCGGGATTGAGCATGATCTCGATGACCTCGGGGTCCGCCAGGCTGAGGCAAAGATCAGTGCCGAGCGCCTGCTCCAGTTTGCGGTTCAGGCGGGCGCGGCTTTCAATCCTGTTCATGATGAAGCCCTTTGCTGGGTGGTCAGCGCGAGGAACGGCCGATAGCCCTCAGGCCGTAGCCTCTCGAACACCGCCTTTGAGATCTCAAGCGAACCGGCAACACTTTCCGTCTCGCTGATGACAGTGACGGGTCCGAGCCGCTTCATGGGCCAGCCGGCCATACGCAGGATACGCTCGAACCGGACATCTGTGGCCGTCACCAGTTCCAGGTACTCGTTCGACAGGCACCAGTCGATGATGCCGGCCAGAAGCATTCTCGTTCTCAAACTGGAAAACGAAGGCTGGGCGATTGCGGCGGTGCGCTTCAGACGCTTGTAGCCCGGGGACGGCGAAGGCTGATGCTTGTCGATGCAAAAGCGCGAGCTCTCGATCATTCTCGGATGCACATGGAGCTTTCCGCCCTCAAGCAGCATGGGAAAGACTTGCCTGAGCATGCTGCAGCGCGCTGCAGGGTGCAGCCTGACGCTGCCGACGACCTGATGGCTCCCTTCCACAAGCAGGATGTAGACCGGCGCTTGATCGTCAAATTGATCGCGCTCTTGGCCGTCCACGTTTTCGACATCCCAGTGGAGACGGTCGGCAAACACCTTCGACCTCAACTGCAGCATGGCTTGCATGAGTGATGCGGACTGGGGCTGCCGGGCATCTTCGATAACGACCAATTGCATGACGGTTCCCTCGTTGGTCCTCTCATGAGAGTGAAACGAGGCGAGGCGGTCCAGATACAAATCTGTTGAACGGCTGAGCTTCTGCCGCATGGGACGTGAGTCGGGACTTGTGCCGCTGAGAGAATCGGTTTTGCTCGACGTCACCGGTGCAATCCGCCCCGGCAATGGGCCGTTCTGCTCGGCTTTCCACGACAAATCTGTCATGGGCTCCTTTGGACGTGCCACCTGTAGATGTGCCCAAGCCTCTGGTTTTAAAGGATCATTCAATCAAGGGGGAATTTTTAAGCGCGGCAGCAATGTCCAAACCGGCGCCGCAGCTGGGGGCTTCTTGCTTGCCAAGCGGGGGGAATCGGATAACAGTCCCGATAATTTCCGGATTTACACGAAAATATCGTGACTAGAGGCTTCCTGGCAAATGAATGTGAGACGGGCAATGCAGGATACGGTGACGAGCTTTGCCGATATCATCCTCGAGCAGGGCGGAGAGATCTCGGCCAAGCTTGACATGCTGCGTATGGAGAAGTTTCCGCCCAATGCGCAAAAGACCCTTCGGTTGTTCCCATTGGCAGAAGTTGCGCAGTTCGTTGGTGTATCAGCAAGCTATTTGAAGAAGCTCCATTTGCAGGGCAAGGGCGTAGAGCCGTCGGTAACCTCGACAGGACGGCGATATTACACGGCGTCGCAGATGGATGAACTGCGCGCCCTTCTCGACCGTGTCCCGCACCGGCGAAATGGCGAAAAGCTCCAGGTCCTTGCCGTTGTCAACTTCAAGGGCGGCTCCGGCAAGACCACGACGTCTGCCCATCTTGCCCAGTTCCTGGCTCTGAGCGGCTACCGCGTCCTTGCCGTCGATCTCGATCCGCAGGCTTCATTGACGGCACTTTATGGCATCCAGCCCGAACTGGACGAGAAACCGTCCTTCTACGAAGCCATCCGGTATGACGACACGCGTCGCTCGATTACGGAGATCATTCAACCGACGAATTTCCCAAACCTGCACATCGTTCCGGCGAATCTCGAACTGCAGGAATATGAATACGAGACCCCGCTTGCGATGCAGCGGAAGGACTCGATGGAAGGTAAGCTGTTTTATACGCGGATCGGCAAGGCGCTTGCCGAGGTCGATGATCAGTATGATGTGGTCGTCATCGACTGCCCGCCACAGCTCGGCTATTTGACGCTGACTGCACTAACGGCTGCGACCTCCGTGTTGATCACGGTCCATCCTCAGATGCTCGACATCATGTCGATGTCGCAGTTCCTGCTGATGCTCGGCGATATCTTGAAAAGTGTCGAAGGAGCCGGCGTCAACGTCAGCCTCGACTGGTTTCGTTATCTGATCACGCGTTTCGAGCCCATGGATGTGCCGCAGCAGCAGATGGTGGGCTTCATGCAGTCGATGTTTGCTCAGCAGATGATGAAGAACCACATGGTCAAGACCACAGCTGTTTCCGATGCGGGCCTGACCAAGCAGACACTCTACGAGGTCGAGCGTTCGCAGTTTACATCAGCGACATATGACCGTGCGCGCGAAGCCATGGATCTGGTCAATGGCGAAGTGGTCGACCTTCTGGAGCTTTCCTGGGGGCGTCGTCGTGGGTGAGCCGTTGTCAGCCGTACAGATTGATGTTTTGTCCAAGTTTTTCAGGATCTTGGGGCGCAAAAAGGACGAGTATCATGGCGCGTAAGGACATCTTTGCCAATATCACCTCGACGGAAGGGCCGCGACTGGAGCGTCGGGCAACGCCGGGCTACGCCAACAAGGGCGCCTCGCGGTCAATGATCAGCTCGCTCAGCGAGTTGGCAGAAAAGGCCGCGATGGCCGATCAGACGCTGTCTGGTGAAGCTGTTCTCGAACTGGACCCTGTGCTGATTGATGATTCCTTCGTCTCGGATCGCATGGGAGAGGACGAAGAAGCACTTCAGGAGCTGGTTGAAGCCATCCGGGAGCGCGGTCAAGATACGCCGGTTCTGGTGCGCCCTCACCCGGATGCGAAGGATCGATATCAAATCGTCTTCGGTCACCGGCGTGTGCGCGCTGCACGGCTCCTGAAGCGTCCGGTCAAGGCCGTGGTCAAGACGGTGTCAGACACCGATCATGTGATTGCCCAGGGACAGGAAAACTCTGCACGAGAGAACCTGTCCTTTATCGAGCGGGCAAGTTTTGCCCACCACCTGCAAGAGATCGGTCATGATCGACGCGTAATCCAACTTGCTCTGTCGGTTGATGGTGCGCTGCTGACCCGCATGTTGTCCGTCACAAGCAGGGTGCCCGCCAAAGTGATCAAGGCGATCGGTTCGGCCAAGAGCATCGGTCGCGATCGTTGGCTCGATCTTGCCCAGACTGTTGAACATCCGGATCTTCGCCTTGTGGCGGAGGCCTCGATTGCCAGGGGTGATTTTGCAGATCTGCCATCTGAAGCGCGATTCGAGCGTCTTGTTCAGGATTTGCGAAATGCACGCAAGCCAGCCAAGAAAACGCGCCCTGCAGGCAACTGGCAGTCGGGAGATGCCGCAGTCAGCGCCGAGTTCAAAGGTGCTGGCAAAAGCTACTCGATTTCCCTGAAGTCCCGGGAAGCCGTGAGTTTTGGTCGCTTCATTACCGAAAACCTGGAACGGCTCCATGCCGAATTCAGAGCCCAGTCAAAGTCGTAAGGAGACGAAACGCAAAAGAAAAAGGCCCCCCAAGCGTCGCCGCCCTGGAAGCCTTCCTCATATCCTAGCAGAATGAGAATCGCATCTCCGGGGATTTCAGTCAAGAGTCTTTGGCACCGTTTTTGGTGAGCAGTTTTCGTTTGCCTTCAAGAAGGTGAAGAAAAATGCAGAGGCATTCCATAACCACGCCCTTTGGGCGTGGATCAATCAAACTCGCCCATGTCAGCCGTCAGTTCGAGGCGGCTCGGAGCAAAGAGGGCAGGACCGCCGACAAGTGGAAGATGTTTCGTGATGTTTGCGAGGCACGCCTTTTGATTGGGATTCCGGATCGGGCCTTGACGGTTCTCGACGCCCTTTTGAGCTTTTATCCGCAAAGCGATTTGTCGGAAGAGGCTGGTCTGATCGTCTTCCCGTCCAATGCGCAACTTTGCCTTCGCGCGCATGGTATGGCTGATGCCACGCTCAGGCGTCACCTGGCACTCCTTATCGATGCCGGGCTGATTTCTCGCAAGGACAGCCCGAATGGCAAACGTTACGCCCACAAGGCACGTGATGGGCGGGTCGAAGATGCGTTTGGCTTTTCGTTGGCGCCGCTTCTTGCTCGCAGAGACGAGCTTGCGCAACTGGCCCAACAAGTGGTGGAGGATCGCCGGCGTTTGCAGCTGGCGAAAGAGGCACTCACGATATCAAGACGTGATCTGCGTAAGCTGATCACCGCTGCGATCGAAGAAGGTGCTGCTGGCGATTGGCATGCGCTTGAAGAGGCATATATCGACATTGTGTCCCGACTGCCACGAAGCCTGACGATCCAGCTTGCCGAGGATTGCCTGCAGAAGCTCACCGCCTTGCACCTGGAGGTCTCTAGCCTCTTGGAAAAACAGCTTATTTCTCAGAATATGAGCGGCAATGGCGCTGAAAATGAGCGTCATATACAGAATTCAAATACCGAATCCTTCAATGAACTTGAACCTAGCTCTGGAAAAGAGCAGGGCGAAAGCCCGAGCCTGGAGCTGAAAGCGAAGCGGGAGCCGATAAAGGCATTTCCTCTTGCTATGGTGTTGAAGGCCTGCCCACAGATTATCGACTATGGTCCGGGGGGCGCGATTGGGACCTGGCGCGAGCTGATGCAGGCTGCGGTCGTCGTTCGGTCGATGTTGGGGATCAGTCCGTCAGCCTATCAGGACGCCTGCGAAACCATGGGGCCGGAAAATGCGGCAGCGGCGGTTGCGGCCATCCTCGAACGGGCAGGGCATATCAATTCGGCTGGTGGCTATCTGAGGGATCTGACGCGGCGGGCGGAGCGTGGCGAGTTTTCGCTCGGTCCGATGCTGATGGCCTTGATGCGCGCCAATCTGGAAGAAAAGAAGCGCTCGGCTTGACCAGAGGCAGGGAGGGGAGCCACTTGATATCAGTCTTCCAGAATCCTGTTCCTTTGAACGGACGGGAGACATGCTCAACCAATGTACGGCACAGCTGAAGCAGTTAGCGAAGTTTAGATTGGCCGGGTGCAGTTCTGAAAGAGGTGGGGCCTTTAGAGCGGCACTTGCCTCGCCAATTCATGGAACGACCGTGGATTCGTCCATCTGAAAAGAGCCATGAACGGGGGCACGGCCAGGTCACCTTCCATATTCTCTGGCGATTTCCCTGCTTCAAGCGCCATGACCAATTACAGTGGTTTGTGCCGATCAGACCGATATGGGAATGATAGCCCATCTCTTGGGCAATGACCTCACCGCTCAGTTCCGCGGGGAAACCACCCACCAAGCCGACCCCTGTGTTCAGCAAGACACGCCTGTTATTGAGGCCCAAAACCCAGCGTTATTGGCAGGTACATAGCCAAAAATCTATTCAATTGGATGCTTTCTAACCTTGCCTCTCTGAAAAGCCATCCACGTATTGACCAAGGGGCTAATTGAGTAAAATTTAAACAATTGGGCGCACACTTCAGGTACATACCAGTCGCATCCTCTTGCCGGAGATCCCCATGAAACGTCTGTCCATCAGAGTTGCTCTAACCAGCATCTTAGGCATGATCGTTGCTGCAATTCTTGCGCTGTCGTTCACATCCTATTCCAGCTTGGACAAGCTCAACTCGAACACGCAAGACATCGGGCAGTACTGGATGTCGCGCATGGTTCTGGCGCGTGAGGTCAAGGGCAACTTCAATCTTATGCGTCTTGCCTATGCCCGTCTGCTAATGGCATCTACGCCCAGTGAGCTAGAGCGTGAACTTCAAAACATTGCCGACATGGCCGAAACGGTTCGCAAGTCCATGCAGGAATATGAAGCAGGCGTTCGCACGGAAGCCGGCCGCCAGCTTATCACTGCTCTGAAACCTGAGTTTGACGCTTACAATTTGCTTGGCGAGGAACTGGCAGAAATCAAAAAAGACGGTCAGACGCTTGTAGCGACAAGTCTGTTCAAAAGTAAAATGAACGCGCAGTCGGACAAGGTGAATGAACTCGTCGATGAGCTCGTCGCCAAGGTTATCGAAAATTCCAACAAAGCAGTAGCCGATAGCGGGCAGGTCTATAGCGTCAATCTATCGACGACCTTGGGCATTGCCATGGTCACCCTCCTCATCTCGATTGCGGGCATCGCCTATGCGATATTCGGTGTAACCCGCCCGATCGGACGTATTTCTACCGCGATGCGCAACCTCGCCGCAGGAGATCTGGACAGTCAAATTCCGTTTGAAGGACGAGCCGACGAAGTCGGTGAGATGGCCGCAGCAGTAGAAGTCTTCCGGCAGGCTGGGATCGCCAACAAGGAGCTCGAGCGCCAGGCAGAAGAGGCACGTATCCGCGAAGGGCACCAGGATGCAGAGACGCGTCGACGTACTGCCGAGGAAGCCGAAAAGCTGCGCTTTGCGACCGCAACGCTCGGAAGCGGCCTGAAGCGACTGGCGGATGGTGATATCTCGTTCCAGCTCGATGAACCTTTCGCCGCCGAGTATGAGACCTTGCGTTATGATTTCAATGCCTCGCTGAAGCAGCTTGGCTCCACGTTGTCGTCCGTCCTGCAATCTGTCGAGAACATCGACAACGGGACGCGAGAGATATCTTCTGGCGCCAATGATTTGTCCAAGCGAACCGAGCAGCAGGCGGCAGCCCTTGAGGAGACGGCAGCGGCGCTTGACGAGATCACTGTGAATGTGTCGACCTCATCCAAACGCACCGAGGAAGCACGGACCGTCGCAATCCTTGCCAACCAAAATGCAGCCAAGTCGGCAGACGTCGTGTCTAATGCCGAAGAGGCTATGCGCCGCATCGAGGAAAGCTCGCAGCAGATTTCCAATATCATCGGGGTGATCGATGAGATCGCCTTCCAGACCAACCTGCTTGCGCTGAATGCCGGCGTAGAAGCCGCCCGCGCAGGTGACGCGGGCAAGGGGTTTGCCGTCGTTGCCCAGGAAGTTCGTGAGCTCGCCCAGCGTTCGGCAAGCGCTGCCAAGGAGATCAAGGGTCTTATCCATAATTCCTCGAGCGAAGTCGACAACGGTGTCAAGCTGGTGCGAGACACCGGCGTGGCATTGAAGGCGATTGGCGACTATGTTTCACAAATCAATCAGTTGATGGATGCGATTGCCACCTCCGCCCGCGAACAGTCCACTGGCCTCGCTGAAGTCAACACCGCGGTGAACCAGATGGACCAGACCACGCAGCAGAATGCCGCGATGGTTGAGCAGTCGACGGCAGCTTCCGCAGCACTCGCCCAGGAAGCGACACGCCTGCGCTCGCTGGTCAGCCGGTTCACTCTTTCCGGCCGCGCAACAGCACCAGCGGTCTCAGACCATCGGCCAGCAGCCGCGCCTGTTCGCCGCGCTCCGGCAGCCCATGGCAACCTCGCCGTCAAGGAAGAATGGAGCGAGTTCTAATCGGGGACTGCAAGCAGGCCTCCGATGAAATTCGGAAGGCCTCGCTTGCTGCCGATTTCATGGACACCGAGATGAGCGAGTTACACCCTGGTTTCAAAGCCATGAGAGCAGCCTGGGTCAGGTTAGGTCTTCCTCTGGACCGTGTTCGATGCGCGGGGGCTTTACACCATTGACCAAAAGCACTCGGGCCAATTCAAGGGTCTCAAAGCCGAAGTCGTTGAACCGCTCTGCCACTATCCAAGAAGACGGGACGCCCTGCCGCTCCTTCTGTGCGCATGATTATAGTACTCTGAAGCCTGCTGCACGGAGCGATGCCTTGATTGCTCCATTGCCTCAGGCAAAGGTATTCCGCGATCGGCTGCCTCAGTCAGATAACCAGAACGCAGGCCATGAGCGGAAAATTCTCTTGGATCTAGCCCAGCCATTCGGGCACGTTGCTTAACGATATCGTTAATAGCCTTTGGGTCCAGCGGTCGACGCGAAACATTGCCCCACCGATCGATTGCCCTGAAGACACTGCCCTTGTCGATTTTCGCAGCCGCAAGCCACGCGTTCACGGCATCGACCGGTCGACCGCTGATATAGACCACTTCATCGTTGTCCGCATCGCTGGTCTTCGTGCGACCGAGATGAATGGAAAGAGAGAGCAGGGGAGGGCCCCCGTCAATCTGGATTGGCCCTTCCGGCTGTAGCTGTTCTTTTCCGAGACCAGCGATCTCGCTGCGGCGCCGCTCGAGCAGTCCTCGAAAGAGATTTCGAACATCATCAGTGTCATTGCTGAAATTGCGTTTCAGACGAACCTGCTTGCGCTCAACGCAGGCGTCGAGGCCGCAAGAGCGGGTGAGGCAGGTAAGGGCTTTGCGGTTGTTGCCCAGGAAGTCCGCTAACTTGCCCAACGCTCTGCAAAGGCCGCCAAGGAGACCAATCAGCTGATCAAAAGTTCCTCGGACGAGGTCAAGGCGGGCGTCAAGTTGGTGGCTGATACGGGCATTGCGCTCGAGGGTATCCAGAACAATGTCGCGAGCGTCAACGAGCATATGACTGCGATCGCTGGAGCGGCAAAAGAGCAGGCGATCGGGCTGTCGGAGGTGAACAGTGCCGTCAACCAACTGGATCAGGTAACGCAGCAGAATGCTGCGATGGTGGAAGAGTCCACGGCAGCCAGCAATGCTCTGCTCAACGAGATTGAGGGGCTGCGACAGTCGCTTTCTCGTTTCGCGAAGACCCCAGATGACAGTCCGGTTCGCGGATTGCCTCGATTGATTGCGACCGCAAGCTAGTCTAGGCGCATGAGAACGGCACGACCTGATGTCGGTGAAACCTTTGGCAAACTCAACTCGGGTGGAAGTGCCGCTGGTCGGGTCCGCTCATGGAAGTAGGTACCGCGCCGCAAATGGGGCTAAGACCGATGTTGCCACAGCGTTAAGCGCCATTGCAATGCCGGCGAACAGTCCTGCTGTGGCGTTTACCTCGTAGGCGCGAGCCGTACCGATCCCGTGGGACGTCAACCCTACAGCAAATCCACGAGCGGCGTAGTCGTTTATTCGCATCATGGTCATGAAGGGCGTAACGATCAGCGCGCCGAAGATGCCGGTCAGAATGACTAGTACAGCCGTCAATGAGGGATCGCCGCCAAGCGATTGTGAAACCGCCATCGCCACGCCGGCTGTTGCCGATTTTGGAAGAAAAGACAGCAGTATGTCCCGCGGGAGGTCAAAGATTTGGCCGAGCGCGATCACAGAGGCCATAGCCACGATTGAACCGACCAGGAGCGCCACAGAGATCGGCAGCAGTAAGGCCCTGACTTCGTTCCATTTCCTATACAAAGGTACGGCGATTGCCACTGTAGCTGGGCCCAGCAAGAAGTGGATGAATTGGGCTCCCGCGAAGTAACGCTCATATGGCACTTCGGCCGCGATCATCATGACGGAAAGTGCAAGTATGGAGATGAGCACTGGATTAACCAGGGGATGCCGTCCCAGTCTTTTTGAAAGCTCGGAAGCCAAGATCCAGGTAAATAGGGTCAATGTGAGCCATAAGAGAGGGGAGGCTGAAAGGTAGACCCAGAGCTCAATCGGCGATCGGTTCATGACCGACGCCGTACAGAGATCAGCTTTCTGACCAGGATGAATGCCCAAACCGTGAGCATCAATGTGATAATCGCGGACAAAATGAGCACGGCACCGAGTGCCCATATCTGAGCACTCAGAATGCTGGCCAGCGCTACGACGCCGACACCTGCCGGTACAAAAAACAGCCCCAGATTTGACAGTAGGGTTTCGGCGGCCTCATCGATACTTGCTGCTTCCTGCGTCCATAGGCGATCCAGTACCGGAAGAGCTGCAAACAAGAGCACAAGCCCCGCCACGGGACCTGGTATGGATATTCCCAGCAAGAACACAAGGCTCTCGCCCACCAACTGGAACAGCAGAAGGACGGCAAGTCCACGAAGCATGGGGCTCTCCTAGAATCGCATTTGGGCCAACAGCCCCGGCATTTGAGTGTGTCGTCAAAGACTGCGCAATTAAATTCTCAACGCCTTCGATCGATGGACAAATTTAGCTTAGAAGGCGGGATGCACGGCCGCTGCGTCTCTGTGCGTGGTTATAGTACTCCGCAGCCTGCTGCACGGATCGGTGACGCGACTGCTCCATGGCCTCAGGCAGGGGAATGCCGCGATTCGCCGCTTCTGTCAGATAACCAGAGCGTAGGCCATGGGCGGAAAACTCCGTCGGATCGAGCCCGGCCAGTTCCGCCCGGTGCTTTAGAATGTCATTGATGGCCTTCGGATCCAAGGGCCGGCGCGAAACATTGCCCCAGCGATCGATCGCCCGGAAGACGCTACCCTTGTCGATCTTCGCTGCGTTGAGCCAGGCGTTCAGAGTGTTGACAGGGCGGCCGGTGAGATAAACAAATTCGTCGTTGTCGGCACCGCTGGTCTTGGTGCGGCCCAGATGGATGGAAAGAGAGGGCAGGGGAGGGCCGCTATCGACCTCGATAGGATCCTCCTGCTGTAACTGTTCTTTCCGGAGGCCCGCGATCTCGCTGCGACGTCGGCCCCCAGAAGCAAATGCTACCATCAGAATGGCCCTATCTCTCAAGTCACGCAGACTGCCGGTGGCACAGGTCGCGAGGAGCTTTGCAAGTATGTCTCCGGTGACCGCCTTCGCGCTCTTTCGCCTCCTCGGTCGCGGCGTTGCTCGGATAGCAAGTCTGATGGCGGACCGGAGGGCGGGCGAGCCGAAAGCCCCCTGAAGCCCGCGCCATTTGGTCAGCGTCGACCAGGTCGCAAGCCGTCGGCGTACGGTATCAGGCGCATGCGGCCCGAGAGTACGTAGAAATCCCTGGATCCGCAGCTTGTCCTCGACTTCTGCCGGCATTCCATGTTCCGGATCCGCCAGGCGCTTTTCCGCATCCCAAAGATGATGAGCGACGAACTTCAGCAGCATCGCTTCAGGAGTAGGCCAAGGAAGAGAGCGTCCAGTGGCTGCGAGTGACCAGGCCTGCAAGTAGGCCAGATCGGAGGTGAGTGCGCGCAGCGTGTTTGTGCCCATGCCCTCGTTGACGAGATGACGGAGTGTCTCGACATCCTGATCCGTCAGCAGCTCGGCGAGTTCGTCACGCCGCTCCATCGGCAAGACGGACGCGATGGTATCGAGTTCTTCCACGCGGCGCGCGAGTGTGTCGCTGCTGGAAGGGGCGTTTGGAGCTTTCCTTGTCATCTTGTGCTTCCAGATTCCTTGGAGCGTTTGCAAAAGTTCCGGAAAGCCCGTATATCCCGTAACAAAGGGGATCTGCCATGACATCGATTGTGACAGCAGCTGCGGTTTCGAAGAATTTCGGCGCCTACCAGGATGCGGCCGTGCGAGAGCCGGTCATCATCACCAAGAATGGCCGGCCGCGCACAGTGCTCTTGGCCTATGAAGATTATCTCCGGCTGGCCAAGCGCGATCGGAAGGTCAATCTGACGGCTGCGATCAGTGACGACGAGCTTGCCGCGATCGAGGCTTCGACAATGGAGCCAGGCCTGGATCATCTCAATTCCGAACTGCTGATGGACAAGAATGCTGCCGACTGAACCCAAGGTCGGCTGGGTCTTCCGTTATTCCTATCTCTGGCACTGGCAGCATCTGGAAGGACGAGAGGAGGGGGACAAGGATCGTCCTGCTCTTGTGCTGGCGATTGTTTCTTTGCTCGAAGATGGGACACCTGCGGTTCGTGTCCTGCCGATCACCCATTCCCAGCCGTCCGATCCCAGCGACGCAATCGAAATACCGCCGGCTACCAAGCGCCGCCTCGGTCTCGACGACGAACGGTCGTGGATCGTACTGACTGAAAGCAACCGCTTCGTCTGGCCGGGGCCTGACGTTCGCCCTGTTGACAGCGAGAGCGGATATCACGGGCCACTGCCTCCAGCACTCTTCGAAGAGGTGAAGCGCCGGTTTGTCGAGCTTGCCAGAAGCCAACGGCACAAAGCGACCATTCGTAGCGACTGAGCTCTTCATCCTGTTGTTAGCCCTCTAGTTCTGCGCGTCCAGCTGTGGTTTTCGCCGTGATTTGCCACGACTTTAGGCGTGGAACGCCGTCAAATCAATCACTTCCGATAAGGGTTACTTATCGGAGGTCAGTGACCCGCAGACTATTTATACATTGTATGGAAACATAATAAGCATATAGCTTTCTCTTAACGAATCATTTACCATAATTTCAATGTCTTACGACCTCGCCAGATTGCCCATCCAGAGCTTGCTGCGGCCGATCTCCGAGGCAGGGGTCGCGCTCGCCCGTCTTGACGAGCGTATCGCCCGTTCCCCTGTTGGTGAGGGCTTTCTGGAGCGCTCGCATTTCCTCGACGCGCATGCCTCGCTCTGGGTCGACGGTGAACTCGTTCATCTCGAGGACCTCGTCCTGCATGATGCGCTTCGAGATATCCGCGCACCGACCCACGAACTCACCATCGCCCGCGACATCCTGAAAACCCGCCGGCGCATCGCCGCCCATCCCCCGGCTTGGGCGCTCTCTGCTCAGGGCCTCGCCTCCCTCCGCGGGCAGGCGTGGCCTGCAGCATCATCGGGTGACGACGGGGAGGGTTTGCCGGATGGGAATGTTGAGGTCAGCGACACTCGGGCTGGGGTAGGGGAGGCCGAAGATCCTGATGCCGACGGTCTGAGTGATGCGTTTGCCGCAATCGATGCGGTGCTCGCCCGGTCGGAAGCCGCGATCGAAGAGGCGAAGAAGCCGGCGCGCGCCAAAAACACTCCGGAAAAGGATCCCTTCGTCTACGATCTCGACTGGGATGAGGACGAGCGGCTGGCGGAGTGGCAGACCGCCCTCAGCCGAGCTGATGATTTGCCGCCGGTCTTGAAGGCGATCATCGCCCTCGATGCCTGGAACGAGATTGCCGTCCTGCAGCATGCGCCCTGGCTCGGTCGACTGCTTTCCGCCTCGGTCCTGCGCGAGGGCGGCGTTACCACAAGCACCCATCTTGCCGCAATCAATCTCGGGCTGAAAGCCATCCCCGTCGATCGGCGCCGGCATCGTGATCGCGAGACGCGGTTACTGGCGATATCAAGGGCGCTGACGATTGCCGCCGAGACGGGGCTGAAGGAGCATGACCGGCTGGTGCTGGCGCGGCAGATGATGATGCGCAAACTCGAAGGACGGCGGACGTCATCCAGGCTGCCGGAGCTTGTTGAGCTTGTCATGGCGCGGCCGCTGATCTCCGCCGGCATGGTGGCAAAGACGCTCGAGGTGACGCCGCAAGGAGCGCGGCGGATCGTTCAGGAACTTGGTCTTCGCGAGATGACGGGCAGGGGGAGGTTTCGAGCGTGGGGAGTTGTCTAAGTGATCCGATCACTGCTTTGGTCCCGCCCAAAGACGCTAGAAGAACTACGACTCGTCACTGAAGAGCAGACACCTTTCACTCACTCTCGGATCATGGCTACGCCATTTCCAATCAACGGGTCATTGACTTCCGATGATCACGGTAGCGGCGAAGGGCTGGCTCGTCTTGAGGTCGAGGGCAATCAACAATCGTGGTCGGGTTCAGTTAGATAAGTTCAAGACGGCGTCACGTACTGATCCCTGTTGGCTGGTCGAGAGTTGGAGGTTTATATTTTGAGCGATAAACAGGATTTCCATAACTCACGATAGACCATATTCATGAGTTATAGAAACGCTGGCTATAACTCATGAAATGGAACTGGCAAAACGCCGATTGGCCTGATTTCAGGTATGAAGCTGCAAGCCTGATGGCGTTCGAGCGGAAATTCCTGCAGGCCGCCGGCGAGGTTATAGGTGCCGTTCGGCATCTTAAGGAGGATGACAGCAATCAACTTCGCATTGAAGTGCTCAGCGACGAAGCGGTCAAGACATCAGAGATCGAGGGAGAATTTCTTGACCGGATAAGTGTCCAGTCATCACTACGCCGGCAGTTTGGGCTCGACGCTGATGATAGACAGGCACGCCCCCAAGAGCGGGGAATCGCCGAGATTATGGCGGATGTTTATCGAAACTGGCATAGCCCCCTGGATCATCAGGGACTGTTCCATTGGCATTCAATGCTGATGGCCGGAAATCGATACATTGAGACGATCGGCGCTTACCGCGAGCATGAAGACGCCATGCAGATCGTATCGGGTCGATTGGATAAACCCACAATCAATCTTGAGGCTCCTCCATCGCGCCAGGTTCAAGCTGAGATGCAGAACTTCATCCCATGGTTTAATCAATCCGGACCAAATGGCCAAAAGCCGCTTCAAGCTTTGACACGCGCAGCGATAGGCCATCTCTACTTTGAAAGCATTCATCCATTTGAGGATGGGAACGGCCGCATCGGTCGCGCGCTCGCCGAGAAATCGCTCGCCCAAAACATTGGGCAACCAAGTCTGATTTCACTCGCCTTTGCGATCGAGAAGAGGCGGAGAGCCTACTACTCGGAACTTGAGCGACACCAACGGACGCTTGATATCACCGGCTGGATCGTCTTCTTCTCAGAAACGATCTTGGATGCTCAACGAGCAACGCTTGAGCGCATAGATTTCTTCATTCAGAAGGCGAAATTCTATGATCGGTTTCGAGATCGGCTGAACGAGCGGCAGGGAAAGGTGGTCGCGCGCATCTTCAAGGAAGGTACCGCAGGCTTCAAGGGTGGCCTAAGTGCGGAAAACTACATCTCGATCACAAGCACCTCTCGCGCTACAGCAACTCGCGACCTTCAGCAGCTCGTTGAGATCGGTGCATTGAGGCGAATGGGCGAACGTCGGCACACCCGCTACTCAGTAGCATTGCAAAAATAGTCTGCCGCCAATCGAATGAACTGCACCAAAATGACTGCTTCTGTCTGCCGTCCGACGCGGTTAAAAGATATTACCGCTTTGCGCCGTCATATCAGCCCTTGAGCATGTTCTATCGTTTGCCCGAAACCTGCCGGCCCGCTCGCATTGTCTGCAAAGCGCCTTCATGTCGCTCATTCCTCACGATGCACGGCATTGTGCAAAGCGGACGATGAAGCCTCCGCTTCACCAAGGCGTCTTTTGGGTGAACCTCTGCGGGGAGGTGGATGTTCTGTTCATGGCCTGAGAGCTCAGGCGGCGCGGTATTGCTTCACGAAGTGACCGTCCATCTCCAGCTTGCGGCAAGTGATTTGCCGGTCCTCGCCCAAATATTGGACGTGAAGATAGCCCCGACAGAAGACATGCTGAACAGGCGCCACTAGCGGCCCTTTTTGAGCGGCCGCGATGTCAGACCTCATGTTACCCAAAAATTTTTTTGGCCCTCAGAAGGCTTCAACTCGGTCCATTTGTGCGGGTGATTGCCTTTCAAACATTCGTTCTGTTTCCCTGCTGCTCCACCATTTCATCCAGCACGCGTTGCTTCACCTGAGCAAGATCAATCTCGAGAAGTGCCGTTGCATGGCGAAGTTTCACCAACTCCACCATCATGTCCACATCCGTCAAGGGGGGGCGATCTCTGCACTTTCTGTTCAGGAGCGATTTGATCGGTATAACTTTCTTCATGCTTCCTATCCTTTAGTTGCTGAGTGGGAGCCGGTTTAGGTGTCGCGGAATTGGTTCGGCAGCATAGGGCGCGGCCCCTTGGGGCGAGGTCAGTTCCCGATGGTGATTGAGAAAACGCATCAGTCTGGCGCCCGCTTCCTTGAAGGGGGCTGACTAGACGGCCTTTCGATACGATCGCACATGCGCCAGCGATGTCCGGTGAGCTGCGTCAGCCTCGGTCTTGAACTGACCCAGCAGCGTGAACAGTTGCTCCGCCTCCCTTGCGAGACTATGGGCAGCGGCTGTAGTTTCCTCCACCATGGCAGCATTCTTTTGCGTGCCCTGATCCATCGTGTTGACCGCTAGGTTGATCTCCTTGAGGCCCGTCGCCTGTTCTTTGGATGCCTCGACGATAACACCCACGTTGCCGTCAACCTGAACCACCTGGTGGACGATTTCCTGGAGTGCCTTTCCGGTGTCGCTGACCAAGGTGACACCGCTTTTGACGTGCTGGTTCGAGGTGCTGATCAACTCTTTGATCTCCTTGGCCGCCTTTGCTGATCGCTGAGCAAGCTCGCGGACTTCCTGAGCCACCACGGCAAAGCCCTTGCCGGCGTCTCCGGCGCGGGCAGCCTCGACGCCAGCGTTCAGTGCGAGGAGGTTTGTCTGGAAGGCAATCTCATCGATTACGCTGATTATGTTGGCGATCTCCGCCGCTGAGCGCTCTATCTTGCCCATGGCGTCAACCGCTTCCCCCACCACGCGACCCGAGCTCTCGGCATGGTCCTTGGTTTTGCGGACAAGTTGCCCGGCTTCTTCAGCTCGATGGCTCGAATCAGCGACCGTGGTGGTGATTTCTTCGAGCGCCGCTGCTGTTTCCTCGACCGAAGCAGCTTGCTGTTCGGTGCGTCGTGAGAGTTCGTTGGAAGCTGACTGAATTTGCTGAGACGCAGCAGCGATCGCGCCTGCGTTTTGGGCGATTGTCTGAAGGGTCCGCCGGAGCTTCAAGGAAGCCTCGTTGAAGTCAATGCGCAGCCGCTCAAGGGCGGGCAGAAAGGGGCCGCGTATATCTTGAGTAAGGTCTCCTGAGGACAGACCCTTCAGGGCTGCGGCCAGTTGTTCAACATTGTACACCCGCTCAGAAACGTCAGTGGCGTATTTGACCACTTTGAACACGCGGCCGCTCATGTCAAAGATCGGGTTGTAGGACGCCTGTATATAGACTTTCTTTCCGCCCTTGCCGATGCGCATGAACTCATCGGACATGAACTGCCCGGCAGAAAGTCTCTCCCAGAAAGCCCTATACTCATGGCCTTCAGTGTACCTAGGCTCACAGAACATGGAATGATGCTTCCCTTGCACCTCTGAGATCGTGTAGCCCAATGCTTGAAGAAAATTCTCGTTCGCTGCGAGGATGTTTCCCTGTGGCGTAAACTCAATGACGGCCTGAGCCCTGCAGATTGCGTCGAGCTTGCCTGCATCCTCCGCCGATTTGAGCTTCTGTTCCGTGATGTTCGTCGCAAATTTCACGACCTTGTATGGCTTCCCGTGCTTGAAGACGGGGTTGTAGGAGGCCTCGATCCAGATTTCTCTTCCGTCTTTGGCGATACGCTTGTACTGGCGGCGATCGAATTTTCCGCTGGCAAGCCGTGCCCAGAAGTCTGTATATTCTGGACTGCTGGATTCATTGGGATCTACGAATATCCGGTGGTGCTTGCCGACGATCTCGGCGAGCGGATAGCCGAGCGAATGACAGAAGTTTTCGTTCGCGGTTATGATCGTCCCATCGAGCTTGAACTCGATGATGGCTTGAGACTTGCCCATTGCTTGAAGTACCGCCTTTGCGTCGGCGCCGCTCGATCCCATCATTTCCCTTGCCTCCCTTTTAAAAGATTGAAATTAAAGCCCGTCAGCTTGCGCGGGTCCACGGAGGAACCCCGAAGCTGCCGGAATCGGCTCGACCGCAGGAACGCGCCAGGCTTTCGCTGGGGTGTGAAGCTAAAAACGCTCCTGCTTCTGCGGGCAGAAACGGGCGACTTATGAGATAGCCCTGGACCAGCTTGCATCCCCTGTGGGCGAGGGCCCGAAGCTGCTGCTCGGTCTCCACCCCCTCCGCGATGACGCCAATCCCTAGAGACTTGGCCAACGCGATAATGGTGTCGGCGATGGCCCCCGGATCACCTTCATCGGAAAGCTCTCGGACAAAACTCCGGTCAATTTTCAGACACGAAATAGGCAAGCGTTTGAGGTGCGTAAGGGATGCATAGCCGGTCCCGAAATCATCCAGTGCGATTGTGATCCCTGCGGCTGCGAGCTTCCTCAAGGTCTCGTTGATTGCGACCTCACCATGCTGAATGATGACGCTTTCGGTGACCTCGACCGTAAAGTCTGCAGTCGCAAGCCCGTGGCGGCTCAGTTCTTGGAGCAGAAATCCGGCGTATGAAGGATCCCTGAGCTCGGCGGCTGAGACATTTACTGCGAGCTTTCCTAGGCTGCAGGCGGTCTTGGCGGCTTCTTGATACGCACACAATGCCTGTCGGAGTATCTGGCCGCCGACCTCCCGAGAAAGTCCAATGTCGTCGGCTAGAGGGATAAAGACGGCAGGCGAGATCCACTGATTCCCCATTTTCCATCGTGCCAGCACTTCGAAGCCATAATGATTGCCTGTCGAGATATCCGTCTGGGGCTGAAGCATTATCTGCAGCCGTTCTTCCGCGACAGCCGATCGAAGCTCATCTGCCATTACGGCCAGCTCAATTTGTTGCTCACGGAAAACATGTTCGAACAGGCAGTATCGAGCGCGTCCTGAGTTCTTTGCTCGGTAGAGGGCCATGTCTGCACATTTCAGCACTTCGATGGCACTGGACGCATGTTCGGGGAACAGCGCGACACCAATGCTCACGGAAGTGCGAAGTTGCTTCCCATTTATAGGAAAATTCTGGTCCAGACAGCGCGATATCGCCTGTGCCGCTTCGACGGCGTGTTCTGCAGACACATTCCGCGCCATCAGCACTGCAAACTCATCTCCACCGAGACGGGCTACAACGTTGGTTGGACCGACAGCCCTTTTGAGACATCGGCTCACCTCGATCAGGAGGGTGTCTCCAGCATCGTGCCCAAAACTGTCGTTCACAAACTTGAAGCGGTCCAAATCGATCAGGAGCAGCGCGCCTGTCTTGCCCTTCGACAGCGCCTTTCGAAGCTTGGCTAGCAACGAGCGGCGATTGGCCAGACTGGTTAGGGGGTCTTGATCAGCCTGCTCTCGAAAGCGCACCTCGGCTCGCTTTAGTTCCGTGACATCGGTCGATACCCGCACCAGAAAGCCTGATCGTGAGCGACAGTTCTGGACCTTGAGCCACCTGTCCCCTTTTGTCTGGCGAATGACTGAACGATCTGGTGTGAACGGGTGCTCCAAGACAGATGATAGCAACCCACTTGATATCTCCACGCTACAAACAGGGCCGCTGTTCTCGTCGGAGATGGCCTTGGTGGGGAAAGGGGGATCCAACACGATGCCAGGCACCTGCGGAAAATGTTCTTTGTAGGATGAGTTGGCCAGAACCCACTGGCCGGTCTCGTCGAAGGCAGCAATGCCATTGGGGACGGTGTCGATTATGTCTCGGAGCAGAAGTTCAATTCGTGATCGCAAAGCAATCTCTATCTCAAGCCTCTCCTGCGCCTTCTTTCGCTCGGTAATGTCATAGCGAATTGAGATATAGCCAATTGGTGCGCCGTCTCTCCCTTCTATGGGGGCAATCGTCGTATCCACCCAATAGGTGTCACCCGCCTTAGATCTATTGCAGATTTCTCCACGCCAGCGCTCGCCCCGGCTGATCGTGCGCCACATTTCCTTGAAGAAGGCCTGATCGTGAGCGCCAGAGTTTATAATGTTATGGCTCTTGCCTATCAGCTCTTGTCGAGAGTAGCCGCTGATTTCACAGAAATGATCATTCACGTCCGTGATCTTTCCCGCTGCATCTGAGTAGCTGACGATGGCATACTTTTCCAAGGCGCATCGGTAGGAGCGAATCTCCGCAGCAGAAGCTGACAGCGCTGTCAAATGTTGCGAAGCATCCTGATGCGGCGTTCTCACGCTCACTGAGGACGAGGCATTGTGCACGAGGTTTGCCAATCTATTCCCTCCTGTTCCAACAAAGTCGGCAAAATGGGACGAGCAAACACGTGTCGGTGGACGTGTCGACGCCAATCCAATATCTTGGGACCTGACATTTGTTAAGTACGGTCGCCGTCATCCCAATGTACGATATCGTGCATTGGGATGCTTAACAACTGATTAAATGATGAGAATAAAAGAACCAAGAACTGGACGACTGTGTGCCAAAACTTCCGATCCGTAATCATGTACTTTGCAGCTTGAGACCAAGCGCCCAAGACTTCGTCGGGAGCAGGTTACACACCCGCGCAATTACCGCTGGGGACGTGGTGTTCGAGGAGGGCGATACGATTGAAGAAGTTGTCTTCCTGCATGAGGGTGTGATCTCCTACATGGCAAGCATGGAAGGAGGGCGCACCGTAGAAAAGACCTCGGTAGGCGTTGAAGGCTACATCGGCTTTTCTCTGTTAATGGGCAGTACTACAGCAATCAGCCGATCAGTCGTTCAAGTTCCGGGTTACGCATCTTGGCTAAGGCGGGCGGATATGGAGGAAGCCGCTGAAAAATTTGAATGCGTTCGCATTGCAATGCTCCGATACGCAACCTTGTTAATTCGCCAACTCATGGAGAGTGTTGCCTGCAACAGCCTCCACACCGCTGAGCAACGGGTCGCACGCTGGCTTACTCAGGCGCACGATCGAATGACGGGTGATAGGTTTTCGATTACGCAGCAGGCGATCGCAGATGTACTGGGATTGCGACGCGCGACCGTCAGCGAGATCTGCTCGCGATTTCAGAGCGAAGAAATACTGACCTATTCCCGCGGCATAGTGGACGTACAGGATCGCATGGCGCTCGAATCGCGATCTTGCGAATGCTACCGGCGGATAAGGTATCCTTTCGCAGGTTAGGCAGATTCACAGCTTCCCGTCCGGGGCTCCAGGTCTTGATACTTGGCGCAAGCATGTGGTTTCATCGGGCGCAAAGTTTACAGGTTATGTGCCAACTGCCAACGACCCTTCACGATAGGTCATCAGGGTAATTCACCCCATCAGTTTACGGTGCGCGAACACGTTGCTTATCGGTAGGCCGGGTCCAGGCAAGACCTATGTGGCTTAACAACTATCCACGACGCACAGAGAAGAACCTGGAGCGCCCGATTTAGGCTGCCGCTGACACTCGGTCTCGGCCTGCGTGCTTTGCTTCGTACAAGGCCGCATCCGCACGTCTCAGGGTGTCATCGAGATCGTGATCAAGAGTGGCCACCCCCGCGCTGACGGTAATCGAAATGGGGCGACCTGCTACCCCGAAAAAGCATTGCTTACGAGTTTGTTCAGCCACACTTTCCGCGATCTCGATAGCTTCGGCTCTGGTTGTTCCTCTGCAGAGCGCGATGAATTCTTCCCCTCCGTATCGGGCTGCAAGATCTGCCGGACGAACTTCCTGACGTAAAAGTGTTGAGAAGAGTGTTAGGACCCGGTCGCCGGTCTGATGACCAAAACGATCGTTGATGGATTTAAAGTGGTCAAGATCGAAGATAATCACGGAATGGCTACCCACGCCTTGTTCCTCGACCAGGAAACTGGCTCGTTCAAAAAACGCACGCCTGTTCATAAGACCTGTCAAGAAATCTGTTTCCGCGAGTTTCTTCAACTCCTCTTGTTGTTTGACAACTTCGCTAACGTCTCTCACCACAGCAATCAGGAGAGGCTCGCCGTCCGCTTCTGTCTTGAGGATTGTGATACCAAGGTTGACCTCCGACCCGTCGGCGCGGCGACCTAAAATGCCGTTTCCCCGTTGCCCCATTCGTCTGGTCTCAACCAGCCCAGCTCGGAATCCCGCCACGAGTGCGTCATGATTTCGTCGCACTCGATCAGGCAGGAGAACATCGAGCCGTTTCCCGATCAGGTCGCCAGGCCGCCATCCGAAGATTTCCTCCGCTGCGGGATTGGCAAAACGGATAATGCCGTCCTTGGACATGCCGATGACACCGTCGGCGATTTCCATCGCGACCTTACGGAATACGTCCCCCGCCATGATTTCGGAATACGGTTTTGAGCTCGTGTCAGTCATGGGTCCGCCCTGGTGGCTCGTGACATCAATTCTCGGATTGGCAGGGCAGACACTGCGCCTGTGCTTGCGGAAAGAGAGTTGCCGGAAGCCCGATCACGCTGTGCCGATCTTCGAATGTTCGCCAGCAGCGGCTAGTCTGGATGCTTGACGAGTACATCGGAAGGCGATCTCATCTTGGTATGGCGGAGCACCGTCGCAGGAAATTGTTACTGGACCGCTAATTTGTCAATCGGCACGCAAAGTTGACCCATTATCTGCGCTCAAATTGACGTCGATGACTACAGTGTAGGGACCGTAGCGCTCATGATCAGTAGATCAAACTCGCCTTGGAAGTCTGCCCAATATGCGAGATCCCGGAGACGCCACGGCATCACATTGCCTCAACTATAGACAGCTCCGACGAGGCGTCGGCAGGCATCGACCAGGTTCTCTTCCTGAAGCAGCGCGCCACCGATCAAGTACATGACATCGTTCCCGTAGGCCTGCCGCATTTCGGGTACACGGCTGAACGTCATCCCCCCACCAGGAGCGGCAACGATCGCCTTCGGCCCTCCGATGTTGTCCGCACAGGCTTTGGCGATCGACAGGCACTCGTCCCGGGTGAAACCGAACCGGCCGCCGAAATTGGGATAGATGACCGCGTCGGCTCCCATCAGCCGATGCAGGGTGCCGAAGAAGCTGCGATGGGAAAAACCGCAATCGGGCGAGACAACGTTGGCGCCGGAAAACGCAGGGTGGGAGATGATCGGCAGCGAGAAATCCGGATCTGCGGCCAGGGTGCGGATGATGTCGTAGCCGGCCATTGCCGGAGCAATCATCACCGCGCCCGCGCCGGCGGCTTGTGCAAGCATTGCACGCTCGACGATCATTGTTGCCGGTCCGGTGATATTCGGCACGAAGCTTGTGCGGCCGCCCGTTTTCGAGTTCGCCTCACCGACAGCCTCGACGCAGGCCTGGAGCCGCTCCTCGAACGGCGACGTCTTCTGGTCGACAAGCCCGTGATCGTCCTTGACGAAGTGCATTCCGCCGAGCGCGAAGTCATGGGCCAAACGAGCCAGTTCGCTAGTCGACAGGCCGACAGGCTTGATGGCCGACATGAGCAGCGGGGTTTGGCCTATGCCTGCCCTCGCGCGCAGTCCGGCAATGCCGTGGCGAGGTCCCTTGCACAAGGCGAGTATGCCCGGCGACGGCGCAATGTCTTCGACCTTCAGACCCGGCTTGATCGAACTGTTGCCAAAGACGATGTTGAGGAATTGCAGGAAATCACCGCCAACGTCATCTTCCGAATAGGAGATGTCGGCGAGATATCCCGGCCTGCCGGCCGGGTCTTTCTCCAAGGTCTCCAGCCTGCCGAGGATCTCATCCTCGACATAGCCCTTCGGAACGCAGCTGCGGGGAATTTCCACCGTCTGTTCCAGTGCGACGTCGAGAGCGCGGTGTCTAGCCTCCTCTACATCACCTGCACGAACGAAATAGGTAACGCTGAAGCGCGGAGCCATCAGAGCGCCTCCGCCTTCTGGGCCGAATGGACGTGATCCAGGCGAACTTCTGCGAGCTCATCCTCGCCGATATCAACTGACCTGCCGGTGAGTTCACCGACAGCGACCACGAGCGCACTCGCGTCGAGCCCGTATTTCTTCATGAGATATGGCTTTGAGGCGCCGTGAGCGAAGGTATCTTTAAGGCCGAGACGCTTCAGACGGATGCCGAGCCCTTCTTCGGCAAGGATTTCCGCAACCAGAGAGCCGAGGCCGCCGATGATCGTGTGGTTTTCCAGGGTAATGATGCCCTTCTTGCCGCGCGCGGCTTTAATCAAGCCGTCACGGTCGAAGGGTTTCAGGGTGGAGGCGTGCAGATGATGAACGCCCACACCGCGCGCCGCGAGCGGACCGGTGGCACGCAGGGCCTCCTCGGTACAAACGCCGGAGGAGACGACCAGAATATCATCACCCTGTGACAGCGTTCGCAGTTTGTTGAACTCAAACGGCGTCGAGAACAGCCGCGGCACCTCGCCGCGAAGGATACGCACATAGACGGGCCCGTCGATGCTGTCGGCGACTTCGAGCACGGTCTCCACTTCCGTAGCATCCCCTGTTTCGAGGATCGTCATGTTAGGGACGGCGCGCAGGATCGCTATGTCTTCGATCGCCTGGTGGGTGATGCCGCCGGGCGTGGTGATGCCGGGCAGGAAGCCAATCAGGCGGACCTTCCGGTTGGAATAGGCGATGGAGTTGATCAACTGGTCATAAGGCCGGCGATATAGGAACACTGAAAACGTATGGATAAAGGGGCGGTATCCCTGCATGGCGAGACCGCCGGCAAAGGAGAGCATGTTCTGCTCGGCCATGCCCAGCGACAGGAACTGCTCGGGATGCCGGTCCCGGAAGCCATCGACCTCGCAGGAGGACGTGAGGTCGGCAGACAGGCAGAGCACTTCAGACCGGGCCGTGGCGAAAGCTTCGAAAGCCCTGGCATAGGGTCGGTTGACGATTTCGACCATGATCAGGCTCCTTCCATCGCGTTAAGATCGATGCCGAGTTCGGCGGCAAGTGCGACCCGCATTTCCTGCCGTTCCTCCGCGCTCTTGAAGCGGACATAGTGCAGCCGCGGAAAGCGTTTCTTCAGAAAATCCATGCCCTGGTAGGGCGAGGTGTTGGCAAGTATGACGAGCGGCTTACCCGGCTCGGCACTGCTTGCTGCATTCCGGAGGGCATCAAGGTCATGGCCGTCAACCGAGCGGCATGTCACGCCAAAGGATATGACACGGGCTGCGATATCGCCGAGATCGAGCACCGATGACATGGCGCCGTCGCATTGCTGCCGGTTCACATCAACCACGACGCGGATGTTGTCGATCTGGTGGTAGCTCATCGCCGCCAAGCATTCCCAGGTCTGCCCCTCTTGGAACTCGCCGTCGGACATGAAGACCCAGACCTTGCCGGGCTCTTTTTTCCGGAGTCGTGCCCAGGCGACACCCGATGCCATGGAGAGCCCCTGGGCGAGAGACCCGGTCGTCACTTCCATGCCGGGGCTATGCTCGGCACCGATCATTTCGACCGAGCCTCCGTCCTTGTTGAAGTGGTCGAGTGCATGTTCGTCCATCCGGCCCGTCTCGATCAGCGCGGAATAGATCACGAGTGCATAATGAGCGGGTGAGATGAAGAAACGGTCGTATTCCGGACCGATCGGACCATGGTAGCCCGCGCCTGTGAAGGAGTCTGGATTATTGGCCGAGGGAACGCCGCGGAACGGCAATGGTACCTTGGGCAGCGTCGGTCCCCCGAGCTTCAGCAATTCATTATAGAGAAGGGCCAGGCTTTCGGCAGCCGAGCAGGCCTGACTGAGATAGCCACCATTGTGCTTCATTGTGTGAAAGAAGACGCGGCGCCGGATGCCGAGTGCGATCTCTTCGGTGGATTTTTCGTTGGGCAGGCTCATGGTCTCAGCTCCGTTCCGGGAAAAGGGCCTTCAGGCCCTCGGGCGACGCCGCAGCGATACCGCGCTCGGTAATGAGGCCGGTGATCAGGCGCGCAGGCGTGACGTCGAAGGCAGGGTTGGCGGCAGGGCTGCCCTCCGGCGAGATGCGCACGGTTGCAATCGAGCCGTCGGTTGCGCGCCCCTGGACGAAGCTCACCTCATCGGCGGCGCGTTCCTCGATCGGGATCTCCTTCACACCGTCATGCACCGTCCAGTCGATGGTCGGCGAAGGCAGTGCCACATAAAACGGCACGCCGTTGTCGCGGGCTGCGAGCGCCTTGAGATAGGTGCCGATCTTGTTGCAGACGTCGCCGTTTGCCGTGGTTCGATCGGTTCCCACGATCACCATGTCGATATCGCCGTGCTGCATCAGGTGCCCGCCGGCATTGTCGACAATCAGCGTATGGGGCACGCCGTGGCCGTTCATCTCCCAGGCCGTCAGATAGGCACCCTGGTTCCGCGGCCGCGTTTCATCGACATAGACATGAACGGGAATGCCGGCTTCGACGGCCATGTAGATGGGCGCGGTGGCGGTGCCGTAATCGACCGTCGCGAGCCAGCCGGCATTGCAGTGCGTGAGGATGCGGACCGGTTCGCCAGGTTTCTTCTTCGACGCAATCTGCCGGATCACCTCGAGACCATTGGCGCCGATGGAGCGGTTGAGTTCAACATCCTCCTCGGCGATCTCGGCGGCGCGCTTGTAGGCAGCCTCTGCGCGATCGACTTCCGGCAGATCGGCGAGGTGCGCGCGCATGGCATTCAGTGCCCAGCGCAGGTTGATCGCTGTCGGGCGAGTCTCGTTCAACTCCTCCCAGACGGCATCGAGATGCGTGTCCGATGGGTCCTTTGCCATGGCGATTGCAACGCCATAGGCGGCCGTCACGCCAATCAGGGGCGCCCCGCGCACCCACATGTCGCGGATCGCGACTGCAACGTCGTTGACGCTCTTCAAGGTCACGATCCGGAATTCGTGCGGTAGCCAGCGCTGATCGATGATGTCGACCGAGCGACCGTCTTCGTTCACCCAGATGGTATGGTAGTGGCGTTCTCCGACTTTCACGCGAGAATCTCCTTTTCAAGTCGCTCCACGGCTGTTCGGATGTCCCGGAGACTGTGGATACGCTGTCGATTGACGGCGAGGTGACGCCCGAGCTTCAGCGCCTTGCTTTCGCAGCATGCGCGGCGTTCGGGATCGGCGATGGTTTCGAAATCGGCATTGTGGGCGAGGCCGAGGATACGGCGGTGGATCTCGATGCCGGCGAACCCGAGCATTTCGGACCAGATCTCATCAATGACGATGTTCAATGCCTGCTCGGCGGCAAGCGGATCCTGTCGATCTTCGAACAGGCTCGCCTGGTAGAGGATGCCCCGGCGCTCGGTGCGCCAGAGATGGGCGAACTCGCTGCGGAATGTGTCCCACAGCGTCTCGATTGTCTCGAGCAGGTAGAGGCGCATGCCGTCGCGAGCACCAGGAGTGGTCTCATGGCCCGCCTGCGAGAAATAGCTCATCCAGAAATTGGCGATCAACATGCCGACGTCGAAGCTGATGGGGCCATAGAAGGCGAATTCCGGGTCGATCACGCGCGTCTCGTTTTCCGTCACCATGACGGAGCCCGTGTGAAGGTCGCCATGGCAGAGCGTTTCGGCCTTGGCCGAGAAGATGTGCTTCAAGCGCTGCGCCTCGACCTTGAGATCACGGTCGGATCGCAGTTCTGCCACGATTGGATCAAGCTGTGGTGTGGTATGGCGGTTGAGCGTCGCTTCGAAATAGGGATCGGAGAAGACGAGGTTTTCCGTAATGTCGCAGAGCTCGACATTGTCGCAGAACAGTGCGACGTCCGCTTTCTTGTCACGCGTCACCATGGACAGGTCGGAGCCGCGAAACAGGGTGCGGGCAACAAACAGGCCGAGATCGCGCCCCACTCTCGGTAGTGTTCTTCCATCGATCAGAGCCCGCCGGAGGATGACGTGCGGTGTCAGAAACTCCATGACGATGATCGCCTGGGTCTCGTCGAAGAAAAAGACTTCCGGCACCATGCCCGGATCGCGCTGCGCCTGACGCGTCAGTGCATGATACTCGAAGAACGAACGCTTGAGCGGCAGCGGCCAGCTTTCACCGACGAGGCGCACATAGGGTAGCGCCTGCTTGACGATAACGGCGCCCTTTTCGCCCGTTACGATGAAGACCAGATTGAGGTTGCCGTCGCCGACTTCCCTGATGGTCCAGCGGGACGAATCCTCGCCTATCCTGTCCGTAACGGCAGTATTTCCGCCCATTCGAACCGGCAAAGTATCCGCACTGAGCGCCTCGAAGGCCTGGCTTTCCATGGCAATCTCCTCCCGTGCACGGGGCGGCCTCCACCGCACGCTCCATGCTGTCTTGCACAAAGCTAAGGCGAGATTCTGTCAATTGTCAACGGCCTTGACATTTGATGAATGGCTATCCTAACGTGATGCCAATGGGAGGAATGCATGGGTGAAATGGCAGTGTTTCGCGTTGAGGGCGTGCGCAAATCGTTTGGCCAGGTAACGGTGCTCCAGGGGGTGGATCTCGAGCTCAAGGCTGGCGCGGTAACGGTCTTGATGGGTGCCAACGGCGCCGGCAAATCCACGCTTGTGCGCATTCTCTCCGGCGTCTACACGCGGGACGCAGGCACCATCACGCTTTCGGGAGCTGCTTTCGAGCCGGCAACCCCGGCCGAGGCGATCCGTGCGGGTGTTGTCACCGTGCACCAGAACATCGATGACGGGGTCGTTGCCGACCTCGATGTCGCCACCAATCTCACCCTTGATCGGCTGAATGGACGCGGTGCCAGGTTGTTCTTCAATCCGCGCCGGGTGCGTCGCGAGGCTGCGGCAGTCGCCGCACGCATGGGTCTTTCGATCGATCTTTCCGCGAGCATCAACGACCTGACCCTCGCGGACCGGCAAATGGTGGCCATTGCAAGGGCAATGGCCCATGAGCCGCGGGTTCTGATCCTCGACGAACCCACCTCCTCGCTATCGAGCGCCGAGGCCGACCGCCTGTTCGAGCTTGTCGATCGCCTGAAAGCGCGTGGCGTCGCCATTCTCTACATCTCCCATCGCATGTCAGATATCCGTCGCCTTGCTGACAGCATTCTGGCGCTGCGCGACGGCCGCATTACTGGCCGTTTTGAAGGCCCGGACCTGGACTATGAGGGCGCAGTGAACGCGATGCTCGGACGAAAGGTCGCCGCTGGCGAGGTTGCCGTGCGTTCGGCGGGCCGTCCGATCTTTAGCGTTCGGGCACTGAAGCTTTCGTCGCAGACGCGTCCATTCGATTTTGACCTTGGTGATGGAGAGATCGTCGCGGTCACGGGGCTCGTCGGCGTCGGCAAGAGCGCGCTCGCCGAGACACTTTTCGGCGCCCGCGCACCGGCCGCCGGCGAGATGACACTCGACGGCACGCGTTACGCGCCAAAGACAACAAGACAGGCAATTGCGCGCGGTGTTTTCCTTGTTGCCAAGGACCGGGCGATCAGCGGCATCGTGCCGGATTTCAATATCTATGAGAATATCAGCCTGCCGTTCCTGCGACGCCTTTCCTCCCTTGGTGTTGCCAGCCGTCGGGCAGAGAGAGCAAAGGCGCGCCAGCAGATCGCTGATCTGGGCGTCGTTTGCCGAAGTGAACGCGACGAGATGCAGACGCTGTCGGGCGGCAATCAGCAGAAGGTCATGGTCGGCCGCTGGCTGTCCGAGCCGTCGCGCCTGCTGATCCTCGACGAGCCCTTCCAGGGTGTCGACATTGCCGCGCGCCGGGACATTGGCGACAAGCTTCGCGCTTCCGCCGCTGGCCGATCCACCATTCTTTTCCTGACGGAACTCGACGAAGCCTTCGAGGTCGCCGATCGCATCCTGGTGATGTCGGAACACACCATCGTCGGCGAACACCGCAATACAGACATCGATGTCGAGCGATTGCTCTCGGAGATCGCCGGAAAATCCTATCAACAGGTGAGCGCAAGATGATGAATGAAGAGAGCAAATCCGCCACCACCGGCGTTGTTCCACCAGCCGGCTTGAACATACGTGAAGCGGCGATCAAATACGGCTTTCTTGTTCTGCTCGCAGGAATGGTCCTCTACTTCTCCCTGGTTACCGGGGGCTTTGCCTCGCCTCAGAGTGCGGTCTTCATCCTGCAATCGGTGTCGATCACGGGGATCCTGGCGCTTGGCGTGACGGCCACGCTTGTGGTCGGCGGTTTCGATCTTTCGATCGGCTCTGTCGCCACGACAGCCATGATGGCCTCGTCCTATGTGATGGTGGTGCTGGGTGGCGACGCCTTGACCGCGACGCTCGTCTGCCTTGCTGTCGGCATGGCTGTCGGTCTGATCAACGGCCTGATCATCGTCTACATGCGGGTACCGGACCTCTTGGCGACGCTCGGCATGATGTTCCTGCTTCTGGGGCTTCAGCGCATTCCGACCGAGGGCCGCTCGATCGCGGCTGGTATGACGCTTCCTGACGGCTCAACAGCGACTGGCGCGTTCAGTCCTGCATTCCTGGCGCTCGGCCGCCATCGGTTCGATCTGATCCTGCCGAACCTCGTTCCGGTCGCGGTGGTCGTCCTGATCGTGCTGGCGATCGTCATCTGGTTCTTCCTCGAATATACCCGTTTCGGCCGCATGATGTATGCAGTCGGCTCCAACGAGCGTGCGGCCAGCCTGGCCGGTGCGCCAGTGAATGCCTACAAGATCGCTGCCTATGTCATCTCCGGCGTTTTCGCTTCGATTGGCGGCATCCTGCTGGCAGCTCGTCTCGGGCGCGGCGACATAGCCTCGGGCAACAATCTGCTTCTGGATGCCGTGGCTGCTGCACTCATAGGCTTTGCCGTGCTGGGCGCAGCCAAGCCGAATGCATTCGGCACAGCCATCGGGGCGCTGTTCGTCGGCATTCTTCTGCAGGGTCTGACGATGATGAACGCGCCCTATTACACGCAGGATTTCGTCAAGGGCGCAGTGCTTGTCATCGCCCTGATTTTCACCTTTGCGCTCTCGAAAAGAGGCAAACGCTGAGACGGGAGGTCTCGGCGAGAAGTCAATGTTCAAAGTGGAGGAGACCGAAATGCACTTTACACGAAGAACCCTCGGCAGGATGACGCTCGGATTGATGGCTGCAACGACATTTGTGGCGCCATCCTTTGCTGCCGATATGCCCAAGCCGTTCGACAAGCCAGGGGACGTCAAGATCGCGCTCGTGCGTTACCTGTCGACGGGCGACTTCTTCCAGTCATACCTCGCCGGGGTGGAGGCGCAGGCCAAGGCGCTCGGCGTCCAGCTTCAGGTCCTTGACAGCCGGCAGGACGCGGCCCTCCAAGCCGACATGGTCGATCAGGCGATCGCGCTTGGCGTGCAGGGCATCATCATTCAGCACGGGCTGACGGAGTCGATGAAGGAAGCTGCTCAGCGTGCAGTCGATGCTGGCATCAAGGTCGTTGCCTTCGATGTGAATGTCGAAAACGACAATATTCCGCAGGTCGAACAGTCCGACCGGGATCTGGCCCGCCTGGCGCTTGAGGAGGCTGTGAAGGACAATGGGGAGAGCTTCAAGGCCGGCTATGTTTACGTCGCCGGCATTGCGCCACTCGACCGCCGCGATGAGACATGGAAAGAATTCAAGGCCAAGTATCCGGGCATCAACGAGGCGGCCCAGTTCGGCACGATGGACAACCCGATTGCGAATTCGGTTGCCAACCAGGCTCGCTCGGTCATCTCGGCCAATCCCGACATCACCGTGATGTTCGCACCTTATGATGAATTCGCCAAGGGTGTGAAGATCGCCGTTGACGAAGCGGGTATGTCCTCCAGCGTCAAGATCTACTCTGCTGACATCTCGACCTCTGACATCGCCGCGATGCGCGAGCCTGGCTCCGCTTGGGTTGCGACTGCTGCGACAAACCCGGCGGTCGTCGGGCAGGTTTCGGTGCGGACACTTGCCATGCTGCTGGCCGGCGAGGATCCGGGCAAGCAGGTCATCGTGCCGCCAACGCTGATCACGCAGAAGGACCTCAACGAGCAGGACATCAAGAATATGGAAGAGCTTGGTGCGAAGCTGCCGCAATTCGCTCATGCCGATGTCGCCATGCCTGCATGGATGCCCAAGCCCTGATTTCTTTTAGGTCACAGTACAGAGGGGCGGCCTGGTGGCCGCCCCTTTTGATTTCATATCCGGGGAAGTGGGTAGATCGCGGTCTGCCTTGAAGTCAGCGCAGGACTGCCGCGATATTGCCGCCGTCAACGGTGGTGACATCGGCGGTCGTCCGTTCGGCGAGCGCGTGGTGTACGAATGCCCGTGCCACATCCTCGGCCGTGACTTCCAGGCCGAGCAGATTGCCTCCCATATACTCCTTCACGGAAAGGCCCCGGGCGGCAGCACGGTTGGCAATCATCTCGTCGTTGAGCAGACCAGAGCGGATGCGATCTGCATTCACGGCATTTACCCGGATGTTATCAGCTCCATGCTCAAGTGCATACTGGCGCGAAAGGAAGAGGGTAGCAGCCTTTGGCAGCCCGTATGCACCGAACTTGGCTCCCGGATTGACTGCCTGCTTGGAGGCATTGAACAGAAGCACCCCCCCGGTCTGTTGCGCCTTCATGATGCGCACGGCATTCTGTGCCACCGTCTGATGAGCGAAGAAGTTCAGTTCGAAGCTCCGGCGGAGCAGCGCATCATCCATGGTGGCGATCGGGCTTTCCCATGCCGCACCTGCATTCGATACAACGATGTCGACGCCACCGAAGGTGGCGATCGTCTTGTCGAAGGCGGCACGCACGGATGCGGGGTTAGTAATGTCGCAAGCGATGCCGATCGAATTGTTCCCGGCGGACCGGGCTGTCGCCGCCGCCTTGTCACCGTCGAGGTCGAGCGCCACGACATGCGCGCCTTCGGCTGCAAATGCCTTGACGATGGCTGCACCGATGGCACCGGCTCCACCGGTGACCACGGCAACCTGGCCGGTAAATGGTTTTGGCTTGGCGCCAGCGAGCTTTGCCTGTTCCAGCGACCAGTATTCGAGATCAAAAAGATCGGGCCGGCTCACAGGCTCGAAGCGCCCCACGGCTTCTGCATCACGTGCCGCCTCGATCCACATCTCGCCGACATCCGCCGCGATTGTTGCATCCTTGAAGGTTCGGCCATGGCCGAACATGCCAAGGCCTGGCACCAGCGTCAGGCGTGGCATGGGATCGAGCATGACGCGCGCGACGTCGTCGCGGGCGTCGTTGCTGCGGAAGTACTCGGTGTAGTCAGAGGCGAAGGCGGCAACCCGCTCGTCGATAGCAGTGCGATAACCGGGGATGTCGTCCCCGGAGGGTGCCGGCAGCACCATCGGGCCCGTCTTTATGCGTATCGAGAGGTCGGGGGTGGATACGCCTCTGGCGGCCATGTCGGCGACTTCGGTTGCATTGACGAAGTCAAGGATCTGCGGCGAGGTACGGAACACGTTGACCATGCGGTCGTAGCGGCCCTCGCCCCTGGAGACGGCGACGGCACCGCGCAGGAGCGGGGAGATCTCGCCCACACTTGCGAGTTCGTTCGGGATACTGGCAGGCGTGAAGGGATTGCGACCGTTGTTCCTGACGTGATCTTCGGCGACCGTGACATAATGGATCATCCGGTCATAGGCTTCTCTGGCTGTGTCGCCGAAGGTGAAAATCCCGTGTTTGTCGAGGATCAGTCCCTCGACTGTGGGATCTTGGTCGAATACCTCCGCCGCCGCCTTCGCCAATGCAAAACCTGGCATGATGTAGGGCACGAAGCCCATCTTGCTACCGAAGAGATCACGGCTCATTTCCCGGCTCTCTGCCTGGTCGGCGATCGCAAGGATCGCCGTCGAATGGGTGTGGTCGATGAACTTGTGGGGAAGAAAGGCGTGCAGAAGCGCTTCCACGGATGGATTGGGGGCACCCGGGTCAATCAGGTTGGCGCGTAGAAGCGTCACCATGTTCTCGTCTGAGAGTGTCGCCAGTCTGCGGCTCTTCAGGAGCGAAGCGAGTTTTACGGCCGGCAAGCCCGCCGGTTCGATACTGCCCATGTCCCAGCCACTGCCTTTGACGCAGAGGACGGCATGGGTATCGCCAACGAGATCGGTCACCTCCGTCTTGACGGACGTGTTGCCGCCGCCGTGCAGGACAAGCCGCGGCTCCCCCCCAAGAAGACGTGTCGTGTATGTGCGTAGCGCCAGGTCGCGATTGACGCCCTTCGTGGCATAGCTTGCAACGAACCGTTCGGCCTCGTCGTCGCGCCAGAGATTTTCCATGATATTCAACCTCCCCGATACCGGTCCGACCGGCATCGGTGGACCAAAGCTTTAGAGGTTCAAGCCTTGCCCGAACCCACCTTGCCGAGCCCTTCGTGGCTCCAGTGTTGCAGAACCCTTCGCGCCATCGAGGTGGTGACGACAAGATGCGAGGCAAAGCCACCCTTCAATGCCGCAATCAACGGTTCGAACTTGTTGTCTTCCTGGACGACGAGCATTCGCTTCCTGATCGCGCGGATGGAATCAAGATCTGCAGAGATGCAGCGCCGATTGTGGGCGCAATCCATCCAGCGGCCGTCCCGATCGATGAGCTGTCCGGCAATGACGCCTGCTGCCCCCAGTTCACCCATTTCGTGCATACCTTGCGCCGAAAGGGCACCGCATTTGACGAGGTGACTGTCAGCCTCGATGCCGCCGACGGAATAGAGCGCCAACTGGCAGTCGGAAATAGCGGCAAGCTGCTCCTGGATGACCGGCTCGCCGCGTAACTCATCGGCCAGCCGTTCCGAGGAGAGCACCAACGGTGCGTAAAAATTGATGCCTTCCGCGTTAAGTCGTCGGGCAATTTCCGTGGTGCATTGATCTGGGCGATAGGAGTAGGGGGCTCCCAAGTTGCCGCAGAGCTGAACAACAGTGACTCCGCGCAAGTCAGCAAATGGCATGACGTCGGCGATGTGGTAGACGGTGCGGCCCCAGGCCACGCCTACCCTCTCACCCTTGTTTATCAGCTCCAGAAAGACGGACGCGGCCACGACAGGCATCTCGGCCGCCGGATCCATCGCTTGACGGTCTTCCGGCACGATCCAGACGGTCGTCAGACCCGTTGCGTCCTCAAGTTCGCGTGCCAGGACGTCATCGGAAAACAGCTCCGAGGAGGTGGTGATCGTGACGATGCCCATCTCGCGCGCTCTGCGAAGATACATGGCGACCGAAGCTCTGGAGATCTCGAGCCTTTGCGCCACTTCGTCCTGACGAAGCCCATGTGTGTAGTAGAGCCAGGCGGCCTTGTGAATGATTTGGTCGGAGGCGCGGATCGGCATATCTTGCTCTCATCAGGTGGCTCTGACATAATTCACTACCGCTGACAAAAGTCAACCTCGGTGTGTGCGACGATGGCTTGTGTAGCAGTAGGCGCTCGGCCAGGACGCCGCCGGGCCATCCCCGTCCGCTTCGACTGTGAGAACCGGCTGCTTTGTCTATTTTATGCACAAGACTCGTCCTTGACACTTTTTTAGGCTTGCCTTACCCCTTTAAACCAATTGGTAAAAAAATGGGGAACCGCCAATGTCCAGAGAGATCCTGATCTCCCGGCGCAGCATTATTGCGTCGGGTCTTGCCCTGAGTGCCTCGACTTTCATTCCCACAGCGCGTGCCGCAGCACCGATCAAAGTGGCCGGTGTTCACGGTTCGCCCGTTGAAAATGCTTGGAATTCCGTCCTCCACAAAGCGCTTCAAGATGCTGCGGCCGAAGGGGCGATCGAATATGTCTTCTCCGAAGGCGTGTCCGGCACCGACTATCCGCGCGCCATGCGCGAATATGCCGAGCAGGGCGCCAAGTTGGTCATCGGCGAAACTTTCCCGGTCGAGAAACAGGCCCGCGAAGTGGCGGTTGACTATCCCGAGACGGCCTTCGTGATGGGATCAAGCGGCCAGCAGTCGGGGGATAATTTCGGCGTCTTCGGCACCTGGAACTTCGACGGCGCTTACCTCGCCGGCATGCTGGCGGGCAAGATGACCAAGTCCAACGTCGTCGGCTCGGTCGGCGCTATGCCGATCCCGGAAGTCAATATGCTGATCAATGCCTTCGCCGCCGGCGTCAAGGCAGTCAATCCGGATGCCAAGCATCTCGTGACCTTCATCGGCACCTTTTTCGACCCGCCAAAGGCGCGCGAGGCTGGCCTTGCCCAGATCGACGCGGGCGCCGACATCCTCTTCGGCGAGCGCATTGGCACGGCTGATGCGGCCAAGGAGCGTGGCATCAAGTCGATCGGCTCGCTGGTCGACTACACCCCGCGCTATCCGGAAACCGTCTTCGCCAACGCCCTTTGGAACTTCCGCCCGATCCTCAACGCCGCAATCGCCGATGTTGCCGCCGGCAAGCCGACAGGTCGCGACTATACCGCCTATGGCCTGATGAAGGAAGGCGGCAGTGACATCCTCTACGTCAAGGGTACGGCTCCGGCCGATGCCGAAGCGGCGATGGAGGCCAAGCGTGCCGAGATCAAAGCCGGCACATTCGAAGTTCCGAAAGTGATGGACGAGCCGAAGTAAGCCCGTCCATGCGTTCAGACGCAACGGGTCTGGCAGAGGCGATCGGCTCCGGTCGCCTCTCCGCCATCGAGGCCATGCAGGCTGCACTTGCCTCCGCGGACCAATACCGGGAATTCGGCGCCATCGCCCATATCGATGCGGAGCTCGGGCTGGAAGCGGCCCGTAGTTTTACTGCCCGATCGACAGCAGATCCTGACAGTCCGCCCATGACCTTTGGGGGAGTGCCCACGCTCGCCAAGGATCTCGGCGGTCCTTTCGCCGGATTTCCAGTCGCGGCTGGTTCCCGGCTCATTGAGCGTCGCGGCGGTCACGTCGATTCCGATCTCGCGGGACGGTTCCGCGCCGCCGGGTTCTGTCTCTTTGGCCTGACCACCAGCCCCGAATTCGGCCTGTCACTTGCCAGCGAACCTGAGATCGGTCCGATTGCCCGCAATCCGCTCGCACCCGCTCTGTCCGCCGGTGGTTCGTCCGGCGGAGCGGCTGCGGCCGTGGCGGCCGGGATTGTGTCGATCGCCCATGCCACCGATGCTGGTGGTTCTATTCGGGTGCCGGCGGCCTGTTGTGGTCTTGTCGGTCTCAAACCCAGCCGTGGCCTGATGCCGGCCGGCCCGCATTTCGGCAACCACTTGGGCGGCATCGCGACCGAACTGGCCGTCTGCCGTTCGGTGCGCGATACCTCGGCCATTCTTGCGGTCCTTGGCGGGCATGCCTGCGGTCCATTTCCACCGGTCGCGTTGGCTGATGTTCCCGAAGGGCGGATGCGCATCGGTGTTCTCACCGCGACCGGATCCGACCATCCGACCCAACCCGAGCGCTCCGCCGCAACTGAGGAGGCCGCGCGCCGGCTCGAACGCGACGGCCATGTCCTTGTGCCGGTCGCTTTCAGCCAGATCGAGGCCATCTCCGCGATCAGTCGCCGGATCTTTGTCGACATCGTCTGCATCAATCTCGCCGAGACGATCACGCACTTTGATCTCGATGCGACGCGGACCGAGCGCCTGACGCAGGCCGTGATCGAGCGGGGCCTTGCCCTGTCGGCCCGTAGCCTTTGGCAGAGCCTTAATGCCATGGTTCTGGTCAGCCGTGATCTGTGGCGGCTGTTCGACGGCCTGGACTGCCTGATTGCGCCGATGCTGGCCTCGGCACCGCTGCCGGTTGGCAGCTTTCCGAGCGATCATGCCGACACTGACCTGCATTTCGAGCGCATGGCGGCCTTTGCGCCGCTGGCAGCGCTGGCCAATGCCTCCGGCTTTCCAGCGATCACTTTGCCATTCGGCGCTGACGAGCACGGGCTGCCCTTGCCGGTGCAGATGATTGCACCGATGGGGGCGGATGCATTGCTCTTGCGGCTCGCTGCCGTGCTGGAGCAGGATGGCCGCTGGCAGCATCGCTTTCCCGTCGCAGGATTGGACGCATGAACACACCCGTTCTCGAAATATCCGGTGTCAGCAAACGGTTCGGCCAGACGCTCGCTAACGACGATATCTCCCTCAGCCTCGGCAAGGGCGAAATCGTCGCTCTTCTCGGCGAAAACGGTGCCGGCAAGACGACCCTGATGAGCATCCTGTTCGGCCACTATGTTCCTGATACCGGCCATGTGCGCGTCGATGGCCGCGACTTGGCACCAGGCAAGCCGCGTGCAGCGATCCGCGCAGGAATCGGCATGGTCCACCAGCACTTCTCGCTCGCCCCGAACCTTACCGTGCTGGAAAATGTCACAACCGGCACCGAAAGCCTCTGGTCCCTCCGGTCTCGTCGGACGCAGGCCCGCGCCCGGCTGCTCTCAATCGCCGAACGCTTCGGCCTGAAGGTCGATCCGGATGCCCGCCTCGGCGATCTCTCGGTCGGCGAACAGCAGCGGGTGGAGATCCTTAAAGCCCTCTATAACGATGCCCGGATTTTGGTGCTCGACGAGCCGACCGCCGTCCTGACCCAGATCGAGGCGGAACGGCTTTTTGCGACGCTGAAAGACATGGCGGCAAAGGGGCTGTCGCTGATCTTTATCTCGCACAAGCTGGACGAGGTGATGTCGACGGCAGACCGCATCGTGGTGCTCCGCGGTGGCCGGCATGTCGCGGAGCGCTTGGCTGTTGAGACGAGCAAGGCCGAGCTTGCCGAGCTCATGGTCGGGCGCACCGTCACGCGGCCGGTGCGTGAGGCTTCCACGCCCGGCGAGATCGTGCTTGAGGCCGCGGCCGTCACCGCCCGTGTCGGCGGGGTCGACCGGTTGAAGGCAATCGATTTTAGGCTGCGGGCTGGCGAGGTGCTCGGCATCATCGGCGTTTCCGGCAATGGCCAGGCAAACCTTGCTCAACTACTCTCCGGCACGCTGGCAAAGAGCTCTGGGGACCTGCTGCTGTTCGGTGAGGCGGTCGGCGCGCTATCGGTCGCCGATGCCGTAGCCCTGGGGATTGGCCGCATCCCCGAGGACCGGAACAAGGACGGCGTGATCGGAGAGATGTCGATCTGGGAAAATGTCGTGCTCGAGCGCCTGGCGGATTTTTCCAAAAACGGCCTGGTGCAGCGTGCTGCGGGTCTGGCGCTTGCCCAGCGCATCATCGACCAGTTCGACGTGCGTGGCGGCAGCCCGGCAAGCCGCATCCGGCTCCTGTCCGGCGGCAACATGCAGAAGCTCATCCTCGGGCGCAACCTGATCAATCGCCCGCGCATCCTGCTTGCGGCCCAGCCTGCCCGAGGGCTCGACGAAGGTGCCGTGGCAGCCGTCCATGAACGCATCCTGGAGGCACGGCGGCAGGGAACGGCGGTTCTATTGATTTCCGAGGATCTCGACGAGGTCATGGCGCTTGCCGATCGCATCCAGGCGATCGTCGGCGGTCGGCTCTCGCCGCCAATCCCGGCAGAGGAAGCTTCGGCGCGCAGGCTTGGCCTGATGATGTCCGGCGAATGGGAAAAAGAGGTCGTCCATGCGGTTTGAGCGGCGCGAACATCGCTCAGTAGCGCTCGTGGTGGCGACACCGCTAATCGCCATCGTCGCGGCCTTGGCAATTGCCGGTGGGCTTATTGCCCTCGCCGGGGCGCCGGTCCTGGAGGCCTATTGGGGCATCCTCAAGGGCGCTTTCGGCTCCCGGCTCTCGGCCACCGAGACCCTGACGCGCGCGACACCGCTGATCCTGACCGGGCTTACGGCGGCTGTCGCCTTTCGGGCGCGCCTGTGGAATATCGGCGCCGAAGGGCAGCTCTATATCGGCGCGATCACGGTCGCGGCGGTCAGCTCGCAGCTGGTCGGCGACTGGCCGGCGGCGCTACAGATCCCCGTGCTGCTTGTTCTTGGGGCGGTGGCGGGCATGGTGCTGCTGCTTGTGCCGCTGTGGCTAAGGTTGCGCTTTTCGGTCGATGAGGTGGTCACGACGCTTCTCCTGAATTTCGTCGCGGTGCTTTTCGTCTCAATGCTGATCGACACGGTGCTGAAGGATCCCATGGCCTTCGGTTGGCCGCAGTCACAGCCGGTCGCCGATGCCGGCATGCTGCCGAAGCTGCTGGCCCGTTCAAGGCTCAATCTTGGCCTCGTCATTGCAGTCGTGCTCGCTGTCGTGCTTGCCTTCGTCCAGTCGCGCACGGTCTTTGGCATGCAGTCCCGGGCCGCTGGTCTCAATCCCCAGGCCGCGACCTTTGCCGGCGTGCCTCTCGGCCGCACCCTCATTGCCGTCGCCTGCCTTTCCGGCGGACTTGCGGGACTGGCCGGTGCCGTCGAGGTCATGGGTGTGACGGGCTATGTTACCACCGATCTGTCGCCAGGTTACGGCTATTCCGGCATTGTGGTGGCCATGCTCGCCAATCTTAATCCGCTCGGCGTCGTACTCGCTTCCCTCTTCACCGCCACGATGTTCGTTGGCGCCGACGGGATGAGCCGCAGCATGGGCATTCCGAGCTACATCGCCGATGTCATCGTCGCTTTATCGCTTCTCACCATGCTGATCGCCGTCTTCTTCACTCAGTACAGGATCCGCCGATGAACGAGGTCGTCGATATCATCGCCTCTGCCGGCCTCTGGGGCGCGGTCCTGCGGATCGCCACCCCGCTCATTCTTGGCACGCTCGGTGCCCTGCTCTGCGAGCGGGCAGGCGTGCTTAATCTTGGCATCGAGGGCATCATGACCTTCGGCGCGATGATTGGCTGGCTCGCCGTCTATAACGGGGCGGACCTGTGGACCGGTTTCCTCATTGCGGCACTGTCCGGGGCCGTGTTCGGCCTGCTGCATTCGGTTCTGACGGTCACGCTCGGCCTGTCCCAGCATGTCTCCGGCCTTGGAGTCACACTCTTTGCCTCGAGCTTCAGTTATTACGTTTTCCGCCTGCTGGTGCCCGTCGCCGGCACGCCTCCGACCATCCAGCCTTTCCAGCCGATTGCGATCCCGGGCCTGAGCGACCTGCCTTTCGTTGGTCCAGCCTTCTTTGTCCAGACACCGCCGACCTATCTCGCCATCTTGCTCGCGCTCGTTCTTGCTTATGTCATCTTCCGCACCCCGCTCGGACTTGCGATCCGCATGACCGGCGAGAACCCGCATGCCGCCGAAGCCCAGGGTATCAACCCTATGGTGATCCGCTACGGCGCCGTCATGGCCGGCAGCGCGCTGATGGGCATGGCCGGGGCCTTCCTCACGCTCTCGGCCTTCAACAGCTTCTTCCCGACCATGGTGCAGGGGCGCGGTTGGATCTGCATTGCACTGGTGGTCTTTGCCTCGTGGCGGCCGGAGCGGGCATTGATTGGAGCCCTGCTTTTCGCCTTTTTCGACGCCTTCCAACTGCGTCTGCAAACGACGCTTGGCGGAACCGTACCCTACCAGCTCTTCCTGATGATCCCCTATGTCCTTTCGATCGTGGCACTCGCCGTCATGGCGCGCCGCGCCCGCGTTCCCCAGGCACTGATGCAACCCTACCGGCGCGGCGAGCGCTGAAGCCAAGAGGTCTCCCATGTTCGATCTGATCGTGCGAAACGCCAATCTGCCTGACGGCCGCCAGGGTTTTGATATCGGGCTTACCGGCGGGCACATTGCCGCCATCGAGAAACATCTTGACGCCGTCGCCGGCGAGGAAATCGACGCAACTGGCCGCCTCGTCAGTCCACCCTTCTGCGATCCGCATTTCCACATGGATGCGACGCTGTCGCTCGGAATGCCGCGGATGAATGTGTCGGGCACTCTCCTCGAAGGCATTGCGCTCTGGGGTGAATTGCGGCCGCAGCTGACCAGGGAGGCGCTGGTTGACCGCGCGTTGCGCTACTGCGATCTCGCCGTGTCGCAGGGCCTGCTCTTCATCCGCAGCCATGTCGATACCTCTGATCCGCGGCTGGTCACGGCAGAAGCCCTGATCGAGGTACGCGAGCGGGTGGCGCCCTATATCACCCTGCAGCTCGTGGCCTTCCCGCAGGACGGCTACTACCGCGCGGCCGAGGGTGTGAGATCACTAGAGCGAGCGCTCGACATGGGGATCGACATCGTCGGCGGCATTCCGCATTTCGAGCGCACCATGGACGAGGGGCGGCTGTCGCTCGAAGCACTTTGCCGGCTCGCGGCAGAGCGCGGCCTGCCGGTGGACATCCATTGCGACGAGACCGACGATCCAATGTCGCGCCACATCGAAACGCTTGCTGCCGAGACCATCCGCCATGGCTTGCAGGGCCGCGTCGCCGGCTCGCATCTGACCTCCATGCATTCCATGGATAACTATTACGTCTCGAAGCTCATCCCGTTGATGGCCGAGGCTGAGATCAACGTCATTCCCAATCCGTTGATCAACATCATGCTGCAGGGCCGGCACGACACCTACCCCAAGCGGCGCGGGCTCACCCGCGTGCGCGAACTGATGGCGGCCGGGCTCAACGTTTCTTTCGGCCAGGATTGCACCATGGACCCCTGGTATTCCATGGGCTCTGCCGACATGCTCGAAGTCGGTCACATGGCAATCCATGTAGCGCAGATGGGTGGCATCGAGGACAAGAAGCAGATCTTCGACGCATTGACCGTCAATTCGGCGAGAACAATGGGGCTCGAAGGTTATGGCCTTGAGGTCGGATGCAAGGCCGACCTCGTGATCCTGCAGGCGGCCGACGTGATCGAGGCGCTCAGGCTGAAGCCAACCCGGCTCTGCGTCGTCAAGGGCGGCAAAGTCATCTCGCGCAGCGCGCCACGTATCGGCGAGCTGTTTCTGGCGGGACGTCCAGCTCGCATTGACCCGGGTCTTGATTATGTGCCGAAGGTCTGAACGGAACAGGCCTCATTCGGTTAAGGCACGATGCTGCTCCACCGAAGCGGTGTCCCCGTTTTGGTCCCTGATCCCTCCTGTTATGCGGTCCACAAGCTCATAGTCGCCAGCCACCAGCACAATGACGGTCAGGGGTCGGCAAAGCGGAGAAGGATATTCGTCAAGTTGCGCTGCTTCTTGAAGCCCTGCAGCAGATTAGGCGATCTGCTGACTTGGCGCTCTTCTACAACGAAGCGTGGGATCGATCGGCTGGCGCGCAAAGCCCTTATTCCGGCGCGACAAATTTCGACCGCGATCAATCGGACCACGGGCAAGAATTTCTCGCAATATGTCAATGAGTTCCGTATCGCGGAGGCTTGCAGGCTCCTGGCCGAGACGAAAAAATTGGTCACTGAAGTCATGCTCGATGTGGGTTTTCAGACCAAATCCAATTTCAACCGCGAGTTCCGCAGGGTGACCGATATGACACCTGCCCAGCGGCGAGCAAAGCGCGCAAATCACGGCTGAGTTCGCCTTCATCACGTCCGAAATCGCGATTCAGTACGGTCTAAAACGTGTTCGAGGTCGAGCGGTGCCCGTAAAGCCCGCATTGCTTGCGGCATGAACACGCTCAACGAATACGACCGGAAGCTCGTCGAAACGCTCAAGTCTCTGTCCCTGGAGACGATGACCGATCCGCCGAAGCCACGCCGCAAAGTGATCCTCTGGATCATAGGCGTCCTGACTGCCGCAGTGGTTCCTGCGGCCGTCATCCTCATCTCCCCGAACTCTGCGATTGACATCAAGACTGCACTTTTCGGAGCGCTTGAACCTGCCACAACGGTTCGGTCCATCCCGCTCGAAGAGGATAGGATCGAGAGCGGTAAATCGCCTGCTGATGCGAATCCGTCGCCGCCAGCCGCACGTGAGATTACCGGCTCCGGCTATCTGGTCGCACCGCAATCGACATCTGTTTACGCCAGATACCAGGGCGAGATCACCAGCATTGCCATCGACCTTGGCGACCGTGTCCAATCCGGCCAGCCACTGGTCATCCTGAAGGATCCGAGCGCAACTCTGGCTCTTGAACAGGTTAGGGCGACCAAGGTCTCCGCCGATCTGGTCCTAGCTGCACGAGAAATCAGCCTTGCGCAGACAGCGGCGGCTCTTCATCGCGTCGACACGCTCGTTCAGCGGAATGCGACGTCCAGAAAGGACTATGAAGACGCGGAAGCAGCCTGGAAGAGCGCTTCAAACTTCGTCGATCAGGCTCGCCAGGATGTCATCAGGGCCGAACTCGCAATCCGCATTGCACAAGAGCAAGTGGATTCACTGACAGTGCGCGCGCCCTTTGCCGGAACCGTGACGAAGCTGACCGCCCATGTAGGCGACACGGTCCTTGCCCGTGCAGACAGCGTCCGGGAAAGCCAGAGCCTTCTGACGCTCACGGACATGAACAGCATGGTCATTGACGCCGATGTTGCCGAAACCAATACCTCGATGCTTCGACCTGGCTTGCCTGGCGAGGCTGTCCTGGACGGTTTTCCGGATCAGCCGTTCAAGATCGAGCTGCAGCGGGTCGCGCCGGTCGCATCCGTCGAAAAAGGCACGGTCGGAATCCGGCTCTCACTCCTCAATCCGCCTGCCGGCATCAGGCCCAACATGGCGGCGCGCATCCGCATCTCTGTTCCGAAACCCCAGACACAATCCCAACCTTACGTGGGAGAAGCCCAGCCATGAGCGACCAGCCAACAGACACGCCCTTTATCCGTTTTCGACATGTCAAAAAGGGATACAGGTTCGCAGGAGAGGCAATCTCGATCTTTGACGATCTCGATCTGGATATCCCGCGAGGCGATTTCGTCGCCGTCATGGGGCCGTCGGGATCGGGCAAATCGACGCTGCTCAATATGCTGGCGGGCGTCGAAAGCCCGGACGCGGGCGAGATTGCCATTGGCGCCGCCAGACTGGACCTGATGGGCGAAAGCGCCCGTTCGGCATGGCGTGCGCACAACATGGGCATCGTCTTCCAGTTCTACAACCTTCTACCTATGCTCACTGCGGCGGAGAATGTCGAACTGCCGCTCCTGCTCAAGCCTGTCTCTGCAAAGGAGCGTTGCATCCGCGTCGGCAAGGTTCTCGATCTCGTGGGCCTTGCGGGGCGTGAGCGACAGTATCCGGGGCTGATGTCCGGCGGCCAGCAACAACGGGTCGGCATTGCGCGCGCCATCGCGGCCGATCCCGATCTACTGTTGTGTGACGAACCGACCGGCGATCTCGACCGCAAATCCGCAGACGACGTGCTGGCCATGTTGCGTCTCCTCAACCGAGAGCTGGGAAAGACCATCGTGATGGTGACCCACGATCCGCAGGCCGCACGTCACGCCCGCCGGACCTTACATCTCGACAAGGGACGTTTCGTCGACGAGAGGGAGACCGCCTGATGAGCTTCTTCCGCCTCGCCAGACGCAACGCCTGGCGCAAGCCATTGCGCACGTTTTTGTTGATCTTTTGCGTGACAGTCGCCTTCCTGATCTATGGGCTGACCGCGAGCTTTCTTGATGGCACACAGGGAACGACCGGCGCCAGTGATGATCTCCTGGGTGTCATGAGCACAGCAGGGCGAACGCAAGCCTTGCCAATGGCCGCTATGACACGCATCGCCTCCGAACCCGGTGTCGCTTCGGTCGCTTACATGACACGCATGCGCGGCTACGTGACTGTCGAGAAGAACGTGGTGGGCGTGAGCGCTGGCAACCCGGCACTGATTGCAAAGGTGAACGGCCAGGAGCTTGGCCTGACGCCGGAACTAGTTTCAGCTCTCGGGGAGGCGCGCGACAGAGTGCTGGTGGGCCGTGCGCTCGCGGAAGCACAGGGATGGTCGGTTGGTCAGCGCATCACGGTCACATCTTTCCAGACCGCCCGCAAAGACGGAACCCGCGATTGGCGCTTCGACATCGCCGGCATTTTCGAAGGCGAGACCGCCAGCACCGACACCTATTTCATGCTGGCAAACTACGATTACATCAATACGGCGCGTTCGCGGGGCACGGATACCGTCGATGCCTTCGTCGTGCGGCCTGCGCCGGGTACTTCCGCTGGCGCGCTTGCAGCGCGTATCGATGCCCTCTTCGCCAATTCGGCGACACCTACCCGCACTCAATCGGAAAAGCAGTTCCTGGAAGGCTTCCTGCGCCAATATGCCGATGTAGGGTTGATCATCAATCTAGTTATTGGCGCCGCTTTCGTGACCTTGCTGATGATCGTCATCAATACAATGATGTTTGCGGTGCGCGAACGCACCTTCGAAATCGGTGTCCTGAAAACCCTGGGCTTCTCACAGAAGCGCATTTTCATTCTTGTCCTCGGCGAGACACTGTTTCTGTTTGCACTCGGCGGCACACTCGGCCTTGTCCTGGCAAAGCTTGCCACAGTGGTGACCGGACCGGCGCTCGGCCTCGTCTTCTCGATGACGGTGCTGGCCAAGGCCGCCTCACTCATCGCCGTGCTTGGGCTCGTCACCGGCCTGATACCGGCCATAAACGCCATGCGCACACCGATCACGGCCGCCTTTAGAGCGAGATAAGAAGATGTCATCCCAATTCAAGCAAGTGCTCGTCATGACCAGAGCAAACCTCCTGAGCCTGCCACGTCGCTCGGCGATCGCGGCATCCATGGCCCTTTCCGTCGCGCTCGTCGTCTGCGTGCTGGCCGGCTTTCTCTCAATGGCCGCCGGCTTCGAGACGGCGTTGAAAAGCGCCGGTTCGCCGACCGTGGCCGTGATCCTTGGAGGCGGTACAAATCAGGAGACCGGCTCCGATGTGCCGGCCGGCGTCATCCGCACCATCGAGGCGATGCGGGGCGACATAGGCGCTGCACGGGGTTCAGCGGGTAACCTCATTGTGTCACGAGAAATCGTCGTGCCCGTCGAAAAGGCCGATGACAAGACTGGCCAGACAAAGATGCTGGCGCTGCGGGGCATGGACCCGACCGGCCCCGTCTTGAGGGATGGGATCACATTGACAACAGGGCGCTTTGCAGGACCGGGTGCGCGCGAGATCGTCGTCGGAAAGCAGATCGCTGCCGCGTTCCCAGCGCTTGCGATCGGGCAATCAGTGCGGCTGGGCTCCGTCAACTGGACGGTGGTCGGTCAATTCTCCTCAGGTAGCAGTGCGTTCGAATCCGAAATATGGGGCGACCTCGACGCGGTTCGCGCCGCCTTCGACCGGCAGGGCGAAGTGCAGAGCCTTCGCTTGCGGCTTGAGGAGATTGATGCGATCGGTACACTGAGAGCCGCTCTCGCAACCATCTCCGATACGCCTTTGAATGTCGTGACCGAAGCTGATCTCTATGCCGCGCAATCAGTCGGAACGGCTAATCTCATTCGGCTGTTCGGATGGCCGCTGGCTCTGCTGATGGCGCTCGGCGCAACGGCCGGGGCGCTCAATACGATGATGAGTTCGGTGTCTGATCGGACGGTCGAAATCGCCACTGTACGAGCGCTCGGCTTCAGCCGTTTTTCCGCTTTCATTGCGACATGGGTTGAGGCCGTTGCGCTCGCAGCGCTAGGGGTCACCGCTGGCCTGATCGCGTCATGGTTGGTGTTCAACGGCTGGCAAGCCAGTACCGTTGGCGCCAACAATGCGAGCCTGTCGTTCCAGCTGACAATGAATGGCTATGTGATGCTGACAGCAGGTCTTCTGGGCTTGGCAATCGGTGTTGTCGGCGGCGCTTTGCCTGCTCTTTCCGCAACCCGCCTGCCTGTAACGGCCGCCTTGCGGGCTCGCGGGTAACGGGTCATGTCGCACAAATACTGACACTGTGAAGCGAAGCGGATCGGTTGACCTTTGAGAACAATCTCTATCGCGCAAGTCCCTCGCAAAAGTCTGCACTTTGCGATGGAGTTTTGCGACGCACTCCCCTCGTTCACATATCCGGGAACGGTATCGGCACCGGGCAGTCGAGTTGACGAGAGCAAATAGGTCGTGGCAGTGGCGCTATCAGTAGCCATTTTGCCGATGGATATGCTCGGATGACACTGATCAGGCTTTGCCCACCAGTTGCCCCACTCGCCCTGATGGCAAAACAGACAACGCTTTAGTCAGTACATCGAACACGAGACGGATCCTGGTACTGCTGTGGAGTTCGCGGTGCGTTACGAGCCATATCGGAAATTCGACACAGATGGATTCAGGCAAGACCGCCTCTACCTCAGGGGCGAATGGAATGAAGTCGATGGCCATGAACCCGTATCCAAATCCTTTGCGAACAGCTTCCCATGCGACGGTTCCATTTGACGAATTGAAGCACATATTGGCTTCTTTGACGTCTATACCGAGCTTTTGCAGGTGTCGGACCATGTCGCCTTTGTTTCCGTAGGCAACAAAGCGCTGACCAGCGAGGTCACCTAAATTCAAAGGGCGTCCATAGGCATCTAGATAGCTACGAGCCGCGTAAAGATGGGCGCTTGTTTGTCGTAGTAGCCGCCCTATCAATTCTCCGTCAACGGGGCGCACATGACGGATTGCGATATCCGCTTCACGTGTCCTGATGTCGCTGATCTCGTTCGAGGCTATCACTTCGATCTCAAGCCCCGGTGCAATGGAGTGCAAATGGCGCAGGATTTCTGGTAGCAGGTAGTGAGCAAACATGTCGGTGGCAGAAATGCTGACCGGACCTGATACGCCATTTGCTTGGCCAGAGGCGACCAAACTGAGTCGCATCCCTGCCTCAGCCATGGATCTGGCTGCATCTGCGATTTGGCGCCCCGTGTCCGTCAGCACAAGTGTTCTGCCGCGACGCTCGACCAGCACAATCCCGAGCGCCGCTTCCAGTGCAGCAATTTGACGTCCGATGGTCGGCTGCGTCAAACACAGCGCATTTCCCGCCGCTGAGAGCGAGCCTAGGTCGGCAACAGCTACGAGCGCGCGTGCCTGGTTCCAGTCAAAAGTCAGCTTGTTCCAATTCATGCAAATATGCATATCACTTCAACGTTAAAGCGCAATTCCCAAAACTATCGCATGAAGCTAATTGAACTCCAGCCCACCATTGGAGAGACGGATGACCGCAGATGCAGCGTTTTGGGATCAGATCGCGGAAAAGTATGCCCGCGACCCAATCAAGGATATGAGATCCTTTGAGTATACGTTGGAGCGGACTCGCAGCTTTTTGAACGCAGGTTCCCGTGTTCTGGAGGTTGGCTGCGGAACAGGAACGAGTGCCTTGCTTCTGGCACGGTCAGCAAGACGAATAGCAGCCTGTGATGTATCGGAGGCCATGGTCCGGATTGCCCGGCAGAAGCTCGAGGTTCCCGATGCGCCACAAAATGTCACCTTTGAAGTCGCGCCAATATCCCGCGAGCATCTGCCTGTCGGCACATTTGATGTGGTTACCGCCTTTAATGTTCTGCATCTAGTGCGGGATCTGGATGAGGCGCTTGCCGCAGTTGCAGGACGCGTCCGACCGGGAGGGTTCTTCATCTCTAAGACGCCTTGTCTGGCAGATTCCAGTTTTCTCCTTCTGAAGCCTGTCGTGGCGATGATGGCGCGTATGGGGAAGGCCCCCCAAGTTCTGTTCCTCACACGAAGAACCCTTCAGGCACGTATACGGGCCCAAGGTTTTCAGCTCATCGAGGTCGGTGATTTTCCGCGCCGACCCCCGCGTCATTTCATTGTCGCTCGCCGCCTGGACTAGTGCGCAATCTGCTCCAGGCATCCACGCTTCGTGGGGAGCCGACAAGAAGCGAGGCCCGATAATGTCCCGTCGGGCCTCGCGACGAATTGGTACTGCTGCTGCCTACAGACCGACCAAAGGCTGTTCTTTGAGAAAGATGGCAGGACCAGCATATGGCCGCCGAACTGACCAACAGACGGATGAGGACGACCAGTAGGAAGTGCGTCTTTTCTGACCGCCAGCTCGGCGTCATCCCATAAAGCGTAAATAAGAATAGCAACTGGAGGCATTGCATTGAAGATCGTATCGAGGGGCCTTGCGCCACAGAGCCGCCAGAGCAATTCCGGCCCCTTGCTGGAAAAACGCCACCATCGTGTTCACGGTCTTATCGAACACTGTACGGCTCGGCGTTCTTCTTCGGCTCATCGAGCGGGAGTGGTCCGTGGGCGAACTTGCGGCTGATATGAAAATGGGCCAATCGGCTATTTCCCAGCATTTGGGCAAGCTGCGGGAAGCAGGGGTGGTCTGTGCACGTAAAGACAGACAGGCATTATATTCTCACTGCAGCGATGAAACTGTGATTCTTTTGCTTTCTGAATTTGGAATAATTCGTTAGTTGCGAATTTACTGAGTTTCGCATCAAGGTTAAAGAATATTACAAGCAACTAGCGCATTGGGGTGCCAGATTTGCTAGTTCATGAGCGCTGTTTTGTAGATGAATAATCGCGTCTTTTGAATCGATATGAGAAGCATGGTTGTCCTTGGTGTTTTACGTGACAACCAATTCCGCAAAATATCCGTCGTTGCAGATATACACAGTAACAAAACGTCGTTCAGGGATTGCTGAAGGAAAGGATCATATTATGCGGCTAAGCAAACTATTGATCTCCCATTCGATAATACAGTCGTCTATTGCTGCTGTGTGTGCACTCCTACCCCTACAATTTGCAACTTCCTTACAGGCACAGTCGTTTAACGAGATGGCCAGTGAGAGTTCTGCACAAGCGTTTTACGCCGACGTTCAGCGAAGGATTAGTGCAGGCATCGATGACGGACCGTCCTACCAACTGTCTCGGGATTATACTTTAACACCGGAACAGGAGGCCCAGCTTGAACAGAGGCGACAAGATGATGAAACCGTAGAAAGGCTGCGCAAAGACCCCGTGTTTATGCGCTATTGGCAAGGTTACTGGGATCATTATCAGGCCCGAGCTGAAGCCCAACCGGGAGAGTTTTGTGCGGCAACTTATGTTAATCTCCACGGCTCCGTCACGCTCACGGGCGCCGACAAGAGCTGGGATGGCGGCCTACTGATGTTTGTCGGCAAGGATATTCCACGTCCAAAAGCGTTCAGAGAAATTTCTGCTTCACTCACGCAAGACGACGGGCGTCCTGCAACGGTTCGCATTTACAACATGCCGGCGAGTTCAGAAATGCCAGGCGTGGGAACATTGATTTTTGCCGTTCCGAGCATGCCAGCGGCCCTTTCCGGGATGCGGAACGAGCAAAGGTTCGTCATCGCTATTGATGGGAAAGAAGTGTTTCGGATGAGCTGGAAGGATGGCAAAAAAGCCAGTAACGCTCTTCGCAAATGTATCCGCAAGCACTGAACTTACGCATCCCGCAGAAGCTGCAGTCAGCCGACATGCTCGAAGTCGGTCACATGGCGATCCATTTGGCGCAGATGGGTGGCATCGAGGACAAGAAGCGGATCTTCGACGCATTGACCGTCAATTCGGCGAGAATAATGGGGCTCGAAGGTTATGGCCTTGAGGTCGGATGCAAGGCCGACCTCGTGATCCTGCAGGCGGCCGACGTGATCGAGGCGCTCAGGCTGAAGCCAACCCGGCTCTGCGTCGTCAAGGGCGGCAAAGTCATCTCGCGCAGCGCGCCACGTATCGGCGAGCTGTTTCTGGCGGGACGTCCAGCTCGCATTGGCCCGGGTCTTGATTATGTGCCGAAGGTCTGAACGGGACCGGCCTCATTCTGTTTGTTGAGATGGACCGCCTAGACGCGGAGGCTGCTGATCTACACTGAGCCGTGGCAATGGCTTGAATGTAATCTTCCGATTCCAGATGAATTGCCTCGCGCGTTCATCGCTTGAAATATGTTCTGAAGAATGGCGGCGCTCGCAACACGGTTCGCACGACCAGGACGTGCACCCAGACAGACCTGTTGACGAGAGTAACAATCAGTCATATATGACAATTTATCAATTTTACTAATTCAGATTTGGAAGACTGAGATGGGCTCTCCCAAAGTGAAGCCAGCCCTTGAACGGCTGGGACAGGATGTCCGACACGCGCGGTTGCGGCGGCGCATAGCCATCGCCGATCTCGCCATGCGTGCCGGAACATCGCCAAGCTCCATTGCCCGCCTTGAACGGGGCGATCCCGGCGTCGCCATCGGGACACTTGCCGATGTGCTGCTTGTCCTTGGCCTTCTGGAACGCCTCGCCGACCTCATCGATGTCCGCAAGGATGATCTTGGCCTGGCACTATCGACGGAACAGGGGCCACGTCGGGGGCGATCTTTTGCGGCGACACTCCGGAAGCAGAAGGCTCAATCCGAGACTGCACAGGAGCACCAGGATATCGTGGACCCCGACGGGGTGTCGTTCTGATGGCAGACTTCGTCGCCAATGTGGCTCTTGGCGAAAGCCTGACGCCCGCCGGCCAATTGCGGTTCACGCATGTCGGGCCGCGGCAGTTTTCAACATTCACCTATTCTGCTTCCTGGATCGACAGTCCTCGCGGTTTCGCCATTCAGCCAGATTTTTCACTGGAGGCGGGCCCGTTTCATACCTCGGGCCAGCCCGGCAACATGCGTGACGCGTTGGCAGGTGTGTTCGCTGATGCAGCCCCCGACAGTTGGGGGCGCAGGCTGCTGGAACGCGCCTATGGCAATGGATTGAATGAATTCGAATATCTTACCCTTTCGGACGATGCCTGCCGACAAGGGGCGTTGCGCTTTCTGGACGACAACGGCGAGGTCATTCGGGGTAAGGCAATTCAGCCCGTCCCGCGTCTTATCAACCTCGAAACCATCACGGCGATCGCCCGGGCCTATGAGCAGGGAAAGGACATCAGCCCTGAGGACATGCAGGCGCTGGCCGGGGCCGGCGGCTCCGGTGGCGCTCGCCCCAAGGCCAATATCAGGGACGGCGATGCGCTGTGGCTGGCGAAGTTTACCTCCGTCCATGATCAGCATCCGATCGAGCGGGTAGAGGTCGCGACCCTTCGCCTGGCGGCGGCCTGCGGTATCCGCGCTCCCGAGGCGCGGCTGGAGTTGGCGGATAGCCCGTTTCCAGTAGCCCTCATCCAGCGCTTTGATCGGCGTGGAGCGACACGGATACCCTACATCTCCGCCCGCACTGCGCTCGGCAAGACGGGCTCGGAACTCGGCTCCTATACCGAGATCGTCGATTTCATGCGGTCTCATTCACCCGATCCCGTGGCCGATTTCCGCGAGCTCTACCGCCGACTTGTCTTCACCATCCTCGTCTCCAACAAGGACGATCACCTGAAAAATCACGGCTTCCTCTATGCGGGGGCGGGCCGGTGGCGCTTGTCGCCGGTATTTGACGTGAACCCGGCGCCGGACCGAAACGCGCATCTCGAGACGGCGATCCTCGAGGGTGGCCCCCATGACCGGTCGATCAAACTTGCCCTGGAAGCCTGCGCGTTTTTCGAAATCCCGGAGGCGGAGGCGCACTATATGATCCGCACCATCGCTCGGGGCATCTCGGACGAATGGCGAGACGCGTTCCGGAGCGTCGGTGTTTCTGGCGCGCTGGCTCGTGAGTATGAGCCAGCGTTTCACAGCGATGAGACGGTCATCGCGTTACAGTTATAAGTCATATTCGACGTTTTATGATTATTTATAGGTCATATCTGGCATTTTTGTGCAAGGCCACCAGATGTTGGATTGATTGCGGAACGACAGGCGTGGCGCCACGCCCTCCTCAGGAACGGATCATCATCTGAGCGCGGGCTTAGCTTCCGGGTGATCAGATGCAGCAGCTCGAAACGTCCGTTCGTCCCGAGGCAAAGCCTTTGGATGTCAATGCGAGCCGCGACGTCTCCTCGCTTCAAAAGAACCGCGACGATGGCTTCACATACATACTCTTCATGAGAAGGGGGCTGGCGCCCCATCACCCGTCAAGACCTTGAACCCTTCGGGCAAAGCCGTCCGGGCCGTGGCTCAGGCTCGCGCCTTGCGCCCGCACCACCTCGGACGCCTTTGGGTCTGGACAGGCTCCCCCCGCTCTTCGCCAGAGGGGCAGATCGGTTGCATGCGCAACCCGATCAAAGGAAAAGGGACATGAGAAACGATGTTTACGCCCAGGTGACGGACAAGATTATTGCCGATCTGAAAAAAGAGGGATCTGACCTGGCTAAAGCCGTGGAATGCCGGGAACACGGCCGGGCGGATCACAAGGCCTTTGCGTCATAACGGGCTCGGCTATGGCGTACCGTACCGTTTGCCGCGGCGGACCTCGTTTGCGCAATCTACCATGACCGCCCGGACGCCGAGCCGCTCGCTTGGGCACTGGCCGACATGCTCGTCGCGACAATGCTGAAATGGCCGTTTCCCATGCCGTTGCTGATGGCCGAGCGCAATGGCCCGGCGTTCCGGACGCTCAGTGGCAGGGGACGGGTTGCGGCCGGGTGAACCCGCTTTTCCGCGCGCCGTCTGCCTGGCCGTGGTCGGAAGGGCGGGCAGCGCCCTGCGCTCGGCGAACGAGATCATCCGGTGCGCGGGCGCGCTTTTCGCCGCAGCGCCGAAAGTCAGGACAAAGGACGCCGGTCTCGTCATTCGAAGGCTGCTCGAGGACGCCGTGCCGGCAACGGCTCGGGGCAGCCATCTGTCCCGCTGGGCGGCGACGCGCCTGTTTGAGCGGCTCGAAGGATTTGACGCCGTGCGCGAACTGGCCGGCCGATCGTCGTTCCGAATCCACGAGCTATAGTTATGGCCGGGTCAGCTCTCAATGGAAATCAATAGTCCAAAAGCTGCCATTCGGCTTTTGGCCCCCTTCCGGACATTCCAAGTGAACCAGATGCATGATCTGGTTCGCTTATCTGCCGGCTTGGATCCGAAGTTATGGTGGGTCGTCGGTTCTTATCCCTTCAAGGAGTAGAACTCGCGTCCCGTATTGCGACCGATCCTTTCGAGCGTTATACTGTTTTTGAAAAACAGTATAACGCCGGAGTCGAGCTTATGAAATCCGTCGACCTCATGTACCAGACTATGCTCGCCGAGCTAGGTCAGCGCTCGCTCGACGCCGCTTGGACGGCTGATTTCCCTCCAGAGGGGCGATTCACCCCCGCGAACATCAAGGGGCGCAAGTATTGGTATTTCGACATCCCGGATGGACACGGTGGTACCAAACGTCGATATGTTGGTCCTGCTGAAGATCCGGATATAGCACAACGCGTATCTGACCATAAGCGGGACAAGGACGACCTACGCGCTCGCAGGCGGTTGGTAAATACCCTGACGCGCGAAGGTGGGATGATTTCCCCCGACGCCATGTCGGGCGACATTGTCGAAGCTCTTGCCGATGGGGGGCTCTTTCGACTCCGTGGCGTTCTCATCGGCACGGTGGCCTTTCAATGCTATTCAGGGCTGCTGGGCGTGCGCCTTCCAATGGCTGCCATACTGACCGGCGATGCGGACATCGCTCAGGATTATGCCATCAGTCGAGAAGTTGAAGATAGTCTGCCTCCGATCGTGGAGTTGCTGCAGGACGTCGACGCCAGTTTCCGGCCCGTTCCACATAGATCGGGATCAGGGGCCTCGTCAGCGTTTCAGAATGCCGACGGCTACAGAGTTGAATTCCTGACATCGAACCGTGGCTCGGGCGACTACGTAGATCAGCCGGCGAAGATGCCTGCTCTTGGCGGTGCCAGCGCGGATCCACTACGCTTTCTGGACTTTCTCATCAGGGAACCGGTAAGGACAATCCTGCTCCACCGAAGCGGCATCCCAGTCGTTGTCCCTGATCCGGCTCGGTATGCCGTCCATAAGCTCATCGTCGCCAGCCGTCGGCACACTGACGGGCAAGGGCCAGCGAAGCGCGAGAAGGACATTCGCCAGGCTGCGCTGCTTTTTGAGGCGCTGCAGCAGACAAGGCGCTCCGCCGATTTGGCCCTCGTCTACAACGAAGCATGGGAGCGCGGCCCTGCGTGGCAAGACGCTATCCGAATTGGGGCGGGGATGCTGCCGGCACCAGATGCAGACCGGTTCAAAATGGTCCTAATCGACGGCGCAAAGAAAAACCGCGAAGAAATTGAACTTCCTTTTGGCGAATAGACCGTACTTGAAATTGAATGCCAAGCTGCTGATCTCGTTGGAAGTGGCTCAGACAAATAGGGTGCCGAGAGTGCGATTCTGTTCAAGGCGGAGGCGATAGGCCGTGCCTTAGACGGACGCGGACATTTTGCGCATATGCCTGCAATGGGATGAGCGACGCATCCGCCACACTACGCTGCCTCCCATACCTGATTGAGGATCCGCGCCGCCAATGCTGCTTTGTCCTGCGGCAGAAAGCGTCCGTAGTGCTGCTGCACGACGTCAGGCGTGTCCTGGATGGCATACTTGCCTGCTCATAGGATCCTGTCTGCTTTAGGATGTGTGTGGCGAGCACGTCTCGGACATTGTGGGGGCCATGCGGTAGCAGACCCTTAATCGCGCCGCGGCCGGTATATGGATTCTATATGCCGTGGCGCTGGATCGCCAACCGCCAGGCCTCGTAGAATGTTGTCTGATTATACGCCGCATCGATACTGGGCGTTTTGACAGTTTTGACGAAAAGCGTGTCCGGATCGGGCGCTCGCCCCAGCAGCACCTTCCGATGCCGCTCGATATAGGCATTGAGATAGGTGTAGAGATCAAGAAGATCCGGCAGCACCAGACGAAAAGGCTTCTGCCCAAAAAAAGATGAGCCCGAGTTCTTGAAGGCGTTGGACGGGATGAAGACCTCCCACCCACGCTCCCGTTCGTTCCAACGCAGTTCGCCGCGCTTCATGTCTTCGAGCCGGCGTTCTGCCGTCGGGAATTGTCCGCGCGGGCAGACCAGCAATTGCCGAAGGTTTTTCTGCCTGAGGCCGAGATGTAAGCCAAGCCTTAGCATCAGGAACGAACGGACGGCCTCGGCGGCTACTCTCGGGTAACGGTGCTCATCGGGCGTTCGCTTAAAGATCTCCTCGGTGATCTTGCGATATTCAGCGAGCGGGCTATCTGCCTCGAGCACGCACATGATAGGCTCGAACGGATCGCGGTGGACCCGCATCACCCGCTGGATTTCTTTTGATCGATTGGCTGTATGGCGATGGAAGTCCTCGCATGCACCGTGCCAATCTCGACGAGCAGCCGCAATCTCGTCTGTCGTGATCAGTCCTTCGATCGGCTTCACGTTGCGCAACAGTTCGGGATGTTGGCGGATCCAGTCGACTTCAGCGCGAGTGAGGGCCATGGCCACCATCAGCATGTCTTCCTCCCATTTCGTGAAGAAGCCGCGACGGCGCTCGCGCCATTGCAAATACCAGTCCCACACGCCAGGGAAGATCAGGAGACCGAAGGTGAGTTGGCTGAGCGGCACGCCTCGACCTTTGACAACCCCGTTCGGGGATGCCGCAAGTGCCCCAAACATCAGGCCGAGATGTTCGATCTTCTGGCTGGCTGTCTCCTCATTCCAGACGCCATTCCTGCGGTAGCCTATCGCGGTCAGTGTCGACGTCTTGAAGCGGATGAGGTCTGCCATCTCCATCGCAAGCAGAGGGGGCGCATCGACGACACCGGAGAGCAGATCTGGATCCTCCAGCGCCTCGGTCGTAGGCCCTTTTTCGTTTTCATCTCGCAGCCAGCTAGAAGCCTCGCGCATGGAAAGCGTTGGGACGGTTGAAGCCGATCATCAGGCGTTTCGAGCAAACAGCCCACAGGAGGTTTTGCGAACCTCAATCCTCACAGGGGCTCGCCGCAGCGCTGCCGCAGAAATCTAGGCATGAGAAGCTCTTGTGGCGCGTGTTCATCATATTGAGCGCCGATGTTGCCCCGATCAAAGTTCAGAAGTGCAATGTCGATGCGTTAGTTAAGCGCGCTTATCTTGGCTTGTCAGTTAATTAAATGAAATGCGTCTTGCTTAAATAACGGACGCGACTGATATTTGGTTATGTCTGATTCCCAATCCAAAAACCGCCTGGGTCGTTTCGTCGAGACGGTCGCCGCCAGTGAAACAGTGCGGGCGTTCGTGCCCCCAGCATTGCCACCCGAGCCGGCGATCGATGTGCTTTCTTTGCTTGAGCGTCTCAGCCTAGCAGAGCGGGCGCTAGGACGCCTGGATGGCATCACAATGCTCCTGCCGCGACAGGAGTTGTTTTTGTATATGTATGTGAGAAAGGAAGCCGTTCTTTCCTCGCAGATTGAAGGCACACAGTCGACGCTTTCCGATCTCTTGCGGTTTGAGACCGAAGCTCAGGCGGGGCAGCCGGTTGATGATATCCGCGAAGTCTCCAACTATGTTGACGCCATGATGTATGGTTTGGAGCGGCTGGAAACGCTGCCCATGTCGTTGCGTCTCATCCGCGAGATGCATGCTAGGCTCCTGCAGAGTGGGCGAGGAGGCACGAAGGATCCAGGAGAGTTCCGCCGCTCGCAAAATTGGATTGGCGGAACGCGCCCCGGTAACGCACTCTTCGTACCGCCACCCGTCACTGAGATGGCCGCTTGTTTGGATGCGTTCGAGCGCTTCATGCATGAGGATCAATCGCGCTTGCCGGCACTCATCAAGGCTGGCCTACTGCATGTGCAGTTCGAAACGATCCATCCATTTCTCGATGGTAATGGGCGTATCGGCCGCCTGCTTGTAACCCTATATCTTTGCATGAACGGGGTTCTGCGAAAGCCGCTGCTCTACCTCAGCCTTTTTCTAAAGTCCCATAGGAGAGAATATTACCGGTTATTGCAGGAGGTTCGCGACCAGGGAAACTGGGAAGCTTGGCTGGACTTTTTCCTAGCCGGCGTTGCCGACACTGCCAATCGAGCGTTTGAGGCTGCGACCCAGATCGTCGATCTCTTTAAGGAAGATCGGGAGCGGATCACGATGGAGAGCGATAGAGCAGGGTCGGCCCTTCGTATTCACGAGCTTTTCCAGCAGAATCCTTTTCACACAGCGAACCAGATTGTTCAGATCACGGGTCTCTCCGCGCCAACGGTCAATGCCGCACTTGCTGATCTTGAGCGTTTGGGCATCGTTAATGAGGTAACCGGCCGCAAACGCGGCCGCGTTTTCAGCTATCAGCGATATCTCGCAATTCTGAGTGAAGGTACCGATCCCTTGCCCCTCAGTTCCTAAGAAATAAATGGGCCGACCGTTCGATTCCGCTCAGGAGCGTGGGCTTAAGAAGCTAAGTGTCCCATCCCAAGGAATCGAGACTCGGAATGGTGCTTGGAGGTGGAGCGAGTAGTGGCGACTTCGTCTCGATGCCCCATGCGGTGCCGTTCCGGATGTCCGCTTGGCGACAGTCTCAGCGAATGCGGGATTATCGGGATAGAGTGCAGTCGCGCATGATGAATAGATGGTCATGCTGCTTCTTGATGGCATGAGGTATGGGGCGGTGAGGTCCATGGGGATATGGTGTCACAAACATGCCTTGCCGGCGTTATCTAAGCGCTGCGCGCAGCCTGGGCGCGGCGAAATCTAAGAAGGCTCGGAGCTTGAGCGGCAGAATGGGGTTTGGCAGGTACAGCAACTGCACAGGTGACGCCGGAAGCTCAAACTGTTCCAGGACAGGCTCTAGCAGTCCCTGCTCAACCATGTTTTTGGCTTGATAGGACATGACCCGTGTCAGCCCCAGACCAGAAACCGCTGCGTCAACCGCGGCCTCGGCGGTATTGACCGACAAGCGGCGATTGATTTCTACGGAAAGGCTCTTCTTCCCATCCCGGAACAGCCACGCATTCGATGATCGCACGCCTTCGAATGCAATGCATTGATGGGCCTTGAGGTCGCCCGGCCTGATGGGTGCGGGATGTTTGGTCAGATACTCTGGGCTGGCGTAGACGGTGTATCGCACCAGTCCGAGACGGAGCGCCATCAAGCTGGAATCCGCGAGCTCACCGATACGCAAAGCGGCGTCGATATGATCCTCTGCCAAATTGTTGTTCCGATCGTTGAGGGTCAATCTCAAATTGATCTCGGGAAAGGCCTTCAGAAAATCGATGGCCACGGGGAGCACGTGCAGTCGGCCAAAGACGATCGGAGCGGTGATGTTCAGATCGCCTTTTGGGGTAAGATATTCCCCTGAAGCCTCCCGCTCAGCCTGTTCGACGCGATCCACAATATCTCGAGCTGCGCTGAAATACTGCCGCCCAGCATCCGTCAGCGCAACGTTGCGGTTCGTTCTCGTCAGCAGTGCCACACCAAGCAGCTTCTCAAGATCGGAAATCTTGCGACTGACAGTGGGCAACGGCGAGTGGAGAGCTCTGGCTGCAGCCGACAGACTGCCTGTTTCGACGACTTTGATAAAGACACGCATTGCGTCGATACGATCCATGCTTCCTTCCGGAACTTGAGAGGTTGGCTATCAAGAACTCTATCTACTGCAATTTTGTGGAAGCCAATAGGGTGGTGTTCAGCTTTAGCCAAGTGTTGAAACCAGGAGTTCTGAGATGAAGCTTTACCACCTGCCGCTTTCAGGCCACGCCCATCGGGCTGTCCTCTTCCTCTCACTGCTTGGTCAGAAGGCTGAGCTCATCGAAGTGGATCTTGCCAACGGAGAGCACCGCACCCCGGAATACCTGAAGCTGAACCCGTTCGGCCAGGTACCCGTGCTTGATGACGACGGGTTTGTGGTGAACGATTCCAACGCCATCCTTGTCTATCTCGCGACGAAGCTCGGTCGCAAAGACTGGTTGCCGGACGATCTGGAAACTGTTGCCAGGATCCAGAAATGGCTTTCGGTGGCCGCCGGAGAGATTGCTTATGGACCCTGTGCCGCAAGATTGATCACCGTATTTGGCGCCAATTTCCGGGCCGAGGAGGTTATCGCGCGCGCCCACCGCATATTGACGTTGATCGAGAAGGAGCTCGAGCAGCATTCGTTCATGATTGGGGACAAGCCGACAATCGCCGATGTGGCGCTCTACAGCTACATCGTCGGGGCGCCAGAAGGAAATGTGGACCTGATGCCCTATGGAAATGTTCGCCAGTGGCTGGCTCGCATCGAGGCGCTCGCCGGTTTTGTCGAATTTCCCAAGACTGTTGCGGGCTTGAGGGCGTGAAACAACGTGAGGGCGGTATGACCGCCATTCCCATGGAGGTGACAATGTCAAAAGGTGTGGAACGAGTTGCGTCGCCTTGGCATGAAGGTGAACTCGAATTGCAGCGGAGCATCGGAGTTGTCGATCAGATGGACGTCGTCGGTCGCAGAGTGCTGCGGCCTTTCCTGCTAGACCAGCATCGTGAGTTCTTTCCCCTTTTGCCTTTTGTCGCGATCGGTGCTGTCGATCCGGATGGTCTGCCTTGGGCAACCATCCGCGCCGGGCGACCAGGGTTCCTTCATTCTCCTGATCCGCTGATGCTTGCAATCGAGGCCCGTCGCGACTGGGCTGATCCGGCTGAAAGTGGGATGGAAAACGGCGATCCCATTGGTCTGGTGGGGGTCGACTTCGTCACCCGGCGCCGGAACCGTCTGAACGGTACTGTTCAACGCCAGAGCGACGGACGCTTCGAGGTTGGTGTCGTGCAAAGTTTCGGCAACTGTCCGCGCTACATCCAGAGCCGTCATTTCGAATTCGTTCGCGATCCGGCCTGGAATACGCCCACACCAGCGATCATCTCAGATGCACTGAACGAAGAGGCGTGTGCGCTCATCGCAAACGCGGACACATTCTTCGTCGCATCCTATGCAGATCAGGGTGGGCAGGGGCGCCAGGTGGATGTGTCGCATCGGGGAGGTCGGCCCGGTTTCGTGCGCATTGATGCAGATGGAGCGCTGACCGTACCGGACTTCAACGGTAACCTGTTTTTCAACACCCTCGGCAACTTTGTCGTCAACCCGCGCGCTGGCCTGTTGTTCGTTGATCACCACACGGGCGGCATGCTGCAGATAAGCGGCAAGGTCGAGATCATTGATTCCTTTGAAATTGCGGGGTTTGAGGGTGCAGAGCGCTTTTGGCGGGTCTTTCCGGAAAAGGTTGTGTGGCGGCGTGATGTGTTGCCGCTCCGCTGGACCTTTGCAGAAGACAGATATTCACCCGATAGCCTGGTCACAGGGACTTGGACCGAAGCGGAACAGCCTATGGAGGCTGCCCGGCCAGCCAAGGTCTGGAGGCGCCTGCGGATCAACGAGGTTGTTGTCGAAAGCGAGACCATAAGGTCGATCAATCTCAGCCCCGTAGACGGAAAGGCGCTGGTCCCGCACAAGGCCGGCCAGCATCTTCCAATCCGGATTGCCGACAAGAAAAGCTTTGTGCGACGAAGCTACACGATATCAAGCGCACCCTCGGAAGAATTCTATCGGCTGAGTGTCAAACGAGAGGGCAAGGGATCACAGCTGTTGCACAGCCTGAAGCCTGGAGACGATATCGAGGCACTGGCGCCTGGAGGCAGCTTCTGCATCGATCCGGTGGAGCAGGGCCGACCTGCTGTTCTGCTGGCTGCCGGCATTGGCATCACGCCGATGCTGTCCATGCTGCACCATGTCGTTAAGGTAGGTACCCACACTGGCTACCGCAGACCGATATGGCTTTTCCGGTCTTCCCGGACATCGGCCGAGCGTGCTTTCGACCAGGAGATCGTGTCCTTGGTTGAGCGCGGCGAAGGCAGCATACGGGATGTTCGAGTGTTGAGTGCACCGGAGCCGTCGGATGAAGGGAAGTATGACGCTTTGGGACACATTGATGCCAGTCTGCTGAAGGCGCATCTGCCGTTCGACGACTATGATTTCTACCTCTGTGGTCCGCCAGCCTTCATGCAGTCTTTGTACGCCGGGCTGCGCGCCTTCCAGGTGAACGATGATCGCATCCATGCGGAAGCATTCGGTCCAGCAGCACTGAGGCGCGATCAGGTGAACGGCCAACCCGCCAGACGGCCGGGTCCGGCTCCCGCAACGGAGGTCACAAAGGTCGTGTTTGGGCAATCCGCCAGGGAGGCCTCTTGGAGCCCGGGAAGCGGAACTCTGCTAGACCTTGCAGAACAAAACGGGCTTTCGCCATCTTACAGCTGTCGCGCTGGCAATTGCGGTGAGTGTAGGGCCAAGGTCATCAGGGGTGACGTGAGTTATCTCTTCGAGCCGAGCTATCGGGTCGACGAGGGCGAAGCCCTCATCTGCTGCTCGGTACCGTCAGACTCCGGGAACCTGCAAATCGATGTCTAGGTCTTGGTGACGCGATACGCCAGCGATTGGAAATCCCGTTCGACGCGGTTTTTGAACTTGGGAGACTGGAGAGCTGCAGCCATGGCGCCCACTGAAGTCGGATCCCTGCTGTGGGGACGGCGTTGTCAGAGCTTTTCCTGGACTTGAGAAGCGTAACAATCGGCCCGATGTCATGATATATCCCCGTTCTATAGGGCCCAAGAATCTTTGCACTGACGGATGAATTCAGCTGCAGCGGTAGGAGACCGTCCGGTCAAAGCGAACACGCCGTCGCTCAGTCGATCCTCACTGCCTTCGCTAATTCTTTCGTCCATCTTTGCCAGAATACTGGCATATGCTTCGTCCAATCCAGCCCTTGCGTACCGCTCAGCCAGTTCGGTTGTTGTCAGATTGATGTGTTCGATGGTTCGGCCAATCACGTCACTGATCTTTTCGGCGAAATCCGCGTAAGAGAGGGTTTCTGGTCCTGTCAGTATGAAGTCGCGGTTCCACGACGTTTCCGCCAACAGTGCGCTGACAGCCGCCTTCGCGATATCAGCTGCGTCGATAAAACCAACGCGCCCTGTGCCCGTTGCGGAGTAGATCGCGTTTTCGTTGCGGATCGTATCGAGATGTTGCTGTTCTGAGAAGTTCTGCATGAACCAGGTGGGCCGCAGCACTGTCCATTCCGGGACCTGATCGCGCAAATACGAGTGGATCTGTCCCATCATCGGTCCGCCCGCTTCAAGGGATGACGCGCTGAGCAGGACGAAACGCTGGACGCCACGCTTTCGCGCGATCTCGAGAATGGGAGGCACGATCGTGCCGTGGTCGCTGTTGTTGGTGGGCGCAACAATATAGACGGCAGTTACGCCGTCGAAGGCTGCATCCGCTATCCAGCGGTCTTGCCAGTCGAAGACAACATCATTGCCCCCGCGGGGTGAACGTGTGGCAACTCTAGTGCGGACTCCTCTGGTCAGGAGTTCCTGACTGACGAGCCTTCCCGTCTTTCCCTTGCCGCCAATGACGAGGATCTGCGTTGACATGATCAAGTCCTCTCAATGTGTGCCAGCCGAAGGCGCGCTCTCGATTGCAGAGAGAGCGATCAGCGGGTTCCAGTAGTCTTGATAACGGGCAATTCGACCGTCTCTAAGCTCGAGAATTGAAACATAATCCTGATCATAGCGGGCACCAGTCACGGGCGAGTGACCCTTGCAGCTGAACTCGATCGCCGCCATGTCGCCCCTTGCCGAAATGAACGCCTGATGAAGCGTCATGGACTCAATCGAAATGAGTTTCGACACTGTCGGAAGATAGGCCTCGAGTGCCGCTCGCCCTTCCAGACGCTCCGTGAAACCGGTTGGGTGATAGGGAAATTCGAACACCACGTCCTCTGCGCACATCTCCAGAAGAGTTTGCGCATCTGACGTCAGTGCGTCCCCAAGAGCTTGCCGCAACAAAGCCGATAGACTGGGAAACTGATCGATCGAATGGGACATTTCGCTTTACTCCTTTTCGATGGAACGATACCGTTCCGACCAATATGGGGTAAAATGAATGGAACGCAAGCGTATCGACGAAAAAAGCAAGCGGCGTCCGAGCGGAGCGGCTGTGATGCGTGACGAAGTTACGGATTCCCTCCTGCGCGCATTTCTGGAGGAGTGGGCCGTTAATGGCTATGCCGCGCTAAGCCTGGAGCGGGTTGCCGCACGTGCGGGAGCAGGAAAAGCTGCCATTTATCGCCGATGGCCCTCTAAGCGCGCACTCGCGGCCGACGCGGTTGAGAAGTTTGGCGTCGTGCTGACAGATATCGCCGACTATGGGACGCTTGCAAAAGACCTAGAAGCATATCTGCTGATGTTAAGGCGCGCACTTCGCCATCGCCTCGTGCGCAAAATACTCCCTGACCTTTATGCTGAAGCGTCTCGCGGCTCCGAACTCGTGCCCGTGTTGAGGAGTTTATCCGTATCGCGTCGGCGCGGCGGAGTGAGCTTAATCGAGCGGGCAATTGGCCGCGGCGAACTGCCCGTCGGGATCGACCGTGAGCTTGCGATGGATATGATACCCGCATCCCTTTATTGGGGCATGATCGTTACACGACGTCGCATTACACGGGTACAGATCCAACGGCAGGTCGATGCGCTGGTGGCCGGCCTGAAAGCGATTTAGACCGCCATCCTTCGTGGGGCTGACGCTTCAGCCTTCCAAAGGCGTGAAGGGCGGAACAGATGCTGCGCGAGCTTTGCGTTAACTCGAGAGGATCAAACCAGAATGGAACTGTCCGCTGGTGGTGTCATGCCTGAAAAAGCCGCAGGCAATGGCAAGCAGGCGATCATGTAGACTAAAAACCAGAACCGACATTTGAAACTCCATGCTCACGCAATCTTCAGGCCTAGCTTGCGATCCACCGCAAACCGGCATCGCACGCTTCAGGGTAAGTCTGAGCTGAGCATCGTGAGATCTCTCAGGTTCCCGGAGGATGGCTCGACGGAATGCGTAAGCGGCTCGGTTTCCAACAGGAGCCGTTGAGCCAGATTTTACAACCGGAGATCAAATCACCATGAACTCGACGGTTAAACTCCGGCCCGGGGCCTCATTGGCAAGATGTCGAACGGCAAATCATCACGGGGCACCGACCGTGCGAGCCCCGTTTCACAGGTTGATGCAGAGAAGCCTAAAGCGAGCGGTATGCATAGCATTGTCAACAAGGGTTGAGGATCGAGGTGGCGGTCAAGATCGATCTGACCAGCCACGTGCGGGAGTACGATTTATCACAGCGATTTTCTGTCTTCTGCTCGCGGCGGGGCATGGACGTTCGAATGAGGAGACGCCGATGACCTATCCGGAAACCAAAAAGGTCGATCTCACCGAGGAGCATTTCGGTACCGCCATTGCTGACCCCTATCGCTGGTTGGAAAGTGATCTCAAAGAGGATCGAGCGGTCGCCCAGTGGGTTGACGCACAGAACACCGCAACAAGCCGTCACATGGCAAGCCTCTCTAGTCGAACCGCATTTCGCGATCGTCTGACGGCGTTGTTTAATCATGAGCAGTTGACGAGTCCGCTCAAGCGAGGAGGGGACTATTTCTTCACCCGGAACACGGGGCTCGACATGCAGCCTGTCCTGGTCGTTCGAGACGGAGAGAACGGCGCGGAGCGGACGATCCTGGATCCCAACCAGTGGTCCGAACATGGTACAAAAGCACTGGCCGTATGGGCTCCCTCCGAAGACGGAAAGCTTGTGGCCTACGCAATCCAGGAGAATGGTTCGGATTGGCGTACTATTCGTGTTCTTGATGCCCAGAGCGGCGCGGTTCTCGCCGATGAGATTGCCTGGGCCCGTTTTACCCTGATTGCATGGGCGGCGGATGGTTCCGGCTTCTTTTACTCTGGCAGCCCGGAGCAAGATGAGAGTGGTCGATCTGACCCGCAATTCGTCAACCATGCGGTCTATTTCCATCGGCTTGGCACACAGCAGTCCGAAGATCGCCTCGTCTATTCTCCTGAGGCCGACGAGCATCCGCTTCTACATACTGTCGATGTCACGGCGGATGGACGATATTTGATTATCTATTCGACCGCACTCATGGGAGGAAGTGCTCTCTCGCTGGTAGACCTTTCTGTTCCTGAGTGGCACGTGCGGCCCGTGATTGAGCGCTTCGATCATTTGTCCGCGCTCGTTGGCAATGTCGGTACGAAACTTTATGTTCTGACGACTGATGGAGCCGAACGAGGAAAGATCGTCACCGTAGATCTTGCCGCGCCGAACTTGGTCTTCACCGATCTCATTGAGGAGAAGCCTGGCGCGCATTTGCGCCTTGCCTCTCTGATTGGCGACAAACTTCTCTTGTCGTACATGGTCGACGCGAGAATTGAAGTCGAGCGTTATGAGCTGGAAGGAAAGGCTGTTGGCGCTGTAAACTTGCCAGGAGCCGGCAGTGCGGGAACGTTCAGCGGCCGCCCAGGTGACAACGAAGCGTTCTTTACGTTTACCAATTACGCCACTCCCAAGACTGTTTACCGCTATGATGTCAGCGCCGACGAAGCCACCTTGTGGGCCGGGCCGGATGGTTTGATTGGTGCCGAGCGTTCGCCGGGCGACATCGAAGTAGAGCAGCGCTTCCACACCGGGAAGGATGGAACTCTCATCCCAATTTCGATCATTCGACGCGCTGGAGCCGAAGCTGCTGCGCCAACGATGCTGACCGCCTACGGAGGCTTTGGCATTCCGCTGCTGCCGGCTTACTCGCCACAAGCAGTCGCTTGGGTTCAAGAAGGCGGTGTCTATGCCGTGGCCAACATTCGCGGTGGAGGCGAATACGGAAAGGCCTGGCATGAAGCCGGCAAGGGTCGGTCGAAGAAGACTGCTTTTGATGATTTCATCGCCGCTGCCGAATTTTTGAAGCGTGAGGGCATTAGCAGTGAGGGTGGGCTTGCCATTCACGGCGAGTCGCACGGGGGCATGCTTGTCGGCGCAGTCGTTAATCAGCGTCCCGAGTTGTTCGACGTCGCGCTCCCTGGCGTTGGCGTGATGGATATGGTGCGCTTTGACCGCTTTACCGGAGGCAAACTATGGATCTCGGAATTTGGGGACCCATCGGCAGCAGACAGTTTCAAGTACCTCCGGTCTTACTCGCCGCTGCATAAGATCAAGGCAGGAGAGGTTTATCCGGCCATACTCGTCACGACGGCAGACACCGACGACCGAGTGGTTCCTGCCCATTCGTTTAAATACGTGGCGGCGCTTCAAGCTGCAGAAGTCGGACCGCGACCACAGCTGCTGAGGGTGGAACGAAATGCGGGCCACGGTGATGGCACGCCAACTCAGAAGATCATCGATGAATATGCCGATAGGTGGTCCTTTGCCGCGCATTGGACCGGCCTCCGGTAAACGTCCATGGAGGGTATCACTCCTCCGAGGTCCTGTCGTTCTGCACTCTCACGGACCAATTCAGGGGCCGTATGTCGCGGTGTCGCCAAGCGAGAACATGGTGTCGTTGTGGTCGCCCAAAGGGACGACAACAATGAAACCGGCCTGAAAGCGACTGCTGCACTTATGGAAGCACTTTCTGCAGACGAACGACGAGGTTTGGAGGCTGGCGCCTGGGAAGCCGGCCTCTACCCGAATTCGGCTAGACCAGCCAAACAATCAATTCGAGTATGCATCGCTCCTAATCTTGGTGAATGCTCGTTGTACGCGAGGTGCATTTTTCCCACTTCGCGACCGCTCCATGTTGCTGCAATCTTCGGCCGTATCGTCAGCTTCGACGTCAGACCTCGCAAACCTAGAGTTCGAGACGTCGAATAACTGAGGTATACAAATGTTCTTTCAACCACTCCTACGAAGCACTCACGCACTTAAGAGCGTCGTCTTGGTAACCCTGATGGGGTTGTCGACGGCAGGATGCGTGTCCGATAGCGGATCTATGGAAAATGCGTATAGAGCCAATCTCGCCAGCGAAACGGCTCTCAACGCCCAGATTATAAGCGATCGGGCTCGGGATCAGCGCTGCCGGCGTGATCCAAGCCGCCGTGAATGTGGTCCTGGCTACTAGGACTGAGATGGGATCACCGGCGGACTTTCTTGCGTGAAGTCGCTGGGGATCCCGTTTTCACGTCGATCTTAAATCCGTCGAGCTGACGGTCGCGCCGACGCTGGTCCGGGCGTGGCGTGTGCCGGCTCCCACGGACAGGCGGCGCTAACCCTTTACCCCAAAATGAGATGCGCCATCGTTGCCCACGACTCTTTTCGATAGGACCTGCGATGCATGAATGGAAATCACTGGCCCGGCCGACTTGGGCAGAACTGGGTGTCGGAATTACATGCTTTCAGTTCGTTCTCGTTCTGGTGGCACTTGCAGTTGGCGGCCTGGCGTCCGGCGAGCCTGTATGGCAAGGCGTTATCGGTTCATATGGCGGAGGGGTGGCAGGCCTCGTCGGATTTGCAGTCGCCTATCTGATGCGGCGCCGTGAATGGTCGGCATATGGCATTACATCGAGCGGCCTGCATTGGTTTGCGATCGCTGCGGCTTTGGCGGTTTTTGGCTATGTGATCAGTCTGATCTTTCTCTACGGCCTCGCAGAGTTGTCCGGAAGCAGCGGCAACGATCCTCAGGCGATACTCCATGCCGCAACGCGGGGCGGTGTCCTACCCTTCGTGCTCTCGTTTGCTGGCGGCGCCATGCTGACCCCTTTAGGAGAGGAGCTCCTGTTTCGAGGCGTCATCGCGAATGCGCTCAATCGTTATGGCGCATGGGCAGGCGTCGGCCTGAGCTCGCTGATATTTGGCATCGCCCATGGTGTAGGGGTAATCCTGCCCATCGCGATTTTCATGGGCTTAATGTGCGGCATCCTATTCCGAATGTCAGGTTCGGTTTGGCCATGCGTGGTTCTTCATGCCATCTACAACGGCCTACACAGTGTCGGCTCAGCGCTCTCTGGCTAGTTCCAAAGGCTGCAATGACGTTATGCGTTACCCGCGCAGCTTCGCAGATCAGCCAAATGACTCTTTGGTCGCCTTCACACTCCCGATAATTGAACGCGGATCAGAGCACCCCCTCTCGAGCCCTCCCTGATTTGTACCCGGCCCCTGTGTCGAGAGATTATCTCTTTCACGAGGTTCAGGCCGAGACCGCTGCCCGTTTGTCGAGGACGCAATCGATGAAATGGCTCAAATACACTCTCCCGCTCGTCAGGGGGGATCCCAGGCCCATCATCTTCCACCTCGAAGTTGGGTCCGTCGACCCTGACGGTAACGGATCGACCTCCATGATCGACGGCGTTCTGGACCAAGTTCATGATCACGCGCTCAAGCGCTCCTCGATCCCCGTAACAATCTCCACTCCGCACCACCTGAACCTCGATTGTTCCGCCTTTAGAGATCACAAGCGGAGCAAGTTCGCCGACCACATTTCTGACAAGGGATGAAAGGTCGAGCTTTTTGAAGTGCGTGTCGTCTTGGAGCCGCTCAAGGTCGAGGAGCTGCTCGGTCAGGGTTGCCAGCCGGTATACATCTTGGCCGAGTTCTTGAACTGGCTGATGTGTCGAGCTTTCGATCTTGCTTTGCAGTATGGCAATGGGTGTACGCAGTTCATGCGACGCTGAAGCAATGAAGCGCCGTTGGCGCTCATACCCATCATCAAGCCTAGCGAGCGCTTGGTTTACGGCGCTGATCAAGGGCAGGATTTCGCGTGGCACATCCTGAATGTTCAGTCGGCGACCCCGACTGTCGATGTCAATCCCTTCCGCCTCGCGCGCTACTCTAAACACGCCGCTCAGTGAACGCTTCACTATCCAAGGTGTTACAATCAGCGATGTCAGTACCAGCATCATGAAAATGGGAATTGCAATGGTGTTGGTAGCCATCAATACGATAAAGCTGAGTTCTGAAAGTGCTCCATGTCCGAGGATTGTAAGCTCTCCGATATCGGTCTGTTCCCTGCGAACCACAGCCGCCAGTTCGTATGGAGGTGTACGGTCACGCATATGAGCATAAGAGAGATCACTCAAGCGACCGACAAATGACAGATAGAACGGTGGGATCTCTCCAAGCGACACGCTCTGGCCATGGCTATCTTCAGCCACGAACCAAAGAGTAGGCGTTTCAGTGCGCATCTGCTCGAGTTCGGGTGTCATCATCACAACGAGCCGGCCGGTCTGGTCTCGCTCTATGGCGCGGGCGATCACCGACGTGATCTGCTCATCGGTATACGGGCCGCCGCTGTCGATCCGGAGTGCTACGGAGACCAGAACTGCAAAGGCGACAATCAGGGTCGCAAAGTGAAACGCCAGTGGGTAGACAATCAGGGCTCGCTTGAGTGACCTCGGCTTCTTCACGCTGTCTCACGGAGCAGATATCCGACCCCTCTGATCGCGTGGATTTCAATACCTGCGTCCGAGCCTCGCAGTCGTCGACGCAGCCGCGATATGTGCGAGTCCAAAGTGTTCGACTGAATTTCGTCATCAAAGGCAAAGACAGCCTGTTCCAGAGACTCACGCAGGACCGTCCTGCCGCGGCGCTTCATAAGAGTTGCCAGCACGCGTAGTTCGCGCCGCGGAAGATCGATGCGTGCGCCGTTCACTTTGACCTCCTCATTGGACAAGTCGAAAACAACTGATCCAGCCCTGATCTCCTCGCCTTGGAGCTCAGCTGGGCGGCGGCGAACCGCCCTTATGCGTGCAAGCATTTCATCGATCGAGAACGGCTTTACAAGATAGTCATCGGCGCCCTCATCAAGGCCCGCCACACGGTCTTCGACGGCACCCCGCGCGCTGAGGACGATGATATGAATTCCGGGATTGCGTGAGCGCAGAACAGGCACGAGGGCCAGACCTTCTCCGTCCGGTAACGTCCTGTCGAGGAGAACGAGATCAAACTCAGCCATTGCTGCCGCTTCCCGTGCTTCGGCCACGCCGCCCACCTGATCAACGATAAAGCGCTCCTTGCGCAAGACGAAGGACAAAGTGTCTGCAAGCCGAGCTTCGTCTTCAACGAGGAGTACTCTCATGAAATCCTCCGTAAACTTCCTAAGCGCTGCCCCCCAGGAGACGAGCTCCGACCCGTAGTTTCAGGTCTTTTGTCTGGAGTCCGTCGAGCGCCCGCAGGTTGACCGGATAAGTGGCGTCTAAGGGGTGAAGACCGCTGAGTTGAATCTGTGTCCGTGTTAGGCAACCGTCCGGTCGTCTCGGATCTACAGCTTCACTCTCAACGAGATTTGACGAAGGCGCTTACGGTCTCCACCACTTCTGGCACCAATGGCAAATTTCCATCAAAATAGGTCGCGATATTGGCGTCTCGATCAACAGAGCTAACCCGCTTCAGGACATGGTTGGTATCCGGAAGGGTAACCAATGTCGAATTTGGCGCGGCATTTTTTAGCCGCTCGGCATCGGCAACCGACACTTGAAGGTCACGCTGACCCTGGACGATAAGGATTGGCTTGTCGATCTTGCTCGCCAAATCCGCAGGGTCTAGCGAGAATGCGCTGATCAGAAATCCTTGCACGTTGGCACTGAAAAGTGGGGCAAGTTCTGGCGGAATCCTCGCCTCATTCACGCGCCGCCCTCCCGTTAATTCGTCGATCGCATGATCAGCCGCATCAATTAGAGGCGCCATGGCTGGGTTAGCGCGCAGCTGTTCCTTGAGGATCTCTCCGAGGGGTCGGCCTGGTGTTGCAACAAGGATCACGCCGGAGACATTCTCCAGTGCCTTAGCAGCTGCCAGTGCCACCAAGCCGCCCTCGCTATGGCCAAGCAGCCAGACGCGCTCAGCTCCGGTTCGAGAACGGATTACTTCGATCCAGGCCCTTGTATCTCGAACATAATCGTCGATTGTCGCTGCGTTTGGATCATCCACGGCAGTCTGGCTGCCGAACATACCCCGCTTGTCGATACGGACACTACCAATTCCGTGCCCAGCCAGGTCTTCGGCCAGCAATCGGTAGGGTGCCGCGCGCACCCCGTGCGGATTGTTTCCGTCCCGATCTGTTGGACCGGAGCCAGGTATAATCAGCACGGTCGGCGCATCAATCGCTGTATGCACCATCGTTCCGCGTAGTGGGCCATCGGGGCCCGGCGCTTCAACCTCGGTCACCTGTGCTTGGGTGCTAGGGGCAATTCTTGCCTCGATCGTTGCAGATATCATTTGCTCCCTCTTAGTAATGAATGCTCCCGGTAGTTGGTGCCGACCTGACGTGGCATTTCGAAGGTGAGACAGCAAATTAAGGCGTCGGCGCGATTGCGCTCTCGCAGGTAGCAACACTACAGGTAGCCTGCGCTCGTTCGTCAAAGAGCCTTGCTAATGCCTGCGACGCGACAATCGCTCTCGGAAAGCCGGCGGGCACGGTGATCATATAGGCAATTTCCTTCAACTCATCCTCCGTCACGCCGATGTTCAAGGCGTAACGAGCGTGTACTGTCATCAGGTCAGTCATGCCCATGGCGGCGAACGTGGCAACTGCTGCCAGCTGTCTCGTACGGTCGTCGAGACCTGGCCGCGACCATACATCACCGAGCGCATAGGCCTCGGTCGCCTCCGCTAAAAATGGAAACTCTCTCCGCATGTTTTCCAGGTTGTTTTGCGGTATGCCATTGTTCAGCTTGCTGATGACGGCCGCCCCTTTGGCGCGACGTTCCTCAACAGTGTCGGCAAGGGCTGGATGCGCCACAGCAAGGACCGTCACGGTTCCAAATGCTGCAAGGGACAACCGGATGACGTCAGGCATTTCAGCTCTCCTATGAGTCGTGTTTGATTTGAGGTGCAGACTTGCGTGTCCAGCAAGGCAGGCATTGTGAGAGCAGCGCAGAAGAGGCTCTCCCTCGGGCCCCTGGACGTCATTGGCGTCGCAAGATCATTCCGGCATGGTGAAGTGTCTTCTCGTCGACAAAAACCCCATCGGCGGTAAAGCCGGTGTCATCCCAGTAATCGATGTGGTTCCCGGTGACGACATAACGGCCCTGATAAGCACTTTGACGACTGCCGCGGGCTTCGTCGTAGCGGCCATTTGGTAGGAGTTCGTGGCGGATATGACCGTCGTCGGTGACCCACATCCCGACATAAGGGTGGTTCTGATGTTGGGGGCTGCTGGTTGATTGGGTGGGCATTTCATTCTCTGTTTTTGCGTTTTGAGCCAGTGCGCCGAAAGCGGCGGCAGCGGCAATGATTGCGAGGACAATAACCGGTAGGAAATTTTTCATGACCTAGCCTCCGCAGGGTTGATGTCACCGTGCCTTACGCTGCTGCTCAGAATGGTGTCCGGGTCGGCCGGACCACCATCTCGTTCACGTCGACATCTTCGGGCTGCTCAACCGCAAAGCGCACGGCGCGGCCGATCGCATCCGGGGTAAGCGCAATGGCGCGATAGGACTTCATCGCTTCAGCCGCCACCGGGTCGGTGATGTTGTTTGCAAGCTCACTTTCCACGACACCTGGATGTATACAGGTGACGCGCAGCTTTTCGTTTTCCTGGCGAAGCCCATCGGAAATCGCGCGGACAGCGAATTTTGTCGCGCAATATACGGCCGCGGTCGGCGATACGGACAGGGCGCCGATAGAAGCAATGTTGATGATATGTCCGGAACCGCGTGCGTTCATCTCCGGAAGCACCGCGGCAATGCCGTAGAGTACGCCCTTGATGTTGACGTCCACCATTCTATCCCATTCGTCGACCTTCAATGACGACATGAGCGACAGAGGCATAACGCCAGCGTTGTTCACCAGCACATCGATGCGGCCGAATTCCTGGCGTGCTTCATCTGCGAAAGCTGCGACCTCAGCACGATTGGTCACATCGACCCTGCAGGTCTTGACCTTGCCACCCGCCCACCGAATTTCTTTTGCAACGTCCTCAAGGCGGTCAGTGCGACGCGCGCCGAGTACGACGGTCGCGCCTGCCCGAGCAAGTTCGCGGGCAATCCCGACGCCGATGCCACTGGATGCGCCGGTGATGAGAACAACCTTGTCCATGACTTTTCTCTCTCGCTGTTGAATGTTGAACATGAGAATAGACTTGGGGTATTGTCGCGATAAGCCGCTTTCTGTTTAACTCAGAGGGAAGAAAAACTAACCAATGCCGCCAGACCTGAACGCGCTTGCTGTCTTTGCCCTGGTCGCAGAAGAGCGCAGTTTTCGCGCCGCAGCAGACCGCATGGGCGTGACGCGTTCAGCCGTCAGTCAGACGATCCGTAAGCTGGAAGAGACACTCGGTATCGCGCTTGTTAATCGCACAACCCGTAGCGTCGCGCTGACGGAAGCGGGCGAGAGACTGTATGCCGAGGCCGCGCCGGCCTTGGCTGAGGTGCAAGGCGCGCTGGAGGGTGCGGCAAATCTGAGCGCAACTCCGCGGGGACGGCTTAATCTTGCGGTGTCATCGATCGCCGAAAGTTTTCTTTCCGGCCCGCGCCTCGCTACCTTCTTGGATCAGAACCCGGATGTGAAATTGCACATCACCGTTACCGACGATGAGTTCGACATCGTTGCGCAGGGGTATGATGCCGGCGTGAGGCTGGGAGAGGTGATCGCCCAAGATATGATCGCAGTGCCGGTCTCAGGTGAGCAACGTCAACTCGCTGTGGCATCGCCCGCATATCTTGAGCGTCACGGGACACCTCAGCATCCAAGCGAGCTTGCAGGCCGCCGTTGCATCGGTTGGCGCCGGTCGGCGAATATTGCGCCCTATCGGTGGGAGTTCTCAAAGAATGGGCGAGATTTTTCGGTAACGGTGGCGGATACGTTCACGACAACCGACATGGCGCTGATGATAAAGCTCGCGGTCGCTGATGCGGGCATCAGTTTCGGCATGGAAGATAGCTTTCGACCGGCGATCAGCCGCGGTGAGCTCGTTCCAGTTCTAGAAGATTTCTGTCCGTATTTTCCTGGTTTCTATCTTTATTACCCCAGCCGACGCAATATGGCGCCGAAGCTTAGGGCCCTGGTCGAGCATCTTCGTAGCTCCCGCTGAGTGACATGTTGATATCAAATGTCAGATATCATTTCTCCGGTCGAACGAATTGCCTCGAAGCGTTGGCTACCGTAGCTCTCGCTACAGCTACCGACGTCCCGCAAAAAACAGTCTTCAAACAAGCAATGGGTCAATCTCCAGACTGGACCGACCGTCTGAGGCTGACAATGCTAGAGATAGGAGGCTGGCCGAATTCGCGACGATACTCGCGACTGAATTGAGCAGGACTTTCGTAACCGACATCATACGCCGCAGATGCCGCGTCGAGGCCGGTTACAATCATCAGGCGGCGCGCTTCGTTGAGTTGTAAATGCTTGCGATACTGAACCGGGCTCATGTCGGTTATGGCTTTGAAGTGCCGATGAAAGGTCGACACGCCCATGCGAGCAATCTCGGCCAGATCATCTGTTGATCGGCGCTCACGAAAGTTTTGCCTGAGCCAGTCCAACACCCGGACAATCCCGCTGGAGGCTCCTTCCATCGACGCCAGGGCAACGAGGCGTGAACCGACGGAGCTCGTGATCAAGCGATAAATGATTTCTCGTTGTATGGGCTCAGCAAAGAGCGAAATTTCGTTCGGCCGCTCTGTCAACCGGCACAGACGGAACAATGCTTCGAGAAGATCAGGGGTCACAGTTGCGCTGGCTATGCCGAGAGGCGTCGCCTCCCCAAGCTTCTTGCGCTTGATCTCCGAGGTTAAGGTGCGAACAACGCTGAGATCTATCCGGAGCAAGGTTCCAAGATACGGCTCGGTCGGACTAGCATGCGTGACCCAGGCCGTCACTGGAAGGTCGATTGACGTGAGGAGGAAGTGCGTGAAGCCATAGTCATAGGTGTTGCTGCCAAGGACAACACGCTTTCTGCCTGTAATGACCAGCGACAGACTCGCTTCCATCATTCCGACATGAGGGGCTGTCGGTGACAGATGACGGTGGAAAGTAAGCCCGGGAACCTGCGAGTCGGTCGCGCCCTCGCTCGGTGCCCAGCGCTTGAAACCGTCTACCAGAGATTGCTGCAAATGCTCGATCATCTTCTTAGATGGTTCCATGGCCGTTGTACCGAGCTCTTTCGGTTAGAGGATCATTGGCTAGGGCACCCGCTCACGTCGGACAATCAGAAAATCATTGAGGAGAGAGGATCGTGCAATCATGCGAGTGAAACGTGCTACTGCTCCCTCATCCCGCACAAGTAGTTTCTTCAGGGGCGCGCAAACTGCTGCTGGCCCCGAGGAGAGATTAGATGCGCTATAATAAGTTGGGACGTACGGGCTTGCTTGTGTCTGAGTTGAGCCTCGGCACGATGACATTCGGGAAGAGCCAATGGGGTGCGATTGGCGGGGTAGATCAGACTGGCGCCGAGCAGATTATTCGGTGCGGGTTGGATGCAGGCGTGAACCTGCTCGACACAGCGGATGTTTATTCGAACGGTCAGTCTGAAGAAATCACCGGCTTCGCTCTTCGTAACCTGGGAGTACGAAGGCACGACGTTTTGGTTTCGACCAAGACATTTGGACAAGCGAGTGGCGGGCAAAATGACCGCGGATCGTCACGAGCGCATATTCTGGATAGCCTTCACGCCAGTCTCAAGCGCATGAAGCTCGATTACGTCGACCTTTACCAGCTGCATGGCTTTGATCCACTGACCCCAATGGAAGAAAGCTTGCGTGCGCTCGATCACCTCGTGCGCCAGGGCGCGGTACGCTATATTGGCGTTTCGAACTGGGCTGCGTGGCAGATCGCACAGGCCATGGGAGTGACCGAGCGCCTCGGGCTCTCTCCACTCTCCAGCCTGCAGGCCTACTATTCGCTGGCCGGGCGGGAAATCGAGCATGAAATCGGCCCCCTCGTTTCGGCCACCGGATTGGGGCTTGTCTGTTGGAGCCCATTGGCAGGGGGAATGTTGAGTGGCAAGTTCGATCGGGACTCCGAGGGTGACAAGCAGGCTCGTCGAGCCACGACGCCTTTTCCGCCTCTCGATCTCGACCGCACCTATGACCTCATCGACGAGCTGCGCAGCATTGCGGCTCCGCATGACGCATCGCCAGCCCAGATTGCATTGGCGTGGCTGCTCCACCGCAAGACCGTCTCGACGGTATTGCTCGGCGCGAAGAGGCTAGAGCAGCTGGAAGATAATCTCGGCGCGACGACGATCGAGCTGAAGCAGTCTGATCTTGACCGACTTGACGCAGTGAGCAAGCTCGCTTCGATCTATCCGCAGTGGATGCAAGAGGTTTTCGATGGCGGACGGAGTGAGCAGATCGCCTCGTTAGGTCAGCGTAATCGTCTGTCACTCGGTAACAGAAGTTTCCAGAGAGAAGTTTAGTTGGACGGCCCAAAACCGGGCGATGCAGTCAATTGACAATGTATTGGGAGCATTGCGAGCGACGTAGCAATCGGACGTCGCGGGCCTTTGATCGATCAACACGATCAGCAAATGCGCATATATTGCGGATAGGGCATATGAGGCAAGTCGTTGCATTTCGCGCTGTTGGAGGAAGGCTCAAAGGGCTTGGACGATCTCGGCGACAGTGAGCATGCGCCAAGATCGTCGGTAGCGGTTACCCCCCTCACCAGTGGAAGCAGCTCGCATGCGCACCACGTCCGGAATGTGGTCGGTGTGTCGCGCCTGGAGGCTGAAGTGACGAGGTGATCCATCCCTTCGTTCTTGGCCGTCAGCATTTCGACATAGGCTTGCGCCATACCGTCGCTCGCGCCTAACTCGCGCATCATCTGACCGAAATGGGCCATAGACAGTTCGGATGCCACGATCTCGCGACCGAGAACCTCCGACATAATCGCAGCCATCTGATCAAACGACAGGTCTTCAGGCCCGAGAAGCGGGATTGTCTCGACGCCCGTCCACTCTGGGTCCAGCAGCAAGTCTGCCGCAACCTGCGCCACGTCGGCCTTGGCCACATGTGGCAGCTTTAAGTTCGCTGGTGTCGGCTGGAAGAATTGGCCGATGGTGCGGATCGGTTCGGCCTGGCGGCCAATGTTGTCCATCAGTGAGGCGCAGGCCAGGGCGCGATAGTGGGCTCCCGTATTCGCGATCATATCGTCGACCGCCAGCGTAGCCGTCACATGACCGGCAGGCTTCGGCCAACCGCGGCCGAGAGCTGATATGCCGACGATATGGGTCACTCTGGATCCAGGAACTGCGTCACAAAATGCCTTGGAGACACCGCCATAGGCGGCCTCTGGCGAGGGCAGGGTGGCGTCGCCAGGCGGCAGCCAAAACACGCGGGTCACGCTGGGCAGCGCCCGCGCGATGGTATCGGCGTCAGCCATGGAGCCCTCGACAACGTCCAAGGCAGGATTTAGCGGCAGTTTCGACGCATTGCGGGCGATGACGCGCACACTGGCACCGGCTGTGAGCAGCCGAGAAAGGACGCGGCGACCGATATCGCCCGTGGGGGTTGTTAAAAGAATCAATGCGCTCTCCATAGGGGGTTTTTGACGTTAAGTTCGCGCCAAGGTTGTTGTTCATAGTCGAGTTGCTCAGCACAACGACCCTTTTGAAATCGACCGGAACCGAAACATGAGCCTTCGTTATCAGTGAGCGGCCAAATACGCGGCGCACAACGTTCGTTTCCTGCACCCACACATCGGTGTGCACCCGCTGAAGGTCATGACTTCAAGGCGAGCCAGAATACGTGCAGCTGCCAGATCACCTTGGTTGCCCTTTTGTTTGATGACCCAACGTAAACTCGGTTGAATGAACGATCTATATATGTCAGTTCTCATTTCTGTAGAGTTCGTTCAGGATCATGTCGTGAGCCTCGCTGTCGCCGATCCCCTTTCCGACATTCTTGCTTTGCTGAGGCCACACGACTGCATCGCTGCGGGCCTTGATGCGGGTGGCGACTGGTCAGTACGGTATGCCCATCACCCAGGTGTAAAATGCATCGGAATCCTGAAGGGGGGCTGCTGGTTGGCGATCGAGAGCCGGGGCAAACCCGTCTGGCTCGACACCGGCGACTGTGTGATGCTGCCGCGCGGCAGAGCGTTCGTCATATCTGCAAGCGGCAGCCGTATTGGTGATGCCGCAGAGACGGTGCATTCCGCGCCATCGCATGGTGATACTGCGACGCTTGGTGGCGGCGGTGACTTCTTCATGACCGGGGCACGGTTTCTGCTGAATGGCCCGGCCTCGGAGATTTTGATGGCGACGCTGCCAGATGTGATCGCGATCCGTGCTGCGGCCAACGACCAGTCTGTAAGTGGGGAGACCGTACGCTGGGCCATTGCACAGATCGGCGTCGAGCTTCAGTTGCGCCGCCCCGGTTACGCGAGTGCGATCGAGCATCTGTCTCATATTCTACTTACTGAGCTAATGCGGCGGCACCTGGAGGAGGGCGATGGGGGGCAGGTTGGATGGACCGCCGCGCTTGCGGACCCATTCCTTCGACGTGCTTTTGCCGCCATGCATCACGACCTCTCTAACCACTGGACCGTCGCGACACTAGCCGAGCGGGCAGGCCTGTCACGTACCGCTTTCGCGGTTCGGTTCGCGCGGATCGTCGGGCAACCGCCGATGAGCTACATGACACTTTGGCGGATGCTATGGGCAGCCAAGAGGCTCGATCGGGATGGTACGACGGTTGCCGAAGTTGCAGCTGAGGTCGGATACTCCTCAGAAAGTGCCTTCACTGCAGCGTTTAAACGGACTTTAGGAAAGACGCCGCGACGGTTCGTTGGCAGCACCGTGAACTCGACCTCCGGCCAAAGCTAAGCGGCTCGGCAACTGGTTTTCAAAGTCAGTGAACTGCAACGACGTGTTCGTTGAACAAGATCTTTGCACGCGCCTGTCAAGCGCCCAAGTTTCGACAGCCGTCCAATATGCCGAGGGGCCTCGGCTCGTCTTTCTATCGGCTTGGCTCTTTTTAGAGCGCCGGAAACTTGCGGTGGAAACAACGATTGAAAACGACTGCGCATTGCGCGAGACATACCGCGTCCGCTTCAGTTCAAAGCGCAGTTAGAGGGTACGGTCAATCTGTCGCCGCTGCACATGTCAGCCGTCCCATCACTCGAGTAGCTATGTTTCATTTTATCCATTCCAGCGATCTTCATCTCGGAAAGCGTTTCGGCAACTTCGAGGGTGACCTGCCCAGCCGGTTGCGCGAAGCGAGGCACCACGCAATCGCGCGGCTGGCTGCACACGCCCGCGAGCAAAACGCCAAAATGGTCCTGCTGGCTGGAGACACCTTCGATACTGAGACACCTGCACCGCATGTGCGACGACAGGCGTTTGCCGAGATGGCGGATGATCCTGCGATCAAGTGGGTGATCTTGCCAGGTAATCACGATTCCTTGCAGGCCTCACAGCTCTGGACAGCGTTGAATGCAGAAGCGCCAGAAAACGTCGTCCTCGCCGTTGAGCCCCGGCCGATCGAACTTGCGACAGGTGTGGTCCTGTTTCCCGCACCGTGCACGACGCGCCGGCCTGGCCGAGACCTGACGGAGTGGATGGACGGTCAAGCCACACCCGATGGGACGCTGCGTATTGGGCTTGCCCATGGTGCCATTCGCAATTTTTCGGAAGAGGCAGCCGCCTCCGAGGTTATTGCACCAGACCGGGCAAGGCGCGCAGGGCTCGACTATCTCGCGCTCGGCGATTGGCATGGCATGGTCAGTGTGGACCCGCGAACCCATTATTGTGGGACGCCAGAGCCGGACCGTTTCAAACATGATGCGCCCGGTACGGCTCTGCTGGTCACGATCGCCGGCCCATCGAGCATACCGGATATTCGAGCCTTGCCCACGGAGACATTCGCCTGGCGTCGCCTCGATCTTCATCTGCTTGAAGGCGACGCTCCAGAGCCTGCTCTCAATTCCTTGCTACCCGCCTCAAGGGAACGCAGGAACTCGCTGATCCGGGTGGTGGCATCAGGGCATAGCCGCTTGGCAGGGCGCGCGGAGCTTGTCGCTGCCGTGGAAAGGGCAGTTCCGGATTTCGCTTTTCTGGAGCTGGACCAGGATGGATTGGTCACGGAATGCGAGCTGGAAGACCTAGACCAGATCGATCGCGGCGGCGCCCTGCGTGAAGCTGCCAATGCGCTGCTTGCCGAGTCTACAGATGAACGTCGACCCTTGTCTGAGCGCGGGATCGCGCGGGCGGCCTTGATGCGCCTCTACTCCTATACGCAGGCGGTCACATCATGAAGATCTCGGCCATACGCCTCTTCAATGTCAAACGGTTCGCCGGTCGCGGCGTTGCCATCGAAGGTATCGGAGATGGCGTGAACGTGCTTTGCGCCGCCAATGAGTTCGGCAAGTCGACGAGCTTTGAAGCCTTGCATGCACTCTTTTTCCAACCTCATTCAGGCACTCCGGGCGATGTCCAGAAATTGCGCCCCTATAGCGGTGGGAATCCGTTGGTCGAGGCCGATATCACGACCGGCGAGGGCAGCTTCCGAGTTACCAAGCAATACTATGGTGGGCGGTCAGCCCGAGTGGTGGATCTGGCATCGGGCCGGCTCGTCGCCCAGGCCGATGAGGCAGAAAACTTCATCACCAGCCTGATCAGGGGAGGGACCTCCGGACCTGCGGGTCTCCTCTGGGTGCGCCAAGGCATCACCGGTATTGAGAAGCGAAGCCGCACCGAGGAAGAGGGGGAAAAACAGGTTCGTCAGAGCTTGCTCGAATCCGTCCAGGGAGAGGTGGAAGCCGTCACCGGCGGGCGCCGGATGGCCGAGATCATGGCGGCAGCCAAGGAAGCCCTCTCAGACATGGTCACGGCGACCGGCAGACCGAAAGCTGGCGGTCGCTATGCAGCTGCGATTGAGGAACGGGATAGGCTCGCCAATGATGAGGCGCGGCTGGCAGCTGACGTGAGCCGCTTGCGCCAAGCGCTGGACCAACGTGCGAACGCTGCAGCGAGGCTTATCGAAGTCGACAGCCCTTCAGAAAGAGAAGAACGCAGGGCGGCCATTCAGAAAGCCCAGAGCAGATTCGATGCCGTCAAGGCGCAGAACGAGAAACTTAAGACGGCGGAAGCGGAACTGAAGCTCGTTCGTGAGAGGCGAAACGCAGCAGAGCGGGAACTGAAGGCGTTCATCGAAGCTCAGGAAAGGGCAGCCGTTCTGCAAGAAAATCTAGCTTCTGCACAGAGCAAGAGGACCGAAGCGATAACGCGGCGCCGCGAGGCAGCTGACACTATTAAAAAGACACGTGACGACGTTGAGCGCGCGGAGACTGAGGAGCAGGAGCTCCGGGAGCGGCTTGCCCGCTTCGACGCGGCAACAAAGGCACGCGAGGCGTACGAGCGTCTGGCAGACCTGAAGCAACGCTTGGCCGAGGCAGAGAAGGTCCGTCAGAGCATTGAAGAGAGTGAGGCGCAACGCGTCCTCCTGCAAATCTCGGCAAGGTCCATCGAAGAGCTGCAAGCATGCGAAGTCGAAATCGCCAAGCTCCGTGCCTTCGATGAGGCCGCTCGCCCCTCAGTCTCAATCCACTACGAGGCAGAGGCGGCCGGAAGGGTGACCCTCGACGGCAAGCCTTTGACAGATGGGGAAGACCGGACCTACGACGGACAGGCTTGGCTTGAAGTCGAAGGAATTGGGACAATCATCCTGCGATCCAACCGCCCTGGTCGGGATGATAATCAACTGGCGCTGGGAGAAGCGGCACGAACCGCCCTCCTGGCTTCAATGGGCGTCGATAGCCTCTCTGCAGCGCGAGACAGGCAAGCCAGGGCACAGCTGGCCGATGGTGACCTGCGGGGATTGCGGGCCCGGCTGTCCTTCATTGCTCCAGAGGGTTTGGCGAAACTCAGACAGGACGTGGCTACGGGTGACGCGATCAGCCTCGAGGTTCTCGACCTGAGCGAAGATCCGACATTGCTTAGCACCCAGCTGGCACAAGCCGAAGACCGCCGCAAGCAGGCGCGTCTCGCCCTCCGAGAGGTAGAGCCAGACCAGTCTCGTGCCGATGAAGCTTTCGTCGCCACTGAAACGACATTGACCTCCCTCCTGTCCGATCGGGCGCAGGTGGATGCTATCCTGGGGCCGGAAGAAGCTCGTGCAGAGCGCGCGCGCTCGTTGTCGACCACGCTGACCGATCTGGATCAATCCCTTTCTGAGGCGGAGGCACATGTCCTGAAATTGGGTGCAGATGCCGGGGATCTCGCGTCGATCGAGGCGGCGCTGACGCGTGCTCGCTCGATCGAAGCAGCAGTCGACAAAGAGATAAATGCGCTGCGGGAGACCATGGCCGGACTGAACGCAGAGATACGGGCGCAATCCGAAGAGGCCGTGGAAGAAAAATGGCGCGAGACTTCGGAGGCGCTCACTGCGGCGACCGCGCGGGTGGCTGCATACGAGAAGGAGGTGGCGGTCCTGCAGCGTGTGACTGCCGCCTTGGAAAATGCCAGGTCTGAGGCTCGCGAACTCTACCTCAAGCCTGTCATGGCTGAGCTCGGACCGCTGCTGAGACTTCTTTTCGACGATGTCTCGATCACCTTTGATGACAGGACGCTTCTGCCCCAGACCATTTTGCGTAATGGACAGGAAGAAGACGTCGACCGCCTGAGCGGCGGTATGCGGGAGCAGCTGTCCATACTGACGCGATTGGCCTTTGCGAGGCTTCTCGCACGTGACGGCCGGCCCGCGCCCGTCATCCTCGATGATGCCCTGGTCTATTCGGACGACGACCGCATTGAGAAGATGTTCGACGCCCTCCACAGGCAGTCTCGGGACCAGCAGATTATCGTGTTCTCCTGTCGGCAGCGTGCGTTTCAGAAGCTCGGAGGAAATGTGCTGCAAATGAAGGACTGGCAGACGTAGGGCCGCTTCGACAGCGTTCTATGTTCGTATCCCCCTCAAGACCTCAGTGAAGAACGTATCAACAGATACTGCCTTGTGACCGCGTGGCCCGATGGACCGCGAAGCTTGAGCGTCACACAGCGATGCAAGTCGGGCTGACCAAACCTCTGAAAAGTGCCTGGATCAATGACACGTCAATAGGCGCTTGTATGGACGCGAGGCTCCTATGATTGCGAAAGCAGGCCGCTCGTCTGAATTCCCCACGTGATCGACGGCTCTTACAATGTGAGACGCAATGGAAAGCCAAGATTGCGGACGAAGTCCCTTTCTGTAGGCTTGCACAAGAGCTGGATCATGCCAATCGTGCCAGTCGACAATAGGGAGGATACTATGAGACACACAATCTTCGGAAGCATCGCTGCACTCGTCATTGCGGGTTTGACCGCCTCTGCAGGTCCGACTGCAGCGCAAGAACACAGTCTTCGCATCGGCTCGGTTCAAGCTGAAAACGATCCAATCATTCGCGGCTTTAACGAATTCAAGCGTCTGGTCGAGGAGCGTTCGAACGGCCGGATCGAGATTCTGGTATATCCAAACGGCCAATTGGGCGACACGCAGGAAGTCCAGGATCAGGCATTGGCGGGTGGAAACGTCGCGGCCTTTACCGACCCAAATCTTCTGGCGACCTTCAAGCCTGAATTCGGCATTATCGGTGCACCCTATGTCTTTGAGAGCTACGAAGACGCTGACCGCTTCACTTCATCGCAGACCTTCAAGAAATGGGCTGAAGACCTGCGAGCTGAGAGCGGGTTCGTGACGCTTGCCTTCAACTGGTATCAAGGTCCTCGCAACTTGATGACCAAGAAGCCGATCGCAAGTCGAGCTGATGTGAACGGTTTGCGGATACGCACCCCGGGCGCGCCTGTTTGGGTCGCCGCGGGCAAGGCGCTTGGCGGCACGCCAACCCCCATGGCCTGGGGCGAAGTCTATTCCGCACTGCAATTGGGAGCCATTGATGGTGTCGAATCCCAGCCTTCGGGCGCCGTCGGATCGAAGTTTCACGAAGTCACTACGCACGTTACCAAGACGGAGCACATTCACCTGATTACCGGGATAGTGGTGGGAGACCTCTGGTGGAAGACACTTTCCCCCGAAGATCAGGCTTTGGTGCAAGAGGCGGCAGTTGAGGGAGGTCGCTTCATGTCGAACCTTGTTGTCGGCCAGCTGGAGCAAGACTTTGCAAAAATGCAGGCTGCCGGCGTCACCATCTCCGATATCGATAAGGCTGAGTTTAAGGCTGCTGCCGCCGTAGAGCTTGAGGCACTCGGACTGATGCCGGCCCTGGAAGCCGTCCGGTCAGAACTCGGTCGAAACTGAGCGTTCAGGAATTAAGGCGGCGCCGGCTTGAATGGAGGCGGCGCCGTCGTCTGTGAGGAGGCAGAACAAAATGGGCGAATTCTATCTCAGACTGCGTAAGGCTGAGGTTTGGCTCGCGGCGCTCGCACTTTGTGGCGTAGTCGGGCTGGTGACATGGGCGACCCTGACACGGGTTCTGGGTGTACCCAGCATTTGGGTGATCGAAGTAACGCAGATACTCTTCGCCTGGACATGCCTTCTATCGGCATCAGTGGCTTATCGGAACGCGACCCTGTTTTCTGTCGATTTCCTCTCGATGCGGTTACCGAAACGGTACAGGGCAGCCTTGCGGCTTGTTCAAGCGATACTTGTCCTTGGTATGGTCGTTTGGCTTGCAATCGTTGCGCTCGATTTTGTTGCTTTGGCGGATCGCCGGACGCTCCCTTTGACCGGGATACCGTTTTCCTTTGTGGCGGCAACCATCCCTGTTGCATGCATAATGATGGCACTGACCAGCCTTGAAACAATCATGGACGTCCTGCAGAGCGCGAGTGCGCCGGAAGAGAGCTTGTAATGCTGCTGCTTGGTGTCGGACTTTTTCTCTTGGCCGTCTTGATCGGCTTGCCTGTAGCCTTTGCGCTTCTCCTAGCATCAGCACCAACATTCCTGACGGGCGAATACCTGCCGCCGCAAATCGCCGTTCAAAAAATGGTAGCGGTGACGCAATCCTATTCCTTGATGGCAATTCCGTTCTTTGTCTTGGCGGGCAATATCATGGTTGCCTCCGGCATTGCCGAGCGTCTGGTTCAGTTCAGCAAGGTGATGGTGGGTTGGACTGTGGGAGGCCTTGCCCAGGTGTCCATCATACTGAGCCTGGTCATGGGCGGGATATCAGGATCTGCCGTCGCAGATGCGGCCATGCAATCGCGCCTGCTCGGGGGGCCGATGATTGCCAAGGGGTATTCTCGCGGCTTTGCAGCCGGCGTCATCACCTATTCATCGATCATCACGGCCCTTATCCCGCCGTCGATTGGGTTGATCGTTTTTGGTGTGATTGCAAATGTCTCGGTTGGCCGTCTTTTGCTTGCGGGGATCATTCCCGGACTGATTCTGACGGTCGCCCTGATGGTTTACACCTGGATTGCTGCCGCACGCGCTGGTTACGGCGCTGATGACATGCCACGGCCGACCTTGAAGGATGTGACCAATGCCACGCTGCGCGCGTTCTGGGCGTTGATGTTCCCGGTCTTTCTGCTCGTGGGTTTCCGTTTTGGGATCTTCACCGCCACAGAGGCCGGTGCATTCGTGGTGTTGTATTCTACGTTTATCGGCTTCTTCGTCTATGGTGAATTGACCTTCTCCAAATTGGTCGAGGCTCTGCGCCAGTCCCTTTCCGATATCGGCATGATCATGTTCATAATCATTGTCGCGGCTGTGCTGGGCCACGTAATCGTTTTGGAACAGGCTCCCGCCGGAATGGCGCAAGCGCTTGGGGCGGTAACGCAGAACCCCACGCTCACTCTTTTGCTGGTGCTGGGTTTCCTGGTGATTGCAGGCATGCTGATGGAGGCAACGGTGAACGTACTTTTGTTGACGCCGATTTTCCTGCCAATTCTCACCGCCCAAGGTCATGATCCGATCCATGTCGGTGTACTCATGGTGACAATTATCACGATGGGCAGCAACACGCCGCCACTTGGAATATCTATGTTTACCGTCTGCGGTATGCTGAATGTGACGATCAGGGAATATATTCGGGGATCAACGCCTTTCTTTCTGGTTATGATGGCCGTCTTCCTGTTGCTGGCATTGGTGCCGGCACTGGTGACCTGGCTACCCTATCAGGCGATGGGCCAATGAGGCGGCTGTTGATCACAGGGGCCGCCGGTGGACTTGGGCAGGGCATTCTCGACTTTTTGCGGCCGCACTTTGCGCTGCGCCTTTTGGATATTGTCCCCGTGTCTAAGCTTCATCCGGGCGATGAAGAGGTCACAGGGGATCTGGCGGATCCAGATTTCGCGACACGAGCGGTGGCCGGCTGCGAAGCAGTCCTTCATTTGGCCGCCGTTCATGGACTGACGATCCCCTTCGAAGCCACGCTCAATAGCAATTACCGAGCGGTCCTGAACTTGATGGAGGCGGCGCGGGTAGAACGCATTCGACCGATTGCTTTTGCAAGCAGCAATCACGGCTGGGGATTTCATCCACGAACAAGTGCTCCTTTGGCTGTGACATCTCCCCCTCGTCCGGACGGCTGGTATGCCGTCTCAAAGGTCTGGGGTGAGGCGGTCATGGCGCTCTATGGTGATGCCTATGGAATGGCGACCACGAGCCTGCGGATCGGAAATTGCGGGCCGGATGTCCCTGATGAGCGACGAAGTCACATGTGGATCTCATATCGAGATCTCGCTTCGCTCATTGTCATCGCTCTGCAGCGAGAGGATCCTGGGCATCGTGCGCTCTTCGCCTGTGGTGAATGCCCGGATCCTTTTTTTGACACGAGCAGCGCCAAGGAATTAGGCTTCAGTCCGCTTGACCCTGCCATTGATCATTTGGCCGATCCTGGGATCGCCGATCAGTCGCCATCGGATGGTATGGCTGGCCTTGCTATAGGCGGTGCTTTTGCTGCGGCGAACTTCCAGGCCGACATTCACAACTGGAGCAAATCGTGAGATCTGAGACCATCCGCAACGTTGAGACAATCTTGCTGTCGATTCCATTTACCGATGGCGGCGCGGGGGAGGGATTGACCCCTTCGCGTTGGAACGCGCTCGATATCGTGCTGATCCGCATCGAAACCAGCGAAGGCCGCGTTGGCTGGGGTGAAGCATTTGGTTATTTTTGCGCAGAGGCCGTAAAGGCGATGATGGACAGATCCATTGCACCTTTGCTGATCGGTCAGCCCACCTTTGATCCAGCAGCCCTGGGAGAGGAACTTCAGAGGCGGATGGCCTTATTTGGACGCTACGGTATAACGATGTTCGCCCTTTCGGGTGTGGATATCGCGCTTTGGGATCTAAAAGCAAAAGCTGCGGGGCAGTCGCTGGGAGACCTCTTGGCTGTTACTCCCCGCGACAGCATTCCTGCCTATGCGAGCCTCGTTCGCTATGGAGATGCAGACGTGGCGGCAGCATTTACTGAGCGTGCGTATAGCGAAGGTTATGGTCATATAAAGTTGCATGAGGTCACAAGGCCTGAGATCGCAGCCTGTGATGCCGCCCGCGGCACGAGCGCACTGATGGTCGACGTCAACTGCAGTTGGTCCATGAGCGAGGCGCGCAAAATGGCGCGGTGGTTGGGCGAAATCGGATGTTTCTGGTTGGAAGAACCGATTTTTCCTCCGGAAGATTTCAGCGGTCTTGCGGATCTGGCAGGGCATGGCCTTGCCCTTTCGGCGGGCGAAAACCTCTGTACCCACTGGCAATTCGCTCAGATGATTTCATCGGCAGCCGTCAGCTATCCGCAGCCATCGGTCACAAAGGTTGGGGGTGTATCGGAATTCCTCAAGATTGCCGCGCTTGCGGAAACGGCCGGACTGACCTTGATGCCCCACTCACCGTATTTCGGTCCGGGTTATCTAGCCACCTTACAGCTCTGCAGCATTCTGTCAGGCGACGCGATCTTCGAACACTTGTATATATGGCCGGAGGCAGAGCTCTACCCCGACATGCCGTTGCCGATCTCTGGACGCATCACGCGTCCGAAGGGGCCAGGGCTGGGGATCGAACCTGATCCGGCTGTTATTGCCCAGTATCGCACGACGTAATATGGTGGACGTTGTCCTGCAGGCCGGGCCCCTCAGCCTCACCTTGCGGCCGGCCTGGGGAGGTCGGCTCACTTCTTTTTCTCACAGGAGCGGTGGCGATATCTTGCTGCCGGTTGTCGACACAGTTTTTGATCCTGAAAACTGGCCCCGCGCCGGAGCCTATCCGCTGGTCCCTTTTCACAATCGTGTCGCCAATGCTCGCTGCCAATTCGCGGGGCGTGAAGCGCAACTGGAGCCGCACCCGTCCAGTCTTCCCCATGCACTCCATGGGATGGGTAGCCGATTGCCGTGGATGCTTGGCAGGCGGACAGGGCAAATGGCCGAATTGAAGCTGTGCCGCCGCGGTGACAAGACATGGCCATGGAGCTTCGAGGCAGCTCAGGTGCTTGAGCTTGACCCAAACGGTCTATACGTCACTCTGCGCCTCACCAATATTGATGAGGTCCCGATGCCAGGGGGGCTCGGCTGGCATCCCTATATTCCACGCCCGATCCGCATTCGCGACGATGCATTGATCGGCTGGCCAATCCAGGCGGACTATCTGCCCGGCTCCGGCCCTGTTGAGCGTGGCGAACTGAGCGGCGAAACGCTTTATCTTGCACAATGGACCCGCGTGCGCCTGGATCTTCCCACTGGATTATGTTTGAGGTTTCATAAACCAGTTGAGTTGCCGCATTTGGTGATCCATCAACCGGTTGGGCGCCATGCTTGTGTGGAGCCGGTCAGCCATTTGGCGAATGCCCTGACACAGCCAGGCATACCGGACATGGGGCCGATTGCGCCGGGTGCCACCATGGTATGTCATTTCCGCTTTGATGTTATGCTCAACCCGTTCCCACCGGTAGACGGAATACATGACCGGATAACGGCGCGTGAATGAGCTCTTCACGACGCAGTCTGTGACGCGCCGAGGTCACGAAGAGCGCTCGACCATCCTCGCCGACACACAAGCCGGTCGCGTCTGCAATTGGCAATGCCGAGCTTTGAGAAATTTCACCGACATCATTCAGGCGCAGAACGCTCCAACCACCAGTCAGTGCCAGCCAGTATCCTCCATCGCCGGCGTCTGCCACTCCTGAAGGCATCCCCGCGGCGCGTGAGATGTTCGCAAACAATCTCAGTCGACGCGTCGTCGGGTCAAAACGATGCAGGCTGCCGCCTTCTGCCGATACAACAAAAACGCTTCTATCCTGCATGGCCGCGAGGGATGTCGCTGCGCAGGGTAAATCGATCGTGTCGATCAAACTTCCGTCTGCGCGCAAACGCCCGAGCCGGTTCTCAGATGTGGAAACCCAGAGATTGTCAGCCTGATCAGCACATCCTGCCAGGACCTTGAACCCGATAAAGGGCGTGCGGCGACCGAGTTCTGGAAAGACGACCTCGTCTTCATGGAAAACGGCAGGTCCTACTGCTTTTGTCATCGCGAACGCCTCAATTCGCTTCGAAAAAGTAGCAGCTTCTGTCACCAGGCCCGATGTATCCCGCTGGAGCAATGCAGAAGCATAGCGATCTGCCCAACTCAAAACCCCCGATTTTGCGTTCCAATGAGGATCAAGTCCATGAAATCCTGGTTGTTCCGTCACAGGCAGGTAGTCGAGCGCACTGACCTGCCCCACCTTGCGAGGGGTCAGTCGTGCAGCGATATGGTGAGCGGCCTCCTTAACCTCCTGCCCAAGATACTCTGTCCGCGCGAGAGTTATGCGAAAACTTGGACCGGCCACCGAGACCGCAGCAATGGGCATTCCGCTATCGTCAAGCACTGGTGCGCCAACGCAACGAGTACCCATGACGATCTCTTCGTCATCAAGCGCATATCCACGCGCACGGGTCTTGGCGAGCTCAACGTCAAGGAGAATAGGGTCGGTAATCGTGCGCTCAGTCAGCGCGACCAAGGAGCCCTCAAGCAGGCGATCCCGCTGAGCCTGCGGTAAATGTGCCAGAAACGCCTTGCCTTGGGAGGTGCAATGCAGCGGTTTGACTGAGCCAAGTGCAGCTGAAGAACGTTTGGAATGCGCACCCTGAAACCGACCTATCGAAAGTACGCCCGCACCTTCCATCACAGCCAGATAGGCCGTCTCACCAGTGATATCTCGCAGGCGCTTCAGTTCGCCGGCCGCAACCGTGGTCAGATCGGAAGACGCCCATACCTGGGTTGCCATATCCAGAAAGCCGTATCCAAGCATGAACTGACTGTCAGCTGGACGAACGAGGCCGCGCGCAGAGAGCGCCTGTAGAATACGGTAGAGTGTCGGTCGCGACAGATTGCAGGATTTCGACAACAGCGCATGATCAGCCGCCCCCCCATTGTGGCTGATGGCTTCCAATATATCAATCGCCTTGCCGATCAGTGCGGCTCCGGCAGGTATCGCCTTGGGATCTTTCACACTGATGGTGTCCCTTTGGTTGAGGGAGCGGCATAGACGCTCGACCATCTCATATCATGAGACTCCTGATCCGCCTACTGTTGAAGTCCTGTGATCTCCATGACACCGTTCCCTGACGCCCTCACCGGACCAGTCGATACAGGAGAAAGACATGGATAGAGGTTTTCGGGACAGTGACCCGGTTTCTGAGGCTGTGCTCGACATGCTGAGGCAATGTGGACAGGGAACGCTGACGACCCAGCTGTTCAAGCGAGGCTACCGTCAACAGTTCCTGGTCGGATTGGCCCCGCTGAGCCCAACCACTGGACGCTTTGCCGGCGAGGCCTTCACGTTGAGGTTCATTCCCAGCCGTGAAGACAAGGACTGGGACCTGGGGGATCTGCACAAACGCGGTGTGGATAATCTGCAATGGGAAGCCGTTGAAACCATAGGTCCTGGCCAGGTTCTGGTCATCGACAGCAGGAATGATCCGCGTGCAGCGTCAGCAGGAAATATGCTGCTGACACGGCTCATGCGGCGCGGTGCTGTGGCTGCGATCACCGACGGTGCTTTCCGAGACGGCACCGAAATTAAAGCCATGCCAATTCCCGCCTATTGTCGGGCCAATACGGCATCGACACGGCCGGCATTCCACCGTGCTGTCGGTATCAATGAGCCGATCGGTTGCGCGGATGTGGCGGTGTATCCCGGTGATATCATCGTGGGCGATGCTGACGGTGTGACGGTAATACCTCGCCATATTGCCGCAGATGTTGCCCAGGACGCGCTGGAACAGGAACAGCGTGAAGCATTCCTGTTTACCAAGATCGATGCCGGGGCGCCTCTTTGGGGGACTTATCCGGCTAACTCCGAAACGCTGGCCGAGTTTGAAACTCTGCGGTCCAAGGGAGCTCCATGATGACTGGTCCAGAGAAGGCTGAAGCGCTGATCCGTCACTATTTCATGATGTGCAATGCGGCAGATCGGCAAGGATTGATCGATTGCTTTACACCGGATGGAACCCATTACTTTCCTCCCGGTTTGCCGGGCGCTCCATGGCGGGGTGCCGAGGCGGTCGCGGACGGATGGTTGCGGTGTGTGGAGAATCTAGGCTCGAAGTGGACAATCGAAAAGGTTTTGGCAAGCTCTGACGGGCGCGAGGCGGTGATCGAGTGGACCCATTGGAAAACGGCGCTCGGCCAAGTCTTGCGCGGCGATGAGTGGTACATCTTCAACCATGACATCACGCGGATCGTTGAGATACGTGCCTATTATGCGAGCCCTGTGAATCATGATCGGCCGATCAATTGTTTGCAAGACTTCGATTATGAAGAAAGGGGATATCACCTGTCGCCCCCGAGCGTTCCGGGGAGATCCGACTGATGCAATTCGCACTGATCTGCCGTGATGGCACAAATGCACTTGGTCGCCGTCTTTCTGCTCGCACGGAGCATCTGGCAAGCGTCAAACGCCTCAAGCAACAGGGTAACATCATCGATGGCGGAGCCATTCTGGATGACGTTGGTCGCATGGTGGGCTCTGTGGTTCTGTGCGACTTTCCAAACAAAGAGGCCCTTGATGCTTGGCTATTGACCGAACCGTTTGTACGTGAGGGGGTCTGGGAGCAGATTGAAATCCTCGAGTTTCAGCGGGTAAACTGGGATCTATAGCATCGGCCATTGTGACACGGCATGAAAGCCGGATGTAACGCATCGCGCGCTTTCCTCATCCACGCTATGCGCAATCATGTTTCTTCCCGCTTGCCGCCTCAAGCGGCAGCGAGTCGCTCGTGTAGCTAAAAAACTCAATCACGCCGGCGCTTCAGTGAAGCGCTTGCAATGTAAACGTCACGCGATGGTAGGATGTGCGATCTGCAAAGCTCCACCAGGGCCTTTCTGTCACCTTGCTCCAGTGCACCGATGATGCCCCAGTGCTCTTTCCGCGCGCGCTCGAGATAGTCCGGATTGACCGCGGTGAGCGAGCGTGCGCCATGTACTTTCTGTGCGGACAGACGGATCATTTCGGCCAGATGCAGGTTGCCGCAGGCGGCGAAGAAGGTTGAGTGGAACTGCATGTTTGCCCGAAAAGCCCCGCGGGGATCCGCACCGGCGACAGCCCCGTCATGTCTGGCCTGAACCCGACGGAGTTCCTCGAGAATTTCCGGTGGTGGTGGCAAGGGAATTCGTTCGGCAGCGAGGGTCTCGAGGGAGATGCGCACTTCATAGATCTGTGCGACCTCATCCGGATCCAGTACGCGAACAAACGCGCCCTTGTTGGGCTGTCTTTCTGCGAGCCCCATCCGCTCCAACTCGAAGATAGCCTCGCGTACGACATGTCGCTTGACCGAAAACCGTTCGGCAATCGTCTCTTCGACAAGCCGTTCGCGCGGCTGGAGCCAGCCAAGGACGATTTCTTCTTCTAGTGCGCCGACCAGTTGGGCAAGGCGATCGGGGGTGTCTGCAGGCGTCGATTCAAGCATGATGGCACTTCTGCGAAAATTGTTGACAATCTTGTTAGCAATCTTGTAGCTCTGTTATGGAGAATGGCGGAGGTTAACATGGCACACAAGACCGGGATGCAAAAAGCGCTGGCAAACTACGGCGACGCGGCATTCTCGGTGTTCCTGCGCAAGGCCTTCATCAAGGCTATGGGATATACCGATGATGCGCTTGAAAGACCCATCATCGGGATCATCAATACAGCTTCCGACTACAATGCCTGCCATCGTAATGTTCCGGACCTCATTGAGGCCGTGAGCCGAGGCGTATTGCTTTCTGGTGGTATTCCGATGAGCTTCCCGGTGATCTCCATCCATGAAAGCTTTGCATCGCCCACTAGTCTTTATCTTCGCAATCTGATGGCGATGGACGTAGAGGAAATGGTCAAGGCTCAGCCCATGGATGCCGTGGTTTTGATCGGTGGCTGCGACAAGACTGTACCTGCTCTCCTGATGGGCGCTGCCAGTGCCAACATACCTGCAATCTTATTGGTGACGGGGCCAATGCTTGCTGGCAACTGGCGCGGTGAGCGGGTCGGTGCATGTACAGACTGCCGCCGCTTCTGGGCAAGGTTTCGGGCAGGTGACCTCGATGAGGGCCAGATCGCCGAGGTGAACTCTGAACTGGCTCCAACCGTTGGCACCTGTGGTGTCATGGGCACTGCAAGCACCATGGCTATGGCAACCGAGGCGATGGGAATGATGTTACCAGGCGGCGCTGCCATTCCCGCCGTATTTGCAGAGCGCCGCCGCAGCGCTGAGCGCACCGGCGCACGCGCAGTGGCAATGGCCGCAGAAAACCTGACACCGGACAAGATCATTACACCGGCTGCCATCCGTAACGCATTGCGGGTTGTTCTGGCGTCAGGTGGATCAACAAACGCGCTTATACATCTGACGGCCATAGCTGGACGACGAGGCATCAGCGTCAGCCTGGACGAGTTTGATGCCATGGGGCGACAGACCCCAGTACTTATCGATCTGAAGCCAAGCGGACAACACTATATGGAAGACCTGCACGAGGCCGGTGGATTAGCACCACTCCTGCGGGAACTGGGTGACCTGATTGAGGGCAATTGCTTGACCGTCACCGGGCGCACGCTCGCAGACAATCTGGCGGACGCCCCACCGTCGTTTGCCCAGCATGTGGTTCGTCCGATCTCCGACCCTGTCTATAGTGGCGGTGCCATGGCGATCTTGCGGGGCAATCTGGCGCCAGGCGGAGCCGTCATCAAGCAGGCGGCGGCCTCGAATGCCTTAATGAACCATGTCGGGCCTGCTATGGTCTTCAGCGATCTGGCCGATCTGGCTGCACGCATCGACAGCGACGATCTCGATGTAACGGCGGATAGTGTTCTCGTCTTGCGAAATGCAGGTCCCAAGGGAGCACCGGGCATGCCCGAGGCAGGCTATCTGCCGATCCCCCGTAAGCTTGCACGCCAAGGCGTCAAGGACATGGTCCGCATCTCCGACGCGCGCATGAGCGGAACGGCGTTCGGGTCTATTGTTCTGCACATCACGCCTGAGGCCGCAGTCGGCGGACCACTTTCTTTGGTACAGACCGGTGACTTGATCCGGCTCGATGTGCCGGGACGGCGGATCGATATGCTGGTTGACGACGCTGAGCTGTCACGCCGCAAAGCAGCCTTGCCTTCCCCTGGACCAAGCGCCACACGGGGGTTCGAATGGTTGCACATGCATTCTGTGCTGCAGGCCGACAGGGGCTGTGACTTCAACTTTCTTACCTTTGAAGGAATTGATGAGGAGGCTGGTCGATGACCTATGCAATTTACCCCGATCTTGCAGGCCGAGCCGTTTTGATAACCGGGGGTGCCAGCGGTATCGGCGAAGGACTGGTCGAGGCCTTCGCATACCAGCAAGCCAAAGTTGGATTCATCGACATCGATGAGGCGCGGGGCAATGCCTTGGCCGATACTCTGACCAAAAAGGGTTTCCTCGTGAGGTTTGAAGCGGCCGATCTGACAAGTACGGCCGCGCTTCAGGCCGCAATCGGGCGCATCCGCACAGTGTTTGGCCAGATAACAGTGCTTTTGAACAACGCTGCCAACGATGAACGTCACCGGATCGAGGATTTAACAGACGCCTATTTCGAATCCAGGATCTCGGTGAACCTCAAGCATCAGGTCTTTGCAGCGCAGGCAGTATTGCCAGACATGATCGAGGCCGGAGGCGGATCCATCATCAATTTCGGATCGCATTCCTGGATCCTCGGGATGGGGGGGATGCCTCTTTACTCGGCCTGCAAGGCCGCAGTCCTCGGCTTAACTCGAGCAATGGCTCGTGATTATGGCCGCCACAGAATCAGGGTGAACCACTTCGCGCCCGGTTGGACGATGACCGAACGACAGCTGACGCATTGGCTCACTCCGGAAGCCGACGCAATGCGCGCCGAGCGCCAGTGCCTGCCGGAACGACTTTACCCAGCCGATATTGCGCGCGTCGCACTGTTCTTGGCTTCTGACCAATCTGCCGCGATCACTGCGCAAAGTGTGATCGCTGATGGCGGCTGGGCCTGACACCGAGCTTCAAAAACAAGAAGCGGGAAACCGCCACAAGTCATTCAACCCCGAGGAGGAGAACTCGATGACCACCAAACTGACCCGCCGTATGGCTCTCATTAGCTGTGCAGCAGCCATTGCACTGACCTCGCTTCCCGCTCTTTCGCAGGAGAAGCCGATCCTGGCCTTCGTGACGAATGCATCAGCCGATTTTTGGACAATTGCCCGCCGTGGCGCTGAAAAGGCGCAAACTGAGCTTCCCGACTATCAGGTCGAATTCGTCGTACCTGCCGAATCCACGCCGGCCGAACAGCGTCGTATCATTGATGACCTTCTGGCGCGGGGCGTGAAGGGCCTGGCGATCAGTCCGATCAACCCTGAAAACTCGACAGAGATTCTCAATAAGGTCGCTGCCGCTGGCGTGTTGTTCACGTCCGACAGCGACGCGCCGAATTCCAATCGTACGGTCTATATCGGGACCGATAATGTTGCCGCCGGAGTACAAGCGGGCGAGCTGATGAAGGAGGCCATGCCCGAGGGAGGAGATGCCATGCTCTTTGTCGGCACGATGGACAACGCAAACGCTCGCGAGCGGGTTGAGGGGATCCGCAAAGCACTTGAGGGCTCGAACATCAAGATCATCGATGTCAGGACGGACGAGATCGACTTTGTTAAGGCGCGTCGAAATGTCGAAGATACCCTGACGGCCTTTCCGGACATCGATATGCTGGTTGGGCTCTACAGCTACAACCCGCCACAGATTGTCGAAGCTGTGGCCGCCGCTGGGATGACAGGCAAGGTGAAGATTATTGGCTTTGACGAAGATGTTGTCACCCTGCGTGGCATCAAGGATGGTGCTGTCTACGGCACGATCGTGCAGCAACCCTTCGAGTTTGGCTACCAGTCGATTATCGGCATGGCCAAAGTGATTGGGGGCGACAGTTCCTGGATCCCCGAGAACAAGCTTTCGATCGTCCCCACCCGGGCTATCACCGGGTCTAACGTGCAGGAGTTCGAAGACAGCATGAAGGCGATGCTGGCGAACTGAGGCGCGTCGGGGCTGGCTACACCTCCCTGGGTCAGCCCCCATCTTCATCGAAAGAGCTTTCCCATGATCCCCGTTTTGTCGATGCAGGGTATTTCCAAGACCTATCCCGGCGTCACAGCCCTCAATGGCGTGTCTTTTTCCGTGTCGGCTGGCGAAGTGGTCGGCCTGATTGGCGAAAATGGTGCAGGCAAGTCGACATTGATGAAAATCCTGGGTGGAGTCCTGGCACCCAGTGCGGGGACCGTAACGATCGACGGCGTATCCTTCAGTCGCCTGACGGTCAGCCAGAGCCAAGCGGCCGGTATCGCGTTTGTTCACCAGGAGCTCAACCTGTTTGAGAATCTGGACGTCGCGGGAAACATTTTCGCAGGCCGTGAGCCTCGCAACCGTCTCGGTTTGCTTGACCGTGGGCGGATGAGATCAGAGGCCCGAGAGTTTTTGGCGCCGCTATCTGTATCCTATGGACCCGATACGCTCGTGGAGAGCCTGTCCATCGCTGAGCGCCAGATGCTTGAGATCGCGAAGGCTCTCTCGATGCAATCGAGGTTGATCATTATGGACGAACCAACCTCTAGCCTCTCCTTGACCGAGACGGAGCGTCTTTTGACGGTGGTGCGCGGTCTCCAGGCACGCGGCGTGGCCGTCATATTCATCACCCATCGTCTCTCTGAGGTGCGTAGTATCGCCGACCGGGTGGTCTGTCTGCGTGATGGGCAGGTGGCTGGGCATCTTGCCAAAGGCGAGATCACGCAGGACGCTATGGTGCGCCTGATGATTGGCCGCGAACTGCAGTCGCTTTACACGGCTCCGAAGGTGTCGACGTCAGAAGCGATCTTGACTGTGACAGATATGGTCATGGGATCTTTTCCCGCGCGCGAGCTGTCTCTGGAGCTGCGGGCGGGTGAGATACTCGGCCTGGCGGGCCTGGTCGGATCGGGACGGACAAGCCTTGCCAATACGCTTTTCGGCATCACCCCAGCCTTGTCCGGTCAGATAACTTTGGGTGGTACCCCTCTCAAAGTGACCTGTCCTGGAGACGCAATTCAAGCTGGCATCTTTCTCGCGCCGGAGGATCGCAAACGGTCCGGTGTCGTGCTTGATATGTCGATCCGCGAAAACATAAGCCTTTCAGACCTGCCTCGATTGTCGCGCTTCGGTTTGATCCGCCAAAAGGCGGAACTAGCGCTGGCTGAAAGCCAAAAATCTGCATTGAAGGTCAAGGCCCCTAGTGTGGATACCTTGGTAGTTACGCTCTCAGGCGGCAACCAACAAAAGGTGGTTCTCGCCAAATGGCTTGCTATGTCCCCGCGTGTCCTGATTTTCGACGAACCAACACGCGGCATCGACGTGGGTGCGAAAGCGGAAATCTACACATTGATGCGCAATCTCGCAGATCAAGGCACCGGTGTGTTGATGATCTCCAGCGACCTGGAAGAGGTCGTCGGCGTCTCTGACCGCATCGCTGTGATGTGCGAGGGGAGAATTTCTGGCCTCCTGAACCGTCCGGAGTTCAGCGAGGATGCGGTCATGCGATTAGCTGTCGGAATGCATGAAAGGCACGTGGCATGATTTCGAAGAAGGAACTGGCTCTGATCGTGCTGATCTTGGCAGTGGGAGCGGTGACGTATGCACTCAACCCGCGCTTCCTCTCGCCAGTCAACATCATCAATATGGCCAATCTAACCGGCCTTTTTGGTATATTTGCAATTGGGGTCGGCCTGGTCATCATCTCTGGTGGGATCGAGCTATCGGTCGGCTCTATGTTTGCACTGTTAGGCGTGGTCTTTCTGGATCTTTTCGCCAATGCCGGTCTGCCATGGACGGCCGCGTTGCTACTGGCTGTGGGCATGGGTCTTCTTTTGGGACTCATTCACGGTCTGCTGGTCACCAAGGTCGGCCTGCAGCCGTTTGTCGTGACGCTTTGCGGCTTGTTGATCTATCGGGGTATTGCCCGCTACTACACCTCAGATTCCACCATGGGCTTCGGTTATGGGACCGATGATGAAACTCTGCGTTGGTTGATGTCGGGACGAACACTAGAGGTCCCCCACACGTTCATCGCCTTTGTGATAATCGCTATCGTCATGGCTGTCGTGCTGCATGGCTCGGTCTTCGGTCGACATCTGTTCGCGACGGGAAAGAACGAAGAAGCGGCTCGCTATTCAGGCATCAACACCACCCGCGTGGTGGCGGCGACATACGTCATTTGCGGTGGGCTTGCAGGCCTCGCATCGGTGTTTATCGTCTTCTATACCAACTCAGTATCGCCATCATCTCACGGCAATTTTTACGAGCTCTATGCGATCGCTGCGGCGGTGCTGGGCGGCTGCTCTTTGCGGGGAGGTGAAGGCTCCATCCTTGGCATCGTGTTGGGCACGGTGTTGCTACAGATCCTGCAAAATCTGGTCAATCTGCTCGGCATACCGTCTTCGCTGAACTTTGCGGTTATGGGCTCGGTGATTTTGCTTGGCGTCCTGGCAGATCAGGAACTGACGAGGCGGCGAAAGCGAGTGCTGGCACAACGGGGAGCAAAACTATGATGGCACATCCGAATTATATCGGCGGCAACTGGGTAACCGGGGAGGCTGTTGAGAACATCAACCCATCCGATACGTGCGAGGTGGTTGGACTGTATGCCGGTGGGAGTGCCCTCGATGTGGCGTCGGCAGTCGACAGTGCCCGCACAGCTTTTGCGGCATGGTCTACTTCAGTCCCCCAGACCCGCGGTACCATTCTCGCCCGCGTCAGTGCTGAAATCGGCGCACGTTCCGAAGAGCTTTCCACGCTTTTGGCGCGCGAAGAGGGAAAAACCCTCGTGGATGCGCGCGGAGAGATTGGTCGGGCCGCCGACATTTTTGCGTTCTTCTCAGCTGAATGTGTAAGGTTGACTGGCGAAACGTTAGCCTCCACGCGCCCTGGCGTCGGAGTTGACGTCACGCGCGAACCCGTAGGTGTCATTGGTCTGATCACACCTTGGAACTTCCCAATGGCAATTCCGGCATGGAAAATCGCGCCGGCTCTGGCTTACGGAAATTGTGTCATCCTGAAGCCAGCCGAGATCGCAAGTGCCTGTGCATGGGAGCTTACCAAGATCCTTTCCGATTGTGGTCTTCCTGCAGGTGTATTCAACCTTGTTATGGGCAAAGGAAAAATTGTCGGCGAGGCGCTCGTCAATCACCCGGGCATCGACGCGATCTCATTCACCGGATCGGTTGACACCGGCCGATCTATTGCGCTCGCCTGCATCTCCAGCAATCCGATGAAGAAGATCCAGCTGGAAATGGGTGGTAAGAATCCACTGGTAGTTCTAGATGACGCTGATCTTGATCAGGCGGTGTCCGTTGCCTTGAACGGAGCCTTCTTTCAGACCGGGCAACGCTGTACGGCATCCTCGCGATTGATCGTAACTGAAGGTATTCACGACCAGTTTGTCGCTGCCTTGACCTCCGCAATGGCAAAGTTGCAGATTGGCCATGCCCTTGACCCAACCAGTCAGATTGGCCCGGTGGCAGACGCCCGGCAGCTCGAAACCGACCTGCGATACATTGCTCTTGGCCAGTCGGAAGGCGCGCGGCTTGCGTTTGGCGGAATGCTCTTGAACCGGCCGACCCCAGGTCATTATCTGCAACCAGCGCTGTTTACGGAGACGACGCCGGAGATGGCAATTGCACGCGAAGAGATTTTCGGACCAATCGCCTGCATCATCCGTGTGCGGGACTATGATCATGCTTTGGCGGTGGCCAATGATACGCCATTCGGTCTCTCTTCTGGCATTTGCACTACCAGTTTGAAACATGCCACCCATTATCGTCGCCACGCCCAGGCAGGGATGGTTATGGTAAACCTTCCAACAGCAGGAGTGGATTTCCATGTACCTTTTGGTGGTCGAAAGGCTTCAAGCTATGGCGCACGCGAGCAAGGTCGCTACGCACAAGAATTCTTTACCACCGTCAAGACTGCGTATTCGTTTGCTTGATTGAGCTTGCCTTCAGTCTGAGGTGAACCCCCAGTCTGTTGGGACTTTGAGGGATAGGTGTGAAGCCTATTGTCCTTGGTCGTGGATCGTGTCCCGGGAAGTGGTGTAGCTGGATTTCATAGCCATCGGTGATTTCCGGTGGGGTCAGGTTGCTTAGAGCCAACCTGAGGGACACCACCGATGACCGACGACATGATGAACCTGCGCTCACTCGTTGAGAAGAGCGCTGACGCCGATTTGCTGCGCGAGATGATCGGCTTTGCTGCCGAGAAGCTGATGGCGCTGGAGGTCGGTACCAAGACCGGCGCGGGCTATGGCGAGAAGAATGGCTTCCGTCTTGCCCAGCGCAACGGCTACCGCGATCGAGACTGGGAGACGCGTGCAGGAACAGTCGAGCTGCGCATTCCCAAGCTTCGCACAGGCAGCGACTTCCCGAGTTTCCTGGAGCCGCGCCGGGGGGCGGAGAAGGCTCTGACGGCGGTCATTCAGGAGGCTTACATCCAAGGCGTTTCGACCCGATCCGTCGATGATCTCGTCAAGGCCATGGGCATGAGCGGCATCTCCAAGAGCCAGGTATCGCGGCTCTGCGAGGAGATCGACGAGAAGGTGAAGGCCTTCCTCGACCGTCTCTTTCGCCCTTTACTCTCCCGGCTGGCCTCCGGGCTAGTCGGCGACGATCAGGCGTTTTGCTGCGCTTGAAAGTCAGCAAAGGCCGTTGAACAAGAGGTGCGGTTTCGCCGGGTCGTTGTTCGCTTTTGGATGACTGGCAATTGCTGCGTGGGCTTTCGTTAGAAACGCGACTAAAACAGGTGGCTGTAAACTGCACCTACTGCAGGCTCACGCGATGGGGGCAATGTGACTGGCACTCGCACTGGCACTTCGGTAATACCGGGCCGTTCCGGCCTGCAAGCGTCTAAGCGTGTTTGCCTGCTGGGCGCCACCGGCACGATCGGTCGCGCGACATCTGCGGCTCTCGTGCGGCAGGGATATGAGGTGGTCTGTTTTGTCCGGCCGCCCGCTGGTTCCAGTGGAGCGAGCGTGACAACGACACTCTCTCATGTGCTAGAGGGTGCATCCGTCCGGTTGGTCGATGTTTCCGATCCGGTATCACTGGATCGCGATGGATTTTCCGGCTCCAGGTTCGATAGTGTGATCTCGTGCATGGCCTCACGCACCGGGGCGCCCAAGGATGCCTGGGCCATAGATCACCGCGCGCAGCTGAACGTGCTGGAAGCGGCACAGCGTGCAGGCGTTGAACATTTCGTCCTTTTGTCTGCCATCTGCGTGCAGAAGCCGCTTCTCGCCTTTCAACAGGCCAAGCTGGCGTTTGAGGCAGCCCTGATGGCATCCGGTCTTCGCTATTCCATCGTGCGCCCGACCGCTTTCTTTAAATCCTTGTCCGGCCAGATCGAACGCGTCCGCAATGGTCGCCCCTTTCTGATCTTCGGAGACGGCACACTGACCTCCTGCAAGCCCATCAGCGATGGCGATCTGGGCGGTTATCTTGTCGACTGCCTGGAAGATGCACGCCTCTGGAACTGCATCTCGCCGATCGGCGGGCCGGGTGAGGCGATCACCCCACGCCAGCAAGGTGAGGCACTCTTTGAACTTCTCGGGCGCCAGCCGAAGTTCCAATCCGTTCCAGTCGCCTTGCTCGACGGCATTATCGCTGGCCTTTCAACCCTTGGTCTGGTCGCACCGTCGCTGCGCGAGAAGGCGGAACTGGCACGGATCGGCCGCTACTACGCAACCGAATCCATGCTTGTGCTCGATCCGCAGACAGGGCTGTACGATGCAGAAGCCACGCCTTCGACAGGGACCGAGACTTTGTTCGACTTCTACCGCTCGGTTGTGGCCGGCGGCGACCTGCCTGACAGAGGCGACCATGCCGTCTTTTAGACTGCTGTGAGGCCGGGACGATTTGCGGTCTGATTATGTAGGAGGCCATTGCCATGTCAGCGCCCGGTGGACGTTGGTTTGGTATAATCTGAAGGCATCACGGGGGAGGACATGGCCAGAAGAGGGAAGATGATGATGACGATCTTTGCCTGGCTGGCCGGGTTCATTGTCCTTGGGATCATCGCCATGGCGGTCTGGCTTTATGAGCCCGACAAACAGCGTGCCGCATTGGAGGAAATCTATGCAGGGGAATATCGCATTGTCGACGGGGCTCGTCTGCGACTGCGCGACACCGGCCCTACGGCCGCCCAGGCCATTGTCATGCTCCACGGTTTTGGCGCCAGCCTGGATACCTGGGAGGATTGGGCACAGGCCTTGTCGACACGGTACCGGGTTATTCGCTTCGACTTGCCGGGATTTGGGCTGACCGGTCCAGATCCGACGGGCGACTACACCGACGCTCGCAGCATGAAGATCCTGGGCGACCTGATGGACCAGCTGGATGTGGCCCGCGTCAGCCTGATCGGCAATTCCCTGGGTGGACGTATTGCCTGGCACTTTGCCGCCTTGCATCCGGATCGGGTTATCAATCTCGTCCTGGTCTCCCCCGATGGTTTCGCCAGTCCGGGCTTTGGCTATGACAAGCAATCAGAGACGCCGCTGATCATGCGTGCTTTGCCCTACACGGCACCGCGCAGCATGTTGAAGGCCAATCTGGCCGCCGCATATGGAAATCCGGACGTCCTGAGCGAGGCAAGCGTGACCCGCTACCACGACATGATGCTGGCACCTGGCGTGCGGCCAGCAATCCTCGCACGCATGAGCCAGGTAATCCTGCGCGAACCCGGTCCAACACTCGCCCGCATACAGGCCCCGACGCTGCTTCTATGGGGTGAGAAAGACAGCATGATCCCGACCAGCAATGCGGATGATTATCTGCAAGACCTGCCAAATGCCACGCTGGTGCGCCTGCCGGGCCTTGGCCATCTGCCCTTTGAGGAAGATCCGGTTCAATCACTTGTTCCCTTGGAGCGCTTCCTGTCAGGCGAGACGCCATAGAGCCTCCATTGAGGCTGCGTTGCAAAGTCTGGATGGCGTACGCTTACCAACCAAATCTTGCCGCCGTCTCAAGGATCCTTGGCGCCTGTGGTCGGCCGGCGAATGATTTAGCGCCCTTCATGAGCTGGCTCGAAACGCAGACAGACACGCCAAGTGGATGTTGGCCCTATCTTCCTGCCACCTTAGCTTGACCTCAGCATGCGCACTAGCAGACCGTCCTTGAGCCAGAACTGGTGATGGAGCGAAGCGGCGACATGCAGCGCTATGGGGACGATGAATGGCCTGCTGCCGGTTAGTGGTCAATGCACATATGCTCGACGACGGCGACCTTGAGCATTTAGAGTAGTCCTGCGGAGTTGTAGATTCATCCCGATCGGTTCTATTTCGGTCAGTTGGCGCTATTAATCCTAAAATCATCCCGATCGGTTCTTTTGACTTCCCTTCATACCATCTGATGATATCATCATCCCGATAGGGGTGATTATGGAAACGATCAAAGATACGAAAAGCCTCGGAATGCTGATCCGTGAGGAGCGCAAACAGCAGGGTTTAACCCAGGAGCAACTCGCCGGGGTGATTGGTGTGGGCGTACGGTTTGTGCGTGAACTCGAGGCTGGCAAAGAGAGCTGCCAGATTGGCCGTGCGATGCAAGTCTTGGCTGGTTTGGGCCTCGTTGTTTCGGTCGGGCGTCGCCAGGGCCCGCGATCATGACACGCGTCTTGGACGTCTATTTTCGCGACACCAAGGCGGGCGTACTCGGCCGGCTTGATGACGGCCTGCTGACTTTTGCCTATGACGGCGCGTATCTCCTGGACCAACGATCGCGTGCGATCTCGTTCTCGATGCCCCTGCAAGAAAAGCCATTTGGTGATCAGGTGGTGCGCCCGTTTTTCTCCGGCCTCTTGCCGGACGAAGGCGCACGGCAACGCCTAGCCGGCGCGCTCGGCCTTTCGGCAGGCAATGCTTTCGGGCTACTGGAAATTATCGGGGGTGAATGCGCAGGTGCCTTGTCACTCTATCCCCCCGGCACGGCGCCCGAACCTCCCGGCCAGTCCCAAGCCGAAATTCTCACTTCGGAACGTCTGGATGAAATTCTCAGCAGGTTGCGGACCCGCCCTTTGCTTGGTGGAGACGAGGGCATTCGCTTATCGCTCGCCGGCGCGCAGGATAAACTGGCGGTCATTGTCGATGGAGATTCCATTGCCTTGGCGAGAGATGGTCGACCAACGACCCATATCTTGAAACCGCTCATCCAGGCGTTGGAAGGCACGGTGGAGAACGAGTATTTTTGTATGCGGCTGGGTGCCCGCCTCAAGCTGCCGGTACCCCATGTCGAGATACGCCTAGACGGGGCGACTGCCTTTCTCCTGGTTGAACGTTATGATCGGACGAAGGCTGCAGACGGCATCATTGAGCGCCTACACCAGGAAGACTTTTGCCAGGCCCTTAGCGTACCGCCGGAGCTGAAGTATGAGGCCGAGGGCGGACCGGGAACAGAACGGGCTCTCGGGCTGATCGACCAGGTCTGCGCTAGACCTGCCGCGGATCGGTTACAGTTCATCCGCATGCTGATCTTCCACTATCTCGTCGGCAACGCCGATGCCCACGGCAAGAACTACGCCCTGCTTTACGGCTCCGATGAACCGGATCTGGCACCGATCTACGATGTCGTTTGCACGGCCGTTTATCCTCGCTTGTCAAAGAGGCTCGCCATGAAGATTGGCGGCCGCGATGTGCCCGACACGATCCAGATGAAGCATTGGACGACATTGGTGCCCGAAACCAAATCTTCTCAGCGCATCCTTGTTCGCGATCTTGCCCAAATGGCCGAAAGGATTTTGAGCGAGGCCGATGCCCTTGTTGCAGAACTGGCCGACGAGGGGATCAGGCACCCCATCCTGAGCGCAATTCGCAAGGTCATCTCTACTCGGGCTGGTTTGCTACAGAAAGCCGCGGAGCAGGTGTCTTAAGCAGTTAAGGGTCGCGGATATCCACCGCTTTGTCCTTGGACAAACGGGTCGGTGGTTCGAATCCTTTCAAGATCGAAGACGACTGGTATCGCACAGAACGCGGAGACAACTATCCCATTCGCCAAGAGCATCGCCGATTACGATTACGACGACGCCACTGGCGGGGAAATCCGGGGGCGCCGGCGGAACCGGCGCCCTTTGATCGGCATCACGACATATGGTGCGGCTCGCTGAGGCCGTAGACGGGGGTGTCGATCCCGGCCTGACGTGCCTTCAATTGCAGTGACAGGTATTGCGAGTAGTGGCGTGACTGGTGAAGGTTGCCGCCATGGAACCACAGCGCTTCCTGTCGCGTCGGCTTCCACATGTTGCGCTGTTCACCCTCCCAGGGACCGGGGTCCTTGGTCGTGTTCGAGCCGAGGCCCCAGCACTTGCCGACCTTGTCAGCCACTTCGCGCGAGATGAGATCGGCAGCCCAGCCGTTCATCGAGCCGTAGCCAGTCGCGTAAACGATGAGGTCCGCCGGAAGCTCCGTGCCGTCCTTCAGCACGACGGCATTCTCCGTCAGGTGCGAGACATCGACGCCCGACTTCAGCTTGATCGAGCCGTCGATGACGAGATCGCAGGCCCCGACATCGATGTAATAGCCCGACCCCCGGCGCAGGTATTTCATGAACAGGCCTGAATCGTCATCGCCGAAATCCAGCATGAAGCCAGCCTTTTCGAGCGCCCGATAGAACTCAGCATCCTGCTCGCGGATCCTGTTGTAGATCGGGATCTGGAACTCGTGCATGATCCGGTAGGGCAGGGACGCGAAGATCAGGTCCGCCTTTCGCGTCGTCATGCCGCTCTGGACTGCCCGTTCGGAGTAAAGATCGCCTAGTCCGATCTCCATCAGCGAGTCCGACTTGACGATATGGGTGGACGAGCGTTGCAGCATGGTGACGTCGGCGCCGGCTTCCCAAAGTGCCGCGCAGATGTCATGGGCGGAATTGTTGGAGCCAATCACAACGACTTGTCTGCCGGCATAGGCATCCGGTCCTGGATGCTGCGAGGAATGCTGCTGTTCGCCCTTGAAGATGTCCTGACCTTCGAATTTCGGAACATTGGCCTTGCCCGACATGCCGGTTGCCAGCACCAGCTGCTTAGGTTTGAGCACCACTTCCTTGCCGTCGCGCTCGACCACCACCGTCCATTCGCCTGTCGCCTCGTCATATTGCGCTGACTTCGCCGTGGTCGAGCCCCAATAGTTGAGCTCCATGACCCGGGTATACATTTCCAGCCAGTCGCCCACCTTGTCCTTCGGCGTGAAGACCGGCCAATTTTCCGGGAAAGGGATATATGGCAGGTGATCGTACCAGACCGGGTCGTGCAGGCAGAGTGACTTGTAGCGTTTGCGCCAGCTGTCTCCGGGTCGTTGGTTCTTCTCTATGATAATGGTCGGCACGCCGAGCTGGCGAAGACGCGCGCCGAGCGCAATGCCACCCTGGCCGCCGCCGATGATCACGACATAGGGCTGGATGGTGTAGCCGAGTTCGGCTGCCTCGGTGTCCTGCTTCTCCTTCCAGGTCCGGCGGTTGCGGTCATGGCCGTGCTCTGCCCCCATTGGGCGACGGAAACCCCGGGGCTCCTCGTGACCCTTGAGTTCCGTCATGGTGGTCAGAAGCGTCCAGATCAGGCCCTCCCTGAGGCGGATATGGCCATAGCCACGGGCAACGTCGGTTTCAAATTCGAACCAGCCCTCGGTGACGCCGCCGGCTTCGGACGCCGCCTCTTTGCTATCCTGGACAAAGTTGGAAGGTTTGGTTGTCGCAAGCTGGCTCGCCAGCATGTCGCGGATCTGCTTATGGCCTTCCAGCGTCTTCAGGTTCCAGGTGAAGGTCACCAGGTCGCGCCAGTAGCAGTCGGCCTGAAACAGGTTGACGGCGGTGTCGATGTCGCCGCTTGCAAGCACCCCCTCGAGTTTTGCAAGTGCCGTATCGATCTTGGTTGCGGGGCTGATATCAAGCATGTCTTCTCCTCCATGAATGCTTGGGTGTGGTCAGGAGAACGCCCGTGCGGGGCGTTCCGTCAAAGCGTCCAGGCCGCCGCCTTCTGGGCTCCTCTCCCTGAAGGCTTGGCCAAGGTGCTTATTTCGAAAGATCGATGAGGATCTTCAAATGGGTGCCGGCTGGGTCAAGGAGGGCGTCGAAGCCCTCCTTGACCGCCGAGCCGAGCGTGATGCGCTTGGTGACTATCTTGGTCGCCGGCAGCAGGCCGGAGGCGATCAGGCTGATGACGCGCGGCCAGTAGTGGGTCGGATAGGCCCAGGAGCCCTTCACCTCAAGATCCCGAAATGTGACCTGGAACCAGTCGATGGGGTTTTCGTGCGGATGCAGACCTGTCTGCACGACGACGCCCTGCTTGCGTACGGCATCGACGCAAGCCTTCAGCGCATGCTCGTTGCCCACGCATTCGATCGCGACGTCGCAACCGACCTGGCCCTCGGTCTGGGCGCGCACGACATCGCCGACCTTGTCGCGCTTCGGATTGATCGTGATGACGTCGGGCAGCACCTTCCTGGCAAGTTCGAGCCGTGAGTCGTTGAGATCGGAGACAAACAGCTTGGTCGCGCCGGCCGCGCGGGCGGCGAGCAGCGTCAGCATGCCGATCGGGCCGGCGCCGGTGACGAGAACGCTGTTGCCGGCGGTCACGCCGCCGCGGTCGCAGGCATAGACGGCAACGGCCGTCGGTTCGACGAGCGCGGCCTCCTCATCGGTCATCTCGTTCGGGATCTTCTGGACGTTGTATTCGTTGACAGTGGCAGCTTCGGCCATGCCGCCGCCGTCCCAGCTCAAGCCCACCAGTGCCAGCTGCGTGCTCAGGTGGAACAGGCCTCGGTCGGCGAAATAGTCGCCGGAGCGCGGCATGACGAGCGGCTGGATCGAGACGCGATCGCCAACGGCAACCGAGTTCACACCTTCCCCGACGGCTTCGACAACGCCGCCGAATTCATGGCCGAGCACCTGCGGGCCGTGGGCGCCGGTAAAAGGATGCGGCTTTGTTGGGATGAAGATCGGGCCATAGCTGTATTCGTGAAGATCGGTTCCGCAGATCCCGACGAAGCGGTTGCGAACGCGAACCTGACCTGGTCCCGGCATCTTCGGCTCGGGGATATCTTCGAGCCGCAAGTCCTTGGCGGCATAAAATCTCAGGGCACGCATGTTTCCTCCACAAGGCTGCTTTTGATATCCTCAAGGAGAGCAACCCCTGTGCCAGCTGTGCAGGTCGTCGAGATGACTGAAATTGCAGCGCTTTTAGAAACCACGCAGGTGGAGGGCGCCACAGGTGTGGCGCAACAGCTGTGGCCGGTGCCGCAGTGGCCTGTTTAGTGTGGGCGGTCTATGCCAAATCGCTTCATCCGACGATGAAGGGTCGTGCGATCGATGCCGAGACGGCGTGCGGCTTCCGAGACATTGCCCTTGCAGCCGATGAGTACGGCCCTGAGCTCCGCTTCCTGTCCATGTTTGTGACGGTCCGGAGCCGATCGGATTAATTGATCCGGCAGGTCCGTGACCTCGATCATGCCGTCGTCGCAAAGGGCTGCCGCAAAGGCTATGGCATTGTCGAGCTCGCGGATATTACCCGGCCAGCGATGGGCCAGAAGCAGCGTCCGGGCCACGCCGGAAAGCGTGAGGGGCCGGCCGCGCGTGCCGTGTTTATCGAGCATTCGTTCGAGTAGCCAGGGCAGGTCCTCGCGTTCGCACAGCCGTGGCAGCGCCAGGACGGCGGTGTTCAGCCGATAATAGAGATCTTCCCGAAAACCGCCCGATGAGACCATGTCGGCCAGCGCATGATGCGATGCGGAGAGGATGCGGAAGTCGATCTTGCGGGCGACCGAGCCGCCGACGGGCAAAACCTCGCCTTCGGCCAAGACCCTCAGCAAACGGCTCTGCGCCGCATAGGGCATGTCGCCGATCTCGTCGAGGAACAGCGTTCCGCCTTCGGCCTCCTCGATCAACCCCTTTCGCCCCTTGGCCAAGGCGCCGGTGAAGGCGCCCGGTACATAGCCGAAGAGCTCGCTTTCGATCAGCTGTTCTGGGATGGCGGCGCAGTTGACCGCCACGAAGCGGCCGGAAAGGCCGCTCACCTCATGAATGATGCGGGCGAGATATTCCTTGCCGGTTCCGGTCTCTCCCTGCAGCAGGATCGGCAGGCCGCTGGGGGCGAGCCTTGTTACCTTGCGCCGGAGGGTGTCGATCGAAGGCACGATGCCGCCGAGCCGGCTGAGAGCCGGCGGCCGGTCAGACGAATGGACAAGCGGCAGGCTCGCCGTACGCTGCTGCGGCTCGATGGCATGGGCAAAGAGCAGCGAGCCGTCGCGCACCGCGATCCGCCGGTCCTGAGGCAGGCTGGCGCGGGTGAGCGAAGCGAGTTCGTCGAGCCCGGCCTGGAAGAAGTGAGTGACCGGCTGTCCGATCAGAAGCTCGGGCGATCGCCAGTCGATCCCGGAAGATGTGGCCAGAAGTCGGGCGCCTCCGTGGGTCATGCCGGTGATCCGTCCCGCGCCGTCGACGGAGATCGCGGCTTCCGGGTCGACGTCGAGAAACTCCGGCGCCCCTGCAAAGCGCAGTACCAGATCGTGGCGGCTGTTTGCCATGAGATTGGCCAGTTCGATGCGCCGCACGGTCGATGAGACGAGATGGCGCGCCATATTCTGGCTTGTCTTGAGGATGGGTGAGCTCAGAAGCGAGATATCCAAGACGGCAGCCAGCGTCCCTTGCGTATCGTAGATCGGCGCGGCAGTGCACGAGAGCGGCGTGTGGGTAATGTCGAAATGATCGGTCTGATGGATGGTCAGGGCCTCGCCGGTCGCGAGGCAGGCACCCACTGCACAGGTGCCGGCGCGTGGCTCGGACCATTCCGAGCCAAGATAGAGCCCCGCCTTGCGCAAATTGTTGTTGAAGGACGGGTCGCCCAGAAATTCAACGGTAACACCCTGCCGGTCCGATAGCAGCAGCACATAGTTCTGCTCGGCAACCTGCCGGTAAAGCCGCTCCAGACCGGAGCGGGCGATATGCACAAGGTCTTCTGCCTGCTGGCGATGTTCGCGCAGCCGAGTCTGAGAGACGATGACCGCCTCGCGCGCCTGCGCAGGATCAAGCTGATAGGTTTCCAGGCAGCGGCGCCAGGATTCAATGACAATGGCGTCGCGACCCGTGTTGCTCCCTCGTCCAACCTGCTCGATTTCTTTTATGTGATCCGCAAAACCCATCAAATCACCGGCCTTCAAGGCCGCCTCCCGTGATCACAGATTGGTCGTAGACGCATCGGCTTTGCTGCCTTACGCTCACTGGAAATGTCGCCTGCATCTGGTGCGCCTTCGGCCCACAGAGACTGCGATGTTTCAACGCCAAGAGCAACCCTGGCCCTAACCTGATTTCCTTGGCAACGGAGAAGTCGCGGTTCTATTGCATGCCGCGACAGAGCCGCGGTCGCATCCCGTAGATCCCATTCTCAGACCTCTGGAGCGAATAGGGTTGTCTGGGGTCGAAAGAAATCACGCTTAGAGTGGGTGACGACGGGGGAGTCCGTGAGTTTCCCTTTGAAACCTTGACTGCCGGAGCGAAGGCTTTCATCGGGTCCGCCCATCGAACTTTTTGTCATTCAGGCACGTTGAACGAACGGCGGAAATAGCCTCTCACCGCATCCATCGCGGGGCTGAACTCCGCGTTCAGTTTCCAGGCGAGGCCCACATCCATCGACGGGATCGGATCGGTAAGCGAGATGGTTTCGATCCGTTTGCCTTCCAGCGACCAGGGGCGATGCACCATGTCCGACAGGATGGCCACGCCCTGGCCGTTTGCCACCAGCGAGCGCACGGCTTCGACCGAGGAAGTGCGCAAGGATATTTTCGGCAAATAGGGGGTCTGGCTCCAATATTTCATTGAACTATGTGAGGCCTCGTCCACTGTCAGCATGATATAGTCTTCCTCGGCCACCTCCTTTAGGCCGATCTGGTTTTCGCTGAGTAGCCGGTGGCGCGCCGGCACCCAAAGGCGACGTTGCGAACTCAAGAGCTTTTCGGCGACCAGCTCCGGGTTTAGGATGTTGGAGGTCAGCATCACCGCAATGTCGTAGCGATTGGCAAGCAGCCCTTCCTCAACCGATTCCCGGTTCATCTCGAATAGCTGGATCGACAGGTCGGGGAACCGACGTTTCATCCGCTCGATATGGAAGGGCAGAAAATAGCCGATGACGGTATAGGTCGCCGCGATGCTGAGCGTGCCGCTGACCTCTTCCGAAACAAGGCTGAGCTGCGTTGCCTCCTCAACCTTCTGCAGGATTTCATAGGCTTGGGACAGAAAGCGCCGACCGGCGCCGGTCAGGTCCATGCCATGCGGCGTGCGCTCAAAAAGAGCAGCGCCAATCGTTTCTTCCAGATCCTTGATCGCGGTTGTCACCGCCGATTGCGAGATCGCCAAGTTGACGGCGGCCTGGGACACCTGGCCCGCTTCTGCCGTTGCGACGAAGTAGCGAATTTGGCGAAGGCTGAGCGACATCACAGTTCCATTCTGTTTCGCGGATATCCTGTATCGGAAAACCAGATGAATATTCCAAAAAATTGAAATTATGCGCTGCGCAACCGAGACTGTCTCTCGCCAAATCCCTATTTTCGAGAGCTATTTGGCTTTGGAGCGCAATCGTGGCGCCATCTGAATTTTCGATATGATGCTTCTGAAAATAGAATTTTTCAAATGAATTAATTCTTCCTACCATCTTCTGACCAAAACAAAAGCACCGCTGTTATGTGCGTAAAAATCAGGCAAGGCAGGGACGAAACGTGGCACTCGAAGTCGTGGACATCAATTGCGATATGGGCGAAGCCTTTGGTCGCTGGCGCGTCGGGGATACGGACGACGATGTGCTGATGGGGCTGATCAGTTCCGCCAATATCGCGACGGGCTTTCATGCCGGTGACCCCAATCTGATGGACCATACGGTGCGCATCGCTGTCCAGCATGGGGTCGGGATCGGTGCGCATCCCGGCTATGACGATCTGCAGGGTTTCGGTCGTCGCAAGATCAATGGCACGGCCCGCGAACTGGTCAACGACATGGTCTATCAGGTCGGAGCCTTGCGCGAATTTGCCCGCCGTCACGGCGCGAGCCTCCAGCATGTGAAGCCACATGGCGCGCTCTACATGGAGATGGCGGTCAATCCCGAGTTGGCGCAGATCTTCGTCCAGTATATGCGCACCGTCGCACCCAATGCCTATGTGCTGTGCATGGCAGGGTCTGCCACAGAAAGGGCAGCGATCGAAGCGGGCCAGCCGGTCGTTCGCGAATTCTATGCCGACCGGGATTATGACGAGAGCGGATCGATAGTCTTTACTCGCGATGTCGGCCGCCCGGATGCTGCAGCGATCGCCCGCAAGGTGGTGCGGGCCTGCACGCATGGCACCGTCACGACGGTGACCGGCAAGGACATAGACATCCCCTTTGAAAGCATCTGCTTCCATTCCGACACGCTCGGCGCACTCGATATCGTCCGCCAGATGCGTGAGGCGCTGGTCGCGGAGGGCATTCGTATCGCGCCCCTGTCCGAAATCGTCAAGTAACCGGAGACAAAGATGAGCAAGCTCGAGATCAGATCGCCACTTCCCGGCACCTTCTACCGCAAGCCGGCTCCGGATGCCGCTGAGTTCATGGCCGATGGCGCAACCGTCGCCGTTGGCGACGTGATCGGCCTCATCGAGGTCATGAAGACCTTTCACGAGATCCGCGCCGAAGTTGCCGGTGCAGTCGTCGTCTTCATCGCCGAAGACAGTGAGCCGATCATGGCGGGCCAGGTGATTGCCGAGGTCGAGGCATGACCATCCGCTCGATCCTTATCGCCAACAGGGGCGAAATTGCGGTCAGGATCATCCGGGCCGCCAAGGCGCTTGGCATCCGCACCGTGCAGGTCTATTCCGCCGCCGACCGAGACATGTTGGCGGTTAAGATGGCTGATGCCTCGGTCGAGATCGGGCCGCCGTCTGCCGCCAAGTCCTATCTCAATATCGCTGCTGTGATGAAGGCGGCGGTCGATGCGGGCGTCGACGCGGTCCATCCGGGTTATGGCTTCCTGTCGGAAAACGCAGCCTTTGCGCAAGCGGTGGTGGATGCTGACCTCATTTTCATCGGGCCGAGTGCTGACGCCATCCGGTTGCTCGGCGACAAGGTCGAAGCCCGCAAGGTCGCGAAGACTGCCGGTGTGCCGACTGTTCCCGGATCGGATGGTCGCATCGAAGATCTCGACGCCGCCCGCGCTGTTGTCGCCGGGATCGGGTTTCCGGTGATGATCAAGGCGGCTGCTGGTGGTGGTGGTCGCGGCATCCGCATCGCCGAGACCATGGAGGATTTCGAACGCCATTTTCCGCAGGCTTCCGCAGAGGCGCTCGCTGCCTTTGGTGATGGCGGACTTTATGTCGAGAAGGTCATCACCCGCGCCCGCCATGTCGAGGTCCAGGTACTCGGTGACGGCGTGGATGCGGTCCACTGCTTCGAGCGCGAGTGCTCGCTGCAGCGTCGCCGGCAGAAGGTCTGGGAAGAGGCCCCCGCCTTTCGCCTGCCGGATGCCGTGCGTGCGAACCTCTGCGCCAGTGCGGTCGCGCTTGCCCGCGAGGTCAAGTATCGCGGCGCCGGCACGGTCGAGTATCTCTATGACGAGGCGAGCGGCGAATTCTATTTCATCGAGGTCAATACCCGTATCCAGGTCGAGCATCCGGTGACGGAAATGGTGACGGGCATCGATCTCGTCCAGGAAATGATCCGCATTGCAGGCGGCGCCAGGCTTTCTGTCCGTCAGGACGAGATCAAGGTCCAGGGACATGCCATCGAATGCCGCATCAATGCCGAGGACCCGGCGCGCGGCTTCCTGCCGGCACCTGGCACGATCGAGGCGCTGACGATCCCGGAAGGCGAGGGCATCCGTTTCGACACCATGCTCTATGCCGGCTACCAGGTGCCACCCTTCTATGACTCGCTGCTCGGCAAGCTGATTGTCTGGGGCGAAACGCGCGAAAGCTGCATTGTCCGCTTGAGCAGGGCGCTTCAGACCCTAGAGATCAAGGGGCTCGCCACGACGATCCCGTTGCACCAGGCGCTGGCCGCGGACCCCGCCGTTGCCTCTGGCGATGTCCACACCCGGTTCCTCGAACCCTGGCTGGACACCGCGTTCCAGACCGCTGTTCCACCAAAGGAGGTTGCGTGATGCCCATGCGATATACATTCGGCGGCGATGAACACCTGTTCGTCGAATGCTCGGACGAAATGTCCCTCGATGCCTTCTTCAATTCGATGTCGATGACCAGCGGCATCCGGCAGGCCGGCATCAAGGGCGTTACCGAAATCTGCCCGGCCAATGCATCCTTCCAGATCAAGTTCGATCCCGACGTCATTCATCCCAACGACATTTTGAAGGAAGTGCAGGCGATCGAGCTGGCGGCGGCCAAGGCCGAGCCGGTGATCTCCACCCGCATCGTCGAAATCCCGGTCTTCTATAACGATCCCTGGACCCATGAGACGTTGATGCGTTTCCGCGAGCGCCACCAGGATCCCGTAGGCACCGATCTCGACTATGCAGCCAGGATCAACAATTACGGCTCTGTCGACGATTTCATCAAGGCTCATGCCGGTTCACCCTGGTTCGTCTCCATGGTCGGCTTCGTATCCGGGCTGCCTTTCATGTATCAGATGGTCGAGCGCCAGCGGCAGATCGAAGTGCCGAAATACTTGCGCCCCCGCACAGATACCCCGCGCCTGACCATCGGTCATGGCGGCTGCTTCGGCTGTATTTATTCGGTGCGTGGTGCTGGCGGCTACCAGATGTTCGGCATCACGCCGATGCCGATCTACGACCCGACCCAGACGACGTCCTACCTGAAGGACTTTATGGTCTTCTTCCGCCCCGGCGACATCGTCAAGTTCAAGCCGGTGGATCGCGACGGCTATGACCAGGCGGTGGAAGACGTCGACAAGGGCCGCTTCTCCCCGCCCATCCGCGAGGTGAAGTTTGACCTCACCGAATTCAGCAAGGACATCGACGGCTACAACGCAAAGCTGGAGGGCATTCTCCATGGCCATTAAGGTTCTTCATCCGGGTCTTGCCACCTCCATCCAGGATCTCGGCCGCCCCGGCTATTTCCACCTCGGCATCCCGCTTGGCGGCGCCATGGATCGACTGGCGCTCAAGGCCGCCAATCTGCTTGTCGGCAATGACGAGGGAGCTGCCGGCCTCGAAGCCGTCTTCATCGGACCAAAGCTCGAGTTTGAAACGGATGTCATGGTCGCCGTCACCGGCGCCGAAATGCCGATCAAGGTCGATGGCGAGGAAAAGCCCGGCTGGACGGCCTTCAAGGTCAAGGCAGGCCAGGTGCTGACCTTCGACTACCTGAAAACCGGTGCCCGTATCTATATCGCCGTCTCCGGCGGTATCGACGTGCCGCTTGCACTTGGCTCCCGCTCGACCTATGCCATCGGCGCGCTCGGCGGCCTGAACGGGCGGCCGCTGGCTGCCGGCGACGATCTGCCCGTCGGGCAAGCGCGGGATGCCGTTGAAGGAAAGTCCATTCCGGAGGCCCTGCGGCGCAGGCCCGGAATGCCGGCTGAACTGCGCGTCCTGCCGGGTCTCTACTGGGATCGCATCACCGAAGAGGCCGGTCGCAACTTCTTCGAGGACACCTGGAAAGTGGCGCCGGAAGCCGACCGCATGGGCTACCGCTTCCGCGGTGGTCGCAAGCTTGATTTCGTCGATCGCACGCCGCCCTTCGGCGCAGGCTCCGACCCCTCGAACATCGTCGACAGCTGCTATCCCTATGGCTCTATCCAGGTGCCGGGCGGAACAGAGCCCATCATCCTCCACCGCGATGCCGTCTCCGGCGGCGGCTATTTCATGCTCGGCACGGTGATTTCCGCCGACATGGATCTGATCGGCCAGTTGCAACCACACACACCCACCCGCTTCGTCAAGGTCGACATGGAAACCGCCCTGACGGCGCGCAAGGACCGCACCGCGCTGATCGACCAGATCCGCGCATTCTTCTGATCATCAATAACCAATAAGGGGAACGATCATGACGCATAAACTCGCATTGACACTGGCAAGCTCGCTGCTTGCGCTGTCCATCGCCAGCCCGAGCTTTGCCGATAGCTGGTATCCCTATCCGGCCCAGGCCATGGAACCGCCCTTTGCCGCCGATGCCAAGCCCGTCGGCGTCGAATACACGCCGCTGGAAAAGGCTGAGAAGTCCTGGAATATCTGCGTTTCCTTCCCGCACATGAAGGATGCCTACTGGCTCGGCGTCGATTATGGTGTCGCCGAACAGGCCAAGGACCTCGGCGTCAAGATGAACCTCGTCGAGGCCGGCGGCTACACCGAGCTCAACAAGCAGATCAGCCAGATCGAAGACTGCGTCGCCGGTGGTGCTGAGGCCGTGGTTATCGGTGCCATCTCGTTTGACGGATTGAACAACCTCATCGGCGAGATCAAGAAGAAGAACATTCCGGTGATCGACGTGATCAACGGCATGTCATCTCCGGATATCACGGCGAAGTCGCTCGTCTCCTTCTACACCATGGGCTACGAGACCGGCGCCTATCTCGCCAAGAAACACCCGGCGGGTTCGGAAGAGGTCAAGGTCGGCTGGTTCCCTGGTCCGGCCGGTGCCGGCTGGGTGGAGGCCGCCAATAGCGGTTTCCTTGATGCCATCAAGGGCTCCGCCGTCAAGGCACTGGAGCCGAAATATGGTGATACCGGCAAGGAACTGCAGCTGAAGCTGGTCGAAGACATGCTGCAGGCTGAGCCGGATGTCCGCTATGTCGCCGGCACTGCGGTGACTGCAGAAGCCGCCCAGGGCCTCATCCGAGAACGTGGCCTGCAGGGCAAGGTCGATCTGCTCGCCTTCTACATGACGCCCGGCGTCTATGAAGGCATCAAGCGCGGCTTTATCCTCGCAGCCCCTGCCGATTCCATGGTCATCCAGGGTCGCATCGCCATCGACCAGGCGGTTCGTGCGCTCGAAGGCAAGGAGCTGGTCAAGCATGTCGGTCCGAAGATCTTCGTCGTCGATCCGGACAACATTGCAACCGTGCCGCAGACCAACATTCTGCCGCCGGATGGCTTTGCACCGGTCTTTTCGGTCAACTGATACCTCCCCCCGAGGCAACCCCGGCGCGCGAATGCGCCGTGGGTATTTATTTGAGCGTTGAGGAACCAGTGCGGATGACCGTGACCGAAACTCTTGTGCAAATGTCGGGCATCGCCAAGGTCTATCCGGGCGTGCGTGCGCTCGACGGTGTCGACTTCGATCTAAGATCGGGGGAGGTGCATGTCTTGTTCGGGGAAAACGGCGCGGGCAAGTCGACGCTGATCTCGATCCTCGCCGGTGTAACTCCCCAAAGCGAAGGCCGGCTGGTCATCGATGGTAAGGAACGGCATTTCCAGTCGGTGGTTGATGCGCGCCGGGCCGGCATCGGCGCCGTGTTCCAGGAGTTTTCGCTTGTCCCGACCATGAGCGTGGCCGAGAACATCTTTCTCGGACAGGAGCCCCGCCGCTTTGGCCTCGTCGACCGCAGCCGGATGAACCGCGAGGCGAAGGCGCTCTTTGTCCGGCTGGGCTTTGATATCGACATTCGCCGCTCGGTCATCTCCCTGTCGCGCGCCGAGCAGCAGATGGTCGAGATCGCCAAGGCCCTGCACCAGGACGCACGGATCCTGATCCTCGACGAGCCGACCGCCTCCCTGACAGAGCGCGAGACGGAAAGACTCTTCGAATTCATCGGCAATGCGAAGGCGGCAGGCGTTGGCATTGTCTACATTTCGCACCGGATCCAGGAGTTCAAGGCAATCGCCGACCGTATCACGGTGCTGAGGGACGGACGTCTGATCGGCACCATTACCGGACACGAGCTGACGGAAACCCGACTGGTCGAGATGATGACCGGACGCCGTATGGAGGAGACCTATCCGCAGATCATCCGCAATCCTGCCCCGCACCCGATCATGACTGTCCGCGGCTTGAGGGCCTGGGGTGTTGCCGGCGTCGATATCGATATTCACCGTGGCGAAGTGCTGGGCGTTGCAGGGCTCGTCGGATCGGGCAAATCGCGCAGCTTCCGCGCCCTGATGGGTCTCCTGCCGGTTCAGGCAGGTTCCGTTACACTGAACGGCGTGAGCTGCACCGGGGCCACCACCCGCCACATGATGCAGCATGGTGTCTTCTTTCTGCCTTCCGACCGCAAGGAGGAGGGACTGGTGCTTGGCGCCAGTGCCCGCGCCAATATTGCGCTCTCGGTCATCGATCATAAGGACAGCCGGTCCGGGCTCGGTTTCCTGTCGACACGCGCCATGAACAGGCAGACCAGCGCAATCGGCGCAAGGGTTGACCTCACCGAGGCCTTTCTCGAGCGCGGAACCGCAAAACTATCCGGCGGCAACCAGCAGAAAATCCTATTCGGCAAGAGCTTCGGCCAGGACTTCGACATCTACATCTTCGACGAACCGACGGTTGGGGTCGATGTCGGCACGCGCGCGGCGCTCTACAGGATCATCAAGTCCATCGCCGAGGCCGGAAAGGCAGTCGTCGTCATCTCCTCCGATCTGCCGGAGGTTATGCATCTCTCCCATCGCCTCATTGTCTTCAGCCATGGCCGCATCGCCGCTGAATTCGAACGCGAGGGCATACAGGAACAGGCGGTCCTTGCGGCCTTCTTTGATCAGGAAAGACAACGGGCATGACCAGCGTAGACACTTCACCCGCAGCACAGGCCTCTCAGGGCAGGGCATTTGGCGCCATCATCAAGACGGTCTTCATCAAGCTCGGCGTGCTGCCATTTTTCCTGCTCGGCGCGCTCGTTCTCTTCACCTTGACGTCAAAACAGTTCCTGACGCTCGACAATCTCACCAATGTCGCCCGACAATCGGTTTTTCTGGTTCTGGTTTCGCTCGGACAGATGCTGGTGCTGGTCACCGGCGGCTTCGATCTCGCCGTCGGCACAGCGATTGCGCTGACGTCTGTGGTCTCCGCGCTTGCGATGGTCTACTTCGCCGCCCAGTTTCCCGAACTGATCTGGTTGGCGATCCTGCTCGGCATGTCTGCGGGCTTCCTGGCAGCCCTCGCCCTTGGCGCGCTGAACGGAGTTGGCATTGCCCAGTTCGGTGTCTCTCCCTTCATCATGACGCTGGGCGTGCAATCGGTCGGCGCGGGCTTTGCGCTCTTCCTGACCGGTGGCGTGCCGATCGGCAACCTTCCCCACGAGTTCGGCAATATCTTCGGCTTCGGTCGCCTGTTCGGGGTGCCGGTGCCCGTCCTAGTGGCAATTGTCGCGATTATTGCCATGTGGATCCTGATGAACCGGACCCGCACCGGTGCCCGCATCTATGCCGTCGGCGGCAACATCAAGGCCGCCAATCTGTCGGGGATCGACACCAAAAAGACCTTGTTCATCGCCTATCTCATTTGTGCCTTCCTGGCCTCGGTCGCCGGTATCCTGCTCACGGCACGGGTCGAGAGCGGCGAAACCAATCTCGGCGGCTCGATCGCGCTTGAATCGATTGCCGCCTGCGTCATCGCCGGCGTGTCGCTGCGCGGCGGGATCGGCCGTGTCGAAAGCGTCGTGCTGGGTGCCTTCTTCATTGTGCTGGTGCAAAACGGCATGAACCTTATGCAGATCGGCTCCTACATGCAGATGGTCCTGCTCGGCTCGCTTCTCATTCTGGCCGTGGTCATCGACCAGTTTCGTTACCGCATGCTGGTCGGGGGGCGTTGACTGGCCTCTCATCCGCTGAAAAGACAATAGGCTGTTCAGGGGCATGGAGAGAGGCAAATGAAAGAAGGGCTCGGGTAGCTCGGGGACCACCGTTGCAGTAGCTGCCTAGCTTGATGACGCTCAGGCTCGCACAGCCAACTGCCGTTTGGGGTCAAGCTATTTTAGGTGCCGATTTGCAGCACGACGAGCCGCTTGCGGTGCCTGTGTTGTAGACAAAAAAATTCGTTACTCCGATCATTGGCATGCGTTGCTGGCGAATAGAATCTGATCATCAGTCACTTCAAGGATGCCGCGTTTCGACCCGTGCTTGCCGTGAATGTAGAACAGAAGAGAGAGAATAATTCGGGCGCGTGCTGAGGGCCAGATCCACACAATTCAATCAACAAGACAAAAGTGTCTTCAGTGGATTTGATCTTCTACAAAGAAAATCCAATGTCTAAACATTCTTATCGATGCATCTAAAGGCAGAGTGGTCGGTCTAGGGGTCTACTATAGCATAGGGAGACAGGATCGGCCTGTGTTTCGAACCGGTAAATTCTTCCGAGCGACATCGAAGAGCAACGCGGCCGTGTTCACAAACCCACATGTGTGCCCATGTTGGCATCTTCATTTCTGGAGCAAGCAAGGTGAGCCGATTGACGATCGACATAATTGTTCAATAGCATCAAAGCTTCGGGCTCGCGGATTTGCAGGGCAAAACAACCAAGCCGTATGCACTTGACGCCTCGTTCCCGGTGACATCGATGGAGAACGAGCCTGGGTGGAGTTGAAGACATTGATGAACACGCAGGTCAATGACGGGCTTCCAGCAAAACTATCGATTAAAACCGTAGTTGAGATCCTGATGAGGAGATTACCGAGGGTAACGCTTGAGACCTGCACTTTCACCGCAGAGACGGAATCGAAGCTAAATTCGCTTATCTGCTTCACACATGTGCAATGTAGTGCCTTCCAGGCACGCCGCTACGTCTCGACTCCGCTCTATCCGCCCTTACGAGTTCCTGGATGATCGACCTTTCAAATACCTGCAAGCCTCGACAAGATGAAACAGCAGGCGTTGCAGAGCACATCCTCACGCGAATCCAAGAGGCCGCCCCATCTGGCGTGTGGTCACGGACCGACTTTCTGGATTTCGGCAGCTCATACGCAGTGGAAAAAGCTCTGCAACGCCTGGTGCAGCGAGGGAAAATCCGCAGGCCTTTGCGTGGCCTTTATGACCGGCCCACAAAAGACCCCAACACCGGAAGGTGGAAAAACCCTTCCATTCTTTCCTTTGTTGATGCGATTGCTAGACGTGATCGCCTGACGGTTTTGGTCGACGGAATGACGGCGGCGCATGCACTGGGGCTCATCCCTACGAGACCTTTTTCGACGGTTATATACGCAAGGATCCGTCCTCGGCTTGTCACGATAGACGCCAGCATCGACCAAAAGGGCAGTCACGTGCCGACTATTTACAGGCTGGATTTTAAGAGATTTTCTGAGAGGACGCCTGTATTCTGGGCGGGTCGACCTTCCATGCTTTTGATCCAGGCATTTCATCTGATGCGCGATCGGGATCAGGATCTTAATGCCGTTGCGGAAAAGGTCGTTGAAACCATGCGGATGAACGGGAATGGACATGCGGTAGCGATGGATCTCCGGTTGAACACGGCCGCGCTGGACACCTGGATGAAGCCCTTCATCCTCAAGATCGCAGACGCACTGCATCAGCCGGAGGACGCACGATAAAGCAGCATCAGCTGACCTCTCCCTTCTTCAGTCATCAAAGGCGAAGGGTCGAATGATTGCTTATGGAAAAGACATGCCAGAAACGCGATGCTGGCTCCGGTCGAGTTTGCGCAGCAGCAGAAATTCTAACCCGATGAATCTCAAAAAATCGGGGCTGTCCGGACGGTCAACTGCTCAGTTTCCTTGTGGACCAGAAGCGAAGCAAACAAAGCCATGGGTAAATGCATTCCCTTTGGACCTTCGTCACTTATCTGTCGTGGCAGAAGTCGAATTCGGTCTGTCTTAGACCGTTACCTAACGGCTTTCTGGGCAAACAGGCACTGAAACATGAGAGCAATTGAAGTAGAGGATCGCTGTTTTAAGATTGAGACAGCCTTCGGCAACAATCCTGAAGAGCCTAAGATTCTGGAATTTTCTGTCGAGTTGCGCCAAGATGGGGCCGCTCATGACATAGTTTGCCCTGCCATCCTGGGATATCTCGGCGGTTTTGTGGTGCGGGCAGGGTATCTCCCTCAAGGCGATGATAATTGGTACTTTGACATCTTCGATATGCGCAGCGGTCACGCAATGGAGGCATTTCATATTCTGGCGGATGAAAGGTCTCTGTTGCGCAGAGCTTTGGGGCGAAGGGGAGTATTGGATGAATGCACCTGCGTTGCCCATTTGGAGCAGATATCCGTTCATCCATCGCTTTACGGTCATGGGGTCGAGCTGCGTTTGATCCGCGAGGCGCAGCGTGTGCTCGCTCGTCCTGGGCTGCTTGCGGTCATGAAGGCCCACCCACAAGGTGCCTCCATATCGGACGTCGACTGTGCTCGACTCGCGGCTCACTATCAGTCGGATCACCAGCTTGGCTTCATTGCCATATCGCAGCAGAGATATCCCGGGTGGTTGGCTGCAATCTGGAACCGACCCTTAGGCGAGCCAGCTGATGAAACAGTGTTGCATCGGTTGACCTGACGCGCAGACGCCTATTGAGGTTGCCGGTCGGGCTAGATCGCTTTGATTTGCTGTGCGGGTATAAGTCGTTGCTCGGAGTTCTGTCGTTGTGTCGAGCGCCTTCCAGCGTGTCGTGCATCCATTTGTCATCCGCCTCTTCCCCCGGCCCCCGACCGACCCATCGTGCCAACGCGTTTCAGGTCGCCTCGGCAATCAGGAACTCGACAGGATCGCCTGCGGTCATACTTCCTGCCGCACAGCGCTCGAGATCAAGGCCTGAGGGTGGCGTCAGTTCGGAGGAGTGAGATGCCGGTCTCATGCGCTGCAGTCGAGCGAGAATGTATAATGTCCGCACGCAAAGGTTTGACTCCAGGATGATATGTCCGCGGATCCGTCGATGTGGGACATTGGCGACCTGGTCGTTCGTTTCGCTAAGTGCCACACCATGGCTGCCTTCTTCAGGCTGTCCTGACAGTTCCTCCCATCCCATGCAACGGTTTGCACCGTCTTTTCGCTTCGCCCGCCCCTTCGGGGTGCATGGGCTGTTTTGGCCTGTCTCTCCGGACGCCATCAGGCCGCGATGGTCGTGGTCTCAAATGCGAAAGGAGACGATCATGTCCAAATCATCTTCACCCAAATTCGATATCCATCAGGAAATCACCAACCGCATCGTTGATGCTCTCGAAAACGCTGGCGAATTCCAGCTACCCTGGATCGCCAGCAAAGCGGCAAGCTTGGCTCGTCCCGTCAATGTCGCATCGCGCAAGCCCTATCACGGCGTGAATATCTTGAGCCTCTGGGTGTCTGCCCAGGCATCTCACTATCCCTCGAATGTCTGGGGCACGTACCGACAGTGGCAAGATGCCGGTTGCCAGGTGCGCAAGGGTGAAGGATCCTCACTTGTCGTCTTCTACAAGACATTCGATGTCGAAGAGATCAATGACCATACCGGTCAGGCCGAACAAGCCGAACGCATGGTTGCGCGTGCCAGCTGGGTCTTCAATGCCGGCCAAGTGGATGGCTTCCCTCTTGATCAGGCAGATATCCCGGACCAGCCCTTGTTCGATCCTATCGCTCAGGCCGAAGCCTTCGTGAAAGCAACAGGTGCTGTTATCGAGGAAGGGGGCGACAAAGCTTGCTATGTCCCATCAGCTGACATCATCCGCATACCGGAGCGTCGCCGCTTCACCGGTACCGCTACCACGACTGCCAGCGAAGGCTTTTACAGCACGCTATGCCATGAGCTCACCCACTGGTCAGGTGCGAAAACCCGGCTTTCTCGCGATCTGTCCACCCGATTTGGTACTGAGGCCTATGCCATGGAAGAACTCGTCGCCGAACTGGGTGCAGCCTTCCTGTGCGGCGATCTTGGCTTGGCGCTTGAGCCGCGTCTCGATCATGCCCAATACATCAAGAACTGGTTGACCGTGCTGAAGTCCGACAAGAAGGCGGTCTTCACCGCAGCTTCGAAAGCCTCTGAGGCCAGCAACTGGCTGATCTCGCTGGCTTCTAATCATCGAGACAAAGAGGGTGCGGCTTAGGCCGCATCCTTTCACTCTTTACCGGTGACAACAGGCAACGTCGTAAGATACTTGTCGATGGTTTCGACAACATTCTTATGCATTGGGAGGTTGGTCCTTTCGCTCCCCCATCGCTCCATGAATAGGGCGACGGTTTCCTGAGCCGTGTCGAGCACAAGCTTCTTGGGAAGGTTGGCTTTCGCGGATAGATGCGCCAGCTCGTCTGTTGTAAACCCGCTGAACTCCTTTGTCCGGCTGAAAGTCAGCGCGGATTTGTCATTTGCGATATACGTGATCGTCGACACAAAGTCATAGGCCGGAGCGAGGCGGGCGCTGCGACGGTCTGGATAAATGAGCGACCAGTTTTTTAGGTGCATGTCGCCATTGCCGATCAGAACATTAAATGTAAGGCGGCGAATGAACTCGGCCACATCATCTGGACCGGATTCCGAGGCGATCACTGATATCACATTGCGGTAACTGGCCTTCTTGTACTTATTCTCAGGGTAGACATTAAAGACCTGCGCGAAATCCTCGATATGCGTCGCACTGCCATCCTCATTGCGATCGAAGCGTTCGATGACGAAGGCCTGTTGCCCGATCGTCTCAATCCCGTCCGGCAAATTTCCGATCGATCGCACATCGATCAGTCCGATCGCTGGCACGTTGATCCCGACCATCCTGGCAAGGCTCATCATCGAGAACTCGTTTTCCGGGACGTTGGCAAACTCGCGCGAGGGGAGTTTGACGATCCGATTGCCGCCGATGCCGCTTGTCGGAATGGTCAGGCCGCCGCTGGCACTTTGTACCGCCGAGAATTTGAGCTGCACACCCGCCAATGAAAACCGCATGGCATCTTCCGCAGCTTCTTTCGCTGCTTCGCCTTCCAAGACGTTGTGCGCTTCGTCCGGCCATTCTTCGCCGTCCGCGGGGTTGATGGTGATCGCGCCGGGCAGGTCCTGCCCGAGCACCCATAGGAGGAAGAACTCCCGATCAATATGGATATCAGCCTTCTCGGCCAGGTATCGGCGCAGATGCCCCTCCGGCAGGAGGTTCGAGAAGTATGGCATCAGCTTGATCTTGTATGGTCGAAAATCCGTGATCAGGTCGCCGAGGCTATCCTTAAACTGCAGGCCGAGGGTCGGTCTTTTTGGGTTCTCGACATAGGCATCGTTGAACGCAAAAAGCGTCTTTTCGGCTCCGACATAAGTGATAGTGCCGATTTCTTTGCCATAGAGGCGCACACTCAAGACGGATACATCAGGCATCGTCATCCTCCTCATCTAGCGAGTAGGCTGGACGGTTTGCATTCCGTTGTTCGCTCGTCGGCCCGAAATGAGCGATTTGGTTGCGGAGCGCCTTCATGCCGTTAGCTGCATCGAAGATGCCGTTCCACTGCTCTGTGATATTGGCGCGTTCAATGGTGCGCCGAAGAGAGCGGAGATTGTCCAAGAACCGCGTATCGACCTGCAGGCGCTGGATGGACGCTAGGGCTTTGCGCAGATCCTGCAGTTCTGGAAGTGCCGGCGCTTCGATCTGAAGTGTGCGGATTGCCTTTTGCAATCGCTGCATTTCCTTGTCGATTGCTGTTGATTGGATCACATTACGATCCGTCGTTTGGCGCATGATTGACTTGATCGCAGGCACCGCTTTGCGCGGGACCAGTGCGATCTCCAAGTCAAGCGCGTTGGCAATCGCGACGAGGCTCGACAGGCGTAAATCTACGTTATTGGTTTCGATCCGTGAAATCTGTGCTTGCGGAACGCCAGCCAAGCGGCTCAGTTCGCGTTGACTGAGCTGTTTGGCTTCTCTGGCTTCGCGTAGGCGGTCCGCGATTTCTTCGGTTTCATATCTCATTGATGTTTATTTCTGCATCGTAATCGATTTTTGATATCGTTTTCAATATCAAAAATTGTGTCGTATGGCAATCGATATCGAAAGAGACATCGAATTGCTTTTTTGATGTTTATTTCGACATCAAAAATGATGCGTTGTAAATTCCTTCTCACCCGTATCTGGGCACGATACCCAGAACTTCAGGTGCTATCCTCCGATACGAAGCCGCATCGATTAAGGTTGGCTTGGTAACTGCAAAACTAGCCTTCAAGCTGGGTAACTCTCTCAGACATCTGGGAGGCTGTCAGCATTTGGGTCCAAATGCCCAGAGGCAGGGTCCACACCGATCGGTTGCCGTTATCAATCCCGCAAGATCTCACCCTATGCGCCTTACCATTCGAGCCCGATACTGACGGCGGCCCTGCATTCGACGAGCCCAGCATTTGACGCGCCAAACAATCTACTAGCCGGGACCTCAACCCATCTCGCCAAGCGTGGATCACGCGGCATCGTGAACGTAAGCAACCCGCAGGCCGATGGAGCCCGATGTCAGAAAACCGTCCAGGCCGCTATCTTACGCAAACATCTTCCTCCTACATGTTTCAAATCAGGCTTCCGTCTACGCTTGACCCGCAACGGCCGCTCATCCGGATTAGTCTTCGAACACGCAGGCTTGCAGAGGCGCGTTGGCTGACTGACACCTTGGCCGTCAGAGCGCGACTGCTCTTCAATGCGGCGATCTCACAAGCCTTACGCACTGGTAAGAGCCCTCTGGCGACGCCTGGAGCAGAGTCATCGCTGGTAGGCATTGAAGCCAGTATGCGCATCGCGGCTGCCATCAAAAATCGCCTGAAGGATGATCTGGCGCTCATCGCGGCCGGCCAACCGCTTGCTGCGCGCGACACAGGTGAAAAGCCTCTTCCGTTGCTACAGCCTGATCTTGAGGAAAGGATCAAACTTGCAGCCCAGCTGGCGGTTGACGCGTTCTTGATGGAAGCGGCTGAGCGCGTCAGGCAGAAGGCCGAGCGCAAATTGGCAGAGGTTTACCCGCCAAATCTGCGGAGGAAGCTCTGCCAATCTGGTGCTGCAACCCCAGTCCCCCCAGACAATTCTGCTAAGCGACTACCGGGGAAGAAGAGGGGGGCCGCATTCAATCGAGACGGGTATCTGCTGTCGCCGCCGGATCCTGACGGGCTGCTTGGCGATACAGTTCCGGCCTATCTGCAGGATAGGAGGGCGGTCTTACGCAAGAGGTCGAAGCTGCCAAGGTTCAGCATTATCGCTGCCGACTATCTGAAACTTCGCGCCATGGTCACGCCTGGCAATATGAAGGATGTCCAAAGTGCAAGTTCGAGAATTTCGGTCTTTCTGGACCTGATCGGCGACCATCCGGTCGACCGCTACGAGGCCGCCGATCTGCAGGCCTTTATTCTCCTGATGGCCGACTGGCCAGCCAGAGCGAGCCTTAGAAAGCGAGGCTCGGCCAGGGAGGTGATTGACGAGGCAAGGCGGCTTGGTCATCAGCCTTTGGCTGAAAAATCAGTCAAGGACGGCTATGTGGCAGCCGTCCGAGCAGCAATGCGATCGGGGATGACGTCCCATTCGTATCGGGATCCTTTCCATGATGTGTCCGTACGCTATCCATCAAGTCTCGCGCCATCGCGACAGACCGCATCACTCAATGCAAAACAGCTGACGACCCTGTTCCGCATCGGCACTGACTCGGGCCACTTGGATGCAGCCATGCTGCCGCTATTAGCGCATCTGACAGGGAGGCGGCTTTCGGCTCTGATCTATCTCAGAGGGATCGATATCGTTGAAAAATTCGACAATGTCTGGGTCGTGCAACCGACGAGCCTCGTTGAAATCGAGGGGCGGGCGCGTCGGGTTCCCTTGAAGACCAAAGCGAGCTTAAGCTTTTTCGTGCTGCACGAGTTTTTCCATCGTATCGGTTTCATTGACTGGGCCTTGAGCCGCAGCCATCAGTTTCTGTTCCCGGATCTGATGCGCCTTGCCGATCCTTCCAAGAGCGCCTCTCAATATATGCAGCGCCTGTTCAAGAAGGCGGGGATTGCGCCCGGCTGCGGCGAGGTCTTTCATTCTCTGCGTGCTCAATACATCGATGATTTGCGTGATCATCAGGTTAGTCTGCGAGCAGGCAGGATCCAGGTTGGCCATTCGGTCGGGGCTGACGTCAACGCACATTACGGCTTGAAGTCACTTAACGAGGCATCAGCGGTGGCTCTTGCCCGTCTGCAGATGAGATCCGATGTGGACTACTCGGTGTTCGAGGCGCTCGATTTCAGGCGGATGGTCCGGAACCGTCGTAGCAAAGGGGTGCGTGGCTATTTGCAGGGGGCCGGGGAGCAAGGTGACTAGGATTCTGATCAGTTCAGTTTCGGTGTAAACCAGATCACCGCAACTGCTCCATCTCCCCGATTCATCAAAGCCCGGAGGCAAAACCGTTGACGCACTTCTGCTGGACGTGCGCACGTGGTGCGGTACCCATTGTCCCTAATGATGGCCAGCTTGTTAGTGTCCGGCACCAAGCCGTCGAAAGATGGTCTTAAATCGTCATGACCATGCTCTCATTGTCGAAACTGTCGGCTCAGTGAGCCTGGACGATGCCCCGCCTTGGGGGCCAGTCCCTCCAGCCAGTCCGTTGGTGGGGTAAACATCTGACAGCCATGCCTGTCTGGCACCCGGTCAGGACAACAATAGACCGCATACGAGCCTTCAGCCCTTGAGCGACCTTAACGCTTGCCTGTCGGACGCGTGTCACCTCACGCTGGTCCGCTGCAGGTTACGAGAGCCGATTGACCTCACGCGCCTTTGGTACAAGTCCGACGCTCAGACCGAACAGGCGGGCAATTCTGTCGAGCGTTTCAAGCGTTGGGTTTGCCGTACCGGCCTCCATTTCAGCCACCTGACGTCTGGTGAGTGATAGCATGTTGGCGAATTCTTCCTGGGTCATGCCGATACCCTTGCGGATTTCGACAACTGCACCGGGCAGTCTGAGATCGCCGGCTCGAGCGCGCTCAGCCAGTGCCCGGCGATTTTCAAGTATCGCTTCCTTCGAAGGCTTCTTCCACCGGGCCATAACCTAATCCTTCACCATGACTGACAAGCGTCCAGGACGCTGCTTGCGATGGCTGTACAGCGTCCCATTGCATGATCGAGTATCTCAGGTGCAGCGCGCATGTTCTTCGCCATCCTTGGGGCCTGCTGCAGACGTTCGGCAAACTCTGATAGCGCGCGCACGAGTGCTTCTTGCTCTTCGCGATCCGATACGAGCCCGAGACAAATGCGCTTCCAATCCGGCGAATGATCAAGGCCGAGATCTCGCATCATCGCCCATCGCGTGGAACGGACGATCCCCTCCCTGGCGAGCCGCATGGGCGCGAAATCAAAAAGGGGAGAAAGGCGGATTGTACCATCCTCAAGCTTGCTGAGAGCGGAATTGCGGCCATGATTGTCGGGATTGCCGAGCGCCAGATTGGCGATATCGCGCTTCAGGTATTCGACAATATCCGCGAAGGGATTGGCAGAATATCGGCTGAGAACATCGATATAGGCCTCATGCGTGCCGACATGGCCGAAATCGGCGACGCCGATCGCTGACACAAGACTTTCCTGGCCCAGACGAATGGTTCCGCCACCCTCCTGCTTCTTCCGGTCGAAACGGGGAATGATCAGGACGCCCTCAGCATAGGTCGACGGTTCGCTGACATGAAGGCCGATGTCTTGCGCGATCCGCGAATAGAGGGCTTCGCCTTCGAGGATCAGGCGGTCTACAGGCTCGTTGCTGCGGAGCAGCTTGACGATGACATGGCGCACGGCCTCGTCATCGGCCACGAAGCTATCGGGATAAAAGAGGCCGTCATTCGCCTGGGTCATCGCGACCTTCGGCCACTCTCCTTGCAGGCCGCTGGAGCCTGAAGCGAGTATTCCAAAACGATCAGCGACTTCCATGAAGCGATCAGACCGCGAAAGAATGTCCGCTTCTGTCACCCCTTGCCGTTCGACACCCCGCAACCGCTCCGCTTCGGCGTCCGACGCTTCCTTGATCCTGATATTGCCTATGCCGCCTGTTGCCGATCGCAAAAGCAAGGGCAAATCGGAAGCGCTAGAGCTTTCAGTCAGGCCGAGATATTCTGCAAGTTGTCGCTTTGCATGCCCCTGGGGCATAAGATCCAATAGGAAAGGTGGCCAGTTGCGACTGTATCGATTTTCGAGATCGACGGGATAACCGACAGACAAGGCGCGATGGTCCCGGACCTGTTTCCCGACTGTGAATTCCGCCGACGCTACCGCGATAAAATAGTCGAGATCATAATCGACAATCGACGCACCCTTGAAGCCGGCCGTGTCGTCCTTGAGCTCTAGCGTTGCGGCGTAGTGCCACTCGCCATCAAAATGAGTTTGGAGCGTGAGTTGCATTAATTGACCCTTGAGATGGTATTATTAATGCGAGAATGTAGATTATTCAACCCATCGAACTGGGTCATATAGTCTTATGCGGCCCTATCAGGTCTCAGCCCGTCGCCGAAGATCGGCGAACCGCACGCGTATTCCATCGCCTAGAAAGAGCGCTGATAAATGACCTGGTCTTGCCCTCCCGTTCGTTGCCAAGTTCTTGAGGAATGGAAGGTCGAGCAGCAACACTCTTTGGTTCACCATCTAGTCAAGTCCGTCTGCGTTTTCGGTTGGGCTTATATGGGGGGCATCCCGGTCGCCCCCTAGGCGGCCTCCATTTCCACGTCCAGAGTGCCCACGTGACGGCCGTAAAGTCGCATAGAGGCCGGCATCAGAGGATAGCCTCCTCGTCCGCTATGCTGGCTGGCTCGGTTGCGCTCGCTTCCAACCTGATTCCCAGAACCGATATCATCTTCAGCACCATGTCGATGGGCGGGTTGACCCTGCCACGCTCAAAGTCCGAAAGCCACTTTTGCGAGTAGCCGACCAAGCCTGCCGCGCGAGACTGGGTCAGCCGACGCCTTTTCCGTTCCTTCTTCAGCAGTTCACGCAGGTCATCGACCGTCAGGACGAGCATTTTATAACCGATCCATTATAGAGTTCTGTTGGATGCTGCATTATTACCGAATGGTTATAAGGCGAGCTGCTCTTAGCTTGATAACTGTTCGGTTAAGTGGGTCCGCGTCCGCAGACTCTGTCCTCAAGCAAGATGGTTCTCATCATCTATTGCCGCAAGGCGCGATGTGGTGCGTCTTCGCCCCGTGCCAAAAACGAGATTGGGATCGCTCCAAAAAGCACCATATTCCAACCTTCGCGCGAGCAGTACGCCTTTGCCGCTTCGCCCTGAAGCTAGGCAAAAAACCCGTGTTCTAGCGTCGCGGTTCACCTTCATCTGGTCGGGCCTGGTGATGCCTGCGCGTTCTGCAGCACCCGTTGGGTAAGCCGCTAAAGCGTAATTGTCCTGGCGGGTAGAGATCCGCTCGAATTTTCAGCCCTATATCGAACGATTGCCGACGGTTGTAAGCTTACGACCTGGTTGACCATCTCGGATGGCGGTCATAATCGAAAGGCAAGTGTAGAGCCCGGGAACGCCCCTATTGCTGAATTGCCCGCCAGAGGCTGCGCGCTCTCGCCTCACCGTGGCTCACGGGCCCATACGGATTAAGTGCGCTGAGCAACTTCCCCTTGAACATCGATCAGGCGTGGATACCAGTACCGACGGCGTCGACATAATCGCGCACATCGTCGGCTCGCCCATCTTTGACAAGCTGCATCGCTGTAAACCCGAAGAACCCGGGAAGAGGTTGGGATCGGTACCAGGCATAGGCCATCAGCGCAGAGCCGAAACGCGGCTCCACCTTGTTGATGGTTTCCACCAAGTCGCGCAAACGAGCTTGCGCCTTGTCTGAACGAACCCGATCCTTGCCTTGAACCTCGTCCTTGCTAAGGCCCGCTGTTCGGCAGATGTCCTCAGTGGTCGTCCGCAAGGTCTCCGCAATCCTGGCCGGAGAAAAGAACCCGTCGTCGGCGTATTGGGCAAGGCTCACAGTGACTGTCCCCACTCTGTTCGCTGACAAATCTGACGCGATGTCGCGTCAGATTTATCGGGTTTCAGGAACAGTATGCTTGTGTCATGCCGTCAAAGAATGGGCCGCGCCTTCTGAGCAAGTGGCATCGTTCTTCTGCCATTCTGTCAAAAGCAGTGACACGGGTGAGGAGCGAGCAACAAATTGGCGGCTCCGCAGGCCTTAGTTTCCTCACTCTGGGTGAGAACCAGTGGGGGTGGGTCTTGGCCTTTGCGGGGCAATGCCGAAGACGTGAGATGGGCTGCAAGGAAAGCTTTGTCTCGAACATTATAAATTAATCTTTGCGAGCAATCTTCTCCCCTAATATCAAGGGGATAAGGCCTTCATCGGTCGTCAGCCGATCCGCCTCTTCTGCAATGCCTGAAATTTTTGCCGAGTAGTTTTGATGGACGCCAAAGACCTGCTTTTCTACTTGCCTTTGACCGTCTTTATGGGCCTTTCGGTGTTTTTTCTGCTCTTGTGGCGCCTGGGCCTGGCATCGTCCTGGCATTGGTCGGCGGGCTTCTTGCAAACCGGGCTCGGCTTTGCCCTTTCGACTTTTCCGGTGGAACCGCGATTTGATCAGCTGGCATCCGGGATCTTGTTCATTGGCGCCGCCTATTGTTACGGCAGCGCCTTGATGATCCATTTCGGCGTGGATCGCGCAGCTCTGTTAAGGCGCGGCCTGGCACTCTCCTTCCTTGCCCCTCACATCTATTTGGTCTTCTTCGATCCCAATCTCCGGCTTGTCCTTTTCGTGATCGAGATGGTCTTTTCGAGCCTCTTGGCAATCGCGGTCTTCAAGGTGATCGGCCGCAGCAAAAATACAGCCGATCGTTTTCTGATCTTTGCCAGCTTTCTGGTAACGCTCGATAGCCTGGTTCGTGGCGTCGTCTTCACCTTCATCTATCCCACCGGTGAAGCGATGAGCGAATTCGTCGAGTCCGCCTATAACCTTTCGGTCCATGTGACGACGCTGACGATCTGTCTGCTCTTCCCCTTCTCTGCGATCACGGCACTTGCCTTGAAGTCGGTGGACAAGCATAGGCTTGCAGCAGCCCGCGATCCCATGACCAGCCTGTTGAACAGACGTGGATTTGAGACGGCCGTCGAGCAAATGGCAAAAAGCGGCAAATCCGCAGGCGCCGTCATCGTTGCCGACATTGATCACTTCAAGGCCATCAATGACAGCCAAGGCCATGATGTCGGCGATCAGGTGATCATCGACATGGCAAGAAGGCTCAAGCAGATGGCCGGCGAAAACACAGTGCTGGCTCGTTTCGGCGGAGAGGAATTCGTTATCCTTTTGCCCGGTGCCTCAGAAGCGGACGCGAAACACTGGGCAGAGATGATGCGCAAAAGTCTGAAGGACACTTCGATCACCAGGTTTCATGCGCAGTCGTTTACCGCGAGTTTCGGGGTCAGCGAAGTCGCAGACCTGAAACATGATGTCCTCACTGCGATCGGCCGCGCCGATGAAGCGCTTTATCTTGCCAAGCGCATTGGTCGGGATCGTGTAGAATGTGCATCGACCGTCAGGGAACGCTCTGTTGATGGCCGGGCTCAGGTTACCGCATTTGCTTGATTGGCAATGTGCCGCCCGATCGAGAGCTCGGGTTTGAGCGCGACAGCCGGGTTCAAGATTAAATATCATCCCAGACGTTTTTCGCGATCCCCTCGCGTCCGGCGCCGCCTGACTGTCTGGCAGGAGGCCTGAAGGCAGGCTTGCTCACATCTTGCGTGCTCGCTTCAGATATTTGAGGGGTCACTATGTCGACCAGGCAGCGCTTGTTTCGGGGCTCTGCGAAACAAGGTCGAGCGGGCAGGCCTCGTAGGTGCTGGCAATAGGACAAATTGCGTTTTTCAGGTGAGTTGAAAGGCTCAGTTACTTATCCTATCGCAAGGCTTGAACACGCCAGAGCTGGTGATCGTCACGCCGGCCAGAGTGCAGGCGACGGCAGGTCACTGTTCGAGATTGGACCTTGCAGAGATCTGCAGCAACCTTCGTCGAGTCAGCGTTCTGTTGCCGAATGCGATTGTCTGCAATGGTCGCTTTAGAGACGCGCTTTGGCCGCGAAACGGCAGAGGCATATGAGGCGCAGACGTACGCCACCCCTGCAGGTTGAGGGGACGCGCACTTTGCCCTGATTTGGCCAGTCGCGCGCGTCGCCATTGGGCTCAATGATATCAGCGCAGAACGGTGACGTTTTCCGCCTTGGACTTGCCGGTCTTGCGATCCTGGCCAACATCGTAGTTCACCTTCTGGCCATCCTGCAGCGGGCTGCCCGTGCTGATCGCAGAAATGTGGACAAAGACGTCAGGGCCGCCCGCGTCGGGGGTGATGAAGCCGAAGCCCTTGTCCTGGGCGAAGAATTTGACGATGCCGGTTGCCATAATGGTGCTCTCCTAGATGCATTCTTGCACAATTCGCATAGCGGTTGAGGCCGGAGACGGCAAGTCGCCAGAGACGTGCTGCAGCTTTTTGGGGGCATCGACGCCGGATGCGCGTCTGGGTTCGGTTGCTTTACGAAAGGCCCGGTCAGGTCATTTGAGAGGCAGTTGCGCGTTCGGTGTGAATTCCAGCGCCTGGTACACCCACGAAGCCCTGATGTTGTATCGCCTGCGGATTGTCCGCATAGGCAATATCGGCCATCACCGCCCTGAAGAAAGACTGGCTGCGCTCCGGGGACTTGCTTGACAAGTTTGAGCCTGTCTTGAACATCAAGGCTCGTGAAATTTACTGCATAAGGCATTGTCGTGGCGGCGGAATCAGAAGACCTCCTGCTTATCGGCCAGAAACTGAAGGCGACCCGCAAGGAGCTTGGCTATTCGCAAAAACGGGTGGCAGAAGAGGCTGGAATTTCGCGGCTGCGTTATCAGGACATCGAAGCCGGTCGCAGTTCTGCCCGAACCACAACCCTGATCAACATCGGACGTGCAATGGGCCTCGAACTGATGTTTGTGCCCCAGGTCTGGGTGCCGGCCGTCACTGCGCTGTTGAGGCCGGATAACTTTGTCGATGATACGCCGGGCCTCGTCTTCACCCAGCTTGATGATGAGGAGGAGGAGGAGGCTTGATTAAGCCGTTGTTGGCCAGTGATCGAGCCCGATGCTCATTGACGCTTACTGAGGCCAGGAAACATCGCTTCACGGGCGATCCCTCTGGTCGAGACGCATGATCGCCCAGGTCGCCCTTTTGGGCGTCAATTCCACATGCCGCGCATCTTGGCGGCAACGTCAATCCTGATCTGGCTGGCACTTCGTCCCGTGGTGGTCGTTACCACCTTCGGCCAACTTGTCTGCTCGAAAAACTGCAAGAGCATGGCCGGGATGAACCGGCTGCGGGATGCATAGACATGCCGGTCGCCGCGGCTGTTCTGTCCATGGGTGTAAAAGCGCTGCGGCACAATCAGGCTGAGACTGTCTCGAGCCCTGGTCATGCCGACATAAAGCAACCGGCGCTCTTCCTCGAGCTCATCCGTCGTTCCCGCTCCAAGGTCAGAGGGCATGCAGCCGTCAACGACATTGAGCATGAAGACGGCACGCCATTCCTGGCCCTTGGCGGAATGGATCGTCGAGAGGATCAGATAGTCTTCGTCAAGCAGGGGAACGCCCGCCTGATCGCTTGTTGCATCCGGCGGATCGAGTGTCAGTTCGGTCAAGAAGCGTTCGCGGCTTGGATAGCCGGATGCGATCTGCTCGAGCTGCACGAGATCAGCCTTGCGGGTCTCAGGATCCTCGTGGATCCGTTCGAGATGCGGCTCATACCAGAGCCTTGCCTGTTCGATGTCTCCGGGCCAGCCATGTTCATCTCTGCGAAGGCCGCAAAGCAAGGTGACGAAGGGCGCCCAGTCATCGCCGGTCTTCGGCGGCGGCGGGATCTCGCCAAGCGATGCTAGGGGCTCAGGATCGGCGGCAATCGTGTCGAGGATTGTGGCAGCCCTTTGCGGCCCGATACCAGGCAGCATCTGCAGCACCCGAAAACCGGCGACGAGATCACGCGGGTTCTGGGCAAAGCGGATGATGGCCAGGAGATCCTTGACATGGGCGCTGTCGAGGAATTTGAGCCCGCCGAACTTGACGAAGGGGATATTGCGCCTGGTCAGTTCGACCTCGAGCGAACCGCTATGGCTCGAGGTCCGAAAGAGCACGGCCTGTTGCTTGAGCGCAATGCCGATCTCCCGGTTTGCCAGGACCTCTTCGACGATAAAGCCTGCCTGGTCGTTCTCGTCCTTGACTGTCACCAGACGGGGCTTCTGTTCGGATTGCCTGTCGGTCCAGAGGTTCTTGGTATAGCGCTCGCGGGCCAGGCCAATCACGCCATTGGCTGCAGCCAGGATCGGCTGCGTCGAGCGATAATTGCGGTCAAGCGTAATCACGTCGGCCGGCTTTGGTGAAAACTCATTTGGGAAGTCGAGGATGTTTCGGATGGTCGCAGCCCGGAATGAATAGATCGACTGGGCATCGTCGCCGACAACGGTCAGGCCCCGCCCACCCGGTTTGAGTGACATCAGGATCTGTGCCTGCAGCCGGTTGGTGTCCTGATATTCGTCGACAAGCACATGGTCGAAGCGGTTGCCGATATCGTCGGCCAGCTCTGGATGCGAGACCATCTGTGCCCAGTAGAGAAGGAGGTCGTCATAGTCGAGGACGCCTTGTGCCTGTTTGGCCGCGACATAACCGGCAAACAGCGCCTTCAACTCCTCTTCCCAGTTGATCGCCCATGGATAGGCGGACTTGAGCACCTCTGCGATCGAGCTTTCGGCATTGACGACGCGCGAATAGATCGCAAGGCAGGTTCCTTTGGTGGGAAAGCGGGTCTCGGTCTTCGACAAGCCCAGCTCGTGGCGCACCAGGTTCATCAGGTCGGCGCTGTCTTCGCGGTCATGGATCGTGAAATCGACGGTAAGCCCAATCTGTTCGGCATAGAGCCTCAGCAATCTTGCCCCGATCCCATGGAAGGTGCCCGACCATAAAAGACCGTCAGCAAGTGCCTTGTCGCCGAGCACCTGTCGGCAGATGCGATCGACGCGGCGCGCCATTTCGGAGGCTGCGCGACGTGAGAAGGTCATCAGCAGGATCCGGCGTGGATCGGCGCCATTGAGGATCAGATGGGCGACACGATGCGCAAGCGTGTTTGTCTTGCCGGAACCGGCACCTGCGATGATGAGAAGAGGACCTGCTGCTGACGGGTCGCCCGGGCCGGTGCCGTGTAAGACCGCGTCCCGCTGTCGTTCGTTGAGGCTTTCCAGATGGGCGGTCATGCTGTCTCGTCTGATGTTTGAAGCAGGTGTGCGATGCTCATTCTGTGGCCGCTGGTGCAGGATTGCATGCTGCATGAACAAAGATAGAACATATCAGGTTTGGGTGGCTGTTCAAGCGGCGTGTACGGATGTGAGGAGGGCCCCGCTGGCTTTGAGCGCAAGCGGCGCGTCGATGGCAGTGGAGGTCATCCCAGCGCAAGCGGGAGCTGGATGTCCTGTGACCGGCTCAGGCGGCGTGGCTGCGAGCAGCTTTACGGGACGCGGACTGATGAGTTGGTCGCCGGTAGTGTTTCACTTAGCCGGGGTCGCTTGAATGGCACGATCGCCGCGGGATGGCTTATTGGTCGACCCCTGCCGACGGGACGCCAAGCCAGGTTCGTTGTCAGCCGTACAGATTGCGAATTTATTGTTGCGCTGAGTCAATTTAAGGGGTGCTTTGGCCTCCCTCAAGGGCCTCCCCAACTGTCGCCTCTGCAGAAAAACCGGTTAGCCTTTCGGTTTCCGTCCAACCTTGAGTGGCCGGGCTGCTTGCTCATCCGCTGAGGGTATAAGAAAAAACACTGAGATATCCACTTCTAAGGCCGAAGCGAGCCTGTCGAGCAGATCGATAGAAACATTGTGTCTCGAGCGCTCAAGGTCGCTAATGACGCTCCGGTCGACTACAGCGTCGACAGCCAAACTTTCCTGCGTCAGGCCCTTGGCTATCCGCAAGTGTCTCAGATTCCACGCTATGCGAGCACGAGTGTCCATGAAGCATGGCCACCATCTTGCATTGTATTAATCCATCGGATATAACCGACATAATGCGTTTTCTAATGCCCTCTGTCGTTTAGTGCTCGTCAGTGCGGCTGGAGGCATAGATGGAACTCCGCCAACTCTCCTATTTTGTCGCTGTCGCCGAGGAGCTCCACTTCGGTCGTGCCGCCATGCGGGTGAACATCGCCCAGCCGGCACTGAGCACACAGGTCCAGGCGTTGGAGAAGGGGCTTGGAGTCCAGTTGCTGACACGCTCAACCCGCAAGGTGGAACTGACGCGGGCAGGGGAGGTGTTCTACGATCGCTGTGTCAGGATGCTGGGAGAACTGGATCTGTCTGCGGAGATGGCCCGGGCTGCAGGAGGCAGAACCATGCGGGAGATCAGGATCGGCACGATCTATCCGGCAACGACTGGCGTACTCCCGGCATTCCTTGCCCGGATCGGCCGGAAGTTTCCCGACATCCGTCTGCATGTCTCGAATGGTTCGACATCAGAAATCATCCGGCAGCTGGAATGCGGCAAGCTGAACCTCGGCTTTATTCGACCGGTCGAGAACATCGACTCGCTGCGCTTCTTCTCGATTGCCCATGAGCGGTACCTGCTGGCCGTGCCAATGGGAAACCCACTTGCCGCGAAACACGAGGTGACGATCGAGGATCTGAGGGCCGAGAAGATCATCGCCTTCAAACGACAGAACCTGTCCTTCACCGAGCGCTATTTTGCAGAGACCTTCGAGGAGCATGGGCTGAATGACAATGTCGCCTATACCTGTGACGACACCTTCTCGCTGATCTCGCTTGTCTCCTCAGGTCTTGGCGTCGGCTTTGCGCCAGAAAGGACGGCAGATTTGCCGGGCAGGGACGTGGTGCTGAAGAAGGTGACGGGGATCGATCTGAAGATCGGGCTTGGTGTCGCTTGGAGCAAGGATGATCCGACGGCCGCCCGTGATGACATCATCGACATTGCCCGGACGCTCGGGCGGCCGGGCAGGTGAGGGCAGCGGTGGGTGAGACTTTGCCGACGACGCTCACTGCCCCTTCACACGGAACGCCATGGCCGGGTGAAGGCGGTCCCGCCTGACCCTGAAGGGTCGCTATGCTCAGGCTCCTGCGGCTTCCATTTTTCCGGCCCTGACGTGACGAGAATTCCCGGCGTCCCGGGCTTTGGCCCGTCGCTATGCTGACGCCTCCGATGTTCTTCATTGTCTGACCCGGATCTCGCGCAAGCGCGGCTTTGATCCGGGTCCGCGTCGCGACAGTAGGTTGAAGAGAGGCGGAGAGATTGCTGGCTTTCTTGCGACTTCTGCAGGGGTGTGCGCTTTTCCTAAAGCGAAATAGAAAAACGGTCATATTCGCGCTTGCATGGGGGGTGAGTTGCCGCTAAGAGACAGCCCGCGCCAGTGAGCGCCGACCAGTGTGACCGGAGAGGTGGCTGAGTGGTCGAAAGCACCGCACTCGAAATGCGGCATACTCGCAAGGGTATCGTGGGTTCGAATCCCACCCTCTCCGCCATCGTGGACCCTTGAGATGCAAGGGCTTCCTTTAGGTCAATTAGCTGCTGCTGATCGTTAAAATCAATCATAAAATTGACCAAGGCCACGTTTGAGGCACGCCCTCGCGTTGGGGCTTTGAGCGACTAGTGATCTAAACATTTTCTGCTGTGTGGCGTGCCGATCGATGCCAATCGCGATCGATGATTTTCTGAGGCTATCTGAGCTCGCGGTATCCCGGTGCGGTGGATTGGGACATTCGTCTTGTCAGTCGATTGAAGGCAGACGAGGAAGTTATCTGTGATTGCCTGTCGTAAACGGATCCGGATGCGGCGCTGCAACAATCAGGTCATTGATCTGCCTATGCAAACCTGAGCAACTGCTTGCAGTCCAGCCCATGAAAGAGTTCCTCATGATAGCGGTATTGTTACGGGTTTGGGCTCTCTTGCTTGGCATCGTGCTCATCATGCTGGGCAACGGCATGCACTTCACCCTCATTGGCCTTCGAGGTGGGATTGAAGGTTTTTCGCCAGCCGAACTGGCCATTGTTACCTCCGGCTATTTTATGGGCTTCCTATCCGGTGCCCGGATCGCGCCGGTTATGATCCGACGAGTGGGTCATGTGCGGGTGTTTGCAGCACTCGGTAGCTTCATGTCAGCTGGACTGATTGCCCTTCCTCTGCTGGCCGAACCTTGGGCCTGGACTTTACTCCGGTTATTGATCGGGTTTTGCATGTCCGGGATCTATGTCGCCGCGGAGAGCTGGCTCAACGACGCTGCTACCAATGAAACGCGTGGCAAAGTTCTGTCGGCCTACATGATCGCGCAGACGCTGGGCATTATTGGTGCACAAGGTTTGTTGTCGCTGGGTGACGCCGGGACTTCGGTTTTGTTCATTGTGGCCTCCATCCTTGTCTCTATCTCCTTTGCACCCATCCTTCTGTCCGTAGCTTCCGTCCCTGCGGTTCAAGTCGCGCGGCCCATGCCTTTGCGCCAACTCTTCAAAGGTTCCCCTCTGGGCACGGTAGGAATATTCCTTCTTGGCAGTGTTTACGCCACGCAATCCGGGATGGGGGCCGTGTTCGGCACTCAGATTGGCATGACGTCGGCGCAGATTGCTCTTTTCGTTGCCATGCTTTTTGCAGGAGCACTGGTCCTGCAATATCCCATAGGCTGGCTTTCCGACCGCATGGACCGTCGCAAACTGATTTTGGGGGCATCCCTTGTTGGGGCAGCCTTCTGCGCGCTTGGCTTGGTCTCCAGCGGCGAATTCTGGCTTCTGATGGTTTCCGCCTTTTTTGTCGGCGGCGTCACTACGCCGCTTTATGCCTTGTTTTTGGCTTACACTAACGACTCTCTCTCAGCGGAGGATATGCCGGCTGCCTCCGGAGGGCTTGTATTCACGTTTGGGCTTGGTGCGATCGTGGGCCCGCTCGTAACCGGATGGGCGATGCAGGCGATTGATCCTTACGCATTCTGGCCGGTGCTCGGGGCAACATTCATCGGAATAGGACTCTATGCGCTTTATCGAATGACTCAACGGGCGCCCGTGCCGATTGTTGAAACGGAGAGCTATCTCAGCGTCCTGCCCACTGCGACACCGGTCGCGGTAGAAGCTGCGGGTGCTTGGTCTTCGGAACAAGCAGAAAGCGAACGCGAAGCGGTAGCCAAACCCTGATTGGTGCGCGCGAACTGCAGCATACCGTGAGCTGCGATGCCTAAGCCGTCTGAGAAGTGACTGAGCTGGGGCTTGGGCCGATCACTTCAGTTCTGCAACCGATAGCGCACCGCGCGATTGCGAAGTGTGGTGCATTCTAAATGCTTGGGGTTTCAACGATCTGGCCGGAACTGAGCTAATATTGATTGCCGAGAAGCGCATCAATGGTGAGAACACAGACGGGACGGCTGTAGAAATAGCCCTGCCCGTGTTCACATCCCGCCAGGCGCAAGAACTGCGCCTGCTCGATGGTCTCAACGCCCTCCGCCACGACCTGAAGCTTGAAGCTCCTCGCCAGGTCCAAGATGGCCGTGACAATGGCACAGTCTTGTTCGCCGTCTGGCGTGTTTGTGATGAACGATCTATCGATTTTAAGACGGGAGAACGGGAGCTTTTTCAGCATATTCAAGCACGAATAACCGGTTCCGAAATCGTCAATTGCGAAAGTGACTCCCATATCGGTGAGCTCTTTCATCACGCCCACGGCCGAACCGATATCACGCATGACCGAACTTTCGGTAATCTCGATTTCAAGGAGCGACGGGTCCAAACCGCTCTCCCTGAGTGCAGTTTTCACGTGATCAACCACACCTGCATTTTGAAACTGCTTCGGCGACATGTTGACGCTCACCGGGACGCGGGCTCGACCATTCATGCTCCATTTTTTGGCTTGGTGGCAGGCTTTCTTGAGGACTGCTTCACCCAGCTCGACGATTACACCCGTTTCTTCCGCAAGACAGATGAACTCGGATGGAGGCAACATACCTTCCAACGGATGATTCCATCTGACGAGCGCTTCAACGCCGGACACAAGACCAGTTTTCAGTTCTATTTGCGGCTGGAAATGAAGCAGAAACTCATCGTTTTGGATCGCCTTGCGCAGTTCTTCGGCACGAAGAAATTTCTGCCGTGCGCGATCGAGGAGTTCCTGCCGCGACGAACCTTCAGATAGGTGGCATCGATCCAGAGGTATGGCCATTCCCCCTCAATGGGCCGGTCGAGGAAGGCCTTCACCTTCTCGTCGATCTCCTCGCAGAGCCGGGATACCTGGCTCGTGGAGATGCCGCTCATGCCCATCGCCTTGACGAGGTCATCGCCGGATCGGGTCGAAACGCTCTGGATGTAAGCCTCCTGGGTCACAGCAGTCAGGGCCTTCTCCGCCATGCAGCGCGGCTCCGGGAAACTCGGGAAGTAGCTGCCTGTGCGAAGCTTCGGAATACGCAGCTCGACGGTGCCCGCCCGCGTCTCCCAGTCCCGGTCGCGATAGCCGTTGCGTTGGGCAAGTCGGAAGCCGTTCTTCTCGCCATAGCCCGCGCCGGTCTTCGTCCCGACCTCCAGCGCCATCAGCTTCTCGGCAGCAAAGCCGATCATATCCCGTAGCAAATCGGCGTCGGCGCTCTTCTCAACGAGTGAGCGCAGGTTCATGATGTCGTCGGTCATCGGTGGTGTCCCTCAGGTTGGTCTTGAACAATCCGACCCTACCGGAAATCACCGATGGCTATGAAATCCAGCTACACCACGCGCTGGGACACGATCAGGCCGCCGCCGCGACCAATTTTTTCGCCCGCACCATCGAGAATAATGGCTGGCCCGAAAAGGTTGTCATCGACAAAAGCGGTGCGAATTTGGCAGGGTTGCAAAACATGAATATCCTGCTGCTATTGCGTGGTTGGCTCTGGCTGATCGAAGTTCTGCAAGCCAAATATCTCAACAACATGATTGAACAGGATCACCGTTTCATCAAGAAGCTGACAAGGCCAATGAAGGGCTTCAAATCCTTTCAAGCCGCATCAGCGACACTGGATGGGATGGAAGTCGCACATATGATCCGCAAGGAACAGTTTGCGACCAATGGCCATCAGCCTTTCAACAATTCGCCGCCCTCGCCGCATAACTGTGTCCAGCGATAGCCGTTTTCTGCGCCCCTGCCAAAAGTTTGCGACAGAACCTTTGGGTTTGCGTCGATGGCCGGGCCGGTTGACGAGAGGTTAACGGCAATCTACTGGTGACGCTTTGATGGGGGTTTGCAGTGCATTGGTATCTGGTTCACACGAAGCCCAGGCGCGAGCTCTGCGCTCTGGAAAACCTGGAGCGTCAGGGTTATGAATGCTACCTGCCTGCATATACAGCCGAGGTGGTGCGTTCAGGCACGCTGGAGGTTGCCGTTCAGCCGCTGTTTCCGCGCTATCTGTTCGTCCGCCTGGGGCGTGGCCCGACAGCCAAGAGCTGGACCCCCATCCGCTCGACGATCGGCGTCAGCAGGCTGGTCAGCTTCGGCACGGAGCCAACGCCGGTCGATGACAGGCTGATCGAGATATTGAAGGCCCGTGAGGCGCGACATGGTGCCGAACCGGTGCCCCTCTTCCGGAGCGGCGAAAAGGTGGCTCTCACCCACGGCGCATTCGACGGTATCGAAGGGGTCTATCAGATGACGGATGGCGATCGAAGGGCGATGGTGCTGATCGAATTGCTGAGCCGTCGGGTTGTACTGCGCGTGGCTTCTTCGAGCCTGCGCAAGGTACCGTGAGAGGTAGGCAGGGCATTTCGTGCTCTGAGAAGCAGGCAGATTGAGATACAGTCTCTCAGATTTCGCATTTCCGGTTCTGGCTCTGTCGCGGGCGTCGAAGCGCACGGTTGTTCTCTGCCTTGACACGGGCCTGTGCGTTCTGGCGCTTTGGTTCGCCTATTATCTGCGGTTGGGCGAGTTCGTTGCATTGTCGGGCAACGCCCTGATCGCCGCAGCGGCGTCCGTCGGTCTGGCGATACCGATCTTCATCGTTTCAGGGCTTTACCGCGCCATCTTCCGCTACAGCGGCTGGCCGGCCATGGTGACGGTCGCACGCGCGGTCGGCATTTACGGCGTGCTTTACGCCTCATTCTTCACCGTGATCGGTCTGTCCGACGTGCCCCGAACGGTTGGCCTCATTCAGCCGATACTGCTCCTGCTTCTGGTGGGTGCTTCCCGTGTGTTCGCGCGGGTATGGCTCGGGGACCAGTACCGCGACATTCTCAAGCGGGCGGCTCGGCCAAAGGTTTTGATCTATGGTGCGGGGCACGCGGGCCAGCAATTGGCGCAGGCGATGGCCAACAGCATAGAGATGCAGCTGATCGGCTACCTTGACGATGACCAGCGGTTGCACGGGCACGTCCTGAACGGCCTGCGGATATACGACCCTTCGGATCTGGAGAATCTTGTCACAACGTTGTCGATAAACAGCGTTCTCTTGGCAATGCCCCGCATCACCCGCCGGCGCCGCAACGAAATCCTCATGAGCATCCGCAAGGTCCATGTCGCGGTCAGAACGCTTCCGAGTCTGGTGGAGCTGGCGCAGGGCAAGGTGAGCGTGTCGGACCTGCGGGAACTGGACATCGAGGATCTGTTGGGGCGGGAGCCGGTATCGCCCAATCATATTCTCCTGTCACGCAATATCCTTGGCAAGGTCGTGCTCGTGACCGGAGCAGGCGGCTCCATCGGCAGCGAGCTATGTCGCCAGATTATCGCCATTGGGCCGGCGAAGCTCCTCCTGGTCGAGCAGTCCGAATTCTCGCTCTACGCCATCAATCAGGAGCTTGAGGAGAAGCGCAACGAACGCAACATTGCCTTGGTGCCGCTGCTGGCAAGCGTTCAAGATCGCGTTCGTATGCAGGAGATCATGTCGACCTGGTCTCCTGACACTGTCTATCATGCCGCGGCCTACAAGCACGTTCCGCTCGTCGAGCACAATCCTGCGGAGGGGCTGAAGAACAATGTATTCGGCACGCTTCATACGGCGCAGGTGGCTGCCGAGAACGGCGTGGCGGATTTTGTCCTGGTCAGCACCGACAAGGCCGTCCGGCCTACCAATATCATGGGAGCCAGCAAGCGGCTCTCCGAGATGGTGCTGCAGGCGCTCGCGGACAACTCGTCGGGAACGAAGTTCACGATGGTCCGCTTCGGTAACGTGCTCGGTTCGTCCGGCTCCGTGGTTCCTAAATTCCGTCAGCAGATCCGCGAAGGCGGTCCCATCACTTTGACGCATCTTGAGGTGACCCGCTATTTCATGACGATCCCCGAGGCGGCGCAGCTGGTCATTCAGGCGGGAGCGATGGCAAGAGGCGGTGATGTCTTCGTGTTGGACATGGGGCAGCCGGTGAAGATTCTGGACCTAGCTCGGCGCATGATCGAACTCTCGGGCCTGTCCGTCCGGGACGAGGACAATCCGGACGGGGACATAGAAATCACCGTGACAGGTCTGAGGCCTGGAGAGAAGCTTTATGAGGAGTTGCTGATAGGCGACAATCCCACGCCGACGTCGCATCCGCGCATCATGCGGGCGAAGGATGAGTTCGTTGATTGGAGCGAGTTGGAGGTGCGGCTCGCAAGTCTGGAGCTTGCAACCAATATCAATGACGTCGGGGTCATCCGTCAAATCATTCAATCGCTGGTCTCGGGCTATGTCCCCGATGCGCCTATTGTGGATCTGGTTTATCTCGAGCATGAATCGGAAGCCGAAGCGCTGCAACATATCTAGGGTCTTCCTGCAAATTGGATGTGACGCGCGGTGCGCTTGGTCTCTTGCAGGGCAGGTGGTGGCGCTTGCGAGGGTGTTGATATCGACAAGAGCTTCGCCGATGGCTTTTCAAAGCTCCGGTGATGCGCTATCAGGGACGCGCGTAGCCTGCAGCGGCGGCTTCGACAGAAAGGTGCCGCTGAAGGTCGATTGACCGGACTGACGTGTATGCGCCTGCGGCGCATGGCACTGCGGTAGCTTGTTCGATGGCCGCTACGCATTTTCCGCCCTTGCTGCTCTGCTGGCTCGCGATGGCGAGACGAACGGGGACTGCTCTCTGTTCCGAGCGACCGATGGCCGGGAGTGCTCCTAGCGACTGTCGTTCGCGCAGGGCTTTGAGTATTCGCAAGTGTCGGATTTAGGTTCGGCCGGGAAGGAAACGATTGTGAAGGTGCTTGTTACCGGTGCCGCGGGCTTTATCGGGGCAACTCTCGTCATGCGTCTCCTGCAGCGCGGAGACAGCGTTCTCGGCGTCGACAATCACAACGCTTATTACGACCCCTCCCTGAAGGAGGCGCGCATCGCGCGGTTTGCGAACCATCCTGCCTACACGCATCTTCGGCTCGATCTGGCGAACCGTGAGGGAATGGGCGAGTGCTTCGAGCGGTATCGGCCGGACCGGGTCGTCAATCTTGCCGCGCAGGCGGGCGTACGCTACTCGATCGAGAATCCCTACGCCTACATAGACAGCAATATTGTCGGCTTCCTGAATGTGCTCGAGGGCTGCCGCAACAACGGCGTGGAACATCTGGTCTATGCCAGCACGTCGAGCGTCTACGGGGCGAACACGGCCATGCCATTCTCCGTGCACCAGAACGTTGATCATCCGCTGAGCCTGTATGCGGCGAGCAAGAAGTCCAACGAGCTCATGGCCCATACCTACAGCCACCTGTTCGGGCTGCCCACGACAGGTCTGAGGTTCTTTACAGTCTACGGGCCCTGGGGACGACCCGACATGGCCCTCTTCAAGTTTACGAAGGCCCTGATGGCGGACGAACCACTACAGGTCTTCAATCATGGCAGGCACCGGCGGGATTTCACCTATGTGGACGATCTCGTCGAAGGCATACTCCGCGTCATCGACCGAACCGCGCGGCCCGATCCGAACTGGCAGAGCGATAACCCGGATCCGGGCACCAGCAACGCGCCGTGGCGGATCTACAACATAGGCAATAGCGCCCCTGTGGATCTGATGGATTATATCAGGGCGCTTGAAAATGTGCTGGGGAAAAAGGCCCGACTCGAGATGCTGCCGTTGCAGGATGGAGATGTGCCGGACACTTATGCCGACGTGAACGATCTCGTGGAACAGTTTCAGTACAAGCCGTCCACCACGGTTGCGGACGGCATTGCTCATTTCGTGAAGTGGTATCGTGACTATTACAGCGTTTGAGGAATATTGCATTGAAACTTAAGGATGTTAAGCTCGCCGTTATCGGCCTTGGTTATGTTGGTCTGCCGCTCGCCGTCGAATTCGGCCGCAAGAGGGAGGTCGTCGGTTTCGATATCAACCAGAAGCGTATCGACGATCTGAGGAACGGCGTGGACGCCACCTTGGAAACGACGCGCGAAGAACTCGCTGCCGCAAGACATCTGACATTCAGCTCATCAATTGATGACCTGCGCGACTGCAACTGCTACATCGTGACGGTGCCAACGCCCATCGACGCCTTCAAGCGCCCCGACCTCACACCGCTCCTGAAGGCGAGCGAGACGGTCGGCAAGGTGCTCAAGAAGGGCGATATGGTCATTTATGAATCAACGGTCTATCCCGGCTGCACGGAAGAGGATTGCGTACCGGTTCTAGAGCGGCACTCCCGTCTGAAGTACAACGCTGATTTCTTCTGCGGCTACAGTCCGGAACGCATTAATCCAGGCGACAAGGAGCACCGGGTCACAACGATCCGTAAGGTGACCTCCGGCTCGACGCCCGAAATAAGTGACCTGATTGACGCGCTCTACAATGAGATCATCACGGCAGGAACGCACAAGGCCGAAAGCATCCGGGTCGCCGAGGCGGCGAAGGTCATCGAAAACACTCAGCGAGACCTGAACATCGCCCTGATCAACGAGTTGGCGATCATCTTCAACAAGATGGACATTGACACGGAAGCGGTTCTGAAGGCTGCGGGCAGCAAGTGGAATTTCCTGCCGTTTCGTCCCGGTCTGGTGGGTGGGCATTGCATCGGAGTTGATCCCTACTATCTCACCCACAAGGCGCAGGCGATTGGTTATCACCCCGAAATCATTCTCGCCGGGCGCCGTCTGAATGACGGCATGGGCACCTATGTGGTGGCTCAACTCGTCAAGGCGATGACCAAGAAGCGCATCCAGGTCGAGGGCGCACGCGTGCTTGTTATGGGCCTCGCCTTCAAGGAAAACTGTCCTGATCTGCGCAATACGCGCGTCGTCGACATCGTGGGCGAACTGCGCGACTACAATTGCGAGGTCGACGTGTACGATCCCTGGGTTTCTGCCGAAGAAGCCAGACATGAATATGACATCACGCCGGTGAACGAACCGGCAAACGGCGATTACGACGCCGTCATTCTCGCGGTCGCGCATCAGCAGTTCAAAAGCATGGGGGCTGAGGCCGTCCGTGCACTGGGCAAGGCAAAGTGCGTGGTTTACGACCTGAAATATGTACTGTCGGCCGAGCAATCCGACATACGCTTGTGAGACAGATATGATTGACGCAATTTTGGACAGAAAGATCCGCATCGCCATTGTGGGTTGCGGACGCATCTCCAAGAACCATTTCGGTTCAGTCGAACGCCACGGCGCGCATATGGAATTGGTCTCAGTCTGTGACACCGATGAGGCGGCCCTAAAGGAGCATTCCGAGCGATACAATGTCCCGGGCTACAGTGACATGGAAGAAATGCTTCAGAAGGAGCAGATCGATCTTGTCGCCCTCTGCACGCCGAGCGGCATTCATCCGTCACAGGCCGTGCTCGCCGCCAAGTACAAGGTCCATGTGATGACCGAGAAGCCAATGGCGACGCGCTGGGCTGACGGCGTGCGCATGGTCCGCGCTTGCGACGAGGCGGGCGTCAGGCTTTTCGTGGTCAAGCAGAACCGCCACAATACTACATTGCAGCTGTTGAAGCGCGCGATGATGGAGAAGCGCTTCGGAAAGGTGCACATGGTGCATCTCAATGTCTTCTGGACTCGGCCCCAGTCCTATTACGATCAGGGTCATGGCTGGCGTGGCACATGGGAATTTGACGGCGGCGCCTTCATGAACCAGGCCAGCCATTACGTCGATCTCCTCGACTGGCTGATCGGTCCGGTTGAGAAGGTGCAGGCAATGATGAGCACCACGCGCGACATCGAAGTCGAAGATACGGGCGTTCTCAACGTGAAATGGCGCAATGGCGCCCTCGGCTCCATGAGCGTCACGATGCTGACCTTCCCAAAGAACCTCGAGGGAAGCATCACCATCCTGGGCGAGAAGGGCACGGTGCGCGTGGGGGGCGTCGCGGTGAACGACATCCAAATCTGGGATTTCGACGAGTCGATGGATTACGACCAGGAGATCATGGCGGCCAATTACGAAACTACCTCCGTCTACGGTTTAGGCCATCCGCTCTACTACAAGAATGTGGTGGACGTGCTGCGTGGCGAGGCCGAGCCGGAAACCGACGGCCGCGAAGGTCTCAAGTCGCTGGAGCTTTTGATCGCGGCCTACATTTCCGCGCGCGACGGCAAGACCGTTTCGCTTCCGCTTGAATATTGAGAGGCGGGGCATCATGACCTATCAGGTTCACCCGACCGCCATTATCGACGATGGCGCGGTGATCGGCGAGGGAAGCCGTGTCTGGCACTGGGTGCATGTGTGCGGCGGGGCGCGGATCGGCAAGGGTGTATCGCTCGGCCAGAACGTCTTCGTCGGCAACAAGGTGACCGTGGGCGACCGCTGCAAGATACAGAACAACGTCTCGCTTTATGACAACGTCACGCTGGAAGAAGGCGTGTTCTGCGGACCCAGCATGGTGTTCACGAACGTCTACAATCCGCGCGCGCTGATTGAGCGCAAGGACGAGTATCACAATACGTTGGTTCAACGGGGTGCTTCGCTCGGGGCCAACTGTACTATTGTCTGCGGCACGACGATTGGCGCCTTCGCCTTCATTGGCGCCGGTGCGGTGGTGAACAAGGACGTCAAGCCCTACGCGTTGATGGTCGGCGTGCCTGCGCGGCAGATAGGCTGGATGAGCGAATATGGCGAACAGATCCCCCTACCGGTGAAAGGGGAAGGGTCCTATACCTGTCCTCACACCGGAAAGCGTTACGAGCTTGCGGGTGACGTGCTGAAAGGTGTGAGCGCATGACAATTCCCTTCATCGATCTCAAGGCGCAGTATCAGGCTTTGAAGCCGCAGATACAGGAGCGCATCAACCGCGTTCTTGACCACGGCCAGTACATCATGGGTCCCGAGGTCAAGGAACTGGAGGACAAGCTGGCGGCCTATACCGGCGCGGCGCACTGCATCACCGTGGCAAGCGGCACCGAGGCGTTGCTGATCAGCCTCATGGCGCTGGGTCTGAAGCCGGGCGACGAAGTCATAACCACGCCTTTCACTTTCGTTGCCACTGCAGAGGTCATAGTTCTCCTCGGCTGCAAGCCGGTTTTCGTCGATGTCGAGCCTGACACCTGCAACATCGATGTCAGCCTAATTGAAGCAAAAATCACCGAGCGGACGCGCGCGATCATGCCCGTCAGCTTGTATGGCCAGCCGGCCGATATGGACGAAATCAACGCGATCGCGGCTCGGCACGGCAACATATCCGTTATCGAGGACGCAGCCCAAAGCTTCGGCGCGCTTTACAAGGGACGCAGAAGTGGACACCTGTCGGCGATTGGCTGCACAAGCTTCTTTCCAAGCAAGCCACTTGGTTGCTACGGGGACGGCGGCGCGATCCTGACCGACGACGACGCGTTGGCCCAAGCATTCCGCGAGATTCGTGTACATGGCCAGAGCAAGCGTTATGTGCACACCCGCATCGGCGTCGGCGGGCGCATGGACACGTTGCAATGTGCCGTGACCCTCGCCAAGCTCGACCGCTTCGAGTGGGAGATCGAACAGCGCCTTCAGATCGGTGCTCGCTACAACGAAATGCTGGATGCGGCTGGCGTGAAGCGCGTCCAGCAGCGCGCGGATCGCACAAGTGTGTACGCTCAGTATACCGTTCTGCTGGACGACCGGGACGCGACGCAGGCAGCCTTTCAGCGGGCCGGCATCCCGACTGCGGTCCACTATCCTGTGCCGCTGAACGAGCAGCCCGCCTACCAAGCGCTGAGCAACAGCGAACCCACACCGGTCGCTTCAAGCCTGGCCCGACAAGTAATGTCACTGCCCATGTCCGCGGACCTCACCGCAGAGGCGCAAGAGGCAGTCGTAGCCGTCTTGCGCGCCGAATAGGCCTGCCGGCTTCGTTATATTCATCACTGTCATGCATTGAACAGGGGAAACAGAATGGATCTTAAGGGCAAGAAGCTCGTTGTTGTAGGTGGTGCTGGTCTCATCGGCTCCCATGTTGTGGATCGTCTGATCAAGGAGGACATCAAGGAAGTCCTCGTTTACGACAACTTCGTTCGAGGAAGCCGCGAAAACCTTCAGGAAGCCCTGAAGGATCCGCGCGTCAAGATTTACGATGTCGGCGGCGACGTCATGCAGACGGATATCCTGGAATCGGCTTTCGAGGGCGCGGATGGCGTGTTCCATCTCGCCGCTCTGTGGCTTCTGCAGTGCCACGAATTTCCGCGAACCGCTTTCGACGTTAATGTGCGCGGCACGTTCAACGTCATGGAGGCCTGTGTCGCCAAGGGCGTGAAGCGTTTGGTGTATTCCTCTTCTGCTTCGGTCTATGGCGATGCATTGCGCGAGCCGATGGATGAGGATCATCCCTTCAATAATAAGAACTTCTACGGTGCCACCAAGATCGCCGGCGAGGCGATGCTGCGGGCGTTCCATCACCGCTACGGCCTGTCCTATGTCGGCATGCGGTACATGAACGTCTACGGTCCGCGCCAGGACTATCATGGTGCTTACATCGCGGTGATCATGAAGATGCTCGACGCGATCGATCGCGGCGATAGCCCGACGATCATGGGCGATGGATCTGAAGCATTCGACTTCGTTGCTGTTGAAGATTGCGGCCTTGCCAATATTTGCGCGATGAAGGCGGACACCGTCGACACCAATTATAACGTCGGCACGGGCAAGCGGACGTCACTAAAGGAGCTTGCCGAGATGCTCCTTGAACTTACCGCTTGTGAAAAGCCGATCAATTACGCGCCGCGCAGCCAGGCCACCCTTGTGCGCAACCGTATTGGTTGCCCGAAAAAGGCAAGCGCCGAAATCGGCTTCAACGCCACCATCGATCTGCGGGAAGGCCTGAAACGACTGATCGCCTGGCGGGCCAATCACAAGGCGGAAGTAGCTGCTCGTCGCGCGGCTGTGGGGCTGGAAGGATGAGCGAGCCCGTGGCACTGAACGTTCCTATCGCGCGGACGAACCTGACCCAAGAGGAAATCCTGAGCGTTCTGGAACCGCTGCGAAGCGGCTGGCTTGTGCAGGGGCCGAAGGTGGGCTCCTTCGAGGACAAGTGGTCGGCCTTTACAGGCGCCGCCCATTCCGCGGCTACGACATCCTGCACCACGGCGCTTCATCTGTCATTGGCCGCACTCGGATTCGGTCCCGGAGATGAAGCCATCGTTCCTGCCTTCACATGGATCGCCACGGCCAATGTCGTGGAGCATCTCGGCGGCAAGACAGTGTTTTGCGACATCGACCTCAATACGTTTAACTTGAACGTCGAGGATGCGGCAGCTCGCATCACGCCGCGCACCAAGGCCATTCTGCCCGTGCACCTCTTCGGCCTTTCCGCCGACATGGACCCGGTGATGGAACTGGCCCGTGCTCATGGTCTGCATGTCATCGAAGACGCTGCTTGCGGCTTCGGCAGCCGCTACAAGGGCCGTCATGTCGGCACGATCGGCGACGCCGGCTGTTTCAGCTTTCATCCGCGCAAGGCGATCACGACGGGCGAAGGCGGCATGGTCACGACCAATAGCGCCGACCTGGATACGCGAGTTCGCCGGCTTCGCGATCACGGGGCCGCCATGAGCGACCTGCAGCGCCATCACGGTCCGCGTCCCTATCTGCTCGCGGATCATCCCGATGCAGGCTACAACCAGCGCATGACCGATGTGCAAGGGGCACTCGGAGCCGCACAGATGGACCGCGCCGAGGCGATTATTGCCGAGCGCCGCCGCTTGGCAACAGTCTATGACGAGGCTTTTGCCGGCCTCTCCTGGCTGCGCACGCCCACCGTTCCTCAAGGATACGAACATGGCTACCAGAGCTATGCCTGCCTGTTCCAACCGGAACCGGTGACCGGAGACTCGATCCGGCGGGTCAACGCGCAGCGTAACGCCTGGATGGACGAGCTGCAGCGGGCAGGCGTTTCGACCCGGCCGGCGACCCACGCCGTGCACATGCTGTCCTACTATCGTGAAACCTACAAGCTGCGCGAAGAGGACTTTCCGATGGCCTGGGCGGCTAACGACTGCAGCATCTCGCTACCGCTTTTCCACGGCATGACCGAGGCCGAGCAGGCGCATGTGATCAAAACGGTACTGGCGAGAGCCCTCTGATGTGTGGTCTGGCGGGGCTTCTTCATCTGGACGGCGCACCGGCATCGCCGGTCGTCCTGAAAGCTATGACCGATGCCATCGCCCATCGCGGTCCTGACGGCGAAGGCCAATGGATCGAGGGCAATATTGGCCTCGGTCACCGCCGATTGGCAATCATTGACTTGTCGCCGGCCGGTCATCAGCCGATGATCAGCACCGATCATCGCTATGTGCTGAGCTATAATGGCGAGGTCTACAATTACCGCGAGCTTCGGGCTGAACTTGAGGCCGAAGGCATCTGGTTCCGCAGCCAGAGCGATACGGAAGTTGTTCTTTACGCTCTGGCGCATTGGGGGCCGGAGGCGTTGCTGCGCTTCAACGGCATGTACGCGCTTGCCCTCTGGGACCGCAAGGAGAGGCGCCTTCTTCTCGCCCGCGACCGATACGGCATCAAGCCGCTCTATTACTGCGAGCAGGGTCGCACATTGGCCTTTGGCTCCGAGCAGAAGGCGATTACCGCCCAGCCTGGCTTCCAGCGCCGGCTGAACAAGCCTGCGCTTCTGGAATACTTTACCTTCCAGAATCTCTTCACCGATCAGACGCTGCTGGAAGATGTTCATCTCCTTCCGGCTGGACATTACGCTACCCTCAGCCTGGACCAACCGACCCTTCAGGTTCAACGCTACTGGGACTACCGGTTCCGCGAGCCCGATGGTCCAGTCGACCGTGTGGAGTATCAGGAAGAGCTTGCACGGCTTTTCCGGCAGGCCGTCAATCGTCAGCTGGTCAGCGATGTCGAACTCGGAGCCTATCTCAGCGGCGGCATGGATTCCGGTTCCATCACCGCGCTTGCCGCACAGCAATTTCCATTTCTCAAGAGCTTCACCTGCGGTTTTGACCTCAGCTCGGCCTCGGGCATCGAGCTGGCATTCGATGAGCGAACCAAGGCGGAGGCCATGTCCGCCCGGTTCAAGACCGAGCACTACGAAATGGTGCTGAAGGCCGGCGATATGGAACGCTGCCTGCCCAAGCTGGCATGGCATCTGGAAGAGCCGCGCGTGGGGCAGAGCTATCCGAACTTCTATGCCTCCAAGCTTGCCAGCAAGTTCGTCAAGGTCGTCCTGTCTGGCGCCGGTGGCGATGAGTTGTTCGGCGGTTATCCCTGGCGCTACTACCGTGCGGCGATCAATCAGGATTTCGAACACTATATCGACCAGTACTATACATTTTGGCAGCGATTGATTCCGAATAAGGCGCTGGCGAAGGTCTTTGCGCCGATCTGGGGCGACGTGAAGCATGTCTGGACGCGCGACATTTTCCGCAATGTCTTCCTGACCCACGACAACGAACTGGATCGGCCGGAAGACTACATCAATCATTCGCTCTACTTCGAGGCGAAGACCTTCCTGCACGGCCTGTTCGTTGTCGACGACAAACTCAGCATGGCACACGGCCTTGAGGCCCGCGTGCCGTTCATGGACAACGATCTGGTTGACTTCGCCATGCGTTGTCCGGTGAGCCTGAAGCTCAATAATCTCCAGAACGTGCTGCGCATCAACGAGAACGAACCCGGGAGCAAGGCGGGGCTGTATTTCCAGAAGACCAACGACGGCAAGCAGATCCTGCGTGACGTGATGTCAAAGCTGATCCCGCAGGACGTTACCAAGGCTGAGAAGCAGGGATTTTCGTCGCCGGATGCCAGCTGGTTCAAAGGTGAGAGCATCGATTTTGTCCGCGCGACCCTGCTCGACCCCAAGGCGCGCATCTACGATCTGTTCGACCGTGATGCGGTGCTGTCGCTGGTCAACGAACACATGCGTGGTGAACAGAACAGGCGGCTGCTGATCTGGTCGCTGCTCAATGTCGAAGCCTGGATGAAGAGCTCGCTGTGAAGCTGGTATTTGTTGGTGCAAGCCGCTTCGGATTGCGGTGCCTCGATCTCGCATGCCGTCTGCCGGGGATCGATCTGGTTGGGGTTGTAACCGCGCCGCAGACGTTTTCGATTTCCTACCGTCCCGAGGGCGTCACCAACGTTCTGTATGTGGATGTTGCCCAATTTGCCGAGGAGCGTGGGCTGCCCTGCGCTGTCCTTCAGAGCGCCATGAACGATCCAGCGCTTTTCGAGGAAGTACGATCGTGGAAGCCTGACGGCTTCTTGGTCGCTGGGTGGTATCACATGATTCCCAAGGCGTGGCGCCGGCTGGCCCCGGCCTACGGCTTGCACGCTTCGTTGCTGCCGGACTACAGCGGCGGCGCTCCGCTTGTATGGGCCATGATCAACGGCGAGACGCGCACCGGTATCACCTTGTTCGAAATGGACGACGGGGTTGATACCGGGCCAATTCTCGGCCAAGCGGAAGAACCGATCTTCGAAGACGACACGATTGCTACTCTGTACGCCCGCATCGAGGACAGGGGATTGGCGCTTCTGTACGATGCGCTGCCCCGCATGGCCGATGGTACGCTGAAGGCGCATCCGCAGCTGGCGGGCGGGCGCCGGGTCATGCCGCAGCGGAGCCCGCAAGACGGAGTGCTCGACTGGGTGCGCGATAGCCGCTATCTTCAGCGCTTTGTGCGGGCGCAAACTAGGCCCTATCCCGGCGCATTTACCTGGCTTCGTGGAGAAAAGATGTATGTTTGGGCGGCGCGAGGACTGGACAAGAGCGCTGCTGCAACGCCGGGGATTGTGATCGCGACGGATGAGGACGACCGTGCGGTGGTCTGTGGGCAAGGCATGCTGCATCTGCAAGAGGCGGAATACCAGGGACGGATATTACGGGGCGAGGAACTTGCCGCGTTCGTCCAGCCGGGAGACCGGCTTGATCTGGGCCCGGCAGAATGAGTGCAGCGCGTTGTCGCTTTTTCATTGTTTGACAGGTTGATGCGATCATGACTCTCTCCGAACAGGACACTCGCATGCGGGCCGGACATCAGGCAACGGTTCCACCTTGCCAAGGCGATCCGGACACGCAGAATCGTACTGGCGGAGTGCAGAGGCTCAATCCGGATATAGACAAGGCAGGGTTGCGCATCTGCAGCCGTTGCATCTACGATGAGCGAGTACCGGCGATCCAATTCGACGAAGCGGGCGTCTGCAACTATTGCCGGCAGGTCGAGATGCTCAAGGAGCAGTATGGGACCGGACAGCCCAAGGGTGAAGCCGCTTTCGCCGCGATAATCGAGGACATCAAGCGTGACGGACGCGGCAAGCGCTACGATTGTATCGTTGGTGTCAGCGGCGGGACAGACTCATCCTATCTGGTCTACATGGCCAAGCAATGGGGCTTGCGTCCTTTGGCCGTCCACTACGACAACACCTGGAATTCCGCGATTGCGACAATGAACATTCACAAGGTCCTGAGCGGCCTGGACGTGGATCTTTACACGCATGTAGTGGCCAACAAGGAAGCCGATGATATCTTTCGCTCCTTTTTTCTGGCAGGCGTGGCGGAAATCGAAGCCTCGACAGATTTGGGGTATGCCTATCTGCTAAGGATGGTCGCCGCAAAATATTCGGTCGGATACATTCTCGAAGGGCACTCCTTTGCCGAGGAGGGCATCACCCCCTTGGGGCGCAATTACTTCGACGGCCGATACATTCAGGGGATTCATGCCCGCTTCGGTCGTCAACCGATCGAGACTTATCCGCTGATGACATTCTCGCGCTTCTTGTGGTCAGCCCTGTTCCGCCGTGTAAAATTCATCCGCCCGCTGTGGTATCTGCAATATTCCAAGGAAGATGCAAAAGCCATGCTGGCGGAGCGTTTCGGATGGCAGTACTACGGTGGGCACCACCTCGAAAACCGGATGACTTCATTTTTTCACAGTGTCTATCTGCCGCAGAAATTCGGCGCGGACATGCGCAACAATACGCTTTCGGCGCGTGTCCGCAACGGGACCCTGTCGCGCGCCGAGGCATGGGCAGAGTACAACACACCCCCTTATATAGAAGAGGAACTGGTCTCCTACTTCAGGAAGCGCCTGGACATCAGCGACGAGCAGTACGACGCGGTCATGTCGGAACCGCCGAAGAACTGGACGGAATATCCGACCTACAAGAAACGGTTCGAACTCTTCAGGCCGCTATTTTTTGTTCTGGCGAAGGCCAACCTTGTTCCGATGAGTTTCTACCTGAAATATTGCTTCCCTTCGAAAGTTCCAGCCTGATGAAGTCAGTTGTGTACAAGGCCCGGCGGCGATCTGGCGAGGTAATATGAGCATACTATCGGTCGTTATATTTTCTGCTGCATTTGCACTTTTTGTGCGGATCTTTCTTATTGCATTTTACAGGAAGTGGTTCGCAGAAGGAATTTTCGGGGATGCCGCATATCACTACTGCATTGTGCGCACGATGTGCGGCGCGAGCGGATCTTACCGGGGTGTTCCCGAATTCTACTTGAAGAACGGACCTGACCGTTATCCGGTGCTGTTCCACAGGTTTGCAAGTCTGTTCGGTCTGCGCCTCGTTGAAGCGCGTCCCTACTTGCCCAACCTCATTGTCTTTGTTGCCTTTTCTGTAGCGTTTCCGGTGCTGGTCTCCTTTTTCGAGTCGCCGCTTCGGCTGCTTTACCAGTCATCGGCAATACCGGGCGGTTTTCCGTTGATGGCCGGACTTTCCGTGCTGCTTTTCGTCCTCAGCGTGCCTAACAACGCTCTTCACGGCCATGGCATCCTGCTTCTGTCCTTGTCCGAGCGGCTGCTGGCCAAGCTTTCCGTCGGATTCTTCTACGTCGGCGCGCTGCTTTGGCGCCTGGACGGCAACAGTGCGTTTCTTGTGGTGAGCATGCTGAGCGGCTCCGTTGCGCTCTCGACATCGATGTTTGCGAGACAAGCGCTCTTTTTCGTGTTTCCCCTTTGGGCGCTCGCCAGCCTTGACGGCGCGCTGCTGCTGGCCTTGCTCGGAGCGTTCGGGCTGGCGATGATACTGGGAGGCAAGACCTTTCTGCTCGGATTGCAAGATCAATGGGAATTCTCTAAGTCGTACCGGCTCTACACCGCTAAGAGCCGCGTCTTTGCAGAGTCGCTGAGCAAATTTACGGCGCTCTCCGAGTGGCGCGAGCTGGTTGACCTGCTTTTCAAGTTTGCGCTGAGATCGATTTTCTTCCGCGTTATCAGCTATGAGCCGGGCAAGTCGATTGTCCGGCATACGGACGTCTTTCTCATCCTCATCGCTGGATGGGGACATCTGCCGGCGACGTTTGTCGGATTGCTTGTGGCGACTGTTGCGGTCTACCTCGCGACGACGACGAAGGCGTTGCGCCATTTCGGTGAATCCGAACGATATCTGGATTACGTTCTGGCCTTTGTCCTGCCTTTCATGCTGGCTTGGCAAATTCTTCAGCAACCCACGGCAGCCGGTGCGGTTACCCTGTTGGCGGTAGCGCTGTTTCTAAGGCTGGCATTCATCGGGCTTTCGCTCTGGCGGGACGCAGGCCGAACGGTTGCCGGCAATGACAGCCTCGTGGAAATATTGGCGGCGGGTAATGTCACCCGTGAGAGCCGGGTGTTGCCCCTCCCCATCAACCTCGGCCAGGTCATCTCCGCGCGCACAGGCTGCGGCGTTGTCTGCTACCCCGGTGTTTACGGTTCCTGGATTTTCGAGCGCTATATCGACGAGTACCCGCTTCTCAAACGTCCGGTCGAGCGCTTCATAGAGGAATTCGGCATCTCCAAGATCGTGTTGCACAAGGCGCAAATCGATCACTACGCTCGCATCGTTGGATGGTCCTACGATCTGGAGGGGTTCCGCAAATCCGCCGAAAATGGCCATTGGATCTGTTATGACGTTGAGTAAGCTGAAGCAATATGCGTTGCAACTTGCTGCCTTGACTGCGGATGTAATGCTCTTTCCATTCCTTTTGGTGGGGGTGATTTGCGTTGGTGGTGCCCGTCTGTGGTGGGCATGGCTGCAGCGGAAAAAAACATTCCGCCCGGCGACCATCCCGACGCTGCTCGCCGTTCAGCCAGGACTCATCAACGCCTATCGGCTTCAGGGGGAAGAGATCATTTCCTACTTCACCTCGCCCGTCGCGTCCGAGGTTCATATACTTGATCCCTATGCGGACAAGGACGAGGAGTTCAGTCCGTTGCCTGGAATCCGAATTGTCGGTTGGCGTACGCCGCGCCTTTTCATCGGAATGCAGGCGTTGGGTATGCGGGAAAGCCCGTTTCCGTTGCGCGAGCTGATGACAACCTTACGCATGCTGAACTACGTGACAGATAAGGGAGTATTCTGTATTCGATCCATGCAGCATGCAAACAGCGCCCTGTGCGCAGGGTTGGTTTCGGCCGCCCTGAATGTTCCTCATGTCATCGAAATTGCGGGCAATTACGAGATGCTGCGCCGCATCTGGGGCTGGCCGTTTTATTTTCAGTGGTTCGGCCGAATTCCCGGGCTGAGAATCGTGTTCCGCGCATGCAACGATGCACTCCTGGGATGGCCCATAAAGCACGCCTTTTGCGTCATCGGACGCAACAAGAACAATTATGAACATGCGTTTGCGTTGGGTGCACCCGTCGAGCGCCTTACGATGATCCGCATTCATCTGGCGACTTCCTTTCTTAATCTCGAGCAGAGGCCCGCGCCGCTAGCAGGGCGCTACATGCTTTTCGTCGCGCGTATCACGACAGAAAAGTTCCCGCTGGATGTCGTTTCGGTATTCGCGATCCTTGCTGACCGCTATCCCGATCTGTCACTTGTCGTCATCGGCGATGGCATTCTGCTTCCCGAGGTGAAGCGCCAGGTCGCCGGAATGGCCTGCAAGGAACGGGTCCATATCTTGGGCAACCAGCCCTATGACGAGGTGATTCAGTGGACTCGGGGCGCGGCGATCGCCTTCGAAACCTATTCAGGTTCGGCTCTTGCGGAGAAAATGATCTGTAACGTGCCCGTTGTCGCCTATGACGTCGAATGGATGGCGGAGGTGGTAATCGATAGTTTTTCCGGCAAGCTCGTTCGCTTCCGTGATATCGACGCCGCTGCGCAAGCTTGCAGCGAGCTTCTTGACGATCCGCAGGAGGCGCGGCGGCTCGCTGAAATGGGCCAGAAGCTGGCAATTGCCATGTTTGATAACGAGACGATCACAAGAAAGGAAAACGCGATCTTCAGTAGTGCCCTAGATCATGTCAAGGAGAACTACGGGATGGCGCAATGAGTGGATTGATGCCGGATAATGCGCAAGCCGTGGATCATTTGAACCGGTCCTTCTTCAGCAATTTCATCGGGCTGGTAGGAAAGCTCGAGCGACGTCGCGCGTGGCAGCTTGCTGGACTTGTTCTGCTGGCGATCGCAAGTTCGTTCATTGAGGTGATGAGCATCGCGGCGCTGTTTCCGTTCCTCGGACTGCTCGGTGGCGGCCAGGTAGGCGCGAATTCGGGACTGTTCGAAGTTCTTTATGAATGGGTGCCCGCATTGCGCGGCCAGCAGACGATCTTCATTGCCACCGCATTGCTGGTCGCCGTTCTGACGGTAGCGGCCGTCAGCCGTATCATGGCCAATTGGGTAAACGCCCGGATGACGGAAGCCATCGGCACCGAGATCGCGACGCTGATCTTCCGCCGCATGATGTATCAGGCCTATTTGCGGCACGTTTCGCGAAACAGCAGCGAAATCATCGCCGCGCTGACGGGTAAGGTCGGGACCGTGGTGTCGAACATCATCGCCCCGACGCTTCTCCTGGTCCAATCGGCCATCATCGCAGTGGGCATCGTGACGACGCTCATCGTTGTCAACTGGCTTGTGGCGTGCCTGATGATGGTCCTGTTTGGCGTGCTCTACGCCGGCATCATCTTCACCACGCGCGAGAGGTTGGCGGTCTACAGCGTAAGCCTGAGCGCGCTCAGCAACGAGATCATCAAGCTCCTTCAGGAAAGTCTTGGCGGCATCCGCGACGTCCTCATCGATGGGTCGCAGGAGGTCTATTGCACCCGATTCCACAAGCTCAGCGCCGATCTTCGGCGGGTGCAGGCGAATGTCATGATCGTCAGCACCAGCCCGGCCTACATCATTGTCACCTTGGGCATGATCATCTTGTCCGTCATGGGCGCCTATTTCGTGGGGCGTGACGGAGCAGCCAGTAACGCACTGCCGCTTCTGGGCGCCTTTGCACTGGGTGCGCAGCGTCTCTTGCCTATGCTTCAACAGATCTACTCGTGCTGGAGCATCATCCGGAGCAGCAATCAGGCATTCGTTGATGTGTTGAACCTGCTTGACGAGCCCATGGAAAATCCCGAAGTGGTGGCAACCGAACCTCTGCCGCTTGCCCGTTCCATTGAACTGTCCAACGTGGCGTTCTGCTACCCCGGGCGAGACGTTCCTGTTCTCAAGAACTTCAACATGCAGATCGCCTTCGGCCAGCGTGTTGGGATCTGCGGCGTAACGGGCGGCGGCAAGAGCACTTTGCTGGATATTCTGATGGGGCTGCTTCCCCCTACCGAAGGTGCGCTTGTCATCGACGGCGTGCCCGTTAAGTCAGCGACGCAGCCGGCGTGGCGCCGCAACATCGCTCACGTGCCGCAGGTCATCCATCTGGTAGATGGCTCGCTTCTTGAGAATATCGCATTGGGTGTTGCCCGATCGGAAGTCGTGATGGAGCGAGTTCTGCAGGCAGCGAGGGGCGCGCAGATTGCCGACACGATTGCAACATGGCCCAAGGGTTTCGAGACGGAAGTGGGCGAACGCGGTGTGCGACTGTCCGGTGGCCAGCGCCAACGCATCGGCATTGCGCGTGCGCTCTACAAGAATGCCAGTGTCGTCGTTTTCGATGAGGCAACCAGCGCCCTCGACACGGAGACCGAATCCGGCGTTATCGATGCGCTGAATGCATTTGGACGCGACATAACGGTGATCATGGTTGCGCATCGCCTGACGACCCTAATGCAATGCGACGTCATTTATGAGTTGGCCCACGGGACGATCGTGCGAAGCGGCAGCTATGCGGAGTTGTTCGGTGCAGCCGCTGTTCTAGAGGACGATCAATGATTACCATCGTCGATTACGGGATGGGGAATCTCGGGTCGCTGGTAAATATTTTCCGGCGTATCGGTGTTCAGGCGAGGACAGAATCCGATCCGGAACGGATTCGGAATGCGACGAAACTGATCCTTCCCGGGGTCGGCGCCTTTGATGCAGCGATGGGGCGCATCGGCGATATTACCGGCTTGCGCGACGTCCTCGACCGCAAGGCGCTTGTCGAAAAAATACCGGTTCTGGGTGTTTGCCTGGGTATGCAGCTGCTGACGGACGGGAGCGAGGAAGGCAAAAGGCCAGGACTTAGCTGGATTTCTGGACGCGCTCATCGCTTTCCCCCCGGTACTGGATTGAAGGTTCCTCATATGGGCTGGAACAGCGTTATCCCTCTTCAGGAGAATGAGCTGACAACTGGGCTGGGCGAGGAGTTGCGTTACTACTTCGTTCATTCATACTATGTTCGTGTCGATGATCCCGCCAGCGCGATGCTCCAGACAAGCTATGGACTCGCCTTCGACTCCGGTATCTGTCGCGACAACATCTTCGGGCTGCAATTTCACCCGGAGAAAAGTCATCGTTTCGGCATGAACATTCTGAAGAACTTCGCGAGGATGTGACACCATGCTGCGCGTTCGGGTCATTCCGTCACTTCTGCTGCGACATGAAAGTCTGGTGAAGACCAGGAGATTCGGCGACTTCACCTATGTGGGCGATCCCGCCAACACGGTGCGGATATTCAACGAGCTTGAGGTGGACGAGCTCTTTTTCCTCGATATCGTCGCCTCAAAGGAGGGACGTGGCCCGAATCTCAGAATCCTGAGGAACATCGCCGATGAATGCTTCATGCCGCTGGGCTATGGTGGAGGGATAGGTTCGTTCGATAATGCGAAGTCCGTGTTCGATATAGGATTCGAGAAGATTTCGCTGAATACGACTGCTGTCGAAAAGCCCGAATTGATAACGCAATTGGCTAACCACTACGGCAGCCAGGCGGTGGTGGTGTCCATTGATGTGAAAGCAGGCCCATTGGGAAAGACGACGGTCCGGACGCGCGCCGGAGAAAACAATACGCATCTGGAGCCGGTCGCTTGGGCCAAGGAAGTCGAACGGCGAGGGGCGGGAGAAATTCTGCTGACATCGATCGATCGCGAAGGGTCGTGGTCAGGATTTGATCTCGATCTTATCCTGGCAGTTTCCTCGGCGGTCTCTATTCCCGTCATTGCTCATGGCGGAGCTGGAACGGTCGACCATATAGGGCAGGCAGTTCACCAGGCTGGCGCGTCGGCGGTGGCGCTTGGCAGCATGGTCGTCTTCCAGAAGAAGGATATGGGCGTTCTGGTCAATTATCCAAACCAGGATGCACTTCGGCGCGTCTTGTAGCAGGGCGGGGCCTTGCAGGGCCCTAAGATAAAAGCTGAGAACAACGTGGGGGCCATCGTGAATTTCGACGAGCAGTTTATTCGGTCGGCGTATGAAAAGATCAGCGCACAAGGCGCAGAAATACGTGACGTGCCGGACAATTTCGTCACGTTGAGTGCGTGGTTCCACAAGGAACAGTTATGGCGCGATTATCTGGACCTGTTCAAGATGGTTCCTTCGTTGAAAGGTTGCAAGGTTGTCGACTTTGGCTGCAAGTTTGGCCATACCTTTCCTATCTTCCATGCTCTAGGCGCGGCCGCCGTGATTGGCGTCGATGTGGAGGACGAGTACCTGAGGGTGGGAAATCTGGTCTTCTCCGCCATCGGGTTCCCTTGTGAGCTGGTTAAGTCTGATGAAGGCTATCTGCCGATAGAGAGCGAAACCGTCGATTTTGTTCTCGTCAACGAGGTCATCAGCCATATCAATCCCACCTATCTCGACACGGTCTACGCCGAAATTGCGCGTATCTTGAAGGTCGGCGGAAAGGTACTGATTTCAGACGGCAATAATCGCGCCAGCGAAAGTTGTGTGGCCGATCTGCGCAACCTTTACGCGGCGTGGGAGAACGGACCCGCTGGCACCAGTACGGGCCGCGACACGGTTGACGAGCCGTTTCGCGGAGCCCGCAGGGACATAATTGCCGGGCTCCATCCGGACATGAAGCCAGAGGAGATCGACTACCTCGCCGACAATACGTCAGGACTGTTTGGCGAACGGCTTGCGATCGAAGTGGGGAAGTATATTCGCAGGGAGGGATGGGTAGCTCGTCCCTACCGCGACGGATGCTGTCCGACCAATCCTGGCGCCGGCGGTGTGGTCATGGAACGCGCTCTTCACCCTGTTCAAGTCGAACTTGGTCTGGCCGAGCACGGCATTGCTGCACAGCAGCTGTTCTCTTACGCGACGACGCAGCAGAAATCCCTTCGCTACACGCTGGCTGTCGCTGTCTACAACCTGCGTCTGCGGATGACCAAGATGTTTGCGCCACACAAGCTCTATGGCCGGACATGGGCGCTGTACGTCCTGGGCACGAAAGTTGGTACGCCTCCAGCCGATTGGGACGTACGCAAGGGCGTAAAGCTGTTTCATCCGCCAACTGTGGTCAATGTCGCGGCACAGCAGGCGTGAAGCGGTTGTTTCGATGAAGCCGAAACGATTAGTGCCTGGACAAGGACCTGAGATTTCCACCCTCTCAGGTCGTTTCGTTATGATGGCGACCCGTTTCTCATGACGCGGAAGAACATGTCCATCTGCTTCGCAACAGCGGGCGTCTACCCGATCCTGAAGGCCGTCGGCGCCTACGGGGGATCGGAGCTGCGTGCGTGGCGGCTTGCACGGTATCTCGCAAGGAGGCCCGGTTTCACCGTTTCGATGCTTGCATATGATTATGGTCAGCCGCGCAGTGAGGTGATCGAAGGCGTGCGCTTTCTGCGCGACTCTGCCTGCGTCTTCGAGCGAAGCCTTGTCGGCAGGCTCCGATGGCGTCTTTTGCAGGCGGTGCGGCGTGGCCGTATCGAGGGGGTTCCGCTATTGCTGGAGCCGGATTATCACATCTGGGATCAGGCGGATGCCGACATCTACCTTGCGTTCGGCGCGACGAATTACTCCGCAAGGCTGGCGCGCTGGTGCGCGGTTCGCAACAAGCCATTCATCCTGATGCAGGGCGGCGACATGGATCTTGCGCCCAAAGAGCCCTTCGCGGAACGCGTCTACGGTCTCCCTGGCCTGTCTGTCGCACAGACGCCTTTCCAGCAGGAAGAGCTTTTGAAGCGGTTTCACCGCAGTTCGGAAGTGCTGCAAAACCCCATCGCCATTCCTGCCGGTGGTCCTTACCTGGAGCCGCGTAAATTTGCGCTCTGGGTGGGCAAATCCGACCGCATCAAATGCCCTGAAAGGATGGTGGACCTGGCGCGCCTGTCGCCGGATGTACCTGTGGTCATGGTGATGAACCGCGCCGATGGCATGGTCTTCGATGCTGTGAAGGCGCAGGCCCCTGCCAATGTCAGCTTTGTGGACGCCGTTGCGCCAGAAGAGATGCAGACCTATTATCGTGACGCTTGCGTGTTGGTCAGCACATCCATCACGGAAGGTTTTCCCAACAGCTTCCTAGAAGCCGGCGCGAACGGAACTCCGATCCTTTCGCTCGACGTCGATCCCGCCGGCATGCTTACAGACCACGGCGCCGGCGTCGTAACCGGTGGTTCGCTGGAACGCGCTTCCGGACTCTTGCAGCAATTGTGGGCTGAACGCGGTTGGGAACCGGGATGCAGCGCGCGTGTCATGGGCGAGCGGGGATTTCGTTACGTTGAGGAACGGCACGCGCAGGACAGGGTATTTGAGCGTTTCGAACGGATCCTGTTGTCGTTTTCGAACAGGAGCGGTTAAACGTGGCGGATTCGCGGACCGTTTCGCAGAGTCCGTGCGTTCCGCTTCGTGGTGACCGCGAAGGAGCATCTTGCAATGCCTAGATTTCGACCGCGCAACATCAAGCCTCTGATCGTCAGGACCGCTTATGCTGCTTCGATGTTAGTTGTCCATCCGCTGAATTGGCTTCTGGCCTCGCTATTGACTTTGCAGCCACGGCCAAAATCTGTTCTGCATGTGTCCTATATGGTGCATGAGCCCTGGCACATGACGCGCATTCTGCGAAAGTACGGGTGGCACAACGATTATATGGCGCTTGGTGACAGTCCGCACTGGAATCGGTGTGACCACCACTTCAAGGGCTACAATCCGTTGTTGGCGCCTTGGTACGAGTTCTATTTCTTCTGGACGGTTCTGGCGCGGTACGAAGCCGTGCATTTTCATTTCATGATCACGATGACGCGCAGTGGCTGGGAGGTCCCTCTGCTGAAGCGCCTAGGTCGCAGGGTTGTGGCTCATTATCTCGGCTGCGAGGCCCGTAACCGCGAGCTCAATATGCGTCTTCATCCAGCACTGAACATCTGTCAGCAATGCGACTACAACGCGACGATCTGTACAAGCCCGCTCAACCGTGACCGTCGCGCACTTGCCGCGCGTTGGGCCGATGCAACGATGGTCACCACGCCGGACATGCGTGATTTCATGCCCGAGGCGGTTGTGTCTTCGTTTTTCGCCCCTGATGGGATCGATGCGCCAGCGAAGGCACCCTGGGACGGAAGGCGGCCTCTGAAGCTCGTTCACGTCACCAATCATCCGGGCATAGAGGGCACGGAGCGCATCCAAAAGGCGGTCGAGGCCGTGCGGGCCAGAGGTCACGACATTGAATTCGTTTACCTGCGCAACGTTCCGCATTCTGAAGTCATGGCCGCAATGCGCGAAGCGGATCTCGCCATCGGCAAGATGAAGATGGGCTACTATGCGAACGCCCAGATCGAGAGCATGATCTGCGGTGTTCCGACCATCACATGGATCCGCCCCGATTTCATGACGGATGCCCTGCGTGAATCCGGCTTCATCATCTGTCACTTGGACGATCTCGAGCAAACCTTGCTTCATTATCTCTCCGACCCGGAAGCACTTGCGCGGAAGCAGAGCATTGCCCGGTCCTCCATACGAGCCTTGCATGACGAGAGCGCCATAGCCAAAACCTTTATCGCCTGCTATGCCGGGCCAAGCTGACGGCGCGGCTAACGAGGCACCTGTCAGTGACCAACACAGGAGTTTCTTCATGAGCGACAACACCGCCCGCAGCTTCCGCGACAAGTGGGAGAACAACACGGACGCCTTTTACGCGGAGACGCTGCGCGAAGGGTCGGATACCCAGCGTTGGATTCTGGAACGTAATGGGTTCTCGTCTGCGGACGCATTTGGGGCCTATCTCGCCGATCGTGGCCGCATTCTCGATGCCGGTTGCGGCAATGGCCGCGTGACTGCGTTGCTCAAGAAGCTCGCGCCGGAAAGCGCCGAGCTCGTCGGCATCGACCTAGTGGGTGCCGATGTCGCGCGCGAACATTTCAAGGACGTCGAACGCGTCCGGTTCGATACGCGTGATCTTCTGGGCGATCTCTCCGGGTTGGGAGAGTTCGACTTCATCTATTGTCAGGAAGTCTTGCATCATACCGCCGATCCGGCGCGCGCCTTTCACAATCTGCGCACCCTTCTCGCTCCCGGGGGGGAGATTGCCATTTACGTATACAAGCAGAAGGCGCCGGCGCGGGAATTCGTGGATGACTATGTTCGCGGGAAGATCGCCGAATTGCCCTATGAAGAGGCGATGAAGCATTGTGCGCAAATCACGGAGTTCGGCAGGGCGCTAACCGAAGCCGAACTGACCGTGAAGGTTCCGCCGATCGACGTGCTCGGGATCGATTCAGGTACTTACGACGTGCAGCGCCTGATCTACCATTTCTTCGCAAAATGCTACTGGAATCCCAACATCTCCCAATCGGAGAATGTCATGGTCAACTACGATTGGTATCACCCGCAACTGGCTACTCGGCACACTCTGGGCGAGGTCGAAGAATGGTTCGAGGGGGCGGGGCTTGATATCGTGCACCGAACGGTTGATTTTTACGGGATCACGGTTCGAGGGCGCGTCCGGTGAATAGGCCGACTGGCGATAGCCGGCGCGCACGGACTGAGATCAAGGATGCGCGGTTGATCGTGACCGGCGCCAATGGCCTGCTCGGTCGGCAGGTCGTGAGTGCACTCGCGCCAACGAACGAGGTCGTGGCGCTGGTGCACAGATTGCCGGAGAACCCGGTAGCGGGTGTCCGCTATCAGGCGATCGATTTCTCCACCTCCTGGGACGCGGGTCTGCTTCCGGAGCGGGCGGACGGAATTGTTCATCTGGCGCAATCGGCGCATTTCCGGGATGTTCCGGCCAAGGCGCTGGAGGTTTTCCAAGTCAATATCGCGTCCACGGCGCGCCTTCTCGACTACGCCTGGCGCAAGGGTGTGTCGCGCTTTGCCTACGCATCCTCAGGCGGCATTTACGGAAGTGGCGATCCTGCCTTCCGCGAAACCTCTCCGGTCATCCAGCCGGGTACGCTAGGATACTATCTCGGCAGCAAAGTCAGTTGCGAGGCGCTGGTTTCCAGTTATGCCGCGTTCATGAAAATCATGGTGCTGCGCTTCTTCTTCATCTACGGCGCCGGCCAGAACCGCACGATGCTCATCCCGAGGCTCATCGACAACATTCGCGAGGGCCGCCCGGTGACTATCCAGGGCGAGCGAGGGCTGCGCCTCAATCCGGTTCACGTGAGTGACGCCAGCGCTGCGGTGGTCGCTGCCCTGACGAGCGAGGCGGACGGCGTTTACAATATCGGAGGACCGCAGGTGTTGGCTCTGCGGGAGCTCTGCGCTGAGATCGAGCGGTTGACGGGCCGATCGGCGCTTATTCACACAACGGAAGGCGTCCCCTCGGACGTGGTGGGTGATATCACACGGATGAGCCAAAATTTACACGCGCCTCTGGTTTATCCGCGCGACGGATTGAAGGATGTGTTGTGATGAGGCGCGCCCTTTCCTGGCAGAGGCGCTTTGCCTGAGGTTTCAAACGGGCGCATGACTGAACCGGTATCTTATCGTGTAGCGCATCTCCCAACGTCGGTCGGTGGCAATGCGCCTTCGCTCAGCCGCCGGTTGAATGAGATCGGTCTGCGAAGCGCGTGCTACATCTACGATGTGAACGCATTCGGGTATAAGGGAACTGTCCCCATCTGGAAGCCGGAAGACGGATCTTTGACGCGCGAACTGAAGCGATGGAAGGCGATTGTTCGCACCGCGCTGTTTTCCGACGTCGTTCACTTCAATTTCGGCGGTGGATGGGCGACGCCGGTTCCGCTTGCGCGGGCTGCCGACCGCGGGCTGGCCCGAAAGGCGAAGAGCGTCTTGGGCGGCATCTACCTGCAGATGCTTTCCGTGGTTGAACTGAACCTCTACAGGCTTTTTCGACGTCCCATGTTCGTGCATTACCAAGGAGACGACGCGAGGCAGGGCGACGCTTGCCTGGCGCTGTTCACGGACTCGATCGCACACCACGTGGAGCCCGGCTATTATACCACCGAGACGGACGCGCTAAAGCGTCTGATGATCAAGCGCATGGAGCGCTATTGTTCGGTCGTTTATTCCGTCAACCCCGACCTGATGCACGTTCTCGGCGAAGGGGCGCGGTTCATTCCATATTGCCACATTTCTCTCGAAGATTGGCGCCCCGTGGGCGTGACGCTTGAGCAGAGACCGCTGCGGATCGGCCATGCGCCCAGCCATCGCCGCGCCAAAGGTACCGACATCATATTGGCGGCCCTGCAGGCGCTCGCGACGGAAGGTTTCGAGTTCGAACTGGTCCTTGTGGAAGGGCTGTCGAATGAGGCCGCCCGCCAGAAATATGAGCAGGTGGACATCATGATCGACCAGATTCATGCCGGTTGGTACGGTGGACTGGCGGTGGAGTTGATGGCCATGGCCAAGCCCGTAATGGTCTACATTCGTGAGGATGATCTCGGGTTTATCCCTCCAGAGATGCGGGAAGATCTTCCTTTCGTGAGGACCTCTTCAGCGTCAATCAAGGAAGACCTGCGCAGGCTGCTTGCCATGCCTCGGGAAACGCTGGCGGAAATCGGCAGGAAAAGTCGCGGTTACGTCGAAACCTGGCACGATCCCCGCCGCATAGCGTTGGAGATCAAGGCTGATTATGATAAAGCGCTGCGCCGGCTTGGTCTGGGTCCAAAGGTCGGCGGGGAATGACGAGAGCATGTGCGGTATATTAGGGGTTTTCAGCCGGAACGATTCCGGAGCGCTTGACCGTCGCGTTGCCGATGGATTGAAGGCGCTCGCGCATCGCGGCCCGGATGCCCATGACCGACGCACCGTAGCGCTGCCGACCGGCGTTTGCCATCTCGGTCATGCGCGCCTGTCCATCATCGATCTGTCATCGGCCGGCCTGCAGCCGATGGCCAGCGCTGACGGTCGCTATGTGATCGTCTTCAACGGCGAGATATACAATTACCTTGAGCTGCGGGCGGAACTGCAGACGCTTGGCTGCGGCTTCACTTCACAGTCCGACACGGAGGTTCTCCTCGCCGCCTGGGCAACCTGGGGCGAGGCCTGCCTGCCACGACTTACCGGAATGTTTGCCTTTACCGTGCTGGACCGTGAAGAGGCGACGCTGACCTGCGTGCGCGACGCCTTCGGCATAAAACCTTTCTTCTACAGTTGCAATTCCGACATGTTCTGCTTCGCGTCCGAAGCGCCCTCACTGCTGACGCTCAGGGGCACGAGGGCGGCACTCAATCCGCAGCGCGCATATGACTATCTGGTCCACGGTGACTACGACAGCACCGAACAGACGTTCTTCGCGGGCGTCTTTCATCTTGCCCCGGGCCACCTCTTGCGCCTCAACCTGACGGAAAGGCTGGCGACCCAAGCCTGCCGTTGGTGGACGCCCGACATTGCAGAAAGCCGTGACCTTTCCTTCACCGAGGCAACGGAGCGTGTCCGAGCCTTGTTTCTGGACAGCGTTCGTCTGCATCTGCGCAGCGACGTACCGCTTGGCGCAGCGCTGTCAGGCGGGATTGATTCCTCCGCCGTCGTCTGTGCCATGCGCCACGTCGCTCCGGACCATCCGATCCACACGTTCAGCTATGTCGCCGAAGGGACAGCGGTGAACGAGGAACCGTGGGCCGACCTGGTCAACGCACATGTCGGTGCCACGGCGCACAAAGTCACCGTGACGGCCGAGGAGCTTGTTCGCGATCTGGACGACATGATTGGCGCCCAGGGCGAGCCGTTCGGGTCGACGAGCATCTACGCGCAGTATCGTGTGTATCAGCTGGCACGGGACAACGGCATTACCGTTACGCTTGACGGGCAGGGCGCTGACGAAATGCTCGCGGGATACGACGGTTATCCCGGCCAGCGGATCGCCAGCCTGGTGGACACGGGAAATTGGGTCGGTGCGGCGCGCTTTGCGCGGGAATGGGCGGATTGGCCGGGACGCCGCCTTGGCGATGCGGCAAAGCTCGCGGCCGCAGCCATGACAGATGGGTGGCTGTACCAGGCGCTGCGCCGTGTTAGCGGGCGTGCGCCGTTGCCGGAATGGATGCACGAGGATGCGCTGTTGGATGAAGGCGTTAATCTGCGCCATCCACGGCAACGTCCTGCAGTGACTGCACGCGGACGGCGCGTGACGGCGGAACTGGCTCATTCGCTTACTCAAAGGGGGCTGGCGAGCCTGCTGCGCCACGGCGACAGGAACTCCATGCGATTCGCCATCGAAAGTCGCGTGCCCTTCCTGACGCTCGCTCAGGCCGAGCTCATGCTGTCCCTGCCCGAATCCTACCTGATTTCCGATGCCGGGGAAACAAAAGCCGTGTTTCGCGCTGCGATGCGCGGCATCGTTCCGGATGCCATACTGGACCGTAAGGACAAGATCGGCTTCCAGACGCCGGAAGCCGCATGGATCGGCACGATGTCTGATACGATCCGTGGCTGGCTCGCCGAGGATGTCGGCGTCAGCTTCTTTGACCAGACAGCGGCGGTGAAAGCCTTTGACGCGATCGTCGCCGGGCGCCGGCCGTTTTCGTGGCAGGCCTGGCGCTGGGTGAATTTCGTACGCTGGCATCAGCTTTTCTTGGCCTAACCTTTAGGACAACCCTTGCAAAAGGTTCTCATCATCTCATTTTCGCCGATCCGCAACGATCCCCGTGTCATGCGGCAGATCCGGCTGCTGGAGTCTCAGTATGACCTGACAGTGCTGGGCTTTGGCGAAAAGCCGGATGCACGCTGCACCTTTATCCCGGTGCGCAAAAAAACACTCGGCCCCGCAGCGAAATTTCTGCGGGGGGTGGGGCTGTTCCTGGGCGCGCACGAGACCTATTATTGGGCTCAGGGGCATGTCCGCGCTGCCGCAGAGTTGCTGCGTGAGACGGATGCCGATCTCATCCTTGCAAATGACCTGTCCGCGCTACCGCTAGCCCTGAAATACGCGCGGGGAAGACCTGTCATTTACGATGCGCACGAATATGCGCCCGGAGAATATGCTGACGCGTTGAAGTGGAGGCTTACGCTTGGCCGCATGAACCGGGCGTTCTGCGCAAAATATCTGAAGCAGACCTCTTCGATGCTGACCGTCTGCCAAGGCATTGCGGACGAATATGCGCGACACTACGCCGTTCGTCCCAAAGTCGTCCATAACGCCCCTTCGCTGCAGCATCTGAGCCCGGCGCCCCTGCGAGAGGGGGCGATCAGGATGATCCATCACGGAGTGGCCAGCAGCGTCCGGAAGCTGGAGCAGATGATCGAAATCCTGAATAAGCTGGATGACCGCTTTTCGCTGGATCTGATGCTTGTCGAGGAAGATCCCGGCTATATGGAACATCTTCGGCAGCTCGCGGCTTCCAATTCGCGCATTCGGTTTGTCGCTCCGGTACCGATGCCGCAGATCTGCCAGCGCATCAACGATTACGACGTAGGGCTCTATCTGCTGCCGCCCGACAACTTCAATCACCAACACGCCCTGCCGAACAAATTCTTCGAGTTCGTTCAGGCGCGTCTGGCCGTCGCGATCGGCCCATCTCCCGAGATGGCCGCCCTCGTCCATCGTCATGGCTGCGGCATCGTGGCTGATTCATTCGAGCCAGCTGCGCTTGTCCGGGCGCTTTCCGCTCTCGACGCGCGTTCCCTGGCGGCGCTGAAGCTGGCGTCGGACGCGGCGGCGCAACTCTTGTGTTTCGAGCATGAAGGCAAGGTTATCGAGGACGAGATCAGGGCGCTGTTGAAATGAACGTCGTGCCCTCATCAAGGGTGGAGTAATGGACGGGAGGTAGCCATGCGTGTTGCTCACATGACATCGGCGCATTCGCGCGATGACGTCAGGGTTTTCCTCAAGGAATGCCGCTCTCTGGCGGGAGCGGGCCATGATGTCACGCTCATTGTCGCCGATGGTCTGGGCGATGACGTTTGTTCGCAGGTGGCGATCCGCGACGCGGGTGCGTCTTCCGGGCGCGCAAACCGCATGCTGGGCGCGCCGCGGCGGGTCTACCGCCTGGCGGTCGAAGCCGACGCCGACGTCTATCATCTGCACGACCCGGAGTTGCTTCCATTATGTCCCCTGCTAAAACGCCGGGGCAAGCGTGTCATCTTCGATGCTCATGAGGATGTACCCAAACAAATCCTGGGCAAACATTATCTTCCGCGGATGCTCCGCGGTTCCATCGCGGGGTCGTTCGCGATCTTTGAGCGGTTCATATGCCGCTACACGGACGGTATCATCGCCGCCACGCCGACCATTCGTGAAAAATTCCAGGCGTTTCATTCGCATGTCGAAGACGTGAACAATTTTCCGCTTGTGGGGGAACTTGACCCGCCGAAGCAGCACAAGCTTTCGGGAACAGGCGTCTGCTACATCGGCAGCATTGCCGGCATCCGAGGAATCCGCGAAGTCGTACGCGCGCTCGAGTTGAGCCGGTCTGACGCGCATTTGCTTCTGGCGGGGGGGTTCGCAGAAACGGACACGGAAGCCGAAGTGAGGGCCGCGGCCGGCTGGTGCAAGGTTGAATATTTGGGCATCCTCGGCCGCGAAGGTGTGAAGGAAGTGCTGGCCGGCTCGGTCGCGGGGCTGGTGACGCTCTATCCCACGGCGAATTATCTGGATTCGCTTCCTATCAAGATGTTTGAATATATGGCTGCGGGGATTCCCGTGATTGCCTCCAATTTTCCGCTTTGGCGTGAGATCGTTGACGGCAATCATTGCGGCGTCTGTGTGGATCCAAAGGATCCTGCTGCAATTGCCGCTGCCATCGACGATTTTGTTCTCGATCCGGTGCGCGCCAGCGCCATGGGTGACAACGGGCGCCGGGCCGTCCTCGGTCGATACAATTGGGATAGGGAAGAGAGCAAGTTGCTGGCGTTTTACGGTCGGTTGGAGGCTGCCGGAGCATGAAAAAAATCGTCACCATTCTCGGCGCGCGACCGCAGTTTGTAAAGGCCGGCGTCGTGTCACAGGCGCTAGTTCGCTCCGGCGAGTTCACCGAAGTGCTTGTACACACCGGACAGCATTTCCATCCGAACATGTCGGACGTGTTCTTTTCGGAACTCGGGCTGTCGCAGCCGGCGTACAATCTCGGGATTCATGGAGGCGGCCATGGTTCTATGACGGGGAAGATGCTTGCCGCCCTGGAAGAGGTATTGATTCGCGAGCGGCCGGATATTGTGCTCGTCTACGGTGATACCAATTCCACCCTAGCTGGTGCCCTTGCAGCAGCCAAGTTGCATATTCCGGTGGCTCATGTCGAAGCAGGATTGCGCAGCTTCAACATGGCCATGCCGGAAGAGGTCAACCGCATCTTGACCGATCGCGTGTCCACCTGGTTGTTCGCACCGGGCGAAGCGGCGGCGGAAAACCTGCGTCGGGAAGGCATGCCGGAGGCATCGATCCATGTCGTCGGCGACGTCATGTACGATGTCGCTTTGCAGTTTTCCGAGAAGATCGACGCTTCTGGACGGCAGTTAGCCCGCCTGGGCTTGCAGCAAGGCAGCTATGTCCTGGCGACCATCCATCGTGCCGAAAACACCGACGACGAGAAAAGGCTTCTGACGATCGCAAGCGCCTTCGAGATGATGGCCGCGCAACGCCCTGTGGTTTGGCCGCTGCACCCGCGCACGAGAGCTGTGCTGTCTAGGTTGGGTCGGCTGGACGAAATCTCGCGGCGCCTGCATGTGCTGGAGCCGATCGGTTATCTCGACATGATCCAGCTCGAGAAATACGCCTCTCTCATCGCGACCGATTCCGGCGGCGTGCAGAAGGAGGCCTACTTCTACGGCGTACCCTGTGTGACGCTGCGGAACGAAACCGAATGGAGCGAGCTAATCTCTTCGGGCTGGAATCGTCTCGTTTTGGCCAATGATCCAGCAATGATCGTTGAAGAAATGGGTAAGGCAATGCAATCAAGGGGCAACGCGTTGAGTCTTTTCGGAGATGGCAAGGCCGCTGACATAATTGTTGATCGAATTAGGGTAAAAGGCGGAGGTTAATGCCTAACCTCGGTAAATTCATGCACGAGAAGAAGAAACACCCGACGGGTTGACGTGACAGCCCTACTGGATGGAGGAATATGGGGCTATGCGCTTAGCTGGTTGCAAAAAATCTGCGCGATTTATCTTCTGGTCGTAGGTGTGTATCGGCGCAAGATCTGGATGTCGGTGTTTGCGCTCATCATATTGCTGTTTCTCTTCGGGGTTCTGGCTCAGAAATCGATCCTGTTCGCCGCAGTGGTCGCGCTTGGAATCTTGGCGACGTGGTGGCTTGTTGAAGTTGGCTCGGCGATCGCTCTGGCGTTGGTCGCTCTTTTGCTGGTGGTTTTAGATGTCGGTTATTTCGCCTTCGGGTCGACAGATCTGTATCTCAGCATTTTCACGAGACGGCTTTTCTTCGTTCCTGCCCGCCTTGATTTCGTATATTTTCATTTCTTCGCCGATAAGGCGCCGCTCTACTTCTCGAACGGCTTTATGCGGTCTCTTCTGACGTACCCCTTTGACAAGAATCACACCCTTCTGATCGGGGAGTTTGCCAAGATCGGAGGCGAAGGTACCGCTGCAAACAATGGCTTTCTCGCGACGGGCTACATGCAGCTCGGCTGGGCGGGAACTGTGATCTACCCGGTCATCGTTGCGGCCCTGTGTTGGCTTGCGAAGGTGCTTTCGAAGGGAAATTCGCTCAAGCATGTCGCTGCTGTTTGTTTCTATCCGTTCGCCTCCCTGTTCACCAGCGCCGATCTGCCGACGTCCATCCTGACGCACGGTATCGGCTTGTTGCTTTGCCTGTTGTGGCTTGACAGTTGGGGGCTGCGCGCCCATGGCTCAACGAATGGCCATTCGATTAAATAACATCGCGACCCGGCGTTCATGGCCCGTCGCATTGCCGGCGTTGGCGCCGGTGGGAGTAGCTGACTGAAATGTGTGGCATATTCGGTATCATTTCCGATTCACGCGTCGAGCCGCAGGATCTCGGCTTGCTGGTGACGCATTCGCAGCAGCGCGGGCGGGATTCAAGCGGTCTCGTCACCTTTAACAGCCTTGGTTATCACATCTACCGCGCGGATTATCGCATCACCCGGCTGCTGAGCGAGGTGGGTCCGATAACGAGTTCCATGGTGCTCGGCCACAGCCGCCTCATTACCAATGGCCTTGCCGACAATCAGCCCGTGATTCGCGGCGGAATTGTCGTGCTGCACAACGGGATTGTGGTCAATGACGCATCGATCTGGGAGGTGATCGGCAAGACGCCCGCCCAGACCGTTGACACCGAAGCGATTGCCGCCATTGCCGAAGCACACCTGGAGGCTGGCGGCGCGCTCGAGGACGTGCCGCGCCGCGTACTTGATCTGTGCCGCGGTATCGTCGCTTGTGCAATGTTCGTGCCGCGTCTCGGCAAACTGCTTTTGTTTTCCAACAATGGCAGCCTCTATGTCGGTCGCACGGGAACCACCGTCTATTTTGCGTCCGAAAGCTATCCGCTTACGCAGATCGGTTGCAAAAGCATCGAGCAGGTCATGCGCGACGCGGCGATCATCGATATCCCGACTTCGGCCGCAACCCCGCAAGTGGTGGACAGGCGCGAGCGCAAGACGGATCTTATTCCGACGCTTGGACAGTCGGTGGCCGAGGAGAAACTGCTTAAATACCGGCACCATACGTTGCGGCGCTGTACCCGATGCATTCTTCCCGAGACCATGCCCTTCATCCGCTTCAACAGAGAGGGTGTGTGCAACTATTGCCTCAATTACAAGCCTCGCAACCGTCCGCGTCCGAAGGAGGAATTGTTCCGCCTTGTCGAGCCTTATCGCAGAGCCAAGGGCAACGATTGTATTGTGCCGTTTTCGGGCGGACGCGATAGCTGTTACGGTCTTCACCTGATCGTCAAGGAACTGAGGATGAAGCCCGTCACCTACACTTACGACTGGGGGATGGTGACTGATCTGGGTCGACGCAATATCAGCCGCATGTCGGCTGAACTCGGCGTGGAGAACATCATCGTCGCCGACGACATCGCCAAGAAGCGCGAACATATCGCCAAGAACCTGCGTGCCTGGCTGAAATCGCCGCATCTGGGAATGATCAGCATCTTGACAGCAGGCGACAAGCATTTCTTCCGTCACGTCGAGACTGTCAAGCAACAGACGGGCATCAGTCTGAACCTTTGGGGCATCAACCCCTTGGAAGTGACACATTTCAAGGCAGGATTCCTGGGCGTTCCTCCTGATTTCGAGGAGGAGCGGGTCTATTCGCATGGCGCGATGAAACAGTTGCGGTACCAATATCTGCGTCTGCGCGCGATGCTGCAGAGCCCCGGCTATTTCAACAGTTCTTTGTGGGATACGCTTTCGGGCGAGTATTACCGTAGCTTCACCAAAAAGTCGGACTACTATCACATCTTCGACTATTGGCGCTGGGACGAGAAGACGATCGACCAGACGCTTGCTGAGTACGATTGGGAAAAGGCGCCCGACACGAAGACGACCTGGCGCATTGGCGACGGCACGGCCGCGTTCTACAACTACGTCTATTACACCGTTGCGGGCTTCACCGAGCATGACACGTTCCGCAGCAACCAGATTCGCGAAGGTGATCTCAGCCGCGAAGAGGCGCTAGACATGGTTCTCGACGAAAATGCGCCGCGCTACCCCAATATAAAGTGGTATCTCGATGCGGTTGGCGTGGATTTCACCGACGCCATACGGACGGTCAACACCATTCCTGCGATGTACTAACGCGCCATGGCCTGTATCTGGTACCTTTCCAAATATGTTGCGCCGCCTGCCAAAGCCAGCGCGGGCGGACGCGGCTACCTGATCATGTGCGAACTGGCCCGCATGGGCCATCGCTGTGTGGTCATTACCTCTGACTCCAACATGTTGACCGAGGTCCCGAAGCTTGAGGAGGCCTATCTGCGGCAGGACGTTGACGGCCTCGAGCTCTGGTGGGTGCGCACCTTGAAATACCAGTTCGCCAAGTCGTCCCGGCGCATCCTAAGCTGGCTGGACTTCGAATGGCGGCTGTGGCGTATGCCGAAGGCGTCTCTTCCACGGCCTGACGCCATCATTGTTTCCAGTCTGTCTCTGCTGACAATCCTCAATGGCTTTCTGCTGCGTCGCCGGTACAAGTGCCGCCTAGTCTTCGAGATCCGCGATATCTGGCCGCTTACGATCGTTGAAGAAGGCGGTTTCAGTCCGCGCAATCCGTTGGTGCGCCTGCTCGGCTTCGTGGAGAAGTTGGGTTATCGCCATGCAGACGCCATCGTCGGTACCATGCCCAATTTGGCTGAGCATGTCCGCGAAGTGCTCGGGCGGTCGCGACCTACCTTCTGCATCCCGATGGGTGTTGACGAGGCGGCCTTGGAGGCTGGAGAGCCTCTGCCGGAGGCCTATGTGGCGCAGCATATGCCGCAAAGCCCTTTCGTCGTGGCACATGTTGGCAGCATTGGTATTACAAACGCGTTGGATACGTTCCTCGAATGCGCAGCGTCGATGCAAGACAGGCCGGACATTCATTTTCTCCTGGTCGGGGAGGGCGATCTGCGCAAGCGCTATCAGTCCCTCTACGGGCACCTGCCAAACCTTACCTTCGCGCCGCGTGTGCCGAAGGCTATGGTCCAGTCCGTGTTGTCACGGTGCGATCTCGTCTATTTCGCGGTCCACAAGTCGGCGGTCTGGCGCTTCGGCCAGTCGCTTAACAAGATCATCGACTATACGGTTGCCGGAAAGCCCATTGTCGCTTCCTACACCGGCTACCCGTCCATGATCAACGAAGCCGGCTGCGGGACCTATGTCCCCGCCGGCGATCTCAAGGCGCTGAAAGCCGAAATCGCGCGATATTCCGCAATGGACCCGCAAACGCGCAAAGAGATCGGGCGGCGCGGTCGGGAATGGATTCTCGCGAACAGGCGTTATGCCACGCTTGCAAGAAATTATGAAACCGTCCTCGGACTTGAAACTCCCTCTCTTACTGAGGGCCGTTGAGATGAAGAGAACCTTCGATGTGTTCGTTGCCCTTCTCGTCCTGATCGTCCTTTGCGTGCCCATGGTCTTTCTCGCCATTCTGGTGAGAGTAGGTCTTGGCGGCCCGGTTCTGTTCCGGCAGGTCCGGCCAGGACTTCACGGTCGGCCGTTCACCATGGTCAAGTTCCGCAGCATGACGGATGAGCGCTCTGCGGACGGAACACTCCTTCCGGACGTGCAACGTTTGACATCGCTTGGGCGATTCCTGCGTGCGTCGAGCCTGGATGAGCTGCCGGAGCTCTGGAACGTTTTGAAAGGCGAAATGAGCCTTGTGGGGCCGCGGCCTCTTCTGATGGACTACCTCTCGCTCTATACGCCCGAGCAAGCGCGCCGCCATAATGTCCGCCCGGGCATCACCGGCTGGGCGCAGATCAACGGTCGCAATGCGATCAGCTGGGAGGACAAGTTTGCACTCGATGTTTGGTATGTCGATCATCAAAGCATGGCACTTGACCTGCGTATACTCTGGCTGACCGTGGCCCGGGTGCTCGCCCGTAAAGGCATCAATGCGGAAGGCGAAGCAACGGTGAGCCGATTTACGGGGAGCGGATCATGAAGAGGCTTGCGCTGCTCGGAGCGAGCGGCCACGGGAAGGTGGTCGCCGATGCGGCGCTCAGCGCGGGCTGGACGCATGTGGACTTCTTTGACGACAGCTGGCCCGGGCACCGGGAAAACGGTCCCTGGCCGGTGGTCGGGACGAGCGCAGCGCTACTTGAACGCCTGAAGGACTACGACGGCGTGACTGTTTCGATCGGCAATTGCGCAATACGTTGGAAAAAACAATGCGAGCTCGAGGCAGCCAGCGCTGCCCTGGCGACCGTCGTTCATCCCGCCGCGTCCGTGAGTCGGCATGCCGTTCTCGGAGCCGGCACTGTGGTTTTGGCCGGCGCCGTCGTCCAGATCGATGCTTCCATCGGACCTGCAGGGATTATCAACACCGGTGCAACGGTGGATCACGACTGCAGACTTGCCCACGCCGTGCATGTCGCGCCCGGTGCAAACCTCTCCGGCGGCGTCACGGTTGGCGCTTGCAGCTGGATTGGCGTGGGTGCGGCGGTCAGGCAGGGCATTGCGATCGGTTCACAGGTCCTGATCGGCGCGGGCGCTGTCGTTGTTCGCGCAATTCCCGACGGTCAGACATTGATCGGCAATCCCGCTCGCCGCATGTGCGGCGAAACCTCCTAACTGAGGCATCGACATGCTCAACATCCCCTTTTCCCCCTGGCCCAGCTTCAGCGAGGAAGAAGCTGACGCAGTCCGTCAGGTGGTCTTGTCCAACCGGGTCAATTACTGGACAGGCACGGAAGCGCGTGAATTCGAGAAGGAGTTCGCGGCCTGGTGCGGTACGGCCCATGCCATAGCTCTGGCGAACGGGACTGTAGCGCTCGACCTCGCGTTGAAGGCGCTGGAAATAGGGCCGGGCGACGAAGTGGTCGTAACGCCACGCACATTCATCGCAAGCGTCTCCTGCGTCGTGAATGCCGGCGCAGCGCCGGTCTTCGCCGATGTCGAGCCAGATAGCGGAAACGTCTCGGCCGCGACGATCGCCGCAGTGCTGACACCGCGGACCAAGGCCGTCATCTGCGTCCATCTGGCCGGTTGGCCATGCGATATGGATTCGATCATGGCGCTCTCGGCACAGCGCGGCTTCAAGGTGATCGAGGACTGCGCGCAGGCACACGGTGCACGCTATAAAGGCCGCAATGTCGGAAGCATCGGGCATATCGGCGCCTGGAGCTTTTGTCAGGACAAGATTATCACGTCGGGCGGCGAAGGCGGGATGGTGACCACTGACGACGAGGCGCTGTGGCGGGTGATGTGGGCCTTCAAGGATCATGGCAAGAGCTTCGAAGCCGTGTACGAGCGGTCCCATCCGCCCGGCTTTCGCTGGCTCCACGAGAGCTTCGGCACAAACTGGCGTATGCTCGAGACGCAGGCGGTGATTGGACGGATCCAACTGCGGCGGCTGGCGGACTGGCGCAAAGCCCGCACGGCGAATGCCGAGCGAATTCGGGCTGCATGCCGCCGCTTCCAGGTCGTCGAAGTTCCGATCCTGCCCGAAGGCAGCGAGCATGCCTTCTACAAGTGCTATGTGCATGTCAGGCCGGACAAGCTCGCGCCCGGCTGGAGTCGGGATAGGATCGTCGAAGAAATCGTGGCGCTCGGTGTTCCATGCTACCAAGGCACTTGCTCGGAGGTCTATCTCGAGAAGGCGTTCGACGGTACCGGTTCGCGCCCACCGTCGCGCTTGGCCGTGGCGCGGTCCTTGGGAGAAACCAGCATGATGTTTCTCGTTCATCCGACCCTGACCGAAGCCGAGATCGACCTGACCTGCCGGGTAGTCTCGGAAGTGCTGACCCGGGCCGAGGCGGGCTGACGTCAATGGGCCATCAGTGCCTTGACATGCTCCGCAATCGCAAGTGATGCGGTAAGTCCGGGCGATTCAATGCCGAAGAGATGGATAAGGCCGTTCACACCGTGGTCCTGCGGGCCCGTGATGCGGAAGTCCTGTTTGGCCACGGAGGGAGGCACAATCTTGGGCCGGATGCCGGCATAGGCCGGAACCAGGCAACCGTCCGGGAGTTCCGGCCAATAGCGTCTTATGGCGGCGTAAAAGCCTGCCGAACGGCCGGGATCGACGCTGTAGTCGATGGACGGCACCCATTCTACGTCCGGCCCAAATCGGGCTTGGCCGGCTAGATCGAGCGTCAGATGCGTCCCCAGTCCCCCCGGGACTGGAACCGGGTAGATCAGATGCGAAAATGGCGCGCGCAGGCCCGATAGGGAGAAATAATTGCCTTTGGCGAAATAGGTCTCCGGAACTGCCGATTCCGGAAACCCGCTGATCGCCCCTGCCACGGCAGGCGCGCGCAACCCCGCGCTGTTGATCAACCATCGGCAGGCAAGCTTGATCGGCTGATCGCCCCCCACTTGGACGGTCAGCGCGTGCCCCGCTTCGGCGGCGCCGAAAGGGGAACGCCAGGCAAAAACCGCACCCTGATCCTCGGCCTGGCCGATCATCGCCTGCATGAAGCCGTGGCTATCGACGATGCCTGTCGAAGGCGAATGCAGCGCCGCGATCGCCGAAAGCTTCGGCTCGATCTGCCGAAGCTGTTCCCGCGCGACCATCGTGATATCGCCGACTCCATTGTCGGCGGCGTGCGCGGCAATCAGTGGAAGTCTTGCCGCCTCGTCTTCGTTCGTGGCGACGATGAGCTTGCCGCACGCCTTGTGTTCGACGCCGAAATCGCGGCAGAAGTCGTACAGGCGATTTTTCCCCTCCACGCAAAGCCTGGCCATCAGACTGCCCTTCGGATAATAGATGCCGGCGTGAATGACCTCGCTGTTGCGCGAAGAGTTTCCACTTCCGAAACTGTCTTCAGCCTCAAGAACAATGACCTCGCGGCCCGCTTGCGCCAAGCTCCGGGCAATCGCAATCCCGACGACTCCGGCCCCGACAACGATGCATTCGACAGTTTCCAAAGTTCCTCTCCGGCCATGTTTGAGGCAGCTTTGTTGCGCGGCCTGCGCGGCAGAAGTAGACGATTTTGCTGGACTTGCAACACGCCGGTCGACAGGACAGGGCGCGATCGTCGCTGCGCGCAGAAAGAAGACTTGACCGGTCCATCTCCGATCAGTCCGGTTTTCCAAACCTCCGGGGGGCTGCGAAGGCTTGCTTTTTGAGCGGTTGAAGTCCAAATAGGCGCGATGTTCGGACGCTGGCGGGGTGGTTCGAACCCGTGGGCTCCTCGGCCTCCTGATCACACAAACGACTTGAGAAACTGATGCCAGTACTTATAACGGGAGGAGCTGGCTATATCGGCTCACACATGTGCTGGCACTTGGTAGATCAGGGCCAACAGATCGTCGTTATTGATAGATTAAGCACGGGTTTCAGTTGGTCCCTGCCCAAAAATGCAGAGTTGATTATTGGTGATGTTGCTGACCAGCGCTTAGTGGAAGACACAATCAAGCGGAACAATGTTGATTCAATCATTCATTTTGCAGGCTCCGTAGTAGTGCCGGAATCCGTAGCCGATCCCCTTTCTTATTACAGAAACAACGCTGTTGCTTCTATGTTGCTTATTGAAAGCGCTGTGCGCTGCTCGGTACGCAATTTTATATTTTCATCAACCGCCGCGGTGTACGGAGACAGTGCATTGCCACTTGTCGCTGAGGATACACCGCTTAGGCCGCAGTCTCCGTACGCCAGTTCGAAAATGATGACCGAGATGATGCTGTCCCACGCGGCAGCTGCGCACAACTTGTCATACACGATACTACGATACTTCAATGTCGCGGGGGCTGATGCGCTGCTTCGGACCGGGCAATCTACTCGTGGAGCTACGCACCTGATCAAAGCCGCAGCAGAAGCTGCCGTCGGCAAGAGAAGTCACCTGTGCGTTTATGGTAGTGACTATCCTACGAGAGACGGAACCTGTGTCAGAGACTTCATTCATGTCAGCGATCTTGTTGAAGCCCACTCCCTAGCTCTTGAAAGGCTCCGCGCCGGGGGAGGAAACCTTACGCTGAATTGTGGCTACGGCAAGGGCTACACTGTATTTGAGGTAATTGCTGCCGTGAGGAGACACGCACAGTTCGATTTCAGCACAGTAGTACAAAATCGGCGTCCGGGCGATATTGTATCTGTCGTCGCCGACACATCAAAGATCCGAGCAGAACTGGGCTGGAAACCGAAAAAAAATGACCTGGACAAAATCGTCCAGGATGCGATCGGTTGGGAGAGTAAGCTAGCTCACCAAGACGGTCAGAAGTGACACAAATGTGAAATGGAGCCTATTTTGCACTTGTGTTCACTGTATGAAATGAAATGGATTATGATTGTGCTTGCTACGGTCACGGTGATCACGACTTACTTGTTGTGGTATCCGGGAGCGTTGTCGTTTGATAGCTTTGGGCAGCTTTCGCAAGCACGTAACGGAGTCTTCAGCGATGGGTGGCCGCGACTTTTTTCGCTGCTGTGGGGATACCTTGATAGTGGAGTTGCCCCTTAAAGACCGGACAGGATCAGGTTTCTGTTTGACGGTTTAAGAACTGACGAGGCGACCGATACCCTAGGCCCTGTTGACAAAGTGGATTCCCAAATCAGCGGAAGCGCGGTTCAAGGTTGTCTTTTAGGAGGCGGTTTTGGCTCGCAGCGACCTGACGGATATGGAATGGCGGATCATCGAGGGACTGTTGCCCACCGAACGCGGCAGGAAGTCCCGGCCAGCGCACGATAATCGGCAATATCTATATGGCATGTTGCGTGTTCTTCGGGTCGGCTGCCCCTGGCGCGACATGCATGAGCGCTACGGAAATTGGAATTCGGTCAATGTGCGCTTCCGCCGTTGGGCCGAGCAGGCCCACGCCCGAGCAGACGGTCAGGGCAGCCCTCTTGGCTTCGTCCTGACATGCGGCGAGGTTTCGGACTATAACGCCGTTCCAGAGTTGCTGGCGATACCGGTCGGCAAACTGAGGCTTTTCCTTGCTGACAAAGCCTACGATGGTGATTTCCTGCGCGAGGAACTCCTGATCCGTGGGATCAGGCCGGTCATTCCGCCGAAGGCCAACCGGAAGAACCCACCTGCCTGCGACTACCAGGCTTACAAGGATCGAAATCGCATCGAGCGGATGCTCAACCGCCTCAAACAGTTTCGGCGCGTCGCGACCCGATACGACAAGACCCGAAAATCCTTCGCAGCATTCCTTGCCCTGGCCGCCGCAAAGATATGGTTGCCATACTTTATCAACACGACCTAGAAATGCACCGCCAATGTCAAACGCTCGCTTAAAAAGCATTGATGAGTGATCCAAAATAAATCTGCGGAACCCGATGAGCGGGTCTTTACGGCAAGTTACCAAAAATCGGCAGCGCTGAAAGCAGACGCTACTCGCGAAAGTCGCCAAGAGTCTTATCCTTCCCGCTGGCTATAGCGACCTGCGGGATGATGATCGCATTTATCTGCCTCGGTGATACATAGTGGTCGCTGGTTTGTCGTGCTGCGAGGCGGGGTCTATCTCAACGCTTGGATAGAATACAGCGTCTCACGGGCAACGGTATTCCACGTTCTCAGCGTCGGCCTCGCCTCGTTGATGCGCTTCCGAAGCTCATGATTGAATGTGATATCCGCCGCTAGCTTCTCTATGATCTGTGCAAGACGAGATGCGTCATCAGGCTGGAAGTAAATTGCCAGATCCTCGCAGACCTCTTGCAATGCTTCCGCTGTCGAGCAGATTGCCGGGGTTCCGCACCAGAGCGCTTCGCCTGCCGGCAGTCCCCAGCCTTCCAGCTTGCTCGGCATCACCAGAGCAAGTGCTCCTTTATAGAGCTTCACAAGATCAGTCTGGTTGGGATTATCGATGAAAATCAGCTTTTCCTGAATGTCCCTGAAAGCTGGCCTTGATGCATAGCGACGTAGGCGCTTTCTGTGGGAGCCGGCAATCACGAGCTGCGGCACGGGCTTGCCGTTCGCATGCAGTTGCCGCAGGGCCTCCAACACGACCTCGATGTTCTTTCGGCCGAGATTAAGGGCAACTGTCAGGATATAGGGTTCTGTCGGTATAGAGACCTCTGGCGGTTCGGTTCCATCAGGACAGTGGTGGACAAGTTGCACCACACTGACGGGGCCGCGCGGTTTCGGCAGGATGCCCTTTTCGACGAAGCTTTGGAGCTCTTTGGCGGTGAAGTTCGAGTTCGTCAGGATCTGACTGGCCCGCTCGATCAGGAACCGGTTGTCGGCCAGGAAGTTCCGGTCGAGCTTGCGAAAGCGTTTCGTCGCCCCATCATGAAGTGGCATGAAATCGTGCAGCAAGGGGACGATGGCCGCTTTCGATCCTCTCTCACGGAGCACCCTCACCATGTCCACGATCAGCTTCGGCCGGGCTGCGGAGAAGAAGGTGCCATGTTCGATTGCAACGGGTTTCAGATGTCCGGCATGTTTCAACCAGTTGTCCCTGTTTTTCTTCGGCGTCATCAGGTTCAAGAGGCGAAAGATGATTGGCAGGATGGGGTTCTTGCCGAAATACGACCTAACCCATTTCTGGCCCACGTCCTTCGGTAGATCAAACTCTGGGCTCCCGTCCTCTCGCTTTTGCCAGTTGACTTCGTAGAATTCCTGCGTGCCGAAGGAGAAGACAACGAAGCGGATGTCTTCGCTGAGCAAGGCAGCTTCTCGGCCGATTTCGTGGACGGTTCGGGCAATCCCGTAATACTGCGTGCGCTTCCCCGATGTGGAGAGCAGCGCCTCTGTCAGATCGAAATAAAGAAGGCCGGTCAAGTGGGTGCTCTTTCCTGCATGCTGTTCGACAGGGCATAGAGTACACCGCAGAGCAGACAGAAGTAGTGCGTATAGAATTTCAGGTTCAGGAATGAATCGAACATCATCGCAATGCCCCAGAAGAGCGACACTCCGGTCGTCAGGAGTATTCTATCGGCAGTCGACAGACCTTTGGAAACAAACCACGGGATCGCAAGGAAGATCAGGCCAAGCACAAGTTGGAGCAATCCACCGGTTACGAGCCAGGTGAGGTACTGATTGTGATTGTGCTCGAAGCCGTATTTCGCGTGTATCAGTTTCTGAAGATAGAGTGAGCCATGACCAAATACGGGGTTCTCTTGGATTGCCGTCAGCGACGTCTCCCACATTGCGAGTCGAAGTCCGATGGAAGCATCATCGGTGACTTCTGTCGATTGGTTTGGCTCGGACGAAGTTGCAGCTGCTGGCTCGGAGTTATTCGAAGTTTGCACCGCTTCTGGTGCCGTTGCCCCATGCGATGGGGAGTTGTTTTCCTCATAAGCGGCTGTGAGCTGCGAGCTCATCCTTATCAAGGTCTCGACTGTCGAGGAGAAGCGGCTGGCTGGTCCGCAATCCGTTGCTAGGCCTATGAGAGCGGAGACCACCGCCCCCACGATTGCCGCTGTGGCCACATGATAGAGCCGTGGCGTGCTTTTTCTAAAGGAATGCAGGATGCTCAGGAGTGCAAGTACGCCGAAAACGCCAACTTGGGCCACTGCGACGCCGCGGGAGCCGGTATAAGTCGTGGAGACGACGATACTGAGCGCGAGCAATCCAACGCGAACCCAGCGCTCGCGCTCGGCTAACCTTTCCCACCCGACCAGACAGATGAATGTGATTGTCGAGAACAAGAGAGCAGGGATAAAGGGCCAAGGAGCCAGGCCCCGCACGCGGCAGGCATCCCTGATCCCGGCAAACATCATATAGGACAAGACGGTGAAGCAGGCGACGAGCAGCCAGGGCATCAGCCTGCGGAACAGAGAGGCCAAATCTCTAAACTGCAGGCTCCGCACCAAGCCAACGGCGAGCATGGCAATCGCGATGGAATAGGATTCCAAGCTTGGATTGACCGGACGGGGATCTGTAGCCTCAAGTCCTGTAAAGAAGAAAAGGACATACAGGCTATATGCGAAGTAGGTGCCGAATGGGGCGAGCAGCGTCCAGATCGACACGCGATAGTGCCTGTTCTTAAGCGCGTGCAACAAGAATGGGATGGGCAGAACGCCAGCAACGACGAGAAGAGGCGTCACCTTGCTGCCGAGAAACAATGCAACGGCAAGCCCTGTGAGAAACAGAATGTCCGAGGCATGCCACAAGCGGTCGATATGGGTCTTCATGGTCCCGTTCCAGAAATCTAAGAGGCTTGAAGGACGAGAGGGGCAGCTATGGTGCCGGCTCTAAACATCCCGCTACGCTTGCTCAAGCACGAAGTGCATAGGCCAATCTTACAAAATCATCCCGTAGCCTTCGGGCATAGGTCCCGAGGCGTTTCCATTTCGGGAACTTGACGGAGCGGTAGATGTCGCGTGTCGCAATTGTCGTGCCGCCGCGCGCTATGTTCGCCACGTTCTTTCGTGTCGTGTAAACTAGCGAACCATGGTCCCAGCCACGTTCGAGGGCCGCGTCCCAAGGGTAGCGCATGACCGTCAGGTGTTTGATCAGGAGCGCGGCCCCCCGGCGAGACACCGCATAACAGGCGGATGAACCGAGCGGTCCATGAATGGCGCGACCGATCTCGTCGCCTAGGCTTGATGTGTTGGTCCTTTGGAAACCGACGACCCGGTGGTTGAAGAACTTGATCACGTCGGCATCCGGAACCGCTTCAAATGCCGCGTGTACGCGATCCTTGAGGTCTGCGCTCAGTTCTACATCATCTTCTATTATGAGTGCGGTATCGTCGTTCGTTGCGAGGAATGCGTTGAGCGCCTTGATGTGGCTTCGATAGCAACCGTATTCGCCGGCGAGCATCAGGCGGCCGGTATTGCGGCGGAATGCTGCATCGTCGATTGCCTCCCGTTTCGTTTCCGGCGTCAACTTGCCATCGACTGCAGAGACGCGGGTGAGGGGCAAGCCTAGCGCGGTGGCTCGTTTAGCCAGGACTTCCCAACGGTCGGTCGATCGATCCAGATTGATCGCAAGAATTGCGACGCTCATGTGCTTATGTCCTCATTCTTATCTGAAAAGAAAGTAAGGGGAGACGTTGATGCCGGTGTCTTTTCGAACGCGCTCGGCGAAGAGAGCGACGTGCTTCACCTCGGTATTGGTCGGCGCAATGATCGAAATTCTTTTTGAAGACACAGTGCGGGCCTACCGACGCTTCAAGGGGAAAAGCATGGTTTTGGCGCAGATGCCAGCTCGATTTCGTCCCAGCGTTTCGGACTGACTGCGCATGCTCATTCTTAGGCCACCCCGTCTCAGCTTTTAAGCGCATCCCTCTATCCCGGAGGCTCGGTAGCATCTGGGCGCTGATGCAGCAACAGGCTGTGGGCATCTTGCCTGTTGAGCACGTTTGATCGTCGTCTCGCTGACCTTTGGGATCGGTCGCTGCGGTCTCAGTCGTCACGATAGTGGCTATGGCCTTCAAATCTGTCGCAGGTGCCAGTCCCGCCATCATGTGGAGGAGTGGTGAGCCGATGACCTTGGCAGAGTCGATCACCACGTCCAGGCGTTTCGCAAAATCCGCCTTGCGTTCGGGAAGGGCCGCCATGCCGCGTTCGCCGGCTACCCAGTCACCGGGCGGGATTTTGAAAAGTGCCTGTACAAAGCCAGCGGTCTCAAGCCGTTCTGCGACAACCTCGGCCGGGTATTCACAGGGAAACAGATACTCCACGGCCTTAAATCAGCATTCGGCCGCCGCTGCGAAGCGATCGAGGAAAAGCATCTCGGTGAACATCATTGACAGGTTGGCCGCAAACTGGGGCATATCAGTGTTTCTCCTCCAGGCCGTAAACTCAAGGCCAGCATTCTTTGCCAGCTAGCGCGCCAACCAGACGGCGTCGTCCTCGTCCCGCTCATCGGCCTCGAGCTGTGGTCGACAACTGGACGCAACGCTCGCGGTCAGCGAGGTCAGCTCTTTTGGCAAGAGCGAAATGCATGCCGAGACCCTCGCGGGAAAATTGCCGCTTTGCCCTATCATGACGACGTGCTGACCATGTACCCGCAAGACCAAGACCGCAGTTCTTGATCTTGCGCCCGCAATTCACACCATGCCCAGGTCGTGGAAGGAAGAGTGCAGCGCTCTATCAGCCGGCGAGAAGCGATTGGCCGCAAAATTGTGCTGGTGCCAATAGGGGTAGATGTAATCGGGCCGGCTCACCAGGTTGAGGCGAGACAATTCCTGATCGGAGAGGGTAAGGCTTGTTGCAGCGATGTTATCGCGGAAATGGTCCTGGCTTAAACCGCCCACGACGACTGTCGAGATCGCCGGGCGCGACAGCGTCCATGCGAGGCTCACCTGAGCGACCGAAACGCCCCTCTCGGTCGCGATCTCCTCCAGCACATCGATGATGGCCCAAAGCCGTTCCTTGTCGCGGATTGGTGGCTCGCTCCAGCCTTGAGCCTGGCGTGACTGCTCCGGCTCCCTGTTGCGCGCAAAGGCGCCCGACAGAAGCCCGGCAGCAAGCGGGCTCCAGACCATCACCCCGAGCCCTTGGTCAACCGAGAGCGGCAGGAGTTCATATTCTGCCTCGCGCGCCTCGAGCGTATAGTGGATCTGCTGCGTGACAAACCGCGCCATCCCCTTGTTTTCCGAGATCTGCAGGGCTTTCATAATGTGCCATCCGGAATAGTTCGAACAGCCAATGTAGCGGATCTTGCCCTGCTCGCGCAGCGTATGCAGTGCTTCTAGCGTCTCGTCGAGTGGCGTCAGGCCATCCCATTCATGCATGAAATAGATGTCGATATGGTCTCGCTTCAGTCTCTTGAGCGAGCGTTCGCACTCTCTGATGATATGATAGCGGGAGGCCCCTTCGTCATTGGGGCCGTCGCCGATCCTCATGCGGGCCTTGGACGAAATCAACACGTCATTGCGCTTGGAGCCCAAGGCTTCGCCGAGAATTTCCTCCGAGCGTCCGAGCGAATACATGTTGGCCGTGTCAAAAAGATTGACCCCAAGATCGATACAGCTGTCGATCAGCCGGCGCGCTTCCTCAACGCCTTGGGTTGCCACCTTGGCAAATCCGCCGACACCTCCGAAGGAAAATGTGCCCATGGAAATGGCCGACACCTTGAGACCCGAACGGCCGAGCATTCGATACTGCATTTGATCCTCCTCCTTCTCAGTCACCCGACATGCGCGACAGGCGTAGCAATCCGGCAATCTGGTCCATGCCAAGCTCAGGGCTTGTCAGATAAGGTCGATGGTGTTGCCCCGCTTGAAGGGCGCGCGCCATGGACGCCTGAGCCAGCACAACGAGCTCGACCTCGCTTGAGAGTGTCGCATAGGCCTCCTGCACCAGGAGGTCATGACCTTCTTGGTCGCCGCTTTTCAGCCGCGCGAATGCCTCGTTTACAAGCCGTGAGACGAATTTGCATTGGCGGCCCATTCGCTTGGCCGTGCCTTCCAGGAGCCGCGTGGTCGGGTCGAGCGTGGTTGGCAAGGTCGCCAGAATGCCGATCGTCGAGGCCTGATTGACGGCTTGTTCCGCCATGCCTCTGTCGATCCGAAAAAGCGGTGTTGCGGTCTTTGCGGCCAAGGCGTCGACGACCTCGCCGAGTGTCGAGCAGGTGACGATGATGGCGCTGCTTCCATCCTCCTCAGCTTTGTGCACATGTCTCGTGAGACGGTCGAAAACCTCCTGGCTCACATGGCCATTGGCAATCACATTTGAGAGCAGGCTCTCCTCCACGACCGATGCGATCTGCCAGCCCGGCAGTCTTTCTGCTGCAAGCACGGCAAAGACGGGTTCCAATGTCTTGACCGTGTGAATGAAGGTCAGCTTGCGGGGCTGCGGCATAGGTGGCTTGCCCTTTGTTGGGTCCTTGATTTGGCCATTCGTCTCGCTGGTCATTGCGCGGGGATCTGCTGCTTTGCGGCACGGGTCTTGCTGCGCTGCATGAGCTTCTCGTGGCTTCCGCGTAAGACGAGATCGGCCCCGACCTGGATCTTGACCGCCGGCTGAGGCTCTGTCGAATTGATGAGATCATCGAGAATGGTGACGGCGAGATAGCCGATCTTTCGTTTCGAGACCTCGATCGTTGTCAGGCCCGGATCCATCGTCGCACTCTGGGGCAGGTTGTCGAAGCCGATGATCGAGACGTCATCCGGGATGGTCAGCCCATGCTCGCGCAAGGCGCGGATGAAGCCATAGGCGATGATATCATTGGTGCAGAAATAACATTCAGCCAGGTCTAGGCCGTCGGCCAATAGCTGGCGCGTATCGCTATAAGCGCCGTCATAGGTCGATTCCACAGAGAGAATATCGGCCGGGTCGACCGACAGCCCGAGCCGCGCCATGTTCTTGAAAAAGGCATCGCGGCGAAGCTTGAAATTCGTCGTCTCGACATGCGAAGCCACAAAGCCGATCCGTCGGAAGCCCTGCTGATGAAAGCGCGACAATACCTTGTAGACGGCGTCCTCATTGTTCATGTCGACGAAATTGGCGTCGATGACATCGAAGAACGTATCGATGAAGACCGTCGGATATCCAAGTCCCTGGATCAGCCGGATGTCGGCCTCGGTCAGTTCTGTGCCAAGTGCCACGACACCCGAAATCGGCGCTCCGGCAAGCGATTCCGCAACCGAACTGATTGGCTGACCTTCGAAGCTGACCACTTCGAGCGTGTAGTTGCGCCTGGTAGCCTCAGCCGACATGCCATCGATATAGTCTGAAATGAAGACGCTGTGGTCGCGATTGACGGTATGGCCATGCTTGGCAATCTTTAAGAAGCGGAGCGTCTCGCCCGGCTCACTGGTCGATTTGCTGGCCCTTGGCACATAGTTCAGACTTGCCACGGCTTCGAGAACCTTGGCGCGCGTGACGCCTGAGATGTCACCCTTGCCGTTCAAGACGAGAGACACGGTCGCTGCAGAGACGCCGGCGGCCTCCGCGATGTCTCGGATCGTCAGGTTCTTGCCGTTCTTCATCGCTGTCCCGAATGCTGCATCTGCGAGATAATTTACTAAACAGTATGTCCGTTAAGCCGGATGTTTACGGCAATTGCGACCGGTTCGCAATCGGATTTGCGGGCAGAATAGGGCTTGTCACCGGGTTTCCGCTTTGCTAGCGTTTAGTGAAGTCGAGAAACGTTCACTAAACATGGGAGGAGACCATGCGGCGAACCGACGGCCAATTCATGATGCTTGTCGTCATGAACGCCATGCTGCTTGTTGCTGGAGTGGTGATCTCTGGCGGCTCCTTTTTGTCACTGTTCAATCTTCAATCCATGGCTGGTCAGGTCCCAGAAATCGGACTTTTGGCCGTCGGTGTCATGTTGGCCATGTGTGCCGGCAATGGCGGCATTGATCTCTCGGGCATTGCGCTTGCCAATCTCTCAGGCGTCGTTTCTGCGGTCTTGATGGTGTCGATCCTCGGGCCGGCTTCCGATCCCACCACATTCAGCCTGGGCTTCATGCTTGGCTGCCTTCTGGTCGGCTTTGCAGGCGGACTCTTCAACGGCTTTTTGATTGCCCGCTTCTCCATCACGCCCATCCTGTGCACGCTCGGCACACAGATGGCGTTTATGGGCCTTGCCATTGTCGTTTCTCAAGGACGTGCCGTGACTGTTGGCAGTCCGGAACTTTTGTCGAGCCTTGGCAACGACATGCTGTTTGGCGTGCCGATCAGCTTTGTCATCTTCATCGTCGTCGCAACCCTGATTGGCGCCGTGTTGAAGTTCACGCCCTTTGGTCTTTGGCTGATGTTGATGGGGACGAACCCCAAGGCTGCGACCTTTGCCGGCTTCCCGAAAAACGGTGTGATCCTCGCAACCTATGCCCTGTCTGGAACCTTGTCGGGTCTCGCCGGCATCATCATTGCGGCTCGCAACGTCAACGTGAAGTTCGACTATGGCAGCTCTTATCTGCTGATCGCCATCCTGATCGCGGTGATGGCGGGTGTTCGCCCCGAAGGTGGCTATGGCCGGGTTGTCTGCGTGGTCTTGAGTGCGATCGCTCTCCAGCTGATGTCGAGCCTTCTGAACTTCGGCGGTCTTTCCAACTTTGTCCGAGATTTCGCCTGGGGAGCCCTGCTGCTCACCTTCCTGGCTGTCGGTCGCTACGACGTGATGGGGTTCCTGGCCCCAACGCGTCGCTCTGAAGATCCTTCGGCGTCTGTCCCTCAATCGCCGAAGTAACAAAGCGAGGGAAAATTTGTGGAGGAAAGCATGAACTCGTTTGCCAAAAAAATGATGCTCGGCACAGCACTTGCAGCCGTCACGCTGGGAGGCTCGGTCGGCGTGCTCGTGGCCCAGGAAAAGCCGGTGATCGCAACCGTGGTCAAGATCAGCGGTATCCCGTGGTTCGATCGCATGAATACCGGCGTGGTTGCCTTCCAGGAAGCCAATGCTGATCTCGTTGCAAGCCAGAGCGGTCCGGCGACCGCCGACTCGGCCCAACAGCTGCAGATCGTCAATGACCTCGTCGCCAAGGGCGTCAACGCGCTTGCCGTCGTTCCGATGGATCCCGCCGTGCTTGAAGGCACACTGCAGCGCGCCATGGAACGTGGTATTGTTGTCGTCACCCATGAGGCCGACAACCAGATCAACACCAATGCCAATGTCGAAGCTTTCGACAACGCCGATTATGGTGCCGCACTCAACGAGCGACTTGCCGAATGCATGGGCAAGGAAGGCAAGTGGACGACATTCGTCGGTTCGCTTGGCAGCCGCACCCACATGCAGTGGGTCGGTGCGGGCGAAGAAAACGCCAAACAGTATGCAGGCATGCAGCTCGTTGATGCCAACAACGAGTCCTTCGACGATGCCAATGCGACCTATGAAAAGGCCAAGGAAATCCTGCGCAAGCATCCCGACATCAAGGGTTTCCAGACCTCTGCCGGCAATGACGTACTCGGTGTTGGTCGCGCGATTGACGAAGCCGGTCTGAGCGGCAAGGTCTGCCTCGTCGGCACAGGCCTGCCGAACCCCTCGGCTGATCTGCTGGAATCCGGCGCAATCACCGCAATCGGTTTCTGGGATCCGCAAAAGGCCGGCATGGCCATGAACACGATCGCCAAGCTCCTGCTTGAAAAGAAGGAGCTCACCGATGGCATGGATCTGGGTGTCCCCGGCTATGAAAAGGTGACCGTCAAGCAGGGCGCCGGCCAGGGCTTGCTGGTCGTCGGCAACGGCATGGTTCTCGCCGACAAGGCGACCTACAAGGACTTCCTGTTCTGATCCTTTGAGTGAGCCGTGACCGGGAGATCGCTCTCCCGGTCATACCGCCGCAGCGTGAACCCGCCTGCGGATAAAATGAGGATCCATTTCCCGTGGTCGCAATGCAAAGAAGCGTTGAGCAGCCGGCAGAGCTGCTCAGATTGAACAATGTCGAGAAGTGGTTTGGCGGTGTGCATGCGCTCAGGGGCATCAACCTGACGCTTGCCCGAGGCCAAGTCTATCACCTTCTGGGTGAAAACGGCTGTGGCAAGAGCACCGTCATCAAGATCATGTCCGGTGCGCATCCGCCGTCTGCAGGTGAGATCGTGCTTGAAGGCCAGAGTTATGCCGCTCTAACCCCGATCCAGTCGCTCGCAGCCGGGATTGAGACCGTCTATCAGGATCTCTCGCTATTGCCCAATCTGACGGTCGCTGAAAATGTAGCGCTAACCGAGCAGCTCGTATCGTCTGGCGGACGACTGGCGCGCCTTTTTAACCGCAGCCAGATGCAGGAAACGGCAGCACGCGCGCTTGCAGCAGTCGGCCTGCCCAACGACCGCCCCTTCCTGCAGGAAATCGTCTCAGATCTGCCGCTTGCATCGCGGCAATTGGTGGCGATTGCGCGTGCCATCGCCACACGGGCAAAGCTTGTCATCATGGATGAGCCGACGACCTCCCTGACCAGGCGGGAAGTCGACAACCTGATCGAAGTCGTCGAGCGCCTGCGGCTTGAGGGCGTAACCGTGCTCTTCGTCACCCACAAGCTCGAGGAATGCTACCGGATCGGCGGCAACGCCATCGTTTTTCGCGACGGGAAATGCGTGGCGCAAGGTCCGATCGCAAGCTTCACCAAGGATGACCTCTCCGAATTGATGACCGGGCGGCAGATCACCGCCACCCGCTATCGTGAGGGACGTGCCGACGGCGAAGCCTTCTTTGAGGTCGACGGGCTGCGTACCGACAATGTCGAAGGCGTAACGCTTGCCTTGCGCCGCGGAGAGATCCTCGGCGTCACCGGTCTTGCCGATTCCGGTCGCAACGAACTTGCCATGGCGCTTGCCGGTGTCATGGCGGTCGGGCGTGGCAAAATGCTGATCGATGGGACGGAGGTGCGACTGAATTCTCCCTCGGACGCCATCAGACACGGTATCGGCTATGTCCCGGAGGATCGCCTCGCAGAAGGTCTGTTTCTCGACAAATCCATTCTCGACAACGAGATCGCTCTGATCCTTCGGGATCTGACGAATGGTATTGGCGTCATTGACCGCGAGCGGGCGAGGGGACTTGCCGATGATCTCTCGGCGCAGATGCGCCTGAATACGATGAATATCGACCTGCCGGTCGGCTCGCTTTCGGGCGGCAACCAGCAGCGTGTCCTGATCGGTCGCTGGCTGAGCATCCGCCCGAAGCTTCTCATCCTGCATGGCCCAACCGTTGGTGTCGATGTCGGATCAAAGGACACGATCTACAAGGTGATCCAGTCCCTGTCTCAATCCGGCATGGGGCTGATCATCGTCAGTGACGATCTGCCGGAGCTCTTGCAAAACGCAGACCGGATCATCGTCATGAATGGAGGCCAGATCGTTTCAGAATTTGAAGCAGACAAGGCGTCTGAAGACGATCTCTACCGGGCGATGCTTGGCAGTGAAAAGGGGGGTGAACAATGAATGCGACCAAAGCCGAGACGGCCCCTTCGTCAAAATCTGCGCGCTCCTTCAGTCTGGGCAATCTGATACGTCGACGCCCCGAGACGATCACTTTCGCGCTTCTCGTGACCATCTGCATTGCTGTTTCGATTGCCAATCCGGCCTTTCTTCAGCCGTCGACCCTGATCGATATCGGCCGTGCAAGCGTCGTCATGGGGCTCTTTGCGCTCGGCGTCTTCGTCATTCTGGCAGCCGGCGGCATCGATGTCTCCTTTACCGCGATTGCAGCCTTCACCATGTATTCGGTGACCCTTTTGGTGCAGAGCTATCTGCCTGGGCTTCCCATCGTTGTGATCATACTGATCGCGATGGCAGGCGGTGTCCTCCTCGGCGTGATCAACGGCCTTCTCGTTCACCATTTGCGTGTTCCCTCCCTGATCGTGACGATCGGCACCCAGTATCTGTTTCGCGGATTTCTTCTGTCCTTCATCGGCACCGTCTGGATCATGTCGCTGCCGCCACAGATGGGGGCATTCGGGCGGATGCCACTTCTGCAGTTCGAGACCGCAAATGGTGCCCTCGTCACCTTGCCCTTCTATTTCCTCGTGCTTCCAGCCGCCGCCATCCTGACCTGGTGGATTTTGAATCGGACGCTGATGGGGCGGGCAATCTTCGCCGTGGGCGGCAATGCCAATATCGCCGAGCGCCTGGGCTACAGTCTTCGTACCGTGCATCTGTTCGTCTTCGGCTATGCCGGTGCTTTAGCGGGCCTTGCGGGTATCATTCATGTCTGTGCCAACCGTCAGGCAAACCCCTTTGATCTGGTTGGCACGGAAATCAACGTGATTGCTGCCGTCGTCCTGGGCGGCGCTCGCATTACCGGCGGGACCGGTACGGTTCTCGGTACCATTCTCGGCGTCCTCCTGGTCGTGGTCATCAACAGCGTCCTGGTTCTCGTCGGCATCCCAAGCACCTGGCAGCGACTGGTCGTCGGCAGCTTCATCCTGCTGGCCGCTGCCTTCTTCGTCACGCGTCAGCGCAAAAAGTAACAGTGGAGGATAAAGTGAAGAAGTTTCTCAACGATCCGGTCAACTTCGTCGACGAGATGCTCGAGGGCATCTATGCGGCGCATCCGATGGTCACTTATACGAATGACGATCTGCGTTGCCTTGTGACGGCCAAGCCAAAGCCCGGCAAGGTCGGGCTCACCACGGGCGGTGGCTCGGGTCACCTGCCGACATTCTTGGGCTTTGTCGGCGACGGCATGCTCGATGGTGCAGCCGTCGGCGGTGTCTTCCAGTCTCCCAGTGCCGAGCAGATGTATCAGGTGACCAAGGCCGTCGATCAAGGTGCCGGTGTCCTTTACATCTACGGCAATTATTCCGGCGACATCATCAATTTCGACATGGCCGCTGAATTGGCCGATCTCGATGGCATTGCCGTCAAGCAGGTTGTCGGCAACGATGACGTGGCCTCCTCAATCGTTGGAGAAGAGCACAAGCGCCGCGGTGTTGCAGGCATCTTCTTCATCTACAAGGCGGCCGGTGCAGCTGCCGCCGAAGGTCTGTCGCTTGATGAGGTCGCACGAATTGCCGACAAGGCACGGATGAAGACCCGGACCATGGGGGTCGCGCTGTCTAGCTGTGTCGTGCCTGAAATCGGTCATGCCACTTTCTCGATCGGCGAGGATGAAATGGAAATCGGCATGGGCATCCATGGCGAGCCCGGTATCAGCCGCAAGAAGCTTGGCGCAGCAGACGCCGTTGTCGACGAGATGATGGATCGTATCTTCAACGAGACCGATTACAGATCAGGAGATGATGTTGCAGTCCTGATCAACGGTCTGGGTGGTACGCCGCTTGAGGAACTTTACATTCTCTTCCGCCGGGTCCGCCAGCTTCTCGATGCGCGCGGCGTAAACCTCAAACATGTCTGGATTGGAGAGTTCGCAACCTCAATGGAAATGGCGGGCGCCTCGATTTCGATCCTTCATCTTGACGAAGAACTCGACCGCCTGATGGCAGCGCCTGCCAATACGCCCTTCTTCAAGCACGTCACGGGATAAAGATATGAGCCTCGAAAGACTGGATGCGAGTCATCTGATCGGACTGTTCCAGAGCTGGCAGCAGCTTTTTGCCGAGCAACGGGAATATCTGATCGCACTCGATGGCAAGGTTGGTGACAGCGATCTAGGCATCACCATGGCGAAATCCTTTGCAGCGGCGGCTGACGCCGTCGCTGCCGAAGGCGAAGAGGCCGGTTTGTCCAAGCTGTTGCGCACGGCTGGTGCAACAATGGCGCGCACAGCCCCCTCGACCATGGGGACGTTGACGGCCACCGGTTTCCTGAGGGCGAGCAAAGCGGTCGAGGGACTGGATGCTCTTGATACGGAAGCGCTTGCTCAGTTCTGGCGCGCCTATACCGATGGGATTGCAGAACGGGGCAAGGCAAAGGTCGGTGACAAGACCCTGCTTGATGTGCTCGATCCCCTGACAAGCGCGCTGGAGGCAGAGGCTGAGAAAGGTACGGGTCTCACGGACGCGCTTTCTTCGGCAGCCAGGGTCGCAGAAGACGCACTGGAAGCGACGAAGTCGATGGTCGCTCAGCATGGAAAGGCTGCAGCGTTTCAGGAGAAGACCATTGGACTGCAGGATGCTGGCGCAACCGTCGGGTTTTTTCTGATCAGGCGAATGAGCCAGTTTGTGGCAAGCCACTGATATTGCGTCACCGGCCGCAGGATTGATTGAAATGACCGAAAGTTATGCCGTTGGCGTTGATGTTGGCACGGGAAGCGTACGAGCGGGTCTCTTTGACCTTTCTGGCAGGATGCTGTCTGTCGCCAAACGCGACATTACCGTGTTTCGTGAGGGAAGCTCGATCGTCGAACAGTCGAGTGCTGAGATCTGGGACTGTGTCTGTAGTGTCATTCGCGAAGCGGTATCCATGGCTGGGATCGATCCTGTCCAGGTAATTGGGCTTGGTTTCGATGCCACCTGTTCACTGGTGGTCGTCGGCGAAGGTGGTCAATCGCTTGGCCTTGGTGGCAGCGACGATCCTTCCCGCGACATCATTGTCTGGATGGACCACCGCGCCGTGGATCAGGCCGAGCGGATCAATGCCATCGGCCATGATGTGTTGCGCTATGTCGGCGGGCGGATTTCGCCCGAGATGCAGACGCCGAAGCTCCTGTGGCTGAAGGAAAACCGCCCTGAAGTTTTCGGACAGGCCTGGCAGTTTTTCGATCTCGCCGATTTTCTCACCTGGAAGGCGACGGGCGATCTTGCCCGCTCGACCTGTACCGTAACCTGCAAATGGACATATCTTGCCCATGAGGCGCGCTGGGACGAGAGTTACTTCCACAAGGTCGGACTTGGCGAACTGGCAGACGAGGGATTTGCCCGGATCGGCACACAGATGGTCGAGCCCGGCACAAGGCTTGGGGCGGGGCTTGACGAAGCCGCAGCATCAGCCATGGGTCTGAGATCAGGGACTGCCGTTGCAGCTGGCATGATCGATGCCCATGCCGGCGGCATCGGCACAGTCGGCATTGGCGACAATCCCATGGCCAATCTGGCCTATGTCTTTGGAACGTCCTCCTGCACCATGACCTCGACGACTGAGCCGGTCTTCGTGCCTGGTGTCTGGGGACCGTATTACTCAGCCATGGTGCCGGGCCTCTGGCTGAATGAAGGTGGCCAGAGTGCAGCAGGGGCCGCGATCGATCAGCTCTTGTCGTTTCACCCGGCAGCAGAAGAGGCGAGGGGGAGGGCGCAGGCATCAGGCAAGTCGCTTCCAGCTTTTCTGGCCGAGATGGCGACAGCTCAGGTCGAGACGCTGTCCGAGACAGTTTTGGCGGCGGGCGAGTTGCATGTTGTGCCAGAGTTTCTCGGCAATCGCGCGCCTTTTGCCGATCCCCATGCGCGCGCCGTGATTGCAGGTCTTGGCATGGAGCGCGATCTCTACAGTCTGGTCGCGCTCTACATCGCCGGTCTGTGCGGCATTGGCTACGGGCTTCGCCAGATCATCGAGACGCAAGCCAAGCATGGGGCAGGCGTCAAACGCGTCGTGATCAGCGGTGGAGCCGGATCGAGCTCACTGGTGCGCCAGTTGCTGGCTGATGCCTGCGGCTTGGCGGTGGTGGCCCCTCTCGCCGATGAGCCGGTCCTGCTTGGCTCGGCAATCTTGGGCAGTGTGGCAGGCGGTGCCTTTCCTGATGTGAAAGGGGCAATGCAGGCACTATCTGCGATCGCGTCCATATACGAACCGGGCAAGGACAAGATCGGCGAGCTGCACGAGCAGCGGTTTGAAGCCTTCGTCAAATTGCAGGAAGTCGCGCGGGCGCTTTAGCCTGTGGCGTGATGGCAGACCTGGTATTTGTGGCATTCCTGGCTGAACGCGTTTGCCGCGGCGATCTGAGCCAGCATCAGGGCGAGACCGCACGAGATATGAGCTCATCCGATGTGTTTGCATGTCAATCGGTGATACCAGTCGAGCGGTGGCCCCTTATACGCGCCTTCGACAGCCTGGAGGCATCTAGCCGATTGCGGGCGGGACGTGGCTCTCGGACAAGCTGGTAACGCGTGCTGGTGATTGACACGCCAAAGGACAAAACCTAAACCATAATAACAGAAGCTGTCTGACAGGTTTTGTCATTTTGGAGCTTTTATCTATGGTTAGTGTGGAGACAGGCAGTGACGGCCGGGTGGATGGCGTCATCGCTGCGCTCACGTCCTATATCCGCGACAATGAGCTCGGGCCTGGAGACAGCCTGCCCAGCGAGCTGGCGCTGTCGAAGGAACTGCGCGTCTCGCGCACGGTCGTTCGAGAGGCCTTTCGATCGCTGGCAGCCGTAAGACTGCTCGATCTGCATGTGGGAAAAAGAGCGCGGGTGGCACAGCTCGACCATGGCGCCATGTCACTGATGATTGAACATGGTGTGGGGACCGAGCAGATCAACGTCCATCAGATTTACGATGTGAGGCGGACGATCGAGATGCGGACGGCCAGTCTTGCAGCCCTCAGACGCTCAGACGAAGAGGCGCGCATTCTCATCGACCATGCGACAGCCATGGAGACGCAGTTTCATTTGGCCGAGACAGTGATGGAACACGATCTGGCCTTCCACCTGGCCATTGCCAAGGCGTCGAAGAACCCGATTTTTTCGCTGATCCTTGGTGCGTTTCAAACGGTCTCGCGACAAACCTGGCCGATTGGATGGCGCAGTCGCTCCTCAGACGAGGAACGAAGAGCCATGAATGCACTCCACCTGGCGATCGCCAAAGCCATCCTTGCAGGCGACCCACAGAAGGCAAGTCAGTTGATGGCACAGCATTTCGATGAAAGCGCCAAGGCGCTGCTTGCCGCCGGCATTGCTTAAGGAAGCCACCATGAAAATCACCAGGCTGGAAACCGTGCGCATCGAGGAGCGGCAAAATCTCCTCTGGATCCTCGTCCATACGGACGAGGGTATCACCGGGCTTGGAGAGACCTTCTTTGGGGCCGAAACCGTGGAGGCCTATATCCATGAATATGTCGCCCCTCGAGTGATCGGCCGCGATCCGCTTCAGATTGATCTCCTCGCAGCAGACCTGGTCGGCTATCTCGGTTTCCGCTCTTCTGGTGCTGAAGTGCGCGGCAATTCCGCCTTTGACATCGCGTTGTGGGACATTTTCGGGAAGGCGACCGGGCAGCCGATTGCGCAATTGCTCGGCGGCTTCAGCCGTCGTGAAATCCGGACCTACAATACCTGCGCTGGCACCGAATACATCAAGAAGGCGACGGGGCAGACAACGGCGAATTACGATCTGTCGAAATCGGCGACGAGGGCTTATGATGACCTGAACGGTTTTCTTCTTCGTGCAGACGAACTTGCCCATTCCTTGCTCGAAGACGGCATCACGGCCATGAAGATCTGGCCCTTTGATGTGGCCGCAGAAAAAAGCCGTGGCCAGTACATCTCCATGCCGGACCTGAAACGCGCGCTTGAGCCGTTCGAGAAGATCCGTTCGGCCGTCGGCGACAAGATGGACATCATGGTCGAGTTCCACTCCATGTGGCAACTTTTGCCAGCCATGCAGATCGCCAAGGCGCTCACGCCCTATCAAACCTTCTGGCATGAAGACCCCATCAAGATGGACAGTCTATCCAGCCTCACACGCTATGCCGCGGTATCTCCGGCTCCCATCTGCGCCTCTGAGACGCTCGGCTCACGCTTTGCATTCAGGGACTTGCTGGAAACGGGATCAGCCGGCGTTGTCATGCTTGATATCAGCTGGTGTGGTGGGATCTCGGAGGCAAGGAAAATCGCTGCCATGGCCGAAGCCTGGCATTTGCCTGTAGCACCTCATGACTGCACGGGCCCGGTCGTGCTCTGTGCATCGACGCATCTGTCGCTCAATGCCCCCAATGCCCTCGTCCAGGAAAGTGTCAGGGCCTTCTATAAGACCTGGTATCGCGATCTGGTGACGGCACTGCCCGAGGTCAAGAACGGCATGATTACGGTTCCGCCAGGTCCAGGTCTCGGGATGGATTTGCATCCGGATCTGGATAGGATCTTTACCGTGTCGCGGCGAATGTCAGACGCATCGTGATCAGTGAGGGCGGGCTAAAGTGCACTGGTTCGCCAGATGCTGGCCGATGCCTGCGGCACAGACGTGGTGGCGACGAGAGCAGAAGAGCCGGATCTGCTCGGCTCGATCATGTTGGGCAGTGTCGCTGACCAAGTCTTTGCCAACTATCTGAGGCCAGGCAAGCGCTGTAGGCGATCGCGTCAGTCTTCAAACCGGTCGCGGGCCCGATCGACAAACTCTGTCAGCAGTGTCTTGAAGCCTTCGTCAAATGAGAGGATGTCGGCCGACGGCTTTTGTAAACGGCGTTTGAGGTCCAGCTGGGCGGTCGTATGGCGGGGTGGTTCTGCGACCGTGATGAGCGGTTTCCTCTACTGGGGCTTGGTTTCGGTTTGCGGCGGCTTTTGACGCTCTGTGGCTCCGCACCCGCTTTGAGGGAGTGATGCCAAAACACAGGGCCATTCGAATATTGAAAAAGTAGCTTAGGGCAATGGATCTAATCCTGCTTGGCCGTGTTTAGGTCACATGATCGATCTGAACGAGTGGTCCCCCGATCCGTATATCCTGGTGCTCACGGGGCTTGGCATTCTAATTGCGCTCGTCGCCTGGTTGCCTTTGGCTCTCAAACGTCTTCCGCTCTCATTGCCGATCATCTGCATCGCGTTGGGAGCAGCATTGTTTCTGACCCCGCAGGTGTCGGACCAGCCGCTACCTTTCACCTATCCCGAGTTCACGGAACGCTTCACCGAGTTCGTGGTCATTATCGCTTTGATGGGGGCTGGCCTGAAACTGGACCGTGTGTTCAGTTGGCGGCGGTGGGGTGTGACCTGGCGGCTTCTGGCATTGACCATGCCGCTGAGTATCGTGGCTATCACGCTGATTGGCGTTTGGGGCTTGAGCCTTTCCCTGCCTGTCGCGCTTTTGCTTGGTGCAAGCCTGGCGCCGACCGATCCTGTTCTTGCCGCAGACGTACAGGTAGGTCCTCCAAAGACAGGCCAGGAAGACAAGGTGCGATTTGGCCTCACATCAGAGGCTGGACTGAACGATGGGTTGGCATTTCCCTTCGTGAACCTCGCCATCGCACTCAGCCTTGCAGCCACGACAAAAGAGCCTTGGCTGGGAACCTGGATCCTTCACAACGTGCTTTGGGAAATTGGCGCCGGGATCGTGGGCGGCTGGCTGGTCGGCCGACTATTTGGTTGGCTCACCTTCCGGATCCCTGCTGATACCAGGTTGTCTCAGACGGGGGACGGATTGATCGCGATTGCTGCGACCTTCGTCTCCTATGGTCTTACGGAACTGATCGAGTGCTACGGCTTCCTCGCGGTGTTCATTACTGCGCTTACTCTTCGCCAGGCTCATCGGCAGCATGACTTTCATCGTGAGATGCATGATGTGACCGAGCAGGTCGAACGCCTTGCCATGATGATCTTGTTGGTCCTTTTCGGAGGGGCATTGGTGAGTGGTCTTCTTGCGCCGCTTCGCGCCATCGATGTGGTTGCCGCCCTTGTCATTCTGCTCATCATTCGCCCTTTTGCAGGCTTGATCGGATTGCTTGGCTTCAAGGCGAGTTGGAGGGAAAAGCTCACGCTTGCCTTTTTCGGTATTCGTGGCGTTGGCTCATTCTACTATCTCGCTTACGGCCTCAACCATATGCCCGTTGAAGGCGGTGAGCGGCTGTGGGCGATTGTTGGGTTGGTGGTGCTGCTGTCAGTTCTTATTCACGGCTTAACCGTGACACCGATCATGCGCCTGCTCGATCGCAGCCAAGGGCGAGACCCGGATTCTGAAGGCTTGCCTCCGCCTGGGCTGCAGGGTCCGGCCTCGTAAGTTGCGAACCTATGGGCAGATAACAGCGTTAGCCCAACGGCAGCGCTCATCAAATGACCAGGCTGCTCGAACTCCACTCATTGGCCGATCAAAATGGCCCGACACATCAAACAGGAGAAAGCTCCCCTATGTCCAATTCTCTTAAGACCATCAACCCGCTGACCGAAACCGAGATTCAGTCTTATCCGCACATGTCAGACGCAGAGGCCATGGCTGTCGTTGAAGCCAGTCACAACGCATTTCTGGAGTGGCGCCTCAGGAGTCTCGAAGAGCGGGCAAAGGTGATCGCGGCGATTGGCGATGAGATGCGCAACTCGAAGGACGAGTTCGCCAGGCTGATGACCGATGAGGTTGGGAAGTTGCTGAAGGACAGCCTTAGCGAGGTCGATCTGTGCGCCGCCATATGCGACTATACCGCAAAGATCGGTCCGTCTGCACTGGCTGACGACGAGCGCGAAATCGAAGGCGGCAAGGGATATGTCACGCACGCGCCGCTGGGCGTGATCTACGGCATCCAGCCCTGGAATTTCCCCGCCTATCAAGCCGTCCGGTATTCGATCGCCAGCCTGATGGCAGGCAACGGCGTTCTCCTCAAGCATGCCGAAGCCTGCACGGGCAGCGGCCTTTATCTGCGTGATCTCTATGAGCGGGCCGGCCTGCCCAAGGGGCTGTTTGGCGTATTGCTGATCTCGCATGAGCAATCGGACAAGGTCATCGAAGACGAGCGCGTACGGGGTGTGACATTGACCGGCAGTGACAGGGCCGGCCGTGCGGTGGGCGCGAAGGCCGCAGAGCTGGTGAAAAAGACCGTGCTCGAACTGGGCTCCAACGATGCCTATCTGGTGCTTGACGATGCCGACCTCGATCTCGCAGTCAAAACCTGTGTGAAGGGCCGCATCTACAATAACGGTCAGACATGCGTAAACGCCAAGCGCTTCATCGTCACTGAAAAGAACTATGATGCCTTCGTCGAAGCCTATACCAAGGCGTTTCAAGCGGTCACGGTGGGTGACCCGACGGATGACAAGACGCAGCTCGGCCCGATGGTCAGCCAGAAGCAACGAGATGAACTGCATAGCCAGGTTCTAAAGAGCATTGAAAAGGGGGCACGGCTTCTTGCCGGTGGCAAGATTCCCGATCGCACAGGCTGGTTCTATCCGGCCACAGTTCTTGCGGATGTTGAACCTGGACAGCCTGCCTATGAAGACGAGATGTTCGGTCCCGCTGCGGCGATTATCCGTGCAAAGGACGATATGGACGCGATCCGGATCGCCAATAGCAGTCGATATGGTCTTGGTGGCGGTATCTTCAGCAAGGACGTCGAGTATGCGCGCAAGCTGGCCTCCGAACATTTCGACACTGGCATGGTGTTCATCAACACCTTCAACGTCGCTTACCCGAGCATGCCATTCGGTGGCGTCAAGACATCTGGCTATGGCCGCGAACACGGACCGGAAGGGTTGAAGGAATTCGTCAACGTCAAGTCGATCCGTATCGGTTGACCTGCTCGACCCATCGAGGCAACGGGCAGCTACCGGCGGCCCGTTGGCAGTCAATGCGTCAGCAATGCGCCGAAGTGAAGAATTGGTGCCGTAGCACCTCATCTACCGACCTGAGGTGCTACGGCACCAATGCACGCTGCAGAATAGCGGTGCTCTTCGTCGTTTTCCTCTCCGAACTGAGCCTGATCGACCGGGCAGGCTGTCTACAGCGGCATCGACCAATGTACCCGTCCACGAGTAGTTAGCCGCAGCAGCATCGAAGTGGAGCATGGCGGCTATCACCTCGAATTCCAGCGCCCATGCAGAAATTTGGAAAAGGAACCAACCTCCGGATTATGCGTTGTCCAGTCGGACAACGGAAAGGAATGCACATGAACAACATCATCTATATTGTTGGATTGGTCGTTATTGTTATCGCGGTTTTATCTTTTTTCGGCCTCGGCTAAGCCAGACGTGAGGACTTCTAAGATCAGGTCGCCGATGTGAATGAGACTTGTCCGCAGGTTGCGGGCAATTAAGACGTTTTCGAGCAGGCGCGCCTCAGCCTTGGGTCGGCCAGTTTGCCTTAGTTGACAGCTCAAGCGTGAAAACGCTGCCCAATCCCGGTCCATCACTCCACACAGAAACATCGCCGCCGTGTAACTCCATGAGTTGCTTGACGAGGCCGATCCCAAGTCCCCCATGAGCATGATTCCGATGCTCTTCGACTTGCTCAAACATCCTGAAGATTGCGCCCGCGGCCTCGGCACTGAGGCCCAGACCATTGTCAGTGATGCTGATGCGATAGGTGCGCGGATGTAATTCCAGCGCTACCTCGATCTGACCGTCCATTGCCGTGTATTTTGCGGCATTATTCACGAGGTTTGAAACGCACTGTGTCAGCCTTACCTTGTCAGCGAATATCATGCAGGACTGATCCGGAACCCTAATGGTCACCGCATGGTTTCGCTCCTCGATTGCCTGCCTGTCATGTCCAGCGCAGAGTGAATGGCATCTCTCAAGTCAAAGTCAGACTTTACGAGATTGATTTTGCCCTGCGTTATCCGTGACACATCGAGCAGGTCGTCAACCAGCCCGAAAGGCGATCGGAAGTGAACGCGAGGGTAGCCTGTCACAATCCTGTAGTCGTTCCTATGCTATCCGTTGGAAACGTTTCCACGGATCGGTTCCATGCCTAAGATCGCCAGCACGAGCGTAACAATCAAAGATGTTGCACAAGCGGCCGGATGTGGCATTGCGACAGCCAGTCGGGTGCTCAACAAGTCCGGCTCTGCCAGTGCTGACGTTCGCGAACGGGTGGAGCGTGCTGCCCGCGATCTCGGTTTCAGCTTTTCCGCACTTGGCAGGGCACTGCAAAGTCGCCGGTCGATGACTGTTGGCTGCCTCGTGCCATCGCTTGCCAATCCGGTCTTTGCCGAGGCCGTTCAGGGCATCCAGTCGGAGCTTCTCGGTTCGGGCTACCAGCTTTTGATTTCCTGCTCCAACTACGATGAAGCCGCTGATGATGCGGCCATCGAGATGTTGTTGTCGAAGGAAACGGACGCGCTTGTCGCAACCATGGTGGCACCCGACCGAAGCCCCGCCATGCAGGTTGCGCGCAAGCGTGGACTTCCCGTCGCGCTGATGTTTCATGATCCCATGGAGGGTTTCATCACCTCCTACATCGACAATTTCGAGGCCGCCAAAGAGGTGGCGCGGCACTTTGTCGAATTGGGCCACCAGCGCACCGGATTTGTCGCCTTGCGCTTTTCGACCTCTGATCGCTCGCGCAATCGCTACACCGGATTTCACGGCGAATGCATCGCTCGGGGCCTGCCGGCACCCGCCCTGATCGAGATCGGCGAAGCCGAGGCTGCCAAGCCTGAATGCCTGGCCGAAATCCTGGCGCAGCATCCGGATCTGACCGCGATTTTTGCCTCAAATGATTTCCTGGCAATCGCCGTGCAGAAGGCGGCCCGGCTGCTTGGCTGGCGGGTGCCGCAGGATCTCTCCGTTGCCGGCTTTGATGGCATTGAAGTGGGCCGGCTTCTTGAAGCGCCGCTTGCCACCGTCGAGACTTCGCCAGAGGCCATGGGCCGCCAGGCGGCTCGCTCAATTCTCGATATGTTGCAAGGAGGTGTCGCTGTTCAGCCGCCCGCCTTGCCATTCCATTTCCGGGCCGGCGCCACGCTTGCCGCGCCGAACCCGGAAAAAGGTGACGACGGTCGGGCTGCCACCCAACCGCCGTCTGCTCTCCCTGATGAACCTCACGCTCAACCAAGGATGAACCGATGAAACTTACCGTTCTTGCCGTTCTCTTCGCAACAGCCACGGCTGCACCCGCATTAGCCGAAGATGCCATCTGCTACAATTGCCCGCCGGAATGGGCCGATTGGGCTTCGATGCTCAAGGCGCTGGATGAAAAAGTCGGCGTGAAGATGCCGCATGACAACAAGAATTCCGGCCAGGCGCTCAGCCAGATGATTGCTGAAAAGGCATCCCCCGTTGCCGATGTCGCCTATTATGGCGTGACCACTGGCATTGCCGCCATCTCCGAAGGCGTTGTCCAGCCCTATAAGCCGGCCGGCTTCGACGAAATCCCGGAAGGCCTGAAGGATCCGGAAGGCAACTGGTTTGCCGTTCACTATGGCACGCTCGGCATGTTCGTGAATGTCGATGCGCTGAATGGCGCGCCTGTGCCGAAGTGCTGGGCAGACCTGACCAAGCCTGAATACAAGGGCATGGTCGGCTATCTCGATCCGGCATCGGCCTTTGTCGGTTATGCTGGTGCTGTTGCCATCAACCAGGCCTTCGGCGGTGATCTCAACAATTTTGAGCCTGCCATCAAATACTTCAAGGATCTGGCAGCCAATAGCCCGATCGTGCCGAAGCAGACCTCCTTTGCCCGCGTCGTCTCGGGCGAAATCCCGATCCTGTTCGACTACGACTTCAATGCTTACCGCGCCAAGTACAACGAGAGCGGCAAGTTCGAGTTTGTCATGCCCTGCGAAGGCACCGTCCGTGTTCCCTACGTCATGAGCCTTGTCGCTGGTGCGCCCAATGCAGAGGCCGGCAAGAAGGCACTCGACTTCATTCTTTCGGATGAAGGCCAGGCCATCTGGACCAATGCCTATCTGAAGCCGGCCCGTCCTGTGGCCCTTCCGGCCGAGGTTGCTGCACGCTTCCTGCCGGACAGCGAATATGAGCGCGCCGTCTCCGTCGACTATTCTGCGATGGCCGCTGCCCAGAAGGGCTTTGGCGAACGCTATCTGGCCGAGGTGAAGTAACATTCAGGCCGGGCAGGGCGTTCAGCGCTGCCCGGCCTTCGCCTTAAGGAGCCCACCCCCATGTCATCCCGACTGTTTGTCAGCCTGTGCCTTGTGCCACTGGCCATCTTTGCTCTGGCTTTTCTGGCCCTGCCCATTGCGCGGCTGATCCTGGCCTCGGGTGAGGGAGAGGCGGGCTGGGCAATCTATTGGCAGATTTTGCAGACGCCGCGTTACCTGACGACCTTGATCCAGACGGTGCTCGTCTCGTTCGCAGTCACACTGGCAGCCCTTCTGGTCTCGACCACGGTCGGCGTTTTTCTGACCCGCAATCGCTTCGTCGGCCGCTCGATCCTCCTGTCGATCCTGACGCTGCCCCTGGCCTTTCCCGGTGTCGTGGTCGGCTTCATGATCATACTTCTTGGCGGACGTCAGGGCCTGTTCAATGCGATCTTTCCGGGAGAGGCTGTCTTTGCCTATTCCATCTTCGGGCTCTTCCTCGGCTATCTCTATTTCTCGATCCCGCGCGTGCTGCTGACCGTCATGGCCGCTGCTGAAAAGATCGATCCCGCGCTCGAAGAGGCGGCGCGCACGCTCGGTGCACCACCGCATCGGGTGGTGCTCGATGTGCTCTTGCCAGCACTAGCACCTGCGCTGATTGCCGCTGGCGCCATTGCCTTTGCAACCGCCATGGGCGCCTTCGGCACAGCCTTCACCCTTGCCACCGATATCGATGTGCTGCCGATGGTGATCTATACCGAGTTTACCCTGTCGGCGAATATCGCCATGGCTGCCGCCCTTTCGGTCTGCCTCGGCGTGGTGACCTGGGCAATCCTGTTTGTGGCGCGGATCTTCTCCGGCTCAACCATTGCTGCGGGAGGCTGAAGGCTATGCGCAAAGGTAAAGCACTGCAGTTGATTGTCACCCTTCTGGCCGCGGCATTCCTCCTGGTGCCGACCATCCAGTCGGTTCTGGCGGGTGTGACGGTCAACTATTTTCAAGGGTTGAAATCGGGTCTGACACTCAAATGGATCGTCGAGGTCTGGGACCTCTATGCCGGTTCGATCTTTCTGTCTCTTGGCATTGCGCTCGCCTGTCTCATCGTCACGCTGATCATCGGGGTCCCCGCCGCTTATGCCATGGCCCGCAATCCCGGTCGTCTGACCCGGGCACTCGAAGAGTTCATCTCTCTGCCGCTTGCCATTCCAGGTCTTGCCCTGGCCTTGGCCCTGCTCCAACTCTACGGCACCTACAAGGGTTTTCGCATGAGCTGGACCTTCATTCTGGTCGGCCATGTTCTTTACACGCTGCCCTTCATGGTCCGCTCCGTCATGGCCGTTCTGGCGGCGATCGACTTGAAGTCGCTGGAAGAGGCAGCGGCAAGCCTTGGGGCGGGGCCGGCGCGGCGGTTTGTCGATGTCGTCGTGCCCAATGCGCTGCCGGGCATTCTGGCCGGTGCGCTCACCGTGGTGACACTGTCGATCGGCGAGTTCAACCTGACCTGGATGCTGCACACGCCTTACCTGAAAACCCTGCCGGTCGGCCTTGCCGACAGCTACGCCTCCATGCGGCTCGAGATCGCTTCGGCCTATACGCTGATCTTCTTCGTGATGATCGTGCCCCTCCTTCTTGCCATGCAATGGGCCAGCGCCCGTGCCCAGAGGATCACACAATGACCCTTGCCCTTCGCAACATCGCCAAAACCTTTCCCGGCGGCACCCGCGCGCTTCAGCCGACTGATCTTGATATAACGGAAGGAGAAATCGTCTCGCTGCTCGGGCCATCCGGCTGCGGCAAGACAACACTGCTGCGCATCATCGCAGGCCTAGAAACGGCTGATGCCGGAGCCTCGATCCGTTTCAACGGCAGCGATATGACCGACCAGCCGGTGGAACGGCGCAAGATCGGCATGGTGTTTCAATCCTATGCGCTTTTTCCCAATATGTCGGTGCGCGGCAATATCGGTTACGGCCTAAAGATGCAGGGTCTGGCACGCCCGGAAATCGAAAGCCGAGTTGATGAGGTGATCGCCCTTTGCCGGTTGGAGCCCTATGCCGCGCGTTCGATCACGGCACTTTCCGGCGGCCAGCGCCAGCGTGTGGCGCTTGCCCGCGCCTTTGCGCCGCGCCCACGGCTTTTGCTTCTCGATGAACCCTTGTCGGCGCTCGATGCCGCCTTGCGTACGACCTTGCGGGATGAGCTTGCAGGCCTGCTGAGGCAGTTCGGCATCACCGCTGTCTTCGTTACCCATGATCAGGATGAAGCCATGGCGATTGCCGATCGGGTCGCCGTCATGTGCCAGGGCCGGGTCGAACAGATCGGCACGCCGGAGGCGCTTTACCGCGCACCGGAAAATGCGTTCGTTGCGCGCTTCGTCGGCAATTCCATGCCGCTTGGCGGTCACATCTTGGGGGCAAATCTGCGTCTGCCGGGCGGTGCCCTGTCGCTGCGTGCGCCCGCCGATGGCAAGGCCGCCTTTGTCCGCGCCGAAGACGTGAAGATTACAGATGACGGCCCCTTGGTTGCACGGGTCGAAACCGTCACCTTCCTTGGCACGCATTACCGCATCGCCTTGTCAGGTGCGGCAGACGACATCCTGTTTTGCCTGCATCAGGGCCTGAGCGCGCCGAAACCCGGTGATACTGTCCATCTTTCGATCGCGCCGCAATCCATCCTTACCCTCAACCTTTCAGAAAGCAGCCGCCTGAATGCCAGCCTTCATCCAGATCAGTGATCCCCATATTGTTGCCAAAGGCGCGCTTGTTTGCGGCCATTCCGATACGGCAACTGCGCTGCGCACCGCGGTTGCCTCGATCAACGAACGCTTGGCTGCGCTCGGGGCTGTCGATTGCGCCATCGTCACCGGCGATCTGACAGAGCATGGTACGGACGAGGAATATCAGCATTTTGCCGAGATCATGGCCGATCTCGCTTTGCCCTGGCTTGCCATTCCCGGCAATCACGACACGCATGAGGGCATGCGAAAAGCCTTTGGCGGTTCTGACTGGATGTCAAAATCCGGTCCCATTCACTGGATGCGCGATTTTGGCCCCTTTGCCGTCATCGGTCTTGATACGCTGCTTGAGGGGGCGCATCACGGCTGGCTGTCTGAGGAGGGCTTTGCCTTTCTCGATCAGTGCCTTGATGAACTGAACGGTCATCCAGTGATTGTCGCGACCCATCATCCGTGGCTGCCCTGTGGCATCGTGCCCATGGATCAGGACAATCTACGCAATGGTGCGGCCCTAATGGAGCGGCTGGAACGTTATAGTGGCGTTGCAAAGATGATTTCCGGCCATGTTCACCGCGCAATCACCGGCCAGATCGGCAAGGTCAGCTGCCTGATCGGTCCATCCACGGCCCATTCCGTCAATCGCGATCGGCGGGATGGAGCAGTGCATGCGCTTGCCATCGAACCGGGCGGTGTAACCCTGCATGCCTGGCTTGATGCCCCGCAGGAGATGCTGATCTCCGATGTCTTGCCCTTGACGCTGAAGCCGGCCGTCTGGCCGTTCGATGGCCCTTAGGTGGGCCCGTGCGGGGGGCAGCCCGGACTTATGCCTTAGTCAACGCCGAGCTCTCGCGGAAGTTATAGGTGCCGTTGATAGAGGGGATTCCGAAATCAACGGAAACGTCAGTCAAGACCGCATTTCAGGAGGTGATTTTGGCTGACCGGGAGCTGGCGGATATGGAATGGCGGATCATCGAGGGGCTGTTGCACCAAACGCGGTAGAAAGGGCCTGCACTCGTAGGATAATCGACAACAAGTCGACGGCATGCTGCATGTTCTTCGGGTCTGATGCCCCCGGCGCGACATGCATGAGCGCCACGAAAAGTGGAAGGCTATGCATCTGCGCTTCCGCCCTTGGGCCGAAGAAAGCGTCTGGGACCCTCCGCTTGAGGCATTCGTCGAACGGAGGCTGACAGATGGCTGGCAGCATCAGTTCAACAGTTCGTAGCCATCCTCAGGCTATGGGATGAGACCCATGCTTCTTTAGGGGGTCCATCCCAATTACACGTCTGCATGCGACTAGCCGACATACAAGGATCGAAGCTGCATCGAACGGATGCTCAATCATCTCAAGCGTTCCGTCGCGTGGCGACCCGATAGAACAAGACACGAAAGTCCTTCTGCGCATTCCCCGCTCCGGTTGCCGCAAATATATGGTGGCTATCCTTTGTCTATAGGTCTGAGGGTATTGGCAAAAATTAGAGTTTACACGCTGGACTGTTTCGTACTTAAAGATGCAAGGCGCGCGCGAGCAGGCTGCCGCATCTTCAACTGGGGTTTTGATGAGGGATTGAAAAATGCGGCTGCTTGCACTTTGCGTCGTCGTCGCGATCGTAATTACGATTGTCTTGATCATTGCGACGATCAACGCCTGAGCCCCGTCGGCAATACTTCGAAATCGGGGTAGAGCCGATAGGTGCCTTACAAGCCTGGTACCCAGTTTTTTTATCGCGATCGCACCGCAAGTTGTGTAGCCAGAACACTTGGTCGATTGCTCTTGCGACGCCTGGGCGACCGTTGTCTAATCGTCATTGATCGGTATCATCGACGGTCAGAAGTTTCGTCAGCGTCTTTCGCCATTGCTGGTCGTCGCTGAGATTGGCCTGCTCAAGGATCATTTCCAGAACACGCTCAGCCAGGATGATCTTCAGCCTGGCGTTTTCAGCCTTTAGTGCAACCAAACGATCTTTCTGAGCAGAGCCCGTGGCTGTCGTCTTTGACAGCCAGTAGTAGAAGGTCGATCTTGCTATGCCGTATTTGCGGCATAACTGGGCGGCCGGCATGCCTTCTTCATACTCTTGCAGCACCTTCTCCATCGTTTCCAGGTCAATTTGGTCTTTTTTTGCCATGCCAGATCCGCCTCCGATCGCAAGGAATGCTTTTGCCTTCAACTCAGGCCCCCCGGCGATATGGTCCGGTGCAAAGGCCAAGGTCAAGCCGATCAGCGCATTTGTCGCGGAGCCCGTCGATATCGCGGAAGCTGCGGTTTTGGGCATTCTTTGGCGCGAAGATCAGTTCCTGAGAACGCTTTTGATGAATTGGCAGCGGGGAGATTGTGAATGCGCGTTCGAATTCAGCATCTCGTCAGCGTTTTTGAGGGGGGGCGTTGTGTCTTGGCCCTTCCGGCCGACCACTGTTTCGAACTGCAACGAAACGCGACAGGAGATCGAACCAGAAGGGTGCGCCAAGTGTCACGGCAAAGGCCGTCAGCACGAGGCCCAGGCATTTCGACAGATACTGGCCAACAGTACTGCCAAACGGCTGGGACTCTGGCCAGCCAAGTGGCAGAGGAAGGGCTTTATCGACTTGTGCAATAGAGGGCAGGCTCGGCGAGCCCCGTGACAGCCCTTCAAAATACTGAGCGACTGCCGCGCGCAAGGTCTCGTCGTACCAGAGCATGCGGGCAATCTCTAGGCTATCGGCATTCAGTGCTGAGGCCAAGATCAATGCGACTGCGAAGGACAAGAGCGACATCCAACGCTTGTAGACGCCTGAGGCACGCGCCATTACCTGGTCGAACCATCGACCCAACTCGGTCTTGGCTTCCTCGATGGAGGAGTTTAGATCCAAACCAAGACTTTGAAAAATTTGGAGAAGCGGAGAATCCTTGTCGATCCTCTCGAAGGCCATCGCGATTGGTCGGGCTGGGCGATCGGGACCATCTGAACTACCAACCTTGCCAAGCGCATCGATCAATGCGACTGCGAAATCATGGCGTTCAAGGTAGCTCGGTGCCTCCTTTGCACCGATCGCGCGTCCCCGAACGATGTTGGGTCCTGGGTCATCCAGACCTCGCCGCGACAGACTTCGGATCAGGTTGGTTTGCCAAAAGGCATTGCGTATCCTTTCGTCCCCGAGCGCGCGCGAAAGCTCGTGGTAAAGGTTGCGAGCCCTTAATCGTGTCAAGCCTGCTATTGCTTCGTTAATGCTCGTGCAGATCAGGCTCAGCAAGAGATAGACCATCATCAAGCCGATGGTTGTATCCACTGCGGTAGAAAACAACATGGGTTTCTCCGATTCAAGCTCTCCATGCTTGGTCAACTTCGCCCCGCAACCTGCTGTCCTGACGATCTTTGTTCTCGTCGCGGCGGACAGGCAGATCACACGGCGGCTGGCAGGCATGATGCGTTTGGGGACGCGAAAAAGGCTCATGGAAGATCATCACTGCCTTTGAGGCCAAGGGCCGCCCCGTATGGACGAGACGGCCCGTCTCGATCAGTAGGTCGTGTCCGTGATCTTGCTTTGCTGAGGTGTCGACCGCGCTTTCGGCATTTCGTCGGCTTGCTGTCGCATGCCGCTGTCAAATATGTCATTGGCGATGCCGAGACCCAAGGGGACGCCGCCGATCGGCAGTGGGTCGCCGGCGTTCCGCTTTGCAGTCCAGACATGCGAATAGCCGACATCGGCAGGGTCCTTGTAGCGCTCGCGCCCGTCGGCATCGCGACCGCTTCCGGTATCGCGATAGTCAAAGGCGTCGAAACGCCAGTGGACACCCAGCCAAATCCGGCTGAACGCATTTTCCCATATTGCATGCCAGAGGGACGAGAAGTTGCGCTTCACATAGGTCCGAACAAGCCCTGGCTGGTCCTCGATCGGCGATGAAGGATCGTAAGGCTGATGCAAGTCGCGGCTTACGCCATTCATCTCCTCCGACACAAATGTGAAACCGATGTCGTCGACCCCATTTCTGTCAACAGCGGCCGTCCCGTTCGAGGCGTAGTAGAGCCTTGCCATCTGAAAGCATGCTGCGCCAAAGGTTGCATGGCCTGAGGGATAGGCGGGGAAGGGTGGTTTGAAGCTCAGACGGTTGGAGTTTGTTTCTGGCGCACCAAGTGCGAGCCAGAACGGATCGGCAGGCGGCGTCACCATTGTGCTTCCGGTCTCGGAGGCGAATGCGCTTGCGTCGTGTTGGCGAATGCCAGACAATGGGCGCCAGAGATCGTGGCGGTATTTTTCGGCCCAGGCGAATTTGCCTGCATCCGCCATCGCCACATTGGCAAGCGCAAACAGCCGGACGAACTCTTTGCTTCTGTCGAAGTCGCTCAGCGAGGCATCGCTCCTCGACCAGGCGATATTGCGCAGGATCTGATTGTAAAGACGCGGAGGTGTTCCGATGAGATTGGCTCCATCATAAGCCCAGAAATAGGCCGCCACCGTCTCGTCTGCCGTCCGATGCGTTGTGTTCAGGAGCGGTGTGCCGCCAAGCCGCTGGACCTCCTCCAGTGCTGCTGTGTATTCTGGATCCGGTAGTCTTGGCCAGTCTGCGATCCGATGGCCATCCGGATCGGTCGCTGCAAAGGTTCTCACGGTCTCGCCGTAAAAAGGGCCGTGATAGACACGCTGTGCCTTTTGTCCTTTTGAAGGGTCTCGAGGATCAATGTCCACACGGCGGACAGGGTTGAGCGGCTCGTCATCGAAGTGATAGCGACCTCCCCGGGGCCTGTAGTCGCCCTGATCGGCGCCCGGCTCGCCTGGCAATACCGCAAGTGCTGCGTGGACTTTCTCGGCAATGGTCACGCCATAGTGATGTGCCGGCGATCCTGCTGCAATTGCCACACCGAATGGGCTCTTGAAGTTGCGCATCGCTTCGCGCAGCGCATTGCTTGCCACGTCACAAACCTCGCCTGGGGCACAGTATAGTCGCTCAAGGATTGTAATGGCGGCAGCGGTGAGGGCTGCATTGGCATTTACTTCTGTTGCCTGGATGGAAGGATCAAGTGGCGGACGATTGACGTCTCGCAACCAGGTTGCGGGAGACGAGTGTTCGTCATGACCGAGAGCGCCGAAGAAAGCGTCGTGCATGGCAAGATGAAGAAGCCCCAGAGCTCGAGAGCTCATGGTAGGGCCACCTTGCGGGCCGCGAAGCGAATGCGTGATACGGTTCATTTGAAGGCCGGCATGGTTCCAGTACAGGACGGGAAATGCGTTAAGCCCGGCAGGTTCGTCGACATCAGGTAGAACAAGCATCGGTTTCTCCATCTGGCTGCTTGATTTCAAGCGTTTCAATGATGCGTGGATCTCAGCGAGCCATTCACCGACTTGGTGTCCAAGCTTGCTGTTGGGCGAGAAAGTGCCAATTGAGCGCGCCCTCGGCGTTGGGGGCAGGATGGGGCACATCGTAAAGGACGCTCTCGCCATCCACTGAGCCCCGGCTATGCGCGTGGCGTCCGATGGCCGTCAGGTGGAGCCTTGAGCCGTCCATGTGCAACACCGCCATGCCGTCTGCCGGAAAGAAGCGGCCCGGCACCGTCAAGCCAGCCGGTAAATGCCGCAGCATCAGGAATTGGGGCCTGTCGGCGCTGTTCTCCGCGAGGATGGCAAAGATCGAGTTTTGCTCGCTGAGGTTATCTGGCGCCGCTTGAGTGTCGCGAGCTACCGGTGTGGCGGTATCCGAGATGATCAGATATTCGCCCCCTGGACCCCGTCGCTCAGCAATCAACCATTCCTCCACAGGAGCATTGGTCTGATGCGGGGCTTCATAAGGGCCAACACGCAGACTATTGAGCATTGCGATGCGAAAGTTATCGGGCGTCATCAGCAGCCTCCTTCAAGCTGCTGCGACTGTGCCTTTGATCCGTGAGCCCACGGTCAATCTATCGTCAAAACATCGTTAAATCAGAGCGACTGACCAAGATCGACCAGCACTCACGATGTGCCAACAGCTTCCGGGAAATCCTCAAAAAGCATAGAGAGTGCCGGACTGCTGCTGTCAAAGTGGGCCGTGATGTCAGCAAATACGCGACTGTGGCGAATTATCGCTTCCACGGCGAGTTCGGTGATTTCCTCGCTTTCGAACACATGGGGAATAATCCGGCGCAGAAGCGTCCAGGAGGCGATATTGTCGCTCATATAGTGAACGCCGGCAAAGACCCGTCGATCGCCCCAATCGACCATATATTTCTGCAGCCGTTCTCTCTCCGCAGCTGTCGGCTTTTGTCCCGCCTTGATCAGTTGGTCGTAAACCGTGCAGCCACCGAGGATACCTTGCATGCAATGACCGCTGGGAAAGGCCGGATGCTGACCCGTATGGACGTTGCGATGGGCCGTAACCCAGCGAAAACCAGGCAGGTTTAAGGCGGTCGCCGCCGCTCTGGGGCGCGGTCGCTGGAAATATTCTTTCAACCCGAGGACCTCTGGCCGCTTGCCTGCAGCATCTTGCAAGAACATTCTTTTAAATGCTGTCGCTTCGACCTCAGGCCCCCCATACAAAGGATAGTTCGCGGTGCCGTCCTTGCCCGTCCGGTATTCGATTGACGTCGATACGGAACTTGGCAGCTCAAGGCCGCTATAGTCTGGATGATCGAAACGAGCGTCTTCAATACGATAATGCCAGAGATGGTCCCGGCGCGGCCCTTCGAAAGGAGTTTCTGCGCCCGTCAAATCAGACAGGATGCCCAGTGTGTCGCCGCCGCCCTGATAGAGACGAATAGCAAGCTGCAACTCGCTTTGTGTTTCATGTTCCGCAAAGCTGGCAGCCTTTCCCCTCCAGCCGCCATTTTCCCAACGCGGCCAGATCTTGTCTGCAACCTCGGCCATCCAAGCGGTAATGATCGTCGGATAGCTGTCATCGGTCGTGGGCCAGTCCCTTGGCACCGTCTCCGGCGGCATGATCTGGAGCTTGAGTGCGTCATGCATGACGCCGTAGGGTGCCAGCCTCATCGGTGAATTCCTCCGCTATTTGAGCCCCAATGTCCGGGCCGCGTGTAAGGTCAGCTCCCGATGGGCCGGATTGACGATCGGATAGTCGCTGGAGCGCAGCATATCGATGGAAAGATCGGGCTCGCGAGCCATCAGCGCGTTCAACTTGTCCCGACCCTTGGAGGTCTCTCCAAGAAGCGCGTATCCGGTCATCAGATCCATGATCGTCGGGCGGAACAGGATATGCTCAAGCGAGGCTTCCCCAGATTGTATTGCCCTGCGGATTTGACCGGCCATCAGGTTGGCAAATTGTTCGATCGCCAGGGCAAAGGCCTGGGCGACAGTGCCGCGGCACAGCAAAACTGCCGTTCTCGCTGCTCTCACAGCCTCGCTGGCCTTGCCGCAATAGGTCAGCGCAATCGCGTAGAAAATCCAGCAAGCGCCATGCCCTGGAAGCAAGCGCACGGCCTCTTTGGTTAAAGTCAAATTCCGTTCAAGGTCGTGTAGCAGAAACCCGTAGCTGTGGCCGGCCATGGCCAGGGTCAGGCCGTTTTCAGGCGATAGCCGCATGGCTGTGCGGAAGCACTCCATGACCTGATGACTGTCTGGGGCCAGATGCCCCTTGCGATCGTTCAATTGCAGGAGATGCCCGATGCCAAGCAAAGCGTGACTGAGCCCGGTCTCTTCTGCGGCAAGCGCCGCTTCGCCGCATCCGATGATGTCGCGAGGCATCATCGATCCCGGAACCAGCATGCCCAGGAGTGCCTGACAGCGATTGGCATGGGCGCTCCATTGTGCGCCCTTCAGGCTGTTTGCCTCAATTCGAATGGCAAAGTCCTGCAGCAGGTGAACGATCTCGTACTGAACATTCCTGATTACATACCAACGCTTCGGCGCGATTTCGCGTCGGACCTGCCATTTGAGTGAGCCAAACCCGTCAGTGACGGAGAGAGATAGGCTGCCAGTGGATCCCATGCGAAGGATACGGACACGTGTCACCAGGTCCGTCGCGCGCACTGGGCCGCAATCGCGCTCGGCGCCAATCACCACAGGAAGACCGATGATCGAAAGTGCTTCGATGATCTTTTCAACCAAGCACTCGCCGATCTCGCTCAGCCCCTCATCGGCCGTAGAGCTCAAGGACAAATGCACATACCAGCGTCTGTCCGGCTGACTTGGGGGCTCGGCCAAACCCCACCTGAGGGCGCGCCTCTCAAACTCGCTACGTGTCTGCCGCAGCCAATCATTGAAGCCCTCCTCCCGCAGATCAAAACCGCGCAGGATTTCACCCTGGCAGCCCGGCGCAAGATGATCGAAATCGACATGATTCCGCTCTAGCCAGATCCAGGTGCGATCCGCAGAAAGAACCTCGGTCTCGCTGTTCAACAGCGTTCGAAGCGTGGTCAGCGACTGTCGCAGGCTGGCTGCAGCCTGAGCGGGACCGCGATCGCCCCATAACTTGTCTTGTAGCCATGTACGCGTTTGACGATGGTTGCGGGTCAGGGCAAGCATTGCCATAAGCGCGCAGTCCTTTCGGCCCGCCGGCCTGATCGACCGCCCGCTGCGATCTACCAGGTCGAAGGCGCCAAGGACTTTTACTGAAAATGGTTTCGACGATCGCATTGGGAACTCGTCGTTTCGTGTTTTATCAGTTGGTCTGAGCGCTGGATGTATTGAAGAATGTCAGATTTCTATATTGAAGTATATCATTGTTGAAAATTTCAAATTAAGCAACGTATTGTTGCAAGAAATTCTGAAACCCAATCCGTACTGATTTTCTTGCGTAATTTTTCCTGTTTAGTATTTTTTCTAAGAAATATAGGAAATAAATCTTAATTTACTGGCTGTGAGCTTGATTTTTATAGTGCTTAAAATTTGTTATTCTGGATAATGGTATCATATTGGCGGTCCAGTGTTGCGTGATGGTAAAATGTATAATGCGGCGCAGCAAAGAATTTCATGCCTTACGTTCTGCTTTCGGTTGGTCGCTAATCATTGATCGCCAAGCCGTAAGTCTGTCGCCTGACATTTCTGTCACCGAAGAACAGGCACCATATGTCACTTAGCCGTTTTGCCAGTCTGCAATGCTGATACCAAGTGTCGATGATAGGAACCGATAGGATGGCTTATTGCGGGTTTCTGGCTAGGCGCGGCGCGCCGGGCGATGCTGTGCATCGGCCAAGCGGCGCAACAACGCCAGGGGCCTGCAATAAGCCACCTTTGGTCGGCTTCCCGCCCGTTCTGGCGTCGTCGAGCTCCTTGACCGATGCGTCAGCATCGCTCTTCGGACCTCGCCTAGCCAGAAAGGGCGGTCGAGCCGATCCTATGGGTTCCTATCATCGACACTTGGTATGAAGCCCGTTTTGGTGTGTAGATTATGGAAATATCCGGTTTCTTGAGCGCATTATCGCGTCTGCTTGAGCTGTCGTCTCTCTGGCCTTTCGATTGCACCTTGATGCAATTCGCGCGATGATTGGATGTTTTATTTTAGGAGTAAATCTATGCGTAAAGCCCCCGATGCTATCGACCGTCATGTTGGTGCCCGCATTCGACTGCGCCGCAACATGCTTGGGGTAAGCCAGGAAAAACTGGCAGAGGGATTGGGACTGACGTTCCAGCAGGTGCAGAAATACGAAAAAGGCACCAACCGCGTTGGTGCAAGCCGCCTTCAGCACATCGCGGCGATCCTGGATACCCCGATCAGCTATTTCTTCGAAGAGGCCCCGAGCCCGTCGGCCTGTGCAATTGAGCATCAGGGCGATACACCAACTGAGCTTTTGACCTCAAAGGACTGTCTCGCGCTTGCCCGGGCGTTCGTTTCGATCAAAGACGAGACGGTTCAGCAAAAGGTGCTCTCGCTCGTGCGCTCGCTCGGTTCTGGCAAGGCTGCCCCGGATGCGCTTGAGGATTGGGTACAGTCTAGGTCTTGATTCTCTCTTCCAACACAGCTTTGTGCTGGTCTGCCCGGAAACTTCTGGCCTGAACTGGCAGGCCGTCTCCTAGCCGGCAGCACGACTTTTTGATGGCGCGGCAAGCATTGTCATGCGTGGCACGCGATCAATAGCCACTCTTACAAGAGACGAAAACGAAAGACCTGTTTGGCATCTGCTGGAGATCTCACTCTAGAGCGATCCATCGAATGCCTTTGGAACCGCCATTCCCTGTTCTGTAAGCGTCGCCAATTGGCCATTTCCTTTACACATGGCTTGTAAAACTGACGGGCCAGGAGGACACCGAACCTAACAAGCTCGAGCAGGATGAGATGAACGGCGCAGCATCTTTTTTGGTCGTCAACTTTGTCGTCGCACTGTCATTCAGTGTGGTTTTTGTCGTCGTGGCAAGGCGCAGTCACTCGCGCACGGCCGTAATTTGGCTGGGCGCAGGATTTGGTGTCGCATCGCTTTCAGCAATTTGCGAGCTACTGGTCGCCTATGCCGGTCCGACCCGCTTTTGGGCACTTTGCGCTTTTGCCACGGTACTATGCGGTATGGTCATGCTGACGATCGGTATCGGTCAGATGTACGGGCGTCGCATTTCATTGCCGATCGCCTCAGTTTATGTTCTGGCGAGTGTCATGCTGGCGCACATGATCTATGAACTGCCGCGCGGTACGCCTTTGCAAGCCTTGCTCTATCAAAGTCCGTTCGCGCTGGTTGTTCTTGTGGGCGCGATCACGGTGATCCTTGCGCGGCAACGGACCACCCTCGACCTTTTCCTGGGCATCCTCCTGACCATCACAAGCGCACATTTCTTCGGCAAAGCCGGGTTGGCGGTCTGGGTTGGCTCCGGAGCGACGGCCAAGGATTATGTCCACACCAACTATGCTCTGATTTCGCAAAGCCTCACGGCTGTGTTGATCGTCACCGTCGGCTTGACGCTTCTGGCAAAGCTTGTCCTTGAAATACTGGCTGTTCACAGGACGGAATCGGAAGTTGACATCCTGTCAGGGCTCGCCAACAGACGCGGTTTTGACAGGCAGGTCAATGAAGCGCTTCAGCGGCATGGGCGAGGGCGGCATGCCATCATCATCACCGATCTCGATCACTTCAAGCGCATAAACGATACCTACGGACACCATGTGGGTGATACCGTGATCCGGGCCTTTAGCGAAGCCTTGCGCTCTCAGGCGCCGCAAGGCTCTGCGCTCGGTCGGCTAGGAGGAGAGGAGTTCGCCGTCTTCCTTCCCCAGACTTCTGAGCATGAGGCAGGTCGATTGGCTCTGAAGTTACGTCATGCGACGATGTCACTGGAAGGACTGCCGCCGTCGTTGCGTGTAACTGCCAGTTTCGGGATAGCAGTTGTCTCGTCTATCGCTGATCTTGACGAGGCCTATCGTGAAGCTGATGTTGCGCTTTATCGGGCCAAGGGCGCGGGGCGCAACAGGGTCGAATTGGCGACCAGTGCGGCGCAATCGGTCGCGTCACCGTGTTAGCACTTGACGTGCGGCGGGGTTCAGAAGGCAGAGTTTTCTATCCCATCCAAATTTGGCTTGATGAAGTTCCATAACATACATTATGCGATCTTTGTTTGTAGCCGCAAAGTTAGAATGTCCTGTTTCTGCAAAGTTGGAATGTCACACTCCCCGGTCCTGAACGATGCCTGGGAGATTGCAGATGGGATTGATAGCGATGAGCGAGCGTGATCTGCAGCGGATCGAGATTCTGTCGAGGGTAGTTGCCGGGCGGATGACCACGGTTTCAGCGGCGCATGTGCTTGACCTGAGCGAGCGTCAGGTACGCCGGCTGCTGGAGCGTATCCGGACCGGCGGCGCGGCGTCGATCCGGCACAAGGCGATCGGCCGGCCCTCAAACAATCGGATCAGTGACGGGGTTCGCGATTATGCGATAACGCTGGTCCGCGAACGTTATGCAGATTTCGGTCCGACGTTGGCAGCCGAGAAGCTGACTGAACGCGATGGCTTGCGTGTGTCGCGCGAGACGGTGCGCGGTTGGATGTCCGATGCTGGGCTGTGGTTGTCGCGCAAGCAGCGCCGGACGTTTCATCAACCGCGACTGCGGCGCGAAGCCTATGGCGAGCTGGTGCAGATCGACGGGTCAGAGCACCGCTGGTTCGAGGATCGTGGACCATCGTGTTCGCTGCTGGTGTTTGTCGACGATGCGACCGGCAAGTTGATGCAGTTGCGCTTTGTGCGTTCCGAAAGTGCCTTCACCTACTTCGATGCGCTGGAGCTCTATCTCAAGCGTCACGGCGCACCGATTGCCTTTTATTCGGACAAGCATTCGGTGTTTCGGGTGGCGAAGAAGGATGCCAAAGGTGGCCAGGGCATGACGCAGTTCGGACGTGCGCTTTGCGAGTTAGATATCGAGATTCTTTGTGCAAACTCGAGCCAGGCCAAAGGCCGTGTTGAGCGGATGAACCGGACGCTGCAGGATCGTCTGGTCAAGGAGCTGCGGCTCGCAGGGATCGCGACAATGGAGGCGGGCAATGCGTTTCTGCCTGTTTTCATGGAGGACTACAATGCGCGTTTTGCGGTTACCCCTGCCCGTTCGGACGACCTGCACCGGCCGCTGAATCTGGCGCCGGATCGGTTGACGGAGATCCTGTGCAAGCGCGAGCAGCGCTATGTCGGATCGCAACTGACGTTCTCGTTCGAGCGTAAGCGGATCATGCTGGAAGAGAGCGAATTGACGCGTGGTCTGGTTGGCAAATATGTCGAGACCTATGCCTATGCCGACGGTCGCCTGGACATTCGCTGGAAAGGCCATTCCCTGCCCTACACGGTGTTCGACAAGGAGCAGCGCGTGACGCATGCGGCGATCACCGAGAACAAGCGGCTGGGTGACGTATTGGCCTATATCAGGGAGCGCCAGGAAGAGGATGACAAGCCGAAGGTGAAGAGCAACAGCGACAAGAATGGCTACGTCAAGCGCCTGGGCAAGCCTGGCCGGCGGACGGATTTCACGAATGATCCGGCGGTGATTGCGAGACGGATGAAGGCGCTGTCGCGTCAGGACGCTGCGGAGTGAAGTACCGACAATCGCCTCAAAGCTAAAGCCGAAGCGGAGTTCCCCACCCGCCCCGATCTGATCTTGCAAGCGGGTCTGCCGCTCAGATCGGGGCTGATCGTGGTGCTGTGTGGCGACTGCTGCGGACATTTTAACTTTGCAGCACAGCGGACATTCCAACTCCTCCGCCACATTGTTTGTAGCCGGGTACATTCTATTTCCAAGTGCGACAGTTGGGTCAGCTAGAGATGCGACAGTCTCGCCTCTTGATGCACTGCTCACTGAACAAATACCCGGCGCCCGCTATCCGCCGATTTATTTCTAGTGAAGGATCTCGGAAGGGTCTTCAATCCCGTGGTCGATGCTGCGGAGATAAGCGGCGATCTCGAGCTGGAGGTGGCTTCGATCACCGTATCGCTCGCAGATCGCGTTAACTTCGTCACTGACGCTTTCGCTCAACTCTTCAGGCAAGACAAATTCGGCGATCACGTAGGTTGATCGACCAAGTGCATAGATCGGACAACCGGTTGCCAAGATTTCGGCTACAAATTCGGGGATCTGATCCGCTGTCATCCGTATCTCGCACGTCCTTCAGTTCTTGAAGATAGCACTTTCGTCATTCCAATCCTACACATAGCGGAAATAGTCGAACTATGCCCTTCCCGCTTATCGGTCCAGGCGTGCTTGTCGCGCCTGACACGACCCTGATTTGTGCGCACCTCGTCAAGGGCGCTGCGCCTGGCCGAAGGATCCGATCATTCAGCTGCACTCATCAACACGAATACTCTCCGGCCGAAAATGAGCGGAGGGTAAATGCAAGCGGGCGAAATTAGTCCAGCCGTCTCATGCGCAGCGGGCCATTGGGTCCTTGCGCTTCACTGAGTTGCAGTTGGAAGAAGAAACGTCAGCTGATGGTTAGGACTTGTCGTCACCGACGTTCACCGCCGTGTGATTTCCTTCCCGCTCGTCTTTGAGACCTTTTGCTATGTCGGCGTCCAGCTGTCCCCAGATTGAAGGTTTCGGTCCATCGGGTTTGGGTTTGCGGGATGGTTTGCGCTCAATGATGAACGATTTTGTCTGCTGACGCATTGATCCTCCAGGCTGCGATTCGCCGTAGCATCGTTATCGCAAGGCGTGTCGGGGGCAAGCGGGCAATGCGCTGCTTCAGGATTGTTTCCCCAGTCGGCACAAGCGGGAGCGGTGGTGCAAGTAGCCCATGGCCATCGTGCCTGCACCTTGTCTGCGAGAATGCGACGAAATGGCCCTTCCCTCATCACTTCCCTTTGATGGTCTCTGGCCGCCCTTTGCGGGCTCGATGAGGCATGTCTGACCGCAGATCGGCTGCGCCTCGATCGTCTGGCCGCAACGGCAGTCGCAGATTTCTTGCCCCGGAGCGAAAGCTTGCCCACTCGCTGGAACGAGCGGGGCAGGCTTCAAGGCCCTCCTCGCCCTCCAACAAATCTGCACCTTGCCGCCCTCCATTGCATTGCGGCCTTAATCAGGTGCGGTCCGATCGTCACCGGTCATTGTGACAGCCATCGAGGCCGCGATGGGCGTGGCCCGAATACGAGAAGAAGGAATGAGTACAATGGCAACCATCGGCACCTTCACTGCAAACGAGAACGGCTTTACTGGCTCCATCCGAACACTTGCCCTTAACGTAAAGGCGCGCTTCGCCCGGGTCGAGAACCCCTCCGATAAGGGCCCGCAGTTCCGCGTCTATGCTGGAAGCGTTGAGCTCGGCGCGGCATGGCAGAAGCGCTCCACCGAGACTGACCGCGACTATCTCTCGGTCAAGCTGGACGATCCAAGCTTCCCTGCTCCGATCTATGCCACGCTGACTGAGGTCGAGGGCGAGGACGGCTACCAGCTCATCTGGTCGCGGGCGACCAGGGACTGACGGGGATCTTGAGGCTCCGCAATTTGCGGAGCCTCTTTCCAGTCAACTCACTGGTTCTGTTTATGGTATCGGATGGCCAATTCCACCGGCAGCCGCGAGGATTGATCAGAAAATCGCTTGAAACAATGCGACTGGACGAGCGATCTTCAGAAGATAATCAAAGCAGTAATCACTGCCTGCTGATACGGTGCGCATAGACGGAGACGACGCAGCCTAGCAAGCATCTCTTATCGCGATTGCGACTATGTTTAGCCCTGTGTCACTCGTCAAAGCAATGATCCGAAAACTTGTGAAGACGCAATCGCAGGCGCCATTTATCATGCTATCATCACGTTTGAACTGATATACTGCAGACGCTGCGGGTCGATGAAGGTTTTGTGGGCGACATGAACAGACGGTGGTTGCTTATCGTACTTGCATTTATCCCGGAATGCAGCCCTTTTGGCAACAATTTGATCGCTGCTTGTGAAGATCTCATCAAGCAACAGTTGACTGCGCCATATATATATCATCGCGTCGACATTCATATGAATGTGGATCGGGATGATCCTGGTCCAACAAACTATGCTCTCGTAATTACTTATGAAGTATCCACAGCGCCGGCCAGCATCAACCGTGATCAGGTCATATGTAGATACTTCAGTCAGGACGGAAACGTGTTGGACGCCAGTATCGATAATGTGACTCTCATATATATGAGCCGCTGACGAGTCTTCTGTTCGGCCCTCTATTTCCGAGCTTTCGCTGCTTGGGATCTGGGCAGCTTTGACTTGCAACGAAATTCGAGCGCCGTGCAGCGCGCGTCGTGTCCTCTCTCCTCAGTGCACAACACCTGCATTGCTTCCTGGCTGCGAATTTAGGCAGGCCGACCACAATGGCGTCTTGTGGTAGACGCCGTCCTGGATGGAATCGCGGTCTTCACGCTGCTCATATAGCAGCCCGAGCCAGCAAAGGCGTCGCAGATAGCCGTATTTCAGGTCCATTTTCAAAGGCCAGGCTTTCACAAAGATCTCCACATCTGAAAGGGAGGCCAGATCGGGATTGAGAGCTCGCAGGAGTTCGTTTGGTGAACAGCCGTGATCTGCCTCGACTTCGAGCCGTTCCAGAAGTGGCTTCCAAAAAGGCATGCGCTCTCGCACCTCCCTCGCCTCTTCGCCCTCGCCTACGTGAGAATAGAGATACTGCGCAGCGATAGAATTGAACTGCGGTCGAGGATTAGCCAGGAACTCAAGGCCGCGTTTGCTTGGAACCAGACATTTCTTGTCCAGGCGAAGAAATTTCAGGCGTTGCAACAGGTCGCGCACTGGCCACAGAGGCGGCATGTCACTTTGGTCCAAAACCTTGTTTACACTGTAGAGATCTGCTTCGCCAAAGCCTGGCCACTGGAAACTGACTGCGGCCCAATGCACGAATTTGCGGTTCATGGCGCCCGCGGGTGTCAAGCCAATGCCGTCATGGGTCTCAGCATAGGACAGAGCGAGCAACATTCCCCTGAAGACTGGGGAGAGTGCTGCCACATCAAGGTTACCATCAAGCCTGATTTCTGGAAGCATTTAAGCCCTGTTCCCGACGCGTTCTGTCAAAATGAAACACTGGAACAGCAAGAAGATCTCTTGCTGAAAAAGCAACCCCTCAACGTTTCGATCTGCCTTGCAGCATCTGTCTGAACAAGCGCTTAATTGCAACAAACGAGTCCATGAGCATTTGTCTGGCATAAGGCGTCGCCTCTGCAGCTAGTGCAGAGAATATTTTCGGGCTTTAGGCGATCCCTGTCCATGGACTTTATTTTCGATCAGGTATCGATCTTGCGGCGTGAAGTCGTCAAAGCCTTCAATTGTCGCTTCATGCCATAGAATACGGTGGCCTTCGCATTTTGCACTGATTGTAGCGATCAGATGGCCATAGATTATGACGTCGAAGAATAACCGGCGTTTGTCTTTGCTAAGAATTTCGACAAGGTTTGAGATCTCGAGCCCCACCATCGTACCCGCCCACTTGCCTCCCTTACCTTCCCTTGACCATCGCCAGCGCCGCGCTTGAAGATTTGCATATGATGTAAAGCAAAGATAGGGGCTGGGCGCTTTGGTCGAAGACGGTTTGCGCCAGCCTTATCTGGTATTTTGGCGGCTGAAGGCCAGGCTTACCACGCGCACTTCCATGCAGGCCCTGATCCCGCGATTGGACTCCGGGATCTGATAGCATAATGGCCGGAAGTAAGTTGCTCTGCCTATCGATTAAACTCGGCTTAAGGCATGGGGCGGGCGACCGCATCCTCAGGATACGGTAGCGCCTTGGGGTGCGCTCGGTCATGGGGAACCGCGCCCAATGTATAGTTTAAGGGCATTAACGCGGAAAAAGCGATAGTCTTTTGAGCTCTGTGAATGTTCTTTGTTCATATCCTGAGAATGCTCACCGTGCGCACGGACGCCGCCTTCTCAACAGGCTCAGCAGACATGGCCGCTCTGGATCTGGCTAACCTGGGGGTATCGGTGTTTTTGACAGGGCGTGATATCCGCAAACAGTTTGATGGAAAGACCGCCGATGAAGGAAGACAGGATGAACCTGCGCTTGCTTGAGGAGCGATGCTAAGCTGATTGGCTTTGCGCCGTGATGCACGCCTTGTTCATTGACAGTCCGCTCAACAGATCTGCAAGCCTATCTGGACCGGTCGCGGCATGGCAGTCGCGGAGGTGAACCTCCACCGCCTTATCGCGGCCAAGTTCAATATCGCAGCTAATGCTCTGCCAAGCGTAAACACAGCCGCCGTTCGCGCCAAGCTTACCAGTTGCCGTGCCATAGGCGCCATAGAAGTTCTGTCGGACGCCGGGATCTATGCTCATCGCCACACCTGGGAACTCACGCCGCCGCGTGCCCGGCAGAAATCGATGACGATACAATCTGGAAGGCCGGCTCCTGACCTTGCAGACGCTGCATCTGTCCCGGCTCGCGGCATGGTGTGGATCCTTAGTTGCAAACCGCGGCTCACAAGGGGCCCTAAAGCACCGCCTACTTGGAACGCAGGGTGGACGCTTGCGCAAAAGCGGGTGTTCTGTCCCGCTATGGGGTTTATATGTCGATCGCGTCTGGCCTGGTTGTCGGTCTCGACCCTGGCCTTTGTCGCGGGCACGGTCGATACCCCCTCGCCTTTTTTTGTCTCAGAAGCTCCAGAAACAGGCTAACGGCCTCTTCCTCCCGTTCGAAGGATTGGATCCTCCTTTGTCCGCCCTTGCCAATCCTGCCCCAAGCCCTGGTCAGGCAGATTTCGCCAAACAGGCTTGTCGAAATTTCCATAGCATAATAGCGCGCCATCTTCCTCGAGGCGTCGGTCCGTTCAACATATAACTGATAGGGCTGTGTGATCATGGTGGCAGCATCGAGAGTTTTGCAAGATGCGTCCAACGAGAGTTATGAATCGGTTCGAGGGGACCGATTCATGTTCTTGATCTATCGCCTCCTCGGGTAATGGACATTGCAGGAGGCAGGATGTCAGGCTGCCGGATGAAATGAATGAGGACGGGCCGACATCTTGGAACTGTGGACATTCAGGCCAGACACGCGGCCCTTCCGCCGTCCAGAGCAGCTTTTGCAGACGGGCGCAGCGGGTTTGGGTCCGGACTGCGTCAAGACAAGAATATAGAGCATGCACGGTGCTCTGGCTTTCACCGGATATTCTGGTGTTCGCGCGCTTGCCTAAAGCGGCTCTGATTGAGACAAGCACGCATTTCCGAGCGGCGAAACCACAAAGCCCGACCGCAGCGCAAAGGCGGATTGCCGCTGGTAAAGATGATCTGCTCGTCAGCGCGCATCTGTAGCACTTCATGCGGCAGGATCAGCGGCCGGCTTGCCAGTTGCGTCGAACGGGTTTTTGACATGCCTCTCGCTTGGAAACTGCGGCTGATCTTGTCGATCTCGACGGTCGTCATGCCGCAACGCCTGGAGATATAGTCGGCCGTCTCGGGGTCATTGATGGCTGAAAAACTGATCCAGCTTGCGCTTTCAAACCACTTACTGGCCGCATCCCGGCCACCGAAGCTCTCGCGCATCTGCCCGATGGATTGGTAAAGCAGGATGAGGCTGATGCCGTATTTGCGGCCAGCATCACGCGCGGTTTCAAGGATGCGCATGAAGCCCAGGCGCGCGACCTCATCGAGGAGAAACAGAGCGCGTCCCGGCATTGCCCCGTCCCGACCATAGATCGCGTTCAAGAATGTACCGATCATGACCCTGGCCAGCCCCGCATGCATTTCCAGGGTCTTGAGATCAAGGGCGATGAAGATGTCAGTCTTTCCATTTGCCAGGTCGTCGGTGGCAAAGGTCGATCCGGAAACGAGTGCAGCGTAATTGGGATAGCTCAGCCAGTGGGTTTCCTTGATCGCATTGGCATAGACGCCGGAAAAGGTCTCAGGCGTCATATTGACGAATGTGGCGACATTCTCCTTGACGAAGTCAGACTGCGAGCTCTCGTGAATACGCTCGAGCCTTGCTCTCAATTTGGGCTCGGGCTCTGACAAGTTTGCCCTGACAGTGCGTAAGTTCTGGTTTCTTTTGTCCGTATGACCAGACAGGCAGACATCTGCAATTACGGCCGTCAGCAATTGTAAGGCCGAGGCACGGAAGAAGTCGTCGCGGTGGCTGCTTGCACGACCGCTTTCACTCATGATCCAGGAGGCAACGGCTGCAATATCTTCCTCCTTGCTGGTGCCGTGACAACCGATCCAGTCGAGTGCATTGAAGCCGACAGTCGGATCCTTGGGATTGAGAACAAAGACATCACGACCGTCTGTCATGCGATGCTCTTCGACCATGGGGGCCACCTCGTTCGATGGGTCGAGGACGATGAGCGTGCCGTTCCATTTCAGCGCCGTCGGTATCGTCACCGACGTCGTCTTGAAACCGCCAGATCCGGCAAAGGCGATCCCATGCGTTGATCCAAAGGAGGCATCGAAACACAAGAGCTTTGACCTGCCCCCTGCCCCCCAGGTCGCCTCATTATCGGTGCGGAACGCAATGCTTGCTGCGCTGTCGTGGTCGACCCGGTAGCACTCACCGATAACGATGCCACCGCCCTCACCAAAGAGCTTGGCAGCTTTGGTCAAGCTCATCCAGTCGGCATCACCATGAAGGGCCCGTCTGCCGCGGATACGTTTGGGCTCACGTCGCTGAAATGCCGCATTGCCCCGGACTGCCACACGCAGGGCAAAGCCTCCACATAAGGCCAGGAGAACGGGACCGATCGCCGTTGCCACATCGAGCCGGAAGAAGCCGGAGGCATCGAATACATCGGCCCCACTCGACGAGAAATTGCGAGAGCTTTTCGACGAGACTTCAAAGAGCAGCACCAGGATCGCACCTGCCGCGACACCCCAGCCTGTTGCCTTGATGCTGAGTGCTCCTCTTGCTGCGAAAAGCAGGATAAGGCCAGACGCAGCCGCTGCCGCATGGGGCAGGATTGCGCTTACGTGATCTAGGATGATGCGCGTTTTGTCGCTTACGCCGAAGGATAGATGCCATGGGAAGATGACCAAAGGCAGGACAAGCGCGCAAAGACCCATGATTGCCGCGGCAGCTGTTGCGATTAAAATTTTAGTCGGGGTCATGACCAAAGGCCTTGACCCCGATCGCCAGTAGCCGGGCTTTCTCGTCGACACTGGCTCCGATCCTGCTTGCCCCGTCGATCAACAGACCAAGCAGCAATGCGCGTTTTTCATAACGCAGCCCGGCTTTGACGATCAGGCCGCCGAGTTCGATCTTGTCGCGGGTATCGCGCTTTCTCGCTTCAACTGTCTTTAGCCTTTGCATCCGCTCAGTCCTCGATATCTGGGCTTTGAGCCGAGAAAGCACTGTGTAGCTGGGGGGCTTTGGCTTCGGGGTCTCCTCCTCTTGCTTTGTTCTGGGCCCCTGCCCTTTGCTGGGGCCATCCCATTTGCTCGGGCTCCTGGCTTGCGCTCCGAAAGCGGTCTGCCAATTCTTCGAAGGCGGCCTGCAATTCGCGTTCGTCGACGACGATCTCACCGAGCCCTGCCTTCAAGGCGATGCGTCCGATCCGCTCTGCGTCTCGCGTTTCTGCCTGTCTCAACTGCTCCTGCAAACGTGCCAGGTCTTCTTTGATTTTTGCCGTCGTCTTCTTCATCGGATGTCTTCTCCTCGTGGTGTCGATGATCACCGGGAGACAGGTTCACGGATTTTCTCGCATAGGGCGAGGTACAAATTTGTATCTCGCCCAAGACCGATATCTGGCCAATGATCCCACCGCTCGACGAGAGCGGTTCCGAAGGGCGCAATTATACGTCGCTGACGCGACGTTGATCCTCGATACCCCAGGCCTCGGTTTTCTTGTCGGCTAAGCTATTGATTTTTATGGAGGAAGAAGGGGTCTCCGATGGCCGTTCCACATTTTTCCGTCAGCATTGTCGCGCGTGGTTCTGGCCGCAGTGCTGTGATGTCGGCAGCCTATCGGCATTGCGCGCAGATGGACTTCGAGCGGGAAGCCCGACGGATTGACTACACCCGAAAGCAGGGCCTCAGGCACGAGGAATTCGTAATCCCTGCCGATGCACCGGACTGGCTTTGCAAAATGATCGGCGATCGCTCGGTCGCCGGCGCATCGGAAGCCTTTTGGAACCATGTCGAGATCTTTGAAAAACGCGTCGATGCCCAGCTTGCCAAGGATGCGACAATTGCTCTCCCGGTCGAGCTATCATCTGCTCAGAACATTCAGCTGATGCGAGAATTCGTCGAAGGGTTTATCACCTCGAAGGGCATGGTCGCCGATTGGGTCTATCACGATGTGCCGGGCAATCCGCATGTGCATCTGATGACCACCTTGCGTCCTTTGACCGAGGATGGCTTCGGTGCGAAGAAACGGACTGTTTTGCTGCCGGACGGACGGCCGCTCCGGAACGATGCCGGCAAAATTGTCTATGAGGTTTGGGCTGGAGGCACTGAGGACTTCAATGTCCTGCGCGATGGTTGGTTTTCCTGTTTGAACCGGCATTTGATGCTGGCCGGGCTCGACCTGCATGTCGATGGTCGCTCCTTCAAGAAGCAAGGCATCGAGCTTCAGCCGACACTTCACATCGGGGTTGGCGCAACGGCCGTCGACCGGAAGTCGCAAGCAGTTCACGCGCGAGAAACGGTCGCTCTACCCGCTGGTTTGCCCGTGCCTGGGTCAGCGTCTGCGCCGCTCAGTGCTCCAATCAAGGCCGCAGGCTCTCCAGCGCATCGACGGGAGCTTGAGCGCATCGCCTTGCAAGAGGAGGTCCGAGCACACAATCTGCGTAGGATCGAGGAGAATCCTCGTATTGTTCTTGACCTCGTCACCCGTGAAAAGAGCGTCTTCGACGAGCGTGACATCGCCAAGGTCCTGCATCGCTATGTCGATGACGCCGGGCGGTTTCAGTGTCTGATGACACGGATCATGCAGCATCCCGACATTCTGCGGCTCGACCAGGAGCGGATCGATTTTTCCTCCGGTATCAAACGGCCGGCGCGCTTGACCACACGCCAAATGATCAGGCTCGAAGCCCAGATGGCCAACCAGGCGATCTGGTTGTCAGAGAAGTCCGCGTTTGACGTCTGCCGGGCACGTCTTGAGAAAGCCCTCTCACATTTCCCCAGATTGTCAGATGAGCAGAAGGCCGCGATCAGCCATGTCACGACAGCGTCACGCATTGCCCTTGTGATCGGGCGTGCAGGGGCTGGCAAGACAACGATGATGAAGGCAGCCCGTGAGGTCTGGGAAGCAGCTGGCTATCAGGTCGTGGGAGCGGCACTGGCGGGCAAGGCGGCCGAAGGTCTTGAAAAGGAGGCGGGTATCGTCTCGCGGACCTTGTCGTCGTGGGAATTGCGCTGGGATGGGGGAAAGAACCATCTCGATGAAAAAACGATCATGGTCCTGGATGAAGCCGGGATGGTGTCTTCCAAGCAGATGGCTCTGCTTGTGAAGGAAGCGACACTGCGCGGGGGAAAGCTCGTCCTGATCGGTGACCCTGAACAATTGCAGCCGATCGAGGCGGGAGCCGCGTTTCGCGCAATCGCTGACCGGATCGGTTATGCCGAACTTGAAACCATCTACCGCCAGTATCAACCCTGGATGCGAGAGGCGTCACTCGATCTTGCCCATGGCCATGTTGAACAAGCGGTCGCTTCTTACGCAAAACAGGGTCGCGTCTTGGGATCTGAGACCAAGGCAGAGGCCGTCAGACGCCTGATTGCCGATTGGGATCGGGACTATGATCCGGGCTGTTCGTCTCTGATCCTTGCCCATCTTCGTCGTGACGTCAGACTTCTCAACCAGCTTGCCCGGGAACGGCTGGTCGAGCGTGGGATTGTTGAGCCGGGTTATCGTTTCAAAACAGAAGAGGGAATTCGTCTTTTTGCCGCTGGCGATCAGATCGTCTTTTTGAAAAATGACGCTGTGCTCGGCGTCAAGAATGGCCTGCTGGCCAAGGTCATTGCAGCCGGACCTGGTGTCGTCACGGCAGAAATTGGCGCTGGTGCTGATCGTCGGCTCGTCAGGATTGATGAACGTCTCTACGGCAATCTCGATCATGGCTATGCGACCACGATCCACAAGAGCCAAGGGGCAACGGTTGAGCAGGTCAAGGTGCTCGCCTCACTCTCGCTTGATCGCCATCTGACCTATGTGGCGATGACCCGCCACAGACAAGAACTCAGTGTCTACTACGGGAGACGATCCTTCAAAAAGGCAGGTGGGCTTGGGCGAGTGTTGTCGCGCAAGAACGCCAAGGAAACGACACTCGACTACGAAGAAAACAGTTTCTACCGCGCAGCGCTTCGTTTTGCTGAAGCGCGTGGCCTGCATTTGCTTGACGTTGCTCGCATGCTGGTTCGCGATCGCCTGGAATGGACCTGCAGGCAAAAAGAGAGGCTGACGAAGCTTGGCTCACGCCTCATCGCTATTGCGGGCAGGCTTCGCCAAAAGCAGTCTGTCATGGCAGCAGTCCAGACACCGTCTGATCCAGTCAAACCGATGGTGTCAGGCATGACGGCATTTGCAAAATCGATCAGCCAGGCTGTCGAAGAAAAGCTCGCGGTCGATCCCGGGCTTAAGCGGCAATGGCAGGAGGTTCTGGCGCGGTTTGCCAAAGTCTACCGAGATCCTGAGACTGCATTCAGGGCGCTGCAAATCGACGCCATGATGAAAGATCCGCAGACCGCGCCTCTGAAGCTTGATAGGGTTGCCAAGGCGCCGGAGAGTTTTGGAGAGCTCAATGGCATGCCGGGGCTCATTGCCAGCGCCCGTCAAAAGCAGGCCCGTGACGTGGCGCTCACCAATGCACCGGCGCTTGCCAGACACCTCGAACGCTATCTGAAAGCCCGCGCAGAGGCAGAATTGCGCTTCAAGCAGGATGAGCATGCGATACGCCAGCATGCATCGTTTGAGATTCCCCGCCTTTCTCCGGCTGCCATGGAGACCCTGTCACGCCTAGAAGCTCGACTGGATCGACAACAATCTCCCGGAGGCCTCGACACCCCCGAAATTGACGGCATGGTCCGCGATGAGCTTAGGCGCTTTGCCGAGGCCGTAGCCACACGCTTTGGCGAGCGAACTTTGTTGTCACTGGCAGCCAAAAACGCTGATGGCGAGGTGTTTCACAAGCTGACTGCCGGCATGAACCAGGCGCAGAAAAGCGAAGTGCAAGCTGCATGGATGGCCATGCGCACAAGCCAGCAGCTTTCAGTCGCTGAGCGCCTGACAAAGGGGCAGCGGCAGGTGGAGGGGCTGCGCCAGACACAAAGCAAGGGGCTTTCCCTGAAATGAGCGCGATTGCGGAACGTGACAGGATCGCCCGACAACGGTGCTTTGCAGGGAAAGCTCTGACGGCTGCAATGGTTGCCGTTACAGTCATTGCGCTTTTGGGTCTGGTCGGCGGGTTCCGCCTCAATCTGACCCCGAGTGCCGCCCTCGGGCTCTGGAGGATCGCACCGCTTGAACTCCCCGTCACGATCGGCCAGAGCGTCTTTGTCTGCTTGCCCAATAGGCCTGCCATGCAAGTGGCACGCCAGCGTGGATACCTTCGGGCTGGCCTGTGTTCCGCGGGCAATGCACCACTCATCAAGAGGGTTATGGCGCTTTCCGGGCAGCGCGTGGTGATTTTGGATCATCTCCTGGTGGATGGTGTCAGGATCGAGGCCTCGCATCTCCTAAACCATGACGCCAAGGGTCGTCCGCTTCTCCACGACACCGGCGGCATTGTGCCCCCCGGCATGGTCTACCTGTTTTCGCCTTATCCAGGATCGTGGGATTCGCGCTATTTCGGGCCGGTGCCGGCATCTGGCATCCTGGGGCTTGCGCAGGAGATCTGGACCTATGCGCCGTGAGAGCTGGATTTCCACGAGCCATGCTCTCGGGCTCAGCAGCCTTTCGGGAGCAATTGCAGTCTTCGCCTGGAATGGGGATGCTATCTCACTGCCGCTTGCCCTTATCTTTCCGCTTATCTGGTCGCGGGCAAAAACCCGGTTCGCAGCAGCGCTCATATCTGCCTCTTACTTCTTGGTCGCGTCCCGCGATTTGCCGCTGAGCGTTGCCGAATATTTTAACGCCGATATCCTCTTGGGTCTTGGCGTCTGGATTGCCTCCGCCTTCTCCTTTGTCCTTGTGCATATCCTGCTTTGGAGGCAGGCAGCTGATTGGCGACGCGCCTTTTGTTATGCCCTAATCATGGCTCTCACGGGCTTTCCTCCCTTTGGGATCACAGGCTTTGCCCATCCTTTGACGGCGGCGGGGATCGTCTTTCCCGGATGGGGCTGGTTTGGGCTTTTCGCGACTGTGATCCTTGCCTGTTGTCTGGTGACTAGACACTGGTGGATGGCGGCACTTGTGCTGGGTGCATTCTGGCTGTGGTCGAGTGTCCCGAACTTGTCCAGCAAGATCCAGATGGTCTCACCCAAAGCCTCGACCGAAATCTTTTCCCCCGCTTCGTCTGAAGCGAAGCCCCTCGCTTTGCTGGCAGCCGGGCCCGCGGCCGGGCAGACAGCGTTGCCCAAAGCTCGGCCCAAAGCTTGGCCCAAGACTTGGAAAGGCGTCGAGCTTCATATGGGCATGAGCCTTGGCCGTGATCCGTCACTTCGTCATCAAAGGGAGCTTTTAGCGATCGTCGAAAAGGCGGCTGGCCGGGATAAATACTTCATTCTCCTGCCGGAGAGTGCCCTTGGGCTCTGGACCCCGGCGCGGGAACGCTTTTGGACGCAATCGCTTCAGTCTCGGGCCTTGACGGTGATCGCGGGCGCAACCCTGATCAATGCCGATGGCTATGACAATGTGATTCTGGCGCTTGATGAGAGCGGGAGCCGGGTTATCTATCGCCAACGCATGCCGGTCCCGATTTCCATGTGGCGACCCTGGCATACATGGACCGGTCAATCAGGCGGCACGCCGGCACGGGTTTTCGAGAACCCGGTGGTCGAGTTTGATGGGATCACGGTCGCACCACTGATCTGCTACGAGCAGCTGCTTCTCTGGCCCGTCCTGCATTCGATGGCTTACGACCCCGATCTTCTCATTGTCATCGGGAATGGGTGGTGGACGGCAGGAGCTAAGATTGTTGCGGTTCAAAGAGCCAGTGCGACTGCTTGGGCGAGGCTCTTTTCCATGCCGCTTGTCATGTCGTTCAACATTTGATTAAAAGACAATTCAGATGCGCGTTCGAAGGCTAGGTCAGCTCGCGGCAAGGGCGGCATGGTTAACAACAATTTAAATATTATGTTACAATACTCGCTGTCTGTTAATCAGTCTCAGTTCTGATTGCAGACAAATGCATCGGGAAAATCGGCGGGGCTAACGTGGTCAAGCGTTACAACTTCAAGACATCCAAATCGGAGGCTGACCGCCCTTCTGATGAAGCGCTTTTGAGCCTTCTAGAGGCGAATATGCAAAGATTGCCTCTAAACGATAACGCATCCTGGACTGCTCGGGCAAAGCCTTTGGGCGTCGTCGCCTCGATTGGCTCCTTTGTCGCTTATGGGGCTATCCTGTTGATGGGCGCATTCATTCTGTTGATTTTCAGGCTGGTGCCAGCGTCGAAAGACAGCGATTATTGATTCCAGCGTCCATGACCCCATCGGTGTGGGGCGATTTCATCATGTTGCGCTTCCCAGCGAGATCGATTGCCCTTCACCTGACCTGATCTCAGGCGTCAACGAGAGGGCGCTGGGCGTCGCCAGTTGGCTCGGTTCTCGAAGCGATCATCGCATGCCGGCCTTTGAGGTCGCGGAAGGTCTGACAATGAAGCATCGTTCCCCACGTTCTGAACTCGATCTGACCTGTCATTCCCTGGCGCGAGCGTTTATCTACAAGAATCTGCGTATTGCAGCGCAATGCATGGCATAGTAGTTGAGCTTAGCATTAACTATTTGTTAACCACGTGAGCTTCGATCGCAGAGGTCCCGGAAATGAGCGATTTTTATGTCGTGCTAAGTCTCTGCATCTACTTGGCAGTCGCAACGGCATTCCTGACTGAGACCTACGCGGAAGGCGAGCGTGTCGGCGGGTTTTGGGACCGAGATCGGGTCATAGGTCTGCTGATGTGCACTGTTTGGCCAGCCTTAACATGTGCTGTCGCCGTGGCTGCCATTTGGTCGTCGAAATCCACCGTCGGTCTGACGCCTTCTGCCCAATAGTGAATTTCCAGACCTTTTGTGGCGATTGGTTGCATCCATCGTCAGCGCCGGCGCCCTCTTCTTTCAGACGGCGCAGTTTCCGTACCGCTTCCACTTTGCAGCTAGGATTGGCGAGATGAGATCATATCAGAACGGTGTATCCTGAAGACTTCGATCTTCATACGCCGAGCTGCGGAAACAGCATGCATAGCCAGTTGTCTCAAGCACGCTCAATCAAGACGCGGGGACAGTTCACCACTCGAAGTGCAGGCGGCGCCACCAGATCGGACCCGCGACCGTTCGAGAGATTGGCCGATGCGCAATTTCTGGATCTCGAAAGAGATTGCCGATGTCTCACGTTCACCACGCGGCCAGATGAAGGCAGAGGACACGCTGCCGCTTAGATGAGCCCTATGCTCCACAATAGCAGCCACCAGAACAATGCCGACAAAAGCATTGTGGTCAATAGAGCTTTCAGCCTTAAGGTAGGACGCAACATGATCCGTACTCGTCACACTTCAAAGAATCAATTTCGTACCAGCTCGAGACAAAGGTAGAGCTTTTGGCCCGCCATGTCGGCCCCCAGATCTTGGATTGTGAGAGATGGCCACGAACTCGTGATGACCGCCGGGCTATTCCTAGCCTCTACAACGCGCTGCGGTAATGGATTTGTCTGGTTCTGCCCGTGTTGAATTTTGATAACAATATCAGATGCCTATGGCTCAAAATTGTGAGCGTGCAGGTGTGCGCATAGGCTTGTTTCACCATGTCGACCATTCGCGCTCTGCGTCTTATCTGAGCTCTCGCTACTTGCGATCATGTTTTCATATGCGTGAATGAGTTCGGCAGAAATGCTTCTTCATGAGACAGGAGGAGCCGCTTTCGGGGGTAGCGCTTCACGGTTTGAACTTCTCAATCAGTTCGAAGGAGGTCTCGCCATCCGCAATATTTTCGAGTGCGCGGGGTGCCCAGAGATAGGGAAGCCTACTCGTGCTGTCTGGGCGCGGGGCGTTCATTCATCAGGGATGGCGCGGTCGATTGAGCATTGCTCCGATTGCGCCAGCGTCTCCCCCAATGCTGCTGCGGACAAGACGCGCATTTGAGCCAGGCTCTGACCCGCGGTTGGTGGCGCGTGGCTTGCACCAACCCATGATCTTGCGTGAGGTTAATCGATGTTTAACGAAAATGATAGCATGCTAGCGTCTCGTCACGTCGGGACATGTCCATGCTTTACTTCGCCCTACTTCTCTATTGCTTTGTCGGCACGATCTTCCTGATGGAGAGTTATTTTGAGGGTGAGCGCAACGGCGGAGAGTGGGATACATGGCGCGTAGGCGGCCTTGTGCTCAGCCTCGTCTGGCCGCTGCATTTGGTGATCGGCCTGCTCGCTGTCATTTGGTCACGTCGCGTTTCACCGTCTGTCATCACCCCCAGCCATTGGCGGTAATGACGCGATCATTCACGATCTCGATATGGTCGGCAGTCCCATCGAGCGCAGTCAGTAAAGAGTTGCGGTTCAGCGCTGGTCAGGAACCCCTGAGCTAACCACGTCGCCAGTCTCGATCGCGCGGATGGTGTCGCTGAGGATCGATGTGACTTCCTCGTGCGTGTAGCCCATCCGCAGAGCTTCATCCACAAGGGCAGCCATGGCCTCTTCGAAAGAGGACACTGATTTTGGGGTACGCGAGGTATGATCAAAAGGCTCAGGCGCGCTTTCCGCAATGTCCAAGGTCCTTGTCAAATCCCTTGCGAAATCTGGAGCTTTTTTGTTTCCCATGGGGAAAGGATAGGCGAAAGGGAGATCTGTTCAACTTGATGTTGAAGACATCGTATATAAACGTGGTTACTGACAACTTTCTAAATCAGGCCCAACTCTGTCGTCGCGGCTGACAAGCCTAAATCTGCGTGCCCTCAACCAAAGATCACAAGCCCGAGAATGCCAGCCACGCCGACGGCGATCCGCCACCAGGCGAAGGGCGCGTAGCCTCGTTTTGAAACAAAATTCAAAAGCCCCCTGACGACGAAGAGAGCCGAGATGAAGGCTGCCACGAAGCCGATGCCGATGATCATGGTGTCGTCGACGGTCAGCGCGTTGCGGTTCTTGTAGAGATCGAGCGTGAAGGCGCCGAGCATGGTCGGCATGGCGAGGAAGAAGGAGAATTCCGCCGCCGAGCGCTTGTCGGCGCCGAGCAGCAGCGCGCCGACAACGGTCGCACCGGAACGCGAGGTGCCAGGGATCATCGCAACGCACTGGCAAAAGCCGATCTTCAAGGCGAGTGACAGCGGATATTCGGTGACGTCGTGATACCGTGGCTTTAGCGGCAGGCGGTCGATCCAGAGCAGGACGAAGCCGCCAAGGATCAGCACCACGCAGATCAGCATCGGCGTCTCGAAAAGAACCGTCTTGATAAAGTCATGCGCGAGGAAGCCGATCACGGCAGCGGGCAGGAAGCCAAGGAGCACCGCGCCAACAAAGCGACGGCTCGCTGCGCTCGTTGGCAAAGACAAAGCAATGTTGAGCAGCTTGGCGAAGTAGACGCTGAGGATGGCCAGGATCGCGCCGAGCTGGATGAGCACCGCAAAGCTGTTGCCCGGCGATTCGAAGCCGAGGAAATGGCTGGCCAACAGCAGGTGCGCGGTGGATGACACCGGCACGAACTCGGTCAGGCCTTCGATCAGGCCGAGCACAAGCGCGCTGATAATAGACTCATTGTTTTCCACGTTCGCATTCCCCTCTTAACGTCTCGACTAAGCATCTCGTGTGAAATCAAACAGGAACGCTCAATACGGAACGGCTATCATTCAATTGTTGAAATCTCATTTGTTTCTCTATGAAGGCTGCGGGCGCAAAAGAAGGCGCAAGACTGGCCAGACTCTTCTTTGCCGGTACAGTTTGACTGTCACGGGGCGCCGACATTGTTTTTTGTTTGACGACTTCTCAGTCGGCTCCTTGGTCCTGGCAGTGCGTATTGCAGGGTGTCTTTCGCCTTCAGTTCGGAGGAGGTGGTGGGCCGACGTCAGCAGTAAAGCGCGACGCTAGCAGTTTCAGCGCCTCCCGAGACGATACGAATCCGTTAACCATGTCGCAGCTTTTTCTCGGCGGTTACCACGCCAATCATTGACCGAATATTAGTTCATGAAAATACTCATTGTGGTCTGTGGGGATTGCGTAGCGTATGGAAAGCACGACTTCGTCTGAATTCTTGGATCTCTGTCTTGCGGTCATCGAATACGGGATCCAAGCGCGAACGATCGGCATGTCACAAGAGCAATGCTCAACCGCGGTTGTTCAGCCAGCATCCATGGAGCCCGAGGATGATTGCCTCGAAGATCTATGTCGCTTTGGCTGGGAAGTGGAAGATGCGTTCAGAAGAGCCGGCCTCGATGAATGTGTCGTCTCCGGTGCCGGCATAATGGTTGTTCGTTCGGAGCTTTTGATCTCACGCCAGATCCCAGCAGCATAAACAGACGGCGCTCATGCCTATGCGATCAGCGTTAGATCCTTTCCCTCACGCCGGTGATCTCTAAAATCTCGTCCAGCACGAATTGAACCCGCCTGAGCGTTTAGGAAAGGCGGCCGACGCAGTCTTCTTGATTCGTCTGTGAGGCACTGTGAACTGCAACCGTCATTGCTTACCATTTTGCACTGACACCGCTGGGGCCATCATGATCCGCGTGGAAAATGGTTTGCATTGGGCTGAACGTTCCGTTTCTCTCCGATCCGCTTTCGCTGCTCGTTCAGTCCCGTACGAATTCTGCTTCATCAAACCGTCCCATCCGCAACCTCCGGACATTAACGCCTGGCTCGTCTTCGGTCGCCGTGTAGACAATCTTCGGACGTTCCGGATCGATCATTCTCCACTCTCGCTCGAGGCGTTCAAACGTATTTCTGGATACAAATCTAGTCATCTTGTTCCTCCGCTGTTGCTTCATTTACTAGGCTGGAGTGTTTCTGATCAACTGCATCGTTCATTTAAAGTTACCCGGAAAGGTTAATGGCGAAGGTGGTGATACACGCCCCTACGAACCGAAGTTAATGAATATCCTATGCTCATCGAATTGCATGAGACTGGCGCGCTGCAGTATCTCCGGGCGACAACTCGCCGAAAGCTAAAGCAATTCCAGCGCGCGTTGCTGACATTCCAGCAGGCTGCAGGCCGACGTCCACAGTCCCTCGGGTCCAGATCGTCTGCTTTTTATGCGGATGGCCTCCACGATGCTGAGGCTCCTATTTAAGAGCTCATATGCTCAATGGAATCGGCAGATATGTGAGAACGCCGGAGTGGTGTGCTTTGCGCTCATGAGCGAGTGCATAAACAATCGATGTTTCCGTTTTGCACGGAACCATATTTGGGCCTCATGAAGCAGCAGCAATTGGATGGCCTGATTATGCGCATAGTGGATATATGCAACACGTCCGCGTTGAAAGGCCGAAGTTGTTTCTTCACATCCGCAGTGCCGCTGACAATCGAGCTCTGTCCTTACTGTTTTTTATAGAAAGTATTGTAGTTCGGCTCATACAGCCAATGAGTGAAAACAACAAAAGACCAATTTTGGGGATAAAAGTGGTTAAATTCGAAAATACAATACGTATCGCAGTGTTCCCTGTAGCTGGTCTCGGCACGCGTTTTCTTCCCGCCACCAAGGCGGTTCCGAAAGAGATGCTGACCGTCGTCGACAAGCCGGTCATCCAGTATGTTGTTGACGAAGCCATCGAAGCTGGGATCGAGCATTTCGTCTTCGTCACCGGCCGCGGCAAGGCGGTCATACAGGACTATTTCGACATCCAGTTCGAACTCGAACAGACCCTGAAGGCCCGCAATAAGAGCACAGAACTCTCGCTTCTCCAGACACTTCAGCCGTCAGCGGGTCAGACCAGCTTCACACGGCAACAGGAGCCGCTGGGTCTCGGACATGCCGTCTGGTGTGCTCGTGACATCGTGGGGCACGAACCTTTCGCCCTTCTCCTGCCTGACATGATTATGCGCGGCGAAAAAGCCTGCCTCAAGGGCATGGTCGAACTTTATGAAAAGACCGGCGGCAACATTGTGGCGGTCGAGGAATGTGCGCCGGATCAGGCCCACAAATACGGCATCGTTGGCGTCGGTGACGCGCTCGAAGGCGGCTTCAAGATCACGCAAATGGTCGAGAAGCCTGCCAAGGGCACGGCACCTTCCAACTTCTTCATCAACGGCCGCTACATCCTGCAGCCTGAGATCTTCGAGATCCTATCGACCCAGGAGCGTGGCGCCGGCAACGAGATCCAGTTGACCGACGGCATGCTGAAGCTCGCCAATGACCAGCCGTTTGCCGGTTACCACTTCAAGGGCCAGACCTTCGACTGCGGTTCCAAGGACGGCTTCATCCTGGCCAATGTCGCCTTTGCCATCGAGCGCGCCGACATTCGTCCAGCCATCGAGGACCAGTTGAAGGCGCTGCTCGCCGCGCTGAAGTGAATTGAAACCCTGACCGCCGGGCTTAACGCTTGGCGGTCAGGCCCACCAATGCCGTCACCGTGCTTTTGTCGGTGCCGGTCTTGTAGTTGGTCCGCTCGTAAGCGAGATCCGCCGTCGCATCGAGAGATTTGCTTATCTTCGGGCTGAACCTGGCATGGCAAGATAAGAAATCGGCCTCTAAGGCGCATCGTCCTTCTGCTTACCGGCTCAGCCCGACTTCTCACCGCAACGAGAGCTTTATAGAAGCCGTGCGACGTCTGGATTGATAACTGTCTAAACTCCCCAGGTTGCCCTGACGCTGGCTCTAGACTGCGTATGCTGCGGCCGAGAACATTTGCTTTTGCACGACAGTCTTTTTTATAGCGGACTCCGGTGCCAGTGCTCTCCAGCGGGAATGGCTGGTCATAAACTGGCAAACTTCCCTGGCGCGTTGGCCTAATGGGGTTCGAACAGCGCGCATAACAGGCGGATCAAGTCCAAATCTAGTAGTGCGCAAGTATCCGTCATGCAGCCGTCGAACCTCGGCCGAGTTGCAAATGCAATCAAGATCACGAAATGGTGAACGATAGGTTGAGCGTCGCACCGCGCTCAAAGAGCATTGAGTTTTCAGTGGTTATGAAGAACAAGGATCTGGTTTCGCTTGTGCAATGCGAAAGCACCGGCTGTTTTTGACTGGACACATGTCCACTTGCCGGTGGAAATAGGTTACCGAAGCCTTAAAACGGGAGACTTGGCATGAACCGGTCAAAGCTAGCTAGCGGCACCGCCATCTTGATTGCTCTTTCGCTTGCAGGCCCCGCCACGGGAGCGGCATGGGCTTCGTCGACTGACACTGATCAGGACCCAACCAAGCTGGTCAAGGTTGTCAAATCTGAGGCAAGCGCGGCTGAGCGTTCTGATGCTCTGACGAAGCTTGAACAGCTTGCGACGACTGACCCCGACGCAAAACGCCGGCTCGCTGAGCTTTATCTTGCTGGTGAAGGTGTAGATGGCGACGCCGCCAAGGCGGTAATGCTTTTGGAAGAGGCGGGAGCCGACGGCTCTACGGCGGCCTTGCGAAAGCTTGCTTCCCTTTACAGATCGGGAGAAGTGGTCGAGCAGGACAGGAACAAGGCTCTGGCGCTCACCAGACAGGCAGCAGAACTTAACGATCCTTGGGCGCAATTGTCACTTTCGGATACCCTCCGAAAGGGTGACGGGATCGAGCAGGACGTTGAGGCCGCGATCTCCTGGCTAGAAAAGTCTGCAGCCGCAGGCAATGCTACCGCTCAGCTCCGTTTGGGAAGCTTTTTGGCGGATGGGAAGCTGGTACCGCAGGATGAGGGGCGTGCGATTGAGCTCCTGGAAAAGTCTGCCGCCAAGGGAAATGTGGGGGCAAAGATCCAGCTTGCTGGTTTGCTCATGCGCGGCGATGCTGAAAGATCTGATCCGAAACGGGGTGTTCAACTCCTGCGAGAGGCAGCTGAAGGCGGTAACGACAAGGCAAAATTGCAGCTCGCCGAGATCCTGGTGAGCGGAGAACTGATAGAACCTGACGTCGATCAGGGTACGGCCCTGCTCGAAGAGCTGAGTGCCGGTGGCGACACGGCAGCCACCAAGGCATTGCTTGCTCTTCATTCGGGGGGTGAGGTGCCAGAGGATGGCGGACGTATAGTTGAGCTCCAAACACGGCTTGCGGACGCAGGCGATGCTGACGCAATGGTCCGGCTTGGAGAAATCTATCGCGACGGGATCATCGTGCCGGCTGACCTTCCGCGATCGCTGGAATATTTTAGGGCTGCAGAAGAAAGTGGCAGTTCACGGGCCTGGAGGCGCGTTGCCGAAGCGGCTTTCCGCGGATTTGGTGAAGACGCGGATGCTGACAAGGCTGTCGCAATTTTGAGGGCGGAAATCGACAAGGGAAATCTCGACGCTTCCATCTACCTCGCGGATATTCTTGCTGCTGGCGACTATATTGATGCAGATCTCGAGGCGGCTCGTGAGCTCTATGAAAGCGCCGCCGAAGGCGGCAAGGTCAATGCGCACAAGCAATTGGCTCGTTTGTATTTGGCTGGTGCGTTCGGTGCTGCGCAAAAGATCAATGCTCGAGATCACCTGACCGCCGCAATTGACAAGGGTGACGAAGCAAGCGTCGTGACCCTTGCTAACGCGCATCTGAGTGGCAGCTTCGGCCGACAGTCCGATGCGCGGCTAGGTCTGAACTTGCTTCAGGACGGGCGTCAGAAGGGGATTTCCTCCGCAACAACCACGTTGGCCGAAGTCTATTTCCGCGGTCGCGGTGTAGGGCGAGATGCAGCGCAGGCCGTACGGATCCTCACCGAAGAGGCCGACAAAGGAAACGCTGCTGCTGCCAGGGCTCTGATCGAAGCTTATCGTTCGGGCAAGGGAAAGAGTTTTCCCCCCTCTGCTCCTCGCGCTCGAGCGGCGTTGGAAAAATACGCGGGCCTTCTGAATGAAGCGCAGAAAACCCGTGAGACCTTTTTGCTTGACGCTCGTCTTGCTGCAAGTCTCGATCAGTATGAACTGTTGGACGAAAAGATCGCGAGTCTGCCCGTGTCGCAAAGGCGCGGATATATCGAGGCGCTTCGATCTTCTAATCAAAACGCTTATGTCTATGTGGTTCAGAAAGGTTTGAAGAAGGCCGGTTTATATGACGGCCCTATCAATGGCCTTCTGACGTCATCGACAATCAGAGCTATACGCGAAATTTGCGATTCTGGACCGTCAGGGGAGCGTTGCCGGATGGGCCCCCTACACAGTGCTGCAGCTAAGGTCGTGTCCGCCCGCCTCGAGGCCATCTATTAGAATTAGCCTTTTACCTCAGGAGTTAGATATGAGCTTCCGTATTGTTTTATCATCGCTATTTGTTTCGATTGGGCTCTCAGCCTGCACATCGACAGGGGGGGGGCAGACCACTAGCTACGGAATCAAGTACGCCGGCCAATGTGGTGCGCTTTACAACGGTGAAGCTCTCGTAACGACCTATAATCGTAAATCCGGAAAGACCACAGCTTATGCAATCGGAAAGAACTGCAAGAAGTCCCACCCGCGGGGACAAGAGGTGAACTTTACGACCTTCGACACGATGCAGATCGAGGGCTCCTTCGTTAGAGGCATGAGAACCAATAAGGAAGGTGTTACCCGTCGCACTATCATCCGCCAGGACGGCGCGCGCTATGCCGCCCGAAGCGCGGTGGTCAAGTAACCGCGAGAACTTCTCTACGAGCAGGCGGGCCGGACGACGACGTTCGGCCCTAATTCTGATCATCAATTCTTATTGACGGATACTTGCCGCGGCTGCGTTCATTCTATGCTGCGGCCCTTGTATTATTATCGCACTCTATTAGCGAGTTGGCTGACATTAGGCCGGGAGGTAAGCGGCTTAATTCAAAAGCTGCTGCAGTAGAGCACTTGCTGATTCTGAATACCGTATCTGGCGGCAATATTATAGCAATGACGAGTATCGCCCCAAGGACACATGGTCAACTCGTATCCATGCAGTCAGTGACTGGTATTCGCGTCCTTCAAAACCTTCACTGCGATCTCTGTCAGCACGCCCGCGACCTCGTCTCGCGTATAACCTGCCGTTAGGGCATGGCGTGTAAGCAGGCTTACCGCATATCCAAGCGACATATCGACTTCGAGTGGGCGTAGCCAAGTGTCCTCGCCGCCAGGTCCTGCTTTTAGGGAGCCGAGTGCAGCTTCGAGCTTCTCGCTAAAACTCATGATCGTTCCTTTCAACTCTACATGGCACGAGCATAAAGTCTCTAGTTTTGTTTTCAATCAGGATTTTAAATCAGAATTAATGCTTTTGATTAACACAAATTTAAGAACATCGGAACGTTTTTATTAAAAATGCATCAATTGACTGCAAGGCGAGAGCCTGCACTCAGTATGGGCTGTATGCTGCCCTCGAGCTTCCAGCCTTGGATCCCTAAGTCGATGCATTGGGCCGTCGCGAGCTAGGCAGTTTACGTAACCTATTCGGTAAAGCCACCAACTGTACGCCGAGAGACCTGGCTGTTTTCGGGGCTGCGGTGGTTTCTTGACAAGCGGCTCACAACAGGAAACACCACTAACGTAGCGGGAAATGGTCGATTCTTCCGTACTATCCCGTACCGACTATGAGCTAGATAAGCGACGGCTACCGATTAGACCAACGTCGCTCATAAGTTATGAGAACGAGGCAGCCGACCGTCGCATCCTGTCGCATCAAAGAGGAGCACCACTGTTGGCGACAGCATTGAAAGAGTTTACTATTGCTTTAGGCTTGCTTGCGAGTGACCCGGCTGCAGTCGGACCACAACTCGGTCTGTCTGGTTATGTCTGGCACGTGGTTGACCTTCAGCATTGCAAGCATGTCCGAGGGACGAACTGCAGGCTCCTAACGACGAAATGGGATTGGAAACGTCCTCAATTCTTTACTGTCAGCCTTCGTTCCAGACAGCAGAAGGGACACATCAAGCTCGGGCTTGATTTGGATAATCAGGATCGTACCGATACCGATATGGTGTGCATCACGCTGATCGCGCGAAACGAAGAGGGAGCCGTCTTAGGGGGTGAATTTGTCACCTTTGAGGTGCCCAGCCAGCACAGCCGCTTCGAAAATGTGTCAGTGGTGATCGGCGATAATCGGCTGCCAGCGCAGCTAGAGATCGGTTCCAAGCAGTGTGACGAGACTTACAAGCGAGACCGCAAGTCCGCTTTGCGTGCACTGTCAGGGTCGTAGCTCCAGGTGAAGTCCGTCCGGCGTTACGGCTGAATATGAAGCTACAGCGGATCACTTACCGTCGTGCTGGCCGTTACGATATGATCAGCGTTCGCGTGGCCACCCTCCAGTGCGCTCACGGCTGCACTGATGATTGCAGACCAGCATGCAATCGAGAAAGAGAGTGCCACCAGCCCTGTTCTCATCCTTAAAGTCATTTTGGGACCCCTCACTCGTTCGGGCAGCTAGCGCGCCAAAGATATAGAACACTCAGCCGCCTTACCCCGGGGCGTTTTTCTTCGAAAACGGCCGCTATTGACTCTGGGCGCCCGCAGGAGAACGCTCCAACAGTGGGGCGGCCGCTGATTGCGTGGCTGACCGCCCGATCCTGTTGCTGAACTTACAGTTAACGTGTCCATTTCAGCGGATTGCCGCTCGAAACGCTGACATACTGGTACCCGGTAGAGTGGCGCTTCACCACGTTCCGGCGAAGATTGTCGAGCACGAAGTCGCCTGCAGTCGTTTTTACGACGAGCACTGCGTGCCCTTCGCCCATGCGTGTGCGAACGACTGCAACACGGAGGGCGGACGCTGGGATGCCAGCTCGGATCAGGCGCTGACGCTTGGTCATGACGTAATCGTCACAATCGCCCTCCTTCACATTTACAGACCAGATATCGCGCTTTTCGCGTCTCGGCTTGATCTCGCGGTTGACGGCCGCATTGATGGAACGGATGGTTTTTTCAATTTTCGGCGAATAGCTGACCACCTTCGCTTTTGAGGGCTTGCAGTCTTGCGGGTGTTGCAAGCAGAAGAGTTGCATCTGGAGAGGGGCATTGGCGCGAGAAGCCTTTGCGTCCAGCTGCCGCGCAAATCCGCCGATCTGTGAGGCATAGGACTGAGACGCAGTCGTAGCGCCTAATGCCAATACCGCGGCGAGTATCATCACAGTCTTCTTGATCATCTCTAAAGTCCCTGTTCGGATTCGGTTCTTGTTCTTCTTCGTCCGGGCAGTCCGTCGATGGCATCAACTTACGAGATGAGTTCCTCAGGTCCCTTTAAGTGGAAAGATAAAATTCTACCGATTGTCGCTTTTTCATTATGCCTTGCTGCATTTTGCGTAGGTCAGATCAAATTAGGGTGTAACTTGGCATTGCGTATTCTGCACTTGCGAAGAGCGAAATGCTTTGGTATACGAAGTGTAAAGGTAAGGAGTGATCAAATGAAAAAGTCTCTGATTGGTGCAATGATTGTGGTGGCATCTCTAGCTGGAGGCGCAAACGCGCAGACGGCGTTCGATGCTGAAATCGATGCCGTTGCTGCGGGCTGCGCGGCTGACTCAGCAGCGTGTGTCCCCCTGGTCGAGGCGCTGATTACCCGCGCTAGAGTTGCTGGGGCTCTGACGCCTGACTTCATTACGCGCATGACCGTGTCTCTGTCGAATTTGACTGGTCCTACTGCAGCCCCTGCTCTTCGTACGGCTGTGGCCTCTGCCATTCAGACTGTTGCTGCGGCTTCTCCTGATCCGGCGCAGGCTCTTCAGGTCGCGCAGATCGCGCAAACGGTGGCTGCTGGCGGTGGTGTTGACACGGCGGCAGTTGGTGGTGGCGCTCCAGCCGCAGGTGGCGGCGGTAATGCCGGCAATGACGGAAACAATACCGTGGTCACGCCGGATGAACCTCAGGGGCCGATCGGTGGCGTCGGCGCAAGCCCAGTCTGAGTTTTTGTCTGCTGTGTTTTTGCTAGAGGGCGTGTGTTCACGCCCTCTTTGCTTTGTTTGGGTGATTGGTAGTTGTTGTTCGATAGAGTGAGGCTTGCTGGTGCGATCTTCGGGGCCTCTTTTGGTTGGTCTGTCCGCGTTGCTGCTCTCTGCCTATGTCATTGCCAAAGAGCTACCTGTTTTGGCTTACGGTGATCAGCAAAGCATTGACACGACTGTTGCTCTCGTTCGTGGCGATTTGCAGCAAGCCTTTTCTTTTTATGGCCAAAAGCGGCTGATGGCGGCCTGCATGCAGGGCATGACTGGAACGTGGAGCGCTCTGGCACCTCCGGAGCAGCGTCTGGCGCATGCCAAAAACTGCCTTGATCGCGCCTTGTCTTTCGCTGAAGACACGCCCGTGGAGGCACTTACGTGGACAGTTGCGTCTCGTGCCTCACTCGTCATCGGCGACATTGAGGCAATGAACCGCTATCTGGATTATGCGTGGCGCGCAGGGCCGAATGAGCAATGGATTGCAGGTCTGCGAGTTAATCTCGCTCAGGAAGCCGTGGGCAGCCTATCTGCGTCGAACCAGCGCAATCTCGATTTGGACCTTGCTGTTATGGTGATGAGCCGTAAGGGAATTTCGGCCATAGCCAACAGATACTGGTCAGATGAAATTTTTCGCGAGCGTATCACGCGGATTGTCGAAGAAATGCCAGCTGAAGATCAGCGACGCTTCGTCAGAAGCGTTAGGCGCGCTACTGTAAACTAAGCTTTTGCTCGATTGAGTTGCCGCTTTAGAATTCACACTGAGAAGCAAAACGGGTACTGATGACGCGACCTCAAGTCAACACGGTCTCCATGTGGATTGTTTCGGCCACGGTAGCCCTGACCCCCCTTGCTCTTGGCGGCAATCGGCCTTTGCTCTGGCCGATTCTGCTTGCAGTTCTTTCACTGACGTTGCTTTTTAATGCTGCTTCCCTCCTGAGATTGGGGGTCGCGCCAGCGGTCACGCTCTCTTCTTACAGGTTGGAAATTGCCTTCGTCACTTTGTTCATCTTGTTCGCCCTCTTACAGATTGTGCCTGTAGGAGGGATGGAGGGACTGGGACAGTATGGTCTCCCTGACGCCATAACTTTGAGTGTAGCCCCGAATGAAACGCTCTTGGCTATTACAACTTGGCTGAACGTCTTCATCTTGGGCTACCTGGTCATCCAATTCACTCGCAATGAACAGCGTTCGATCGAATTTTTGACGATCATCTTTTGGATTGTGGTGGCGCATGCAGCTTTGGGGTTCGTGCTGTTTCACGAATTCGAGGACGGGACCATATTCGGTCCGAAATGGGCTTATCTTGGTTCAATGACAGGAGCGTTTGTCAACAGGAACACGTTTGCAACCTTTCTAGCAAGTGGTGCAGTTGTGGGAGTGGCACTGGTTCTGAGAGACTTCGCGAAAAGTGGAAGTGGCCTGCTTGGTGCAGCCGCGAGCTCTAAGTCTGTGCTCTTTAATATCCTTGGTATCTTTTTGATCATGGCTGTACTTTTCGGAACGGGGTCGCGCATGGGACTCTTCGTTGGTTTTCTCGGAATTATCCTGACCATTTCTCTTGTTGTTCCTCGTCAGATTGCCGAGGGAAGAAGGTTGCCAAGAGTTTTGTCGATCATAGTCTTCGCCGTGATTGCTCTGGCTCTCGTTTTGTGGGCTTATGGGGCCCAGACAATTGAGCGACTGGGTAGTGTAGAGCGCTCCGCTGACGTTCGTTTTGCTCTTTACGAGCAAACCTGGGCGATGATCATGGCGCGACCTTGGACCGGGTTCGGCGGCGGCGCCTATGAACTGGCCTTCCCTCTTTTCCATCAGCCCGATGTGAGCGTGGATCTTTTGTGGCAGAAGGCTCATAACTCCTACCTTGGCCTATGGGCGGATTATGGACTGATCTTCGGTAGTCTGCCTTGGCTTGTTTTGCTCATGCTGGTCAGCAGGATGTTTGTCGCAGTCTGGTCTAGATCGGCCCCCGACTACGCTGCGATTGCCTCAATTGTCGTTGCAATCGTAGCAATGATCCATGCGACCGTAGATTTCAGTCTCGAGATCCAAGGCTACGCACTACTCTTTTCGGCGATCATGGGGACCGGCGCAGCGCGGATCGCCGTTAACCAGCGGCAATCTCGATGAACCACTGGCTCGCTTCTTTTCTCGGCAAGAGGCTTGGGCGCAAGGACATTGTCTTGCCACGTCTGTCGCTGCCAACTCCGCCTGCGGTCACCTACGCGATCGGAGATATTCATGGATGCCTGAACGAACTCGTTGCTCTTGAACGCAAGGTCATCACAGATGGCGGCAGCGTTTACGGTGAGAAATTAATTGTGATGTTGGGTGACTATGTCGATCGCGGTCCGTCGTCGTCGTCGGTCATCGAGCATCTTCTTCAACCGCTGCCTTCTGGGTTCAGTCGAATTTGCTTGATGGGCAATCATGATCAGATGTTCGTCGACTTTTGCCGTTCACCTTCGACGAGTTCACACTGGTTGGGGCTCGGAGGCGATGAAACTCTAGCCTCCTACGGCGTCTACCTGGAAGACCTGAGCCGGCATCCCTTGCAATCACAGCTACGTGCTTTAGTGCCTCAGGACCACCTCGCGTTTTTGTCGAGTCTTCCTGTTCTGCTCTCATTTGATAAGTACTGTTTTGTTCATGCAGGAATTGACCCGTCTCTTTCGCTCGATATGCAGGTTGATGACGTCTTGCTGAAGAGCCGACCCCACCAGTTCAACTGGACTAAATTTTCGGAGGACTTCACGGTGGTGCACGGACACACGCCGGTTGATGAGGTAGATATTCGCGGGAGGCGCATCAATCTTGATCTGAAGGTGTATGAAACTGGAAGATTGGCTGCCTTAAGAATTGCTGGGGATGATTGTAAGCTCATCCACTCCAGTTAACCAAACTGTAATTTTTGCATTGCCGAAAAGCTCCATACTGATACATCGGCAATCTAATTCTTTGAAAATCACTGGGGGTTCCAAATGGAGCAAGAGATCGACCTGAAGTCCATCATCGGTCTGTTCAGGCGTCAGCTGTGGCTGATGGTTTCGATCGTCGTTGCTATCGTCGTCTTGACTGGAGGCGTACTTTATACCCTTACCCCAAAGTATACGGCGACCAACAAGGTTATGGTCGATCTGTCCAATAAGGATCTTCTGCAACCAGACGAGCGAATGAACGTGTCGGTTAGCGATGCGAACGCCCGCGTTGAGAGTGAGGTGGCAATCCTTCGGTCAGATAACATCTATTTGGAAGTCGTCCGACGCGAGAATTTGCTGTCTGATCCCGAGTTCGGCGTTCAGCCGGGACGTTTCGACTGGATCAAGTCTTATTTCAATCTGAATTCTGGGACTGCTCCCTCTGGCGAATTTCTGTTAGGACAAACGCTTTCAAGACTTCAGTCTGCAGTGTCGGTTCGGCGCCAGGGCTTGACATATATTATTGAGATCTCAGTGACATCTCGAGAGCCGGCAAAGTCGGCAAGATTGGCCAACGCAATTGCCTCGACCTATATCGATCTGCAATTGCAGTCGAAGATTTCAAGAACGGTTTCGTCCCGCAACATCATCCAGGCCCAGATCAGCCAGGCAAACAATAGCCTGATCGAAAGCGAGCGGGGTTTCGACCGTTATCTGAGCGAGAACCTCGACCGCATAGAACAGGAATCTGCTTCGCCCAGGATCGCCCAGCTCCGTTCCGAGTTTGAGAGAATTCGGACTGAGCGCGAACGTGTAAGCGGGCTTGCGCAGGTCGTTGAGCTCAGCTTGAATGCTCGCGATATTTCTGCGCTCACGGCAAACCTGCAGGCGGATGCTATACGCCAGTTGCAACAACGGCAGCAAGAGGTGGATGCTGCCCTCGGCCAGGCGGCGGATGGCAGCCAGAGAGCGGTTAATCTTCGTTCGGAGCTTGAGCAGATCCAGGCCCAAATCGTCGAGGAAGCAGGCCGGGAGCTAACAAAGCTTCAGCAGGAGGTGGCATCCTATGATGACCGTGGCGACACGGTTCGGAGCGAGATGCGAACAGCGATGCTGAATAGCAATCTTCCTCCTGAAGTTCTGACAGAAATCTATTCTCTGCAGCAGTCTTCTGAAATCGCGAGAAGCCAGTATCAGAGTCTCCTGCAGCGTCTTCGGGAGCTCGATGTCCAGGCCCAACTGCAAGTCGCCGACGCGCGTATTGTCAATGAAGCCTCGGCTCCGACATCGGCGTCTTTCCCGAACAAGCGCCTGATACTCGCCATTGCCGCTGTCTTCGCGCTAGGTCTCGGCGGCGTAATTGCCGTGTTGAGAGAACTCTTCATAGGCGGGTTCACGTCCGAGGAGCAAGTCGAGCAGGTCTTGCGAACACCGCTCGCAACCACAATTCCGCGGCAAACTGGTTCCTCGAACCTGATCAAGATAGGCGTCGCCGACATGGTGGTCTCCGCACCACTATCTGTTTTCTCAGAGAGCATTAGGCGCTTGCGCGTTCTGGTCGAGCGCCGCAAGGCAGACTTGGCGAAAGACAGCTCCGACGAGAAGAGCGGCCTCGTCATCATGGTCACTTCCACAGAGCCGAATGAGGGTAAGTCGACAACGGCCCTCGCCCTCGCCCGTACTTTGGCAAGGTCTGGCAGAAAGACGCTAATAATTGACTGCGACCTTCGCAAACCAAGTCTCAGCAAACTGACAGGCGTCAATGCCGCGCCGTGGCTGAGTGAAGTTTTGCGCGGACAGGAGCTGCCTCCATCTGTATCAAAGCAGGCGCTGACTGACCCTTTGAGTGATCTATCGATGATCTTCGGATCGCGCGTCTCCGATATTGCCACCGACGACCTTTTGATGGGCGATCGCTTCAACCAAATCTTGAGGACTGCGAGGCGGCATTTCGACTACATTGTGATTGATACCCCTCCGGTTGGCGCCGTTGTCGATGCGCTTTATCTCGCGCGCTTCACGGATATGGTCGTATTCGTTTTGAAATGGGCAAGCACACCACAGACCATGGCCAAAAAGGCACTCGCGTCGCTAAAGGAGCAGAGTGGACCGGATACCAAACACGTTCTTGTTTTGAACCAGAAGGAAAAGCCGTCTGGCGGCAAGTATAGTTCCTACGCTGCTTATTACGGTCAGTCCGCAGGCGATTGACATCATTTTTTCCCAAGGAAGCTACAGTTCTTCTAAGCCTTGATTGGCATGGAGGACGACTCGAAGGGGGATGCCGTCGAAGTGGGCGGGTTCGAACGAATGTTCGGGACAAGTGCCGCGACCATTTCTGGGGGCGTTCACATGCTGACTGGAAGCTTCCGGCGCTACACTTTAACCATGGAAATAGATCGATATTGCGGCGCAATAAAAAATTGCTTAGGCTAACAACTAGTTAATATTGGTGTCTGCCGTGGTGTGGCCGCGAATGGAAATCCCGCTCTAGTTGTTGGGGAGCAAGCCGGGCGGCATGTGAAGCAGTGTTTACATACAAACGGTCATGTACTTCGAAGCGCCCCACTCCCAGTGGCGTCGAAAAGTAATTGAGGGGCAAAGAGTAGAACATGCGTATAGTAATGATTGGTTCGGGCTATGTCGGCCTCGTGTCGGGAGCCTGCCTTGCAGATTTCGGCCATGACGTCATCTGCGTCGATAAGTCGGTGGAGAAGGTCGAGGCGCTTGAACGGGGTGAAGTACCTATCTTCGAACCCGGTCTTGATGCGATCATCGAGCACAATCGCACAGCGGGCCGACTGAGTTTCTCGCTGGATCTCGCAGGCCCGGTGGCAGATGCCGACGTCGTCTTTATCGCTGTCGGAACGCCGTCGCGTCGTGGAGATGGACATGCAGACCTTTCTTACGTCTATGCAGCTGCCCGAGAGATTGCCGCTGCAGTCACGGGCTTTACAGTCGTCGTCACCAAGTCCACGGTACCTGTCGGAACCGGTGACGAAATCGAGCGCATCTTCCGCAGCGAATTCCCCGAGAAGGATATCGCCGTCGTTTCCAATCCGGAATTCCTCCGTGAAGGTGCGGCAATCGCAGACTTCAAGCGACCGGACCGCATCGTCATAGGCTCGGAAGATGAGCGTGCGATCGAGATTATGCGCGAGGTCTACCGTCCACTTTATCTGAACGAAGCGCCGCTCTTCATCTGCGAACGCCGCACATCAGAGCTTGTGAAATATGCTGCGAACGCCTTCCTGGCGATGAAGATCACGTTCATCAACGAGATCGCCGACCTCTGTGAGAAAATCGGAGCCGACGTCCAAAAGGTTTCACTGGGCATTGGCATGGACAAGCGCATCGGAGATAAGTTCCTCCATGCAGGTCCTGGTTATGGTGGCTCGTGCTTCCCGAAAGATACGCTGGCGTTGGTCAAGACAGCCAATGACTTCGACAGCCCCTTGCGACTGATCGAGGCGACCGTGCTCGTCAACGACAATCGCAAGCGCGCGATGGGACGAAAGGTCGTTGCCGCATGTGACGGCAACGTTCACGGCAAGAAGATCGCTGTCCTTGGACTGACCTTTAAGCCGAACACCGACGACATGCGCGACGCGCCGTCGATCTCCATCATCCAGGCGCTGCTTGACGGTGGCGCTGATGTGCTTGTCTTCGACCCGGAAGGCATGGAGGCTGCGAAGGCAGTGCTCGGTCCCGTGAAGTATGGCAACAACCCGTATGAGATTGCTGCGGATGCAGACGCGTTGGTGGTCGTGACAGAGTGGGACGAGTTCCGTGCTCTCGACTTCCGTCGACTGAAGCAAGAGATGAAGGCACCCGTCATCGTTGATTTGCGCAATATCTATAAGCCGGATGAGATGGCGAAGTACGGCTTCAGCCATTTCCCGATCGGCAAGCGCAAGACGAAAGCATGACCATGCATTATTTCATTACCGGTACCGCCGGCTTCATCGGCTTTCACCTTGCCCGCCGGCTTCTGTCCGACGGGCATCAGGTGACCGGTTTTGACGGCATGACGCCGTATTACAACGTAAAGCTCAAGCAGTTGCGTCATGCAGCCCTGGCGCAGTATCCGGCGTTCAAGCCAGTCATTGCCATGCTTGAAGATCGTCAAGTCGTAGAAGAGGCGATGGCCACGGCAAAGCCCGATGTGGTGATCCATCTCGCGGCCCAGGCCGGCGTACGCTACAGCCTCGAAAACCCGCAATCCTATCTGACGTCCAATATTACCGGCTCCTATAACATCATCGAGCTTGCCGAGCGACACAAGGTCAAGCACCTGATGCTCGCCTCGACGTCATCGATCTATGGCGCCAACCCAACTGTGCCTTTCCGCGAGACGGACCGGGCGGACGAGCCACTGACTATCTATGCTGCCACGAAGAAGTCGATGGAGTTGATGGCGCATGCACATGCCCATCTCTACAAGACGCCGACGACCGCTTTCCGGTTCTTCACAGTCTATGGACCATGGGGTCGGCCTGACATGGCGCTGTTTAAGTTCGTAGATCTCATGCTGAACGGCAAGCCGATCGAGATCTATGGTGAGGGCAAGATGAGCCGCGACTTCACCTATATCGACGACCTGGTGGAGGCGATCGTGCGTATCTCACATGTCATCCCCGACGAATCCAACCGTGTCGCCGACGACAGGACCGAGACACTTTCGCGCCAGGCGCCATACCGCTTGGTCAATATCGGCGGTGGTCAGCCTGAAAACCTCATGGACTTCGTCGAAATGGTGGAGCGCGCGCTCGGCCAGCCGGCGATCCGACATATGTTACCGATGCAAAAGGGTGACGTGCCACGGACATTTGCCGCCCCCAATCTGTTGCAAACACTAACAGATTATACCCCCAGCATGAACATTGAGGAAGGGGTGAAGTTGTTCGTAGAGTGGTATGTGGACATAAAAGATAAACTTTAGCATCCCCACCTCCGATTTCTATTGGGTGGGAGTGCCCGGATTTGGTCGCATGCCCTCGCCTACCGAGTTGGAAAGTCTCTCTATGTTACCCAACTAACTATGCCACTCTCAGTTCTGACCGAAGCAGACCTAACTTCGAATCTTCTACATCAATACCAACGGATGCCGTGATGCCAGATCGTTCAAGACGTATTCTCGCCGTTGCCTCTGGAGGTGGGCATCTAAAGCAGCTGATCTTGTTGCAGCCGGCTTTTTCAGGGCATATCGTTGTCTATGCCACTACGAACCCCAGTCAGGCTGAGGCTTTGTTGCCCGAACCTATCGTCGGCATAGCAGACTACAGTCAGAGTGTACCGCACAGGGTTTTCTTTGGAGTGTTCGAGACGTTTTCTTTGGTGCTTAAACACAGGCCAGATGTTGTGGTCTCAACTGGAGCGGCGCCGGGTTTGCTTTGCTTGTTTTGGGGGCGATTGCTTGGTGCGAAGACCATCTGGATTGAAAGCATCGCTAACGCAGAGCGCCTGTCCTTAAGTGGTAGGATCGCTTTGCGATTCTCACACGTAGTGATCACGCAGTGGGAACACCTGGCGGACGGAAAACGGACTAGATACATCGGAAGCGTGATATGATTTTTCTGACTCTGGGAACGCAATTGCCTTTTGACCGCTTAGTTGCCGCGGTCGATGAAGTCGTGCCTCAGTTTCCCGATGAAACATTCTTCGGGCAGATTGGTCGTGACAGCAAGTATAGACCACGCCACTTTGAATTCGTTGATATGTTGAAGTCTTCTGACTACGACAGCTACATTCGGCAATCCAGAGCCGTAGTAAGCCATGCTGGAATTGGAACGATTCTATCGGCTCAGCGAAACCGAAAGCCTCTGATCGCCATGGCGCGATCGGCCTCTCTCGGAGAACACCGAAACAACCATCAAATTTCGACTGCCGCACAGCTTTCGAGACTGGCTGGTCTGCATGTTGTGAGTAGCTCAAAAGATATCGCTGAGTTGCTCGTAAGAGTTGATTTGCCTGCCATGCATGAAGACAAGACGCCCGAACGTGATTTAATGCTTCTTAACCTTGCGGGAATACTGGTCGAGTAGAAGCACGGGTCGTTTTAGCCCATCGTTATGATTCATCACGATAAACAAATGTGAGCGGATAAGGAAAAGCGAGTATGCCAGCCTATCCAAGTTCAAACATAAGAACGATGCTAGAAAGAGTGCTGCCCGGTCGCATTCAAGGTTGTATAGATTTAGCAAAAATGAGCCGGTGGCGCATCGGTGGCACCGCGAGATATCTCGCTGAACCGGATACTGAGACCGAAGTTGCGCGACTATTGAAACTTCTACAGGAGCTTGTTGTCCCATATTTAGTTATCGGCCACACAAGCAATCTTTTGTTTGATGATCAAGGGTTTGATGGCGTATTAGTTCGCCTATCTTCTAATTTTTCATCTATTAGTCAGCTAGATGGGAGTAGAGTGGAGGTCGGCGGCTTTGCTTGGACTCCTGCTGTAGCGCACAGGGCGGCAACTTGGGGACTTGGAGGAGTGGCGCACATTGTCGGCATTCCCGGGAGTTTTGGGGGCCTAATCGCGATGAACGGTGGCAGCCTGCGCAAATGGATTGGCAGCCATGTGGATCGAGTTCGTGTTGTGACGCTGGACGGAACGCGCGTCGAGCTTAGCCAAAAGGAATGCGGGTTCTCATACCGGAACAGTGTATTTCAAGAGGCGGGAGCAATTATCACGTCAGCAGTATTGGCGCTTGAGCCCAGCGATAGACACACACAGCGACAAGAAATGCTAAAAATACTACAAGATAGAAGTAAAAAATTCCCCCGGAAGGAGCCCAACTGCGGATCTGTATTCCTGAGCAATCCAGATATGTATAAAATCGTCGGGCCTCCGGGGAAAGCAATAGAAGAAGCTGGCCTCAAGGGATACAGAGAAAATAACGCGCGATTATCTTCACACCACGCAAATTTTATCGTGAATCTAGGAGGGGCAACCGCATCGGACGTATTAATGTTGGTTCATAAAGCTCGCGGAGATGTATATCGTAATACTGGGTACTTGATGGACACAGAGGTGAAGTTCGTTTCCCGCAGCGGATTAGTGAGTTCGGTCCATGTTGAAGCTGAGAGGCGATTTGGTCAAATCGTTGCTAGCGGGTAATTCGCATACACGTTCACGCACTGGCAGGCGTCAGTAGTTGAAAAGAATCTTCTGCACTAATTCGACATAATGGTAGGATGAGAAATGAGTGTCGTCAGCGAGTACAAAATTGAGAAGAGTAAATTGGAAGGGAACGTCCGCATCAGCGGTGCGAAGAACAGCGTTCTTCGTCTAATGGCCGCTTCACTTTTGACTGCGGATCCAGTTATTTTGGAAAATTACCCGTCAACTCTACTGGACGCTCGCGTACATGCAGACATGCTAGAAGCGTTAGGAAAGACCTGCGTTGTTGAGGGTGATTGCTTGACGATTAGTGAGCTCGCGACTTTGAGTAGTGATCTAAATTGGGGCGGACGATCGATTCGCAACACGCTACTCATACTTGGTGCTCTTGTGGCTCGGACCGGATACGGCGCGGTTCCTCTACCTGGAGGGTGCTCTATTGGCGATTCGGCTGCGGGTGATCGAGCGTACGATCTTCATGTGATGTTGCTTGAAACTCTCGGCGCCCGCGTTTTTGAGAGGGAGGGAATGTTAGTAGCTGAAGCCCCCTTGGGGTTGACTGGCGGGGACGTTCACTTGCGTGTTCGATCTACGGGGGCCACCGAGAATGCTTTGATTTGTGGTGCTCTCGCACGGGGGGTCACCCGGATCTACAATCCGCATCTTCGCGTAGAAATCTTAGATCTGATCAAATTTTTGAAGTCGATGGGCGCTGTTATACGGGTCTACGGGCAGGAGTGTATTGAGATCGATGGAGTAGCTGGTAGTCTTTCCGGCGTTCGACACAGAGTGATGCCCGACAATATGGAGGCGTTAACATGGGTTATCGGGTCCGTTATGACGGGAGGCGACATCCATATATACGATTTTCCGGCAGCGGATCTTGAGGTACCATTGATATTCCTGCGTGAAAGCGGTGCCCGTATATACACTGGGCCGGAAGGTAGCGTGATAGTCCGTGGAGGTGCCTGCTATCCGTTGGACGTGACCACCGGACCGTATCCTGGCATAAACTCTGATATGCAACCCATTATGGCCGCATATGGCGCAAGGGCTCGTGGCGAGACCAAAATTGTAGATCTGCGCTTCCCCGGACGTTATGGCTATGCGAGAGAATTTGCGCTTATGGGTGTCAAAGCACAACAAGATGGCAACATGCTATGCGTATCGAGCGGTCAAAGTCTAATTGGGACTGAAGTGACTGCACTAGACTTGCGGGCTGGCGTTGCTCTTTCGTTGCTGGGTATGTGCGCGGATGGCCAGACGACTATACGCGAGGCTTGGCAAGTGGAGAGAGGCTACGACCGCTTCGTCGAAAAGGTAGTACAATTGGGTGGGCGGATCAAGGCGACATGATGCAGTCGTTAGGCTGCATTTCCTATAGTCGCAGGAAAAATTCCATCACGCAATTGCAGTTAAACAACGCTACTGGCTCCTAGTGGGTGCGAAATACGAGGAGTTGTATGTGCATCGTTGTATTAACTGCATTGGCCATAGTTTCGGGTGGCGAAAGCCTCCTCATTGAATTGGTGGCTAAAAAGTAACACCAATGCGACATCCGGAATCTACTTGTGAAAGTCAATTTCAATCGAGAAGAGGCGCCTCCGTATTGATCACTCCAGCTATACTTGATTGCGAGTCGCCGAGGGGCATGACGCTTAGAAAGTTCATCAGCTACAGTTTTGCAGTAATTTGTATGATCTTCATGGCTCGTGCTACTGGCGGCTTCCTGTCAGGAAATGATGCGCGAGACTTGTCTGATGATGGTGGAGGCGAAAGTCCTGCCTTCGCTGCAGCGTGTTTAGTATTCTATGTTATAACAGGACTATGGCTCCTTGCACACAGCAATTATTTGCGAAGAATATTATCGCAACAAAAGCTTTTGCTTATGTTTTTGTTCCTGTGTCTCATGTCGACCGCTTGGTCGATTCTTCCTTCAGGCACCCTAGTAAGGGCCATTTCACTAGTTGGAAATTGCTGTATTGCATTTTATTTATATTATTCTTTCTCAAAACAAGAGCTCCTTCGAATCTTCTGTGCTGCGTTTATAGTTATGGGTATTGGATCGGTTTTGATAGCGGTGATAAATCCGAGCATCGGAATAATGCAGGGCGGTGATAACAGCGGAAATTGGCGCGGGTTGTTTATCCATAAGAACCCTGCCTCGTATGTCTTCGTGATAGCCGCCATTTTTGCGTGGTGGGGCGTGAATAACGATCGAGCATGGCGTGGTGCATGGCTATCGTTGCTCCTGCTGAGCGCTTTGCTAATTGTACTAACTCAGTCGCGTACTGGTTTCGTCGCGTTGTTCTTTTGCGCCATTTTCGGATGTTGGTTGAGGTTTAAGTCAGCCTCGAAGCATAGCAATAAAATCCTAGCGGATATAAGCATTATGTTCGCTATCGCCGCGGGATACTGGTTGTTCACAAATGCCGATATTTTTCTTAACGTGCTTGGACGTGATGCGACGCTTACTGGGAGAACAAAAATATGGTCAATTGCGTTTGACTATTTACTTGATAGACCATTTTTGGGCTATGGCTATCAAGCATCTTGGAGAGCGCCAGAGGCGATGCCTCTGCAAATGGTGTTAGCTGGCTGGCTGTATAACCCGTCTCAGTCGCACAATTCGTTTATCGATATCGCACTTGGTGTGGGTCTAGTCGGTGGTGCAGTAGTCTGTGTTTGGCTTGCACGTATCATGTTGCTCACCATGACACGTAGGATTCTCCTGGCGGATCCTTTGATGAGGGCGTTTTCCCTAGTAAATCTCTCTATTATTATTACGGGAATGTCAGGAAGAACTGTAATGCAAACGAATTCTATTGGTACAACGTTACTTGTTATAAGCTCGTTATATGTGGCGGATTGTTTACGTAACGGAAAAAACGGACCGGTGAGCCCTGAAATATGATGACTTCCGATCTCGAAAATGTATTTTGCGATTTGCACGCAAAAACAATTCTGTTGCGCTGACGGATGGAGATGTAGGCTTGAGTAATATAACACAAAACCTGAAGTTCATTCGGCGAGAAGCGCGAAAGATCCCTAGTAGATTGAGAATGATCGCTGGATCTATTGTTTCTAGAGGTCAAAAAGATCTTGGTTCACTTCCGCTTTGGGAAGCAGTTCCGCTGGCGTCCAGACATTTTAGTGCCGATATAACTGAGCTGTTCCTACCGCAGTCGCACATTTTGCACACCTACTATGACGTCGACCCCATAAGTCCTTCAGGAAGATTTCTGCTTGTGACCCGGATCCCGTTTATATGGCGGTTACCATTGCCAGGGGATGTAGCTCAAATATGCGTAGTCGACTTGCACAACCATACCATTACCGCCGTTTATAATACCTATGGGTGGGGTGCGCAAACAGGCGCTAATGCTCAATGGGGAGCAGACGACAACACGATTTTGTTTAACGATGTTCTCGACAATTTGGGCACTGGCGTGAGGCTTGATTTGAGCGAGCGCCGGAGTGTTCGCTTAGGGGGGACGATTGGTGGGCTCTCGCCCGATCGGCGGTTTTCCTACGGCACCAGGATCGAGCTCATAAATGGTGCTCACCATGGATATGGTGTACCAGAGAGCTTGTTTAGACCCTACCGTAACTCAGCGCGTGCATTCAACGAGCGTAACCTTTGGCGAACTAATCTACTAAGTGGTGAAACTGAGATTATAACTACAGCTGATGAAATCGTCGCTCAGTTGCCGCGAGAGGAGCAACTGGAAAATGGTATTCCGTACATATTTAATGTTCGTGTTAGCCCGAAACATAACAGACTAATGATTGCGCTTTTTAGCAAAGGCGTAAAAGGCCGAGTTGGCTGGCCGATGCAACTAGTTACATGCGGACTTGACGGCAGTGATGTGGCGCTCCCCGTACCGGACGTGTTGTGGAAACGTGGCGGCCACCATGCCAACTGGCACCCAAGCGGTACGGACATAGTAATGAATCTGAATTTTGAAGGTAAAGGAATACGTTTTGTACAGTTCAACGACACTGGTGCTGAAATGCGGGATATCGGCCACGGACGGCGCGGAAGTGGTCATCCCACTGTTAGTCCTTCAGGTAGGTTCCTGCTGACTGATGCCTATAACACTGACGGATTCTCGGATTCGGAGAAACGGATTCCGCTGAGGCTGATTGATCTTGAGAGCGGCGATGAAAAAGAAATCACCCGTCTTTCGACCATGAATCTTAGTGGTGATCGCCGTATCGATCCCCATCCCGTTTGGTCGAGGCATGGTAAGGTGATAGTTGCGAACTCGGTGTTCGAGAAACGCCGCTCGGTTATTCTAGTCGACATTTCGGAGTCGTGCTTTGAGTAAATCTCTTAAACTGAATGCGGCAATGGCAGTGGGCTTCCGCTTCCTTATCAAAGCAAGCAATTTTCTTGTATTTCTGATCGTAGCTCGCGTCCTATCTCAGGAGGAGTTTGGAACTTACGGCTACTTGTTGACGCTTACCCTATTCTTTTCAACGCTTTTTGACTTCGGGGCGCGGCATTCGATTGGCTACTATGTTGGGGAAAATGCAAACCGCTCTCGTTCAGCGCTCTGGCAAACTGTTTCTCTGAACGTTGTATTTTTTGTTATTGGCGCGCTCGCTTTTTACCTTTTCACTATGACGAGATTTTTTGAGGAGATCGTTCCAGTTGAGGTTTGGCAAATTCTATTGCTGTTTGCTGGTCAACTGTCGATGCGTATGGTGCAAGGTGTTCCAATCGGCCTCAAGAGGATGAAGCTGTTCAATATGATTGACGCACTTCCCAGGGTCGTTCAGCTTTTTCTTTTTTCGATCCTTTTGTTTTTCCCATCTCTCATTAGTTTGTCTTTGGTTCTTATAATTTCGTCCTTGACGTTCTTTATTTCGGCAGTATTTGGTTATAAAGTGCTTTTCACCGCGACTACAGAATTGCGCTCCGAACGGGTGCCGCTGAAGGATGTTTTAATACGAGGTGGGCAATACATGCCCGGCGCTCTGCTAATGATACTTTTGAGGCAATCTACACTGTTTATTGTGCCGCTCGTGTCCTCTAGCCCACAACACGTCGGCGCACTTTTCGCTGCGTTGCGCCTCAGCCAAATTGTCACGGAAGTTGCAACGGCCATTGGTGTGGCAGTGTTCGCGAATTCAATTGGGCGCCACACTACTAAGGAGCCTGCGATTGAGGCCATGGTCATGATGCGCCTTATGATGTTGCCGCTTTCGGTAGTCGCATTTACTATGGTCTTTACTGCTCCATGGATAATTCCGCCGCTAGTAGGGCAGGAATACAGAGAGTATGTTGATGTATTCAGGATAATGT